>NZ_BBLU01000033.1 GCF_000759715.1 Demequina mangrovi
GCCGCCGCGGGCGTCCGACCGGCGCGGCAGCGGCGCGCGCGACGCCGGATCCGGCTCCACGCGCACCTCGGTGCTCGCCTCGGCCACCGCGAGCTCCGCGAGCCGCCGCAGCAGCTCGGCGGGGTCCACCGGCGCCGGGACGTCAGGGGTGATGGCGGCGCGAGGCTGCGCCGCGGCCGGACGCGCCGCGATCGAGGGCTCCTCGGTCGGGGCCGCCGGCGCTCCCGCCCAGAACTGCTGCGCCTTGAGGGGATCCGCGCCGGGGCGCGACGAATACACCCCGGGGAGGTCCGCCTCGGCGAGGCGCCGCCCTCCCGCGGAGCGCCCCCCAGCTGCGTCCGCGATTGACACCATTGCAGGCTATATCAGGGTGATACCTGGGACAAGGCCGCGTACCAAACGTACGGTTCGCACCGTCAGCGCGACCGGCGGCGGCCGCCGGAGCCGCCACGCGCGGAGAACGCCGCTGCGCCGCCGGAGGTCGACCCGCTCGCGCGACCGGCCGAGCCGCCCCGCGGCTGCGAACCGCCCTGGGAGCCGGCCTGGGACCCGCCCTGCGACGCGCCCGACCGACCCTGCGAACGTCCGCCCGACTTCTGCGAGCCGCCGGTCGCCGAGCCGCCCTGCGCGCCCGCGACGGTGC
>NZ_BBLU01000032.1 GCF_000759715.1 Demequina mangrovi
CGCTGGTGCACAAGCTGCACCAGCGGTGGCTGGCCGAGGGCGACAGCGCCTTCGCGCCACGCTCACGGCGACCACGCTCGTCGCCGGGACGCACGCCCGACGACGTCCGCGTCCGCGTGCTGGCGTTGCGGGACGCGCTGATCGCGGGCGGTCACGACGCCGGCGCGGACACCATCGCGACGCTGCTGGCGCGTGAGCACGTGACGATCTCCCGCACCACCGTGTGGCGGATCCTCACCGCCGGCGGTCGCGTCACCCCACAGCCGCAGAAACGTCCACGCTCGTCGTGGCTGCGCTTCGCCGCGGACCGCCCCAACGAGCTGTGGCAGTCCGACTTCACCCACGTCCGCCTGGCCGACGGCACCGACATCGAGGTCATCGGCTGGCTCGACGACCACTCCCGCTACCTGCTCCATCTGTCCGCGCACCCGCGCGTCACGGCCCGCACCGTGACGAGCACGTTCACGCAAGCCGCCCTCGAGCACGGCCACCCGTGCGCGACCCTGACGGACAACGGCATGGTCTACACCACCCGCCTGGCCCGCGGGGGCCGTGGACGCGGCGACGGCGGCGGCAACGCGTTCGAGACCCTCCTGGCCGACCTGGGCATCACCCAGAAGAACGGCAAGCCATTCAAACCCACCACCCAGGGCAAGATCGAACGCCTGTGGCAGACCCTGAAGAGACACCTCGACGCCCGCGACGTCACCATGATCGACGAGCTCCAGGCCGTCCTCGACGCCTTCCGTGACCACTACAACAACGTCCGACCCCACCGGGCCCTGGGCCGTGCCACGCCCGCCACGGCCTACACCCGCATCCCCAAGGCAAGCCCGACGGGCGCCGCCGGAGTCGACACCTGGCGCGTGCGCTACGACACCGTCGACGCCGACGGCAAGATCACCATCCGCCACAGCGGACGACTGCTCCACCTCGGCATCGGCCGCGCCCACGCCCGCACCGAGATCATCGCCCTCATCCACGGCCGCGACACCACGATCATCACCACCGACGACGGCCACACCCTCGCGA
>NZ_BBLU01000031.1 GCF_000759715.1 Demequina mangrovi
CGACGGCCCCGGGGAGCCCGAGGCGCCGCGCTTCCGGGCCGGCGCCCGGCGCTGCGCGAGCGGCAGCGCCGCTTGCATCGTGCGCCGGACGGTCCCGGTCGCGACGATGGCGCGGCCGGGTGCATCGGCGGGCAGCGCCGCCGCGCTCGCGTCGCCCAGCAGGTCCTGGGACTCGGCCGCGCTCGCGGTGCGCAGCGCGATCACCGTCGCGACGTTCGCGCGGATGTCCGGGGTGACCACCCCCGCGGGCCGCTGCGTCGCGAGCACCAGGTGCATCCCGAGCGACCGTCCCTGAGCCGCGAGCCGCGCGAGCTCCGGAAGGAATCCGGGGTCCATCCCGCCCAGCTCCTGGAACTCGTCGATCACCACCAGCAGGCGTGGCGGCGGCTCGTCGTCGCCGCCCCGGGACCCGAGGTCGGTCCAGGACGTCGACCCGGCGCTCGCCAGCAGCTCCTTGCGGGCGCGCAGCTCATGCGCGAGGCCCAGCAGCGCGCGTCGCGCCGCCGAGGGCTCGAGGTCCGTGAGGAGCCCCCGGCTGTGCGGCAGCGCGGCGCAGGCACCGAGCCCTGCCCCGCCCTTGAGGTCGATGAGCGCGATCGCGAGCCGCGTCGGCGCATGATCGTGCGCGAGGCCGGTGACCAGCGTCTCCAGCAGCGCCGACTTGCCCGCGCCGGTGGTGCCTGCGACGAGCAGATGCGGGCCGTCGGCATCGAGATCGAGCGTGACGTCGCCGTCGTCGCCGCGCCCGAGCGTGGCGAGCAGGCGACCGGGGGAGGGCTCGGGTCGCGACAGCTCGGCCCAGCGCACCTCGCGCGGCAGCCCGACGTGCCCGCGCGAGGCGTGCGCGCGTGCGAGGGTCTCGGCGGTGGCGGCGGAGACCAGCGAGGGCTGCCACGGCTCGACGCGGCCGTCGACGGCGACGGTCCCGTCCCCGACGTCGAGCACGGTGCGAGCCTCCGAGGGAGCCGCGCCCGCGGTGAGCGTGACCGCGCGCTCGTCGAGGCGTCGAGCCAGCCAGCGGGTCCAGGGCTCGTCCAGGGGAGCAGGCAGGGCCGCCGCATGCCCGAGCGCGAGCGCCCGCGCCGCGGCCTGCGCGCTCACGGCGTCGCCGCGCACCGCGACGGGAAGCGGGAGGTCGGCGAGCCGCTCGGAGCCCACGGGGACGGGCTCCGGCGGCACCCGTGCGC
>NZ_BBLU01000030.1 GCF_000759715.1 Demequina mangrovi
ATCGATGTGTCGCGACATCGTTCACAGTCCTGGTGCTTCGACGATGGGTCATGGCGGATGCAGACAAGAACCGGGTCATCGTGCTGGCGGTCGTCGAGGGCGGGCTGTCCGTCGCGGACGCCGCCGCGAGGTTCAACGTCTCCACGCGGTGGGTCCACGCGCTCGTGGCCCGCTATCGCGAGCATGGGCTGGCGGGTCTCGAGCCGCGCTCACGCGCCCCACGCACGTCGCCGCAGGCCACGCCTGCACCGGTGCGGGCACGCATCTTGCAGCTGCGCGACGAGCTGAGCGCCGAAGGGCTCGATGCGGGGGCTGAGTCCATCGCGGACAGGCTCGCACGCGAGGACGTGGCGGCGCCGGCAACGTCGACGATCTGGCGGATCCTGCGCGACGGCGAACGCGTCACCGCGCAGCCACGCAAACGCCCCCGGTCGTCGTGGACCCGCTTCGAAGCCGCCGCCCCCAACGGCTGCTGGCAATCCGACATGACCCACTGGCACCTGACCGACGGCACCGGGGTCGAGATCATCTCCTGGCTCGACGACCACTCCCGGTTCCTGCTGCACATCAGCGTCCACGCGGTCGTGACCGCACCAAAGGTCACCCACACGTTCCTGGCCACCGCACGCGAACACGGTCTACCAGCGGCGACACTGACCGACAACGGGCTGATCTACACCACCCGGTTCGCCAACTACAAAGGCGGCCCCAACCACTTCGAACACGTCATCGCATCCCTGGGTGTCGTCCAGAAGAACGGCCACCCCGGCCACCCCCAGACCCAGGGCAAGATCGAACGCTTCCACCAGACCCTCAAACGCTGGCTCGCCGCCCGGCCCGGGGCCATCACGCTCGAGGACCTCCAGGCACTCCTGGACGCCTTCCGCCACATCTACAACCACGACCGCCCGCACCGCTCCCTGAGCCGCCGCACCCCCGCCGAGGCCTACACCGCGCTGCCCAAGGACCAGCCCTCACTCCAGCTCCTGGAACGCCACTGGCGAGTCCGCCACGACATCGTCGACCCCGGCGGCACCATCACCGTGCGCTGGGCAGGCAGACTGCGCCACCTGGCCATCGGCCGCGCCCACAAGGCAGCCAGCATCGTGCTCCTCATCGCCGGCCGCGACACCCTCGTCATCGACCGCACCACCGGCGAGATCATCGCCGAACACACGCTCGACCAAACCCGCGACTACCAACCCAAGAAACACCAAAGGCCCCTCCCGAAGGAGGGGCCTTTGTGAACGATGACCCGAGACACCTATGAACGATGTCCCGACACATCACA
>NZ_BBLU01000029.1 GCF_000759715.1 Demequina mangrovi
GTGCGTGGCGCTGGGCCCTGCGGCGCAGCCCCGCCCGGGTCGCCGCGGTGGCGGGTCTGGTGGCGGCGGCCGGCGGGTGGTGGCTGTGGGGTCCCGAGGTCGGAGCGTCGGGCTTGGCCGCGACCGCGCCAGCGGCGTCGCCCTCGCCGACTGCGCCCGCCGCATCGCCCGCGGGGGTCGCATCGTCCGCAGTTGCGCGACCGGACCCGGCCATCGCTGCCGCGACCCTCACCGCCGCGCGCGTGGAGGCGCTGGCCGGCGCGGATGCCGCGGCCCTGCTCGACCTCACCGTGGACGGCAGCGCGGCGCGCGCGTTGGCCGAGAAGGAGGCCGCGCAGCTGCGCGCGGGCCTGCGGGCGGAGGGGATCGGCCTCGCGCTCCGGTCGGCGACGGTGGTCGATGAGGACGGCGATCGCGCCGTGGTGGACGTCGACTACGCGATCGCGGCGCACGTGTGGCGGGCTGCGGACGGGATGCGGGTGGAGGTGCCGGGCGTCACGGAGGAGGCGAGGCTGACGCTCGCCTGGAGCGAGGGAGCGTGGCGCGTCGTGGACGTCAGCGCGACGCCATGAGCCAGCGCGCGGCGTCCTCGATGGTGGGATGGCGCCACTCGAAGCCCAGCCGCGTCAGCACTCCCGGGGTGGCCTTCTGCGACGAGAGCAGATCCTCGACGGCGCGCCCGATCGCCGCTTCGAGCACGAAGGCCGGGATCCGGAATCCGGGCCGGCGACCCGCCTCGACGCTGAGCGCGCGGATGAGAGCGGCGTCGCGCGCCGGGTTCGGGGCGATCCCGTTGACGGCGCCGGAGAAGTCCGAGTCGAGGAGGAAGCGCAGCGCGCGGATGTGGTCCTCGAGCGTGATCCATGAGTGCCAGGCCTCGCCGGAGCCGAGCGTGCCGAGCAGGCCGCGAGTCACGAGCGGCAGGAGCCGGTCCGCGAAGCCGCCATGCGGGGCGAGCACCAGGCCGGTGCGCACCGTGACGGTGCGGATCCTCGCATCGCGTGCCGGCTGTGCGGCGGCCTCCCAATCGGCGACGATGCCGGCGAGGAGCGTGTCGCCCGGACCGGAGCGCTCGGTGAGCGCCTCCTCGCCACGCGAGCCGTAGTAGCCCATCGCCGAGCCCTGAAGCAGCACGCCCTGGAAGCCGCCGACCATCGCCTCGACCAGCGTGGCGGTCGAGTCGATGCGCGACTGGCGCACCACCTGGGCGTACGAGTCCGTGAGGCGCTTGTCGCCGATCGACGCCCCGGCGAGGTTGACCACCGCGTCGGCGCCCTGGACGAGGCCGACGTCGACGCGGCCGTTCGCGGGGTCCCAGCGGGACTCGTGAGATCCCGCGGGTGAACGCCGCACGAGGGCGACCACGTCGTGGCCGCCCTCGCGCAGTGAGGTGGTGAGCGCCGTGCCGATGAGCCCCGAGGAGCCCGAGATCACGACGCGCATCTTCAGTTGTCCTGGTCCGTTACAGCCCGAGCTCGGACTCGAACTCGCCGGCCTCGATGATCCGCTTGACCGTCTGGAGGAAGCGGGCCGCATCGGCGCCGTCCACGATCCGGTGGTCGTAGCTCAGCGGGAGGTAGGCCATCGGGCGGACCGAGATGACGTCCTCGCCGTCCGGCCCCTTGACCACCACGGGCTTCTTCACGATCGCGCAGGTCGCGAGGATGCCGACCTGCGGCGACGGCACGATCGGCGTGTCGAAGAGCGTGCCGCCCGAGCCGGTGTTGGTCACCGAGAACGTGCCGCCCGAGATCTCGTCCGAGCTGAGACCGCCGGAGCGGGCCTTGCCGGCGAGGTCGACGATGCCCTTGGCGTGGTCGGCGATGGTCTTCGCGTCCGCGTCCTTGAGCGTCGGGAGCATGAGGCCCTTGGGCGTGTCCACCGCGAGCGAGAGGTTCACGGCGGGGTGATAGACGATGCTGTCGTCGACCACGGACGCGTTGAGGAACGCGTGCTCCTGCAGCGCGATCGCGACCGCGCGGGTGAAGAACGGCAGGAACGTGAGGTTCACGCCGTGCTTCTCCGAGAACGCGGCCTTGTTCCTCGCGCGCAGCGCCCAGATCTTGGTGCAGTCGACCTCGACCACGGAGGTGAGCTGCGCCATGCCGTGCAGCGACTCCATCATCTTGTCGGCCGTGATCTTGCGGATGCGGGTCATCTTGACCGTCTGGCCGCGCAGCTCGGAGACCTCGACCTCGTTGGCCGAGGACGCCGCCGGAGCGGGCGCCGCAGCGGCGGCAGGGGCCGGGGCGGCGGGAGCCGCGGTGGCCGCCGCGAGGACGTCCTCCTTGCGGATGCGGCCGCCGACGCCGGTGCCGGTGACGGTCGACAGGTCGACGCCCTTGTCCGACGCGAGCTTGCGCACGATCGGCGTGACGTAGCCCGAGCCCGAGGACGCGACGACCGCGGGAGCGGACGGCGCGGCGGCGGGAGCCGCGGGGGCGGGAGCCGCGGGGGCGGGAGCCGCGGGGGCGGGAGC
>NZ_BBLU01000028.1 GCF_000759715.1 Demequina mangrovi
CCCAGGAGGAGCGCGCCCGCGAGCGGGCCGAGAGCGCCCGCCGGCAGTCGGCGCGCGATGCGGCGCTGTGCGACGCGCTCCTCGCGCTCGGCGCCGCCGTGCAGGCCTGGCGGGACCGGGCAGTGCCGGTGCTCGCCGAGGCCGAGCAGTCGGTTCACGCCGCGGCGCTCGAGCTCGCGGCCGCCGTGCTCACCCACGAGCTCGCGGACGGCCCGACCGCCGCGCGCTCGGTCCTCACGCGGGCGCTCGCGATGCCGGCCGAGCTCGAGCCGAGCACGATGCGCGTGCACCCGGAGACCCTCGTCGAGATCGAGCGCCTGCTCGAGGCCGGCGAGGCGACGCTCCCCGGGGGCGTCGAGCTCGCCGCGGATCCGCGCCTCGGACGCGGCGACGTCCTGGTCGAGCACTCCGACGGCGCGCTGGACGCGCGCATCGGCGCCGGCCTCGACCGCGCACGCGCGATCCTCGAGGGCGGGCTGTGACCACGCCCGCGCTGCTGGCGCGACCCGCGGCGGAGGGGCATCGCTCCCCGCTGCTGGAGCGCGCCGCCGCCGCGGCCGCGCCGGAGCTCGTCGGCTCCGTCTCGTCCATCGTCGGCCTCTCCGTCGACGTCGCCGGGCTTCAGGGCGCCGTGGGCGACCTCGTCTCGATCGACCTCGGCGACGGGCGCGCGACCGAGGCCGAGGTGGTCGCGGTGACCCCCGAGGCTCTGCGCTGCATGCCGCTCGGCCCGGTCCACGGCCTGCACGTCGGCATGGCCGCGCGCGCGACCGGACGGCCCCTCACCGTCCCCGCCGGCCCGCAGCTCCTGGGCCGCGTGCTCGACGGGCTCGGCCGACCCATGGACGGCAAGGGCAGCGTGATGGACCACCCCGAGGCGCGGCGGGTCACCGTCGACGCCACGGCCCCGTCGGCGCTCGACCGCGCACGCGTCGACACCCCGCTCGGGCTGGGCGTGCGCGCCCTCGACACCCTCACCACCGTGGGCCGCGGCCAGCGCATCGGCCTCTTCGCGGGCTCCGGCGTCGGGAAGTCGTCCCTGCTGTCGATGGTCGCGCGCGGCACCGAGGCCGAGGTGAGCGTCATCGCGCTCATCGGCGAGCGCGGGCGTGAGGTCCGCGAGTTCCTCGAGGACGACCTGGGACCCGAGGGTCTCGCCCGGTCCGTCGTGGTGGTCGCGACCTCGGACCAGCCCGCCATGGTGCGCCTGCGCGCCGCGTTCGTCGCCACCCGCATCGCCGAGCAGCTCCGCTCGGAGGGTCGCGACGTGGTCCTGATGATGGACTCGCTCACCCGCGTCGCGATGGCGCAGCGCGAGATCGGGCTCTCCGTGGGCGAGCCGCCCGCGACCCGCGGCTATCCGCCGTCGACGTTCTCCATGCTCGCGCAGCTGCTTGAGCGGACCGGCACCGACGCCTCGGGCTCGGTCACCGGCATCTACACCGTGCTGGTGGACGGCGACGACCACAACGAGCCCGTGGCCGACGCCACCCGTTCGATTCTCGACGGCCACGTGGTCCTCTCGCGCGACCTCGCCGTCGCGGGGCACTATCCGGCGATCGACGTGCTCGGCTCCGTGTCGCGCGTCGCGAACCGCGTCACCACGCCCCAGCAGCGCGAGCTCGCCCTGGCCCTGCGCCAGGTGCTCGCCGCGCGCCGCCGCGCGCAGGACCTTCTCGACGTGGGCGCGTACGCCGCCGGCTCTAGCCCGCTCGTCGACGCCGCGGTCGCCCATTCCGGCGCGATCGACGGCTTCCTCACCCAGTCCGTCGACCACGCCGTCCCGGCGGGCGAGGCCTGGGCCGGCCTGGCCGCGCTCGTCCAGCAGCTGGGGGTCCGCGCATGACCCGCCGCTTCCCGCTCGCCGGCCTGCTACGCGCACGCGAGCTCGCCGAAGAGCGCGCCGCCGCGGAGCTCGCCCAGGCGAACCGCGCCCGCGACGAGGCCGCGACCGAGGTCACCCGCGCGCGCTCGCAGCTCGCCAACCTCGAGTTCCGCGACGCCCGGCTCTCCAGCGATGCGGAGGCGCCCGACGTCTCGCGGTCGTGGAGCGCGGCGGTCGCGGCGCGTGCGTCGCTCGCGGCCCGCGTGCAGGAGCTGCAGACCGTGCTCGAGGTCGCCGACAGGCACGCCCACGGCGCGTCCGGCGCCTGGAACCAGGCGCGCACGCAGGCGTCGATGATCGACCGCCTCCGCACGCGCCACGAGCACGAGGTCGCGGCGGAGGAGCTGCGCGCCGAGCAGGTGGCGCTCGACGAGGCGGCGCTGCGACGCGCGTCCGAGGAGGACAGATGACGGTGACACCCCTGGCGCCGGCCGCACCGCCGGCGCGCACCCCCGCAGGCGCGTCGCAGGCGGGCGACGGCGACGCGTTCGCCCGCGAGCTCACGGCGGCCTCGGACCGCGCGGGCCGCGACGGCTCGCGCACCGACGCCTCGCGTCCCGAAGCATCGCGCCGCGAGCCCGCCTCGCGCGGGGACGATGCGGCGCAGGCTCCGACCGACCGGCCCGCACAGGGCGCGTCCGACGAGGTCGACGCCGACGCCCCGGGGACCGCCGCTGCGGGCGAGCAGCCGCCGGGCCAGGAGACCCTCGGCGGGATGCCGGCCGTCCCGGTCGAGCTCCCCGTCGCACCGGTGCCCGTCACCGACGCCGATGCCGCCGCCGCGGTCGATGCCGAGATCCCGGGCGGGCAGCCTCCCGCGGACC
>NZ_BBLU01000027.1 GCF_000759715.1 Demequina mangrovi
GTCGGGGCTACCACGGAAACCCCCTCGTCCATCCGGGCGAGGGGGTTTCGCTTTGTCCCCGGGGCGATGCCGGCGGCGGCTGTACGACGTTGGAAATGTCGGGTCTGCCCAAGTCCGGGGTGCCCGTGTTAGCGTCGGGAACCATGCCGTGTCCTCTCGAAAACGAGGGCGCGGGAGCCCGCGCATGACGCTCGGCCCCGCGTTCGACTCAGTGCTGACGGCCGCCCGCTCCGGCGAGGAGTGGGCGTGGACCGCGCTGTACCTCGACCTCGCCGGACCCGTGCGCGGATACCTCGCAGGCCGGGGCTCGCCGGAACCCGAGGACGAGGCCTCGGAGACCTTCCTCCACGTCGCCCGCGGCATCGGCCGGTTCACCGGGACCGAGCGCGACTTCCGCGCGTGGGTCTTCTCCATCGCGCATCGGCGCATGGTCGACGCGCACCGCCGCGCGCGCGTGCGGCCCGTGGCCGCCGCCGGCAGCTCCGACGAGGTCTCGGCCTCGGAGCTGGCGCCCTCCGCCGAGCAGCAGGTGCTGCTGCGCTACGGGCTCGAGGGTGCGCGCGAGCTGCTCGCGGGTCTCTCGGAGGATCAGCGCCAGATCCTGCTGCTGCGCGTCGTGGGCGAGCTCTCGGTGCGCGAGACGGCGGCGGTGATCGGGAAGTCGGAGTCGGCGGTGAAGGTGGCGCAGCACCGCGCCATCCAGGCGCTGCGCCGGGCCGCGCAGCGCCAGCACTCCCGGCCGGGCGGGCCGGTGTAACCGTTCCCGTCCCGCAGCCGATTGCAGGGGCGTGACGAGCTGCTCAGACGAGGACCGGGATGTCGACCGGCTGCTGCGGGGCGAGACGCCCGCGGCGCTCGCCGACGCCGCCCCGGCGATCGCGAGGCTCAGGGCGCTCGTGAGCGACCCGATCCCGGCCGACGCGACCCGCGCCGGAGCAGCTCTCGCAGCCGTCGCCGCGGGCTCGCGCACCCCCCTCAGCCGCGAGCCCGCGGCGGCATCGTCCCGATGGCGCTCGCGGATGGCGTCGGCGAGCGCGCTTGCGTTGCTCGTCGGGGGAGTCGCCGCAGGCGCGGCGGCCGCCGACCCCGCGGCCCCCGGCGACCCGCTGTACGAGCTCGACCTCGCGTTCGAGCGCATCGGCCTGCGCGCGGGCGGACCGACCGAGCGGGTCCAGGAGGCGCTGAGGCTCGAGCGCAGGGGCGAGTGCGCGGCGGCGATCACGCATGTCGCGACCGTCGCGGAGGTCGACACCGAGGCGAGCGAGGCGCTGCTCGCCGCGGCGCAGGACCTTCGGGACGATGCCGCCGAGGCCTCGGACGAGGTGCATGACGACGTCGCCGAGCTGCTCGACTGGCTCGCGTCGACCGACTTCTCCGCGCCCGAGTTCGATGCGGAGGTCGCCGCCAGGGCCCGCGTCATCCACGATGCGACGGCGGACGCTGCCCCGTCGGGCGGGGCCGGGGAGGCCTCGGGCGACGAGGACGTCAAGGGCTCCGAGCCGGACCCCGTGCGGGCGCCTGCGGAGGACGGCGGCACGGCCGGCATCGACGATGACGCCGCAGCGGGCGACGGAGGTCGCACCGGCTCGTGGGGGCGCGACTCCGAGGGCTGGACCGAGGACGATGCCCGGGACGGCGACGCGCGCTGGCGCGACGACGGCGACGGGTGGCGCGACGACGGGTGGTCGTCGCAGCAGGACGAGGATCCGACCGCCGGGGACTCCGGCGGATGGGATCGAGGAGGTGTCGGCGCATCCCCCATGCCCGACTACCAGAGCGGCTCCGATCAGGCGTTTTCCCCAAATCGGCCGTAGGAGTGCACCGCTCCGGCGCCCCGGGACCCGGCAGGATCCCGGGGCGCTGTCGCGTCCGTTCGGGCCGAGTCGGGAGGGGATGTCGCATTTGCGTCGCGACGCATGGCGCGTGTTAGCGTCTCCGCCCATGTCCCCCCAGAAGGCGTGTGCCGACCTGTCCTACGGATGCCGCGCATGACGCTCGGACCCGCCTTCGAGTCGACGCTCGCGGCGGCCCGCCTCGGCGAGGAGTGGGCCTGGACCGCGCTCTACCGGGAGCTCGCCGGCCCCGTCCGGGGCTACCTCGCGGCGCGCCGGTCGCCGTCGCCCGAGGACGAGGCCGCCGACACCTTCCTCGACGTCGCCCGGGGGATCGACCGCTTCGAGGGCGACGAGTCCGACCTGCGCTCCTGGGTGTTCGCGATCGCGCATCGGCGCATGGTCGACGCGGTCCGCCGCTCCGGCAGGCGTCCCGAGACCCCCGTGGCCGACGAGGGCCTCGCGCAGGCGCTGCGCGACGTGATCCCGAGCGCCGAGCATCAGGCGTTGCTCCACTCCCGCAGCGAAGGCGTCGAGCAGCTCCTCGCCACGCTCTCCGAGCGTCAGCGCGACGTGCTGCTGCTGCGCGTGGTCGCCGGCCTGTCCGGCCGCGAGACCGCCGCCGCGCTCGAGATGTCGGAGCCGGCGGTGCGGGTCACCCAGCACCGCGCCCTCGCGGCGCTGCGCAAGGCGGCCGATCGCGCCGACGCCGCGGTGTAACGTCGCGCGCCTCCTCGGCGATACGGGGGTATGACTCACGACGAGCACGCCGACCAGACCGCCCGCGACCTCGATCGTCTCCTCGCCGGCAAGGAGCCCGCGAGCCTCAGCGACGTCGCCGGAACCCTCGAGGGGCTCCGCGCGCTGAACATGGCGCCGACCGCGGAGGACGCAGACCGCGCCGGCTCCGCGCTCGCGAGCATCGCCGCCGCGCAGGCGGCCCCCGCCGCTGCGCCCGCCCGACCCGCGCGTCGGCGCGCTCACCGGATC
>NZ_BBLU01000026.1 GCF_000759715.1 Demequina mangrovi
ACGGTCGCCGTCGCGGCGAGGACGGTCGTTGTCGTACGACCGCTGCGGGCGGTCGCCGTCGCGGCGAGGACGGTCACCATCACGACGAGGGCGGTCGCCCTCGCGACGGGGACGGTCACCACCCGAGCTCTTGCGGGGGTTGATGCCGGGGCGCGAGTCGTAGCTCGCGCGGCGCTCGTCGCGCTCGTCCCTGTCGTTCATGATGCTCCTGTCCAGTTGTGCGGACGCTCCCGCCATTCTTGCGCGCCTCGGCGCGAAGAACCGGGTGAGTACGTCCCGAATAAGTCTCAGCTGTGCGTGGTCGCGGCATCCCGAGGTGGCGAGACACGGGACAATGGCGGCGATGAGTGCCACCGATACGTCCCTGCTCGCCCGCCTTCCGGAGACGGCGCCCGACGCTGTTCCCGATCCTGACGCGCTCTACGAGGCCTTCGCTTCATGGGCAGCGGACCGCGACCTACCATTGTACCCCCACCAGGACGAGGCGTTGATCGAGCTCGTCTCGGGCTCGCACGTGATCCTCGCGACCCCGACCGGATCGGGGAAGTCCCTCGTCGCCGCCGGCGCGCACTTCGCCGCCCTCGCGGCGCATCGTGCCGGCACAGGCGGTCGCACCTTCTACACCGCGCCGCTCAAGGCGCTCGTCTCGGAGAAGTTCTTCGCGCTCATCGAGATGTTCGGCTCCGAGAACGTCGGCATGATGACGGGCGACAGCGCGGTCAACCCCGACGCCCCCATCATCTGCTGCACCGCGGAGATCCTCGCGAACCTCGCGCTCCGCGACGGCGACGCGACCGACGCCTCGCTCGTGGTGATGGACGAGTTCCACTTCTACTCCGACCCGCAGCGCGGCTGGGCCTGGCAGGTGCCGCTGCTCGAGCTGCCTCGCACGCAGTTCCTGCTGATGTCGGCGACCCTGGGCGACACCGCCTGGCTGGTCGAGGACCTCGAGCGCCGTACCGAGAGGTCCGTCGCGGAGGTCTCGACGGCCGAGCGTCCCGTGCCGCTCACCTTCGAGTACATGATGGATCCGCTCGCCGAGGTGGTCGAGCGCGTCGTGCAGACGGGCGGGGCGCCCGTGTACATCGTCCACTTCACGCAGAAGGACGCCGTCGAGCGCGCGCAGTCGCTGCTGAGCATGAACGTCGCGACCAGGTCCGAGCGCGACGCGATCGCCGCGGCCCTCGACGGCGTCCGCTTCGGCACGGGCTTCGGCAAGACGCTGAGCCGCTTCCTGCGCGCGGGCGTCGGCGTGCATCACGCGGGCATGCTGCCCAAGTACCGGCGCATCGTCGAACGTCTCACCCAGCAGGGCCTGCTCAAGGTGGTCTGCGGCACCGACACCCTCGGCGTCGGCATCAACGTCCCCATCCGCACGGTCCTGCTCACCTCGCTCGTCAAGTACGACGGCGAGCGCATGCGCCACCTCACCGCGCGCGAGTTCCACCAGATCGCGGGCCGTGCGGGCCGCGCCGGCTACGACACCGAGGGCGTCTGTCTCGTGATGGCCCCGGACCACGTGATCGAGAACCGCAAGGCGCTGCTCAAGGCCGGGGACGATCCGAAGAAGCAGCGCAAGATCGTGCGCAAGAAGGCGCCCCAGGGGCACGTCAACTGGACCGATGCCACCTTCGAGCGGCTGAGGGACGCCGACCCCGAGCCGCTCACGTCGAGCTTCGCCGTCACCCACGCGATGGTCCTCAACATCCTCGCCCGGGGCAGGGACGATGCGCGGAGCGGCCGGGAACCGCAGGACCCGGTGGTCGCGATGCGCGACCTGCTCGCCGCGGTCCACGAGACGCCGGCGCAGCGGTCCGCGCACGCCAGGCAGGCCCTCCGCATCTACTCGTCGCTGCGCAAGGCCGGGGTGGTCGAACGGGTCCGCATCCCCGACCCGTCGCACCCGCGCGGAGCGCGCCCGTCGGTCCGGCTCACGGTCGACGTCCCTCGCAACTTCGCGCTCAACCAGCCGCTGTCCCCCTTCGCGCTCGCCGCGATGGACCTGCTCAACGTCGAGTCGCCGGATCACGCGCTCGACGTGGTCTCGGTGATCGAGGCGACCCTGTCCGACCCGCGCCAGCTGCTCGTGGCGCAGCAGTTCAAGGCCCGCGGCGAGGCCGTGGCCGCGATGAAGGCCGAGGGGCTCGAGTACGAGGAGCGGCTCGACGCGCTCGAGGAGGTCACCTGGCCGCGGCCGCTCGCAGAGCTCCTCGAGCCCGCCTTCGCGATGTACCGCACCTCCAACCCGTGGATCATGGGCGCGGAACTCTCGCCCAAGTCGGTGGTCCGCGACATGCTGGAGAAGGCGATGACGTTCGGCGAGCTCGTCTCCGTCTACGGCCTCGAGCGCACCGAGGGCATCGCGCTGCGCTATCTCGCAGAGGCGTATCGGGCGATGCGCCAGACCGTGCCGGAGGATCACCGCACCGACGAGGTCGCCGAGATCACCGACTGGTTGGGAGAGGTCGTGCGCTCGACCGACTCGTCGCTGCTCGACGAGTGGGAGCGCCTCGCGAACCCGGATGCGCTCCTCGACGACGCGGATCCCGCCGCGCCGGACACCACCGGCACCGTCCGCGGTCCCGCGCGCCCGCTCAGCGGCAACCCGCGCGTGCTCCGTCGGCTGGTGCGCAACGCCATGTTCCGCCGCGTCGAGCTCGCGGCGCGCGAGGACTACCAGGCCCTGGGCGCCCTCGACGGCGCGGCGGGCTGGAACGCCGCCGCCTGGGAGGACGCCCTCGATCCCCTGTTCGACCTCCATGGGGACGATGCGGTGGGCATCGGCCCGAACGCCCGCGCGGCCGCGCTGCTCACCATCGTCGAGGCGGGGACGAGCGGCGAGGACGGGCGCGGGCGCGCCGCCCTCGCGGCGGCGGGGCACGATGCGGCGCCGGCCGGGACGTGGATCGTGCGGCAGGTCATCGACGACCCCGCAGGTGACCACGACTGGGCCATCGTCGCCGCCGTCGACCTCGACGCGAGCGACGAGGCGGGCGGTGTGGTGCTCGAGCTGCTCGCGGTGGGCGACTCCTAGGAGATCGCGGAGGCGCGTCCGTGACGCGAGTCGACGATGATCTTACCCATCGGCATCATCGACACCGGGATGAGCTTGAGGTTCGCCCAGGCGAGCGGGATGCCGATGATGGTGATCGCGAGGGTGAAGGCCGTCACCACGTGCGCGATCGACAGGATGAGCCCGAACGGGATCCAGAGGATGTTGCCCAGCAGCGACCATCCGCCCGCGTTCGGGTCCGCGACGACCTCGCGTCCGAACGGCCAGACCGCGAAGTTGCCGATGCGGAAGCACGCGATGCCCGCGGGGATGCCGATGATGGTGAGGCACGCCAGCGCACCGACGAGGATGTACGAGAACCAGAGGCCGATGCCGGCGAAGAAGAACCAGATGATGTTGAGCAGGGTGCGCATACCTCAGCCTACGTCCGAGCGCGCTGCCAGGCGATAAGAGTGCAGACCTCGATAGCGCAGCCGATTA
>NZ_BBLU01000025.1 GCF_000759715.1 Demequina mangrovi
GGGGGGTCTTTTGGAATGGTGTGGCCGCAGCGTCCTACTCTCCCACACCCTGGCGAGTGCAGTACCATCGGCGCTGAGAGGCTTAGCTTCCGGGTTCGGAATGGGACCGGGCGTTTCCCTCTCGCTGTGGCTGCGGCAACTTTATGGAACTATGTTGCGGATTTTGGGTTTCCGACCGTAGTTCGGGAACCGCACAGTGGACGCGTAGCATTACTTATCTAACTTGAGTGTGAGTCAAGTTGTCGGCCTATTAGTACCGGTCAGCTTCACGAGTCGTTAGTCCTCGCTTCCACGTCCGGCCTATCAACCCCATGGTCTATAGGGGGCCTTCACACCCGTAGGTGTTGGAAACCTCATCTTGAAACAGGCTTCCCGCTTAGATGCTTTCAGCGGTTATCCCTTCCCAACGTAGCCAACCAGCCGTGCTCCTGGCGGAACAACTGGCACACCAGAGGTTGGTCCACCCCGGTCCTCTCGTACTAGGGGCAGCCTTTCTCAAGTTTCCTGCGCGCGCAGCGGATAGGGACCGAACTGTCTCACGACGTTCTAAACCCAGCTCGCGTACCGCTTTAATGGGCGAACAGCCCAACCCTTGGGACCAACTCCAGCCCCAGGATGCGACGAGCCGACATCGAGGTGCCAAACCATGCCGTCGATATGGACTCTTGGGCAGGATCAGCCTGTTATCCCCGGGGTACCTTTTATCCGTTGAGCGCCGGCGCTTCCACTTGCCACCGGCGGGTCACTAGTCCCGACTTTCGTCCCTGCTCGACCTGTCAGTCTCACAGTCAAGCTCCCTTGTACACTTGCACTCGCCACCTGATTGCCAACCAGGCTGAGGGAACCTTTGGGCGCCTCCGTTACTCTTTGGGAGGCAACCGCCCCAGTTAAACTACCCACCAGGCACTGTCCCTGATCCGGATTACGGACCGAGGTTAGATATCCAGAGTGATCAGAGTGGTATTTCAACAATGACTCCACCATGACTGGCGTCACGGCTTCATAGTCTCCCACCTATCCTACACAAACCACACCGAATACCAATACCAAGCTATAGTAAAGGTCCCGGGGTCTTTCCGTCCTGCTGCGCGTAACGAGCATCTTTACTCGTAGTGCAATTTCGCCGAGTTCGCGGTTGAGACAGCGGAGAAGTCGTTACGCCATTCGTGCAGGTCGGAACTTACCCGACAAGGAATTTCGCTACCTTAGGATGGTTATAGTTACCACCGCCGTTTACTGGGGCTTAAATTCGGAGCTTCGCCTTGCGGCTGACCCCTCCTCTTAACCTTCCAGCACCGGGCAGGCGTCAGTCCGTATACATCGTCTTGCGACTTCGCACGGACCTGTGTTTTTAGTAAACAGTCGCTTCTCCCTGGTCTCTGCGGCCCTCAAACGCTTCCCCACGCTAGGTGGTTCACGCCTCAGGCCCCCCTTCTCCCGAAGTTACGGGGGCATTTTGCCGAGTTCCTTAACCACGATTCACTCGATCGCCTTAGTATTCTCTACCTGACCACCTGAGTCGGTTTGGGGTACGGGCGGCTAGGACCTCGCGCCGAGGTTTTTCTTGGCAGCATAGGATCACCGATTTCCCCCATACGGGGTCACCATCAGGTCTCAGCCTATGTGAACGGCGGATTTGCCTACCGTTCGGCCTACACCCTTAGACGTGGACTACCATCGCCACGCTCGGCTACCTTCCTGCGTCACCCCTGTTACTACGCTTGACTACTACGGATCTGGTTCGTGCGCGCCACCGAGCTCCCCCCGAAGGGTTCGCCGGCTTTGGGCACTTAGCATCGTCCGCCTCGTCATGGGCGGTCCTTCGCCGGTACGGGAATATCAACCCGTTGTCCATCGACTACGCCTGTCGGCCTCGCCTTAGGTCCCGACTTACCCAGGGCGGATTAACCTGGCCCTGGAACCCTTGGTCATTCGGCGGACGGGTTTCTCACCCGTCTTTCGCTACTCATGCCTG
The DNA here is from genome assembly GCF_000759715.1 of Demequina mangrovi. GTDB lineage: Bacteria > Actinomycetota > Actinomycetes > Actinomycetales > Demequinaceae > Demequina > Demequina mangrovi. The sequence goes on from NZ_BBLU01000025.1 coordinate 1,976, forward strand.
CATTCTCACTCGTGTGGCGTCCACCGCTGGGTTACCCCGCGACTTCACCCGCCACACGACGCTCCCCTACCCATCCACACGCCTGGACCACGAAGGCCTAGCGCAATGTGTGAATGACACAACTTCGGCGGTGTACTTGAGCCCCGCTACATTGTCGGCGCGGAATCACTTGACCAGTGAGCTATTACGCACTCTTTCAAGGGTGGCTGCTTCTAAGCCAACCTCCTGGTTGTCTATGCAACTCCACATCCTTTCCCACTTAGCACACGCTTAGGGGCCTTAGTTGGTGTTCTGGGCTGTTTCCCTCTCGACTACGAAGCTTATCCCCCGCAGTCTCACTGCTGCGCTCTCACTTACCGGCATTCGGAGTTTGGCTGACGTCAGTAACCTGGTGGGGCCCATCGGCCATCCAGTAGCTCTACCTCCGGCAAGAAACACGCAACGCTGCACCTAAATGCATTTCGGGGAGAACCAGCTATCACGAAGTTTGATTGGCCTTTCACCCCTATCCACAGCTCATCCCCTCGGTTTTCAACCCAAGTGGGTTCGGCCCTCCACGCGGTCTTACCCGCGCTTCAGCCTGGCCATGGATAGATCACTTCGCTTCGGGTCTAGACCCAGCGACTCAAACGCCCTATTCGGACTCGCTTTCGCTACGGCTGCCCCACACGGGTTAACCTTGCCACTGAGCACTAACTCGCAGGCTCATTCTTCAAAAGGCACGCCGTCACCCCAGCTATGGAGGCTCCGACGGATTGTAAGCACACGGTTTCAGGTACTATTTCACTCCCCTCTCGGGGTACTTTTCACCCTTCCCTCACGGTACTGATTCGCTATCGGTCAGTAGGTAGTATTTAGGCTTACAGAGTGGTCTCTGCGGATTCACACGGGATTTCTCGGGCCCCGTGCTACTTGGGATGACTCTCAGGAGTCCGCATGATTTCGGCTACGGGGGTCGCACCCTCTATGCCGGGCCTTTCAATGCCCTTCGCCTATCACACGGATTTTTGACTCCTCGACCATTCGGCAGAATGATCAGAAAGGTCCCACAACCCCGCATACGCAACGCCTGCCGGCTATCACACGCATACGGTTTGGCCTGTTCCGCTTTCGCTCGCCACTACTCACGGAATATCTCTTCCTGTCGGTACTGAGATGTTTCACTTCCCGACGTTCCCTCCACACGCCCTATGTGTTCAGGCGTGGGTCACTGGACATGACTCCAGCGGGGTTTCCCCATTCGGACATCCTCGGATCACAGCTTGTTTGCCAGCTCCCCGAGGCTTATCGCAGGCTACAACGTCCTTCTTCGGCTCCTACTGCCAAGGCATCCACCATGTGCTCTTAAAAACTTGACCACAGATATCAAAGATGCTCGCGTCCACTGTGCAGTTCTCAAACGACGGGCGACCCCACCCCCCACACCCACACGTAGAAGCACAAGCTTCCCGTTTGATGGGAGGAGATGGTCCGCAACCGTGAACCCTGATCCCCGAAGGCGTCCCTAAGGACCCGCTCGAGGGGGTTTGACGGTCTGAAAGATTGAACGAGAACGTCCGACCCTTCAGGACCCAACAGCGTGCCAGCCGACAACCGTGACTCGGACGTCTCAGCGTTCCTACCCCAACGGGGTGTACTAACTGTGCCGTCCGGCGGCTGCCGGCGCATGTCGATGTTCCATCCATGAGCCCCACCCAGAGCACTGTCGGCTCTGATGATGGGATCCTGACCAGCCTCGAGAGACCGGTAGGTGCTCCTTAGAAAGGAGGTGATCCAGCCGCACCTTCCGGTACGGCTACCTTGTTACGACTTAGTCCCAATCGCCAATCCCACCTTAGACAGCTCCCCCTCTTACGAGTTGGGCCACTGGCTTCGGGTGTTACCGACTTTCGTGACTTGACGGGCGGTGTGTACAAGGCCCGGGAACGTATTCACCGCAGCGTTGCTGATCTGCGATTACTAGCGACTCCGACTTCATGAGGTCGAGTTGCAGACCTCAATCCGAACTGAGACCGGCTTTTTGGGATTCGCTCCACCTTACGGTATCGCAGCCCATTGTACCGGCCATTGTAGCATGCGTGAAGCCCAAGACATAAGGGGCATGATGATTTGACGTCATCCCCACCTTCCTCCGAGTTGACCCCGGCAGTCTCCTATGAGTCCCCACCATTACGTGCTGGCAACATAGGACGAGGGTTGCGCTCGTTGCGGGACTTAACCCAACATCTCACGACACGAGCTGACGACAACCATGCACCACCTGTATACCCCGCCGAAGCACCCCCCATCTCTGGGGGTAGAGGGTATATGTCAAGCCTTGGTAAGGTTCTTCGCGTTGCATCGAATTAATCCGCATGCTCCGCCGCTTGTGCGGGCCCCCGTCAATTCCTTTGAGTTTTAGCCTTGCGGCCGTACTCCCCAGGCGGGGCACTTAATGCGTTAGCTGCGACGCGGAACTCATGGAAAGAGCCCCACATCTAGTGCCCACCGTTTACGGCGTGGACTACCAGGGTATCTAATCCTGTTCGCTCCCCACGCTTTCGCTCCTCAGCGTCAGTTGTGGCCCAGAGACCTGCCTTCGCCATCGGTGTTCCTCCTGATATCTGCGCATTCCACCGCTACACCAGGAATTCCAGTCTCCCCTACCACACTCTAGTCTGCCCGTACCCACTGCAGGCCCGAGGTTGAGCCTCGGGATTTCACAGCAGACGCGACAGACCGCCTACGAGCTCTTTACGCCCAATAATTCCGGACAACGCTTGCGCCCTACGTATTACCGCGGCTGCTGGCACGTAGTTAGCCGGCGCTTCTTCTGCAGGTACCGTCACTTTCGCTTCTTCCCTGCTGAAAGGGGTTTACAACCCGAAGGCCTTCATCCCCCACGCGGCGTCGCTGCATCAGGCTTGCGCCCATTGTGCAATATTCCCCACTGCTGCCTCCCGTAGGAGTCTGGACCGTGTCTCAGTTCCAGTGTGGCCGGTCGCCCTCTCAGGCCGGCTACCCGTCGTCGCCTTGGTGAGCCATTACCTCACCAACAAGCTGATAGGCCGCGAGTCCATCCCAGACCGAAAAACTTTCCACACCCTCACCATGCGGTGGAGTGTCATATCCGGTATTAGCCCCGGTTTCCCGAGGTTATCCCAGAGTCTGGGGCAGGTTACTCACGTGTTACTCACCCGTTCGCCACTGATCAGAAAAAGCAAGCTCTTTCGTCACCGTTCGACTTGCATGTGTTAAGCACGCCGCCAGCGTTCGTCCTGAGCCAGGATCAAACTCTCCGTAAATGAATGG
>NZ_BBLU01000024.1 GCF_000759715.1 Demequina mangrovi
ACAGGCGGCTCGTTTCGGAAGGCCCGGTCTCGTGAGAGGCCGGGCCTTCCGCGTTCCTGCGCACGATGCGGGGCTCAGCCTCCGCCTCCTGGTGGTGCATGGGTGCACGTTCCGGGCCTGGAACGTGCACTCAAGCACCACCGGGTGACCTAGCGCCAATGCGGGCGGGCGGTGCCGCCGGGCCGGCTCAGCCGAACGGCCACCCGGTGTAGGCCTCGGCCAGGTACGTCCGCCCGGCCTCGGACTCGACCACTGACCGCAGCTCGCCCAGCTGCCGATGCCGGTCGAAGTCGGTGGCGTCCGGCGCGACGTGCAGCATCGAGGTCATCCACCACGAGAAGTGCTGCGCCTTCCAGATCCGGTCGAGCGCGGCCTCGGCCCAGCCGTCGAGCGGCCCTTCATCGGACCGCAGCAGCAGCGCCTCGAGCGCGCGGGCGAGCAGCACCACGTCGGCGACGGCGAGGTTCATGCCCTTGGCGCCGGTCGGCGGCACGGTGTGCGCGGCATCGCCGACGATCGCGAGGCGGCCCTGTCGCAGGGTGCGCGCGACGAAGGACCGGAACCTCAGCACGTCGCGCTGGAAGATCGACCCCTCGTTCAGGGTCGTCCCCGGCACCCGCTTCTGCAGCGTGTCCCAGATCTCCGCGTCGCTCGGCGCCTGCGCATCGTCCGTCGGGTCGCATTGGAAGTACATCCGCTGCACCGTGGGAGAGCGCTGGCTGATGAGCGCGAAGCCGTCGGGGGAGTTGGAGTAGATGAGCTCGTCGGCGCTGGGCGGCGCCTCGCACAGGATCCCGAACCACGCGAACGGGTACTCGCGGAAGTAGCCGTCGTGCGATCCCGAGATCGCGCGGCGCACCACCGAGTGCGAGCCGTCGGCCCCCACCACGAAGTCGGCCTCGATCTCCAGGCCGGCCCCCGCATCGTCCACCGCGACCACGCGCGGCCGCGCCCCGGAGGCATCCTCGACCGCGGTCGCGGTCACCCCGAAGCGGATGTCCTGTCCGGCACCGATGCGCGCGGCGAGCAGGTCGCGCAGGGCCTCGTGCTGCGGGAAGAGCCAGACCGACCGCCCGGCGAGGCCGGGGAAGTCGATCCGATGCCCCGCGCCGTCGAAGCGCAGCTCGATGCCGTCGTGCCGCAGGCCGACGGTGTGGGCGCGCGAGCCCGGGATCGAGGCGAGCAGGTCGATGGTGCTCTGCTCGAGGATGCCGGCGCGGATGGTCTGCTCGATCTCGTCGCGCGAGCGCTGATCGATGACGACGGAGTCGATGCCGGCGGCGGCGAGCAGGTGCGACAGGATGAGCCCCGCGGGTCCCGCGCCGACGATGGCGACCTGGGTGCGGACGGTCGAGTTCATGATGTCTCCTTTGACACGATGACCCGCCCATGGTGCGGCCTCCCCCTGGCGCGAGGGATAGGAATCCCGTTCAACGGGACTCGAATGCGTCAGGAGGGCTCGGACAGCGCCCGCTCGACCTCGCGAGCGGCACGATGCAGCTCCTCGAGGGCCGGGCCCGGCGCCGCCTCGCGCGGCAGCACCACCGACAGCGCGGCCAGCGCCCGCCCGCCGCGATCGCGCACCGGGACGGCGACGCCGGTCGAGACCTCCTCGATGAAGCCGGGCGCGATCGCGTGCCCGAGCCGGCGCACCTCCGCGAGCTTGCGGCGCACGGCGGCCGCATCCGCCGGGGTCGCGGGGGTCAACCGGCTCAGCGGCCGCGCGAGCACCCGCTCCTGCACCTCGGGAGCGGCGAAGGCCAGCAGCGCGAGCCCCGAGGACGAGGCGTGGAGCGGCAGCCGTCCCGCGATCCGGGTGATGTTCGCCCCGGCCTGCGGATGGCTCAGCCGCTCGAGGAAGAGGGCCTCGTCCTGCTCGAGGATCGCGAGCTGCGTGTGCTCGCGCACCCGCGCCTGCACCCGCTCCATCGCCGGCAGCGCGGCCTGGCGGACGCGCAGCGGCAGCGACGAGCGCGTCGCGAGCTCCCACAGGCGGACCCCCACGCGCACGCGGCCCTCGTCGTCGCGGTCGAGCAGCCCGGCGGCGACCAGGTCGCCCACCACGCGGTGCGCGGTCGAGGGCGGCAGACCCGCTCGGCGCCCGATCTCGGCCGCGGTCTGCATCGTCCGCGTCGGGGTGAACGTCTCGAGCACCCGCACGAGACGGTCGGTCATCGAGTCGCCCGACGGGGAGTTCGCCACATCGGCAGGATGCCACAGCCCGCGGGGGTAGCCTCGGACCATGTCGACGGCGACTCCTACCTCCGGTACCTCCTGGGATGCGCTCAGCGCCGAGGCGGTCGCGGACCTCCTCGCGCCCAGCGGCGCCCGCTGGTGGCTCTCGGGCGGGGTCGCGCTCGACCGATGGCTGGGGCAGGCGATCCGCCCGCGCGAGAACGTCGACGTCAGCGCGTTGCCGGGCGACCTCGCGGCGCTCCTCGACGCGCTCCCGAGCACGCTCAGCGCGTGGGTGCCCGACGGCGAGGCGTTCATGCCGATCGCGCAGGCGGAGGACGATGCCGACCTCCAGCCGGTCCTCATCAGGGACGATGCGACGGGCGCCTGGGTGCTGCGGATCAACCTTGAGGACGGCGCACCGCGCGCCTGGGTCTACCGCCGCGACGCGCGCCTCCAGCTGCCGTGGGACCGGGCCGTGCTCGACATCGGCGGCATCCCGACGGGCGCGCCCGAGGTCCAGCTGGTGTGGAAGTGCTTCAGCCCCCGCCCCGAGGACGATGCCGACAAGGAGGCCGTGCTGCCGCGCCTGTCGGACGAGTCGCGTGCGTGGTGGGAGCGGGCGCTCCTCACCGTCCATCCGCATTCGTCGTGGACCATCCCCGTGCGCAGCCCGATGTTCCCCGCGAAGGCGAGCTGGAACCGCCCTCAGCGCTGAGCGTCGTCGGTGAACTCGCCGCTGCTCACCGCGCGCAGGGCGAGGCGCCGGAACCACCGCTGCGCGGGCGAGAGGTTCATCTCGCGCCGGGTGTAGAGCGCGACGGGCGAGCTGGTGCCCGGCCAGGGCAGGTCCGTCACCTCGAGGTCGGGGAACCAGCCGCAGAACACGTCGGCCACGTGGCGGGGGAGCAGGGCGACGAGGTCCGTCGCGGCGAGCACCGCGGGGACCGTCGAATGCTCCTCGACCGTGAGCGCGACGCGCGGCGTGAGGCCGTGCTCGACGAGCGCCTGCGTGGGGAACACGTGGCCGCCGCGCGCGGAGACCCGGATGAAGCGGCGTCCCGCGAACATGCCGGGCCCGGTCGGCGGCAGGGGGTGCGCGCGCGAGGTGAGCGCGACGTACTCGACGCCGCGCACCGGCGTGCGCCAGAGCCGTGCGGTGTCGAGCACCGAGACGGTGATCGCGACGTCGATCGCGCCGCGCACCAGCTCCTCCTCGGCGTGCTCGGCGTCGAGGCGCCTCACCACGAGGTGGGGCGTGGCGCCCTCGCGGGCGAGGGAGGCCACGATCGGCGGCAGGAAGGTCTGCTCGCCGATCGACGTAAGCCCCAGCGCGAGCTCGCCGTCGAAGCCTGCGGCCACGAAGTCGGCGCTGTCCGTCACCGTCGCGTCGATCTGGGCGAGCGCCTCGTGCAGGGGGCCGAAGAGCTGCGTCGCGCGGGGCGTCGGCACCATGGTGTTGCCCTCGCGGCGGAACAGGTCGTCGCCGAAGCGCTTGCGCAGGCGCGCGAGCGTGTAGCTGACCGTCGGCTGCGTGACGTGGAGGCGCTCGGCGGCGCCGGTGAGGCTGCGCATCTCGTAGAGCACCACGAAGGTGCGGAGCTGGTTGAGGTCGGCCGGCGACACCATCGATCCTCTCTATGCGGCGCTGCTGCAGAATCTATTGGACCACAGTCGGTCGCGGGCCTACAGTCGGAGGCAGAGACCCACCAGTGACAAGGACGCCACTCGTGATCAAGGACTTCCCCGGCCATGACACGCACGCCCCGGCTCGCCACGGCGAGACGACGGGCGGCTTCGACAAGTCCCCGGGCTGGCTCGACTGGTACGACGGCCCGTCGGAGCCGACGTTCCGTCTCCCTGCCGGCGCGGTCGACGCCCACTGCCACGTCTTCGGCCCAGGCGAGGACTTCCCCTTCGCCCCGGAGCGCAAGTACACGCCGTGCGACGCCTCCGCGGCGCAGCTGTTCGCGCTGCGCGACCGCCTCGGCTTCGAGCGCAACGTCATCGTCCAGGCGACGTGCCACGGCGCCGACAACCGCGCGCTCGTCGACGCCCTCCGCCGCAGCGAGGGCCGGGCCCGCGGCGTCGCGACCGTCCGCCGTGACGTCACGGGCGAGGAGCTCGCGGAGCTCGACGCCGCCGGCGTCCGCGGCGTGCGCTTCAACTTCGTCAAGCGGCTGGTGGACCGCGTGCCCACCGACTCCCTCGAGGAGATCGTGGCCAAGATCGCCCCGCTCGGCTGGCACGTGGTCATCTACTTCGAGGCCGAGGACCTCCCCGCGCTCTACGACTTCTTCTCCGCCATCCCCACGGACGTCGTCGTCGACCACATGGGCCGCCCCGACGTCACCAAGGACGTGGACGGGCCGGAGTTCGGCCTCTTCCTGCGCTTCATGCGCGAGAACCCGAACGTGTGGACCAAGGTGTCGTGCCCCGAGCGGCTCAGCGTCACCGGCCCGCGCGCGCTCGACGGCGAGCAGCACGCCTACACCGACGTGGTGCCGTTCGCCCGACGCGTGGTCGAGGACTTCCCCGACCGCGTGCTGTGGGGCACCGACTGGCCCCACCCCAACCTCAAGGACCACATGCCCGACGACGGGCTGCTGGTCGACTACCTCCCGCGGATCGCCACCACCCCCGAGCTGCAGCAGAAGCTGCTGGTCGACAACCCCCAGCGCCTGTACTGGCCGGAAGGAGCATGACATGGCACTCGACAAGCCCTACAAGGACATCCCCGGCACCATCATCTTCGACGCCGAGCAGGCCCGGAAGGGATTCCACCTCAACCAGTTCTCGATGTCGCTGATGAAGCCCGAGAACCGCGAGCGGTACCTCGCCGACCGCGCGGCCTACCTCGACGAGTGGCCGCTGAGCCCCGCGCAGCGTCAGGCCGTGCTCGACATGGACCTCAACGCGATGATGGCCGAGGGCGGCAACATCTACTTCCTCAGCAAGATCGGCGCGACGCACGGCCTGAGCTTCCAGCAGATGGCCGGGTCGATGACCGGCATGAGCGAGGCCGCGTACCGCGACATGATGATCGGCGGCGGCCGCCGCCCCGAGGGTGTGCGCCTCAAGGACCTCGACGGGTGGACGCCGCCGTCCAACGAGAAGGCGACCACGATGCGCGAGGACGCCCCCGCGTGCTACACCTCGGCGCTCTTCACCTCGCACGTCCCCGCGATCGGTGCGGCGATGGACCTCGGCAAGACCGAGGAGCCGTACTGGAAGAAGCTCTTCGCGGGCTACGAGTGGACGCGGAGGTGGATCAAGGAGAACACGCCCGACGTCATCATCCTCATCTACAACGACCACGCCACGGCCTTCGACTCGACCATCATCCCGACCTTCGTGCTGGGCACCGGCGCTCACTATCCGGTCGCCGACGAGGGCTACGGCCCGCGCCCGGTGCCGGACGTCTACGGCCACCCGGAGCTCGCGGCGCACATCGCGCAGTCCGTGATCCAGGACGACTTCGACCTCACGCTCGTCAACGAGATGGTGGTCGACCACGGTCTCACGGTCCCGCTCTCGCTCGTCTTCGGCGACGTGGACGAGTGGCCGTGCAAGGTCATCCCGCTGCCCGTCAACGTGGTCCAGTACCCGGTGCCCTCGGGCCGCCGCTGCTACGAGCTCGGCAAGGCGATCCGCCGCGCGCTCGACAAGTGGGACGGCGAGCCGCTCAACGTGCAGATCTGGGGCACCGGCGGCATGAGCCACCAGCTCCAGGGGCCGCGCGCCGGCCTCATCAACGAGGAGTGGGACAACGCCTTCCTCGACCACCTCATCGCCGACCCGCTGGGCCTCACCGAGTGGCCGCACATGGAGTACGTCGACGAGGCCGGATCCGAGGGGATCGAGCTGGTGGACTGGCTCATCGCCCGCGGCGCGATGGATGATCAGTTCGAGGGCGGCGCCCCCAGCGTCGACCACCGCTTCTATCACGTGCCCGCATCGAACACCGCGGTCGGCCATCTGGTGCTGAGCAACCCCGTCGCTCAGCCCGCACCGGTCGCCGAGGAGCTGCCGCAGGAGGTCCATGCATGACCAGCGACAAGATCCGCATCGCCGTCGTCGGCGCCGCCGGCGCCTTCGGGATGAAGCACCTCGACGGGCTTCAGCACATCGCGGACGCCGAGGTGACCGTGGTGAGCGGGACCAGGCCCGAGCCGACGCAGGCGGTCGCGGAGAAGTACGGCGTCCCCACCGCGGTGCTGAGCTACGAGGAGGTCCTCGAGCGCGACGACGTCGACGCGGTCATCCTCGCGACCCCGACCGGACTGCACGCCGCCCAGACGCAGGCGGCGCTCGCGGCGGGCAAGCACGTGCAGGTCGAGATCCCGCTCGCGGACTCGCTCGCGGACGCCGAGGCCACGCTCGCGGCGGCTGAGGCGTCCGACCGGGTCGCGATGGTGGGCCACACCCGCCGCTTCAACCCGTCGCACCAGTGGGTCCACCAGCGGATCGCCGAGGGTGGCTTCGGCATCCAGCAGATGGACGTCCAGACGTACTTCTTCCGTCGCACCAACACCAACGCCAAGGGCGAGCCGCGCTCGTGGACCGATCACCTGCTCTGGCACCACGCCGCGCACACCGTGGACCTCTTCGCGTATCAGGCCGGGCGCATCGTCCAGGCGAACGCGATCGAGGGCCCGATCCACCCCGAGCTCGGCATCGCGATGGACATGTCCATCCAGCTCAAGGCCGAGTCGGGGGCGATCTGCACGCTGTCGCTGTCCTTCAACAACGACGGACCCTTCGGCACGTTCTTCCGCTACATCGGCGACACCGGCACGTACATCGCCCGCTACGACGACCTGGTCGACGGCCGGGAGGAGCCCATCGACGTCTCGCAGGTCGCGGTGAGCATGAACGGCATCGAGCTCCAGGACCGCGAGTTCATCGCGGCGATCCGCGAGGGGCGCGAGCCGAACTCCTCGCTGCGCCAGGTGATCGACTGCTACCGCGTGCTCGGGAGCCTCGAGGAGCAGCTCGCCGCGCATCAGGAGCAGCCCGCGTGACCCTCCCGCGCATCGGTCTGGGCTGCATGGAGCTCAGTCACGCGTACGGCGTGGCGCCGCCGCCCGAGGAGGGTGAGCGGATGCTGCGGGCGGCTCTCGACGACGGTGTGCGGCTGCTCGACACCGCCACGCTCTACGGCGGCGGTCGCAACGAGGAGCTGGTCGGGCGCGCCCTCAGGGGGCGGAGGGACGATGCGGTGCTCGCCTCCAAGGGCGGCATGGCGATGGTCGACGGGGTCAAGACGATCGACGGGCGCCCCGACACTCTGCGCGCGCAGGTCGACGCGTCGCTGACGCGCCTCGGCGTCGAGCGCATCGACCTCTACTACCTGCACCGCTGGGACAAGACGGTCCCGATCGCGGAGAGCGTGGGCGCGCTCGCCGAGGCGGTCGAGGCGGGCAAGATCGGCGCGATCGGGCTGTCCGAGGTCTCGGTCGCGCGCCTGCGCGAGGCGGTCGAGGTCGCGCCCATCGCCGCCGTCCAGAACGAGTACTCGCTGTGGAGCCGCAACCCCGAGCTCGGCATGCTCGAGGCGACCCGCGAGGCGGGCGTCTCGCTCGTCGCCTTCTCCCCGGTGGCGCGCGGCTTCCTCGCGGGAGCCGTGGACGACCCCGACGCGCTCGCGGCGAAGGACATCCGCCGGAACATGCCCCGCTTCCAGCCGGACCACTGGCCGGCCAATGCTGCGCTGCTGCCGGCCTGGCGCGCGCTCGCGGCCGAGGCGGGGTGCACGCCCGCGCAGCTCGCGCTCGCCTGGGTGCTCTCGCGCGGCCCGCACGTGGTCGCGATCCCAGGCACCACGCGTCTCGACCACCTGCGCGAGAACCAGGCGGCCGAGACGCTCGCGGTGGACGATGCGCTCCTCGCCCGCGCGGGCGAGCTCATCGACACGGCCACCGTGTCGGGGCCTCGCTACAGCGCCGCGCAGTCCGACGAGGTCGACGCGGAGGCCTTCGCGACCGCCGGCTGACGGTCTCCGGCCCCTCGGCGCGCACGCCTGAGCGGAGCGCATGCCGGCCACCGCCGCTCAAGATGCCTCCGGCACCTTGCGGCGCGACAATGGGGTGGTGCGCGATGCGTCGACGCACGACCGTGAGCCGTGCGCCGGACCTCCGCACCGACGAGGGGCGGACATCATGGGCGATGGCAACGCGAAGGCGGACAAGAGCTCCGCGAAGGGCGCGACGCGCGCGTCCGAGGTCGACGAGCGCGAGTCGAGCGGCGCGTGGGAGTGGACGCGTGAGTCGCTTCGCGACGAGATCGTGCAGCGGCGGCGCGCGGCGCCCGTGACGGAGGCTGCGAAGGCGCGGAAGGGCTTCGCGCTCACCGGGGAGGCCGCACGCAGGTACGCCCTCCTGCGCGGCACGCAGCGAGGGTTGCCGGATCTTTCGGTCGCCGCGGTGCAGAGGGCGGCTGTGGACCGGACGCTGACGCAGGTCGTCGCCGGTCATCGGTGCGCGCTCGGCCTGATCCGCGAGCACGGCGCAGACGAGAGCGCGGGGAAGGATGATCCCGAGCCGCTGGTGCCGCGCAGTCTTAAGGTAGGCGTCGCGGCGTCCGTCGCGCAGGAGTTGGGCGTCGACCCGACGCCGGGTTCGATCCGCGAGATCGAGTACGGCGCGATCGCGTCGTGGGCCCGGTTGCCGGTCTCGCTGACGGCGCCGCGCGATGACGCGACCGGTCGATGGGGGGCGCGCCTGAGGGATCGCCTCGCGCAAGCCGCCACAGCGCCGCGCTCCTCCGCAGAACAGGGTGGTTCGGGGAACGAGCCGACCGAGCCTCGCGCCGAACGTGTGGATGGGGCGAAGGCCGGCGCGAAGGCGGAGCACAAGCAGCTTGCGCCTGACTGGAACGGTGAGCGTAGGGCGTTCAGGGCCGCGGTGAACGCTCGGGTCGACGCGGAGCTCGCCGGTTCCCAGGCGTGGGGGGATGTCTTCCCCTCCGCGCTCACCGACCGTCGGCAGACCGGTCTCTACGAGTCCATCGGCTCGGCGGGTGGGGCGCGTCAGGCGCTCGAGGGCCCCGCCGACGTCACCGCCTTCTACGACTTCCACGACCTGCGCATCGCGTGGACCCCGGTCTGGACGGAGATCCTCGATCAAGGGGCTTTCGACCTCGCGTCACAGCCGCCCGAGACTGTCCGCGATCTTCTGTCCCCGCTCGGCGCTGGAGCGTGGCAGGCGTACGTCGCGTTCATGCAGGATCTGGGTGAGGACCTGAGCGAGATCATCAGGGACGCCTCTCGGTACCAGCTCTGGAACATCTGGGCTGAGATCCGCGGAGCGGGAGAGTCCGCACGGAGCTACTCGCCCGAGTACTGGAACTTCGCCGAGGAGCAGGCGTCGATCGGCTGGCCCTTCAAGAGCGGCGTCGTGGCCGACATGAAGAAGGCGGCTGACACATCGGCCGGGTCGAGCCCGGAGCTGCGGCAGAAGATGGCCGCGCTCGACCGTGAGAGGGGCGTCGCGCTCAAGGCCGAGTGGACCGCCAAGGTGCGCGCCGTGCTCGAGGGCGATGAGTCGAGCGTGACCTACCTGCCCTCGACTGTTGCGCGCGACTACCCGTTCGGCGTCTTCGCCCCCGGGTCGGTCAACTACGGGCTCAACTTGACGTATCGCCAGACCTGGCGGCCCACCACGTGGCAGGTCGGCGATCTGGTCAGCACCATCCCGCTCGCCCCCAAGGAGTCCCGGCGCTATTCGAAGAAGGTCCACGTCACCAAGAAGCGGTCCCGCAAGGAGGTCGACAACGCGCTGACGGTGAAGCGCAGCGAGGACTCGTCACAGACGCGGACCGAGGGTGACATCGTGCAGCGGGCCAAGGAGAACACGAGCTTCTCCGCCACCGCGAGCTCGGGCTTCCAGGTCGACATCGGGGAGATCGGCGGGAACGCGGGCGGGTCGACCACCTTCCAGACGGGTGCCGACAAGGAGTCGGCGGAGACCAAGAAGAAGCTGAGGGACTCGATCGCCAAGGCGGCGCGCGAGATCAAGGAGGAGCACAAGGTCGAGGTGACCACCGAGCACGCCACCGACACGGAGTTCACCGAGGCCGGGGAGATCCTCAACCCGAACGAGGAGATCACCGTCACCTACCTGTTCTTCGAGCTCCAGCGCCGGTATCAGGTGACCGAGGCGCTCCACGCGGTCGACGGTGTGGTGATGGTCGCCGAGGACGTCCCACGGGCCGCGGAGATCGACTGGGGATTCGTCAGCGACCACGCCTGGATCCTGCGTCGTGTCCTGCTCGATGACGGCTTCGCTGCGGCGATCGACTGCGCGATCGAAGGCTATGACGCGATCGACTCCGTCGTGACCGCGCTCGAAGAACGACGTGAGGCGGTCCAGAAGCTGCTGAGCGGTGCCGTCGCCGCTCTCAAGGCCGAGGAGGCCACCGCGACCTTGACGGAGGCGCAGGTCAACGCCAACGCCGCGATGCTGCACTCGCTCATGGGGCGCGACGAGTCAGTGATCGAGGATGTCTTCGAGGGTTTCTTCGGCGGTGGGGAGGGGACCAGGATCAGCGCCTTCGAAGCGCGCGTCGACGAGGGGAAGGAGCGGCTCGCCGGCATGCGACAGCGACTGCGCCGCGCTCGCGACGAGGTTGCGATCCAGCGCAATGCTCTGGACCGCGCCGTGGAGGCCTACAACCAGGGGAAGCTGGAGGCGGGGCGGAAGGTCCGCAGCGTCGAGGGGCTATGCCGCCACATCCGCGACAACATCCTCTACTACATGCAGGCGATCTGGGCGCACGAGCCGGCAGACCAGCGGTACATGCGGCTGTTCGACAAGCAGGTCCCGTTCGTCGACTATCCCGCGGACGGCGAGCTCGTCATTGTCCGGGTGATCGACGACCGGGGGACTCTCGACGCCCTCGCCAGCGACGCGACCATAGAGGTCCTGCTCCCGCCGCCGGCCCAAGCGACCGAGCGGAGCCTCGACGAGATCGCTGACCTCAACCGGCTGCTGGGCTTCAAGGGCAACTACCTCATCTTCCCGCTGCGCAAGGCGAACTACCTGACGGCGTACATGATGCAGAGCTTCGTGGGGGGCGCCCTGGACGCGGCTGCCTCTCTCCCGGCTAGCAGGCTCACCGCCGGTTCGCTCGTCGACGGAGGCGCTCCGACAGCCGGGATCCTCGCGCAGGGCGCGGTCCTTCGGGACCCGGACCCCGACCTCGGTGCGAAGCACCCCGAGCTCGTGAGCCTGAGCGACAGCGTGCGGGCCAGCGCCATGGACGCAGAGGAGAAGGAGGAGTACCTCTCGACGCTCGAGCAGGTGCTGGCGGACGGTCTGCTCGCGACCGACCGTGCGCCCGACGACATCATCGTCCCGACCGACCAGCTCTACATCGAGGCGCTTCCCGGACGGCACCCGGTTCTCGAGGAGTTCAAGCTCCGCCACCGGATGCTCGACGCCGAGCGCGTCGAGGTCGAGATCCATACTGCACGGATCGACGCTCTCCGCAGCGAGATGCGTGTGCGGCGCCTCGACTTCGACGATCCGGATGCCGACAAGTACGTACGGGTCATCACGGATCAGCCCAGGAACATGGATTCGATGCACATCGGGGTGGAGGCGGACTAGGCGACGCGGTCTGCGCCTAGTGTCGTGGGTCGCCCTCGAGGCGTCGGACCCCCGGACCGCTCTGCGGCACGATCGGGCGGCGAGGGCGGGTGTCGAGGATGTCGGCGAGCGGCTCGAGGAAGCCGATCCCGGATCGCCGTTCCAGTCCCCGGGGGGAGATGCTCACCTCGTCGGCGGTCACCGACATCATGTCCGGCTGGCCCCACGACACACGTTGCAGTCGCAGATTCTCGATTCGCGTGCCGCGCCGGGCCTGTTTGGCCAATCGATCACGCATTTCCTGGTGCGCCTGAGCCAGGTCGGTGAACGAGGGGCCTGCCGCCGCCTCTTCCTCGACGGCCGCAGGGTCGATGCCCAGCTGCTGCAGGGTGGCGGCCAGCTCGGCCGCGCGACGCTGCATCAGCGGGACCCGGGGCTGGCCGGCGATGTCCTTCGCCTTCTGCACCGCGATCTTCCGTGCCTTGCCGCGTACCCGTTCGAAAAGCGCCGCAACGGCTTTGTCGCTCGCACCGCCATGCGTCTGCACGTCACCCACCGCGTTGACCGCGTCTGCAATGTCATCGAGCGGCGCGTGAACCGTGAGTTCCTTCAACCGCTCGTCGATACGCGTCTCCTGCCCCCTTCCAAGCGCGGCGAGGCGTGCATCCGCGACGTCGCCCTGTCGCATCGCCTGAAGCCCCGCTGCCTCGGCGATGCCCTGCTCCGATGCTCTCCTGAACTCGTCGGAGAACGTTGAGCGGCGCTGCTGCCCTCGGGGAACGATCGGTCGTCGGAGCGTGGGGAGGATGCTGTCGACGGTCTGGTCGAAGCTGACGGGAACGCGTCGCTCGACGCCCTGGGGCGTCGAGGTCACCTCGATCGCCTCGACGTGGATCAACCCGCGCGACCTCCCCGCCACCTCGGTCACCTCGATGCTCTCGAACCGGGGTTCGGGTGCGCGTGCCCTCGCCAACCGGCCGAACATGATCCGGCGCGCAACCGTGGCCGCGCTCGGAGGTGCGTCCGGCGGGGCCTGCTCGTCGCCGATCGATCGATCGCCCACGTCGCGTGCTGCGCCAGATCCCGGAGTGGACGGCCCGCTCATCGCGCCTCCTCGCCTGCGTGCGGCCAGACGGCGTGGGTGTCGGGATACGCCTCCGCGTCGCGACGGCACCGTCGTCTGCGCGGGCAGGCGTTCGCGTGTGGCCGCGCGCCCTTTCAGGCTACGCCTGGCGGCGGGCGCTTCGCCCGCCAGGTCGACGCGGAGGCCTTCGCGGCCGCCGGCTGACGGTCAGCGCGTCGCGGGCATCCGAGCGAGCCACGCGTCGACGCGACCCTCGACCTCGGCGGCGATGGGCTGGAGCGCCTGCTTGCGGTAGCGCTGGACGTTCGAGACGGCGGCGGGCTCGTGGCGCAGGATGTGGTCCACGTCGGGGACGAGGTGCGTCTCCGCGGTGGGCGCCGCGGCGCGGATGGCCTCGAGATCCGCGGGGTCCACCTGGACGTCCTTCTCGCCGGTGAGGGCGAGCACGGGGACGGAGAGGCGGTCCAGCGCGGGTCGGGGGTCGTAGGCGAGGAACTCACGCATCCACCTCGCGTTGACGCGCGCCCCCTGGATGCGCTCCACGTCGCCGGTGGAGGCGCGCAGCCGGTCCAGAGCCTTGCGCTGCTGCTTGACCACGTCGGTGCGCGTGAGCCGCAGCACCACCTGCGCGAAGCGCGGGAGCCCGCGCGCGACCTGCGGTGCCTGCCAGAGCAGCGTCTCCTCGCCGGTCTTGGCGGTCGCGGCGAGGAGGATCGCGCCCGCGACGTCGTCGTTCTCCGCCGCGAGCTCGGCTGCGAACGAGGCGCCGAGGCTGTGCCCGATCACGATCACCGGGCCCGTCTCGGGACGCGCCTGCAGCCAGGCGAGCGCGGCGCGCGCGTCCGCGAGCTCGTCCCAGAAGCCGGTCGGGAGGTACTCGCCCGTCGAGCCGCCGACCCCGCGCTTGTCGAAGCGCAGCGTGGCCCAGCCCTGCGCCTCGCACATCCCCGCGAGGTCGCGGCTCACGTGGAGAGGGACGCGCTTGGCGTCGCCGTCGCGGTCGAGCGGCCCGGAGCCGGCGAGGATCAGCGCCGCGGGGAAGGGGCCGGGGCCGCTCGGGGAGGTGAAGGTGGCCGCGAGCGTCGCTCCCGCGACGTCGATCGTGGTCTCGGTGACGGTCATGGCGGCCCCTCCGGTGCGTTCATTGATCTCGACTCCGATAATGCTATCGAGAATGGGAGCAATCCGCTACGGTGATGCTCATGACCGCCGACAAGAGCGACCTCGTCCTCCACCCCGTGCGGCTGCGCATCGTGCTCGCCTGCGCATCCGGGGACGTGACGGCGCGCGAGCTCGCGGAGCGCCTGCCCGACATCCCCCACGCGACGCTCTATCGGAACCTCGCGATGCTCGTCGACGCCGAGATCGTCACCGTGGTCTCGGAGCGACGCATCCGCGGCGGCGTCGAGCGGACGCTCAGGCTCGTGGAGGGGGCGGCGGGTCTCGACGCGGCCGATGCGGCGCGCATGTCCATGGACGAGCATCGGCGCGGCTTCGCCGTGTTCGCCGGCGCGCTCATCGGAGCGTTCGCCCGCTACACCGACCGGCCGGACGCGAGCCCGGCCGAGGATCCGGTCGGGTACCGGCAGGCGGCCCTCTGGCTCGACGACGGCGAGTACCGCGCGATGACCGAGGCTCTGAGGGAGGCGCTCGCGCCCTTCCTCGCGCTGGGCGAGGGCCCGGGGCGTCGACGGGTGCTCCTCAGCACCGTCGTGATGCCCGACGCGGACTGAGCCTTCCGCGGGCCTCCCTGTTGCGCATCGTCCCGTGCGGAGCGACACTAGCGATATATCGTTCGCGCTCGCGGCGATACATGTCGAGGAGGTCGCCATGACGACGTCGTTCCGCAAGGAAGGCGGAGGATTCAACGCCAGCGCCCCGATGGACGCGATGTGGGAGGCCATGGACCAGCTCAAGGCGGGCTTCGACCGCCGGGTGGGCGTGCGCATGGGCCGCGGGGACGTCCGCGCGGCCGTGCTCGTGCTGCTCGCCGAGGAGCCGATGCACGGCTACCAGATCATCCGGGAGATCGAGGCGCGCACCGACGGCAGGTGGAAGCCCAGCGCGGGCTCCGTCTACCCGACGCTCCAGATGCTCGCCGACGAGGGCGTGGTCACGACCGAGATCGTCGAGGACCGGAAGGTCTACACGCTGACCGAGGCCGGACAGGACGAGGCCGCCTCCGCGACCGCGCCGTGGGTCCGCGAGGACGCGGACGGCAACCACTTCGGGGGACCCGTGCCCAAGGCGGGCTTCGAGCTCGCTCAGGCCGCGGCTCAGGCCGCGCGCGCCGGCACCGCAGAGCAGCAGGCCGAGGTGGCCGAGGCCCTCGATGCCGCCCGCCGTAAGATCTACATGATCCTCGCGCAGGACTGAGACCGCTCGCCCGAGGCGCCGGGATCGAGGAGAGCCGATGCCCGACGCCCAGCACGATCGCGCCCGCTATCGCCGCATCCTGCGCTTCGCGGCCTGGCACCTGATCGTCACGTGGTGGTACGAGTTCCTGCTGCCGCGCATCGGGCTCGGGCGGATCGCCGACCGCACCCGCACCGCGCGCATGCACACGGTCGCGCGGCGCTTCCGGGCGCTCGCCGTGGAGCTCGGCGGGCTGATGATCAAGCTCGGCCAGTTCCTCTCGACGCGCCTCGACGTGCTGCCGCCCGAGATCACCAAGGAGCTCGAGGACCTGCAGGACGAGGTCCCGGCCGCGCCCTTCGACCAGATCCGTGCGCTCGCGGAGGCCGACCTGGGCGTGCCGCTCGATCAGGTCTACGCGTCGGTCGACGAGGAGCCCGTCGCCTCGGCCTCGCTCGGGCAGGTCTACCGCGCGCGGCTCGCGACCGCGGATCGCGGGATCGTCGGGTACGAGCGGGTCGTGGTGAAGGTGCAGCGTCCCGGCATCGCGGACATCATCGCGGTCGACCTCGCCGCGCTCCGGCGGGTCGGATGGTGGCTGAGCCGCTTCCGCGCGATCTCGCAGCGGGTCGACATGCCGGCGCTGGTCGAGGAGTTCGCGCGCACCAGCCGCGAGGAGGTCGACTACCTCCATGAGGCGCAGAACGCGGAGCGCTTCGCCGCGAACTTCGCGGGCGACGCACGCGTGCGGGTGCCGCAGATCGTGTGGGAACGCACCACGCGCCGGGTGCTCACCCTCGAGGACGTCTCCGCGATCAAGATCACGGACATCGACGGGTTGAAGGCGGCGCGCATCGACCCCAAGGCGGTCGCGGCGGTCTTCGCGTCGGTGATGTTCGACCAGTTCTTCGAGCACGGCTACTTCCACGCGGATCCGCACCCCGGCAACCTCTTCGTCGAGCCGACGCCATCGGGGGACGGCTTCGCGCTGACCTTCGTCGACTTCGGCATGATGGGTGAGATCCCGGTGCGGCTGCGCAACGCGCTGCGGTCGCTCATCATCGCGTCGGCCTCCCGCAACGGACGCGGCATGGTGGACGCGATGCAGGAGGCCGGCGTGCTGCTTCCCGGCGCGGACACCGTCGAGCTCGAGCGCGCCATGACAGAGGTGTTCGCGCGCTTCGGGGGGATGGGCTTCGCGGAGCTGCGCGAGATCGACCCCCGCGAGTTCCGCCGCTTCGCGCTCGAGTTCGGCGACCTCATGGTCACGATGCCCTTCCAGATGCCCGAGAGCTTCCTCCTCCTCATGCGCGCCGTCTCGCTCACCTCGGGCATGGGCAGCTCGCTGGACCCCGGCTTCAACGCGTGGGACACCGTCGAGCCCTATGCGCGGAAGCTGCTCCGCGAGGAGTCGCTCCACGTCGTCGGAGATGTGAGACGTCAGGCGATCGAGGCCGCCGGGATCGCGTGGCGCATGCCCAAGCGGATCGACAGCGTCCTCGGCAAGCTCGAGGACGGCACCGTCGCGGTGAGCGTCCCGCACCTCGAGAACGCGCTCGACCGCGCGGAGAAGACGGTCAAGCGGTTGGTCTCCGCGCTGATCTTCTGCGCGATGCTCGTGGCGGGCGCGCGCCTCCATGCGGACGCGCCGGGCTGGGGAGCCGTGCTCATGCTGGGCTCCCTCGTGCCGCTCGCGCACGTGGTCTTCGGGCGCCGGCGCCCGCGCTGACCGTGGAGCGCGAAGATTTCTCAGGCATTTTCGGCGCACGATGCCGCGTGCGGGGCGCCGTAGCGCTGCGTCCGCGCCCGCTACCAGGGAGAACGGCTGCGACACGCCCGAGATCCGCGTGATTTGACGGTGCCGTGCGGCCCGCGTAATGTTTTCACCTGTCGCCGACAAGGAACGCGCCAGGCAGGGACTGAACAAGGACCTGCAGGAGACGCCCCGGTGACACGATCCGATGGAAGCGGCGGACACTCACGTGTCCCGCACCACTCGAAGGATCACCGACGAACTCTTGGACGTTCATCATCTGGAAGATCAGGCCGAAATCGCCGATTTGACAGTGAATTCCGAAGAGAGTAAGTTAGAAGGGTTGCCCCGAACGAGATCCTGGTAA
>NZ_BBLU01000023.1 GCF_000759715.1 Demequina mangrovi
CGTCACCGGAGGGCTCGCCGACTCCGCCGGCGATGCGGCGACCGACGCCGAGACCCCCGTGCCCGAGCACCCCGTGGACCCCACGCTCGACCTCGATCCCGACGCCGCGGAGGCCGAGGCGGTCGCGGACCGGCTCCGCGCGGGCGGCGACCGGCCCGGCGAGGCGCTCCCCGCGGCCTCGACCGACGCGGTCCGCCCGCAGGCCGGACGTTCCGGTGAGGGCGCGGTGCCCATGGCCGTGACGGCGGCCGAGGCGACCTCGCCCGCGCAGCCCGCCGCCGCATCGTCCACCGCGACGCCGGCGCGCGAGGTGCCCGTCGCGACGCAGCTCGCGGCCCCGCTCGCGTCGCTGCGCCAGCTGCCGCAGGGCGAGCACGAGCTCCAGCTGTCGATCACCCCGGAGACCTTCGGTCCCGTGCGCGTGGTCGCCCGCATCACGCCCGACGGCGTCTCCCTCCAGCTGTTCGGCTCGACCGACGCGGGACGCGAGGCGCTGCGCGCGGCGCTGCCGGACCTGCGCCGCGACCTCGAGGCGACCGGGCTGTCCGCGGACCTCGACCTCGCCGAGGACGGCGCCTCCGGACAGGACGCCTGGAACGACGACCGGGAGGGTGCGGGCGCATCGACGCTCGCCTGGCCCGGCACCACCATCGGCGGATCCCCGGCCGCCGACCACCCGACCCCCACCCCCCTCGACACCCGCGCCGGCGGGGTCGACCTCCTCCTGTGAAAGGAACGTCATGAGCATCGACGGCGTGAGCTTCGTGTCCAGCATCAGCGCGGGCGCGACCGTGTCGACCTCCTCCCAGGAGCTCGACTCCGACGACTTCATGAACCTGCTGATGGTCCAGCTGCAGAACCAGGACCCGTCCTCGCCGATGGACACCTCGGAGATGATGACGCAGCAGACGCAGCTCGCGACGGTGTCCCAGCTCACCGCGCTCAACACGACCATGCAGGAGCAGTTCGCGCTGTCGATGCGCGTCGCCGCGCTCGGCATGCTCGGCGCGGAGGTCTCCTACACCGACGGCAGCGGCGAGGTGGTGTCCGGCACCGCCGAGTCCGCCTCGTTCGAGGGCGGTGTCCCCACCGTCACCGTGGGCGGCGAGGAGATCCCGCTCGACTACATCCTGTCCGCCACCCAGGGCGCCTGACCCGACCTTCCACCCCAGAGAAAAGGACCGCACATGCTCCGCTCGCTGTTCTCCGGCATCACGGGTCTCCGCGCCCACCAGACGATGCTCGACGTCACCGGCAACAACATCGCCAACGTCAACACCACCGGCTTCAAGTCCTCCAACGTCCAGTTCCAGGACACGCTGTCCCAGGTCCTCAGCAACGCCGGCGCGGCGCAGCAGGGGGTCGGCGGCACCAACCCGGCGCAGGTGGGCCTCGGCGTCAAGGTCGCCGGCATCTCCACCAACTTCCAGCAGGGCGCCGCGCAGCTCACCAACGTGTCGACCGACATGATGATCAACGGCGACGGCTTCTTCGTGGTCGCCTCGGGCGGGCAGCAGGCGTACACGCGCAACGGCTCCTTCTCCTTCGACGCCACGGGACAGCTGGTCTCCGCCGACGGCGCGCTGGTCCAGGGCTGGGCCGCGGACGCGTCCGGCGCGATCGACGTCAACGGTCCGCTGAGCGACCTGCGCCTGCCGGTGTCGACCCTCATGGGCGCGGCCGGCACCACCTCCGCGACGTACGAGGGCAACCTCCCGTCCGACGCGGCCGTGGGCACCGTGCTCAACCGCCAGATCGACGTGTTCGACCAGGCGGGCACGGCGCGCAGCCTCACGCTGGCCTTCACCAAGACCGCGGCGGGCTGGGACATCTCCGGCGCGGTCGCCGGCACCACGTCGGCGCAGACGGGCTCGATCGAGTTCGCGACCGACGGCTCGATCAGCGCGCTCACGCTCCCGACCTTCCCCGCGGACGCGGCGGCCGGCCTGTCCGCGATCGACGTCGACCTCACGGCCCTCACCGGCTACGCCGCGATCGAGACCGTGGCCGCGAGCGACCAGGACGGCCGCGCGGCCGGCTCGCTCACGTCCTTCGAGATCAACGGCGACGGCACCGTCATGGGCACGTTCTCCAACGGCCTCAAGCAGGCCGTCGGCCGCGTCGCGCTCGCCGCCTTCTCCAACCCCAACGGCCTGTCCAAGGCCGGCGGCTCGACCTACGAGGCGACCGTGAACTCCGGCGACGCGCAGATCGGCACCGCCGGCACCGGCGCGCGCGGCTCGATCACCGGCGGCGCGCTCGAGATGTCGAACGTCGACCTGTCCGCCGAGTTCACGAGCCTCATCGTCGCGCAGCGCGGCTTCCAGGCGAACTCGCGCATCATCTCGACCTCGGACTCGGTGCTCGAGGAACTCGTGAACCTCAAGCGCTAGCCGCACGCCTCCGCTGCGCCCCGGTGGTGCATCGGTGCACGTCTCCGGACCGGAACGTGCACCCATGCACCACCGGGGCGTTCTGCGTGCGGGCGGATGGTCCGCTTCGGCTCACATCCCCCGGACCCGCGCCGATGGGAGGGGAGAACGGCGGGACCACGGATGGGCCCGCACGACGAACCAGGATGGTGCCCTCGTGATCTCTTTGACGCGCCTCAACGGGCAGCGCTTCGCGGTCAACCCCGATCTGATCCAGCGCGCCGAGGCCACCCCCGACACCATCGTCACGCTCGTCGACGGCACGAAGCTCCTGGTCAAGGAGGGGATCGACGAGGTCGTCTCCATCGTCGACGACCACCGCGCCGCCATGGTCGCCCGCGCCATCGAGATCGCCAACGCCGAGGCGGACCTGCCGCCCACGCCGCCGCGCCACCGCAGCCGGGCGCACCTCAGCGTGCAGCCGGAGGTCGACTGATGGATCCGGCAACCTTCGTCGGCATGGCGATCGCGTTCGGCGCGATCATCGTGTCGATCTTCCTCGAGGGCTCGTCGCCCATGTCGGTGATCCTGCCGGCGCCCATGCTGCTGGTGATCGGCGGCACCATCGGCGCGGGCCTCGCGACCACCACGCTGCCCGACTTCATCGCCGGCTTCACGAGCCTCGGCCGGTACCTCACCTACAAGCGCCGCGAGCCCGGCGAGACCGTCGACCTGGTGGTGTCGCTCGCCGACCGTGCCCGCCGCGAGGGCCTGCTCGCACTCGAGGACGCCGCGCGCGACGTCGACGACGACTTCCTCCGCGACGGCCTCCAGTCCGCGATCGACGGCACCGACCCCGAGGACCTCCGCGCGATGATGGAGGCGAAGATCGACGGGCGTCGCGCCGCGGACCGCTCGGTCGCCAAGCTGTTCTCCGACATGGGCGGCTTCGCGCCCACCATCGGCATCATCGGCACCGTCGTGTCCCTGGTCCACGTGCTCGAGAACCTCGCCGACCCCTCGTCCATCGGCCACATGATCGCCGCGGCCTTCGTCGCGACCCTGTGGGGCCTGCTGTCCGCGAACCTCATCTGGCTGCCGATCGCATCGCGCGTCAAGCGCGTCTCCGAGCTCGAGACGGGTCACATGGAGCTCGCGATGGAGGGCATGCTCGCGATCCAGGCCGGCTCCGGCCCCCGCGTGGTCGACGCCCGCCTGCGCGCGCTCGTGGGCGACCCGGGCGCCAAGGAGGCCGCGTGAGCGCGAGCCGCCGGAAGGGCCACGAGGAGGAGCCGGAGAACCACGAGCGGTGGGCCGTCTCCTACGCCGACATGATGACGGTGCTGCTCGCGACCTTCATCGTGCTCTACGCGATGTCCGCGATCGACCAGGAGAAGTTCGAGGAGCTGCGGCAGTCGCTCGCGCTCGGCTTCGGCCATGAGGCGGCGTCCATCATCCCTGGTTCGACGGGGACGATGCTCGGGCTCGAGTCCTTCGAGATCGCCCCTGACTTCACCTCCGTCGCGACGGACGGCGCCGAGGGCGGCGGCCGGCCGGCGATCACCGAGGTCGCCGAGGACAACGCCGACTACCTCGCGGCCGTGCGGGAGTACGACCAGCTGAGCGACGTGCAGCGCAGGCTCCAGGAGCGCCTCGCCGAGCGCGGGCTCGCCGACAACGTCACGTTCCAGATCGACGATCGCGGCCTCGTGGTCGGCCTGGTCGGCTCGAACGTGTTCTTCGCCGCCGACACCGCCGAGCTGACCAAGGTCGCGCGCCGCGTGGTCGACACCCTCGCGGGCCCGCTGCGCCACGAGAGCCGCGAGCTGTCGATCGAGGGCCACGCCAACACCCTCCCGTCGAGCAACTTCGCCTCGAACTGGGAGCTGTCGAGCGAGCGCGCGACCCGCGTGCTGCGACGCTTCGTCGAGTCCGGGGGGATCCCCGGCGACCAGATCTCCGCGACCGGCTTCGGCGACGCGCGCCCGCTGATCGACGGGAAGGCCGAGGACGCGATCGAGGGCAACCGCCGCGTCGACATCGTGGTCCGCTCGTCGGCGTCGGACGAGGTCAGGGCGCTGCTGCCCGAGATCGACGCGGCGCTCGAGGCCGGCACCGTCACCCCCCAGGAGCTGCGCGACCGGATCGCGGCGGCCGAGGCCCAGAAGGAGGCAGCAGACCTATGAGCACCGAGACCCGTGTGATGGCGCCCAAGGGGAAGATCGGCATGCGGCCGCCGGGCGCGGGCGCGCCGCAGCCCCCCGCGCAGGCGCCCGAGCCCGAGCAGCCCAAGCGCAAGGGCGGCCGCCTGCCGAGCGTGATCATCGGCCTGCTGATCGTGGTGCTCGCCGCCGGCGCGTACTGGTTCCTCGCCGGACCCGGCGCGAGCACCGACGCGGCCGAGGGTGCCGAGGCGGAGGTCGAGGAGCACCACGAGCTGGGCGACGTGCAGATCGTCGAGTCCGTGTCGCTCAACCTCGAGGGCGGCCACTACCTGCGGATCGGCCTCGGGCTGCAGCTGGGTGCCGATGCGCACGGCGAGGTGGACGAGGCGAAGGCGCTCGACGCCGCGATCGCGCTGTTCTCGGGCCTCAACCAGGACGAGCTCATGGAAGAGGCGGTGCGCGCGCACCTCAAGGAGGAGCTCGCGCACGAGCTCGAGGAGCTGTACGAGGGCGAGGTGCTCGGCGTCTACTACACCGACTTCGTCACGCAGTAGCAGGTGACGCGCCTCCCCGCACGCCGGGGAGACGTTCATCACATCCTGTGCGTAGCGGAGAGCGCTTCGCGGGCATAACGCTCACATCGGATCGTCCGGCGACGATGTGGCCCGCGTGACTCCGCAGACCTCCGCTCGGCGCAAGCGTGGCTCGGGCGTGCCCGCGCTCTACGACTTCCGCCAGCCGATGACCCTCACGCGCGAGCATGCGCGTGCGCTCGAGGTGGGCCTCCAGGGCTTCGCGCGCCAGTGGGGCACCCTCCTGACGTCGCGCCTCGGCACCCTCACCACCGTGAGCCTCGAGAGCATCGACATCGCGACGTACGGCGACCACATCGACTCGCTGCCCGGCTCCACCACCGGCATCGTGATGCAGCTGGACCCGAGCCGCACCCCCGCGCTGCTGCAGATCCCCACGGACGTCACCATGACGCTGGTCGACTGCATGCTCGGCGGACCCGCGATGGACCTCGACCTGCCCTTCCGCGAGCTCACCGAGATCGAGTGGAAGCTCATGAGCGACATGCTCGAGTACGCGTGCAACGACCTCGCGTACGGGCTGGCCTCGGTCGGCTCCCTCACCTTCTCGGTGAGGTCGGTGAAGTACAACCCCGGCTTCATGCAGCTCCTCGCGGCCTCGGACCAGGTGCTCGTCGCCCGCTTCGAGCTCAGCGTCGGCCCCGTCACCGGGCCCCTCACGCTCATGCTGGTGGCCGAGCCCGTCCTCGCGATGCTCCGCACGCAGGACGCGCAGGAGGGCCGCACCCCCGAGGAGCAGCGCGAGCACGAGGAGGCCGTCGCGCAGCTGTCCGACCGCATGGGCGAGGTGCCCCTGCCGGTCTCCGTCCGGTTCGCCGGGCGCGAGATGACCGCCGCCGCCGTGAGCGCGCTCGAAGTCGGCTCGGTGGTGCCCCTCGGGCACCGCGCCGACAGCCCGCTCGAGGTCGTCGTCGGAGACGTCGTCCTGGCCCACGCCGCCATCGGCGCCAACGGAACCCGCGCCGCCTGTCTTGTCGTCGCGACCGAGGAGGAAGCATGACCACCCTGACCACCGCCGGCGCGGCAGCCGAGCAGCTCGCCGCCCAGCTCCCCAGCGCCACGCCGCTCACGGTCGCGCCGCTCGACGCCGCGCTCGCGCCCGCCGCCGACGCCGCGTGCGTCCGCGCGCACTTCGTCGGCGCGACCAGCGCCGACCTCATGGTCGTGGCGGACGATGCGGTCGCCGCCGCGCTCGCCGCCGCCGGCGACGGCGTGTCCGCCGCGGAGATCCTGCGCCCCGCCCTCGAGGCCGCGGCCTCGACCCTCGGCGCGGGCGTGCTCGACACCGCGCGCTCCGAGCCTCTCGGCGACGCGCTCGCGGACGCCGAGACCGAGGCCTACGCGCTCGTCGACGCCGCGGGCACCCCCCAGGCGTGGTTCGCCATGCGGGTCCGGGCCGCGGCCGCCGCGCCCACGGTGCCCGCCTCGTCGGACCCCGCCGCGCAGCGCGCCCGCATGCGCGTCCTCCAGGACGTGGAGCTGGTCCTCACCGCGGAGATCGGTCGCACCCGCCTCCCCATGCGCCAGGTGCTCGACCTGGTCCCCGGGACGGTCCTCGAGCTCGACCGCAACGCGGGCGCGCCCGCCGACGTCATGGTCAACGGCCGCCTGGTCGCGCGCGGCGAGGTCGTCGTGATCGACGAGGACTACGGCATCCGCATCTCCGAGATCGTCTCGGACGGCGCCATCTGACATGGACGCCTTCCTGCTCGTGCTGCGCGTCGGCCTGTCGCTGGGCGCCGTGCTCGGACTGCTGTGGTGGCTGTCGCGCCGCCTCCAGTCCGGCGGCCGGGCGCAGCGTCGCGAGGCCCTCGCGGTGCTGGGGCGTCAGCCCCTCACCAAGCGCAGCGGCGTCGCCCTGATCGAGGTGGCAGGACGCCGCCTCGTGGTGGGCTACGCCGACGAGGGCGTCTCGCTCCTGCACGATGCGGGCGAGGCGCCTGAGCCCGAGCCCGAGCCTGAGGCCTCGGACTTCGAGGCCGACCTCGCACGGGCGCTCGGCGACCAACCGGGCCTCCCCGCAGAACCTGCCCACCCGACGCCGGCCCGGATGGCCGACGTCCGAGGGCAGCGCTCACCACTCGACGGATCGATCCTCGCGCCCGACACGTGGCGCAAGGCCGTGGTGGCGCTGCAAGATCGGACCATCCGTCGTTCATGAACCGAGTCGCGCTCGGGGTCCGCCCGCGGACCGTCGCGCGGACGATGCTCGTCATCGTCGCGCTTGCGCTCACCCTGCTCGCCGCCGCGCCCGCCTACGCGGCCCCCATCGATCCCTCGGACCCGTCCTCGCCGGTCGAGCCCACCGCGCCCGCGCTCGAGCCCTCGGTGGGCCTGGGCATCTACGGCACCGACGGCACGCCGTCCAGCTCGCTCGTGGTGCTGCTCGCGATCACCGTGCTCTCGGTCGCGCCGTCGCTGCTGCTGCTCACCACGGCCTTCACCAAGATCCTCGTGGTCCTCGGCCTCACCCGTAACGCTCTGGGCCTCCAGTCGACGCCGCCGTCGCAGGTGCTCGCGGGGCTCGCGCTGTTCCTGTCGATGTTCGTGATGGCGCCCGTGCTGTCGGAGATGAACGACCTGGGCGTGCAGCCCTACCTCGCCGGCGACATGACCTTCACCGACGGGCTCGCCGCCGCGATCGAGCCGCTGCGCGAGTTCATGCTCGCGCACACCCGCGAGTCGGACATCGCGCTCATGACCCGCGCGGCGGACGCGGCGAACCCCGCCACCGCGGCCGAGGTGCCCATGACCACGCTCATGCCGGCCTTCATGCTGTCGGAGCTCAGGGCCGCGTTCATCATCGGCTTCGTCATCTTCGTGCCGTTCCTCGTCATCGACCTCGTGGTCTCGAGCGCGCTCATGTCGATGGGCATGATGATGCTCCCGCCGGTGATGATCTCGCTGCCGTTCAAGCTTCTGCTCTTCGTGCTGGTCGACGGCTGGACGCTCATCATCTCCGCGCTCGTCGGGAGCTACGGCTGATGGACACCTCGGCCGTCCTCAACATCGGGCTCGACGCGCTGCTGCTCGCGGCGAAGCTGTCCGCGCCCATGCTCGTCACCGCGCTCGTCGTCGGCTTCACCATCTCGCTGTTCCAGTCCGTCACCCAGATCCAGGAGGCCACGCTCTCCTTCGTCCCCAAGGCCGTCGGGGTGGCGATCGCGCTGCTCATCTGCGGCCACTGGATGATCCAGGAGGCCGTGGGCTTCACCGAGGCGCTCTTCGAGCTGCTGCCGTCGCTGCTGGACGGCTGACATGGACCTCACGTTCGATCTCGGGGTCGTCGAGACGACGATGCTCGTGAGCGTGCGGATGCTCGCGTTCCTCGTGGTGTCGCCCCCGTTCCACGTGAGCACCTTCCCCGGCACCGTCAAGGTCGCGCTGTCGCTCGGTCTCGCGCTCGCGGTGGGGCCGGCCGCGGTCGCCCGCGCCGGGATCGTGCCGGGCGAGATGCTCGTCACCGGCGGCGCCGCGTTCATCGGCGCCGTGGTCCTCGAGGCCTTCGTGGGGCTCGCGCTCGGCTTCCTGGTCCGGCTGGTCTTCGCGGCCGTGCAGACCGCCGGCGGGCTCATCGACCTCTTCGGCGGCTTCGAGGTCGCCGCCGCGCTCGACCCGACCAGCGGCACCCACGGCGCGCAGTTCAACCGCTTCTACTCGATGGCCGCGCTCGCGCTCCTGTTCGCCTCGGACGGCCACCAGCTGCTCCTCATGGGCATCGTCCGCTCCTTCGACGCGCTGCCGCTCGGCTCCGGCATCGACCTGGCCGTGCTGGGCCAGCTCATGACGACCGGCGCGGCGCAGATGATGATCGGCGCGCTGCAGATCGCCGGACCCCTCATCGCGGTGCTCTTCCTCACCGACGTGGGCCTGGGCCTGCTCACGCGCGTCGCGCCCGCGCTCAACGCCTTCGCGCTGGGCTTCCCCCTCAAGATCCTCGTGACCCTGTCGCTCGGGTCGATCGCCTTCCTCGCGCTGCCGGCCGTCATCAGCTCGCTCACCGACCGTGCGACCGACCTCATGGGCGGGGGTGCGTGGTGAGCAAGGACAGCGGCGAGAAGACCGAGCAGGCCACACCGCAGCGGATGAAGAAGCTGCGGCGGGAGGGCTCGCTGCAGCGCTCGCAGGACCTCTCGGCGTGGCTGGTCATCGGCTCGGTGGTGGTGGTGCTGCCGCTCGTGATCTCGCAGGGCGGCGAGTCCGCGCACGCCCAGCTCGCCCGCGTCGACGCGATCGCGGCGGCGCCGGACCCGCTCGTCGCGGCCGAGATGCTGGGCGACGCGCTGCTGTCGATCCTCACGACGCTCGGGCCGGCCCTCGCCGTCGCGGTGATCGCCGCCATCGCGGCGGCCGCCGCGCAGGGCGGCATCCGCTTCGCCCCGAAGAAGCTCAAGCCCACGGTCAAGCACTTCAGCCCCAAGGAGGGGGCGAAGAAGCTGTTCGGCGGCCAGGCCTGGTGGAACGGCGCCAAGGCCGCGCTCAAGGCCGCCGCGATCGGCGTGGTCCTCTACCTCGTGGTCCAAGGCGTGGTGCCGGTGCTCATCGGCTCCGGCGTGCACTCGCTGCAGGCCACGCTCGACATCGCGATCGACGGCGCGATGACGCTGGTGCGCACCGCCGTCATCGCCGGCTTCGTGCTCGCGGGCCTCGACGCGCTCGTGGTGATGAAGCGCAACCGCAAGCAGACGCGCATGTCCAAGAAGGAGATCAAGGACGAGCACAAGCAGGCCGAGGGCGACCCGCACATCAAGGGTCAGCGCCGCCAGCGCCAGATCGAGATGAGCCGCAACCGCATGATGGCGGAGGTGGCCAACGCCGACGTGGTGATGGTCAACCCCACCCACGTCGCGGTCGCGCTGCGCTACGAGCCCGGCACCGGTGCGCCGCGCGTCATCGCGAAGGGCCGCGGCCACATCGCCGCCCGCATCCGCGAGAAGGCCGCCGAGGCGCAGGTGCCGATGGTGCAGGACGTCCCGCTCGCGCGCGCGCTCCACGACGCCTGCGAGGTGGGCCAGGAGATCCCGGCGCACCTTTACGCGGCCGTCGCGCGCGTGCTCGCCTTCGTCATGGCGCTCAAGCGCCGCGGGGCCGCCACCGGCCTCCACCGCGACCCCGAGGCCGAGGCGGTGCCCTCGTGATCTCGACCGCTCCCCTTCCCGCCGCCCGCCGCGGCACCCGCCCCCTCGAGGAGGTATCCCAGTGAAGTCCGGACTCACCGCGCTCGGCGTGCCCGTCGGCGTCGTCGGCATCGTCCTGCTGCTCGTCGTGCCGCTGCCCGCCGCCATGCTCGACTTCCTCATCGTCTTCAACATCGCGATGGCCCTGGTGGTGCTGCTCACGTCGATGTACGTGAAGCGGCCGCTCGACTTCTCGGTGTTCCCGTCGCTGCTGCTGGTGCTCACGCTGTTCCGCCTCGGACTCAACGTGGCGTCGACGCGCCTGGTGCTCCGCGACGGCTACGCGGGCGAGGCGATCGGGGCCTTCGGCAACATCGTGGTGGGCGGCTCGCTGGTCATCGGCCTGGTGATCTTCCTCATCCTCGTGGTGATCCAGTTCGCGGTCATCACCAACGGTGCGGGACGCGTCGCGGAGGTCGGAGCGCGCTTCACGCTGGACGCGATGCCCGGCAAGCAGATGGCGATCGACGCGGACCTCAACTCCGGCCTCATCGATGAGGACACCGCCCGCAAGCGGCGCGCCGAGGTCGCTGCGGAGGCCGACTTCTACGGCGCGATGGACGGTGGCTCGAAGTTCGTCAAGGGCGACGCGATCGCGGGAATCATCATCACGATCGTCAACCTCATCGGCGGCTTCGCGGTCGGCATGATGCAGATGGACCTGTCGCCGCAGGAGTCCATCGAGAAGTTCTCGATGCTCACCATCGGCGACGGCCTCGTGTCGCAGATCCCGGCGCTGCTGCTGTCGGTGTCCACGGGTCTCATCGTCACCCGCGCGACCGCCTCGGCGGACATGGGCACCGCGACCAGCACGCAGCTCACACAGTCCCGCGTCGCGCTGCTCATCGCGGGCGCGGCGTCGATCGCGCTCGCGCTGGTGCCCGGCCTGCCCAAGCTGCCCTTCGTGGTCGCGGGCGCCGCGCTGCTCATCGCGGGCCAGCGTGCCGGCGCGCGCGACCGCGCCCTCGCCGCCGAGGCGGCGGAGCTGCCCGCGGTCGCGGGACCCGGCGCCCCCGAGCCCGACTCCCCCGAGGCGCTCATGGAGCAGATGCGCGTGCACGCCCTCGAGATCCAGCTCGCGCCCGACCTCGTGGACCTGGTGGGCGGCGGCTCCGAGCAGGACCTGCTCGCGCGCGTCCGCGGGCTGCGCCGCAAGGTCGCGATGGACCTGGGACTGGTGATCCCTCCGGTGCGCACGCGCGACTCCGTGGATCTGCCGCGGTCGACGTACGTGGTGAAGATCGCCGGCGTCGAGGTGGGCCGTGGCGAGGCGCCGCAGGGCAGGCTGCTGGCGCTCGGCGACCATCTCGACCATCTCCCCGGCTCCCCGGTGCGCGAGCCGGTCTTCGGCCTCTCGGGCCGCTGGATCCCCGCCGAGTCCCGCGCTCAGGCGGAGCTCGCCGGCGCGACCGTGGTCGACCGGGTGTCGGTGCTCGTCACGCACCTCGGCTCGATCATCACCGCCAACGCGCCGCGCCTGCTCAGCCGCGAGGACGTGCGCATCCTCGTCGACGGGGTCAAGCAGCTCGACCGCGCCGTGGTCGACGAGCTCATCCCGAGCCTCCTGTCGCTCGGCGAGGTCCAGCGCGTGCTGCACGGGCTGCTCGCGGAGCGCGTGTCCATCCGCGACCTCCCGCGCATCCTCGAGGGCCTCACGCTGCGCGCCAAGGTCGCGACGGATCCGGAGGGCCTCGTCGAGGCCGCGCGCACGTCGCTCGGCCCCGCGATCGCGGCGCCCTACGCCGAGGACGGCGTGCTGCGCGTGCTCACGCTCGATCCGCTGCTCGAGCAGCACCTGGTCGAGCAGCGCCGTCCGGGCGACGACGGCATGGTCCTCGCGGTGGACCCCGATCGCCTCGAGCGCATGCTCGCGTCGCTGCGCCGTCGCCTCGCCGAGGTCGAGCGTGCGGGGCACGATGCCGTGGTGGCGTGCGCGCCGGTGCTCCGGCCCGCGCTGCGCAGGACGGTCGCGACCACGTTGCCGCTGGTCCCCGTGCTCTCGTACTCCGAGGTCACGTGCGCCCCCGTCCAGGTCGAGGCCGTGGGGGTGGTGAGCGATGCCGCGCAGGTTGCTGCTTGAGGGGACCGACCCGCACGAGCTGCTGGTCCGCGCCCGCGACGCGTACGGCGACGACGTCACCGTCGCGCAGGCCGAGCGCGTGCGCGGCCGCGGGGTCAGGGGCATGCTCGGCAAGGACGCCTACGTCCTCACGGTCGAGGTGCCGGACGAGGCCGCGGTGCGGCCCGCCGTGTCCGGCGTCCGTGACGCCTCCGCGGATGCGGACGACGAGATCGCGGACGTGGCCGCCGTGAGCCGCGAGCTGCGGGCCTCCGTGACCCGCGAGCCCGCCGCGGCGCTCGCGGCCGCGCTTCCGTCGCCGCAGTCGAGCGACGAGTTCGGCGCGCTGCTCGCGCGCCTCGCCCACGGGCTCGACGCGCACGGCGGGGACGATGCGCCCGTCGCCGAGGAGGCGCCTCCGGCTCCGCCCGCGGCCTCGCAGACCTCGGCGCCGGCCCTGAACCCGCAGCCCGCCCCTCAGGTGGTGCCGGCCGCAGCCGCGTCCGCTTCCGTGGCCGCGGTCGCGCCCGCCGCCGGCAGCGAGCCTCGCGCGTTCGTCCCCGCGCGCTTCCCCGTCGCGGATCCCGGCACGTCCGTGATCGCGCGACGCATCCGGCGGGGCAATGCTCACGCGGCCGTCGTCGAGGACCCCCGCGTCGAGGACCTGCTCGCGCTGGGCGTCCCGGACCGGCTGCTCGAGGGCGAGGATGGACGCGTCGCGCTGTCCGCGCTGGTACGCCGCCTCGACCCGGTGCCGGCGCTCGCGGCCGGCGACCTGCTCGTGGTGGTCGGCGACCCGGAGCGGTCGCTCGCGGTGGCCTGCCAGGTCGCGCGGTGGCACGGCGCGCCCGAGACCTCCGTGCTGCTCGCCGGCGACGCCCCCGCGGCCACGGGGCATGGGCGCCGCATCCGCAGCGCCGCATCGGCCCGGACCATGGGTGCGCGCGCGGTCACGGGGACCGCGGGGCACGGCCCCGCGGTGGTGGCGCTCGGGCTCGGCCCCGACACGGACGAGGCGCGCGCCGCCGCGCTGCTCGAGGGCTTCGCTCCGCGCGCGTGCTGGGCGGCGACCGCGGCCTCCGGCCCCCAGGACCCGGTGCTCGACGCGCTCGAGGCGCTCGGACGCATCGACGCGGCCGCCCTCGACGGGGTCGCGGCGCTGCGCGAGCCCGGCCGCGCGCTCGCGGGACCCCTGCCGGTCGCGTGGGTCGACGGGCTTCCCGCCACCCCGGTGATGTGGGCGACGCGGCTCGACGCGGCGCTCGCCGCGCGACACGCCACGAGGCCCATGCGCTGACCTCGATGCGCCCGGTGCGTGCACGAGCGGATACCGTGGACCCATGCTTGTCCTGTCCCGACGCATCGGCGAGAAGCTCGTCATCGGCTCCGACATCGTGGTGACCGTGCTCGACGTGCGCTCGGACGGGGTGCGCGTGGGCATCGATGCGCCGAGCGAGATCCGGGTCACGCGGGCCGAGATCCTCGAGGCCATCGAGCGCGAGAACGCCGCCTCCGCCGCGGTGGACGATGCGGCGGCCGACGGCCTGCGCCGTCTCCCCCCGCCGCCCGCCTGACGCCGGCGCGACGCCCGCACCGGGCGGACCGGACTGCTCACCACGTCGGCGCCCGTGCCGATGGGTCACCCGACATGGCCTCAGCGCCGACCCCTGGGTGACGGGAGCATTCGATGGACGCGATGGACGAGATCGTCCGCGAGTTCGTGGTGGAGAGCTACGAGAACCTCGACCAGCTCGACTCCGATCTGGTCGCGCTCGAGAGCGAGGTGGGCTCACGTGCGCTGCTGAGCTCGGTCTTCCGGACTATCCACACGATCAAGGGCACCAGCGGCTTCCTCGGCTTCGGCGCCCTCGAGGCCGTCACCCACGTGGGCGAGAGCCTCCTCGCGGAGCTGCGCGACGGCAAGCGCGAGATGACGCAGCGCACCACCGACGTGCTGCTCACGATGGTCGACTGCGTCCGCGAGATCCTCCGCTCGATCGAGGCCACCGGCGCCGAGGGCGACCTCGACACCACCGCCGTGGTCGCGTCGATCCAGGCCGTCCTCGACGGCGAGGAGGCGCCGGCCGCGCCCGCGCCGGCGGTGACGCCCGCCGAGGCGCTGGCCGTCGAGCCCGAGACCGCGGCCGACCCCGAGCCCGCGCCCGCGCCCGCCGCCGTCACCCCCGTCCTTCCCGCGAAGCCCGCCGAGCAGGCGCCCGCCCCGGCGCCCGTCGCCGCGGTGCAGCCCGCCGCATCGTCCGAGCCCGCGCCCCGCGACCTCGACGAGGCCCCGGTGCGCTCGGCGACCGAGTCCTCGATCCGCGTCGACGTCGAGGTGCTCGACGCGCTCATGCGTCACGTGGGCGAGCTGGTGCTCGCGCGCAACGCCATGACGAGCATCGCGGCCGACATCGACGACCCCGCGCTCGTGCACGCGACGCAGCGCCTCGCGCTCATCGCGACCGAGCTGCAGCAGGGCGTGATGAAGACGCGCATGCAGCCCATCGACAACGTGTGGTCGAAGGTGCCGCGCATGGTGCGCGACATCTCCGCCTCGCTGGGCCGCCAGGTGCGGCTCGACATGATCGGCAAGGAGACCGAGCTCGACCGCGGCGTCCTCGAGGCCATCAAGGACCCGCTGACGCACCTCATCCGCAACGCGATCGACCACGGCATCGAGTCGCCCGAGCAGCGCGTCGCGGCGGGCAAGCCCGAGCAGGGCGTGCTCACGCTGCGCGCCTTCCACCAGGGCGGCCAGGTGGTCATCGAGATCGCCGATGACGGCAAGGGCATCGACCCGCAGGCGATCGCGGCCAAGGCCGTCGAGCGCGGGCTGCGGACCTCCTCCGAGGTCGCCGACCTCGCGCCGCAGGACGTGTTCCAGCTGCTGTTCCTGCCGGGCTTCTCGACCGCGGAGAAGGTCACGCACGTGTCCGGCCGCGGCGTCGGCATGGACGTGGTGAAGACCAAGGTCGACGCGATCGGCGGCGTGGTCGACGTCCAGTCGACGGTCGGGGTCGGCACCACGTGGCGCCTGCGCATCCCGCTGACGCTCGCGATCATGCCCGCGCTCACGGTCGAGTGCGCCTCCGAGACCTACGCGATCCCGCAGATCAACCTGCTCGAGCTGCTCGCGATCGACGACAAGCAGTCGGGCGTCGAGTACGTCGGCGAGGCCCCGGTGTTCCGCCTCCGCGGGCGCCTGCTGCCGCTGGTCGACCTGCGCGACGTGCTCGGCAGGGAGCCGCGCGAGTCGCTCGTCGGCGCGGTCATCGCGGTGATGCACGCGGACGGCGGGCGCTTCGGCCTCCTCGTCGACCAGGTGCGCAACACCGAGGAGATCGTCGCGAAGCCCATCTCCGCGGCGATCAAGGGCATCGGCCTCTACGCCGGCGCGACCCTGCTCGGCGACGGCTCGGTCACCCTCATCCTCGACATCCCCGCCGTGGCGCGCCGCGCGCTCGAGCTCCAGGAGACCGCGGCGGACGATCGCACCGCGGTGGTGACGGACTCCGGCGAGACCGAGCAGATGCTCATCGTCTCCGTCGGCGAGGACCGCCAGGTCGCGATGCCGATGGGCGCGGTCACGCGCCTCGAACGGTTCCCCCTGGAGATCCTCGAGAGGGTCTCCGGGTCGCTGGTCATGCAGTACCGCGAGCGGATCACCCCGGTGGTCGACCTCGCGCAGATCCTCGGCCTCGGGACGACGTTCCGCGAGGAGCTCGCCGTGGTGGTCTGCCAGCGCGGCGACCGCACCGTGGCGCTCGTCGCGGACGAGGTGGTCGACATCGTCGAGTGCGCGACCGATGAGCGCTCCGAGGTGTCCGGCTACGGGCTGCTCGGCTCGATCATCGTCCGCGGCCGGGTCACCGAGCTGCTCGACCTCGAGGCGACCGTGCGGGACGTGGACGCCCGCTTCTACGACGCGCAGGACGCCGAGCTCGTCGGCGCCGGATCGGAGCACTGAGATGCGACACCAGCTCGCCACGTTCAAGCTCGACGACTGCCTGTACGGGATCGACGTGTCCCGCGTGCAGGAGGCGCTGCGCATGCAGGAGCACACCCCCGTGCCCCACGCGCCCGAGGGGGTGGCCGGCCTGGTCAACCTCCGCGGGCAGGTGGTGCTGCTCGTGGACCTGCGCGTGCGGCTCGGCCGCGAGGCGTTCACGGCCGACGACGAGCCGATGATGATGGTGGTCAAGGTCGACGGCGAGCCCGTGTCGCTCCTCGTGGACCAGGTGGGCGACGTGCTCGAGATCGAGGCCTCGCGCTTCGGCTCGCCGCCGCCCACGCTCGAGTCCGCGCTGCGCGACTTCGTCACCGGCGTCTACTCGCTCGACGACCAGCTGCTGCTCGCGCTCGACGTCGATCTCGCCGCCCAGGTCTGATCCCTCCCACCCTTCGCGCCCCCCGGCGCCCCGTACCGGCGCCCCGCGCCCGACAAGGAGCCCACATGTCCCACGCGAGCATCGCGTCCGGCGTCTCGGCCGCCGGCGTGGATCGGCGGCCGTGATGGCGCCGATCCGGGTGCTGGTGGTCGACGACTCCGTGGTGGTGCGGCGCATCGTCTCGGAGGCGCTCGCCTCGGATCCCGCGATCGAGGTCGTGGGCGTGGCCCAGAACGGCTCGATCGCGCTCACCAAGGTCGCGGCGCTCAAGCCCGACCTCATCACCATGGACATCGAGATGCCCGTGATGGACGGCATCGAGGCCGTGCGGGCGCTGCGTCGCTCGGGCGTGCGCACGCCCATCGTGATGTTCTCGACCCTCACGTCGCACGGCGCCTCCGCGACGCTCGACGCGCTCGCGGCCGGCGCGTCGGACTACGCGACCAAGCCGACGCAGGTCGCGAACCCGGCCGAGGCGGTCGCGGTCATCACGTCGCAGCTCATCCCTAAGGTCAAGGCCCTCTGCGGCGCCTCCCCCGTCGCCGCCTCCGCGGCGCGTCCCCGCTCGGGCGGCGCGCTCACCCGGGCGCCGCGGGCGATCGTCGTGGGCTCGTCGACCGGCGGTCCCGAGGCGCTGTCCAAGCTGTTCGGCGCGCTCGACGCGCCGCTGCCCGTGCCCGTGCTGGTGGTCCAGCACATGCCGCCGATGTTCACCACGCAGCTCGCGGCCCGGCTCGACCGCATCGGCCCGTCCACGGTGGTCGAGGCGTCCGGCAACGAGCGGCTGGTGCCCGGCACGGTCTACATCGCTCCGGGCGACCTCCACCTCGAGGTCAAGCAGCTCGGCGCGGCCGTGGTCACGGCCGTGAGCGGCGCCCCCCAGGTGAACTTCTGCCGGCCCGCCGTGGACGTGCTGTTCCGGTCCGCGGTGCGGACCTTCGGCGGCGACCTCCTCGGCGTGGTGCTCACCGGCATGGGCTCCGACGGGCGCGACGGCGCGCGCGAGCTGGTGGACGCCGGCGGCCGCATGATCGCGCAGGACCAGGCGACCTCGGTGGTCTGGGGGATGCCCGGAGCCGTCGCCGCCGCGGGTCTCGCGCACGAGATCCTGCCGCTCGAGAGCGTGGCCGGCGCCGTGGCGCGGGCCGCCCAGGGACGCCTGTCCGGATCGGGGGTCCGCGCATGACGCTCGCACCCGACTCGTTCGACTTCGTCGCCACCCTGGTGCGACGGCGCAGCGCGATCCAGCTCGACGTGGGCAAGGAGTACCTGGTCGAGAGCCGCCTCGCGCCTCTGGCGCGCTCCGCGGGCGCCATCGACGTCGAGGCGTTCATCCGCAGCGTGCGCGCCAACGTCACGCTGCACGACCAGGTGGTCGAGGCGCTCACCACCAACGAGACCTCGTGGTTCCGCGATCGCCATCCGTTCGACGTGCTCAAGGACACCGTGATCCCCGACGCGATGACCCGACGCGGCGGCCAGCTGCGCGTGTGGTCGGCGGCGTGCTCGTCCGGCCAGGAGCCGTACTCGATCGCGATGACCGTGGCCGAGCACTTCCCTCAGCTGCGCGCGAGCATCGTCGCCACGGACCTCTCGGAGAGCGTCCTCGCGCAGGGCCGCGCCGGGCAGTACTCGCAGCTCGAGGTCAACCGTGGGCTGCCCGCGCCGCTGCTGGTCAAGCACTTCGAGCGCAAGGGGCCCGTGTTCGAGGTCAGCGAGCAGCTGCGGTCCATGGTGACGTTCCGCCGGCACAACCTGCTGGACGCGCCGCCGCTCGGCGGGCCGTTCGACGTGGTGTTCCTGCGCAACGTCCTCATCTACTTCGACGTGGCGACCAAGCGTGACGTGATGCGTCGCGTGCGGTCGGTTCTCGCACCCGGAGGCTGGGTCCTGCTGGGCGCTGCGGAGAGCACCATCGGCGTCGACGACATCTGGGAGCGCGTGCCCGTCGCGGGCGGCGCCTTGTACCGACCCCGGGAAGGGAAGGCAGCATGAAGGCACTTGTGATCGACGACTCCCGCGTGATGCGCCGGATCATCGGCGCGATCCTCACCGACGTCGGCTTCGAGGTGATCGAGGCGGGCGACGGGCAGGAGGCGCTCATGCGGCTCGAGCAGCATCCTGACGTGCGGCTGTGCTGCATCGACTGGAACATGCCGGTGATGAACGGATACGAGTTCATCGTCGCGACGCGCAAGCGTCCCGAGTACCGCGACATCACGCTGATGATGATCACCACGGAGGGCGAGCAGGAGCAGATCGTCCGCGCGCTCGCCGCGGGGGCCCATGAGTACGTCATCAAGCCGTTCACGGCGGACGTCATCGTCGACAAGCTCGGCTACCTGGGTCTGCTCGACGCGGAGGTCCACGCGTGACCGCGACCATCGACTGGGCGCCGGTGCTCGCCGGCGACCCGCTGCTCCAGATCTCCCAGGAGCTCTTCTCCACCATGATCGACCTCGAGCCGGGGCTCGTGGAGCGCTGGGTCGGCGACCGCCCGATCCTCGACGACCCGCGGTACACCTGGGTCGACGTCGCCGGCGAGCAGCTGGTCCGCGTGGTGATCGGCACGGGCCGTGAGACGGGCGAGGCGATCACCCGGGCGCTGCTCGGGCTGCCCGACGGCACGCCCGTGAGCGACGAGGACTACGTCGACGCCGTCGGCGAGGTCGCGAACGTGGTGTGCGGCAACGTCAAGTCGCTCGTCACCCACCCGGGGACGCTCACCATCCCGGTGGTGGCGCCCGCGGCGCCCGCCCTTGAGCACGGCACGTGCCTCGAGGACGCCTGCCTGAGCTGGCGCGGAGCGCCCATCACCGTCGCGCTGTGGCTGCTGCCCTGACGCGACGCACCAGATTTCTGAAGGAAGGGAGGTCGACGCCATGAAGGTGGTCGTCGCCGATGACAGCCGCGTGATGCGGCAGATCGTGATCCGTACCCTGCGCCAGGCGGGCTACGACTGGTGGGACATCGAGGAGGCCGAGGACGGGGCCGATGCGCTGGGCAAGATCCGCGCGTCCCAGCCCGACTTCGTGCTCTCCGACTGGAACATGCCGAACATGACGGGCATCGACCTGCTGCGCTCGCTGCGCGCGGAGGGCAACGAGACGCCGTTCGCGTTCGTGACGTCCGAGGGCTCGCCCCAGATGCGCGAGCAGGCGGACCAGGCGGGCGCGCTGTTCCTCATCGCCAAGCCGTTCACCGCGGACATCTTCCGCGAGACCATCGACCCCTTCATCGGATGAGCGCCACCGCCCTGCGCCCGACGCCCGTCCCGAGCGCGTTCGAGGTCCGTGAGCTGTTCGCCGGCATGCTCGGCCGCGAGGTCGAGTGGGACGGTAACGCCAAGCGTGTCGACCCGCTCGACGGCGCGACCGTCGCGATGTACGTCGACGACCTCGGCAACCTCGCCGCGGTCGCCCTCATGGACATCGCGCTGACCGCGCGCGCCGGCTCGGCGATCGCGCTCATGCCCCAGGTGGGCGCGGAGAGCGCCGTCAAGGACGGGCTCGTCACGCCCGCGATGTTCGACAACTCCGCGGAGATCCTCAACGTCGCGGCGTCCATGTTCAACAAGCCGGACACGCCGCACCTGCGGCTGCTCGAGACGTTCGCGCCGCGCGAGACGCTGCCCGCGGACGTCAACGACCTGTGCCTGCTCCAAGGCAGCCGCATCGACGGCGGGCTCGAGATCCAGGGCTACGGGTCCGGGAGGATCTCGGTGGTGGTCGCCTACTGATCCGCATCCTCCCGACCTTCGGCACGGCCGCGTCCCCTCGGGGGCGCGGCCGATGTCATGCGGCGGGCTGGAACTCCCAGTGCCAGGGCTCGCGGTCGACGGCCTCGACGAACCCGTACTCTCGGGCGTGCGCCCGCATCCAGGCGAGCGCGTCCGCGTCGAGGTCGAGGTCCGCCGCGAGGCCCCACCCGTGCTGGCTGGTGCCAGGCACGGCGGCGAGGCCGCCGTTGAGGTACAGCCCCTTGCTGGCGGCGACGGCGACCTGCGCGTCGTAGTCGCGATACCCGTCGGTGACGCCGATGGAGATGCCGTCCGCGGCCGCATCGGCGATCAGCTGGTCGAGCTGCTCCGCCGCGGGCGTCCACAGCCGCTCGGTGGATCCGGCGATGGGGCTCAGCGCCTCCTCCGGGATCAGGCCGTTGCCGTACCCGGCGAGCGCGACCGGCACGCCGTCCGAGTTGAGCAGCGCCGCCGCGGAGGCGAGCGGGTCGAGGCCCGTGGTCGAGGCCGCGAGAAGGTCCGCGAACGTCGTCGCAGTCGATCCCGTCGCTCCGGTCAGGCCGGAGACCAGGGACGATGTTCCGTCCAGCGTGGAGGTGGCCGCCAGGGTGGCAGCGGTCGCGGTGCTCGTCGTCGTGCTCGCCTGGAGCGAGGCGATCGCGGCCGGGATGGGCGCGGTAGCGCCCATGCGCGTCTGGATCTCGCTGATGCGCTGCGTGATCGCGCTGATCGCTTCCACTGGCCCCCCTCGTGCAGGTCTCCCGGGCCCTATCGGCGACGGGCGGCGCGATGTGAGGACGGGAGCGCCGATGCGGGCGCTCCGCGGTGCGGGGTCGCGAACGCTTACCACCGCGCGCGGCGGACCGATGAGAACAGTGTCACCCCCCGTGTGACCGGAGACCCTTGGAGAGACTCATGGACGCTGCTCAGTCCGCCCCCGACGCCGCGCGCCGGCGCTTCCCTCTCACCGCGAAGATCCTCGGCGCCTTCGGCGCCGTCGTCGCGATCCTCGCCGCGGTGGGCGTGTTCTCGATCGCGCAGATGCATGCGCAGGGCGACAGCCAGCAGGCCGTGACCGAGCGCGCGTACCGCGCGGACATGGCGGTCGCCGAGCTGACGGACGCGTTCTGGCAGATGCGCGCGCAGAGCCTGCGCCTGCGGGCGGTCGAGCCCGCGGACCAGGCGGCCGCCTACGCCACGCTTCAGCAGCTCCAGGGCGAGTTCGAGGCCGAGTTCGCGACGCTGGGGGCGACCTTCGAGGAGCTCTTCGGCGTGCCGCTCGCGGACGACGGCGGCGCCGGCATCGCGACCTACGAGCGCTACAAGCTGGCCCAGGCCTCGGCCTTCGACCCCGCGTACAGCGGCGAGATCATCTCGAAGGAGGAGCGCGCCGAGCTGGGCGACGCGATGGTCGCGGCCGTGAGCTCGCTCACCGAGCAGATCGGCCCGCAGGTCGTCGCCGGGATCGAGGCGGCCGACGCCGAGGTCAACCGTGTCGCGGTGGTGCTCACCGCCATCGTGGTCGCGGGCATCGTCCTCGCCATGGGTCTCGGGATCGTGCTCGCGCGCCGGATCACCGGCGCGGCGGGCGAGCTCAAGGTCGCGATCGACGCGCTGGCGGACGGTGATCTCACGGTCGAGGCCGAGGTGCGGTCGAACGATGAGGTGGGCGACATGGCGCGCTCGCTCGCCCGGGCGCAGTCGTCGCTCAGGGAGACGATGGCGGGTGTGGTGTCGTCGGCGGTGACGGTGGCGGCTGCGGCGGAGGAGCTGTCGGCGGCGAATGCGCAGGTGTCGGCGGGGTCGCAGGAGACGTCCGCGCGTGCGGGTGTGGTGGCGAACGCTGCTGACGAGGTGAACCGCAGCGTGCAGGCGGTGGCGTCGGGTGCGGAGCAGATGGGTGCGTCGATCAAGGAGATTGCGCACAACGCGAACGAGGCCGCTCGGGTGGCGGCTCAGGCCACGGGTGTGGCGGAGTCGACCACGGAGAAGGTCGGTCGTCTGGGTGCGTCGTCGCAGGAGATCGGTGACGTGATCAAGGTGATCTCGTCCATTGCCGAGCAGACGAACCTGCTGGCGCTGAACGCGACGATCGAGGCGGCCAGGGCCGGCGAGGCGGGCAAGGGCTTCGCCGTGGTCGCGGGTGAGGTGAAGGATCTGGCGCAGGAGACGGCGAAGGCGACCGAGGAGGTCGCGCGCAGGGTCTCGGCGATCCAGGAGGACACCGGCGGTGCCGTGGAGGCGATCGGTGAGATCTCGACCATCGTGAAGCAGATCAACGACTTCCAGCTCACCATCGCGTCGGCGGTGGAGGAGCAGACCGCGACGACGGCGGAGATGTCGCGTGGCGTGGCCGAGGCCGCGACCGGGTCCGGAGACATCGCCGGGTCCATCGCGACCGTGGCGGAGTCCTCCGCGGAGGCGTCCACCACTCTCGCCCAGATGGGCGCCTCGGTCGCGGAGCTCGCCGAGCTGTCCGCCGACCTGCGCGCGAAGGTCGCCACCTTCACGTACTAGTGCCTTTC
Source organism: Demequina mangrovi (assembly GCF_000759715.1). Lineage (GTDB taxonomy): Bacteria > Actinomycetota > Actinomycetes > Actinomycetales > Demequinaceae > Demequina > Demequina mangrovi. The sequence continues at coordinate 23,019 of NZ_BBLU01000023.1, forward strand.
AGCCCGATCCACGGACGGATCGGAGTCCCCGTCGCAACCTCTCAATGGATGGAGAGAACATGGAAAACCCCCCTGTCGAGCCGGGCCACCGTCGCTTCCGGTTCACGCTTCCCGTGCAGGTGTTCACCGCGGTCGGAGCGGTGGTGGTCGCGCTGTTGACGACCGGCACCGTCGCGAACGGCGCGCTCGAGCTGGTCCACGAGGCGGACGAGGAGATGATCGCCGCGGAGGGGCAGCTCTCCGAGTCGATGATCGAGCTCCGCGATGCGCTGTGGAGCTCGCGCGCCGCAAGCCTCAGGATCGACGCAGCGACGCGCGGCCAGGCCGCCGCGCGTATCGACGACCTCAAGGCCAGCTTCGCCGTCTTCGAGGAGCGGCTGGCCGCGTTCACGTCCGACTACGCGGAGACCTTCGGTGAGCCGCTCCCCAGCGTCGACCTGGTCCAGCAGACGTGGGAGGGCTACAAGGCGGCCGCGCTCGTGGACGGCACCGCGAAGATCACGTCGACGGGTGCCACCAGCGGCACCGCGACCGGCGGCTTCGGCGTGACTCTCGACTCGCAGCTCGGAGAGTTCTCGCGCTTCGTCGATCAGCGGCTCGAGGACCGGCTGGCCACCACGGCGGCCCAGGCGGCCTCCGCACAGCGGATGTTCGTCATCATCACCGTCATCGGCCTGGCCGGCGGCATCGCCGCCGGCGTGGTGGTGGCGCGTCGCATCCGCCGCAACTCCGCTGCGCTCAAGGACGCGATCAAGGCGCTCGCGGACGGCGATCTCACCGTCGAGCCCCAGGTCCGCAGCCGCGACGAGATGGGCGAGATGGCCCACCTCCTCACGCAGGCGCAGTCGTCGCTGCGGGAGACGATGGCGGGTGTGGTGTCGTCGGCGGTGACGGTGGCGGCTGCGGCGGAGGAGCTGTCGGCGGCGAATGCGCAGGTGTCGGCCGGATCGCAGGAGACGTCCGCGCGTGCGGGTGTGGTGGCGAACGCCGCTGATGAGGTGAACCGCAGCGTGCAGGCGGTGGCGTCGGGTGCGGAGCAGATGGGTGCGTCGATCAAGGAGATCTCGCATCATGCGAACGAGGCGTCGCGTGTGGCCGCGCAGGCCACGTCGGTCGCGGAGTCCACGAACGAGAAGATCGGTCGTCTGGGTGCGTCTTCGCAGGAGATCGGTGATGTGATCAAGGTGATCTCGTCCATTGCCGAGCAGACGAACCTGCTGGCGTTGAACGCGACCATCGAGGCCGCCAGGGCCGGCGAGGCCGGCAAGGGCTTCGCGGTCGTGGCCGGTGAGGTGAAGGATCTGGCGCAGGAGACGGCGAAGGCGACCGAGGAAGTCGCGCGCAGGGTCTCGGCGATCCAGGAGGACACCGGCGGCGCGGTGGAGGCGATCGGCGAGATCAGCGCGATCGTGAAGCAGATCAACGACTTCCAGCTCACCATCGCCTCGGCGGTCGAGGAGCAGACCGCGACCACGGCCGAGATGAGCCGTGGTGTGGCCGAGGCCGCGACCGGCTCCGGCGACATCGCCGGGTCGATCTCCTCGGTGGCGCAGTCCTCGATCGAGGCGTCGACCACGCTCGAGCAGATGGGCGCCTCGGTCGCGGAGCTCGCCGAGCTGTCCGCCGACCTGCGCGCCAAGGTCGCCACCTTCACCTACTGAACCCGCTTTTCGAGTCCCCGAAACAGCAGGAGCGTGCGGTGCCCGGACGCGTGCCGGGCGCCGCATCGTTCCTGGTTCAACGGCAGTCGTGTGAGCCTTAACATCGCTCGCCGGCGGCCGATCAGACAGGGGAAAGGGCACTCGTTGCCGTTTCACTCGATATTCGAGGGAGAACCATGGACCACCCGACCGCCGAGCTGCAGCCCATCGGGCCGCGCTTCACGCTCAAGGCCCGCCTGGGGCTCGCCTTCGGGCTGCTCTTCGTGCTCGTCGCGACGATGAGCGTCATCTCGCTCACCCGGCTCGATGCGCAGGGCTCAGAGGCGAGGCGCGCCCTGGAGAACGTCTCGGCGGCGGACGCGGCGATCGGCGAGCTTGCCGACGCCGTCTGGGAGGTCCGTACTCACGGCTTCTACCTGGCGACGCTTCCGCAGTCCGAGCTGGCGGAGCCGCTGGCCGAGCAGTACGCGCACGTCGACGAGGCGAACGCCGCGCTCGAGGCGTACGCCGCGCTCTTCGAGGAGCGCTTCGGGGAGCCCATCGCGGCGGACGAGGCGGCCCTCGCCGCGTGGGCGCAGTTCGCTGAGGCGGTGACCCTTCCCTACGAGGCCGGTTCCGGCGTCGCGCCGACGCCGGCGGCGGAGCTCGAGGCGCTCGGTCACCAGATCACCGACGCGATCGCCCAGATGCGCGCCCAGGTCGAAGAGCAGGCGGCAGCAGCGCTCGCGGTGTCCCACGACAGCACCGTGGCAGCCAAGGCGATCCTCATGGTGGTCTCCTCGATCGCGCTCCTCGGCTGCATCGGGGTCGGGACGTCGCTGTCCCTCCGGTTCACCCGCGCGATGGCCAAGGTCAACGTGGCCCTGGACGCGCTGGCGGAGGGTGACCTCACGGCGACCGCGCAGGTGCGGTCGAACGATGAGGTGGGGGACATGGCGCGCTCGCTCGCCCGGGCGCAGTCGTCGCTGCGGGAGACGATGGCGGGTGTGGTGTCGTCGGCGGTGACGGTGGCGGCTGCGGCGGAGGAGCTGTCGGCGGCGAATGCGCAGGTGTCGGCGGGGTCGCAGGAGACGTCAGCCAGGGCCGGCGTGGTGGCGAACGCCGCCGACGAGGTGAACCGCAGCGTGCAGGCGGTGGCGTCGGGTGCGGAGCAGATGGGTGCGTCGATCAAGGAGATCGCGCACAACGCGAACGAGGCCGCTCGGGTGGCGGCTCAGGCCACGGGTGTGGCGGAGTCGACCAACGAGAAGGTCGGGCGCCTGGGCGTCTCGAGCCAGGAGATCGGTGATGTGATCAAGGTGATCTCCTCCATCGCGGAGCAGACGAATCTGCTGGCCCTGAACGCGACCATCGAGGCGGCCCGCGCGGGTGAGGCCGGCAAGGGCTTCGCGGTCGTCGCGTCGGAGGTCAAGGACCTGGCGCAGGAGACCGCGAAGGCGACCGAGGAGGTCGCCCGTCGTGTCAGCGCGATCCAGGAGGACACCGGTGGCGCCGTGGAGGCGATCGGTGAGATCTCGACCATCGTGAAGCAGATCAACGACTTCCAGCTCACCATCGCCTCGGCGGTGGAGGAGCAGACCGCGACGACGGCGGAGATGTCGCGCGGCGTGGCGGAGGCCGCGACCGGGTCCGGAGACATCGCCGGGTCGATCGCGAGCGTCGCGGAGTCCTCCGCGGAGGCGTCCACCACTCTCGCCCAGATGGGCGCCTCGGTCGCGGAGCTCGCCGAGCTGTCCGCCGACCTGCGCGCCAAGGTCGCCACCTTCACCTACTAGACCCCCGCCCCGCGCCCCGGCGACCGTCGGGCGCTCGACTCGGTGCGCGCATCGTCCGGCGGTGCGCGCACCGACACCATGTTCTGAAAGGACACCCCCCATGACCCACGTTGAGACGCCTGTCGACGAGGTCGACGAGGCTCAGACGCCCGTCGAGCCCAGGGGCCGGCGGCGCTTCACCCTAGGGCAGCGCTTCTTCCTCGTGTTCGGCTTCGAGTCGCTCATGATCATCGGCCTCGCACTCCTCGGCGGCATCCAGCTCAGCCTGCAGGGGGCCGACGAGGTCGACGCGATCGAGGACGTCGACGCGGTCCACACGTCTCTGTACGACCTCAACGAGGCGCTGTGGCAGGTGCGGGTGCAGGGCATGGCGCTGACGATCGACGCCACGACGCTGCAGGAGTTCGACGACGCGTACACCGACTTCACCGCGGACTATGCGCACGCGTTCGGCGAGGCGTTCGTCGAGGACCAGGAGATGGTCGCGGCGTGGGAGACGCTCAAGGCCTCGGGCATGACCAGCGCCGACGACGTCAACTTCGTGATCTTCAACTCGTCGGTGCAGGAGGCGCTCGAGAGCGCCGCAGATCAGGTCGCGGCGATGACCGCCGATGAGATCGCCTCGACCGAGGCGCACGCTCAGACCGTCGTCCTGGTCTTCGTCGTCCTCGCCGCGATCGGCGTGGCGCACGGCATCCTGCTGGGCGTGATCATGACCCGCCGCATCGGGGGCAGCGTCCGTCGGCTCAAGGACGTGACGCAGGCGATGGCCGACGGTGACCTCACCGTCGACGTGAGCATCGACAGCAGCGATGAGATCGGCGACATGGCGCGCTCGCTCGCCCGGGCGCAGTCGTCGCTGCGGGAGACGATGGCGGGTGTGGTGTCGTCGGCGGTGACGGTGGCGGCTGCGGCGGAGGAGCTGTCTGCGGCGAATGCGCAGGTCGACGCGTCGTCCCAGCAGACTGTCGCGGGTGCCTCGGTCGTGGCGTCGTCTGCCGATGAGGTGAGTCGCAGCGTTCAGGCGGTGGCGTCGGGTGCGGAGCAGATGGGTGCGTCGATCAAGGAGATCTCGCACAATGCGAACGAGGCTGCTCGCGTCGCCGCGCAGGCGACCGACGTGGCCGAGTCCACCAACGAGAAGGTCGGGCGCCTCGGGGCGTCGTCGCAGGAGATCGGCGAGGTCATCAAGGTGATCTCGTCCATCGCGGAGCAGACGAATCTGCTGGCCCTGAACGCGACCATCGAGGCGGCCCGCGCGGGTGAGGCCGGCAAGGGCTTCGCGGTCGTCGCGTCGGAGGTCAAGGACCTGGCGCAGGAGACCGCGAAGGCGACTGAGGAGGTCGCACGCCGTGTCAGCGCGATCCAGGAGGACACCGGTGGCGCCGTGGAGGCGATCGGCGAGATCAGCGCGATCGTGAAGCAGATCAACGACTTCCAGCTCACCATCGCGTCGGCGGTGGAGGAGCAGACGGCGACCACCGCCGAGATGAGCCGTGGCGTGGCCGAGGCCGCGACCGGCTCGTCCGGCATCGCCGGGACCATCACCGCGCTTGCGCAGGCGGCCGGCGAGCAGGCGGTTGTGCGCGACCAGATCGGCACGTCCGTCAGGGAGCTCGCCGAGCTGTCCGCCGGCCTGCGCGCCAAGGTCGCCACCTTCACCTACTAGTACGGCGGCGGGAGGCCCGGCGCGACGCCGGGCCTCCCGCGGCATCCCCGCCTCGGCGCTGCTGCGCCACGAGTCCCCTTGGAGAATCATGACCACCGCTTCCGACGCCGCGCCGCGCCGCGGCCCTCGTGTCCCCCTGATGGCGCAGATCCTCGGAGCCTTCGGCACCGGCGTGCTGCTCGTCGTCGGCGTGTGCCTGCTCGCGCTCCGCGAGGTCCAGGCCCTCGCAGACGACCCGGCGGCGAGCGTGGGTGCCGCGCGTGCCATCATCCTCACCGCCCTGGTGGCGGCCGTCGCCGGCACGTCCGTCATCGGCCTGGTGCTCGCGACGCGCATCACCCGTGCGACGCGCAAGCTCACCGAGACCATCGAGGCGGCTGCGATGGGTCGGTTCACCGCGACCGCCGGCCTCACGTCGAACGACGAGCTCGGCGACATGTCCGCCGCGCTCGACCGCACCGCTGCCTCGCTACGCGCGCTCATCATGGGGATCGAGAGCACGGCGACGACGCTCGCGGACTCGGCGCGCTCGCTCACCGCGGCGAACGCCGAGGTCGGCGAGGGCACCCGCCAGGCGTCCGAGCGCGCCTCGGGCGCGGCCGCCGCCGCGGACGAGGTGAACCGCAGCGTTCAGGCGGTCGCGTCCGGCGCGGAGCAGATGGGTGCGTCGATCAAGGAGATCTCGCACAACGCGAACGAGGCTGCTCGTGTCGCCGCGCAGGCGACCGACGTGGCCGAGTCCACCAACGAGAAGGTCGGGCGCCTCGGGGCGTCGTCGCAGGAGATCGGCGAGGTCATCAAGGTGATCTCGTCCATCGCGGAGCAGACCAACCTGCTGGCCCTGAACGCGACCATCGAGGCGGCGCGCGCGGGCGAGGCCGGCAAGGGCTTCGCGGTCGTCGCGTCGGAGGTCAAGGACCTGGCGCAGGAGACCGCGAAGGCGACCGAGGAGGTCGCACGCCGTGTCAGCGCGATCCAGGAGGACACCGGTGGCGCCGTGGAGGCGATCGGCGAGATCAGCGCGATCGTGAAGCAGATCAACGACTTCCAGCTCACCATCGCGTCGGCGGTGGAGGAGCAGACGGCGACCACGGCCGAGATGCGCCGCGGGGTCACGGAGGCCGCGACCGGCTCGGGGGACATCGCGGGGTCGATCGCGTCGCTGGCCGCCGCGTCCGCGCACGGCGCCTCCGTGATCGCCGAGGCGGACGCCGCGGTGGCCGAGCTCGCGGAGCTCACCGCCTCGCTGCAGGAGACCGTCGCGTCCTTCCGCCGCTAGCCGCTCACGGGCATCGTCCCCGGCCTGGCCGGGTGTCAGGGACGCTGTCCGAATCGTGCTAGAGTTACCCGGCGCGCGCGAGTGGCGGAATAGGCAGACGCGCACGGTTCAGGTCCGTGTGCCCGAAAGGGCGTGGGGGTTCAACTCCCCCCTCGCGCA
>NZ_BBLU01000022.1 GCF_000759715.1 Demequina mangrovi
GCCTGCGAGCATCGGTCCGAGCCGCGGGGCGTGCCGCGTGGGCGGCCGCGGCTCCTCGCTGGCGGCGCCGGGGTCCGTCCACCTCAGCGCCGAGCCTCCCGCGAGCAGCAGGTCGCCGTGCCGCAGGCGCCGACGCAGCCGTCCGAGCCTGCGCCGCCGGCCTCCTCGGACGAGCATCGTGCCGTTGCGCGAGCCCAGGTCGCGGGCCCGTCCCGCGGCGTCGAGCGCCAGGTGCCGGCGGCTGAGGCGAGGGTCGTCGAGGCCGAGAGGCCCGTCGCGCCCCACGACGACCGCGTCCCGGACCGCCTCGACCACGCCGCCCGCATCGGGTCCGGCGACCACCCGCAGGTGAGGGCCGGTCGGCGGTACGGAGGCGCGCCCGGGCCGTGTCGAGAGGAGCGCGCCCGCGACGAGCGGCGGCACCCCCGCGCGGTGCGAGGCGTCGAGCCGAGCCCCGCCGCACCAGACCGCTGCGGGCGCCCGCATGAGCCGCAGGGTCTCCCCGAGCGTGGTGCCGGGCTCGAGCTCGACGTCCCCGACGCCCTCGATCGTGATGTCCACGCGGCCACGCAAGCGCGGGTCCGGCGTCCGGGCGGAGGCGGGCGCGCGTCCCTGTGGACGGGACGCCTCTGCTCAGGGGCTGGTGACCTCGCCGACGGAGAGGGAGGCGGCTGAGGCGGCGGACGAGGCGCTCGCGCCCGTGGACGAGGACGGCGCGACGGGTGCGAGCACGCCGTCCTCGCCGACCACGCCCGCGTACCACTGGTAGTCCCGGTCGAAGTAGGTGCGCGGGATCTCCTGAAGCGCATAGCTGGCCTGGCGGACCCGGGACGAGACGACGATCTCGGGATCGGCCGTCCACTCGAACCAGTCGGGGTCGCGCGTGAGCACCACGGGTGCGACGTCCCAGGCCTGCGCCATCTCCGCGACCTGCTCCGGCGTGAGGGAGGCGAGCGCGAGCGCCGTGGGCTGGTCGCACATCACCCGCAGCGAGCCGAAGTGCGAGGACGTGCCCGCGAGGATGATCGGGCGGTCGGGCGCGACGTCGCACAGCGCCGTGATCTGGTCGTAGGCGCCGCCCATCTCCCGCACGAACACGGGCGTCGCCGCAGACACCGGGAGGTCGTCGGAGGGCGAGATCGACACCCAGGTGCTGAGCGGCAGCACGAGGAAGGCGCCCGCGGCGACCCTCCGCGCCATAGGACGCCGTCCCTCGCGCAGGCGTCCGATGAGCCACCACGCGGCGACCGCGGCCGCGATCGCGAAGCCCGGCAGGGTGGCGGGCTCGAAGCGGCGGAAGGCCCACAGCTGGTCGGGCACCACCTCGGGGTTCCAGAAGTACAGCAGCGAGGTCGGCAGGGTCGCGCCGAGCAGCAGCGCCCACGCGGGACGGCGCGTGAGCATCCACGTGGTCGCGAGCCCGAAGCCCAGGATGCCGAGCAGCACCAGCGGCCACGTGAGGTAGTAGCTCACCCACGCGACCGTGTGCTCCGCATACGTCCGCGTGGGGTCCACCTCGAAGCCCTGCCCGCGCTGGAAGGACTCGACCACCGAGTTGGTGAAGCGGTCGACGCTCGTCTCCGTGCCGCGATGCGCCACCATCCACAGGGGACGGGACGCGAGCACCGCGAGCACGGTGGAGACCGCGACGCCCGCGGCGACCGCGCCCCGACGGCCCAGGCGGTCCCGCGCTGCGGTCGCGACGCCGTCGCCGCCGGCGAACCACGAGGCGACCCACAGCGCGAGCACCACCGTGAGCACCGAGTAGCCGACCATGAGCAGCACGGCCTGGTCCGCGAGCCGGTCCGCGTACCCCTCGCTCCAGCGCCACAGCGCGCCGTAGCCCGCGAGGAGGACCGCGGCCTGGATCGCGAGCACGCCGAGAGCGGCGGTCGCCCGCTTGGCGCGCGAACCCTCGATCAGCGCGAGCGCCAGCACCGTCGCGGCGAGCAGCCCGGCCGCGAAGGCGGCGCCGTCGATGCGGACGAACGAGATCGCGCCGGCGGTGACCGCGCCGAGCACCAGCGGGCCCGCGCGTCGCTCCTCGACCCCGCGCCACAGCCACAGCGCGGCCGCGAGCACCAGCACCAGCGTGAGCGGCTCGGTGTACGCGGCGCGCGACAGCCCGATGTGCGACACCGAGAGCGCGACGGCTCCCGCCGGCGCCAGCGCCGCGAGCGGCCCGAGCACGCGACGCGCGAGCGCGTAGATCGCGAGGATGCCCACCGCGCCGACGAGGCAGTTCGCGACGAGCACGCCGCGGTCCCCGGCGACCCAGCCGCCGGCCGCGATGAGCGCGGACAGCATGCGCGCCCCCTGCGGCTGGACGTCGTCGCCACGGAGGTTCCACGCCTGCGACGCGTCGGCGAGGACCGTCGAGTCGACGCCTGCGGCGTCGATCGCCCCGAGCGAGGGGATGTCGGAGTCGGGATGGTCGACCAGCCACAGCCCCGCGAGCGTGAGGAAGCCGGGATCGCGCACCACGATGAGGTACTCGGCGTGGAGCACGGCGGCGGCGACGGCCCACGCGCCCGAGCCGACCAGCGCCGCGAGCGCGCCTGTGCGGTCCGCGGCGGCGACGCGGGAGGGGACGGGGACGATGCGCCAGGCCGCGACGACCCCGACGACCGCGGTCGGCAGCACGGTCCAGGGGGTATGCATGCCGAGGCTCGCCCACAGCCCGGCGGACAGCGCGAGCACCACGAGCATGAGGACGATGCGCTCGGGGGCGGCGACCAGGCCGGCCGCGGCGCGGCCGGGGTCCGTCGCACGGGCCTGGGGAGAAGCGGGTCGCGTCACGGCCACCCAGCGTATCGGCGGGGCGGCTCCCGCTTGCGGACCGGGCCGCCCGGCGTCGTTGCAAACTGCCGACACACGGGTACTGTGTCGACATGACGCGAATTGTTTTGGTCGAAGATGACCCGACCATTTCAGAACCCTTGACCCGTGCTTTGGGTCGGGAGGGGTACGACGTCGAGTGGCATGGCACCGGCATCGGAGGGGTCGGGGCATCCGACGAGGCCGACCTGGTGATCCTCGACCTGGGTCTTCCCGACATCGACGGGGTCGACGTCGCACGTCGCATCCGCGACAAGGGCCTGCAGGTGCCCATCCTCATGCTGACCGCGCGCGCGGACGAGGTCGACCTGGTGGTCGGCCTCGACGCAGGCGCCGACGACTACGTGACCAAGCCGTTCCGGCTCGCCGAGCTGCTGGCGCGCGTGCGCGCGCTGCTGCGCCGTCGCACGGGCTCGGAGGCAGGCGGGGAGCTCGAGGCCGGCGGCGTCAGGATCGACGTCGCGGGCCACCGCGCGTACCTCGACGGCGGCGAGCTCCAGCTGAGCGGCAAGGAGTTCGACCTGCTCCAGGTCCTCGTCGCGAACGCGGGCTCCGTGGTCTCGCGCGACTCGCTCATGCGCGAGGTGTGGTCGGCGGACCCGGGCGCACCGTCCAAGACGCTCGACATGCACGTCTCGTGGCTGCGTCGCAAGCTCGGCGACGACGCGTCGCACCCGCACTTCATCACGACGGTGCGCGGCATGGGCTTCCGCTTCGAGACCGGCGACTGAGGGGACCCGTGCGCCGGCGCGTCCTCGCCGCGACGTTCTCCGCGCTGGCGGTCGCGGTCGTCATGCTCGGCATCCCGCTCGCGGTCGCGGCCGCGCAGATCATGCGGGACGACGCGCTGCGCGACCTCGACCTGCGCGCCACCACCGCCGCGAAGGCGCTGGAGCTGCGCTACCAGTCGGGGGAGTCGATCTCCGAGGGGACCATCGCGTCCTACGTCTCGAACAGCCCGGGTGCGCCCGAGTACATCCGGGTGGTGCTGCCGGACGGCACCGAGCTGACGGCCGGCGAGGAGCCCTCGCCCGCGTACACGGCCAACTACTTCACCGACTCGGGCCTCATCGTCTACGTGTACGTCTCGTGGTGGGACGTGTTCTGGCAGGCGGCCCGCATCGTCGGCCTCGTCCTCGCGAGCGGCACCGTCGCGATCGTCGCCGGCGCCGCGATGGCGATCTGGCAGGCGAACAGGCTCTCGGCGCCGCTCGTGTACCTCGCGGCCTCCGCGGAGCAGCTGGGGTCCGGTCAGGTCCCGCCGCGGCTCGAGAAGACGGGGATCGAGGAGATCGACCTGGTCGCCGACGAGCTCGCACGCTCCGCCGACCGCATGGCGGCGCGTCTCGCGACCGAGCGCCAGTTCGCGGCCGACGCCTCCCACCAGCTCCGCACGCCGCTCACGGCGCTCACGATGCGCCTCGAGGAGATCGGCGCGCTCACCGAGCAGGACGAGGTGCGCGAGGAGGCGGAGCGCTCGCTCGAGCAGGTCGAGCGGCTCGTCGGCGTGGTCGACGAGCTCCTGGGCCGCTCGCGGCGCGCGCTGGGCTCCGGCACCGAGCTGGTGCAGCTCGACGAGGTCTTCGACCAGCAGCGCCAGGAATGGGTCGGCCCGTTCGAGAACGCCGGACGTCGGCTGGTGGTCGTCCCGACGGAGTCGACCGTGTTCGCGACGCCGGGCGGGCTCGCGCAGGTGCTCGCGACGCTCATCGAGAACTCGCTCAAGCACGGCGCCGGGACCACGCGTGTCGCGGCGCGCGAGTCGGGGCAGAACCACGCGGTCGTGATCGAGGTCACGGACGAGGGCGCGGGCGTCCCCGAGGATCTCGCGCCGCGGATCTTCGAGCGCGAGGTCACCTCGGGGCGCGGCACGGGTCTGGGGCTCGCGTTGGCCCGCGACCTCGTCACGGCCGACGGCGGGCGTCTCGAGCTCGCGCACCGGGTGCCGGCGACGTTCGCGGTGTTCCTCCAGGGCGTGCCGCGCATGGTCGGCATCGAGGAGATCGTGCCGCACGCGCGGCAGTCGGGCGGGCGTCGCCGTCGGCGCTGATCAACCGCCGTCGCGCGTCGCGGGCGCGTCGGGCGCCGGCGCATCGTCCGTCGGGGCGTCGAACACGAGCAGCGCGTAGCCCACGTAGCGCGTGACGGTGCCGAGGCCGATGCCCACGAGGGACGCGATGTTGTCGGCGAGCACCGACGTGAGCCCCCACCAGTGGTGCGTGACGGCCAGCGTGCCGGCCTCGATCAGCAGCGCCGCCCCGTTGACGAGCGTGAAGAGCACCGCCTCGCGCGCGGGACGATGCCGGCGACGGCCGCGGTACGTCCACTCGCGGTGCGCGACCCACGCGAAGGCGATCGAGGTGAGCGTCGCGATGATCTTCGCGGTGACCACGCGGTCGTCGTCGCCCGCGACCTCGGCGTCGGGTCCCAGCGGGCCCAGACGCAGGAGGTTGAAGACCCCGAGGTTGACGACGATCCCGGCGACGCCCACGACGCCGAAGCGGGCGAGCTCGCCGGTGCGTCGGCGGAGCCACGCGAGGAGTGCGGTCATGGGGGATGAGCCTAGCCCCGGTAGTTTTGTCCCATGATCCCGATCGTCGCCGTCGTCGGTGGTGGCCAGCTCGCCCGCATGATGGCAGCTCCCGCCACCGCCCTGGGGCTCAGGCTGAGGGTCCTCGTGGAGTCGCACGAGGCAGCCGCCGCCCTTCCCGCCCATGAGACCGTGGTGGGCCTGCCCGCCGATCCCGATGCGATCGCGCGCCTGCTCGCGCACCCGCGTCCCGCCGCCCTCACCTGGGAGCACGAGCACATCCCCGCCGAGGTCTTCGAGGCCGCCGAGGCGGCGGGCGTCCCCGCACGGCCGGGGCTGCACGCGCTGCTGTTCGCGCAGGACAAGATCGAGATGCGCACCCGGATGGACGCGCTCGGGCTGCCCAACCCCGCGTGGGCCCACGTGGAGACCGAGGCCGATGTCGAGGCCTTCCTCGCGGTCCACGGCGGCCATGGCGTGCTCAAGACCGCGCGCGGCGGCTACGACGGCAAGGGCGTGCGGGTGATCTCCTCCCCGGCCGAGGCCACGGACTGGCTGCGCGCCGCGGCCGACGGCGGCCCGCGCGTGCTCATCGAGGAGAAGGTGCCGTTCGACCGCGAGCTCGCGGTCCTCATCGCGCGTCGCCCCTCGGGCGAGTCGCGCGCCTGGCCCACGGTCGAGTCCGTGCAGCGCGGGGGGGTCTGCTCCGAGGTCATCGCGCCCGCGCCGGACCTGCCCGCCCACATCGCGGAGGAGGCCGCCGAGATCGGCCGCACCGTCGCCGAGTCCCTCGACGTCACTGGCGTGCTCGCGGTCGAGATGTTCCTCGCGGGCGACCGGATCCTCGTCAACGAGCTCGCGATGCGCCCGCACAACTCGGGTCACTGGACCATCGACGGCGCCGTGACCTGCCAGTTCGAGCAGCACCTGCGGGCCGTGCTCGACCTGCCTCTCGGCGACACCTCGCCGACCGCGCCGTGGACCGTGATGGCGAACGTGCTGGGCGGCCGCCGCAGCAGCCTCACCGACGCGCTTGCGGAGGTGGACGATGCGGGGGCCAAGGTCCAGCTCTACGGCAAGGGCGTGCGCCACGGCCGCAAGGTCGGCCACGTCAACGTCTCCGCGCCGACGCGGGACGAGGCATACGACAGGGCCGTGACCGCCGCGGCCATCGTCAGGGATGGGGGACAGGCATGAGCATCCGGGTGGGCATCGTCATGGGATCCGACTCCGACTGGCCGACGATGAAGGCCGCGGGGGAGGCGCTCGACGAGTTCGGGATCGTCTACGAGAAGGACGTGGTGTCCGCGCACCGCATGCCGGAGCAGATGATCGCGTACGGCCGCGAGGCCGAGTCCCGCGGGCTCCAGGTCATCATCGCCGGGGCGGGAGGCGCAGCTCACCTGCCGGGCATGCTGGCCTCGGTCACCACGCTCCCGGTCATCGGCGTGCCGGTGCCGCTCAAGCACCTCGACGGCATGGACTCGCTGCTCAGCATCGTGCAGATGCCCGCGGGCGTGCCGGTCGCGACGGTGTCGATCGGCGGCGCGCGCAACGCGGGGCTGCTCGCGGCGCGCATCCTCGGCGCCGGCGAGGGCGAGGAGGCCGCGCGTCTCCGCGAGCTCATGCGCACGTTCCAGGAGGAGCTGCGCGAGCTGGCCTACGCCAAGGGCGAGGCGCTCCGCCAGGCCTGACCACCGGTTCCCAATGACAAGGGTGACGGGTGTGACTCGCAGAGCTGGTCACACCCGTCACCTCTGTCCCAAGTGTCATTGGGAATCGTGAGGGGTCAGTCGATGACGCAGTCCGCGAGGATGTCGTCCTGCGTCTCGCGCAGCGGCGTCGGGCTCACCGTCGGCTCGGGGCTCTCGGTGGCCTCGGCGGTCTCGCTGGGCTCCGCCGACGGCGAGGCGTCGGGCGTGGCGGACTCGGTGACCTCGGGCTCGGCGGTCTCCTCGGGCTCGGGCTCGAGGAGCTCCTTCAGCGAGTCGTCGTGCTTGAGCGCCGAGAACACCTCCTGGGCGTCGGGCTGAGTCCACAGCACGTCGCCGCTGCCGTCGCCGGCGTACTCCCACGGCACGGTGGTCATGTAGAGATTCGAGGTGTCGAAGTTCCGCAGGCTCCAGGCGAGCCCCACGAGGTAGTGGCCGTCGCCCAGCCCGGTGTCCATGGTGAGCGAGCGCGCGAGCGCGTTGACGAACTTGGTGCCCTTGGTCACGTCGGTGAGCACGTTGAGGCCGAGGACCTTGCGGGCCATGTTGGTGAGGAGCTCCTGCTGCCTCTCGATGCGCATGAGGTCCGTGCCGTCGCCCAGGCCGGTGCCGGTGCGGGCACGCGCCCATGCGAGCGCCTCGGTCCCGTCGAGCACCTGCGCGCCCGCCTCGAGGTCGAGGTGCGCCTTCGACGAGCGGACGTCCTGCGTGATGCACATCGGCACGCCGTCGATCGCGTCGACCATGTCGACGAAGCCGGCGAAGTCGACCACCGCCCAGTGGTCGACCATGAGCCCCGTGAGGTCGTAGACGGTGGTGATGACGCAGGCCGCGGCCTCGGCGACGTTGCCGTTCTGGCCGCCGTTGGAGAACGCGATGTTGAACTTGCCGGTCCAACCGCGCACCGTGCTGCCGTCGAACATCTGGCAGTCGGAGATCGCGACCCGGGAGTCGCGGGGGATCGAGACGAGCTCGATGCGGGACCGGTCGGCGGACACGTGGGCGATCATCGTGGTGTCGTTGCGCATGCCGCCCACGTCGCCCTTGCCGAGCTCCTGGTTGTCGTCGCCCGCGCGGGTGTCGGAGCCGAGCAGGAGGATGTTGAGCGCACGGCCCTCGGCGTCGTCGGTGAGACCCTCCTCGGCGTCGATGCTCTCGGTCACCTCGGGCAGCAGCGCGCTCACGTCCTCGGTGGTGATCCCGTCGGTCGCGCGGTTGAGGCTCGTCTCGAAGAACACCGCGGTGAAGCCGGTGACGGCGGCGACCACGCCGAGCAGCGCGGCGAAGGTGCGATGCGTGGGGACACGGGTCGCGTGCCGCGCGCCTGCGCGTCGGCGGTGGTCCGAGACCTCGACGGTCATTCATGCTCCTGGGCTCGGCGTGCGGGCACGCGGTGTCGATAACTGTGGCGACACAACGCACCGCGGAGCGCCGAGGTTCCTGCCCCTGCAGCTACCGGCACTCGTCGAGGAGGTCGGCAGTCGTGGAGGCGGACGGGGAGCCGCTGGACTTCGCCGAGGACGACGGCTCTGAGGTCGACTCCTCGTCGTCCTTCTTGCCGTCATCCCAGGCGGAGCTCGCGTCACCCTCAGCGGTCACCGAGATCGGTCGGTCGTTCCGTATATCGTCCCACATCTCCTCGGCCTCGGGCAGAAGCTCCACGTTGAGGCTGTCCGCGGTGTACTGCCACGGGGGCGTGTGGAACACGATGTCGTCGAGGCCGAGCCCGCGCAGGCTGTAGAGCAGGCCCACGAGGTAGGTGGTGGACGCCATCTGCTCGTCCATCGTGAGCGACTCCGCGACGGCGCGCAGGAACTGCGTGACCTCGTCCGTCTGCGTGAGGAGGTTCTTCGAGAACACGGTCGCCGCGATCTGCTCGAGGAGCTGCTGCTGGCGGGTGATGCGCTGGAGGTCCGATCCCGAGACGTCGCCCTCCTCGGCCGTGCGGAGCCGGGCGTACGCGAGGGCGGTCTCGCCGTCGAAGACCTGGGGGCCGGCCTCGAGCTCGAGGTGCGCTTTCTCCGACACGATCGGCTCGGCGATGCACATCGGGACCCCGCCGAGCGCATCGACCATCGAGATGAATCCGTCGAAGTCGACCACCGCGTAATGGTCGATGTAGATGCCGGTGAGCTGCTCGACGGTCCTGATGGTGCAGGCTGCGGCCTCCGCCGCGTCGCCGCGCAGGCCGCCGTTCGAGAAGGCGATGTTGAAGTCTCCCGAGGTGGCGGCGATCGTCGAGCCGTCCTTGTAGGTGCACTCGGGGATCTCGACCTGGAGGTCGCGCGGGATCGAGACCGCCTCGACCCGGCTCCGGTCCGCGGCGACGTGGACGATCATCGTGGTGTCGTTGCGCATGCCCGACACGGCGCCGCCGCCCACCGCCTGGTTGTCGCCCTCGCGGGTGTCGGATCCCATCACGAGGATGTTGAGCGCCTCGCCCGCCTCCTGGTCCGTGGGCCGCTCGGGACGGTCGCCTACCAGGGTGTCCACGTCCTCGGCGTTCGCGGCGAGCGTCGAGTCGAGCTGGTCCACGACCGTGCCGCCGTACACGAGGACGTAGCCGAGAAGCGCGGATGCGGCGAGCAGCGCGTACCAGCCGATCCTGCGCGCGAGCCCGGCTCGCGCGTGTCGAGGCCGCGGCGCCTCGGGCTCGCTCATGCGTCTCCCTCGCTCGTCTCTGCCGCATTGTAGGCACCGGCGAGGGACGATGACCCGGGGTGCCGCATCGTGTCCTGCCGCCCGCCATGCCGGCGGCCCTCGCGGACGCGTGTCCGTCGGTGGATGCAACGCTCCCGGGCGCGTGTGCGTTCACGCGAATTATTAGTTGGTGTGAAATAGACCATTCAACTTGACTACGCGTGATTACACGGCTGTAATTCACTAGACGGGTGGAGGGCCCGTCACGATCGGGAGGTGGGACCATGTGGGATATCTACAGCGGGTCCGTGCCCTCCGACGCAGGGACGCCGGCATCGACGCTGGCATCCGTGGTCGACATCTTCGACGGAACCGACGATGACGGCCCTCTGGCATGGCAGGAGCGCGCGCTGTGCGCCCAGACCGATCCCGAGGCGTTCTTCCCCGAGAAGGGTGGCTCCACGCGTGAGGCGAAGAAGGTGTGCACCTCGTGCGACGTGCGCGCCGAGTGCCTCGACTACGCGCTGGCCAACGATGAGCGGTTCGGCATCTGGGGTGGGCTCTCGGAGCGTGAGCGTCGCAAGCTCAAGCGACGCGCGGTCTAGCCGGAGCCCCTGCGTGGGAGCGCGATGAGTCCTGCGCGCCTGCTGGTGCGCGCGATCGTCGTCTCCGACGGTCGTACGACGCATCTCGCCGATGTCCTCGCCTCGATCGCGGCGCAGACCCTGCGCCCCGACATCGTCCACGTCGCGCTGCCGCTCGACGCGCCGCGCCCGCCCACGCCGGACGGCCTCGTCATCGACTGGCGCGACACCGCCCGCAGCTACACGCGCAGCATCGGACTCATCCTCGCCGAGCATCCCGCGCATCCACAGGAGTACCTCTGGCTGCTTCATGACGACACGGCTGCGCTTCCCGAGGCGCTCGCGCAGCTCGTCGCGACGGCCAAGAAGCGGACCGCCGCGGCGGTGGTCGCTCCCGCGCACGTCCGCTGGGACGATCCGACGCGGCTGGTGAACCTCGGCGTCACCACCACGCGGGTGGGCGCGCGACGCATCGACCTGGTCGAGCAGGACGACATCAACCAGGGCCAGTACGACGAGCGCGACGACGTCCTCGCCGCCTCCATCGCCGCGGCGCTGGTGCGCCGCGACGTGTGGGACGCGTTCGGCGGGCTCGAGCCCGCGTACCGCGGCTACGGCGACAGCCTCCACTTCTGCCGCCGCGCCTGGCGGGCGGGCCACGACGTGGTCATCGTGCCCAGCGCGAAGGTGCGCCACTCGCAGGACGGCCTGCGCGGCGTGCGCCAGCGCTCCAGCCGCGGCACCGACGCGACGTACGGGCTCCGGCGCACCGGCGAATGGGTTCACGCGCTCGCGTGGTCGCGTCCGCTCATGGTGCCCGTGCTGCTCCTGTGGACGTTCCTCTCCGCGGCGACGCGGGCCGTGCTCCGCATCGCCCAGAACGAGTCCCGGATGGTTGGCGCGGACCTCGCGGTGCCGTGGCGCGTGCTCGCCAGGCTGCCGAAGGTGCCGGGGATGCGGGCGCGGATCCGGCGCGGCTCCACGCGTCCCGCCACCGCCGTCGCGCCCTTCCTGGTCGGCACGCGCGCCGTCATCTCGCATGTCCGCTCGCGCGAGCTCCACGCGTACGACCGCTGGCGCGCGCAGTCGGCGCCCTCGGACATGGTCCGCTTCGAGCTCGAGCGCGCGGCGGCGCGCCGGCGCACGGGCCTCGGGATCGTCGTGGTCCTCGCGATCGCCGCCTCGGTGGCGCTGCACGGCACGTGGCTCAGCGCGATCGCCTCCGGGCGGATGCTCGCCGGCCGCGCGCTGGGCGTCACGGACGTGCCGGTCGACGCGCTGTGGGAGCGCACCTGGTCCGGGTGGAGCACCACCGGCTTCGGGTCCCCCGCGCTCGACGGCTCGTTCAGCGCTCTGCTGCTGCCCCTCGCGGCGCTGCCCGGAGGGCTGCGCGTGTGGATCGGCGTGCTGCTCGGCATGGGCGTCGCGCTCGCGACGGCGTCCGCATGGTTCGCCCTGGGCGCCGCGACGCGCTCGGTCTGGGCGCGCGGGCTCGGCGCGTTCGCGTACGGGCTGTGGCCCCTGCATCTCCAGGCAATCGCGGACGGCCGGGTCGGCCCGGTGATCGCGCACGTGATGCTGCCGTGGTTCGCGATGGGGCTCGCCCGGGCGGCGGGATGGCATCGGGGCGAGGCCGTCGGCGGAGGCGAGGAGTTCCCCGCGCGCCGGCTGCCGTCGCCCAGCGCCGCGATGGGCGCCGCGTTCTCCCTCGCCGTCGTCGTGGTCGCGGCGCCCGTGCTGCTGCTCCCGCTCGTGCTCGTCGTGCTCGTCGCCGGCGCCTTCGCCGGCACCGCTCGCTGGCGCGTGTGGTCCGCGGCGGTGCCCGCGCTCGTGGTCTCCGGGCCCGCCCTCGTCGCGGCGTGGACCGCCGGTCCGCTCACCGCCGACGCGTGGGCGATCCTCGCGCGGGAGAACGGTCCCGCGCTCGTCTCCGAGGCGGTCGAGCCGTGGCGCATCGTCCTGGGCCTCACCGCCGAGCCCCTCGGCACGCCGGGGCTCCCGGGCCTGCCGGGCACCGTCGTGGTCGGCGCGATCGGCCTCGCCGTGGTGCTCGCGGCGGCGGTCGCCGTCGGCTCCGGGCGTGCACCATGGGCAGTCGCCGGCGGGATGCTCGTCGCGGCGCTCGGCGTCGTGACGGCCGCCGCGGCCCAGTCGACGGTGGTGGTGACGGGAGCCGTCACCGGAGAGGCACCCGCGAACGGCTTCGCCGGGCCCGGCTCGACGCTCGTGGTCGCGGGCCTCCTGGGGGCCGCCGCGGCGGCGTCCTCGCGGCTGTGGACGCGTGGCGAGGGGAGGGGCCGTGCCGCGGTCCGCACCTCCACGTCCGTCGCCGCCGTCCTCATGGCCGGCGTGATCGTGGCGACCGTGGTGGTCGAGGCATGGCCGGGGCGCGAGGAGCGCGGCGACGTCCACCCCGTCGAGGCGACCGTGCTGCCGCTCGTCGCCGCGCTCGAGCAGGAGCTCTCGACCCGCCAGCGCGTGCTGGTGCTCACGGATACGGATGAGGGCGTCGACTACACGGTCCTCGAATCCGACGGCACGGTGGTGCTCGACGGGCGGGCGCAGCCCGCGGTCGACGCGCTCGTCACCGTGCCCCAGGGCGCGACCGCCGCGACGCTCGCGGACACCGTCGCGACGCTCGCGGGCGCAGGCGCGGACGCGACGCCGCTCCTCGCGGACTGGGGCGTCGGGGTCATCGTCGCCGCGCCCGGCTCGACCATGATCGCGAGCTCGCTCAGCCAGCTCCCCGAGCTCGACCTCATCGGAGCGAGCGAGGTCGGCACGTCCTACCGCGTCTCGCGGGCCGGCTCCGACGTGCCGGTGTCGCGCGCCTGGGTCGACCGCGGCGGCGACATCGTCCCCGCCGACGCCGACTCGTGGTCGGGAGCGATCGCGCGCACCGCCGGCGGCGACGGGACGCTCGTCATCGCGGCTCCCGCCGACGAGCGCTGGATCGCCGAGTCCGGCGGCGTGGCCCTCGCCTCCGTGGACGATGCGCTCGGACGCGCGGCGTTCTCCGTGCCCGCCGGCGCGGGCGAGGTGACCTACCGCTACGAGGACCACGACCACCGGCTGTGGTGGTGGGCCGCCCTCGTGACCGTGGCGTGGGCGGTCGTGGGCATGATCCCGCTCCATGACCGCCGCTTCCAGGCGGTGCGGCGATGATCCGGCGGATCGTGGTCCTGGCCGCGGCGGCGGGCGCGGTGCTCGCCGTCGTCACGGCGGCGCGGCTGCCCGCCGAGCAGGCGCCGGAGGCGGACGTCACCGTCGCCGAGGTGACGCCCGCGGTCCAGCCGATCGCGTGCCCCGGCCCGGTCGAGATCCCGGTCGGCGAGATCGAGTCGGGCGACCCGGAGCTCGGCTCCGGCTCGGAGGACCGCGCCTACGCGACCCTGGGCGACGGCGTCGCGCCGGTGGGCGCCGGCTATCTCGCGGGCGGCGACGTCGCGGCCTCGCTCGAGCGCGTCGGCTCCGGCGACGTCGCGGGCCTCTCGGCGACCTCGTGCGTCGCGCCGGTGCGCGACCAGTGGCTGGTCGGCGGATCGACGGCGCTCGGCGCGAGCGCGAGGCTGGTGCTCACCAACCCGTCGGACGCGTCGACCGAGGCCACCGTCACCATCTACGGAGGGCTCGGCGAGCTCGAGGAGCATGCCGTCGTGTCGATCGCCCCGGGCGGTCAGCAGGACCTCCTGCTCGAGGGGGTCGCCGCGGAGGTGCCCGCGCTCGCGATCCGCGTGGTCGCGACCGGTGCGGGCGTGGTCGCCCACCTGCAGGACTCCCGGCTCGCCGGCTTCCAGGCCGCCGGCACCGACTGGGTCGCCCGCGGGGCGACGCCGGCGACGTCGCTCGTGGTGCCCGGCGTCGGCGTCGAGGGCGACGCGAGCGCGGTGCTGCGGCTGCTCGCGCCCGACGGCGCGACCGCGAGCCTCGCGCTCGCGGGGGAGGACGGCGCCGTCGACTGGGGCGGCGTGTCCGCGCTCGTGCTCGAGCCCGGCGTGGTCACCGAGGTCGAGGTGCCCGCCGTCGCGGCGGGCGCCGTCGAGATCGAGGCCGATGCTCCCGTGGTCGCGGGAGCCATGCTCACCGTGCCGCGCCCGGTCGAGGACGGTCCGGCCGATGCGGAGGCCGCGGATCTCGCGTGGATCGCCGCGCAGCCCGTCGAGGACGGGTTCCCGCGCTCCCTCATGCTGACCGAGCACGCCGCGTCGATCGAGGTCCACGCCTCGACGTCGGGCGGCGTCTCGTTCAGGGACGCGAGCGGTGAGACGGTCGCGTCGGCGGTGCTGCGCGCCGGCACCGTCGCGTCGCTGCCCCTCGACCTCCCTGCGGGCACCGAGATCACGGGCCCCGCCGACGTCGCGTGGGTCGTCACGGTCGTCGACGAGCCGGGCTTCGTCTCGACCCTCGCCCCGCGCCGGACCGATGTCGAGTCGACCGAGGTGCGGGTCGCGCAGCGTCCGTACGTCCGCGAGGGGTCCTGACGCGCGAACCGGCGCTCAGCCCGTCCCGTACTCCGGGTCGACCTCCTCGGGAGGGCGGCCGACGACGTGCGCGATGTGCTCGGCTATGACGTCGCGCACGAGCCCCGGCAACTCCGCCGGATCGGCCCGCTGCTCGAGGGTGCGGCGGTAGAGCACCACCCGGGTGGGCTGGCCGAGGTCGGCGGGGAACAGGCGGCCGAGAGGCACGCCGTCCTCCCACGGCGTCGGATCCGACGGCGGGACGTCCTCGGTGCCGAACTCGATCCGGCCCCACGTGTCGCCCCAGCGGGGCTCGAGGCGGTCGACCGCGTCCGCGACGAGCTCGTCGAAACGCTCGGCCCGCGTGCGGTGGCCCGGAGCGCCGAAGGGGAGCAGCGGCCGGCGCAGGCCTCGGCCGTGACGATCGCGACGGGACATACGGCCGAGGCTACCGCTCCGCCCGAGCAGCCCCGCGACGCCCGGCGTGGCAGCGGCCGCGCGTCCGCTCGCGGGGGTACCGTCCTAGACGTGATCGCCACCCGCCAGTGCTCGCGCTCGTCGTGCGCCCGCCCCGCCGCGGCCACGCTCACCTACGTCTACGCGGACTCGACCGTGGTCGTGGGCCAGCTGTCCGCCGCGGCCGAGCCGCACAGCTACGACCTGTGCGCCCACCATGCCGACCGCTTCACCGCGCCGCGCGGCTGGGACGTGGTCCACATCCAGAGCGAGTTCGTCGAGCCCGAGCCGTCGAGCGACGATCTCGAGGCGCTCGCCCGCGCCGTGCGCGAGGCGGGTCGCCCGCGTCCGGCGGCGCCCGCGTTCACGCCGCCCGCGCCGGTGGCGTCCGAGCCGCGCCGCGGCCACCTGCGCGTCATCACCAACGACGCGTAAAGCAGAAACCAAGCGCGAACTAGGGACAAGCGTCGCGCGGTGCCGCTACCCTGACCGCGTGACGACCGCACCTGATCTGTCCCAGCTCATCAAGTCGTACGACGTGCGCGGCATCGTGGGCGAGACGCTCACCGCCGAGGTCGCGACCGCGATCGGCTCCGCCTTCGCCGACGCCATCGTGCTCCCGGACGGGGAGACCACGGTCGCGATCGGCCACGACATGCGCGACAGCGGGCCGTGGCTCGCCGACGCGGTGGCCGCGGGCCTCGCGCTGCGCGGCGTGGACGTGGTCCGCATCGGGCTGTGCTCGACGGACGGGTTGTATCACGCGTCGGGCGCGCTCGACATCCCCGGCGTGATGATCACCGCGAGCCACAACCCGGCCGCGTACAACGGCATGAAGCTGTGCCGCAGCCGTGCGCGCGCCGTGGGGGAGAACTCGGGCCTCGCCGACGTGCGCGCGCTCGCCTCGCAGTACCTGGTCGACGCTCCCGCGGCCGCGGGCACGCCCGGCTCGGAGACCACGCGCGAGATGGTCGGCGAGTACGGCGCGTTCCTGCGCGGCCTGGTCCCGCTCGAGGGCGTCCGCCCCCTCAAGGTCGTGGTCGACGCCGCGAACGCGATGGCCGGCTACACCGTCCCGGCGGTGCTCGGCACCGCGGCGGGGCTGCCGGAGCTCCCGCTCGAGATCATCCCGCTGTACTTCGAGCTCGACGGCACGTTCCCCAACCACGAGGCGAACCCGCTCGAGACCGAGAACCTGCGCGACCTCCAGGCCGCGGTCAAGGAGCACGGCGCGGACATCGGCCTCGCGTTCGACGGCGACGCCGACCGCTGCTTCGTGGTCGACGAGCGCGGCGAGGTGGTGACGCCGTCCGCGATCACCTGCCTCGTGGGCCTGCGCGAGACCGCCCGCGAGCTCGCCGAGGACCCGTCCGCCGAGCCGACGGTGATCCACAACCTCATCTCGTCGCGCGCGGTGCGCGAGCAGCTCGCCGAGGCGGGCGCGACGCCGGTCCGCTCGCGCGTGGGCCACAGCTTCATCAAGGCGGAGATGGCGCGCCTCAACGCCGTGTTCGGCGGCGAGCACAGCGCGCACTTCTACTTCCGCGACTTCTTCTACGCGGACTCGGGCATGCTCGCCGCGATGCACGTGCTCGCGGCGCTCGGCTCGCAGGACGGCCCGCTGTCCGCGATGATCGCGCAGCACGAGCCGTACACGGCCTCGGGCGAGATCAACTCGACGGTCGACTCCGTGCCCGACGCCCTGGCGCGCGTCAAGGCGGCCTTCGTGACCGCGGACGTGTACTCCGACGAGTTCGACGGCCTCACCGTCGAGCACTGGCCCGCGCCGGGCGAGGGCGAGCGCTGGTGGTTCAACGTGCGCCCGTCGAACACCGAGCCGCTGCTGCGCCTCAACTCCGAGGCGGACGGTCAGGAGCTCATGGAGCGCATGCGCGACCAGGTGCTCGCCGTCATCCGGGAGGGCTGAGTGTCGACCGAGGGGGGCACCAAGGCCGTCATCGCGGCCCTGAGCGCCAACCTGGGCATCGGCGTCACCAAGTTCGCCGCGTGGGGCCTCACCGGGGCCTCGTCCATGCTGGCCGAGGCCATCCACTCGGTGGCGGACTCCGGCAACCAGCTCCTGCTGCTGCTCGGCGCGCGCAAGGCGCGCCAGGAGGCCACGCCCGAGCACCCGTTCGGCTACGCGCGGTACCGGTACTTCTACGCCTTCATCGTCGCCGTGGTGCTCTTCACCCTCGGCGGCCTGTTCGCGCTGTACGAGGCGTGGCACAAGTGGCAGCACCCCGAGCCGATAGAGTCGTGGCACTGGGTCCCCGTCGCGGTCCTGGTGATGGCGATGGCGCTCGAGGGGATGTCCTTCCGCACCGCGATCATCGAGTCGAACAAGATCCGCGGCAAGGTCGGCTGGGGGCGCTTCATCAAGCGCTCGCGCTCGCCCGAGCTGCCGGTGATCCTGCTCGAGGACTTCGGCGCGCTCATCGGCCTCGTGTTCGCCTTCTTCGGCGTGGTGATGACGCTGGCGACGGAGAACGGACGCTGGGACGCCTTCGGCACGGCGATGATCGGCGTGCTGCTCGTGTGCATCGCGACCGTGCTCGCGCGCGAGACGCGCGAGATGCTGCTGGGCGAGTCCGCGACGGAGGAGGACCTCGCGCTGATCCGCGCGGCGCTCGCCGAGGGCGGGTACCCCGACATCATCCACCTGCGCACCTCGCACCTGGGGCCCGAGGACATCCTCGTCGCGGTCAAGGTCGGGGCCGGCGCGGAGGAGACGCTCGAGACCATCGCGGCACGCACCGACGCCGCGGAGGCGCTCATCCGCGCGGCGGTCCCCGCGGTGCGCCTCATCTTCATCGAGCCCGACGTGCGGCACGAGGCCTGACGGCCGCATCGTCCCGCGCGTCGGCGCGCGCCGTGCGACGGTGACAGAATGGGCGACCGTGCCCCGCGCACGCCGGCGGACACCCGGCCCGAGGCGCGCTCATCGACCCTGGAGGACCCCGTGACCGAGCACATCGTCGCCGACCTGGCGCTGGCCGAGGCCGGCCGCAACCAGATCCGCCTGGCCGAGCAGGAGATGCCCGGCCTGATGGCGCTGCGCGCCGAGATGGGCGACGCGAAGCCGCTCGCGGGCGCGCGCATCGCCGGCTCGCTCCACATGACCGTGCAGACGGCTGTGCTCATCGAGACGCTCACCGCGCTGGGCGCCGACGTGCGCTGGGCCTCGTGCAACATCTTCTCGACCCAGGACGAGGCCGCGGCGGCCATCGTGGTGGGCGACGGCACGTACTCGTCGCCGGCCGGCGTCCCGGTCTTCGCCATCAAGGGCGAGACCATCCCCGAGTACTGGGAGTACACGGACCGGATCCTCACGTGGGAGGGCCACGACGGCCCCACGATCATCCTCGACGACGGCGGCGACGCCACCGTCCTGGTGCACGAGGGCGTGCGCTTCGAGGCGCTCGGCGAGGTCCCGGCCCCGCTCGAGGAGGAGGACCCGGACTACAACCTCGAGGTCGAGTCGATGCGCGCGGTGATCCGCCGCTCGATGGAGAAGGACCCCACCCGCTTCACGCGCATGGCGGCGGGCATCGTCGGCGTGTCCGAGGAGACCACCACCGGCGTGCACCGCCTCGAGATCATGCACCGCAAGGGCGAGCTGCTGTTCCCGGCGATCAACGTCAACGACTCGGTGACCAAGTCGAAGTTCGACAACAAGTACGGCATCCGCCACTCGCTGCCCGACGGCATCAACCGCGCGACCGACGTGCTCATCGGCGGCAAGGTCGCGTTCGTGTGCGGCTACGGCGACGTGGGCAAGGGCGCCGCGGAGGCGCTGCGCGGGCAGGGCGCGCGCGTGGTCGTGTCCGAGGTGGATCCGATCTGCGCGCTCCAGGCCGCGATGGACGGCTACGAGGTCGCGCGCGTCGAGGACTACGTCGACCGCGCCGACTTCTTCATCACCACCACCGGCAACAAGGACATCCTCCGCGTCGAGCACATGGCCGCGATGAAGGACAAGGCCGTGGTCGGCAACGTCGGCCACTTCGACAACGAGATCGACATGGCGGGCCTCGCCCGCTCGGGCGCCAAGCTCACGCCGATCAAGCCGCAGGTCGACGAGTGGGTGTTCCCCGACGGCAGGTCGATCATCGTGCTGAGCGAGGGCCGCCTCCTCAACCTCGGCAACGCGACCGGCCACCCCAGCTTCGTCATGAGCGCGTCGTTCACCAACCAGGTGATCGCCCAGGTCGAGCTGTGGACCAACCTCGCCGCGTACCCGCTGGGCGTGCACCGGCTGCCCAAGGAGCACGACGAGAAGGTCGCGCGCCTGCACCTCGACGCGCTCGGCGTGCGCCTGACGGAGCTGACCGAGTCCCAGGCCGACTACATCGGCGTGCCGCAGCAGGGCCCGTTCAAGCCCGAGCACTACCGCTACTGACCGGCGGCGGGACGCCCCGGGCCCGTCCATCCACCCGCCCACCCGCCCGGTCGGGACGCTCAGTCCTGGTCCGCGGGCGTCGCGGGGGGCTCCCGGGACGCTCAGGTCCGCTCAGTCGACGTCGGGGATGCCGTACGGCAGCTGCCTCAGGCGGCGCGCGTCGCCCTCGGCGCGCGACATCCGCCGCGCGTCGATGACGTGCTCGCGGTCGCGGCGCTCGACCAGCACCGCGGCCATGAAGGCCTCGGGGTGCGTTCCGGGCGGCGGCGCGGGAGAGACCCGCGGCGCGAGCTGCGCGGCGAGACCGGTGCCGATGCGTACGCGGGCCGGCGCGTGCATCGTCGCCGCGCGCCCGAGGAACAGCCGTGAGGTCAGGGCGAGGCCGTCGGGGAGCCGCGCGATGTCCGCGGACCGCGCCCAGGCGGCGAGCTCCGGCGGCATCGTCAGCGGCGGCAGGGCGCGCGAGGCGCCGCGGGTGCGCATCGCGTAGGTGCCCGCGAGGTAGTCGCCGATGCGCTTGCCGCGCGTGCCGAACGCGGACACGGCGGTCGCCAGCATGCCGAACGTCGCGTAGATCTCGAGCACCGCGAGCAGCGCGCGGGCGGTCGCGTGGCGCACGCCGACCGGGCCTCCGTCGTCGCGGACGATGCGCAGCCCGAGCGCCCAGCGTCCCAGCGAGCGGCCGCGGGTGAGCGTCTCGACGATCACCGGGGCGATCACCAGGCACGTCACCACCCACGCGACGGAGACCGCCGCGAGCATGGCCGGGTCGAGGTGCTCCGCGAGCGAGTTGACGAGCCCGAGCGTCGCGGCGATGACGGCGAGCGTCGCGAGCGCGTCGATCGCACCCGAGAGCATGCGCATCGGCACCGACGCCGCGCCGGCGTCGAGCACCACGCCCTCGCCGATGAGGATCGAGTCCTCGTCCGTCATGCGTCCTCCCTGGACCGGAGCCTGTGTGGCATCGTAGCGGCGTGGACATCGACTCGTTCGGGGCCGTGCGCGAGGCCCGCTGGGCGCGCCTCAAGAAGCTGAGCGGCGCGCGGCGGCTCACGGGCGCCGAGGCGGACGAGCTCACCCGCCTCTACCAGGCCACCGCGGGAGATCTCGCGGCGGTGCGCTCGGCGGCGCCCGAGCCGTCGGTGGTCGCGCGGCTGTCCGTCCTGCTCGCCGGAGCTCGCGTGTGGCTCACCGGGGCCCACACGGTGTCGACGCGCGACGTGGGCCGCTACCTCGTGACCGGGCTGCCCGCCGCGCTGCACCGGGTGCGGTGGTGGGGCCTCGGGGTGACCATCGCGGTGCTGGGCCTCGCGACGCTCTCCGGCTGGTGGACCGTCACGCATCCCGAGGCGCTCGCGCTGGTCGGGACGCCCGCGGAGCGCGCGGCGATCGCGGACGAGGAGTTCGCGAGCTACTACACCGAGTACGACTCGACCTCGTTCGCGGCCCGGGTGTGGACCAACAACGGCTGGCTGGCGGCCCAGTGCATCGCCTTCGGCATCACCGGGGTGTTCCCGCTCTACCTGCTGTACAACACCGTCCTCCAGCTCGGGGTGGCCAGCGCCGTCATGGCCGAGGCCGGCGCGCTCGACGTGTTCTTCCAACTCCTCGCGCCGCACGGGCTGCTCGAGCTCTCGGCGGTCTTCGTGGCCGCGGGCACGGGACTGCGCCTGTGCTGGACGATGCTGGTCCCGGGTCCTCGTCCGCGCGGTCGCGCGCTCGCGGAGGAGGGGCGCGCGGCGATGGGGGTCGCGCTCGGGCTCGTCCTGGCGCTGCTCGCGTCCGGGCTCATCGAGGGCTACGTCACGGGCTCCGCGCTGCCGTGGTGGCTCAAGGTGGCCATCGGCGCGGTGGCAGCCGCGGCGTTCTGGGCGTACATCTGGATCGCCGGCCGCGCGGCGGTGCTCGCGGGCTCGACCGGTGACACGGAGGGGGACCTCGCGACGGATCAGGTGGCGCTCGCGGGTTGAGGCGGTCACGCGCCACCCGACCGCGCCCTGGCGGGACATGAGGGCCCGATCCGGCCCGGATCCTGCACCCATGTCCCGCTGCGGCGCTTCAGAGCCGTCCGGCCGCCTTGAGCGCGAGGTAGCGGTCGCACACCGCGGGCGCGAGGTCGTCCGGCAGCGCGAGCACCACCTCGGCGCCCAGCTGGCGCAGGCGCGTCGCGACGGCCTCCCGCTCGAGCATCGCGCGCGCCGCGGCACCCGCGCCGTAGAGAGCCTCGGAGTCGCCGCGGTCGGTGAGCATGACGCCCAGCTCGGGGTCCTCGACCGAGCCGACGAGGACCTGGTGACGATGCTGCAGCGCGGCCACCGCCTCGATGAGGCCCGAGTCGAGCGCGGACGTCTCGACGGTGGTGAGCAGGACCACGAGCGACCGCTGGGACACGCGCGACTCGATGAGGCGCACGAGCGCGGGCCAGTCGGGCTCGAGCAGCGAGGCCTCGACCGTGGCGAGCGCGTCGGCCAGCTCCGTCATGAACGCGGGGCCGGACGATGCGGCGCGGGCCTGCTCCGACCGGTCGAACGCGGTCGCCTGGACCCGGTCGCCCGCGCGTGAGGCGAGGGCCGCGAGCAGCAGCGACGCCTCGATCGACGCGTCGAGCCGCGGGCCGTCGCCCACCCGCGCCGCCGAGAGCCTCGCGCAGTCGAGCGCCACCACCACCCGGCGGTCGCGCTCCGGGCGGTACGTGCGGACCACCACCTCGCCCCGGCGGGCGGTGCCGCGCCAGTCGATGCTGCGGACGTCGTCGCCGATGACGTAGTCGCGCAGCGAGTCGAACTCGGCGCCCGCGCCCTTGAGCTGCACCGCGGTGCGCCCGTCGATCTCGCGCAGGCGCCGCAGGCGCGAGGGGAGATGGCGGCGCGACGCGAACTCGGGCAGCACGCGCAGGCGCGCCGGCACGTCGAGCGAGCGCTGCCGCCCCGCGAGCCGCAGCGGCCCCTCGGTGCGGATGGTGACCGGTCCGGCATGGCGGTCGCCGCGACGCGTGGGCGCGAGGTCGGTGCGGACCACGATGGAATCGCCGCGGGCGAGCGAGAACGGGTGCCGCGTGCGTCCGGCTCCGGCGGAGGGCTGCCAGGCGTCGCGGACCGCGCCGCGCACGCGCCGGCGGCCGAGGTTGGCCAGCGTCACCGTCGCGACGGTCGAGCGGGTGAGGCGCACGGACGTCGGGACGTCGCGCCGCACCCCCACGGTCGAGGTCGACGGCGCGAGCCACACGTCGAGCAGCGCGAGGGCGAGCACGCCGACCGCCCACGCGACCGCCACGCCGCGCGACTGCGTCAGCGCCGCGGGCACCGCCCCCAGCGCCGCGAGCGCGACCGTCCACCCGGTGATGTGCATGTCAGCGGGGCACCGGCACCGTGGAGAGCACCGACGTCAGCACCGTGGTCGCCGTCACGCCCTCGAGCTCGGCCTCGGCGCGGATGCGCATGCGGTGCGCGAGGGTCCACGCGGCGAGCGCCTTGACGTCGTCGGGTGAGACGTAGGCGCGTCCGCGCATCCACGCCCATGCGCGCGAGGCCTGCATGAGCGCGGTCGCGCCGCGCGGCGAGACGCCGAGCGAGACGGACGGCGCCTCGCGGGTGGCGCGGCAGATGTCGACGATGTACGCCACCACGTCGTCGGCGATCTCGACCGTCGCGACCTCCGCGCGGGCCTGCTCGAGGTCCGCGACGCCCGCGACGGCGCCCACCCCGGCCGCCGCGAGGTCGCGCGGGTCGAAGCCCGCCGCGTGGCGCCGCAGCACCGTGGTCTCCTCGTCGCGGCCCGGCAGGGGCACGGGGAGCTTGAGCATGAAGCGGTCGAGCTGGGCCTCGGGGAGCGGGTAGGTGCCCTCGTACTCGACGGGGTTCTGGGTCGCGATGACGAGGAACGGGTCCGGCAGGGGGCGCGACTCGCCGTCGACGGTGACCTGGCGCTCCTCCATCGCCTCGAGCAGCGCGGACTGCGTCTTCGGAGGCGTCCGGTTGATCTCGTCCGCGAGCATGAGGTTGGTGAAGAGCGGGCCCTCGCGGAACGAGAACGCCGCGGTCCTCGCGTCGTACACCAGCGAGCCGGTGACGTCGCCGGGCATGAGGTCGGGGGTGAACTGCACGCGCGTGGTGCCCACCTCGAGCGAGGCGGCGAGCGCGCGCACCAGCAGGGTCTTGGCGACGCCGGGGACGCCCTCGAGCAGCACATGGCCCCGGCACAGCAGCGCGATCACGAGGCCCGTGACGATCGCGTCCTGGCCGACCACCGCCTTGCCCACCTCGGTGCGCAGGCGTCCGAGCGCGGCCCGCGCGTCGGCGGTCGCGGCCTCCTCGGTCGCGGCGTCCGCGCCGGCGTCGGGAGGGCTCTGATCGGGAGTGGTGTCGGTCACGGTCGGTGAACCTCGCTTTCGAGTGCGTCGAGCTCGGAGATCAGGGAGAGCAGCGCGGCCTCGTCCGCCGGGGCCGGGCCGTAGAGCAGACGGTCGACGTCCCGCGCGGGACGGCCGGAGGCGTGCGCGACGGCGGCGACGAGCGCCTCGCGCGACTCGCCGCGGGCCACGCCGATGCGGCGGCCCATGCGCAGGGCGGCGGCCGCGCGGAGCGAGGCGGCGGACCGCCCGGTCGAGCGCGCGCGCCGGTACAGGCGAGCCCTGCCGCGCGTCGCCTCGGACGCGCGGACCACGACCGGCAGGGGCTCCGCGATGAGGGCGCCGAAGCGCCGCGCCTTCCAGAACGCCGCGACGAGCACGGCGAGCGCGAGCGCGTAGAACGCCGAGCCCGTGCCGGGCGGAAGGAAGTCGGGCACCGTCTCGACGTCGGTCGGCGCATCGTCGCCCCCGACGCCTGAGGCGGTGAGCAGGCTCGAGTCGAGTCCGTCGGCGACGTACCAGACCACATCCGGATGGGCGCCGAGCACGCGGACGGCGAGGGCGGCGTGGCCGTACCGGTCGAGCTGGGCGTTGGTGAGCGGCTCGCTCGCCGTGAGCACGGTGACGGTCCTGCCGTGGACCTCCGCGCGCGCCATCGCGGCGGCGCCGGCGTCGACGAAGCACAGCGCGACATCGGGGTCGGAGGTCTCGAGCGCCGCGCCCGAGAACGCGACCTCTCCGGCCGCGCGCGCGTCGGGGTCGGCGCAGCCCGCGTCGACCGCACCGCCCGCGAGGCGGGTCGTCTGGCGGACGTCCATGCCGAGCGAGGGGAGGACGGCGCGCACCCGTCCCAGCACGACCACGTCGCCCGGGTAGGCGTCGAGCGAGGCCAGCTGGGCCGAGGAGAGCCGGCTGGGCTCGGCGACCACGAGGGTGGTCGCGGCGGGATCCTCGATGCGCGCCTGCGCCAGGCGGTCGACCTGCCGCACCGCGACGCCGTGGTCGCGGAGGATCTCGGTGACCGCGTGCGTGCCGCTCGCGCGGGTGTTCCACGTCGACAAGGGGACGATGTCGGCGTCGCGGTCGCTCGCGACGAGCAGCACCACCAGGCCGACGAGCAGCGCGACCGCGATGATCACGAGGCGGGAGCCGCGCGCGCGTGCGCGCAGGCCGGGGCCGCGAGGCGTGGTGCGCAGCTCCTGCGTCGCGGTCACGAGGCGTGCTCCGTCGCGCCGACGGCCGACCGGGGACGCCGGGCCGCGGCGAAGGTCTCGCTCACATGCGCGAAGGTCGCCTCGGTCGCGGGCGCGTGCCCGTAGCGGATGCCGTCGAAGGCCTCGGCGTCCACCGCGAGCGCCGCGGACAGCTCGGGGACCGCCCGACCCGCGAGGGACGCGGCCTCGGCCGCGGTGAGCCCCGCGGACACGGCGAGGGCGCCGCGCTCGCCGAGCCTCAGGATGAGGGCCCGATAGAGGTCGAGGGTGGCCGCGGCCCAGTCGCCGGCGCGCGCCGCCTCCCTGGCGGTGCGCTCGAGCTCGGCCGAGGTGCGGTCGTCCTCGAACAGCCCCTGCGCGGTGCGGGCGCGGCGGGTCCGCCGCAGCGGCCCGACGACCAGCCAGACGACGAGCGCGACGACGGCCGCCGCGATGATCGCCCCGATGGCGATGTCCACGGGACCGACGCCCCCGCCGGTCCCGGCCGACACATCGTCGAACAGGCCGGAGAACCAGTCGAGGATGCGCACCAGCCACGACGTGCCGCCCTGGCTGTACTCGGGCTGGGCGAGCTCGTCGACCGCCCACCGGCGCGCCGTGTCGGCGTCGGGCGTGAGGGGAGGGGCGTCGAGGCTCACGCGCGGCGGGCCTCCGCGGCCTCGGCGAGCGCGAGGTCGAAGCCCTCATGACGGATCCGCAGGTCCACGAGGATGAGGGTGAACAGCGCGCCCATGTACGAGTACATGAGCACGAACCCGACGAGCAGCGAGATCAGCATGGCCACCACGAACACGACGGTCGTGAGGATCGTGCTCTCGGGAGCGGCGAACGCGATCGCCATGGCGACGAGGCTGCCGACCTGGCTCACGACGTTGGCCACGAGCCCGACGAGCAGCCATGCGACGAAGCCGACGAGGAAGGTCCACCAGAACCGCCGCCTCAGCAGCCTCAGGGTGCGGCGCAGGGCGGCGACGGCGCCGCGGCGCTCGAGCACGATGACGGGCCGCGCGAGCCCGCCGATGAGCGCCACCAGGAAGATCACCGCGGCGGCGACGACGCCCGCGACGATGACGCTGACGACCGTGCCGAAGTCGTTGCCGTTGGCGGTCGCGATCACCACGAGCAGCACGCCGATCGCGATCGCGACGAGGTTGGCGAGACCGGCGAGCAGGTAGAGCAGCAGCAGCGACCCGAGCCGCGGCCGCACGGCGCGCCACGCGTCCGCGATCCGGATCCGCTCGCCGAGGATGCCGCGCGCGACCCCGGGGGCGATGATCGCGCTCGACAGCACGTCCGCGAGCAGCGCCGCCACCACGAACGCGACGATGAGCGCGACGGTGCCGGCGGAGAGCGAGTCGGTCGTGGTGAGGTCGGAGAACACGAGCGACACGTCGTTGAACAGCATCCACAGCGCCGCGACCAGCAGCGCGGTCGCGCCGAGCGTGAGGAGCACCGGTCCGCCCACCACCACGGCACGGTTGTCGCGCATCGCGCGGAAGGGCAGCCCCAGCAGGTCGCCGAAGCCGAGCGGTCGCAGCGGCATGAAGCCCGGCTGCCACGACGCGGACGTCGGCACGGGCGCAGGCGCAGGGACGGCCCCGTGCGGCGGCGCCATCGGCGGCACGGCCATGGCCGGGGGAGCCGTCTGCGGCGGCGCGGCGGGCGACGGCGGGACGTTCGCAGCGCTCGGACCGCTATCAGGGGTGATGCCGCCCGGGGCGGCCCATTCGGTCCGATCCTCGCCGTCGTTCATGACGTCCCTCCGCCGCTGTGCGGCCCATCCTGCCACGCGCTGCGCGGGGTCTGCCGGACCGCTCGGCATAATGGGGGCATGACGGCGAAGATCCTGGTGGTCGACGATGACCCCGCAGTGTCCGAGATGCTCGGAATCGTCCTCCGCGGGGACGGCTTCGAGACGGTGTTCTGCGATCACGGGGACGAGGCGGTGGCCGCGTTCCGCTCCACCAGCCCCGACGTGATCCTGCTCGACCTCATGCTTCCGGGCACGAGCGGCATCGACATCTGCCGCGAGATCCGCGCGGAGTCGGGCGTGCCGATCATCATGCTCACCGCGAAGTCGGACACGGTCGACGTGGTGCTGGGGCTCGAGTCCGGCGCCGACGACTACGTGCCGAAGCCCTTCAAGCCGCGCGAGCTCATCGCGCGGGTGCGCGCCCGCCTGCGCCGCAACGACAACGCGACGCCGGCCGTGGTGCGCGTCGCTGACCTCGAGATCGACGTCACGGGGCACCGCGTCACGCGCGGCGGCGAGCTGATCCCGCTCACGCCGCTCGAGTTCGACGTCCTCGTGACGCTCGCGCGCAGCCCCGGCCAGGTCTTCACCCGCGAGGTGCTGCTCGAGGACGTGTGGGGCTACCGCCACGCCGCGGACACCCGCCTCGTCAACGTCCACATCCAGCGCCTGCGTGCGAAGGTCGAGCGCGACCCGGAGAACCCCGAGATCATCGTGACCGTCCGCGGTGTCGGCTACAAGGCCGGTGGCGTCGGGTCGTGAGGCTGACCCCCCGGTCCCTGTGGGCGAACCTGGCCAAGGGTCCGCGCAAGGTGTGGCGCAGGTTCCGAGGGTCGCTCCTGCTGCGCGTCGTCGCGACCACCACGGTGCTCGGCCTGGGCGCCGTCATCGTCATCGGGGCCATGGTGAGCACGCAGATCCGCGACGGCCTCGTGGAGACGCGGGTCGATCGCATCCTCGACGAGACGGCGCGTGACGCCGCGAGCGCGCAGGAGAACGTCGACGCCTCGACCGCGGAGACCGCGGGCGACCTTCAGCAGCTGGTCTACGACCTGGTCGACGGGCTCGGCACGCTCGGAGGCAGCTCCCGCGGCTACGTGCTGCTGCGTGATCCGGCGAACACGTCCGGCGTGCTGCTGTCGACGCCCGTCACCGACGCCGAGCTGGTCGACGTCATCAGCCCCGAGATGCGCGCCGCTGTCGAGTCCGGCCAGCCGCAGTCGTGGCAGCACGTCGCGCTGCCCGAGGACGGCGAGCCCGGGGTGGTGGTGGGCGTCCCGCTCACCATCCGGATCGCGGGCGCGTACGAGCTCTACTTCGTGTACTCGCTCGCGGACGAGGCCGCGACGCTCGGCCTGATCCAGCGGGTGCTCGCGTTCGGCGGCATCGCGCTCATGGGCCTGCTCGCGGTGCTGACCTACCAGGTGACGCGCCAGACCGTGCGCCCCGTGCGGCAGGCGGCGCGCGTCGCGTCCCGCCTCGCCGAGGGGATCCTGTCGGAGCGCATGACCGTGCGCGGTCAGGACGAGATGGCCACGCTCGCGCGGACCTTCAACGAGATGGCCGAGTCGCTGCAGCGCCAGATCACCCGCATGGAGGATCTCTCGCGCCTGCAGCGCCGCTTCGTGTCCGACGTCTCGCATGAGCTGCGCACGCCGCTCACCACCATCCGCATGGCGGCCGACGTCCTGCACGATGCGCGCGAGGGCTTCCCGCCCGAGGTGGCGCGCTCGGCCGAGCTGCTCGACACGCAGATCGACCGCTTCGAGACGCTGCTGTCGGACCTGCTCGAGATCTCGCGCATCGACGCGGGGGCGGCCCAGCTCGAGTTCGACGACATGTCCGTCGCGGACGTGGTGCGCGACCAGGTCGAGGCGATGCTGCCGGTGGCGCGCAGCCTCGGCGTCGACCTGCAGCTGTGGGTCGCGAAGGGCAGCCACGTGGCGTCGATCGACCGTCCGCGCGTCGCGCGCATCGTCCGCAACCTGCTGTCGAACGCGATCGAGCACGCGCAGCGCCGCCCGGTCGACGTCGTCGTGGCGTCGTCCTCGCGCGCCGTCGCCGTGGTGGTGCGCGACTACGGGATCGGGCTCACCCCGCAGCAGGCGCAGCGCGTGTTCGACCGCTTCTGGCGTGCGGACTCGGCGCGTACGCGGACGATGGGCGGCACCGGTCTGGGCCTGTCGATCGCCCGCGAGGACGCGCAGCTGCACGGCGGCAGGCTCGAGGCGTGGGGACTGCCGGGCAAGGGCGCGAGCTTCCGGCTCCAGCTGCCGCGCACGTCGCAGGGGCTGGGGCAGCACCCGGCCCTCCCGCTCGTCATCGCGGAGATCGACTACGGCGCGATCGCGGACCGCGTCCCGCTCGAGTCCGACCGCAGGGAGGTCGCGCAGTGAGGTGGAGGAGCGCGCTCATGGGCGCCGTCGCGGCGGTGGCGCTCGCGGCCTGCGCCGCCGTCCCGACGTCGGGGCCGGTGAGCGAGGGCACGGGTGAGGTCGAGGGGGCCGAGCCGGTGGTGCCCTTCGCCGAGGGGCCGCAGATGGACGCGAGCGTCAACGCGATCGTGTCGGGGTTCATCCAGGCGACCGCGGCGGGCTTCGCGTCGGACTTCACGGTGGCGCGCGAGTACCTCACCGCGCCGATACGTGCCGAGTGGGACCCGCTCGCGCAGGTCACGGTCTTCGACTCGGGGGCGCTCACCCCGGACTACGACGAGGCGATGGGGCGGGTCGTGTACTCGTTCCCCGTGGCGGCGTGGATCGACGAGGCGGGACGCATGGTCGAGGCGCAGTCCGGCACGCAGGCGCAGCTCGAGTTCTCGGTCGAGCGCAGCGTCGCCAACCAGTGGCGCATCGGCGGCCTCGAGGACGGCTCGCTGGTCGCCGAGGCGACCTTCAACCAGGTGTTCCTTCCCGTCACCCTGTACTTCGCGTCGGCCGACGGCACCACGGCGGTGCCGGAGCAGCGGTGGCTGCCGCAGGCGAACGTCGCGACCTGGGCCGCGCGCGAGCTGGTGGCCGGGCCGTCGCCGTGGCTCGCGAACGCGGTCACCACCGGCTTCCCCGCCGGTTCGGACCTCGCGGTCGACTCCGTGGTGGTGACCGACGGCATCGCCCGGGTGCAGCTCTCGGCGCAGTCGGCCGGCACCCCCGAGCAGCGCGCGCTCGCGGAGCAGCAGCTCCGGCTCACCCTCACGTCGCTGCCCGGTGTGAGCCAGGTCGAGGTGACCGTGGCGGGCGTGCCGCTGGTCGCCGAGCCCGAGGACACCTTGTCGCGCGAGCCGGTGCCGGCGAGCGTCGCGGCGCTGTTCCTCGACGGCAGGCTGGGGCTGTGGGACGGCGAGGAGGTCCGTGTGGTCCCGGACCGCGTCGGCGGGCTTCCGGAGGGGTCCGATGCGCTCGCGACCTCGTACAGCGGCACCCGGGTGGCGTTCCGGGTCGGAGGCGACCGCATCGTCGTCTCGGACGCGCTCGAGGACGGGGTGGAGAGCCTGATCCCGCTCGACGAGGCGGGCGAGGTCGAGGGGACGATGTCCGTCACGACGTTCGTCGAGGGTCGCGACCTCGTCGCTCCCAGCTTCGACCGCTTCGGCTGGGTGTGGACGGCCGAGACCGCGGAGCCGGAGTCGGTGACCACGGTGTCGCGCGACGGCGACGCGACCGCCCTCGACGCGCGCTGGCTCGCTGGCCGTACGGTCGAGCAGGTGGTGCCGTCGCGCGACGGCGCGCGGCTGCTCGTGGTGTCGCGCGCGGGCGCGCAGACGGTCGTCGAGGTCGTCGAGGTGGTGAGGTCCGAGTCCGGCGAGCCGCTCAGCGTCGGCGAGCCCCTTCAGGTCGGCGCGAACATCGGCGCCGTGACGGACGCGATCTGGGTCGACGACCTCTCGGTCGCGCTCCTGGGGATGTCCGCGGGCGCGGAGACGGTGCCCCTGTGGGTCATCGAGGTCGGCGGGCGCACCACCGAGGATGCGGCGGTGCCCGACGCGGTGGCGATCTCGGCACGGCACGGCGACCGCTCGATCACGCTCGTGTCGGAGGACGGGACCGTCCGCGAGCGTGCGGGCACGGGCTGGTCGACCATCGCCTCCGGCATCGACGACCTCGCGTACGCGGGCTGACGCGACCCCTCGGGCGATGTCCCGGGACGGTCCGCTGCGAGGCGGCGTCCACGGTCGGCCCGGGAGCCGCGGCCCCCGCGGGCGAGAGCGTCCAGCCTCGGCGCATGGATCCGCGCCGGGCCGGCATCGCGAGGCGGCTCGGCCGGCTCGTGGTGCCCGTCGAGTGCCCGGGTTGCGGCGAGCCCGACGTGCGCTGGTGCGAGGCGTGCGAGGCGCCGTGGTGGGAGGCCCCGCTGCGATGCGAGTCGGGGGCGCCGCGGCTGTCGGCGCTCGAGCCTCCGCTCGCGGCATGGTCGATCGCCCCGCTCGAGGGCGCCGTGCACGGGACGGTCGCGGCGTGGAAGGACGCGGGCCGTCGCGATCTCGCGGCGCTCCTCGGGCCCGCCATGGGGCGCGCGGCGGCCGCGCTCGCGCCGCAGCTCGGCGTGACGGCCGGCGCGTTCGCGGTGGTGCCGTGCCCGGCCCGCGCCGCGCACACCCGGCGTCGCGGGGTCGACATCC
>NZ_BBLU01000021.1 GCF_000759715.1 Demequina mangrovi
GGGCCGCCGATGCGGCGCGCGTCGCGGCGTCCCCGCGGGTCGCCGCGCCGGCCGCCTGAACGCGACGATGCGCCGGCCGCCCGCACCCGGGCCGCCGGCGCATCGTCACGTCTGCGTCAGGCCGGGATCGCGCCCGGCTCCCCCGCGCCATCGCCCTGCGTGCGCTCGGACGGCAGCGTAGGCGAGCCCTCGACGGGCACGTCCGCGGGATCCGCGGCGTCGACCACCGTGCGGGCGTCGACCGTGACGGGCAGGTGCGTCGCCTGGAGATGACGACGCGCCTCGCCGACCAGGGTGATCGAGCCCGCGATGAGGACCCCCGCCTCGCCGTCGGCCTCCGAGGCGAGCGTGGTCGCCATCTGGACCGCGTCGGGGACCGAGGCCGCGACGCGCACGCGCTCGGGCCCGAAGACCAGGCGTGCGTGGGCCGCGAGATCCTCCGCATCGGCGGCACGGTGCGAGCGGGTCTGCGTGATGACCACCTCGTCGATGAGGTCGGCGAGGCCCGTGAGGATGCCCCCGGCATCCTTGTCCGCGAGCACGGCCACCACGCCCACGAGGCGGTCGAAGGTGAAGGTCTCCCGGAGCGTGTCAGCGAGCGCCGCGATGCCGTGGGGGTTGTGCGCGGCGTCGACGATCACCGTGGGCTCGGCCGAGACCACCTCCATGCGGCCGGGCGACGTCGCGCCCGCGAAGCCGCGCGCGACCGCGGGCAGGCTGAGCGCGCGCGGCACTCCGTCGCCCATGAACGCCTCGGTCGCGGCGAGCGCGATGAGCGCGTTCTGCGCCTGGAACTCGCCGTGGAGCGGCACGAAGACGTCGACGTAGTTGCGGGCCGCGGTGCGCAGCGTCACCACCTGGCCGCCCGGGACCACCCGGCGCGCGGCGACGGAGTGGTGCGCGCCCTCCCAGAACACCGACGCGCCGCGGTGCGCGGCGGCCGCCACGATCACCTGCGCCGCCTCGTCCTGCTGGAGCGCGCTCACCACGGTCGCGCCCGGCTTGATGATGCCGGACTTCTCGTGCGCGATGCCGGGGAGCCCGCCGGTGAAGTACTTGTCGTGGTCGCGGGCCATCGGGGTGAGGACCGCGACGCGCCCGTCGGCGACGTTGGTCGCGTCGCGCAGGCCGCCGATGCCGACCTCGAGCACCAGGGCGTCGACCTTCGCGTCCGCGTAGGCGACGAAGCCGAGGACCGTGAGCACCTCGAAGAAGCTCATGCGCGGGCCGCCGCGCTGGAGCGAGGCCTGATCCACCGAGTGGATCACGGGGGCGACCTGCTGCCACAGGCGCACCAGCGCGTCCTGCGCGAGCGGAGCGCCGTCGATCATGATGCGCTCGCGCAGCGTGGTGAGATGCGGCGAGGTGAAGAGCCCCGTGCTCAGCCCGTGGGCGCGCAGCAGCGACTCGATCATGCGGCTGGTGGACGTCTTCCCGTTGGTGCCCGTCACATGGATGATGTCGAGCGACCGCTGCGGGTCTCCCAGCAGCGACAGCGCCTGCGCGACGCGCAGCAGCTTGGCCTCATGATCGGCCTCGGGCGTACGGGAGAAGATGTGCGCGTCGATCTCGCGCTCGGCCTCGGCGAGGCTCAGTTCGGGGAAGACATCCGTTGTCACGAGAAGCAATTGTGCGGCACGAGAACGGGTGCTCATGACACTTCGCGCCACCCGGTGGCGCGGACGTTCAAAATCACCTTTCTACCAGGAATTTCGCATAGTTTACAGGTGGATGAACAGGGCCGCGCCGACACGCCGCGCCGCGACACGCCGACGTGTACCGGATCGTCCGATTCGTCCCGTACCCTCGGGGCATGCGCACCGGGAGGACGTGGCTCGCATCGGCGGCGGCAGCGACGCTGCTCGTCGCGCTCGGGGCCTGCACCGCGCCCCCCGACCCGAGCCGCCACTCGCCCCACCCGTCGCTCACCGCGGACGTCCCCGAGGCGCGCGCCGCGGTGCCCGTCGAGCCTGCGATCACCGCCTCCGCCGAGGCGCCGACCAGGGACTTCGCCGCCGCCACCCGCGTGATCCCCGCGGACGCCGCCACCGCCACGGGGGAGACCGGGGTCGTGCGTACCGCGCGCGGGCGCACCGTCGTGGGCGACGGCACCTCGGCCTCGTGCACGGCCGCGGCCCTCGCGCGCGCCGCGGCTCGGGGCGGCCTCGTCAGCTTCGACTGCGGCGGCGAGGCGCGCATCGTGCTGCACGAGCCTCTCGCCCTGTGCGCGACGGCGGGATGCGATCCGGAGGGGCCGCCCGTCGGCCGGCTGCGCATAGACGGCGGCGGCCAGGTCACCCTGGTCGGCGGAGGTGCGACGCGCCTGATCGAGGCCCGGGGATGCGCCGAGGACGGCGCGGGATGCGACGGCGCCTCCGGCCCGCACCTCGTGCTCACCCGCATCGAGCTCGAGGGCGGGGTCGCGCCCGCGGTGGCGGACGACCCGCTCGGCCTCGGCGGGGGCGGCGCGATCGCGATGGTGGGAGGCCGCCTCACGCTCGGCGCCGTGACGCTCGACTCCAACAGCTGCGCGGATGCGGAGACGGGCACCGGCGGCGCCGTCCTCGCGCAGGGGATGACCGCCGCCGTGGTGGTGCGCGGCTCCGCCTTCGTCGGCAACGCCTGCGGCAGCGGCGGAGCGCTCGCGGTGGTCGACGCGCCCCTGCGCGTCTCGGGAAGCACCCTCGTCGACAACACCGCCGAGGTCGCCGGCGGCGGCCTGCTCGTCCGCAACTCCGAGGCCGACGCGGAGGTCTCGATGGCGCTCATGGTCGGCAACTCCGCACCTGCGGGACCCTCGATCGAGCACGACCCGGAGGGCGGCGGGCTCACCGTGCGCGACTCGCGCATCGAGCCCGCGAACCCCGCCCCCGAGGCCGTCGCGGTCGTCGACGTCACAGACTGAACAAACCCTCCTCAACAGGCATGACACGCCTATCTCGCCCCCCTCGACGCGTGATGACAGGGGGCCCCGCGCACGGTACCTTGGGGCGCACGGTTGACGCAGATGCTTGAGGGGGTGTCGTGAGCGAACCGTCGTGGTCGGCGCGCGCGCAGCCCGTCGCGGGCTGGTACGCGGATCCCGGCCATCCCGGATTCCTGCGCTACTGGGACGGCGCCGCCTGGACGGAGCACTCGCGCCTCGCGACCGCCCCGGAGGCCCCTCGCGAGCGCAAGCACCGGCTCGGCACGGCGGCGGTGCTCGGCATCATCGCGTCGGTGGCGCTGCTGGGCGTCGCGCTGGTCGCGATCGCGATCGCCGCGCAGCGCCAGGAGATGTCGGAGCGCGCACCCGACCAGCCGACCCACGTCGTCGCCGTGGAGACGTCCTCCCCGTAGCACCGCTCGCCGCTCGCATCGTCCCGTCGCGCGCGGCGCGCTACCGTGGCGGTTCAGGAGGTCACCATGCCCACACTCGTGATCTGCGGTGCGCCGGCGTCGGGGATGCCCGGGCGCTCGTGCCGCCTCGTCGACCCGGACGATGCCGTGATCGGCGTCACCGACACCGGCCTCACCCGAGGCGACGGCGTCTTCGAGACGGTCGGCGTGCACCACGGTCGGATGCACGACCTTGAGCCGCACCTCGAGCGCCTGGCGCAGTCCGCCGCGATGCTCGACCTTCCCGCGCCGGACCTCGGCGTGCTGCGCGACGCCATCGCGCTCGCTGTCCGCACGCTCCTCGACAGGCTCGACGCGGCCCCCGCGACGGCGCTGTGCAAGGTGGTCTACACGCGCGGAGCCGAGGGCGTCCCGCAGGCGCCGCCGACCGCGTTCGCGTACGCCGACGTCTATCCCGACATGTCGCGCGAGCGCACGGAGGGCATCGCGGTGCTCACCCTCTCGCGCGGCTATCCGCGGGGCATCGGCGCGGAGGCGCCGTGGCTGCTCGTGGGCGCGAAGACGTTGTCGTACGCGGTCAACATGGCCGCGCTGCGGCATGTGAGGTCGCGCGGCGCCGACGATGCGATCTTCACCACGACCGACGGCTACGTGCTCGAGGCGCCGCGCGCGACGGTCCTCATGAGGCGCGGCGACGAGGTGATCACGCCGGCGATCGAGGGCGGTTTGCTCCACGGCACGGCGCAGCGCGCGGCCTTCGCGTCGCTCGCGGCGCGCGGGCTCACCTGCAGTTATCGGGACGTGCGCGCCGAGGAGCTGGTCGACGCCGACGCGCTGTGGCTCACCGACTCCGTCACGCTGCTGCGTCCCATCCGCGAGCTCGACGGGCGCGCGTACCCGGTGGACCGGGAGCTCACGGACGCGGTCAACGCGGACATGCTCGCGGGAGGCTGACCCGCCCTCGCGGCGCCGCTACGCGGTCGGCTCGTGCGCGGCCTGCCTGCGGGCCGCGGCCTTGGGCATGCGCTCCGCCGGCAGCGGGTGCCCGAGCCTGCTGTAGGACTGCTCCCCCGTCGCCGCCGGCCGGCCCTGGTTCGACCACTCCGACCACGAGCCCGGGTACAGCGCGGCGTGGAAGCCCGCGATCTCGAGCGCGGCGATCTCATGCGCCGCCGTCACCCCCGAGCCGCAGTAGACCGCGACCTCGTCGCCGGCGTCGATGCCGAAGTCCGCGAAGCGCTCGCCGAGCCCGCCGCGGCCGTAGAAGCGCCCGTCCTCGGCGAGGTTCTCCGCGGTCGGGGCGTTGATCGCGCCCGCGATGTGCCCGGCCACCGGGTCCATGGGCTCGACCTCGCCGCGGAAGCGCTCGGGAACGCGCGCATCGAGCAAGAAGCCGTGCGACGGCCACTCCCCCGCAGCGTCGGCGTCGATCACGGGCATGCGCCCCCAGTCGAGGGTGATCGAGCCGGGCTCCACCGTCGCCGCGCCGGACGCGACCTCGCCGCCGGTG
Organism: Demequina mangrovi; assembly: GCF_000759715.1. GTDB lineage: Bacteria > Actinomycetota > Actinomycetes > Actinomycetales > Demequinaceae > Demequina > Demequina mangrovi. Next base: position 4,850 of record NZ_BBLU01000021.1, read on the forward strand.
ACCCGCCACTCCGCGAGGCCGCCGTCGAGGATCCGCACGTGAGCGACCCCTGCGTGACGCAGCAGCCACCAGGCCCGCGAGGCGCCGTAGGACTCCTTCGCGTCGTAGACCACCACCTCGTCGCCGTCGTTCAGCCCCCACCGGCGCGCGGCCGCCTGGAGCGCCTCACGGGTGGGCAGAGGATGGCGGCCGCGGGTGGGATCGCCGATGTCCGCGAGCTCGGTGTCGAGGTCGACGTAGACCGCGCCCGGGATGTGCGCCGTCTCGAAGTCCGCTCGCCCGTCGGGCTGCGCGAGCGACCAGCGGACGTCGAGCAGGCGCGGCGGGGCGGACGACGCGAGGGCCTCCCGGAGCTCGAAGGTGTCGATCAGCGTGGTCATGGCTTCCTCCTCGCGCGGCGCTCGATGCGCCCCTCCACACAGATTGCCCCATCCGCCGCGGAAACGCTGCAACCTCCGACGCCCACCTGGGGTGATGCGTCGGAGGTTGCAGAATCCGTGTGGAGGACGGCCGCTCAGGGCGAGCCGGCCGTGCGAGCGGGTCAGGCCTTCGCGACCTCCACGGCCACATCGGCGCCCTCGGTGACCGTGACCTCGACCGCGAGCACCTCGCCCGCGATGAGCTCCTGGTGCGTCGCGACCGCGGCGACGCGCTCCGCGGGCACCGTCAGCGTGAGCACGATGCGGTCGGAGACGTTGAGGCCCGCGTTCTTGCGCTCGTCCTGGATCGCGCGGATGAGGTCGCGCGCGAAGCCCTCGGCCTCGAGCTCGGGCGTGATCGCGGTGCGCAGCAGCACGAAGCCGCCGCCCGGCAGCACCGAGGCCGCCGAGGCCTCGTCCGCTCCCCCGCCGATGACGGTCGCGAGCTCGTACTCGCCCTCGACCAGCGCGATCCCGCCGGACGTCACGACGCCGTCGACCTCGCTCCAGTCGCCCGTCTTCGCGCCCTTGATCGCGGCCTGCACGTCCTTGCCGATGCGCGGGCCGGCCGCGCGGGCGTTGACGGTGAGGCGACGCTCGACCGGGTTGGCCGCGGTGAACTCCTCGACCGTCACCAGCGAGACCTCCTTGACGTTGAGCTCGGACGCGATGAGGTCCGCGTACGGCACGAGCGTCTCGGGAGCCTCGACCGCGACCTCGAGGCCGGAGAGCGGCTGGCGCACGCGGATCTGCTCCTTCTTGCGCAGCGCGTGGGCGCCGGAGACGACCTCGCGGACCTGGTCCATCGTGCCGCCGAGCGACTCGTCGTCCCACGCGGCGTTCGCGACCGGGTAGTCGGTGAGGTGCACCGAGCGCTCGCCCGTGAGCCCGCGGAAGATCTCCTCGGTCGCGAGCGGGAGCAGCGGCGCCGCCAGCCCGGTGAGCGTCACCAGCACGGTGTAGAGCGTGTCGAACGCGTCCTGGTCCTCGTCCCAGAAGCGGTCGCGCTGGGTGCGCACGTACCAGTTGGTGAGCAGGTCCATGAACTGGCGCAGGGACTCGGACGCGCCGGGCACGTCGAAGGCCTCCATCTGCGCGGTGACGTCGCGGACCAGCTCCGCCGTCTTGGCCAGCACGTAGCGGTCCATGACCGGCAGCGAGGCGACTTGGCTCTCGTCCACCTGCGATCCCAGGACCCCGGAGCCGCCGTTCGCGGCGCCGGCGTACAGCGTGAAGAAGTAATACGTCGACCACAGCGGCAGCAGCACCTGGCGGACGCCCTCGCGGATGCCCTCCTCGGTGACGATGAGGTTGCCGCCTCGCAGGATCGGCGAGGACATGAGGAACCAGCGCATGGCGTCGGAGCCGTCGCGCATGAAGACCTCGTTGACGTCCGGGTAGTTGCGCAGCGACTTCGACATCTTGCGGCCGTCGGAGCCGAGCACGATGCCGTGGCTGATGCACGTGGTGAAGGCCGGGCGGTCGAACAGCGCGGTCGCGAGCACATGCATGACGTAGAACCAGCCGCGGGTCTGGCCGATGTACTCGACGATGAAGTCCGAGGGGTTGTGGGTGTCGAACCACTCCCGGTTGTCGAACGGGTAGTGCACCTGCGCGAACGGCATGGATCCCGAGTCGAACCACACGTCGAAGACGTCGCTGATGCGGCGCATCGTCGCCTTCCCGGACGGGTCGTCGGGGTTGGGGCGCGTGAGGTCGTCGATGAAGGGACGGTGGAGGTTCGGCTCCCCCTTGTCGTCCAGCGGCAGGCGCCCGAAGTCGCGCTCGAGCTCTTCGAGCGAGCCGTAGACGTCGGTGCGCGGGAAGGCGGGGTCGTCGGAGACCCACACGGGGATCGGGGTGCCGAAGTAGCGGTTGCGGCTGATCGACCAGTCGCGCGCACCCTCGAGCCACTTGCCGAACTGCCCGTGCTTGATGTGCTCGGGCACCCAGGTGATGTCCTCGTTGAGCTCGACCATGCGGTCGCGGAACTCGGTCACGCGCACGAACCACGAGCCCACCGCGCGGTAGATCAGGGGGTTGCGGCAGCGCCAGCAGTGCGGGTAGCTGTGGTCGTAGGTCTCGTGGCGCAGGACGATGCCCGCCTCCTTGAGATCCTTGATCACCAGCGGGTTCGCGTCGAAGACCTGCTGGCCCTCGTACTCGGGGATCTCCGCGGTGAAGCGGCCCTTCGAGTCGATCGGGATGACCGGCTCGATGCCCGCCTCCTGGCAGACGTTCATGTCCTCCTCACCGAAGGCCGGGGCGAGGTGGACGATGCCGGTGCCGTCCTCGGTGGTGACGTAGTCCGCGACCAGGATGCGGTGCGCGTTGTCGCGGCCCGCGAAGTGCGCGAACGGCGGCTCGTAGGCGAGGCCCGCGAGCTGCGCGCCGGTGAGCGTCGTGAGCGTCTCGAAGCCCTCGCCCAGCTCGCGGCCGTAGTAGCCCAGCCGGCTCGTGGCGAGCACCATCGGCTTGCCCGCGAAGGCGCCCTCGGTCGGGCGCACCACGGCGTACTCGATCTCGGGGCCGACGGCCGCGGCGAGGTTGCTCGGCAGGGTCCACGGCGTGGTGGTCCACACGGTGACGGACGCGCCCGTGAGCGCCTCCTTCGCCTCCCCGGGAAGGGACGATGCGGCGATCGAGCCCTCGGTCAGCGGCAGGAAGATCGCGAGGGTCGGGTCCTGGCGCATCGCGTAGACGTCGTCGTCCATGCGCAGCTCGTGGTTGGACAGCGGGGTCTCGTCGCGCCAGCAGTACGGCAGCACGCGGAAGCCCTCATAGGCGAGACCCTTGTCGTAGAGCTCCTTGAAGGCCCAGATGACGCTCTCCATGAAGGTGACGTCGAGGGTCTTGTAGTCGTTCTCGAAGTCGACCCAGCGGGCCTGGCGGGTGACGTACGCCTCCCACTCCTTGGTGTACTTCAGCACCGAGGACTCGCAGGCCTCGTTGAATGCCGCGATGCCCATCTCCTCGATCTGGGACTTGTCGGTGATGCCGAGGATGCGCTCGGCCTCGAGCTCGGCGGGAAGGCCGTGCGTATCCCAGCCGAAGCGGCGCTCGACGCGCTTGCCGCGCATCGTCTCGAAGCGCGGCACCACGTCCTTGGCGTAGCCGGTGAGGAGGTGGCCGTAGTGCGGGAGGCCGTTGGCGAAGGGCGGGCCGTCGTAGAAGACGAACTCGTTGTTGCCGTCCTCGGTCTCCGCGGGACGGTTGTCGATGGACGCCTGGAACGTGCCGTCCGCCTCCCAGTACGCGAGCACGTCGTTCTCGATCGAGGGGAAGTGCGGCGACGGCGGGACCTCGGCGTGGGCGCCGGGCTCGGACGTGCGGTGGAGGGGGTAGCGCGGGTTCGTCATGCGTTCCTCGTGGTGGTCCAGGCGATCTTCAGTGATGCGAGGACGCTCCGTCCCGAGGGACGATGCGCGGTACCACCCCGCTTGCCTCCGCACCCTGGCGTGGGGACGGCGGCCGCTCGTTGTCGCTGTGACGGGCTGCCCGTGCGGTTCTACTGGGGCGCGAGGCCCGTTCTTCCGCAAGCTCGCCGGTGATGGCCGGGTCGACGCTGCTGGGAGAAAGTGTACCGGGGCCCCGGTGGGACCGTCGCCGTGGCGCCACGTCCCGTCACGCCTGCGCCATGTGGGCGAGGAACGTCGCGATGACGTCCGCTACCACGGCCTCCTCGTCGTCGACTCCGAAGATCATCACGCGGATCGCATACGGGCCCTCGACGTGGACGTACATGCGCGACGGGTCGTGGTCGCCCTCGTTCTCGACGCTCCCGTCCTCGTCGTAGAGCACGAACGATTCGGCGGACTCGCCGATCCTGACGGTCGCGGCGCCGAGGCCGTCGAGGACCACCTCGTCGACGCCGACGATCTCGACGGATCGCTCGGAGGAGCCCCCGTCCCACGTCGACGTGGTCGCGTACGCGTCGCAGTCCGCCTCGAGCAGGCTCGCGAGGACGGATGCCGCGAGCGCCTCGTCGGCGAAGACCCTGGTGACGATGGCAACCCCCGCCTCCGGCGGGGCGTCCGTGGGCTCGACCCCGCCGGGGAAGAATGGACCGACCGGGTTGACGATGTCGCCCGCCGCTGCGGTGCGGTCCGCATCGGTGCCCAGGCCGATCGCCTGGTCGAGTTCCGCGCATGCCGCGGGCTCGACCACGATGGTGCCGCCGCCGAGGTATCCGGAGGCCGAGTCCACGGGGCTCCCCCAGTCCGCGGGGACACCCATTCCGGCGATCTCCACTTCGCGGTCGAACTCCGCGAGGTGCCGCTTGAGCACCGGGTCGTCGACGGGGTCGGGTGCCGCGACGTCGCCGACCGCACTCGGCGTCGGCGAGCCGCCCGGCTCGCCGGTCTCCGACGGGTCGCAGGCCGCGAGCGCGCACGCTGCCGCCGTGACGACGAGACCCGCGCGCAGGCGCATCGGTACGGCGGTCATCCCGCACCCGCCGTGAACCACGCGACGATGATGTCCGGCGCCAGGCTGTCGGCACCGGGCTCGACTACGACCGCGAGCGCCTCCGGGCCCTGGACGTAGAGCCAGAGGGACCAGACGGGCGCATCGACCTCGGCGAACGCGACGTCGATGCGCACTCCTGTGCCCTCGGTGGCACCGATCCCGACATCGGCGACGGTGACGGCGATCCCCTGCGCAGCCGCCGCGTCGGCGCACAACTGCGCATCCGCGACCGCCTCCTCGAGGTACGAGGTCGCCTCCTCGGCGCCCGCGAACGCCCGGGCATGCACCTCGTCGACGCCCGCGGCCTCGGACCCCCCGTTCCGCCGCTTCGACACCGCGCCGAGCGCGACGGACTCGCCGCCCAGGTCGGAGCGCCCCGACAGCGTCGCGTAGGTGTCGAGCGCCGCGCAGCCCCGCAGCTCGGCGATCGCGCCGCCCCAGCTCTCGGCGAGCGAGGCCGCACGCCCCTCGGGGTCGACCACCGCCTCGCTGACGAGCCATTCGCGTTCCAGGAGCGCGGCCGTCGAGGTCGCGGCGGGCGGGGCCTGATCCACCGCGGCACGCGGATGCGCGATGAGCGTCACCGTCACCGCGAGCACGGCCACGACCGCGAGCAGCCCCGTCGCCTCGACCGCGCGCCGGGCCCGGCGACGCGGCGCGATCTCCCGCTCGTACGCTCGGGCGTCGGGCTCCGGGTGGTCGGCGGCGTAGCGACGCGCCTCCTCGTCGAGCGAGCCGAGCAGGGCGTTCCTGAGGTCGTCGGTCATCGTCCACCCCTTCTCGGCGCCGTCACGGCGATGCTCTCGCGGCCCTCGTCGGTCAGGCGCAGGTCTCCGAGAGACTCGCGCAGGTGCGCCACCGCGTCGTGGAGATAGCGCTTCACGGCTCCCTCCGAGACGCCCATGCGCGCGGCCGTCTCTGCGGTCGTCAGCTCCTCGACGTGGCGCAGCACCACGCAGGCGCGCTGGCGCGCGGGGAGCTCGCGCAGGGCGAGCACCACCGCGTCGTGCTCGCCGGCGTGCTCGTCCGCGGGAGCGGCGTCGCGCTCGATCAGCAGGTGCTGCTTGGAGCGCGCGACCTCCTGCGAGCTCTTGCGGTTGAGGAACTGCGTGAGGATGGTCCGGCGCACGTACGCCTCGGCACGGTTGACGTCATCGAGCCGACGCGCGCGGGTGAAGGTGCGGATGATCGCGTCGTGGACGAGGTCCTCGGCCGTGGGCCGGTCCCCCGCGAGCAGGTAGGCGTAGCCCACGAGCCTGCTCCGTCGCTCGCGGACGAGCGTGTCCAGCACGCCCTGCCACGCCTTCATGGTGAGCCGCCCTCCCGCCGCCTGCACCGTCCGTCCATCATCCCTCGCTCCCCCGGCCCCGTCACCCGCCGGCCATGTGGTCGAGGAACTGGGCGATGAGATCCGCCACCATCGCCTCGTCCTCGAGACCGGCCGTCTCGATAGAGATGGCGTTCACGCCGTCGACGTGCACGTACTGGTCCCAGGCCTCGCGGGTCTCGGCCAGCACCAGCTCGCCCTGAGCGTCGTAGTTGGTGGCGGTGCCGCCCGCCCACGCGATCCGCACCGTCGGCGAGGACAGGCCCTCGAGGCTCACCCACCCGACGTTCGCGACCTCGTGCTCGAGGGTGTTGGAGCCGTCGTCCCACGTCGCGGTGCGGAGGTAGGCGTCGCAGCCGGACCCGATGAGCGCGTCGGGCACCCCCGCGGCGAGCTCCGGGTCGGCGAAGACGCGCGTGTAGACCTCGATGCTCGGCACGAACGGCGGCTCGTCCGGCATGACGCCGCCGGGGAAGAACCAGCCGACGGCGAACTCCAGGTCGCGCGCGGCGGCTCCCAGGTCGGCGTCGGTGAGCAGCGTGCTCGCCAGGTGGAAGGCGGTGCAGGACGACGGCTCGACGACGTCGGGCGCGTCGACCACGTACGCGGCGACCGGGCTCGGCCGGCTCCGCGTCCCGGTGAGCGCGACGTAGCCGTCGATGCTGGGCGCGAAGCTGCCGAGCAGGTCCACGAGCGCCTCGTCGTCCGCGGGTCCGACGACGGCATCCGCGCTCGACGCGCGAGCGCTCGCGGACGCTCCCGGCTCGGCCGGGTCGACCGGGTCGCATGCCGCGATCAGCCCGGCCGCCATGCCGAGGGCCCCGATGAGCCCTGCGCGGGTCACGCTCCCCATGATCCCTCCCCCGACGGCCCCGAGGTCCGTCCATGCTCACAACAGGCGACGCGCCGGATCGGTTGTGCGGGCCCGTCCGTCACCTCGGACCCGCGGCGATCCATTCCTCCACGATGCGCCTCGACGCGTCCTTCGCGCCGGGTTCGACGATCGCCGCGACCACGGTCGCGCCGTCGACCTGCAGCCGCAGCCTCCACACCTCGGCCGGCAGCTCGCCCACGCGGACCTCGAACACGAGCCACGCCTCCCCCTCCGCACCGCCCGGTTCCGCGGCGACGGTCGCCTCCATCCGCGTGCCGTCGAGGTCGACCGCGCACCGGCGGGCGATCGCGCGTGCCTCGTCGAGGTACTCCTGCACCGTGCGCGCATCGGCGAAGGTCCGCACGTGCAGGTCGAGGGTCGCGCCGGCCTCCGTGACGAAGCCGCCGGGATGCCACGCTCGCGTCCCGTCGAGGCCGCCGAGCAGCCGACCGAACGCATCGAGCGCGAGGCAGAACTGCGAGTCGGCGAACGGCGCACCGACCAGCATCGACGATGGGCGTGCCGAGGCCCGCGGGTCGATCGTGAGGCCCGCGACCGTCCAGCCGGCCTCGCCCGGACGCGCGTCCGGGACGGCGAGCGGCCCGGTCGCGGCCGCCGCGCTCGGCGACGGCTCCGGCGCGGCAGGGACGGGATCCCCGGGCCGGGTGAGGATCGCGACCGCCACCGCGATCGCCGCGACCGCGCATGCGACCGCTGCCAGCCGCCTGGCCCGCGACGCCGAGCGCGACGCGACGACCGCGCGGAGGTAGAGGTCGGTGTCCACCGTCTGGCGCTGGGTCCCCTCGCGGCTCTCGTCGTCGAGCACACCGCCGAGCTCGTCGTGCAGATCCCGAGCCATGGCACCTCCCCGTCCCCCGCTCCGACAACAGGCGACGGGCGGGCGAGGTTGCGTCCCGCGACCCCGCGCCGGCTCCACGGCGCCCCCTAGGCTCGATCGCATGAGGCCGACGCCGCAGGACGTGCTCTCGCTCGCGCGCGTCCCGATCGGCCTCTGTCTCGCGATGGCGCCTCCCCGCGGCGCACGCTCGCTCGCGCTCATCGCGGCGGGCACCGTATCGGACCTGCTCGACGGGCCGTGCGCCAGAGCACGCGGCGAGGCGTCCGACCAGGGCGCGCGGCTCGACTCGATCGCGGACGGCGTCCTGGTCGCGGGCGCGGCCGTCGCGTTCGCGCGCGGGGTGACGATGCCCCGGGCGGGCTGGGCCGCCGTCGGCACCGTGGTCGCGCTGCGCGGCGTGACCCTCGCCGTGACCCGGGCCCGCTTCGGGATGTGGTCGATCGCCCACACGCGGCTCAACAAGCTCTCCGGAGGCGTGCTCGCGGTCGGCGCCACCGCCGCCCTGGCGCGCGGCCGCGCCGGGGTGCCGCTGGCGCTCGCCGTCGCCGCACCCGCCGTCATCGCGAGCGCCGAGGAGCTCGTGATGGTGCTTGCCGCGGAGCGCTACGACCGCGACGCCGCCGGCCTCATCCGCGAGGTCTGACCCTCCGACGCCACCCGCCGCGCGCCGCGCATCGTCCCGGCGCACACTGGAGGGGCGCCCGGCGACGGCGCCGGGCGCCCGGACCCGTGAGGGGGATCAGCCCATGCCGAAGTACGTGTTCATCTACCACGCACCCCCGATGCCGGCCGATGCTCCTCCCCCGGATCCCGACGACGTCCAGAACATGATGGACGCCTGGTACGGCTGGGCCGACAGCGTCGGCGACGCCCTGATCGACCTCGGCACGCCGCTCGGGGGCGGGATCCACGTCGAGCCCGACGGCGTCTCGCTGTCCACGAAGGAGGTCGCCGGCTACACGATCCTCACGGCCGACTCGATGGATGCGGCGGTCGCTCTCGCGCAGGCGCATCCGCACCTCACCATGCCCGGCGGGTGCTCGATCGAGGTGCATGAGGCGATGCCGCTGCCCGGCGAGTGACGCCGACCTGCGCCGCGCGCTCCGCGGGCGCACACTGGACGCGAGCGGCGCCCCGCGCGTCGGACGTCGCCCGTCCCCTCGCGACGCGCAGGAGGCTCGCATGCTCCGCGACAGCATGGCGTTCGGCAGCTTCTCGACGGACTCGGTGGCGAAGGCCCGCGACTTCTACGGCGGCACGCTCGGTCTCGAGATCCGCGCGTACGACGACGAGGGCATGGGGCCGATGCTCCGGCTCCTGCACCCCGGCGGCGGCACGACCCTGATCTACGAGAAGGAGGATCACGCCCCCGCCTCGCACACGGTCCTCAACTTCGCCGTGGACGACTTCGAGTCCGCGGTCGCGGAGCTCCGCGGCAAGGGCATCACCTTCGAGCGGCTCCAGTGGACCGACGAGGACGGCATCGCGCGCGACCCCGAGGGCCGGATGCCCTCGGTCGCCTGGTTCAAGGACCCTGCCGACAACTGGATCGCCCTGCTCGAGTCCGACGGCGACGTGACCTGAACGTCCGCACCCTCGATCCGGTTGTAGCGTCAGGCCCATGACCGACCTCACCGCGCTCGCCGACGAGTACTACGACTACGCCCTCGGGCTCAGCCCTCTCATGCTCATGTGGGACGGCCGGATCGAGCACCTCGCCGAGTGGGACGACGTCTCCGTCGAGGGCCGCGCCGCGGCCCACGAGCGGCTCCTCGGGTACGCCCTCGCCGCCGAGGCGATCGACCCGGGCGAGGACCTCCAGGCGCTCGCGCTGCGCGACACGATCGTCTCGCACGCCCGCTCGGCCGCGCTCCACCTCGCGTGGGAGCCGGAGCTCATGCACCTCAACCCGCGGATGGGCGCGTGGGAGACCGTCCTGTCGTTCGTCGACGCGTTCCCGCTGCGCACGGCCGCGCACGGCGAGGCGTACCTCACGAAGCTGCGCCATCTCCCCCGCTTCCTCGACGACCTCCTCGACGTCGCGGAGGACGCCGCGGACCAGGGCCGGGTGGCGGTCGAGCGCCACCTGCGCGACACCGCGGCCTCGGCCGAGGACTACCTGCGCTCCGCCCGCGAGGGCTCCGACCGCATGATCGCCCAGGCGCCCCCGTCCGACCTGGACGAGGCGTCCCGCGACTCCTGGGTCCGCGAGCGCGACCGGGTGGTCGCCGAGGACGTGCACGCGGGCGTCGCCCGCTTCGCCGACCGCCTGCGCGCCCTCGCCGAGCGCGGGCTGCCCGACGACAAGCCCGGCCTGGTGCACCTGCCCGGCGGCGAGGCCGTCTACCGCGACCGCATGTGGTCGCACCTCCAGCTCGACCTCACCCCGCAGGAGGTCCACGACCTGGGCCTCGCGCAGGTCGCGCGGCTCGAGGACGAGTACCGGGCCATCGCGGGCCCGCTGCTCGGCACCGACGACATCGCGGAGATCTACGCGCGGCTGCGCGACGACGACGCGCTGCGCTACTCGAGCGCCGAGGACATCGTCCGCGACGCGGAGGCCGCGCTCGCGCGCGCCGAGGAGGCGTCGCCCGCGTGGTTCGCGACGATGCCGCGCTCCCGCTGCCTCGGCCACGCCACCGACTTCGGGGCGATGGCGTACTACTCGGCACCCGTGCTCGCGACGGGCAAGGAGGGCGACTTCTACTTCAAGACCTCCGACCCCCACGCCTGGGCGACGTACGAGCTCGAGGCCATCGCGTACCACGAGGCCATCCCCGGGCATCACCTGCAGTTCGCCCTGCACGCCGAGAACGCGTCACTCCACGTGGTGCAGCGCGAGCTCTTCAGCACCGCGTACGCCGAGGGGTGGGGGCTCTACACCGAGCGGCTCGCGGACGAGATGGGGCTCTACACGTCCGAGCTCGCGCGCGTCGGCATGCTGAGCGCGGACTCGCTGCGCGCGTGCCGGCTCGTGGTCGACACGGGCATCCACGCGCTCGGCTGGAGCCGCGAGGAGGCGATCGAGTACTGCCTCGCCCACTCCCCCCTCGACCGCCACCACATCGAGCAGGAGGTGGACCGCTACATCGGCCTCCCCGGGCAGGCGCTGGCGTACATGGTCGGCCGGCTCGAGATCCTCGCGATCCGCGAGGAGGCGCAGCGCCGCCCCGGCTTCGACATCCGCGCCTTCCACACCGCGGTGCTCGGCTACGGAGCGGTGCCGCTGACCACGCTCAGGCGCCTCGTCCTGGGCTGAGCCGCAACCTCCCGGCGTACCCCCCCGGGGCACGCATACGGTTCGCACAGTGTCAACTTTTACAACGTCGTGATGCGTGCCTAACCTGGGCGGGCCATGTCGTTCTCCTCCCGCATCGTCGCGCTCGCGTGCGCCCTGCCGCTCACCCTCACCGCCTGCTCCTCGGCCGACGCCGGCGAGTCCGCGCCCAGCGCCTCGCGCATCGTCTCGGGCACCGTCCCGAGCACCACGGCGGACCCGGTCGAGCTGCCGACCGAGATCGGCGGCCCCGTCACGGCGTCGGTGCTGACCGAGGAGGTCGTCGCCAAGGGCCTCACCACGCCCTCCGCGATGGTGACCATGGCGGACGGCTCTCTCCTGGTGAGCGAGCGCACCACCGCGACCATCCGCCGCGTCCGCGCCGGCATCGCGACCTCGCTCAACGGCCCGGGCGTCGAGGCCCTGCGGTCGATGGCGAACGCGGAGCACTCGGGCGGGCTGCTCGGCATCGCGGTGCTGCCCGGCGACACCACCTACGTGTACGCGTACGTCACCCGCGCGGACGACAACGCCGTGGTGCGCATGGAGCTCCACGACGAGCTGCTGGGCCAGCCGACCGTCATCGTCGACGGCATCCCCGCGGGCGAGGAGGCCAACGGAGGCCGCCTCGCCTTCGGCCCCGACGGATTCCTCTACATCGGCACGGGCGACGCGGGCCGGCCCCAGCAGGCGGTCAACACGAAGTCGCTGTCGGGCAAGATCCTCCGCGTGGTCGCGAACGGCGGCGACCGGGACGGCGCCGGGGCGAAGGGCAACCCGTTCGGCTCCCGCGTGTGGTCGCTCGGCCACCACGACGTCACCGGGATCGCCTGGGTCGCCGACGGCCGCATGTACGCGAGCGACCGCGGCGACACCTCGGACGAGCTCAACCTCATCGTCGCGGGCGGCGACTACGGCTGGCCCGCCTCCGACGGCCTTCTCGGGCTGCCGTCGGGCACCGGGCTCGGCGAGACGGCGGGCGAGGTCACCGCGCCGGTCGCGGTCTGGGATCCCGCGGACGCCACCCCGGGCGGCATCGCCGCGACCCACGAGGGGATCTACGTCTCGGCCGTGAGCGGCGACCGCGTGTGGCGCCTGCCGCTGACCGAGGACACCACGGGCGAGCCGCACGTGCTGCTCGACGGGCTCGGCAGCATCCGCAGCGTGCTCACGGGCGACGACGGGATGCTCTACGTCCTCACCGGGAACACCGACGGCGGCAAGGCGGCCGAGGGCGACGACCGCGTGGTCCGCATCACCGTCGGCTGACGCGCTACAGGGGCTCCGGCAGGAGCCCCGTGAAGTCGTGAGCGCCGTCCTGCGCGAACGGCACGGGCGTCGCGGAGAGGATCGCGGCGCGCGGGATCGGACCGTAGAGATGCGGGAACGCGTCGTCGACGCCGGGCACCTGCTCGAACTCGACGCGCGCGCTCAGCCGATGCGGGTCGAGCGCCAGCAGGATGACGTCCCGGCCCGCGTAGAACGCCTCCGCGACGCCCGAGACCTGGCGCGCGAGGCTGAGGTGGATGAACCCCTCCTCGGCGAGCGAGCGGCCGAGGGTCGAGACGGTGTAGTCGTCCGACGCCTCGGCATCCCACGCGTCCGGCGTGGCGAGGTGGTAGAGCGTCGGCAACTCGATCACACGGCCATCGTGGCACGCGGGTACCTGCGGTGTCACGGGCACGACGATGCGATTCGCCGGCGAGCTGGATCGCGCGTCTCGAAACCGCGCGGACGCGCCGCCTACCGGGGCGCGCGCTTGCCCATCCCGGGCAGGAACTTCCCGGTCCGCGCGGCGTACTCCGCGTAGCCCGGGTACGCCTCGACCAGGTACCGCTCCTCGACCCGGGTCTTCACCTCGAAGAACGCCACCAGCACCACGGTGGCCACCAGGGTCCAGAACCGTCCGGACCCGACCGCCATGCCCACCGCGATCGCCATGATCCCCGTGTACATGGGGTGCCGCACGTAGCCGTAGATCCCGCCCGCGGCGAGGCCCTCGCCGTTGGGCATCGGCATCGGCGTGAGCGCGCGCCCGAGGTCCTTGCCCGCCCAGAACATGCCGAGCAGGCCCAGCAGGATCAGCGTGGTCCCGGCCCACAGCGAGCCCTCGAACCACGGCTCGGCGAGGAACGCGCTCACGCCCACCGCGAGGAACACGAGTCCCTGCAGCCCGACCAGCGCAAGCCCCATGACAGCACCCTTCCTCCGCGACGACATCGGGTCAGGCTACCTGGCGTCCCCCATGCCCACGCGAGGCTCGCGCGCCTCCGCCGCATCCGAGGTCTCCGGCTGGTGCGCGTCGATCCACGCGTCGACGGTCTCCCACCAGCCGAACAGCCACGCCTCGCGCTCCTCGCGCGAGGCGGGCACGTCGCCGTCCTCGGCGGTCCAGCCCTTGAGGACGATGCGCTTGTCGACCGGCAGCTCGCGCCATACGTCCGCGACGGTCGACAGCCGCTCGAGCCCGGTGTGCGCGACCACTACGACGGCCGCGTCGGGCCGCGCCTCCATCGCCGCCAGCACGCCGCCCGGGTGCGGAGGCATGACGTGGGGCATCGCCTCGGCGCGGTCGGCGAGATCGGCGTGACCCGCCGCGCGCAGCGCCTCGATCCGACGTGCGCGACGGCCGGGCGTCGCGTTGGCGCCCTCGGGGAAGATCAGCAGCGCGCCGTCCTCCCCCAACTGCTCCGCGAGCGCGGCGATCGCCTCGGTGCCGCCCGGCGCGCCGACCGCGCGGTGACGGCGCGGGGTGAGGAACTGCGACGGGATGCGGTGCAGCAGGATGTCGATCGCTGGATCCCACTGGAGCGTGTCCTTGAGCACGATCGCGGGCGCACGCCCGAACTGGTTGAGCAGCGCGTCCACGATGATGAACGAGTCGCCCGGACCGGCGTGCCGGCACACGACGATGAGCGGGTGCCCCGGCGCGATCGCGTCGAGGTCCGCGTCCTCGAGGTCGACCTCGAGGCGGAGCGTCCACCGCGCCTGCGAGAACAGCACCCGCAGCATCGTCCGCGCGAGCGCGAGGTGACGGCGCTGCGAGGCCTCGGTGCCCAGCCGCGTGCCGAACCCCTCCCACACCCACAGCGCCGCGAGCGCGACCACGCAAGCCGCGTCCCACAGCAGGTAGAAGCCCGCGAGCCAGACGATGCGCGTCGCGCGCAGCCGCCCGGGCAGCGCGAAGCTCACGATCGCCGCGACGAGCACGACGAACCACACCGCGACCGGGAGCCAGACGAACGCGAGCAGCACGAGCGCCGGCGCGAGCACCACGCGGCGCACCCAGCGCGGCGGGAGCCGCCACCAGCGCACGCGACGCGGCGACCGGCGCTCCGCGCTCACGCGCGCGCCTCGAGCCGGACGAGGTACTCGGCGGTCGCGGCCCGTGCCGCCTCGATCCGCGCGTGCGTGCGATCGAGCCTGCGGTACGCGCCGAGGCGCTCGTCGCCGGGCTGCTTGCCGCCGTAGGGCAGCACATGCAGCTCGACGTGGGCGGGCACGTCGGCGCGCTCGCGCTGGAAGCGATGGCGCCGCGCGATCTCGAACGAGACCCGCGCGACGTCGGCGGGGTGGCGCGGCGGGTGCAGCGGCTCGTCGATGCGGCCCACCTGGAGCACGTAGATGGTGGTCGCGCCGCGCGCGACCGCCTCCCCCAGCGGGATCGAGTTGACCATGCCGCCGTCGATGAAGTGCTCGTCGCCGATGCGCATGGGAGGCAGCGCCGCCGGCACCGACGCGCTCGCCAGCACCGCGTCGACCACGGGCCCGGTGTCGAACCAGTGCTCGGACGCGCGCTCGATGCTCGCGGCGCAGACCGCGAGCGGCACCGCGAGGTCCTCGAAGCGCGTGTCCGCGCCCAGCATCTGGGCGATGAGCCCGCGCAGCGCGTCGGGGTCGTTGAGGTGGGTGCGCGACTGCGCGAGGCGGCGCATCTGGCGGTAGATCGACTCGCCGTAGACCGCGTTGGCGGTCGGCGACGCCCAGGCGTGCTCGAGCCGCTCGACCACGTCCAGGGTGGGGTCCTGCGCGACGGCCGCACCGTTGATCGCGCCGATCGACGTCCCCACCACCAGCTCGGGCGCGATGCCCGCCTCGAGGAGCGCGCGCAGCATCCCCACCTCGGTGGCGCCGCGGACGCCCCCGCCACCCAGCACGAATGCGACGGTCATGGGTCCAGCCTAGGTTGCAGGAATGACACCGCGCCCGCCCATCCTCCCGCATCGTCGCTCCGAACCCGGGGCATGACAACGCTCATCGTCGTCGGACTGATCTCCGGCATCATCACCGCCATCAGCCCCTGCGTGCTGCCGGTCCTTCCGGCGATCCTCACCAGCGCGATCCAGGACGGCGGGCACAACCGCCGCCGCCCCCTCGTCGTGGTCGCGGGGCTGGTCACCAGCTTCGCGGTCTTCACCCTCCTCGGCGGCATCCTGCTGTCGAGCCTCGGCCTGCCCGAGGATCTGCTGCGATGGACGGGCATCATCGTGCTCGCGGTCGTGGGCATCGGCCTCATGATCCCCAAGGTCGGCGAGCTGCTCCAGCGGCCCTTCGAGCGTGTGCGGCCGGTCCAGATGGACCGCCAGGGCAACGGCTACGTCATGGGGCTCGCGCTCGGGCTGGTGTTCGTGCCGTGCGCGGGACCCATCCTCGCCTCGATCACGGTGCTCGCCGCGACCAACGGCGTGAGCTGGGGCCTGGTCGCGCTGACGCTCGCGTTCAGCGTCGGCATCGCGATCCCGCTGCTGGGCTTCGGCTTCGCGGGGCAGGCGATCTTCTCGCGCATCAAGGCGGTGCGCGAGCGTCTCCAGCTCATCCGGACCATCTCGGGCGCGGTGCTGCTCGCGACCGCGCTGGTGATCGCGACCAACGTCGCCGAGCCCCTCCAGCGGCTGGTCCCCGAGCAGCTCGCGAGCATCCAGAACGAGATCGAGGACTCCGACGCGGTGCGCGACGAGCTCGACACGCTCGCCGGCCGCGAGAACGCCGACATGTCCGCGAGCGGCGACGCGATCGGCTTCGACGCGTGCGAGGCGAACACCGCGGAGCTGCAGAACTGCGGCCCGGCGCGCGACCTCGTCGGGATCCAGGAGTGGCTCAACACCGACGGCGAGGCGCTCGACCTCGAGGAGCTGCGCGGCGAGGTCGTGCTCATCGACTTCTGGACGTACAGCTGCATCAACTGCCAGCGAACCTTCCCGTACCTCACGGCGTGGGACGAGCGGTACCGCGACGACGGCCTCACCATCATCGGCGTGCACTCCCCCGAGTTCGCCTTCGAGAAGGTGGTCGGCAACGTCGAGGACGCCGCCGCACGCTACGGGATCGAGTACCCGATCGCGATCGACAACGACTTCGAGACGTGGCGCGAGTGGGACCAGCGCTTCTGGCCCGCGCACTACCTCATCGATCAGAACGGCACGGTCCGCCAGGTCCACTACGGCGAGGGCGCGTACG
The DNA here is from genome assembly GCF_000759715.1 of Demequina mangrovi. GTDB lineage: Bacteria > Actinomycetota > Actinomycetes > Actinomycetales > Demequinaceae > Demequina > Demequina mangrovi. Next base: position 21,530 of record NZ_BBLU01000021.1, read on the forward strand.
CCGAGACCGAGGAGCTCATCCAGGAGCTGCTCGACACCCCGCCCCAGGCGGTTGTCGAGGCCGATGCCGGCAACCACACCGAGGGCCGCACCGCCGAGACCTACGTCGGCTACCGCCGCGGCGGCCCTGCCGTCGATTACCCGCGCGACGAGGCCTACGACTTCGGCTCCGCGGACGCCGCCTCCGTGGACGGGCTCACGCTCACCGGCACCTGGACCGTCACCGACGAGTACGCGAAGGCCGGGGACGACGCGCGGATCCTCATGCCGTTCTTCGCGACCGATGCGCACCTGGTCCTCGCGGGCGAGGGCACCGTCACCGTGAGCCTCGCGGGCGATCCGGGGTACGAGCGCACGGTCGACGTCGACGGCACCTCGGACCTCTACGACCTCTTCACCGAGGGACCGACGGAGGACGTGCTGGTGCTCGAGCTCACGCCCGGCCTCGAGGCGTACGCCTTCACCTTCGGGTGAGCCGCACCCATCCGGCGGCCCACCCGCCCCGAACAGCAAGCGTCGGGCCCCCACCCGGGGCGGTCCGCGACAGGGAGGAATCATGTACCGAATGCGCACGCTGGCCGTCCCGGCCCTCGTCCTGCTCGCCGGCACCACGCTCGCCGCATGCGGCGACACGGAGCCCGCCTCCACCGAGTCCGACGACACGATGATGGAGGAGACGATGGAGCCGGACACCATGGAGTCGCACGACGACGAGATGATGTCCGAGGAGCCCGACACCATGGAGTCGGAGGACTCGATGATGGAGGAGGACGACACCATGGAGTCCGACACGATGGAGTCCGACGACACGATGATGGAGGACGACTCGATGGAGTCCGACACCATGGAGTCCGAGGACGCGATGATGGAGGACGAGGGCTGACGGCCCCGTGACGGACGATGCGGAGGACCAGGTGAGCGCGCAGCGACGCGAGCGGGGGCTGCGGGCCGTGCCCGACGGCTCCCCCGCATCGGCGACGCCCGCCGAGGCCCGGAGGGACGATGCCGCGCGGCTCGCGGACCTGCTGGTGAGGTCGGGGCGCGGCGACGCGTCCGCCTTCGAGCAGCTCTACGACGCGCTCGCCGGCACGGTCCACGGCCTCGCCCTCCGCATCGTCCGCGACCCTCATCTCGCGGAGGACGTCGCCCAGGAGGTGCTCGTCGAGGTGTGGCGGGTCGCGGCCCGCTACCGCCCCGATCAGGGCTCGGCGCGGGCCTGGGTGCTCACGATCGCGCACCGCCGCGCGGTGGACCGGGTCCGCTCCGAGCAGTCCCACGCGGACCGCGTGATCGCGCACGGCGCCCGCCAGTCCGGCGACGTCGAGCATCCCGAGCAGGTGGTCGAGGCGATGGACGCCGAGTGGCGCGCCGCGCGCGTGCGCCGCGGGCTCGCGGCCCTCACCCCGCTCCAGCGCGAGGCGGTCGAGCTCACGTACTACAAGGGCTACACCAACCGACAGCTGGCCGAGTCGCTCGAGATCCCGCTCGGGACGGCGAAGGCGCGCATCCGCGATGCGATGATCCGGCTCCGGGACGCCTGGGAGGTGGCGCGATGAACGAGAACGTGCACGCCCTCATCGGCGCCTACGCGGTGGACGCGGTGTCCCCCGCCGAGCGCGTCGAGTTCGAGGCGCACCTGGGCGCATGCGACGACTGCTCGGTCGAGCTGGTCGGCATGCGCGAGGCCGCGGCGGTGCTCGCCGAGGCGGAGGCGGTCGCGCCGCCCGCCTCGCTCAAGGGCCGCGTGATGGAGAGCATCGCGCAGACCCCGCAGCTCGCGCCCCTCACGTCGGACGATGCGGCGTCACCCGACGCCGACCCCGCCAGCACCGTGCCCGCCGAGGGGGCACCGTCGGCGGTCCCCCTCGCATCGTCCCGCAAGCGGCTGTGGCCGCGCCTCGCGCTCGCGGCGGCCTCGGCCGCGGTGCTCGCGGTGGGCGGGCTCGTGGGCTCGTCGCTGGTGGAGCGCCGCCAGGACGACCTCGCGCTCGAGAAGGACGTGATGATGGTGACGAGCGCGCCGGACGCGCACTCGATGGACCTGGGGCTCGGCACCGCGCACCTCGTGGTGAGCGAGAAGATGGAGTCCGTGGTCGCGATGGGCGACGACTGCCCCCATCCCAAGGACGGCATGTCCTACCAGCTGTGGCTGGTGATGGACGACGGCACCAAGGAGGCCGGGCCCACGTTCATGCCGGACGAGGACGGCACCTTCATGGCGATCATGGAGATGGACATGGAGGGCGCCGCCGCGATCGCGGTGACCGAGGAGCCGATGGGAGGCTCGGCCGAGCCGACGTCGGCGGAGGTCGCGGTCGTCGAGCTCTGAGCCCGACGCGCTCTGAGGCGGCGCCTCAGTCGTCGCCCTCGGGGTGGTCGGCGCGGAGCTGGAGCGAGATCTGCTCGGCGTCGAGGATGCCGAGCGCGTCACCGAGGGCCTCCGAGCCGAAGGTGCCGACCGCGCGCGCCTCGAGCAGGCGCGCGCGCTGCGCGTCGATGATCGCGAGCCGCAGGTCGTAGAACCGCTCGCCGTGATGGACCGTCTCCTCGTCCTCGGCCCGCGCGTGCGCCATCGCGCGGCGCACCGCGTCGACCACCTCGGGCGGGTACGAGGCGCCGCGGGCCTCGGGCTGCTCGGCGTCCGCGAGCACCGTGTCGGCGACGCCGGCGAGAAGGTCGCGCAGCTCGGCCCGCTCGCGCTCGTCGTGCACGGACTCCCCCGCGATGCCCAGCCGCTGGGTCACCCACGGCAGCGTCGCGCCCTGCGACATGAGCGAGCCGACCGCGACCACGAACGCGATGAGCACCATCGTCGACCGCAGCGGCGTGTCGGACGGCAGCGTCTGCGCCGCCGCGACGGTGATCGCGCCGCGCATGCCCGCCCACACGAGCACGCCGCCCTCGCGCCAGCCGAGCGGCCGCTGCTCGAGGTAGTCGGCGTAGGCCGAATGCTGCTCGACGCGTCGCGCGACAGCCTCGCGGTGCGCGGGGTCCGGATGCGCCTCCGCCTCCGCGGCGAGCCCCTCCACATGCTCGTGGCGCGCTCGCACGCGCCGCGCGCGCCGCCCGGCCGCGAGCACCAGCGGGGCGACGTAGGCGATGCGGATGAGCAGCACGAGCCCGAGCGCGGCGAGCCCGAGCCACAGCGCGAACCACACCGAGCCGTGGGTCTCCTCGACGTCCTCGACGAGGGTGAGCAGCTCGAGGCCGAGCAGCAGGAACACCACGCCCTCGAGCAGCAGCTCCGCGGTGCGCCAGTTGGTGCGTTCGGAGATGCGGTCGGCGGGGCGCAGGTACAGCGGCGCGCGATAGCCGGCGACGAGGCCTGCGACCACGGCGGCGACGAGGCCCGAGGCGCCGAGGAGCTCGGCCGGCACGGCCGCGGCGAAGGGCGCGACGAAGCTGATCGCGGTGCTGTTCGCGGCGCCGGGCACCCAGCGGCGCAGGCGCACGTTGAGCTCGCCGGTCACCAGGCCGATGATGACCGCGATCACCACCGCCGAGGCGAAGTCCCACGTCGCCTGCGCGAGGCCCATCGAGGCGCCGGCGGCGGCGACGGCGGTGCGCATCGTCACCAGGGCCGTCGCGTCGTTGAACATCGACTCGGCCTCGAGCACCGTGACGATGCGTGGGCTCACCCCCATCTTGCGGATGATCTGCACCGCGACCGCGTCGGTGGGGCTCACCACGGCGCCGAGCGCCGCGCCGAGCGCGAAGCCGATGCCCGGGATCATCGCCATGAAGAACAGGCCCATGAGCGCCGAGCTGAGGAGCACCAGGACGATCGACAGCGAGCTGATCGAGCGGAAGTCGCGTCTGAACTCGGTCGAGGGCAGGTTGACGGCCGCGGAGTACAGCAGGGGCGGGATGATGCCGAGCAGGATGAACTCGGACTCGACCTCGATCTCGGGCATCCCGGGGATGAAGCTGACCGCGACGCCGAGCGAGACGAGCAGCAGCGGCGCCGCGACCCCGACCCGCGGCGCGATCGAGTGGACCGCCACGATCGCGATGACCGCGACCACGCCGATGAGCAGCACCTCGTCGATCCCCACGCGACCTCCCTGGAACGGAGCGGCATCCGACGGTCTCAGACAACCACCTCGACACCCCGTCGCGCGACCGGCGCGACGCTGGGGTCGCGCGGACACGCTCGCAGCGAGAGACTGAGGCATGGCCGAGATTCTGCTGTTCCACCACGCGAAGGGGCTCACCGAGGGGCTCCTGTCCTTCGCCGACCGCCTCCGTGCGAACGGTCACACGGTCCACTGCCCCGACTGCTACGCGGGCGCCACCTTCGACAACATCGACGAGGGCGTCGCGTACGCCCAGCGCATCGGGCACGATGCGCTCCAGGAGGCCGCGCATTCCGCGGCCCGCCGCCACCGCGACGCGGATGTGGTGATCGGCTACTCGCTCGGCGCGATGCAGGCCCAGCTGCTCGCGCAGGACCGCCGGCGCTTCCGCGCGTGCCTGCTCGTGGGCGGCGCGCTGCCGCCGGCCGCGCTCGGCGGGGTGTGGCGGCACGAGGTCGCGCTGCAGATCCACGTCGCGGATCCCGACGAGTGGGTCGAGCCGACCGAGATCGACGCCCTGCTCTATCACGCGCCCCACGCGCGCATCTACCGGTACGCGGGCAAGAAGCACCTGTTCATGGACGAGTCGCTGCCCGACTACGACGCGGACGCCGCGGACCAGTTCGAGGACCGCGCCACCGCATGGCTCGCGGACCTCGACGAGCACCAGCGCTCGCGCCAGATGGCGTAGGCGGCTCCCGCGCCTCGTGACGCCGGGGAGGCGTCAGGCGCTGCGCAGCAGCTTCTTCACGCGCTCGAGCGCGGCGTCGAGCACGGCCTCGCGCTCCTCGCGGGTCCACAGGCGCATCGGCTCCGGCTCGCGCTCCCAGGCGCCGTCGGCATCGTCCCGACGCGGGGGCCACGGCATCCAGCGCTCGCCGTGACGCTCGCGCTGGCTCTGCTTGAGCGCCTCGATGCGCTTCTTGTCGGCGGCGTGGCGCGGCTCGCGGCTGTAGCTCGCGCCGTCCTCGCCGCCGCTGATGGTGATCTCGATGCCGTCGGTCCAGGTGTAGCGCTCCTGGAAGCGACCCTGCGCGACCGACAGGACCAGGTCCTCGAGCAGCGCGGCGCTGTCCTCGAGGGACTCGTCGCATGCGTCGCAGCCGCAGGCCGGGACCCGCTCGTCGCCCGCGGCGCCCATCGCGACCACGATCCCCGGGAAGTCGGTCTCCGCGATCACGAGCGGCGCGCATGCATCGTGACGCGGCAGCAGCGTGGTGGTGCGGACGATGGCCACCTGGCCGTGCTCGTGGCGGCGCACCGTGTCCGGGGCGTCGGCGGGCATGCCCTCCGTGCGGCGCACGTCGACGTCGTAGGTCTCCTCGAGGTACGCGACCAGCGCGTCGGCGACCTGCGTCAGCGGCGCGAAGCGCTCGGGGTGGCGCGTCCGCGAGTAGGTGCGCTCGGGCGCCCCGTCGACACCCCAGCGGGAGCCGTAGGGGATCGGTTCGCCGTCTGCGTCGGTGAAGACGAGGTCGGGCAGCGTGGGCCTCTCGTACACGTGCGACACCCTACAAGGGGTCAGCCTCCACGGGGAGCGAGCACCTCGGTCACGTCGGCGATTCGAGCGTCCAGCACCTCGACCAGCTGCTGCGGATCCACGGTCGCGGCGACGCCGTGCGCGCCCGCGCCGATCGACACCGGGCCCTCGCGGGAGACGATGAGCGCGTCGGCGATCACGGGCCACGGCGCGCCGGTCGCGGGGTCGGGGCGCGAGCCGAAGGGCGTGATGGTGCCGCGCTCGTAGCCGGTGACCTCCCGCGCGACGTCCTTGTCCGGCATCGAGATGCGGTTGACGCCGAGCAGGGCGCGCAGCTTGGGCCAGCTGATCTCGCGGTCGCCCGGCACGAGCACGAAGAGATGCTCCCCCTCGGCGCGGCGGACCACCAGGGTCTTGAGGATCTGACGCGGCTCGAGACCGCGCACCTCGGCCGCCTCCTCGAGCGACCGGACGGGTCCGTGCACGGTGATCTCGACGTCGATCCCGGTGTCCGCGAGCGCGCGGACGGCAGGGGTGTCGGGCGTGCCCATCAGGCGCCCAGATACCGGGTGCCGGTCGCATCCGGGCCGTGCGGCGACACGAACGCGAGCCTCGCGATGCCGCGCACCGCGGCGATGAACCACTCGGCGATCATCTCGTCCGCCTCGCCCTCGACCCCGGAGAAGGCGACGACCAGCCCGTGACGCACCACGCCGCCCGGGTACACGATGTCGCCTGCCGTGTAGAGGTGGGGCGCGTCCATGCGCACCCGCGAGGTGTCGAGCCCGGCCCGCTCCGCGACCTTGGCCTTCGCGACCGCATAGCCGTAGGTCTTGTCCTCGGTGTCGCCGATGGAGCCCGACCACAGCATCGTGCCGGGCCGTGCCGGGTCCATCACCACCAGGTCTCCCACCGCGTCGCGGATCACGCCGCGGGCGGCGGCCGTCGCGATCGCGGGCTTCACGAGCTCCCACGCCTGCGCGCAGATCTCAGGGGTCAGGCCGACGAACATTCGAGTCCCTCCTCGCACCGGGTCCGGGACCACGCTAGCGCGCCGGCGGTCACCCCGAAGCGCCTGTTCAGCGCGTCATCGACTGCTGGAACTCCAGCAGCGCGGGGCCGTCGTAGGTGAGCATCGCGGGCGGCGCGGGGAGGGGGGCGAAGAACCCCTCGGAGAACTCGGTCGCGCCCTGGACCGCAGACGTCCCGGTCGCGAAGGCCGGGGTCGCGGTGCCGACGTACCAGCCGGCGAACGCGTCGACCGCCTGGCCGACCACGCCGGCGCTCAGCACCCACCACATCCCGTACGCGATCGCGGCACCCGCGACCGCCTGGACGAGCACGTCGAACCACGCGATGCCGCGGCCGCTCGCGACGGCCGTCGCGTCCCGCGCGGGACGTCGGACGCCGGCCCAGGCGCGCACCTCCGGCAGGAGCGTCCGTCCGCGGCGTGAGCTCCAGGAGCCGACTGAGATGTGTGGAACTGTCACTTTTACCCCTCTCTCAGTTCACTGTCTCGGCGCACTTCCTGCAACCGGAGCGAGGTGACGTTCATTTCAATCTCAGGTAAAGACGCGGCCAACGCGTGAAACGTTGGGTCAAGCCTTCGCCCCTGCAGAGGCGCTCCCCTTCCGCGCCGCCGCGCGGCGCGGCATGATCGGGGAAGGCGACGTTGAGGGGGCGATCGACGGTGGACGAGGACGTACGGACGCAGCCGCCCGTGATCCCGCTGGCGGACGCGCCGGGCGAGCGGGCCGCGTGGGGGCGCTCCCCCGCCGTGATCGCCGCGTGGATGCTGGTCGAGTGGCTGCTGGTCACCAACGCGCTGCAGCCGTCGTCGCGCCTGCGCGTCGCGGCGCTGCGGGCCTTCGGCGCGACCATCGGCGACGGCGTGGTGTTCCGCCAGCGCACGCGCGTCAAGCTGCCGTGGAGGCTCGAGATCGGCGACCACTGCTGGATCGGCGAGGGCGTGTGGATCCACAACCAGGACCAGGTGACCATCGGGCACGATGCCGTGGTGTCCCAGGACACGATGCTCACCACCGGCAGCCACGCGCACCGGCGCGACATGGCGCTCATCACGCGGCCGCTGGTGATCGAGCCCGGGGTCTGGGTGACCTCGCGCTGCATCGTCACGGGCGGGGTCACGCTCGGGCGCTCCTGCCTGGTCGGGCCCGGCAGCGTGGTGTCGCGCGACGTGGCGCCCGGCCGCATCGTCGCCGGCAACCCCGCTCAGGACGCCGGGGCCCGCTTCGGCGAGGAGGCGTAGCTACTCGTCGACGTCCTCGTCGACCCAGTCGAGCGAGCGCGCGACAGCCTTGCGCCAGTTCCGGTAGAGCCGCTCCGCCTCGCGGCGGGGCATGAGCGGACCCCAGCGGCGGTCCTCGTGCCAGTGGTCGCGCAGCTCGTCGAGGTCGCGCCAGTAGCCCGTCGCGAGCCCGGCCGCATGCGCCGCGCCCAGCGCGGTCGCCTCGGTGACCTCGGGCCGGACCACGTCGAGCCCCAGGACGTCGGCCATGAACTGCATCAGCAGGTTGTCCACCGCCATGCCGCCGTCGACGTTGAGGGCCTGGAGCGGCAGCCCCGCATCGGCCTCGCCCGCCGCGACCACGTCGCGGGTCTGGAACACCGTCGCCTCGAGCGCGGCGCGCGCGAGGTGGGCCTTGGTGACGAACTGCGTGAGGCCCACCACGGTGCCGCGCGCGTCGGGCCGCCACAGGGGCGCGAAGAGCCCCGAGAACGCCGGCACGATGTAGACGCCGCCGTTGTCGGGCACGCTCGACGCGAGCGTCTCGATGTCGCCGGACTCGTCGATGATGCCGAGGTTGTCCCGCAGCCACTGCACCAGCGCGCCCGTCACCGCGATCGAGCCTTCGAGCGCGTACTGCGCGGGCGCATCGCCCAGCCGGTACGCGACCGTGGTGAGCAGCCCGTTGTCGCTATGGATCACCAGGTCGCCCGTGTTGACCAGCAGGAACGCGCCCGAGCCGTACGTGCCCTTCGACTCCCCCGGGTCGAAGGCCGCCTGCCCGAACATCGCGGCCTGCTGGTCGCCGAGGATGCCCGCGAGCGGCACATCGCGCAGCAACGAGTTGGTGTGGCCCACGCCGTAGACCTCGGAGCTCGAGCGGATCTCGGGGAGCATCGCGCGCGGGATGCGGAAGGCCTCGAGCACCTCGTCGCTCCACTCGAGGGCCTGGATGTCCATGAGGAGCGTGCGCGACGCGTTGGTGACGTCGGTGACGTGGATGCCGCCCTCGACGCCACCCGTGAGGTTCCAGGCGAGCCACGTGTCGGGGGTGCCGAAGGCGAGGTGCCCGGCCTCGGCATCGTCCCGCGCCCCCGCGACGTTGTCGAGGATCCACGCGAGCTTGCTCGCGCTGAAGTAGGTCGCGAGCGGGAGCCCGGTGATGTGGCGGAAGCGGTCGACGCCGCCCTCGTCCGCGAGCACGTCGATCTCCGGCTGCGTGCGCGTGTCCTGCCACACGATCGCCGGATGCACCGGCTCGCCCGTGCGGCGGTCCCACACGATGGTGGTCTCGCGCTGGTTCGCGATGCCGAGCGCCGCGACGTCGAGCCGCGTGATGTTCGCCTGCGCGAAGGCCTCCGCGACCACGAGCCGCGTGTGCGCCCAGATCTCGACGGGGTCGTGCTCGACCCAGCCGGCGCGCGGGAGCAGCTGACGATGCTCGCGCTGAGCCTGGGCGACGATGCTCGCGTCGCGGTCGAAGACGATGGCGCGCGTCGACGTGGTGCCCTGGTCGATCGCGAGGACGTAACGCGTCATGCCCTCACGCTAGCCAGTGCGGGCGCCGCGCGCCCGGCGTCGCGCCGATTCGCGCGCGGCGCCTACCAGGAGCGTCGGGACGGGCGGTACGCGCGGTAGACGCCGACGGCCCACAGCGGGACGATCACGGCGAGGGCGAGCAGGAACTGCACCGCGGACGAGCTCCAGCCGGAGCCGTCGCGGAACATCCACACGACGTAGCCCGCGACGCCCATCGCCACGAATGCGGCCAGGCTCGCGTCGATCGCCGCCCTGGTCGTGTCCTTCATGCCCTTCACAGCTTCCCCCCGGTCGCCTCATCGGTCGCATCGTCGGCGCGCGTCTGCGGCGCCTGTTCCAGCCTGGCGCGGGCGCGCGGGACGGCAAAGCCCCCTCTTCTGGGGGTGCGCGGAACGAACCCCCACAAATGGGGTCTGGCGGCGGTCGGCGGGCAGCGCGACGATGCCGTCATGTCTCAGCCCGCGCCCGAGCGCCCCGTCTCCGCCTACGCCGTCCTGGTGTGGGCCTGGTGTGCGCTCGTGGTCGTGGGCGGGGCCGCACTGGCGGCGCTGCTGCTGTAGCCGCACGCACCGCCCGCGCGTCGCCGCGTTGCCACGACGGCCGTGCGGCGCGACCATGGAAGAGTCCCCGCCGACGCTCCGAAGGAGAGCAGACATGCCTGCCATCAAGGAGGCCGCGGAGGCCTTTCTCTCGCACAAGCGCATCGCCGTCACGGGCGTCTCGCGCACCCCCGGATCGCACGGCTCGAACGCCGTCTACCAGCGGCTGCGCGAGCGCGGCTACGAGGCGATCGCCATCAACCCGAACGCCGAGACCGTCGAGGGCGACCCCTGCTATCCGTCGCTGGGCGCGGTGCCCGGCGGGGTCGAGGCCGTGGTGATCGGCACGCGCCCCGACCGCGCGCTCGAGACGGTCAAGGAGGCGTCTTCGCTCGGGATCGGCGAGGTGTGGATGCACCGGGGCCCCGGCGGCGGCAGCGTGGACGATGCGGCGGCGGCCTGGGGACGCGAGCACGGGATGACCGTGATCGACGGCGGCTGCCCGCTGATGTTCGGGCCGACCGCCGACGGCGGCCACAAGTTCATGTGCGCGCTGTTCAAGCTGTCGGGCAACGTGCCGCGCAGCGTGTGAGGCGGGTGCGGCGCTGTCCCACCCTCCCGCTAGCCTCGCGGCATGCGGATCCTCCATACGAGCGACTGGCACATCGGCCGCACCTTCCACGGCCACAGCACCGACGCGCACCTCAGCGAGGTGCTCGCGGCCCTCGCCGACGCGGTGCGCGAGCACGGCGTCGACGCCGTGGTGGTCGCGGGCGACGTCTTCGACAGCTCGACCCCTAAGGCCGAGGCCTTCACCATGCTCAACGCCGCCGTGCGCGCGATCCGCGACGCCGGCGCCACGGTCATCCTCACCTCCGGCAACCACGACGGCCCCGCACGACTGGGCCACATGGCCGAGTTCGCCGCCTTCGGCGGGGTGCACGTCATGGCGGATCTCGCTCGCCTCGCCACGCCCGTGACGCTCGAGGACGCGCACGGCGAGGTCCACCTCTACGGCATCCCCTACGTCCACCCGGAGTTCCTGCGCGCCGCGTACGAGGACTTCGACGGGACCACGCATGGCGACGCGCTCGCCTTCGCGATGGGCCTGATCCGGGACGATGCGGCGGCGCGCGGGGGGCGCTTCATCGTCGCCTCCCACTGCTTCGCGGGCCGGGCGGGCGAGGCGCCGGGCGAGACCACCGAGCTCTCGGGCCGCGCCGAGGAGCGCGACATCTCGCGCGGCGGCCTCAACCTCGTCGACCTCTCGGTCTTCGACGGACCGGACTACGTCGCGCTCGGCCACATCCACTCGCACCAGACGCTGTCGGAGCGCGTGCGCTACTCGGGCGCTCCCCTGCGCTTCAGCTTCGGGGAGATCAGCTCGGACAAGATCGCATGGCTCGTCGACCTCGACGCGTCAGGGCTCGCCGCGGTCGAGCGGCTCGCGCTCCCGACGCCGCGCCGCGCGGTGCGGCTCGAGGGCACTCTCGAGGAGCTGCTCTCCCCCGACGCGCACGCGGACGCGACCGAGGCCTGGGTCGAAGCGATCCTCACCGACGACCAGCTCCCCCGCGACGCGATGCGCGCGCTGCAGGGCCGCTTCCCGTACGCGGTGACGCTCACGCATCGTCCCGCGCATCGCGCCGACCACGGCGACGCGGGGTACGCCGAGCGCGTCGAGGGCCGCACGGATCTCGAGATCGTCGACGAGTTCCTCGGCTTCGTGCGCAACGGCGCGGCGCTCAGCGCCGACGAACGCGGGCTCGTCACGGACGCGCTCGCCGCCCTCGAGTCCGCGGAGGCCGCGCGATGAAGATCCAGCGTCTCGCCTTCGAGGGCTTCGGCCCGTACCTCGCCCGCCAGGAGATCGACTTCGAGCTGTTCGACACCGAGGGGCTGTTCGTCATCTCGGGCAAGACCGGCGCGGGCAAGTCGACCGTCCTCGACGCGATCTGCTTCGCGCTGTACGAGCGCGTGCCCCGCTACGACAAGGCCGAGCCCGTGCTCCGCAGCCACTTCTGCACGCCCGAGGACCCGACCACGGTGACGCTCGAGTACGAGCTCCACGGCACTCGGTACAAGATCTGGCGCTCGCCGGCCTATGAGCGACCCAAGGCGCGCGGCACCGGCACCACCACCAAGAAGGCCGAGGCCGAGCTCCATGTCTGGCGCGACGGCGGCTGGGAGATCCTCGCGGGCATGCCCCGCGAGGTCGCCGAGCACGTCGCCGCGACCGTCCCGCTCAGCGCGGACCAGTTCCTCCAGGTGATCCTGCTCGCGCAGGGACGCTTCGCCGAGTTCCTCAAGGCGGACACGGGCGAACGGCGCGCGCTGCTGCGCTCGCTGTTCGGCACGCAGCGTTTCGATCACTTCGAGGCGAAGATCCGGGAGGTCGCGCGGGCGCGCTCGACCGCGGTGGAGGCGGCCGATGCGGAGCTGGCCGCGCTGGCGCGCCGCGCCGCGGTGCTCGCGACGGTCGACGAGCCGACGCTCGCGCAGCGCGACGAGTTCTGGGACGAGACCGCGTCCGCGCTGACGGCCGCGGCCGGGGAGGCCGCGACCACGCGGGCCCAGGCTTCCGTGGCGGCCGAGGCCGCCGCCGCGGCGCTGACCGAGGCGCGCGCCACCGAGG
>NZ_BBLU01000020.1 GCF_000759715.1 Demequina mangrovi
CAGATGGCGCCAACCCGGGCGCGCGAAGCGGCGTTCCAAGGCGCCTCGGTTCGCCGGAGGCCGGCCGGTGCCAGTCGCCCCCGCCCCGGCCCTTCCGGAGCGGAGAAACCGGACGTACGCTGGATTCTCGATGCTGGAGATCCGACTCATCGGTCAACCGCGGCTGCTGCGTGACGGCCTCACGCTCCCCGGCCCCCGCGGGGCGAAGTGCTGGGCGCTCCTCGCCCGCATCGTCCGCTCGCAGGATCCGATCTCGCGCCAGCAGCTGGTCAACGAGCTGTTCTCCGAGGCGGACGACCCGATGGCGGCCCTCCGTTGGAGCCTCGCGGAGCTTCGCCGCCGGCTCGGGATGCCGGAGGCGCTCCGCGGCAACCCCATCACCGCCGACCTTGCCCCCGGCACCGTGATCGACGTCGCGCAGGTGGTCTCCGGCGCTCTGCCAGACCCCGTGCCGCGTGGCGCTCTGCTCGAGGGCATCGAGGTTCAGGCCTCGCCGTCCTTCGACACGTGGCTCCTGGTCGAGCGGCAGCGCGTCGCCGGCGAGGTGATCGGCGCGCTCCGCAAGGAGGTGCTCCGCGCCATGTCGGCGCACGACCATGCTCGGGCCGTCATGCTCGCCTCGGCGATGGTCGACACCGCGCCGCTGGAGGAGGGGCCGCACGTGCTGCTGGTCAAGGCGTTCGTCGCGGCCGGCGACCGCATCTCCGCGCACCGCCACGTGGCGGCTACGGAGGCGGCCTTCCTCCGTGAACTCGGTGTCGAGCCTGGTCCGGCGCTGAGCGCGGCCGCGCGTCCTCCGGTCACCCCCAGCACCGCGGGTGTGTCCTCGGCGGCGACCGCCGAGTCGCTGCTCACCGCGGGCAGGGCTGCGGTCGGCGCGGGTGCCGCGGGCAGCGGCATCGCCACTCTCCGTGGCGCGGTGGCGGCGGCCGAGGGCTCCGGCGACGGTCGTCTCGACGCGACGTGCCTGTTCGAGCTCGGCAGCGCCCTGGTGCATGCGGCGTGCGGGTACGACGACGAGGGGGCCATCGTGCTCGACGCCGCTCGCGAGGCCGCGACCACGGCGGGTGAGCAGGAGATCGCTGCCAAGGCGCTGGCGGAGCTCGCCTACGTCGATGTGCTCGCCGCGCGCCGCGAGTGCGCCGTCGAGGGGCTCGCCTTGGCATGGGACGTCGCGGCCCCCTACCCACGCGTGCGCGCCGCCGTGGCGGCCTACGACGCGGTCCATCTCTCCGACTGGGGGCGGCTGGATGCGTCTCTCGAGCGCTTCGACGAGGCCATCGATCTGTGCCGCGAGACCGGCAGCGTGAAGCGGGGGATCTGGGCGATGGCGCACGCCGCGCGCGCTGCGTACCTCTCCGGGTGGCTCGCCGCGGCCGAGCGCTGGGCCAAGGAGGCGCAGCGGCAGGCGCAGAGCGAGCGGTGGACCGCCATCCGACCGTGGCCCGAGGCCTGGCATGCGCATGTGCGTCTCGCGAAGGGCGAGAGCCCTGCAGCCGTGCGCACGGACATCGAGTCCTCGTACGCGCTCGCTCGTCAGCTCGAGGACCCCTGCTGGGAGGGCGTGACCGCGAAGGTCATGGGCCTGACGTACGTCGCCGAGGGGGATGTCGACGCCGCCATGCCCTGGCTCGAGCACGCCGGCACCGCCTGCCGTCGGATCAACGACTCGTACAAGTGGCTTGAGGCGGAGGTGCAGGTCACGGACGCCGAGATCGCTCTCGCTCACGGGGACCGTGATCGCGCGCGCTCGCGCGCGGAGGTCGCGCTCCAGATCGCGGCGCGAGGCGACATGCCGCTCCTGCTTCAGCGCGCGGAGGTGGTCCTCGACCAGCTTCGCGGCGCGGTGCCGCAGCTCGTCTGAGGCGGTCCGCACCTCCCGATCCGAGCCTTCAGGCCTGGAAAATGTCCTGCTGAGGACATATTTCGTAAATGTGTCGTACGTCACACGACCTTTCACACGGCCTGCGCGCACTCTGGCATCGACATCGAACGAACGTAGGAAGGGAGGGTGTCATGTCCGTGCAGATCACCGAAGACCTCGGCCTCAGGATCGCCGAGGAGGGTACCGAGCGGCACCGCGCCGCGCTCGAGAACCTCGCAGCGTCGGTCAAGGGGTTCGCGCCTGGCGCCGCCGCCGCGCTCGTCGACTGGACGGGGAGCGAGGTCTCGCGCCTGCGGGCCTGGGCCGTCGCGCGGTCCGCGCTCCTCGAGCGCATCGCCGACACGCAGGCGGAGCTCGAGTCCGCCACCGCCGGCCGCGGGGCGTTCCGCCTCACCGCCTAGCAGCACTCGCACACGCTGACCACGAAGGAGAGCATCACCATGTCGGTCGCACCTGTCACCCACGGCGGCGCCGTCGCCACCGATCTCCACCACGGGGTCCGTGACTCGCTTCGCGAGGTCGCCGACCGCTTCGCCTCCGCTCGCCGTCGGCGGGCGGAGCGCCGACGCGTCGAGAACCGGCTCCCGTCGGTCGAGGACGTCACGCGCGTCATCGGAGACTCGTTCGCGCTGCCCACCTTCGCACGCCTCATCTGAGCGCCGCGCCACCTCATACATCTCAGTCGAAAGTCCGGAAAGGGACATGACCATGACCGCTATCAGCCACCAGAGCTACGAGCTCGGCATCGGAGACGATGCTGCGCACCGCAGGCTCATCGACCGCCTGCTGCGCCGCGCGGACGCCGGCGTGCGGGCCGCTCGCCGGGAGCATGCCGAGCTGCGTCGCCAGCGCCGCGCGCTCGGCGCGCACGAGAGGCTCCTCGACCCGCGTGACGCGCACATGCGCCTCACCCGCGGCTCGGGGGGTGTCCGCCCGCTCATCATGACCTGAGCGACGGGGGAGAGGGGCGGATCTCGCCGAGAGGCGACATCCTGCCCGCCGCCACGAGCGGGACCTCAGCGGGGGACGATGCGGATGACACCGCATCGTCCCCCGCTTTTTCGTGGGGTTTTGGCATCTCGTGCCAATGGGCGCTAGCGTGCTGGTGTTGCCTCCGGCAGAGTCGCCGGATCGCAGCCACGACGCGTCCCCAGTCCCCCTAGCCGCGCGTGCGTCGGCGCGGCGTCAGAAGTACAGGAGTCCCCCCATGAAAGCTCTGCGCCTGCACGGAGTCCGCGAGGCCGTCGTCGAGGAGATCGCCGAGCCGGCCGTCCGCCCCGGCACCGTGAAGATCAAGGTCGAGCACGCCGGCATCTGCGGCACCGACCTCGGCCTCTTCGAGCAGTTCATGTTCCCGAACGAGTTCGTCCACCCCCTCTTCGGCTGCCCCGGCCCGCACGTCCTCGGCCACGAGTTCGGCGGCCGTGTGGTCGAGCTCGGCGAGGGTGTCGATGGCCCGGCCGTCGGCACGCTCGTCGCCGTCCGCGCGAACCGCTGGTGCGGCGAGTGCGAGGCATGCCAGGCGGGCGCGGGCAACCGCTGCGTCGCCTGGGGCTTCACCGGCATCAACGGCGGTGGCGGCGGCTTCAGCTCGCACGTGGTGCTCAACGCCGACCAGGTCTTCGCCTTCCCGGAGGAGCTCGGCTCGCAGATCGCCGCGATGGTCGAGTCGACCGCGGTCGCGTGGCACGCGACCAAGCGCGTCGGCGACGTCGCGGGCAAGAACGCGCTCGTCATCGGCGCGGGCCCCGTCGGCCTCGCCGTCGTGATGGCGCTCAAGGCCCGCGGCGCCGAGACCATCGTGGTGTCCGAGCCCGGTGAAGCGCGCCGCGCACTCGCCCAGGAGCTCGGCGCGACGGCGGTCGACCCGCGGGAGACGGACCCGGTCGCCCTCATGAAGGAGCTCACCGCAGGCACCGGCGCCGACGTCTCCTTCGACGCCTCGGGCGTGGGCCGCATCACCTTCGACACCGCGGTCAACGGTCTGCGCACCGGTGGCACCGCGGTGTACGTCGCCGTCGCCCATGGCGAGTTCCCGGTGGACGTCAACGCGTTCGTGATGACCGAGAAGTCGTTCACCGGCTCGTTCGGCTACACGGACGAGGACTACGCCGAGACCATCGACGCGATGCGTGCCGGCACGATCGACCCGCGCCCGCTGATCAGCTCGGTCATCGAGCTCGACGACATCGTCGAGGACGGCATCAAGCACCTGCTGGGCGAGGGGCGCAACACCGAGATGAAGATGCTCGTCGCGCCGTAAGGCTCCCGCGACAGGGGACGATGGGAGGGCCGCCCGGCCCCGCATCGTCCCCTTGTCATGTCAGGACGGGGGAGCGCTCGGCGGCTCGCCGCCGCCCGGGCCGCCCTCGGGGCGGTCGCCGCCTCCGCCGCCTCCGCCGCCCGCCATCGTGCCGGCGGTCGGCGCCGTCGTGGTGTCGATCGGCACGGTGAGGGTCGCGGTGTAGCCCGCGTCGACGCCGCCCTTGAGCGCGCCCATCTGGTGCACCCCGCCGTCGTCGCCGAAGACGTTGTCGGTCGCGAGAGAGAGCTGCGCGAGGTTCGCCGCGGAGCCGTCGTAGTCGGAGAGCTCGTAGACCGGGTCGAGCACGTTCTGCGGGAAGGCCATCTGCGACGTGGCGATCGCCTTGCTCGAGTCCTCGATGTCGTCGACGCTCGGGTAGACCTCGAAGTGGATGTGCGTCCAGCGCCCGGTGTAGCAGCCGGGCATCACGGAGGTGAACGTGACCTCGCCGTCGTCGTCCGTGACCTGGACTCCGCGCAGCCACGTCTCGTCCGTGACCCCGTCGGAGTACATCGAGTACCGGCCCGCGGCGTCGCAATGCCACGCGTAGACTGCGGCGCCGGCCATCGGCACGCCGCCGTTCGCCATGTCGAGCACGGTGAACGTGAAGTCGAGCGGCACGCCGGGGACCGGGTCGTCCGCGCCGATCGAGCTGCGGATGTCGCGGCGCACGATGCCCGACTCCTCGAGCACGTCCGGGCCGTTCGAGCCGTCGCCGGGGTAGGGCCCCGCGGTCTCGTCGGGGATCTCGGTGAGGGACGATGCGGTGGCGGATGCCGCGCTCGAGCTCGCCGACGGCGAGCAGGCGGCGAGGACGGCCGCGCCCGCGCCGAGGCCGAACATCCCGACGATGCCGCGACGGCTCACGAGCGTGCGCAGGTCGAACGCGACGCCCTGATCCACCACCTCCTCGTCGGGCCGGTCGAGCAGGCGGCCCTCGTAGGCGGGGCCCTCGGGCGTGGGGACGGGTTCGGGGATGCGAGCCATGGGGATGCCTCTCTCGTGGGACGGGGACGGTCGGCGGTGCCGATCCGTCGCCAGTCTTGCGGCCGATGCTCCAGATTGGCTGAGAGATCCTGCGCGGCTTCCTGGGGCAACGTCCCCGTGGTGTGCCACAATGACGAGCGATGCGTACCGCGATCATCATTCTGTAGCGCGTCGGGCCGAGCCCCGACGCGCAGCCTCCCGCACCCCTGGGAGGCTTTTTTGTTGGGACGCGGGCCACGCCGGACACGAGGAGCTGACGACGATGACGGATCTCACGGTCGAGATCTACGACACGACCCTGCGCGACGGCGCGCAGCAGGAGGGCATGAACCTGTCCGTCGCGGACAAGATGGCGATCGCCCCGCTGCTCGACGAGCTGGGCGTCGGCGTGATCGAGGGCGGGTGGCCGGGCGCGGTGCCCAAGGACACCGAGTTCTTCGGGCTCGTGAACAAGGAGCTGTCCTTCCGCCACGCGCAGTTCGCGGCCTTCGGCATGACGCGGCGCGCGGGCACCACGGCGGGGTCCGACCCGCAGGTGCGGGCGCTGCTCGACTCCGAGGCGCCCATCATCACGCTGGTGGCGAAGTCCGACATCCGCCACGCCGAGCGCGCGCTGCGCGTCTCGGGTGACGAGAACCTCGCGATGATCGAGGAGACGGTCGCCTTCCTCGTGGGGGAGGGGCGTCGCGTGGTGCTCGACGCCGAGCACTTCTTCGACGGCTACCGCTTCGATCCCGAGTACTCGCTCAAGGCGCTGCTCGCGGGCGAGGCCGGTGGTGCATCGTCCCTGGTCCTGTGCGACACGAACGGCGGGATGCTGCCCGACGACGTTACGCGCGTCGTCACCGACGTCCGGGCGCGGACGTCGGCGCAGCTGGGCATGCACGCTCACAACGACTCGGGCTGCGCTGTCGCGAACTCGATGGCGGCCGTCGCCGCGGGTGCGACGCATGTCCAGGGCTGCGTCAACGGCTACGGCGAGCGCACCGGCAACGCGGACCTCGTCGCGGTCGCCGCGAACCTCGAGCTCAAGCGCGGCGTGATCGCGCTCCGGGGCGACGGCCTCAAGGAGTCGACGCGCATCGCGCACGCGATCTCCGAGATCACCAACATCGCGCCGTTCGCGCGCCAGCCGTACGTGGGCGCCTCGGCCTTCGCGCACAAGGCCGGCCTGCACGCATCGGCGATCAAGGTCGATCCCGACCTCTACCAGCACACCGAGCCGTCCTACGTGGGCAACGACATGCGCATGCTCGTGTCGGAGATGGCCGGGCGCGCGTCGATCGAGCTCAAGGGCAAGGAGCTCGGCTTCGACCTCGCCGACCGGCCCGATGTGCTCAAGCGCGTGATGGACCGCGTCAAGCACGCGGAGGCGCAGGGCTACACGTTCGACGCCGCCGACGCGTCCTTCGAGCTGCTGCTGCGCTGGGAGCTGGGCGACGCGCCGAAGTTCTGGGAGACCGAGACGTGGCGCGTGCGGGTCTCGTCCGCGCCGGGCAACCCGCGCGATGCCGACGCCGAGGCCGTGATCAAGCTGCGCGCCGGCGGCGGGCAGCGCTTCGTCACCGTGGGCGAGGGCAACGGCCCCGTCAACGCGCTCGACCACGCGCTGCGCACCGCGCTCGCGGGCGCCTACCCGGAGATCGGGCGCTTCGACCTCACCGACTTCAAGGTCCGCATCATGGACGCGGCGCACGGTACGGACGCCGTCACCCGGGTGCTCATCACCACGGTCGACACCGAGACGGGTGCCCAGTGGAGGACTGTCGGCGTCGGCCCGAACATGGTCGAGGCCTCGTGGGAGGCGCTCACGGACTCGCTGTTCTACGGGCTGCTCAAGGCGGGCGTCGCGCCGAACCCCTGAGCGGGCATCGTCCACGCCCCGTACCGGCCGGGACAGTCACCATGCTTGAGAGCATGGGATCGTGCCGCGCGGGACATCCACCTGCGCTCGCCGGACGGGGCCCGGCCGGCATGCAGGCAGATGTCCCGCAGCATGCGGTGAGCAGCCCTGGAGCGCAGGTGAGCGTCCCGGCCGACGGGTGGAACGTGCCTGCGGCGCTTCGGGGGAGAATGTTCCCCATGCATGGTGAGTACAAGGTTCCTGGCGGCAAGCTCGTGGTCGCGGACGTCGAGCTCGACGCCGCCGGCGACACCATCGACCGGGTGGTGATCTCCGGCGACTTCTTCCTCGAGCCCGCCGAGGCGATCCTCGACATCACGCGCGCGCTCCACGGGCTCGCGGCGACCGCCACGGTGGCCGAGCTCGCCGCCGCGGCGAAGCGCGCCGCGGGCGACGCGACGTTCATCGGCTTCACCCCCGAGGCCGTGGGCATCGCGGTGCGCCGCGCGCTCGGGCACGCGACCAGCTGGCACGACCACACCTTCGACGTCATCCACGACGTCCCGCGCGACCCCTACATGCAGATGTCGCTCGACGAGGTGCTCTCCGAGGAGGTCGCCGCCGGCCGCCGCGGTCCCACGCTGCGCGTGTGGGAGTGGGGGAGCAACGCGGTCATCATCGGTTCGTTCCAGTCGTGGCGCAACGAGGTCGACGACGAGGGCGCGGCCAAGCACGGCATGACCGTGGTGCGACGCGTCTCGGGCGGCGGCGCGATGTTCGTCCAGCCGGGCAACACCATCACCTACTCGCTGCACGTCCCGACGTCGCTGGTCGAGGGGCTGAGCTTCGAGCAGTCGTACGCGTTCCTCGACGACTGGGTCCTGGGCGCGCTGCGCGAGCTCGGCATCGAGGCGACGTACGTGCCCATCAACGACATCGCCTCGCCTGCGGGCAAGATCGCAGGCGCGGCGCAGAAGCGCTACGCGGCGGGCGCGGTGCTCCACCACGTCACCATGGCCTACGACATCGACGCCGACGCGATGCTCGAGGTGCTGCGCATCGGCCGCGAGAAGCTCTCGGACAAGGGCACCAAGAGCGCCAACAAGCGCGTCGATCCGCTCCGCAGCCAGACCGGCATGGAGCGCGCGGACGTCATCGCCTCTTTCCTCGACCACTTCCGGGGCCGCTACGCGACGCAGCCGGGCGCGGTGACCGAGGCGGAGATCGAGGCGGCGCGGGAGCGCATCGAGTCGAAGTTCGCCACCGAGGAGTGGCTCAAGCTCGTGCCGTGAGGCTGAGCGCGGCGCGGGCCATCCGCGCCGCGCATCGTTCCTCCGCAGCCGCGCCCCGGAGGAGTGCGGGCGCTAGAGGGCGGTGCCGGCGAACGAGCCGATGCCGTAGGTGATCGCCATCGCGAGCGAGCCGCCGGCAACGTTGCGCAGGATCGCGCGGAGCCGCGGCGCGTGGCCCAGCCGCGCGGACACGGTGCCGGAGATCGCGAGCGCGATGATGACCACGCCGAAGGTCAGCGGCACCTTGAGCGCGTCGGGTGCGAGCACCGCGGTGAGCAGCGGGAAGATGCCGCCGAGCGTGAACGCCCCGAGCGAGGCGAAGGCCGCGTGCCAGGGGTTGACCAGCTCCTCGGGGTCGATCCCGAGGTGGGCGCGCGCATGCGCGGCGATGGGATCGTGCGCGGTCTGCTCGATCGCGGCCGCGCGTGCCGTCGCCTCCGACATCCCGGTCTCCATGTGCAGCCGGGCGAGCTGATCCAGCTCCCACTCCGGACGGTGGTCGTGCCAGGCCTTCTCGCGCTCGAGCTGCGCCTTCTCGGCGTCGCGCTGGCTCGAGACGGAGACGTACTCGCCCACGCCCATCGACAGCGCACCCGCGGCGATGCCGGCGAGCGCGGTGGTGAGGATGACGGTCGCGTTGTCGGTGGCGGCGACCACGCCGACCAGCAGCGCGGCGATCGAGACGATGCCGTCGTTGGCTCCGAGCACCCCCGCGCGGAGCGCGTTGAGCCGACCGGAGACGGCGTCCTCGTCCGGGAACGATGCGGTGGGGTGCGGGGTCTGCGTGGTCACGCCTCCAGGGTAGGAACGTCCTGGTCTCGTCGCCAGAGAGTGCAACCTTGCCTAACTTTTCGCGGCCCGCGACCGCGGCGCGAGGCGGACCGCCTCAGGTGCGGACCTGACGGACCTCCACCGCGAGCCGGAGCACCCTGCTCGCCCGCTCGGCCCAGACGATCGCGTCGCCCATCGACGCCGCCTCGATGAGCCAGAACCCGCCGGCCTGCTCCGGCACGTCGAGGTAGGGGCCCACGGTGGTCTCGGCGCCGTGCTCGTCGGCGCGGACCACCCGGGCGTCGGGCGCGGGCTCGAGCCCCGCGGCGGTCACCCAGACGCCCTTGTCACGCATCTCTGCGTTGAGCGCCTCGAGCTCCGCCATGATCTGCGGGAGGTCGTCGGGGACCTCCCGACCGTCCTGGTCGTAGTACATCGCCAGGTGGAACTGTGGCATGGGGTATCTCCTTGTCGATCCCCTCAGTCGCGTCCCTGCCAGTCTCACACCGCACCCGCGCGGACGCGACCCGAAACGCCCACCTGGTCGGCGTTCAAGCAGGGAGGATCCGCTCAGGCGGGCGGACGCGGGCCCATGACCGCGGTACCCACGCGCACCATCGTCGCCCCCTCCGCGACGGCCCACTCGAGGTCCTGGGACATGCCCATCGACAGCTCCCACGCGGAGCCCAGCCCGACCGAGCCCCGCTCCGATCGGATGAGCGCCTGGTCGCGGATCTCCCGCAGCCGGGCGTAGCCCTCCCGCACCGCGTCCTCGTCGCGCGAGTTCAGCCCGATGGTCATGAAGCCCGTCACCGTGAGCGCGGGGAGCGCCTGGACCGCGGAGGCGATCGCGAGGGCCTCGTCGGGGTGGACGCCGGCCTTGGAGTCCTCGCCCGAGACGTTGACCTGGACCATCACGTCGAGCTCGCGCTCGGCCTCGAGGCACAGCCGCGAGAGGCGCTCGGCGAGGCGCGCGTGGTCGACGGTCTGCACGCAGTCCGCGTACTGCACCGCGGTCGCCGCCTTGTTCCGCTGAAGCTGGCCGATGACGTGCACCCGGGCGCCGGCCGCGCGCAGCGCCTCGCCCTTGATGTCGAGCTCCTGCATGCGGGACTCGCCCACGAGGGTGCCGCCGGCGCGGACCACGGCGGCCGCCGCATCGGCGTCCCAGGTCTTGGTCGCGACGAGCACGCGCACGCCCGAGCCGGCGCGGCCCGAGGCGGCCTCGGCGATGTGGACGCGCGCCTTCACCTGCTCGAGGGCGGCGGCGGGGTCCCAGCCGGCGGGGGCGGGGGAGAGGTCCATCAGGAGTCCTTCGCGATTCCGGCCGTGACCGCACGGGTCACGGCGATGAGGTCCGCGGGGGCGAGGCCGATGTCGAGGCCCCTCCTCCCGCCGGAGACGTACACGGTGTCCCACAGCTCGACGGTCTCGTCGATCGCGGTCGGCAGCGCCTTGCGCTGGCCGATGGGCGAGATCCCGCCCACCACGTAGCCCGTCGCGCGCTCGGCGTCCGTGGGAGGCGCCATCTCGGCCTTCTTGCCGCCGAACGCATGCGCCATCGCCTTGAGATCGAGCATCCCGCTCACGGGGACGATGCCGACGCACAGCCTCCCGTCCACGTACGCGCAGAGCGTCTTGAACACCTGGTCGGGCTCCACGCCGAGCGCGGCGGCGGCCTCGAGGCCGTAGCTGAGATCGGAGGCCGGGTCGTGCGCGTACGGGTGCAGCGTGTGCGCGACGCCTGCCTCGAGCAGCGCATGCACGGCGGGGGTCGCTCCTCCGGCGGCATGCTTGCGGGACATGCCCTCATTGTGGCCGATGACGCGCCTGGCGTTCGCGGTGCCCCGTGGCCGGGTACGGTTTCCGGGTGACCGAGACGCTGACCGATGTGCATATGTGGACCGACGGCGCCTGCAAGGGCAACCCCGGGCTGGGCGGCTGGGGCGTCTGGATGAAGGCCGGCGGTCACGAGCGCGAGCTGTTCGGCGGCGAGAAGGTCACCACCAACAACCGCATGGAGCTCACCGCGGTGATCGAGGGGCTCAAGGCGCTCAACCGTCCGTGCAAGGTCACGCTGCACGTCGACTCGCAGTACGTGAAGAACGGCGCCCAGACCTGGATGAAGGGCTGGAAGCGCAACGGCTGGAAGACCGCGGACAAGAAGCCGGTGAAGAACGTCGAGCTGTGGCAGGCGCTCGACGAGCAGCTGGGCCGCCACGACATCACGTGGGTGTGGGTCAAGGGCCACGCCGGGGACCCGGGCAACGAGAAGGCCGACGAGCTCGCCAACAAGGGCGCCGCCGCCGCGCGCTGAGCCGCGCCCGCAGCACCGCGCGTCGGGACGATGGTCCCTTCGCTCGCCTCCGCGAGGTGCATACCGTGGGGAGCATCGGGGTCGCCTCCCGGACGTCCTCGGACCCAATGGAGGGGGCGCGTCATGCGCAGGCTTCTCATCCTCGGAGCCGGCACGGCGGGCACGATCGCGGCGAACAAGCTGCGGCGGCTGCTCGACGCGGACGACTGGCAGATCACGATCGTCGACCAGCGCGGCACGCATTACTATCAGCCCGCCTTCCTGTTCATCCCGTTCGGCAGATACCGGCCGGACAAGGCGCGCCGCAAGGCGGCATCGCTCATCCCTGACGGCGTCACCCGCGTCCAGGCGCAGATCGACCGAGTCGACGCGGAGGCGCGCACGGTCGCGCTCGAGGACGGCAGGGTCCTGCCCTACGACTACCTCGTCATCGCGACCGGCGCCTCGCCTCACCCCGAGGAGACGCCCGGCATGGAGGACGACTGGCACGGCGCCGTGCACTCCTTCTACACGTTCGACGACGCGGTGGCCCTGCGGGCGGCCCTCGCGGACTTCGCCGGCGGGCGCCTGGTGGTCCACATCTCCGAGATGCCCATCAAGTGCCCGGTCGCGCCGCTCGAGTTCACGCTGCTGGCCGACGACCACTTCACGCGCCGCGGCATCCGTGACCGGGTGGACATCACGTTCGTGACGCCGCTGTCGGGCGCGTTCACCAAGCCCGTCGCGTCGGCCGCGTTCGGCGGCATGCTCGCCGAGCGGGGCATCGCCGTCGAGCCGGACTTCATGATCGAGAGCGTCGACACGGAGGCGCGCAGGATCGTCTCGTTCGACGAGCGGGAGGTGCCGTACGACCTGCTGGTGACGGTCCCGGTCAACAGGGGAGCGGCCTTCGTGGGTCGGTCGGGGCTAGGCGACGAGCTCGACTTCGTCCCCGTCGACCACCACACGCTGCGGCACGCCGCGCACCCCGAGATCTTCGCGGTGGGCGACGCCGCCGCCGTGCCCACGTCCAAGGCGGGCGCCGTCGCGCACTTCGAGCTCGACGTGTTCCCCGAGAACTTCGTCCGCATCGTCGCGGGCGAGGAGCCGGTGGCGAGCTTCGACGGCCATGCCACCTGCTTCATCGAGTCGGGAGCGGGCAAGGCCATGCTCATCGACTTCAACTACGACACCGAGCCGCTGCCGGGGATGTTCCCGGTGCCGGCGGTGGGCCCGCTCCCGCTGCTCAAGGAGTCCCGGTTCAACCACTGGGGCAAGCTCGCGTTCGAGCCCGTCTACTGGTCGATGCTGCTGCCCGGCCGACCGCTTCCGCTACCCGCTCAGATGTCGATGCGCGGCAAGCGCGTCCCCGCCTAGGAGGAGACATGAGCACCACCACCCTCGCCGGCCGCGAGATCCACGTCGATGCCGAGGGCTTCCTCACCGAGTACGACGAGTGGGACGAGACCCTCGCCCAGCAGCTCGCGGACCAGATCGGGATCGCGATGACGCCCGAGCATTGGGACGTCGTCCGGTTCCTTCGCGCCGACTACGCCGAGACCGGCCAGACCGCCACCACACGGCGCGTCAACGCCGTCGGCGGCTTCCCGGTGAAGCAGCAGTTCGCGCTGTTCCCCAAGAAGCCGGGCAAGAAGATGTCCTACATCGCGGGCCTGCCCAAGCCCGCGGGATGCGTCTAGGAGGCGCGCCATGACCGACATGCAGGCCAAGCCGGCCGTCGTCCCCGACTTCGGCGACGACGACGATACCGACCGCAAGCTCGTCATCATCTGCTCGAAGGGCAACCTCGACATGGCCTATCCGGGCCTCGTGCTCGCGAACTCCGCGTTGGGCGAGGGCATCGCGGTGGACCTGTTCTTCACGTTCTGGGGCTTCGACATGATCACGAGGTCGCGCCAGAAGAAGCTCAGCTTCACCCCGGTCGGGAACACCGCGATGCATCTCCCGTTCGGCGGGCGCATGCCGCAGTGGCTGTCGCCGTTCCCCGGCATGACGTGGGTCGCCACGAGGATGATGAGGAAGCAGATCGACGACCTCGGTGTGCCGCCCGTCGACGAGTTCCTCGACCAGATCGTCGCGTCCGGCGGCAGGCTGTGGGCCTGCCAGATGAGCGCCGACATGCAGAAGCTCACCATGGAGGACCTCCGCGACGACGTCGAGGGCATCATCACCGCCGCCGACTTCATGGACCTGTCGGAGGGGGCGCAGACGCTCTTCATCTAGTCGTCGGTGCGCAGCCGTACCTCGTGGAGCGTCGCGCGCTTGGGGTACGCGGCAGGCTCGCGTCGCCCGTGCGGGAACTCCCACAGGTCGAGCATGAGCTGGAGCGGGTAGCTCAGCACCTGGTCGGTGCGGTAGATCTCGACGCCGTCGAACGTGACCGCGGTGCCCTCCGAGTCCCACGACGCGCCGTACGCGTGCGACGAGGTCGCATCCACCGGGAGCGCGACGTCGCGCAGGTCCGTGACCAGCCGCGGATCGTGATGCGCCTTGATCCCGACGCGCACGAGGGACGATGTTGCGGTCACCTTGTCGCCGAACACCTCGGCGATGCAGATCTCGCCCGAGTCCTGCGGTGAGGTCTCCTCGTGGCCGACCAGCCAGATCCCGAGCATGCATGTCGGGTCCGCGCTCGCGGAGGCGACCACCTCGACCGCGCCGGCGCGCGGCGGGGTCCACAGACGTCGCGTCGGCCTCTCCGTCACGACTCGCAGATCGCGGCCGATGCGGTGCTGCCCGACGTTCGATCCGAGCGGCCCGCCGTACTCGCCCGTCTGGAGGTGCGAGACCCGGAAGTCGCCGTCCTCGGGCCGCCAGGCGCGCTGGTCGTGCTCGATCAGCAGCTCGAGGCCCCCCGGGGTGAAGTCGTAGCGTGCGCCGGAGCGGTCGGGGGTCGTCCAGTGCGGCAGGTAGTCCGGGATCCACAACGTGCCGTCGAGCGGCTCCCCGGCGAACCTCTCGACACGGTCCCAGCGCGGGTCCATGAGGACTCCCTTCCACCCTCGAGCCTAGGCGCGCCGCTCGTCCGGTGCCGGGTCCTTACGGTCTCCATATGCGGGCCGTGACAGTGTCTTCGGCGCCGCACCGCGCGAGTGTTGAGGGATCCCGGTGAGGCGCTCCCCGGTTCGGCCGCGCATGCCCCCCGTCGCGGCCGGACCGGGTCGAGGGCCCGTCAGTACTCGGCGAGCTCGCGGAGGTGCGTGATCGCGTCGAGGATCCGCGCGCGCAGGGCCGCGCCGCGCGCCGCGAAGTCGCGCTGGCGCTCGACGTACTCGCGCTTGCCCTCCGGGGTCTCGACCGCGATCGCGGGCAGTCCGAAGCCGCTCACGTCGTAGGGGGACGCCTGCATGTCGACCTGCCGCACGTCCAGCGCCAGCGCGAAGGCCTCGAGCTGGAGCGCGCTCGGCACCGCGGGCGTGAGCTTCGCGGACCACTTGAAGAGGTCCATGGTCGCGTGGAGGCACCCGGGCTGCTCGAGGTCGATCTGCGTCGCCCGCGTCGGCTGGATCCTGTTGAGCGGGACGGCCTCGGGCGTGAAGAAGCGGAACGCGTCGAAGTGGGAGCACGCGATGGGATGGGACTCGACCACCGCGTCGGTGCCGTCCTGGCCCAGGCGCAGGGGGAGCGGGTGGCGGATGTCCTCGCCGGCGCGGTAGGCCATCGCCCATTCGTGCATCCCGAAGCATCCGAGCCGCGCGGGCCGGTCCGCCGTCGCGCGCAGCAGGCGCTCGACGAAGTCCACGGCGGAGCCGCGCGCCGCCATGAACGCGGGGACGTCCACCTGGGTGCGGCCCGCGTCGGTCCGGTAGAGCTTCCAGCCGGCGTGCTCGAGCGCGTCCTCGAGGACCACACCCGCGCCGGGGTGCCAGCGGCGCAGCTGCGCCGGCCGCGTCGAGTAGTAGTCGTAGAGGAAGTCCTCGATCGCGTGGCTCTCACCCCTCCCTGCGCGCCGGCGGCGGCCCGCGGTCAGCGCATCGGCCGCCTCCTCATGGGCCTGGGCCAGGGGGCGCCACTCGGTGCGCGCGAGCGTCGGGGAGCCGAGGATGGTCATGGCGCCTATTGTCGCGCGGCCGCGCGCTTGCCGGTCTGCCTGCGCTTGACGAACGCGTTCGAGCTCTTGCCGTCCCCGCTCGGGCGGGACTGGACCTGGTACGAGCGGTGGGCCTGCATGAGGTCCTTGAGCTTGCCGTAGCCGTAGGTGCGGGAGTCGAAGTCGGAGGCGAGCCTCGACAGGTTCTGGCCGACCGTCCCCAGGTTGGCCCAGCCGTCGTCCCCGGCGGCCGCATCCACCGCCTCCGCCAGCAGGCGGTCCAGGGTCGCATCCCGCTTGAGGGTGGGCTTCTCGGAGGTGGAGGTGGACGTGGTTGCGGGTTCGGTGGCAGGGGCGAGGTTCTCGACGTAGATGAAGGTGTCGCAGGCGGCGACGAAGGGCTTCGGGGTCTTCCGCTCGCCGAAGCCGTACACCTTCAACCCCTCCTCCCGGATGCGCGCCGCGAGGCGGGTGAAGTCGCTGTCGCTCGAGACGAGGCAGAAGCCGTCGAGGTTTCCCGCGTGGAGCAGATCCATCGCGTCGATGATGAGAGCGCTGTCGGTCGCGTTCTTGCCCTGGGTGTAGGCGAACTGCTGGATGGGCTGAACCGAGTGCTCGAGCAGCGCCGTCTTCCACGATCCGAGCTGCGAAGAGGTCCAGTCGCCGTACGCGCGGCGCACCCCGGCGGTCCCGTACTTGGCGATCTCCGCCAGCAGGCGCTCGAGGTGCTTCGCGCTCGCGTTGTCGGCGTCGATCAGGACCGCCAACCGTGCCTCGTCTCCGGACCGTGCCATGGAATCCTCCTGCGTGCTCGCGACGTCCCTCGCACCAGCCTGGTGCACGCGAGCACGATCACGCGACAGCGCGCGCGGGACGCCCACCCCGCCGTGCCACTCTTGTCCCGTGCCTCGCGACTCCCGCGCCGCCGCCGCGGCCCCCTTCCTGGTGATCGTCGGCCTGCTGTGCCAGGAGGCGGGCGCCGCCGTGGCCGTCATGGTCTTCCCGCAGGTGGGGCCGGTGGGCATGGTCGCCTTGCGGCTCGTGTTCTCGGCGCTCGTGCTCCTCGCGCTCGCCCGACGCTCGCTGAGGGGCGCCGCGCGAGGCCGCTGGCGCATCGTGCTCGGCTACGGGCTCGCGCTCGCCGCGATGAACGTCCTGTTCTACCTCGCGATCGCGCGCATCCCGCTCGGCATCGCCGTCACCATCGAGGTGCTCGGCCCGCTGACGCTCAGCGTGGTCGCGAGCAGGAGCCTCCGGGGACTGCTGTGGGCCGCGATCGCGGCCGCCGGCGTCCTGCTGCTGGGCGGCACGGCGCACGACCTCGACCTCGTCGGCGTCGCGTACGCGGCCGGGGCGGCGACGCTGTGGGCGGTCTACATCCTCATGGCGCGCGCCGCCGGTGCGGCCATGCCGGGGCTCACGGGCATCGCGCTCGCGATGAGCGTCGGCGCCGTCGTCACGCTTCCGGCGGCGTTCGCGACCGTCGGCGTCGCGCTGCTCGACCCGAGGATCCTCGCGCTGGGCCTCGCGGTCGCGGTGCTGTCCTCCGCCATCCCGTACGGCATCGAGATCACCGCGCTGCGGCACCTGCGCGCCGAGACCTTCGGCATCCTCATGGCGCTCGCGCCCGCGCTCGCGGCCCTCACCGGGCTGGTGCTGCTGGGGCAGGCGCTCACCGCGAGCGTCGCCGCGGGCATCGTCCTCGTGACGGTCGCGGGCGTCGGGGCGGTGCGCACGGCGCCGAGCCCCGCGCGGGTCGAGACGCCGGACGATGCGCCGATGCCGCCGCCGCCGGCGTGAGCCGTCCGCGTCAGTCGCGTCCCTCCCACCACCGCAGCACGCGCAGCGCGTGGAGCGTGTTCCAGCGCGAGGGTCGCCCGTCGCCGTCCTCCATCACGAGCGGCACCACGCCGCGGTGCGTGTTCTCGAGGGGCCACAGCCCCGTGGCGGACCGACGTGCGCGCAGCAGCGCGATCGCGTCCGCGAGCCGCGGGTCGCGCGGGGCATCCGCGGCTCGCAGATGATCGAGCGCGCGCAGGACGTCGTAGTGCCAGTAGGTGGGGAAGGAGAAGCGCTGGATCGCGGGGTCGATGACCGCGCCTGAGCGGCGGCCGTACATCAGGCCCCGCATCAGCAGGTACTCGCGGGCGTCGTCCACCGCCTCGAGCGCCTCGGGCGTCAGGCCGTGCGCACGATGCTGCGCCTCCAGGGCCTCGAGCGCGGCGATGGTCGAGTGGAGGCTCGAACGGCGAGACAGCGACGGCGGGTCGCAGTTCCAGCCGCCGTCCTCCCTCGCATCGGCGACGAGCCGCGCCGCCGGACCTGCCATGTCGTGCCCGAAGTAGGCGCCGACCGCGATCGCGGTGGCGAGCGTGCACGCCTCGGACTCGCCCTCGAGGAACGGCTCGTCCCCGTCCTCCCAGAGGACCGCCGCGAAGGCGCGCTCGGCGGCCTCATGCGCGGGGCCGGCGTCGGGATCGGCTCCGAGCAGCGTGAGCAGCATCAGCACGTGCGCGGTCGACGTCCACGGCTGGCCCTCGTCGGACTCGCGATCGCCCTCGGGGAACCACGCGCCGCCGGCCCAGCTCCCGTCGGGGCGCTGAAGCGCGAGCAGGCGTGCGCCCCAGCCCTCGCGCGCGACGCGCGCCCGCTCGTCCGCGACCTCGACCGGGTCCGCGTCGAGGAGGTCGCGCATCGTCTGCCAGCGGATCGCGGGATCGCCGGACATGAGCCAGTCCGCGACGCTCATCGCGGCGCCGTCCCGGCGGGCGCGGGCGCGACGAGCTCGCCCGCGGTGTTCGACACCGACGTGAGCGCGCGTTCGAGCGGCCCCTGACCGAGCCACCGACGCCATGCCCATGCCGCCGCGAGCATCGCCGCGACGAGCACCACGAGCGCGACATTCGACGGCTCGTAGACCATCTCGTTGCCCACGAGGTCGATGACGAGCACGTGCAGGACGTAGCCCGACAGCGCCATCGAGCCGAGCGCGATCACGGGGCCGAGCGGCGTCGCCAGGCGCGGCGCGATCCAGCAGCTCGCCCCGATCACCGCGGCCGCGACGGCGGTGTTCGCCGTCATCTCGAGCGGGGTGTACGAATGCGCCCCCAGGTCCGTGATCGCGCCCTCGCCGACGACGATGCGGACCGCCAGCGCCCCCGCCGCACCGACCACGCCGAGCGCGACCAGCAGCAGCTGCGTCCGCCCGCGCTCGAGCGCCAGCCGCCCGATCGCCAGCCCCACGAGGGTGTACCCGATCCACGCCAGCGCCGGGTAGTGGAGGCTCCACAGCCGGCCGATCACGGGAGCCGAGTACCACCAGCCCTCGGGCCGGACGGCCTCGACGAGGACCAGCCCGAGCGCGAACGCGGCTCCGGCGAGCGTCAGCAGCACCCACGAGGGCGCGCGCAGCAGCGGCACCGCCATCAGCATGAGCAAGCCCAGGTTGACCAGGACGATGTCCACCGCGGTCCCGAGCTCCGCGAGCACGAGGCCGAGCAGCACGAGCAGCACGGCGCGGGCCGCGATGCGGGCGCGCGTGCGCCGCACGCCACGGGCATCGGACCTGCCGCCCGCGCGCGCGACCATCACCGCCATCGTGACGCCCAGCAGGACCGCGAACAGCGCCGACGGTCGCCCGTGCGCGATCGCGAGCCAGGCCCACCCGCCGGGATCCGAGGCGTCGGCTCCCACATGCGCCGCGACCATGCCGATAACGGCCACGCCGCGCGCGAGGTCCAGCCCGACGATGCGCGCGGCGGCCTGTCCCATGCGGCCCATCGTAGGCGGGGGTCCCGCGCCGGCCCGGAGCGGGCGCGGCAGGCGCGAACGGCTAGGCTGGAGCCCATGCGTATCGCCCGTTTCACCACCGGATCAGAGCCCCAGTACGCGATCGTCGACGGAGACCCGGGCAGCGAGGAGCTCGTGGTCCTCACGGGCGACCCGATGTACACGCCGGGCACCATGACCGGCGAGCGGATCAAGCTGACCGAGGACGTCCGTCTGCTCGCGCCCGTGATCCCGCGCTCGAAGATCGTGTGCCTCGGCCGCAACTACGCGGAGCACGCGAAGGAGCTGGGCAACGAGGTCGACGAGATGCCCCTGCTGTTCCTCAAGCCCAACACCGCGGTGGTGGGACCGGACGACCCGATCGTGCTGCCGCACTACGCCGAGGACGTCCAGCTCGAGGCGGAGCTCGCGATCGTGATCTCGCGCGTCTGCAAGGACGTGTCCCCGGAGAACGCCGAGCAGTACATCTACGGCTTCACCTGCGCCAACGACGTCACCGCGCGCGACGTCCAGCGCGCCGAGAACCAGTGGTTCCGCGGCAAGGCCTTCGACACGTCGCTTCCGCTGGGTCCGTGGATCGAGACCGAGCTCGCGCACGACGACGTCGAGATCATCGGCCGCATCAACGGCGAGCCCGTCCAGCAGGGCCACACCCGCGACATGATCACGGACGTCGCGACCGTGGTGTCGCTGGTGTCCGAGGTCACGACGCTGCTGCCCGGCGACATCATCCTCACCGGCACGCCCGCCGGTGTCACCACCATCAACCACGGTGACATCGTCGACGTCGAGATCGAGGACCTCGGCGTGCTGCGCAACCCCGTCATCCGGCGCGGCTGACCCTCCGGTCCGCCCGCGCCCGCCCCCGCATCGTCCCGTCCCAAGGAATGAGTTCAATGAGCAAGGTCCGCGTCCGCTTCTCCCCGTCGCCCACCGGCCTGCCCCACGTGGGCATGGTCCGCACGGCGCTGTTCAACTGGGCCTACGCCCGCCACACCGGCGGCGACATGGTCTTCCGCATCGAGGACACCGACGCCGAGCGCGACTCGCAGGAGAGCTACGAGATGCTCCTCGACGCGATGAGCTGGATGGGCATCGACTACGACGAGGGCCCGGACAAGCCCGGCCCCTACGGCCCGTACCGCCAGTCCGAGCGTCACGACCTGCACGCCGAGGTGGTCGCGAAGCTGGTCGAGGGCGGCTACGCCTACGAGTCCTTCTCGACGCCCGCCGAGATCGAGGAGCGCCACAAGGCCGCAGGCCGCTCGCCGCAGCTGGGCTACGACGGCTTCGACCGCGACCTCACCGAGGAGCAGAAGGCCGCCTACCGCGCCGAGGGCCGCGAGCCCGTGCTGCGCATGCGCATGCCCGACGAGGACATCGTGGTCGAGGACCTCATCCGCGGCACCGTGACCTTCCCCGCCGGCACCGTGCCGGACTACGTCATCGTGCGCGCGAACGGCATCCCGCTCTACACGCTGGTCAACCCGGTCGACGACGCGCTCATGAAGATCACGCACGTGCTGCGCGGCGAGGACCTGCTGTCCTCGACCCCGCGGCAGATCGTGCTGTGGCGCGCGATGGTCGAGCTCGGCATCGCCGACGCCGTGCCCGCGTACGCGCACATGCCCATGGTGCTCGGCGAGGGCACCAAGAAGCTCTCCAAGCGCGACCCCGAGTCGAACCTCTTCCACCACCGCGAGCGCGGCTTCCTCCCCGAGGGTCTGCTCAACTACCTCGCGCTGCTGGGCTGGAGCATCGCGCCCGACCGCGACGTGTTCACGGTGAAGGAGATGATCGAGGCCTTCGACATCGCCGACGTCAACCCCAACCCCGCGCGCTTCGACCTCAAGAAGGCCGAGGCGATCAACGGCGACCACATGCGCATGCTGCCCACGAGCGAGTTCGCGGCGCGCGTGGTGCCGTACCTCCACGCGGCCGGGTTCCTCTCGACCGACGACGTGCAGCGCCTCACCCCGCACGAGGAGCAGACTCTCGCCGAGGCGGTGCCTCTGGTCCAGACCCGCATGAACCTCCTGGGCGAGGCGCCGGGCATGCTCGGCTTCCTCTTCATCGACGATGCCGCGGTGGTGGTCGAGGACGCCGCGCGCGCGAAGCTGCCGGAGAACGCCGCCGAGATCCTCGACGCGGCGATCGACGTGCTCGAGGGGCTCGAGGACTTCGGCCCTGAGGCGCAGCAGGACGCGCTCAAGGCGAAGCTGGTCGAGGAGATGGGCATCAAGCCGCGTTTCGCGTACGGCCCGCTGCGCGTCGCCGTCACCGGCCGCCTGGTGTCGCCGCCGCTGTTCGAGTCGATGGAGATCCTCGGCAAGGACCACGCGCTGACCCGACTGCGCAACCTGCGCGCGTCGCTCTGAGCGCATCGTCCCGGCTCGCACCCGCGAGCCGGGACACTCACCATGCTTTCCGCGCGGCATTCGCGTGCTGCGGGACGCTGAACTGCAGTGGAGAGGGGAGGCCCGGTGATCCGCGGAGTCCTGTTCGACGTCGATGACACGCTCGTCGACACGCGCGGGGCGTTCCGGCATGCGCTCGCGTCGGTCGCGGTCGAGTACCTCGGCGACGTCGACCACGAGGACCTCGTGCGCGTCTGGCGCGAGGACGCGAACGGCTGGTACCGCGCGCACACCCGTGGCGAGATGACGCATCGCGAGCAGCGCCACCGTCGTGCGAACGACCTTCACGAGATCTTCGACGGGCCGTACCTCGACGCCGCCGCGTACGAGGTGTGGGACGGCGCGTTCGAGCGGTTCTTCCAGGAGGGGTGGGCGGCGCATGCCGATGCCGCGCCGGCCCTCGACGCGCTCGACGCGGCCGGGCTGCCGTACGGCGGGCTGTCCAACGCCGCGCACGAGTATCAGGAGGGCAAGCTCGCCGCCTGCGGGCTGTCGCGGGTGCCGATGCTCGTCGGCGTGGACACGATCGGCGTCGGCAAGCCCGACCCCCGCGTCTACGCGCTCGCGTGCGAGAGGCTCGGCCTCGCGCCCGCGGAGGTCGCCTACGTGGGCGACGAGTTCGACGTCGACCCCTGGGGTGCCGTGCAGGCCGGGCTGGGCCTTGGGGTGTGGATCGAGAGGCCCGGGGCGCATTCGCGCGACGTCGAGGGGCTCTGCGGGGACGGCGTACCGGTCGAAGGGCTGGTGCGCATCGGTTCGCTCGAGGCGCTGCCGGGAGTGCTCGGGCTGTAGGCGTCAGGCCCGCGCCGTGCGGTCGAAGTCGGCGGAGAGCGCCGCCATGGCGCGCGCCCAGCTCTCGAACAGGTCCGCCTCGAGCGGCGCGCCGGAGTAGCCCGTCAGCATGATGAAGCGGGCGACCGCCGCGGCCAGCTCCGCCTTGATCGCGGCGTCGGGCTCGTGCGCGAGACGCGTGAGCGCCGCCGCACGGATGGCGTCCGCGAGCTCCTCCGTGGTCTCGACGGCGAAGCGCTTGACCGCCGGCGCCTCCATGAGCGCGGCGCGGAGCGCGCGTCGCTCGAGCCTCTCCGGATCGGTGTCGCCGGTCATCGGGTCGAGCAGCGCGTGCCGGAGCGCCGTGAGGACGTCGACGTCGGCGGGGGCGTCCTCGAACGCCTTGACCACGATCGGGTGCGCGATGCGGGAGAAGAGCACCGCCTCCTTGGTGCGGAAGTAGCGGTGCACCGTACGCGGCGAGACTCCCGCGCGTTCCGCGATCTGCTCGATGGTGGTGTCGGCGAGGCCCTGGGAGCCGATCAGTTCCGTCCCGGCCTTCTGGATCGCGACGTAGGCGAGGTACTTCTTGCGGTCGCGCAGGGACGTCGCCTGAGGGTCGATGTCGGTGCTTGCGCTGGTCATACGCCATTCTTTCCCTACGCGGGCGTGGGTGCGAGAGCGTCCGGCCACGAGTTCACCGGCTCGTCACCCAAGGTTCGCTCGTTGTTGGCAGTTCTGTCAATTGGCAGTCATGCCACTTTGCCAGAGTCTCGGTCATGCACCACGAACCCGCCCTCACCTGGGCCTTCAACGCACGCCCGGTCGTGACGATCGGCGCGAAGCGCGTCTACCGTTCCGCGGCCCCCGAGTTCCGCGCCCCCGAGCTGACCGAGCCGCCGACGGACGTCTGCTGGATCGACCTCCGCAGCGCGCACGAGCGCATCGACGCCGCCTGGCTCGGCGAGGGCTGGACCCGGGTCCACATCGACCTGGTCCCCGGCGCCGCCGCCGTCAAGCCCGGCACGCGTGCGTACGAGATCACCGAGATCGACTTCGGCGCGATGTACGTGCAGATGGTCGACCGCGCGCAGCAGGGCTTCGCCCGCGTCATCACCGCGATCGCGGAGGCCGAGACCGACGTCCTCGTCGCGTGCGCAGGCGGTCGGGACCGCACGGGCCTCGTCTCCGCGATGCTGCGCGAGCTCGCGGGACACCCGCGCGACGTGATCCTCGAGGACTACCGCCGCACCAACGATCAGGGCGCCGGGCTGTCCAAGGCGCTGGTCGAGGTGGGGCTTGTGTCCGCCGAGACGATCGGCCGACGCGACTTCGAAGTCAAGACCGAGGACCTCGCGCTCGCGCTCGAGGCGATCGACGCCAAGGGCGGCGTGCGTCGCTACCTCGAGGACGGCGGCGCGAGCGCCGCGGCCCTCGACCTCCTCGGCTCCACCATCGTCTCCACCTCCTAGCAGCACTCACCAGCAGTACTCATCAGCAAAGGAACACCCATGCCTTCCACGCTCAAGCTCGTCGGCCTTGGCGCGCTCACCGCGAGCCTCGCGTTCACCGCGGCCGCCTGCGCACCGTCCGACTCCGCGGATGTCGCGTCGTCCTCCTCGGCCTCGACCGAGACCTCCGCCTCGGAGCCCGTCGACGGCGGCACCATCGTCTACGGCCTCGACCGCGACATCGCATCGCTCGACCCCGCCTCGGGCGCGATCTCGTCGCAGACCGTCCAGTCCGTCGCGAACTCGATCTTCGACGCCCTGATGCAGTACGACGAGGCCGGCGAGCTGGTGCCGTTCCTCGCCGAGTCCTTCGAGGCGGCGGACGAGACCTCGAGCGAGTGGGTGCTCACGCTCCGCGAGGGCGTCACCTTCTCCGACGGCAGCGTCCTCGACGCGGCCGCGGTGATCGCGCACGTCCAGCGCCTGGGCACCGAGGAGACCTCGGCCTCGCGCGCCACGGTCGCCACCATCGCGAACA
This sequence comes from Demequina mangrovi, assembly GCF_000759715.1. Lineage (GTDB taxonomy): Bacteria > Actinomycetota > Actinomycetes > Actinomycetales > Demequinaceae > Demequina > Demequina mangrovi. The sequence goes on from NZ_BBLU01000020.1 coordinate 24,397, forward strand.
TGGAGGAGGTGTCCGCGACCGAGGTGCGCTTCACGCTCGTCGCGCCCAACGCCTCGTTCCCGCAGTACTTCACGCGCGACCTGGGCCAGATCGCCTCGACCACCGCGACCGACGAGTTCGGCTTCCCGCTCGGCACCGGCCCGTACGTCACCACCGAGTACTCGGCCGGCACCGGCATCACCATGACCAAGCGCGAGGACTACTGGGGCGAGGCCGCGCACGCGGACACCGTCGAGTTCCAGATCCTCCCGGACGCCGACTCGCGCTACCAGTCGCTCGTCTCCGGCGCGGTCGACGCCATCTGGTCGGAGGTCCCGAGCCAGTTCACCGGTGCGGAGGCCGACGGCCTCGCCACCGCGACGGGCAACTCGGCCACCTCGTTCGGCCTCTTCAACTCGTACGCGGCGCCGTTCGACTCGGTCGAGGCGCGCCAGGCGGTCGTCCTCGCGATCGACCCGCAGGCGCTGCTCGCCGTCGCGAACGACGGCACCGGCGCGGTCGCCACGAGCGTGCTCCAGACCACCTCGGGCTACGACATCACCGACCCGCAGCCGGCCTACGACCCGGAGGCGGCCCAGGCCATCGTCGACGAGATCGGCGGCTTCGAGTTCTCGTACCTGACCGACGGTCGCGCCGAGGCGGCGGCACGCGCCGCCGCGATGCAGCAGATGCTCGCCGAGGTGGGCATCACCATGACCATCCAGTCCTCGGACATGGCGACGTGGGGCGCGGCGCTCTACTCCGGCGAGTACCAGATGCTCGACTTCACCACCTCGCTGTTCGGCAACATCGACACCAACCTGTCGATGCTCGTCGGCACCGGCGGCCTGGCGAACTTCATGGGTTACTCGAACGAGGACGTCGACGCGATGCTCGCCGAGCTCGCGGGGGAGACCGACCACGACGCGCGCGGCGTGCTCCTCAACTCCGTCGCCGCTCAGGTGTGGGACGAGGCCCCGCTCGTCATGTACACCGAGAACCTCGCGGGCGTGATCTACAACCCCGAGACCCTCCAGGGCGTCGAGGACTTCGAGAACCGCCCGCAGGTGTCCGTGCAGACCCGTCTGATGTGGCACGCCGAGGGATGATCCACTTTGCAGCGCGACGGGGAGTCAGGGCGCTCGGCGTCCTGCTCCTCGTCGCGGTCCTCGCGATGTCGACGCCGATGATGCTCCCCGGCTCGCCCGCTCTGGCCGCCCTGGGCCTCGAGGCGACGGACGAGGAGATCGCGGCGTTCAACGACAAGTACAACCTCGGCGCGGACCCGTTCACGCGCCTGTGGAACTGGCTCGACGGCCTGGTCCACGGCGACCTGGGCACGTCGATCATCACCGATGCGGCGGTCACCGGACAGCTCGCGGAGAGGCTGCCCGTCACCCTCGAGCTCGTGCTCGTGTCGCTCGCGGTGGCGCTCGTCATCGCGCTGCCGGTCGCCCTGCGCGCCGCGTGGCGCCCCGGCTCGGTGCTCGACCGCGTCTCGCAGGTCCTCGCCTTCGTGCTGCTCTCCATGCCCGGCTTCGTGCTCGGCATGCTTCTCATCTACCTGTTCGCGGTGGTGCTCCGCGTGCTTCCGGCCACCGGCTGGGTGCCGTTCTCCGAGGACCCGCTGGGTCACCTCACGCACCTGATCCTGCCCGTGACCACCATGGCGCTGGCCGAGGCCGCGGTCTACCTCCGCGCCCTCAGGGCCGATGCGGACGAGGTGCTCGACAGCACGTACATCCACGCGGCGCAGGCGCGCGGCATGAAGCCCGCGCGGCTGCTGCTCGCCCGCGCCCTGCGCCCGGCGTCGCTGCCGCTCGTCACGCTCGTCGGCCTCAACCTCGGGATGGCGCTCGGCGGCACGCTCGTCGTGGAGACGATGTACGCGATCCCCGGCATGGGGCGCTACGTCTCCACCGCGATCGGCCAGCGCGACTACCCGGTCATCGAGAGCACCACGATCATCCTGGCCGCCGCCATGGTGACCGCGACGCTGCTCGTCGACCTCAGCTACCGACTCATCGACCCGAGGATCGCCCATGTCGCTCGCAGCTGAGGCCGGACGCGACGTCCACGCCGCGGTCCGCGCCACGCGCCGCCGGCGCCGGCTGGACACGGCCGCCACCACCGTCGCCGCCGGCTGGCTCATCGTCCTGGCGGTGCTCACGCTGGTGTCGATCGCCACGCCGCTGCTCGACCCGTACTTCCAGGACTTCACCTCCGCGAAGCTCGAGCCGAGCCTGGCCCACCCGTTCGGCACCGACGGCAACGGGCGCGACGTCTTCGCGCGCACCGTCGCCGGCGCGCAGAACTCGCTCGTCGTCGCGGTCATCACCCTGGTGGTGGGGGCGGTCGGCGGCACGCTCATCGGCGTCGCCGCCGGCTACTTCCGCGGCGCCCTCGACAACGTCATCGGCTTCCTCATCGACGCCGTGCTCGCGATCCCGGCGCTGCTGCTCATCATCACCATCGTGAGCTTCCGCGGACCCTCCATCACGAGCATCGGCACCACGATCGGGCTGCTGATGATCCCGGCCTTCGCCCGCGTCACGCGCTCGATCGCGCTCACGGTGCGCGAGCGCGACTACGTCAAGGCCGCCGTGCTCATCGACACGCCCACGCCGCGGATCCTCGTGAAGGCGGTGCTCCCCGCGGTGGCGCCCGCGCTGGTGTCCTACGCGTTCACCGCCATGACCGCGGCCATCGTCGCCGAGGGCTCCCTGAGCTTCCTCGGCTACGGGCTCGCGGCGCCCGCCCCCTCGTGGGGCGGCATCATCGCCGAGGGCCGCGCCGACCTGGCCACCGCGCCCTGGATCACCCTCGCTCCCGCGCTCGCGCTCGCCGCGACCGTCATGGCGATCACCACGATCGGGGAGCGCGCGAAGGAGAGGTACTCATGACCGCCACCGCCATCGAGGCGCCCGCGCTCGAGGTCGAGGATCTTGAGGTGAACTTCATCTCGGGCGACAAGGTCACCTACGTGCTCGAGGGCGTCTCTCTCGAGGTGCGCAAGGGCGAGGCCGTCGGCATCGTCGGCGAGTCGGGCTCGGGCAAGTCCGTGCTCGCGCGGACCATCCTCGGCATCCGCCCGCGCGGCACCGTGGTCGACATCCGCGGCACCGTCCGCGTGTCCGGCGAGGACCAGCTGGGCGCGACCGAGGCGCAGATCAGGTCGCGCGCCGGCGCGCTCGCCTCGATGATCTACCAGGACCCGATGCGCTCGCTCAACCCGACCGTGCGCGTGTGGAAGCAGATCGTCGAGGCGATCACCAACCGCCGACGGGTCCCGGGGGACGAGGCGCGGTCGCGCGCCGTCGAGCTGCTGCGGTCGGTCGGCGTGCCCGACCCCGAGGCGCGCGCGCTGGCGTACCCCGGAGAGTTCTCCGGCGGCATGCTCCAGCGCGTCGGCATCGCCGCGGCGATCGCCGCGCACCCCGACCTGCTGCTCGCCGACGAGCCGACAACCGCGCTCGACGTCACGGTCCAGCGCCGCGTGCTCGACCTCCTCGAGGAGGTCCGTGCGGCCTCCGGCATGGGCCTCGTGCTGGTCACGCACGACCTCGGTCTGCTCGCGGACCGCACGGACCGCACCGTCGTGATGTACGCGGGTCGCATCATGGAGTCCGGGCCCACGAGCATCGTCGCCTCGGAGCCGGCGCACCCGTACACCCAGGGGCTTCTCGCGGCGATCCCGCGGCTCACCGGACCGATCCAGCGCGAGCTGCCCGCGATCGGCGGCAGCCTGCCACCGCTGAGCGCGCCGCGCGCCGGATGCCCGTTCGCGGCGCGATGCCCCCTCGCGCAGGACCGCTGCGCGATCTCACGACCCCCGGCGGTGACCGTCGCCGAGGGGCACACCGCCCACTGCTGGGCGGTCGCCGACCAGCAGGACGAGCAGGAGGCCGCGAAGTGACCGAGGTGACCACCCCCGCCGATGAGGCGCCCGTCCTCGAGGTGAACGACCTCGAGGTGCGCTTCACCTCGGGACGCTCGACCGTGTACGCCGTCAACGACGTGAGCTTCACGATGCGCGCAGGGGAGACCCTGGCGCTCGTCGGCGAGTCCGGCTCGGGCAAGTCGACCATCGCGAAGGCCGTGGTCGGGCTCGTCGAGCCCGCGTCGGGCGAGGTCCTGCTGCGCGGCGAGGCCCAGGCGGGCGACCGTGTGCGGCGCGACCGCGCGACGCGAGGCGACATTCAGATGGTGTTCCAGAACCCCGTGGGCTCGCTCAACCCGTTCATGACGGTCGAGGCGAACATCGCCGAGCCGCTGCGCAACCGCGGCGTCGCCAAGGCGGAGCGCGCCGCGCGCGTCCGGGAGCTGCTCACCGTGGTCGGGCTCGACGCCGACACGCTCGGCCCGCGCAAGCCCGGGGAGATCTCCGGCGGCCAGGCGCAGCGCGTCTCGATCGCCCGCGCCCTCGCGAGCGAGCCCGCCGTGCTCATCGCCGACGAGGCGGTCTCCGCGCTCGACGTGTCGGTGCAGGCGACGGTGCTCAACGTGCTGCGCCGCGTGGTCGACGAGGAGCAGGTCGCGATGCTCTTCATCTCCCATGACCTCGCGGTGGTCCGCAACGTCAGCGACACCGTCGCGGTGCTGCACATGGGGCAGCTGTGCGAGATCGGCCCCACCGAGGACATCCTCGCCGCCCCCGCACATCACTACACGGCGGCGCTCAGGGCGGCCGTCCCGGAGCCGGGCGTCCCGCTCGGCGATCCCGGCATGACCGATGCCGACCCGCCGTCGCCGCGCATCAGGCCCACCGGCTGCTCGTTCCGCGACCGGTGCCTGGCCGCGACCTCCCGCTGCGCCGAGGTGCTGCCGCCGCTCACCATGGTCGGCCCCGAGCGCGCCGTCGCGTGCCACCACCCCCTCGACCGCGACGCGGTCGCATCCGCAATCCCCTCCGTCACCGCCCAGGGAGCCCTCGCATGACCACGGACCTGTCCGCCGCCCCGTACTCCCTCACGCAGGACCAGCGGTCGTGGGTCGCCGGCACGGTCGAGGCCATGACCCTCGAGGCGAAGGTCGGCCAGCTCTTCGTCGCGCACGCCGAGATCGGAGACGGGTCCGTCGAGGAGATGCGCCGCTTCCAGTACGCGGGCGTCCGGCCCGGCGGCGGCACCGCGGAGGAGGTCGCCGCCTTCGTCGACCGCCTCAACGAGGCTGCCGACCTCCCGCTCCTCGTCGGCGCGAACCTCGAGTTCGGCGGCGACGGCGCGGCGAGCGACGGCACGCTCATCGGCGCGCCGCTGCAGTGCGTCGCGACCGGCGATCCGGCGACCGCCGAGGACCTGGGCCGCGTGTGCGCCCGCGAAGGGCTCGCCGCCGGCACCAACTGGGCCTTCGCGCCTGTCGCCGACATCCACCTCAACTGGCGAAACGCCGTCGCCTCGCACCGTGCCTTCGGCGACACGGCGGCGGACGTCGCCGAGTACGCCGAGGCCTACCACCGGGGCGCGGTCGACGGTGCGGACGGACACGGCTTCGCGACGTGCGCCAAGCACTTCCCTGGGGACGGCGTCGATGAGCGCGACCAGCACGTCGTCGCGACCGTCAACACGCTCGACGCGGGGGAGTGGCGCGGCACCTTCGGGCGTGTGTACGGCGCGCTCATCGAGGCGGGCGTGCCGACCATCATGATCGGCCACATCGCGCTTCCCGCGCTCACGCGCGAGCTGGCCGGGGACGATGCGCCGGTCCGCCCGGCGACCCTCGCGCCGGAGATCACGACGACGCTGCTGCGCGACGAGCTCGGCTTCAACGGCGTCGCGGTGACCGACGCGACTCACATGGTCGGCTTCACGAGCCAGGGCCGTCGCGAGGACCTGCTCGTCGACGCGGTCGTCGCCGGCTGCGACCTGCTGCTGTTCCTTCGCGACGCGGAGGCGGACTTCAGCGCGGTCCTCGCGGGCGCACGGGACGGGCGGATCTCCGCCGCCCGGATCGACGAGGCCGTCACCCGCGTGCTGGCGCTCAAGGTGTCGATGGGGCTGTGCGGACCCGGCGCCGTCGCGCAGGCGCGGCCCGAGGTCGACCGCGCCGCGCATCGCGCCATCGGCGAGGACGTCGCACGGCGGTCCGCGACGCTGGTGATCGACAAGGGGGTGCTCCCGCTCACCCCCGAGACGCACCGGCGGATCCGCCTCGTCATCAACTCCGAGCTCGCGAGCAATCCCGAGTTCCCCATCCCGGTCGAGCACCTGCCCATCGCGCGGTGGATGGCCGCGGAGCTCACGGCCGCCGGCTTCGAGGTGTCGTTCCCGACGAAGCAGCCGCCGGTCCGCAGCCTCGGCGACTACATGAGGGTGATCGCCGAGGGCAACGTGGCGGTCGAGGGGGAGTTCGACGCCGCCGTGGTGGTCGCGCACTACGTGGGTGCCGGGGCGCAGTCGACGGTGTCGCGCCTGCGATGGCCGATGGCCATGGGCCCTGCGGCCCCGTGGTGGGCCGGCCAGGTGCCGACGGTCTTCGTGTCCTTCGGCGTGCCGACGCACCTCGCGGACGTCCCGATGGTCGGCGCGCTGGTCAACTGCTACACGCCCAGCGAGGCCGCCGTGCGCGCCGCGGTCGACGGCATCGTCGGCGCCGAGCCCTTCCTCGGCACCGCCAACGACAAGGCGCGCTGCGATCTGGTCGCGGTGCTCTGAGGCTCCGCAGCGGCGCGCTCCCGGGTCTCCGGGTGCGCGCCGCGCAGGTCACGATCGAGCCACCTACCTGCCTGCACGTCGGGGCCCCGGCGTACGGTGTCGGCATGGCGAGGGTTCTGCGGGGTGAGGCGCGGCGTGCGCTCGTCGCATGCGCGGCGGCCCCGTGCGTCGCGGCGCTGCTCGCGGGCTGCGGCGACGACAGCGACAGCGCTTCGATCGCGACGGGCTACCTCGCGCGGCAGGACCAGGCGGGCTACATCCCGGGCGCGCGCCTCCAGGTGACCGGCACCATCGTCGCGCTGGAGAACGGGTGCCTCATGCTCGACCGGGACTCGGGTGGCGTCCCATGGATCGTCTGGCCTCCGAGCACCGTGCCGGGGGAGCAGGGCACGGCCGAGATCTCGGACGAGGTCTACCGCGCCGGCGACGCGGTCGCGGGTACCGGGACCGTGGCGGTGCTCGCGGATCTGCCAGGGGGGAACGATGACGACACCTACTTCGGGGCGCAGGGCCACTACTGTGGAGCCGACTCGGCGGGGGTGATGGTCTTCGACTCGCTCTCCCGCACCGGCTAGGCCGATTTTGGTTTCTGGGCGGAAGTCGGGTAAAGTGGTTCTCCGTTCCGCTGGAACGCATTGGGCTATGGTGTAACTGGCAGCACGACGGTTTCTGGTTCCGTTAGTTGAGGTTCGAATCCTTGTAGCCCAGCTCTTCGATGAAAGGGCCCGCCTCATGGCGGGCCCTTTCTCGTTCTCCCGCGGGTATGCCAGGGTGGGTGGCACCGGCGGCAGCGGGGGGCGATGATGGCCGACGAGGCACGGGCAGGACGGCTGTACGGCGACGGCGCGCGCGGCCTCCAGGACCGCTTCGACACCCGGAGGCTGGCCGATGCGATCGCGGGCGGCGCGGTGCGCGAGGGGCTCGACGAGGGTGATGCCGCGTTGATCGCGCAGCAGTCGAAGGTGTGGATCGCGACGACCGACGCGGACGGCTGGCCGGACGTCTCGTACAAGGGAGGCGACCCGGGCTTCGTCAGGGTGACCGGGCCCTCGACGCTCGAGCTGCCCAGCTACGACGGCAACGGGATGTGGCGCACCCTCGGCAACATCGAGGACGACGGCCGCGTCGCGCTCCTGTTCATCGACGAGGGCAGGCCCTGGCGGCTCCGGGTCCACGGCACCGCGGTCGTGGTCACGGATCCGGCGCGCGTCGAGGCGCACCACGGCGCGCAGGCGGTGGTCGAGGTGACCGTCGGGCGGGTGTTCCCGAACTGCGGCCGCTACGTCCACCGCAGCGGGGAGCGGGCGAGGTTCGTGCCACGGCCCGGCGAGAGGACCGCGATCCCCGACTGGAAGCGCCTCGACGGCATCACGGAGACGCTGCCGCGGCGCGATCTCGATGCGCTCGCGGCCGACGACGGCACCCTCGACGGCTGGGACGGCTCCGGGGCCTGACCGGCGGAGCCGGGCGCGGTAGGACCAAGGTCCCGAGCGCCCTGGGCGGCCCGTCCTAGCGTGGGATCGTGATCCGGGGTACGGTCCCCATCGTCCTTGCCGCCCTGCTCGGCGCGGGCGCGGCGGCGGGGGAGGAGCCGTCCCCGACCGGCGCCGAGGACGACGTCCTCGCCGCCGTGATCGCCGCGGACGACGCGCAAGCCGTGCACCTCATGCTGCTCGGCGGGTGCGTCGCCGACCTCACGCTCTCCGATGGGCGGCTCGCGATCGAGCATGCGGTCGCCGACGATGCGCTTGCGGCGGTGGACGCCCTCTGCGCCGCCGGCGTCGACCTCGATGCCGTCGGGCGGTCCGGGCGCACGGCGCTCGAGCTCGCGGCCGAGCTCGGCACCGCCGAGATGATCGCAGCGCTCGTGGACGCGGGCGCCGATCCGACGGCCGTCCAGCCGGTCACGCTGGGTGCCACGCCGCTGCATGCCGCGGCCGTGAGCGCGGGGGATGAGGCGTTGGCCGTGCTGCTCGCCACCGGTGCGGATCCCGACGTGCCCGACGGCGCGGGCATCACCCCGCTCGGATGGGCCGTATGCGCGGGCGTCGATGACGCGCGGATCGAGATGCTCCTGGACGCCGGCGCGGACCCGGCGCGCGTGACCTCGAGCGGTCACAACGCAGTCGACCTCGCCGCCGCGTGCGGAAGGCCGGACCTGGTGGTGCTGCTCGAGTCCTGGGGCTGCGCGGCCGCTGAGCCGCTGACCGCCGTCGAGCCACCGCTCGGGCTCCTCGCCGTCACCTACCGGCTTCCGGTGACGGTGGGTTGAGCGTCAGCGAGAAGCGGCCCGGCCACCCGACCGCCCTCCACACGTGCCCGCGGGTGTGAACGGTCACGCTATGCAACTCTCGGTGCGAACCGCGACCAGCAGCCCGCGAGTGGCAGATCCTGTGTGGAGGACGGTCGCCGGGGCGGGCGGGCAGGGGTGGGCAGGCGGGCAGGCGGGGCGAGGTGCGGGTCAGCCGACGCTGAGCGTCACGCGCTCGCCGTCCCAGCCCGCCGTCACCGCGTCGCCCTCGCGCACGCGCCCGTCGACGATCTCCTTGGCGAGCGCGTTGAGCAGCCGCGTCTGGATGAGCCGCTTGAGCGGTCGGGCGCCGAAGGCCGGGTCGAATCCGTCCTTCGCAAGCGAGGCCCGCAGCGCATCGTCCACGGTCAGGGTGACCTCCTTGGCCTCTTCGAGCCGCGCGATGCTCTTCGCGAGCTCGGTGCCCACGATGCCCTCCATGGCGGCGGGGTCGATGCGGTCGAAGACCACCACGTCGTCCAGCCGGTTGAGGAACTCGGGCCGGAACGCGCGGCGCAGCACCTCCTGGAGGGACGCCTCGAGCGCGCCCCGGTCCTCGCCGTCCCACGCGAGGACGAGGTCGGAGCCGAGGTTCGAGGTCATCACGATGATGGTGTTGGTGAAGTTGACCGTGCGGCCGCGGCCGTCGGTGAGCCGGCCGTCGTCGAGCACCTGGAGCAGCACGTTCCACACATCCGGGTGGGCCTTCTCGACCTCGTCGAACAGGACGATGCTGTACGGGCGCCGACGCACGGCCTCGGTGAGCTGACCGCCCTGGTCGTAGCCCACGTAACCCGGAGGGGAGCCGATGAGGCGGCTCACCGCGTGGCTCTCCATGTACTCGGACATGTCGATGCGGATCATCGCGCGCTCGTCGTCGAAGAGCTGCTCCGCGAGGGCGCGCGCGAGCTCGGTCTTGCCCACGCCCGTGGGGCCGAGGAACAGGAACGAGCCGATGGGCCGGTTCGCGTCGGAGATGCCGGCGCGGGCCCGACGGATCGCGTCGGACACGCTCGCGATGGCGCGGTGCTGGCCGATCACGCGCTCGTGCAGGCGATCCTCGAGGTGGGAGAGCTTGCCCGACTCGTCGGTGAGGAGCTTCTCGACCGGTACGCCGGTCCACCGCGCGACCACGGAGGCGATGTCCTCGCCGGTGACCTCCTCGCGCAGCATGCGCTCCTCGCCGGGGATCCCGTCGAGCTCGGCACGGGCCGCCGCGATCTCCTTCTCGGCGGCCGGCATCTCGCCGTAGCGGATGCGGCCGGCGCGCTCGAGCTCGCCGAGGCGCTCGGCGCGGTCGAGGTCGCCGCGCAGCGACTCGAGCCGCTCGGTCGCGGTCGACACGCGCACGATGAGGTCCTTCTCACGCGCCCAGCGCATGTTGAGCGCCTCGGACTCCTCCCGCAGCCGGGCGATGTCGCGGTCGATCTCCTCGCGGCGCTGCTTGGCGTGCTCGGACTTGTCCTTGGCGACCTGGGTGCGCTCGATCTCGAGCTGCATGATGCGCCGGCGCGCGCGGTCGAGCTCGATGGGCATCGAGTCGAGCTGCATCTTGAGCGCGGACGTGGCCTCGTCGATGAGGTCGACCGCCTTGTCGGGAAGGAACCGGTCGCTGATGTAGCGGTCGGACAGGCGCGCCGACTGCACGATCGCCTCGTCGGTGATCTTCACGCCGTGGTGGACCTCGTACTTCTCCTGAAGGCCGCGAAGGATCGCGACGGTGTCCTCGATGCTGGGCTCGCCGACGTACACCGGCTGGAAGCGGCGCTCGAGGGCCGAGTCGGTCTCGACGTGCTCGCGGTACTCGTTCAGGGTGGTGGCGCCGATCATGCGCAGCTTGCCGCGCGCGAGCATCGGCTTGAGGATGTTGCCCGCGTCGACCGAGCCCTCGGCTCGGCCCGCGCCCACGATGGTGTGGAGCTCGTCGACGAAGAGGATGATGCGGCCCTCGGACTCCTCGACCTCCTTGAGAACGGCCTTGAGGCGCTCCTCGAACTGGCCGCGGAACGCCGCGCCGGCGACGATCGAGCTCATCGCGATCTCGATGACCCGGCGGTCCTTGAGGGAGGAGGGGACGTCGCCGGCGACGATGCGCTGCGCGAGCCCCTCGACGATGGCGGTCTTGCCCACGCCGGGCTCGCCGATGAGCACCGCGTTGTTCTTGGTGCGGCGCGTCAGCACCTGCATGACGCGGCGGATCTCCTCGTCGCGTCCGATGACCGGGTCGAGCGCGCCCTGCTCGGCCAGGGCGGTGAAGTCCTGACCGAACTGCTCGAGGGCGCTCTGCTGCTCGGCGGCGTCGGGGGAGTAGGGCTGCGCGGTCATGGGGTTCCTCCTGTCAGTGAAGCGCGCTGTCGCTAAGTTGAGTGGCTTGCGCTCAACTTTACATAACGCGCGACGAGGCGGCAAGGGGTGGCGGGAGCGGAGAGGGGTGCGGCGGGACCGGCGGCGGGTGTGACCTGCGTCACATCGTGGTGAGCGGCGCCCCCCACGGGGCTTGGGGCTGAGCCTCCAGAGCATCGTCATCCCTGGATATGCGAAGATGTGTCGGTTGCGAGAGGTCCCGCAGGAGCCCGATTTGGAATCTGCGCGAACCATGCTGTAAAGTTTTATCTCGCGCCAGCCGCCCGGTCAGGGTGACTGAAGCAGCTAGGGGCCCCGTTGTGTAGCGGCCTAGCACGCCGCCCTCTCAAGGCGGTAGCGCGGGTTCGAATCCCGTCGGGGCTACCAC
>NZ_BBLU01000019.1 GCF_000759715.1 Demequina mangrovi
GCGTCGGCCTCGGCCGCGGGGGCCGCGTCGGCGGCGGGCTCAAGCTCGGGGGTGGCGACGGGCGACGGCTCCGCCTGCGGCTCGGCCGCCGCGGGCTCGGGCTCGGGCTCCGCCAGCGGCGCCGGTTCCGGCTCCGGCTCGGCCGTCTCAGGCTCGACCGCCTCCGCATCCGCGACCGACGCCTGCCACGCGCGCTCCTCGGCCGAGCGTTGGAGCACCTCGGGGGCGAGCGACGCGAAGGGCGACACGCGCGCCGGGCGAGCCGGCTCGTCGACGTCCTCGGGCTCGGGCGCGGCCGCGGCCTCCGCCTCGCCCGGCGCCTGGGTGACCTCAGGGGTCTCCGCCTCGGCGGCCTCAGGAGCCTCGTCCGACGCAGGCTCCGGCTCGGGCGCGGACTCGGGCTCCGGCTCGGCCTGACCGGCGCCGGACACGGCCGGCACGGCGACGCGCGCGTAGCCGTCGGTGCCGGTGAAGGGCTCGACCGGGTACATGTCGTCGACGTTCGCGGGGGGCTCGGGGACCCGTGCCCACAGCACGGATGCGGGGGAGGCACCGAAGATCGCCTGCGGCGTCGCGGGCTCCGGGTCCGGCTCGGTCCGATCGCCGAGGAACGCCCCGACCGCCGCCTGCGGAGCGACCGCCACGGGCTCGGCATCCTCGACGGGCTCAGCGGTCTGCGCGGCCTCGCCGGGGGCGGGGCGGGCAGGGCCCGCGGCGGGCCGGAGGAGCGACCCCCAGCCGACGATCGCGGCCCACAGCCCGGGCGCGACGGCCGCGACCACGGGCAGCGAGCCCGGGAGCGAGTGGTCGAGCCCGAAGCGGTGCGTCTGCATGATCCACATCGCCCACGCGACGATGCCCGCGGCGGCGCCGACGCCCAGGCCCACGAGCGCGACGGTCGGCTCCGACGCGACCTCCGCGGCCACGAGCCAGGTGGCGAGACCGAGCCCGGCGACCACGCGCGCGATCACGGTGCCGGGCACCGACGACTGCGTCACGTGCGCGAGCACGGCGTAACGGACCACCGGGATCCACGCGAGCACCGCCCGGGCGCCGACCTTGCCGTACACCGCACCGAGCGCGAGACCCATCCACACGAGCCCGACCACGAAGGCGCCGATCAGCACGACCGCGAGCGCGGCCGGCGTGAGGCCGCCCACCACCTCGCCGGACACCTCCGTCATGGCTCCTGCGGTCATCGTCGCGCCCCTTCCTGCCGTGTCATCGGCGTCTCCTCGTCGATGAGGAGCCTGCGCGTGACGGAACCGTCCGCCAGCGCTCGTCAGCCTGCTCTCGCTCGTGCGCCGCATCGTCCCTGACCGTGGAGCCGCGCCCCAGCAGCGACCGGGTCGACAGACGCGTGGCGAGCCTACGCCACACCCCTTGGCGCGCCCGTAGCTCCGCGCGGTCGAGCGCCAGAAGCTCCCAGACCTGCCGCGCATCGTCCTGCTCCACGCCCTCGACCGTGAAGGTCGCGCGGTCCGCGACCGCCGCCAGCGTCGCGCCGTGGGTGGTGCCGTACGCCTCCGCGATCTCGCGGCGGGTCGCGAGCGGCATGGGCGCGAGGCCCGCGTCGACGCCGAGATCGACGTACTCGTCCCAGCCGCCCTCGGCGGCAGCGGTGGGCGCCGCGCGCCTCCGGCGCCTGCGGCGCACCGCCTTCGCGACGAGCACGCCGAGCAGCGGCCCGAGCAGCAGCAGGACGATGATCGCGGTCACGACGGCGGTGCGGATCCGCCCGGTGAACCAGGACTCGTGCGCCTCGAGCGCGGGAGCGACCTCGCCGCCGCCGCTGCGCCCCTTGAGCGCCGCGACCGCGTCGACAGGCTCCGCACGGTCGGGGTCGGTGGCGGTCGGGATCTCGGGGTCCGCCTCCGTCGCGACCGAGGGGCTCACCGGGCTGGAGTGCTGCGGCGTCACGTCGACCGCGATCCACTCGCCCGAGCCCGCCCGCACCTCGGTCCACGCGCTGAGGTGGTGTCCGCGGCACACGTCGGCGCATGCGTCGGGGACCCAGCCGAGCGCATCGGTGTCGGCGAGCCGCACGCCGACCACCACGCGCGAGGGGAAGCCGAGATCCGCCGCCATGAGCGCGACCGCCACGGCGAACTGCTCGTCGTCGCCGACGGCGGCGACCAGCGCGACGTCGGACGCGTTCTCGCCCGCCTCGCCCTCGCGCTCGAGCAGCGCGGTGAACAGGCGGTCGATCCTGTCGTACGAATGGCCCGCCGCGGACGGCTCGAACGTGTACTCGCCGAGCGCGGCGATCCATTGCGGGGTGCCCTCGGCCGTGAGCGCGTGGCTGAGGTAGCCCCGCGAGCGCAGACGCTCGACCAGCTCCGCGAGCCCGGCGCCGTCGCGGGTGACCTCCTGCGACTCGACCCACTCGCTGAGCGAGTCGGGGATGAGGTCGGGCGCGACGGCCGCGCCGCCGGGGGAAGGGCCCGCCTCCGCGAGCGGCGTCTCCTGGGCGGCGGCGGCCGCGACCGTGAGGGTGTCGCCCGCCGCGACGCCGCCGTCGAGCGCGATCACCGCGGACGCGGCCTCGGGCGCGTAGTAGAAGGCGTCGGCGAGGGATCCGGCGCGCGGTCCGCCGAAGGTCGCGCCGCCGAGCGCGCCGGGCAGGGGCGCCCACGGCCCCTCGAGGCCCTCGACGGTCACCGTGAGGCTCACACGCTCGGCGCCGCCGAGCGAGAGGTCCGACGGGACCCGCTGGAAGCGCAACGGCGTGTAGCCCTGCGAGGCGACCGCGGTGAACGCGCTGCCGTCGAAGAACGGCAGGGTCGCGATGCGGATGCGCGAGACCGGCCCCGACACCTCCGACACGGTGAAGAGCGGCGCGTCGTGGAGCTCGCCGGCGAAGAAGGACCGGTAAGTGCTCAGCGGCGAGACCGAGCTGTCGACCACCAGCCGCGGGGTCACGGAGGTCCGCGCGACGTCGCGCGGCTGGGACTGCGCGACCGGCACCGCGACGCTCACGGCCGCGAGGAGCGCGACGGCGAGCACCGTGGCGCCGAGACCGAAGCGCCCGAGCGCACGGCCGGGAGCCCGGACTCCGCGCACGCCGCCTCCCGCCCCGCGCAGCGCCGCGCGGCGCTGCTGCGCCATGCGCCACAGGATCCAGCCGAGGCTCGCGCCCCACGCGGCGAGGCCCAGGAGGATCTCGCGGCTCAGCCCGGAGGCGAGCCCGGGCAGCGCGTCGAGACCGGTGCGGGCCGCGGGGCCGACCGCCACCGCGGTCGCGAAGCCGGCGCCGCCGATCGCCGCGGCGATGCCCCACCAGCGCTCGCGCGTCCCGGCCCACACGATGCCGGCGACGGTCGCGGCGACCAGCACGAGCGGCACCGCGAGCGTCGCCTCGTACTCGCCGAGCGGCGTCGGCAGCGTGACGATGTCCTTCCAGCCGGTCACGGGCGCCCGCAGCGCCTCGACCAGGGCCCTGGCGAGCTGCTCGGGCCCGCGCAGCGCGCCGGGGATCGCGACGAGCAGCGCGGCCGCCAGATAGCCGCCGCCGAGGAGGACCAGCGCCGCCACGGGTCCGCGGCGCGCGAGGACCGGCACGAGGCTCGCGATCATGCCCACCCCGAGCCCGACGAGCATCACGAGCCCGTAGCGCGCGCCGATGGTGCCCTCCCCGACGAACACGGGGCGCAGCGTGAAGATGATGGTCGCGGCGATCGCGGCGGCGTACGCGCACGCGCCGAGCACCACCGTGGCCGGCACCGCGGGCCGGCGGACGCGCTCGCCCCTGGTCATGCGCGGGCCGCCCCTCGCGCGAGCAGATGCCGGAGGTCGTCGAGCACGCCGAGGCTCACCAGCTGGATGCCGCCGAGCGCGTGCATGCGGGGCTCCTGCGCGGGCGCGCACACCACCGCGCCCACGGACACGTCCGCCGGGAGCCGGAGGGCCGCGGTGCGCAGGCGGTCGTGGCCGAGCGCCGAGCCGGTGATGAGGACGGCGAGGGACGTGCCTTGATCGTTCTCCGCGACCATCCGGGTGACGGTCGCGAGCGCCATGGCGTCCTCGCTCGCCTCGATCCCGGAGAGGTCGTCGAGCAGGGCGCGCGGCGCCCCGACGCGCAGCGCCCGCAGCGCACGGACCGAGGCGCGCGCGAACTCCGGCACCTCGCCGCTCGCGACCACCCGCACCTCCCGGCCGTCGCGGATGGCGCGCGTGCCCAGGGACGCGAGCGCGCTCACGGCCATCTCGAACTCCTCCTCGTCGCGGTACGAGGCGGCGTCCGCGTCGAGCACGAGCGTGAGCAGCGAGCGCCGCGTCTCCTCGAACTGGCGGACCATGAGCGTGCCGGTCTTCGCGGTCGACTTCCAGTGGATGTGCCGCTGCGCGTCCCCGCGCTGGTACTCGCGGACGGCATGGAACGAGATGTCCTCGCTGGTGAGGATCCGGACGGCCTGGCCCTCGAGGTCGCGCACCCATCCCAGCGACGTGCTCGGCACCTCGACCGTGCGGGGGTGCACGTACAGCGTCTGGACCTCGTCCCATGCGCGGTGGCGGCGCAGGAGGTGCAGCGGGTCGGTGCGGGTCGAGGCCGCGGGCCCCACGTCGACGATGCCGCGACGGCGGGCCGGGATGACCACCCGGTCCGCCCACGTGGCGCCGCCGCGGAGCAGGGGCACGTGGAGCTCGACGAGCGCCTCGCCCACCGGCAGCTCGACCGTCCCCGGCAGCGCCGCCCGGCGCCCCTCGTTGACCACGACGACCGAGCCCGCGGTGGGCTCGCCCGCGACCACGGCGTCGCGGTCGAGCTCGAAGGTCACCCGGTAGCTCACGTCGCCGAGCAGGAACGGCACCGCGGCGGCCAGCAGCAGGAGGCCGGCGACGCCTGCGACCAGCGCCTCCTCCCAGCCCCAGCCGAGGCCCGCGGCGAGCCCCAGGACGGTCCAGCCCGCGACGGCCCAGCCGGCGGGCGTGACCACGCCGCGCACCGACCGCCACGCCGAGGACCCGACGTCGCCGACCGTGCGCGCCGCGCGGTCGAACCTCAGGCGCGCCCCGACGACCCTCCCGCGCGGCACGTCGGCGACCTCCGTGCGCGTCGAGTACGTCCCGGTCGCGGCGGTGCGCGTCCGGGTCGCGGTGAGGTCGGGGCGCTCGCTCACACGAGGTCCCGCTGGCTGGGGGGCGGGGTGTCCAGGAGGATCTGGCCGATGACGGCGCCCTGGGTCACGCCGTCGAACTCCGCCTCGGGGTCGAGGATGAGCCGGTGCGCGAGGACCACCTCGGCCAGCGCCTTCACGTCGTCCGGGACCACGTAGTGGCGGCCGTGGGCGAGCGCCCACGCGCGGCACGAGGCGGCGAGCGCGAGCGCGCCGCGCATCGACGCGCCGAGCCGCACCTGCGTCGCGCTGCGGGTCGCGCCGACGAGGCGGGCGATGTAGTCGGAGATGAGGGCGTGCTGCTGCACGTCGTGCGTGAGCCCCGACATGGTCGTGATGGTGTCGAGCTCGGCGATCGCGGGCACCACCACCCGCGCATGCCGCGCCGGGTCGAGGATGCGCAGCGTCGCCGCGTGGTCCGGGTAGCCGAGCGACGTGCGCATGAGGAAGCGGTCGAGCTGCGCCTCGGGCAGCGAGTACGTGCCGGCCTGCTCGATGGGGTTCTGCGTCGCGACCACCATGAACGGCGCCCCGACCTCGCGCGTGACGCCGTCGACCGTCACCTGCCGCTCCTCCATCACCTCGAGGAGCGCGGACTGCGTCTTGGGCGAGGCGCGGTTGACCTCGTCGGCCAGCACCACGTTGGCGAACACCGGCCCGTGATGGAACTCGAAGCGTCCCTGGTCGTAGACGGTGACGCCCGTGACGTCGCCGGGCAGCAGGTCGGGCGTGAACTGGATGCGCGTGCTCGTGCCCTTGACGGTCTGCGCGATCGCGCGGGCGAGCGACGTCTTGCCGGTGCCGGGGACGTCCTCGAGCAGCAGGTGCCCCTCCGCGATCATCGCGGTGAACGCGAGCTCGATCACGTGCCGCTTGCCGACCACGGCGCGCTCGACGTTGTCGACGAGCTTGCCGAAGGTGGTCTCGAACCACTGCGTGTGCTCGGAGGTCAGGGCCACAGCGGCCTCCTTTCGTCGCGGCCCGGGTGGGGCCGATGCGCGGGCGCCGTCACGGCGACACCGTCGGGTCGGGGGTGGGCGTGGGATCGGGGGTCGGCTCCGGCGGGACGCCGCCGCAGGTGACGGCGGCGCCGGTCCAGTCGACGATGCCCGTCAGCGCGCCCTGGAACGCGACCGTGACGGTCGCGGTCCGCATGAGGCTCGCGTCGTCGGTCACGACGCCGTCCGCGTCGAGCATCGTCACGGTCGCGGCGAAGTCGGCCGCCGTGCCGCCGAAGGTCGCGGTCGGCACCGTGCCGACGGTGCACGCGGCGAAGGTCACGGTGGGACGGTAGGACGCGCCGGACTCGGCCGTCACCGGCGTCGTCGCGTCGGAGCAGGTCCGGACCCCGCCGCCGAAGTTCACGCAGTAGTAGGCGTCGACCGTGACGTCACGGCCGGCGACCATGACGTCGGCGAAGGACTGCGACGTCGAGCCGTCCGAGCCCCGGTACCAGAGCTCGAGGCCCGCATGCGGCTGCCACTGCGGCTGTCCGATGAGCGCGGTGGTGCAGCTGGTGCCGCCGCCCTCGCAGGTCGAGGCCACGCGGTAGCCGCGCTGGAGCACGGGTGCGCCCGGGTCCTGGAAGGCCGCGAAGACCACGTCCACGGTCTCGGCCTCGCCGAACATCCGCTCGTCGACGCGGCTCTCGGCGCACACCGTCACGGTGTTGGTGGCGTTGCCGTCGATGGGGACCGTCAGCGTCACGGTGCCGCCGGACGCGAGCACCGTGTCCGCGCATCGTCCCTTGGCGACGTGACCCACCCAGGTCTCCGCGCCCGCGCCGCCCGCGGTCACCGTCGCGGTGACGGACGCCTCGTCGTCCCCGGGCGTGTACTCGTGGGTGGCGGCGGTGATGACCGGGCGGCCGATGCCGTTCGCGGTGAAGGTCAGCGCGGTGCCGACCGCCTCGGCCGCACCGGCGGGAGGCAGATCGAGGCCCGTGAGCGGCGAGACGGTCACCGTGACCGGGGTGTTCGAGCCGATCGCGATGCCGTCGAGCCGCTGACGTCCCGACCCCACCGCCACGGTCTGCTCGGTGCCGCCGACAGCGATCCGGACCGCGCTGGTCGAGGCGTCGGCGATGTCGAGCACCAGGTCGATGCGGCCGCCGTCGCCGGAGGTGACCGCCGGCTGCCAGGACACGAGCGTCGGCTGCTCGGGCGCGGCGTAGGCCCAGGCCTGGACGCTCGGTCCCGAGCGCGCGCGGCCCACCGCGTTGACGGCGTACGCGGTGTAGGTCGCCTTCGCGCCGTTGGCGAGACCGGTCATCGGCGTGCACACGCCCTGCGGCGTGCACGTCGCGACCGTGGTGCTCCCGGCGACGACGTCGAAGCCCAGCAGCGCCGGATACGCGCCCGCCGCGGCGCCCGGGGTGACGCTCAGCGTCGCGGTGCCGTCGCCGAAGTCGGTCTGGACCACGCTCGACGCGGCGCGCGGATAGCCCTGGAGGTCGAGCGAGATCGAGCCGCGGCGGTCGCCTCCGCTCACGCGGCCCTGGGCGTCGCGCACCCGGAACACCGCGTCGCACACGCCTCCCGCGGCGTCCGCGGTCCAGCTGGCCCGGATCTCGTCGGGCCCCGCGACCGCGAACGTGACGTCGGGGCAGTCCTGCGCCCCGGTGACGTCGACCACCTCGAGGGGCGTCCCCGGCAGCGGGTTCACCTCTCCGGCAGCCTCGATCACCCGGAAGGTGCAGCCGTCGCCGTCGCTCTGGGAGCAGCGCTGCACCACCGCGCCGCCCTTGGGCAGCTTGGAGGGCGCGGGACCGACCACGAGGGACAGCGCGCGCGCCTGCACCTCGGGATGACCGGGCAGCGACACGGTGACGGACTCGGTGCGTCCGGGCGAGGAGGTGTCGGCCGCGGCGATGCGCAGCGTGGCGCCTTCGCGGCGCACGGTGAACAGCTGGCCCGAGTAGCTCGCGACCACGTCCACCTCGGCGGCCTCGGCGCCCGCGGGCCAGGTCACCATCGCGCCGAGATCGAAGTCCGCGCTCTCGCCCGGCGAGAGCTCGAGCGAGGCGCTCACCAGTCCCGGCACCGGATCGGTCGGCACGACGGTGACCGGGACGGGCAGCACGGTCCACGCCTCCTGGCCCACCAGACGCGCGGCGATGAGGCACGTGTCGGTGTAGGGCGCACCGCGCCCGGCCTCGTAGCGGACCGTGGTGCCGCCCGCGCTGACGCAGCGGCCCGCCTCGCGCGCGCCGCCCGCGGTCACCTGGGCGCCGTCGACCTCGATCGCGGTGCCGTCGGGGGCGGCGAGGAGCGGGACCACGTCGACCGTGGCCTGGCTGTCCTCGTCGGCCTGGATGCGCGCGTCCTCGCGCAGGGCGAGCCGCAGGTCGCGGCCGCCGAGGACGCGCAGGAAGCCGTAGCCGACGGTCGGGTCGCCCGCGAAGTCGGTGCCCTCGACCTGGAACGCGATCACGCGCGTCTCGTCCGGCAGCGGCCCGGCGATGCTCGAGCCGTCGACCGTGAGGTCCGCCGGCGCGCCCCACAGCGACAGCGCGAGCGTCGGGGCGTCGCCGCTCGCCCAGGCGACGGTGCCGTCGAGCACGTCGACGCCCTGCGGGAACGCGTCGCGGTCCTCGAGGGACAGCACCGTGTCGGCGATCACCGGCACGTCCACCACCTTCTCGCGCACGGCCTTGAGCACGATGCGCCCCTGGCCGAGCGATCCGGTCGCGTTGCGCGCGGTGTAGAGGAACGAGTACGTGCCGATGTCCTCGGGCACCTCGAAGGTCACGGTGCCCTCGGCGAGCGACCGCTCCAGCGCGGCGGCCGTGGGCAGCAGGGCCGCGAGCGCCTCACGCTCGTCGGTGCCCTCCGCGGCGTCCGGCCGCACGTCGACGATCTCGAGCTCGCCTCCCGTGAGGTCGAGATCGTTGGCGAGCGGCTGGACCACCACCTGTCGCCCGGTGCCCGCCTGCACCTGCACCAGATCCGCGTAGGTGACGGGTGCGGGATCCGCCTCCACCGCGACCACCCCGACGCGCGCCGTCACGGTCGCGGTGCGGCCGCGCGCGTCGATGACGCGGAACTCGAAGGCGTCCTGCCCCGCGAAGCCTGCGATCGACGTGTAGACCAGCGCGGCGCCGTCGACGCTCACGCGCGCCGCGCCGTTCGCGGGCTGGGTGATCACGGCGTCGAGCCGGACGTCGTCGCCGTCGGGGTCCACGCCGGTGCCGTCGAAGGGCAGCCGGACCTCCTCGCCGGAGGACGCGCGTCCCGCGAGGTCAGGGGGCGTGGGCGCGGCGTTCTCGGTGCCGTCGGTCACGGTCACCACGATGCTCGCGGTGTCGCGCTGGGACGGGTAGCCGAGGACGTAGGAGACGTAGGGGATGCGGTAGGTGCCAGGGGTGTCGGGCGCGAGGATGCGCACCAGCGGGCCCGCGGCGAAGGCGAGGCCGTCCCCGTCGGGAGCCGCGACGGAGCCGGGGTCGAGCGCGATCACGGCGCCCGCCGCCGCGACGTCGTTCGCGAGCACGCGGACGTCGACCTGCCCGCCCGCCCGGACGGTGATCGCATCGTCCGTCGCGAGCGGGGGCGCGGGCACCGACGCGTCGAGCAGCATCACGGTGATCTCGCCGCGGACCGTCATGGCGGCGCGCCCCGACCCGTCGGACACCGTGTACGTGACCACGCCGAGCACGCCGGCCTGGTCGTCGCCCGTGGCACCCGAGAGGCGCAGCGCGCCGTGGCCCACGATCGAGGCGTCGATGCGCGCGCCGGTCGCGGCGTCCACCGAGGCGTCGGACAGGAGCAGCACGCGTCCGCCGGGGTTGGTGACCGCGTCGAGCACGTCGACCGTAACGTCCTCGTGCGGGCGGACGAAGGCGGTCAGCGGCACCGTCGCGAGCGCCTCGTCCTCGGGCGCCACCACGGTGACGCGCGCGCTGCCGCGGGTCTGAAGCGCGCCGTCGACCACCGTCACCTCGACCGTGTACGTCCCGGGCTCGTCCGCCTCGAACAGCACGCCCGTCGCGTCGGGGGTGATCTCGACGGTCGCGGAGTCCGCCGGGTCGACCCCGGCCTCCGTCACCACGGGCGATCCGGACCCGCCCGTGACCCGGTCGGCCAGCTCGATGGCGGTGCGCACGCCCTGGAGCGCCGTCACGGCGAGCGGCTCGACGGTGAGGCGCGCCGAGCCCACCACCGACACGTTGAGCGTGCGCGTCGCGGTCCAGCCGCGCGCGTCGGCGACGGTGACGTCGACCTCCACGAGCGTGGACTCGCCCCCGTGGCGCACCACCACGGTGCCGTCAGGGGCCGCCGCGACCGCGACCTCGGGGTCCTCGGACGTCGCGGACGCGACGTAGACCGGGTCCCCGTCCGGATCGACCCAGCCCTCGAGCACGTCGACCGCCACCGTGCCGCCGGCCTCGACGCGCGGCGCGGGCCACGGCGCGAGGCAGCCCTCGGTGCCGCACCACTCCGGCGCCGCGTCGCCGCCCGAGACGGTGAGCGTCACCTCGGCGGGCTCGGAGATGCCCGCCGCTCCCGTGCCGTCCGACACCGCATAGGACAGCGTCGCGCTCCCGGAGGCGTCCGCGGCGACCGTCACCACGAGCGACTGGCCGTCGTCGCCGACCGCGACCGTGCCGAAGCGCGAGTCGGGCTGGTCGAGGGAGGCCGGGTCGATGGTGAGCAGGTCGCCGTTCGGGTCGTGGTCGTTGAGCAGCACCGGCAGCCGCACCTGGCGGCCCGCACGCACGCCGAGCGCGTCGTCCTCCGCCACCGGAGGGCGCGGGTCGCGCACCTCGGACGCCTGGACCTGATCCTCCTGCGTGGTCGTGGTCTGCTCGTCGGGATCCCATTCCTGCGACGAGGCGACGAGCGTCCCGGACGGCACGTCCCACACCCATCCGCTGCGGGACTCGTTGAGCACCATGCGCGACCCGTTGGAGCGCAGCGAGGGCTCGCGGCGCTCGCCGAGCACCGCGTCGCCGTAGTCGAGCGCGACCGTGGGCCCGGCGGAGCTCCACAGCGTGCCGCCCGCGGAGCCCGCGGGCAGCCACGCCGCGTAGACCACGCCGTCGAGCTCGGTGGGCGCCGCCGGCACGCCCGCCGCCGCGGAGGAGCCGAAGACCCGCTGCGCCGCAGCGCCGTCGGCGGGCACGAGCACCAGCCCGCGGCCGTCCGCGATGCGCACGTCGGGGGTCGCCGTCGACCGCTGGAGCCGCGCATCGGCGTCGGTCCCCGTCGCGATCGCGCCGTCCTGGCCCTCGCGCCACAGCTCGCCGGTGTCGACGTCGAGCAGCACCCAGTCGTCCGCGGCGAAGGACACCTGGTAGGTGCCGTCCTCGGGGGCTCCCGCGACGCTGTCGACGCCGTCGAGCCCGCCGTCCGCGCCGGCGCGGACCACCCCGCCATGCGCGGGCGACCACGCCGCGACGTCGCCGTCCGCCGTCACCGCGACCGCGACCGCGCGCAGGCCCTCGCCCGAGTCGAGCACCACCTCGCGCGGCTCGAGCGCCGTCCCGTCGGAGATGCGTCCCACCAGCACGTCGCCGTCCGCCGCGAGGTACGCGATGACGTCGCCCTCGGCCGCGACCGCGGTGGTGCCGGCGGGGGTCTCGGTGACCCCCTCCGCCCCGGCGTCGAGGTCGCGCGGCCGGCCCACGTCGATCGTCGCGACGTTGGTGTAGCCCGAGGACAGCATCAGGAGCCGGTCGCCGTGCTGGACGATCTCGCTGGGCGAGTCGACCTCCTTGACGGTGTCGAGCTCCGCGAGCTCGGTGTTGACGCGCGCGTACCGCTCGCCGGTCGACGTCTGAAGCGCCCAGACGGTCGGATCGACGGAGTCGGCCTCGCGCTCGTCGAAGCCGGGGGCGACCGCGACGCCCACCACGGCCGCGACGAGCGCGACGCCCGTGACGATGCGGGTCGTGCGGCGGCGCCGCGCAGCGGTCGCGCGGCCGACGTCGGTCACCCGCCGCCCGCCAGGGTCATGACGAGCACGGTGGTGACGGCGGCGGCCGCGGCGGCGCCGACCACCCAGGCGACGAACGTCCGCGGCGTGGCATGCGGCTGCCGCGTGAGCGTCCCGGTCGCCGCCGGGCGGCGCCGCTGCGCGACCGGCACATGCGAGCGGCGCGGGCCCCGCGGCGCCTCATCGTCGACGGTGACCCTCGACGAGTGCGCCCAGGCCTCCGTGGGGACCTCGAGCGGGGTCACCGGGAGCGAGAGCTCGCGCTGCACGGCCTGCAGCGCCTGCCCGAACGCGAGGGCGCTGGGGTAGCGGTCGCCGGGATCCTTCCTCATGCCGCCAGCGAGCGCGGCGTCGAGCGAGGCCGGCACGTCGTCGCGCCCCACGGCGCGGTAGCGCGCCTTGACGATGCGGGCCTTGAGGGCGTCCTGGGGCAGCCGCCGATCCGCCTCGTCGAACGGGCTGTGCTGCGCGAGCAGCGTGTAGACGGTCGCCGCGAGGGACCACACGTCGGAGGCGACGGTGCCCGAGCTCATCCGGTCGACCACCTCGGGGGCGCTCCACGGCGGGCTCATCGCGACATCGTCCGCGTCGCCGGCCATCACCGCGGTCGCGACGCCGAAGTCGGCGAGCACGGGATGACCGAACTGCGTCACGAGGATGTTCGACGGCTTGATGTCGCGGTGCAGCATGCCGATGCGATGCGCCGCCTCGACCGCCGACGCGATCTGGATCCCGACCGCGAGCACGTCGGCCACCGGGATCCGCTCCGCGCGGTACCGGTTGGCGAGCGAGCCGGGGCAGTACTCGACCACCATGTACGGCCGCCCGTCGCCCGACACGGACGCCTCGTGGAGGGTGAGGATCGACGGGTGCGCGCTGAGGGCCGCCATGACGTCCGCCTCGACGCCGAGCGCGCGCGCCGCGGACTCGTGCACCTTCGAGTGCAGCACCTTGACCGCGACCTGCCGCCGCGGCATGTCCTGCTGGTAGAGGAACACGTCCGCGAAGCCGCCCTGGCCGAGCGGCCGCACGTAGGTGTAGCCGGGCATCACCGGCGGTTGGAGCGGCTGCCGCGTCATGACCGTCCCGACCCGGCGCTCTGCCAGCGGGGCGGGGTCGTCGGGCTCATGACGTCAGGGTAGCCGCGCACGCCGCGCACGCCGTCGAACGCGAGGCCGATGCTCGGGTCAGGCCTCGTACTCGTCGAGCGGCGGGCACGCGCACACGAGGTTGCGGTCGCCGTGGGCGTTGTCGATGCGCCGCACGGGGGCCCAGTACTTGTCCACGCGGAGCGACGCGACCGGGAAGGCCGCCTGCTCGCGCGTGTAGTCCTGGTCCCACGCGTCGCCCGACACCATCGCGACCGTGTGAGGAGCGTGACGCAGCGCCGAGCGCTCCGCCGCGATCTCGCCGCGCTCGACCGCGGCGATCTCCTCGCGGATGGTCACCATCGCCTCGATGAAGCGGTCGATCTCGACCAGGTCCTCGGACTCCGTGGGCTCGACCATGAGCGTCCCTGCGACAGGGAAGGACATCGTCGGGGCGTGGATGCCGAAGTCGATGAGACGCTTCGCGATGTCCTCGGCGGTGATGCCGGTGGCCTTGGTGAGGGGGCGGATGTCGAGGATGCACTCGTGCGCGACCAACCCGCCCGGGCCGCGGAACAGCACCGGGTAGTGCTCCTCGAGGCGCGCCGCGACGTAGTTGGCCGCGAGCACCGCGGTCTCCGTGGCGCGGCGCAGGCCCTCGTGCCCCATGAGCGCGATGTACGCCCACGAGATCGGCAGGATGCCCGCCGAGCCGTAGGGGGCGGCCGCGACCGCGGCGCCCTCGCGACGCAGCTCGGCCGGGGACTGCACCGGCGCGAGCGAGCGCGGGAGGAAGGGCACCAGGTGCTCGGCGACCGCGACAGGGCCGACGCCGGGACCGCCGCCGCCGTGCGGGATGCAGAACGTCTTGTGGAGGTTGAGGTGCGAGACGTCGCCGCCGAAGTGGCCGGGCTTCGCGAGTCCCACGAGCGCGTTGAGGTTGGCGCCGTCGATGTACACCTGGCCGCCGGCCTCGTGCACCGCGGCGCACACCTCGCCCACGTGCTCCTCGAAGACGCCGTGGGTCGACGGGTAGGTGATCATGATGCAGCTCACCTTGCCCTCGTGGTCCGCGAGCTTCGCACGCAGGTCCTCGAGGCTCACCTCGCCGTCCTCGGCCGTCGCGACGACCACGACGCGCATGCCGGCGAGCACCGCCGAGGCGGCGTTGGTGCCGTGGGCCGAGGCGGGGATGAGGCACACGTCGCGCTCGCCCTCGCCGCGCGAGCGGTGGTAGCCGCGGATCGCGAGGAGGCCCGCGTACTCGCCGCGCGAGCCCGCGTTGGGCTGCACGGAGACGGCGGCGTAGCCGGTGATCTCGGCGAGCTGGTCCTCGAGCTGCGCGATCATCTCGCGGTAGCCGGCGGTCTGGTCCGCGGGCGCGAACGGGTGGATCTGCGCGAACTCCGGCCAGCTCACGGCCGCCATCTCCACGGCGGCGTTGAGCTTCATGGTGCACGAGCCCAGCGGGATCATCGTGCGGTCGAGCGCGAGGTCGCGGTCGGCGAGGCGGCGCATGTACCGCATGAGCGACGTCTCGGAGCGGTGCGCGTGGAAGATCGGGTGCTCGAGGTAGTCCGAGGAGCGACGCAGCGCGATCGGGATGGTGACCGACGGGCCGGTGTAGACGGGCCAGTTCGCCCGACGGTCGAGGATCGCCTCGACCAGCGCGGTGAGGATCTCGGGCGTGGTCTTCTCGTCGCACGCGATCGCGACCGAGTCCTCGTCGAGGCGGTGGACGTTGATGCCGCGCGTCGCGATGCGCGCGATCACGGAGTCCGCCCCGCGCGGGACGTCGATGACGACGGTGTCGAAGAAGTGCTCGTGGCGGATCGCCACGCCGCGCGCGCGGAGCGCGTCGGCGAGGGTCGCGGCCATGGTGTGGACGCGCAGCGCGATCTCGCGCAGCCCCTCGGGGCCGTGGTAGACGGCGTAGAAGCTCGCGATGACGGCGAGCAGCGCCTGGGCGGTGCAGATGTTGGACGTCGCCTTGTCGCGGCGGATGTGCTGCTCGCGGGTCTGGAGCGCGAGGCGGTAGGCCGGGTCTCCGTCCGCGTCGACGCTCACGCCGACGAGGCGCCCGGGAAGCTGGCGCTCGAGGCCCTGGCGGACCGAGATGTACGCGGCGTGCGGGCCGCCGAAGAACAGCGGCACACCGAAGCGCTGCGCGGAGCCGACCGCGATGTCCGCGCCCAGCTCGCCCGGCGCCTTGATCACGCACAGCGAGAGCAGGTCCGCCGCGACCGTCACCAGCGCGCCGACGGCGTGGGCGGACTCGATGAGCGGAGCGACCTCGCGGACGATGCCGGTGCGCCCGGGCTGCTGGATCACGAGGCCCACGAGGTCCTCGGGGGCCTCCCAGCCCTCGCCGAGCTCGGCGACCTCGAGCCGGAGACCGATCGCCTCCGCCTGCGCCGTCACCACCTCGACGGTCTGCGGCAGGCACTCGGCGTCGAGCACGATGAGCCCGTCCGCCTTGCCGCGCACGGCGCGGCGCATGAGCAGCATGGCCTCCGAGACGGCGGTCGCCTCGTCGAGCAGCGACGCGCCCGCGACCGGCAGCGCGGTGAGGTCCGCGATCATCGTCTGGAAGTTGAGCATCGCCTCGAGGCGGCCCTGCGAGATCTCCGCCTGGTACGGCGTGTAGGCGGTGTACCAGGCCGGGTTCTCGAGCACGTTGCGCTGGATCACCATCGGCGTGATCGTGTCGTAGTAGCCCTGGCCGATCATCGACACCTGCACGCTGTTGCGGTCCGCGAAGGCCTGGAGGTCCGCCAGCACCTCGCTCTCGGAGCGCGGGTCGGGCAGCACCAGCACGTCGTCGCGGCGGATCGAGGCGGGCACCGCCGCCTCGACGAGCGTGTCGAGCGAGGCGTGCCCCACCGCGCCGAGCATGGCGTCGAGAGCAGGGGCGTCGGGTCCGATGTGTCGGTCGGCGAAGGAGGTCACCGGGCCATTGTTGCGTATCGCGTCGCGTACGCGACCCGTGCGCGGCGCGCGTGTGGCGAACCCGGCACGGCCGGACGCGGAACGGGGCCGGGCCTCGCGGCCCGGCCCCGTCACGCATCCGCGGGAGAGACGCCTCCGTTACCGGCGGCGCTTCTTCGGCTTCTTGTCCTTCTTCGCCTTCTTCTCGACCTCGACGGTCATCGACACCTCGGTGCCGGTGGTCGCGCCGGTGATGGTGAGCGTCTGCTCGCCCTTGAGGCGCTTGGGGACCGTGAACGTCACGGCCGCCGTGCCCTGCTCGTCGTAGAGGTCGGTGGGAAGCGAGCCGTCGACCGCGAACTCGCCGAGCGTGACCTTGCCGAGCTTCACCGTCACCGTCTCGTCGACCGGCTCGCCCGCGCCGGTGAAGGCCAGCGAGGAGAGCTCGAGGGTCGCCTCCGAGCCGGCCTGGAGGCCGTCGGTGCCGGTCACACCCACCGAATGCTGGGCGTAGTCCGGGCCGATCGAGCCGTAGTCGGCCAGGTAGTCGACCATCGCGTTGAGGTCGATGCGGCCCGAGTCGGCGCGATCGGTACCCTCGGCGAAGGTGGTGAAGTTGTCGCCGCCCGCGGCGAGGAACGAGTTCACCACCACGCGGACGGTGTCCGCGGGCGCGATCGGCTCGCCGTCGAGGGTCATCTCGAGGATCCGGGACCCGGCCTCGGCGGTCGGGTCGTAGGTGTACGCGAAGCCGTCCGAGGTGCCGAGCCGCAGGAACGGCCGCGACGACCCGTCGGGCTGCCACTGCTCCTCGAGCACCGCGGCGACCTGCTCGCCCGTGAGCGTCATCGCCACCAACGTGTTGGCGAACGGCTGGACGCCCGCGGCCTCCTTGTAGGTGACGGGGCTCGGGTAGTCGCCGGTGCCCGCCGCCGCGCCGAGCATGTCGGCGCGCAGGCCGCCCGGGTTCATGAAGGCGAGCTCCACCCCGAGCGTCTCCGTGGCGTCCTTCTGGACCTCCGCCACGGCGTTGCCGAGCGTCGACTCCGCGCCGCGCGAGGAGCCGGACGAGCCGCCCTCGATGCGGGCGCGGTACAGCGGCCCGTCGAGGTCGCCGAGCTCGACCGCGCCGAGCTCGTCGGCCTCCTCCGCCGCGAGCGCGACGATCGCGGCCACGTCCGGGTCCTCCGGGAAGACCGGCGCGTCGGCGCCGCTCTCCCACAGGTCGATGAGGGAGCTGTCGATCGACACGATCTCGCCCGTCGCATCGTCCACCGTGAAGATGAGCTGGTTGAGGTACATGCCGTACTGGCCTGCCGAGACGACCGGCCGCTCGGTCACCGCGTTGCCTGCCCACTCCGCGACGGGCACGTCGTGGTCGTAGGCCATGTGCGTGTGGCCGGAGATCACGGCGTCGATGCTGGGATCGAGGTCCGCGAGCATCTGCCCGAAGTTGTTCGAGGTGTCGACCGCGTCCGCGTACTCGACGGTCGGCGCGCCCTCGTGGACCAGCAGGATCACCACGTCGGCACCCTCGTCCTCGAGGACCGCGGCGCTGCGGTTGGCCGCGAGCGCCTCGTCCTCGAACTCGAGCATCGCGACGCCGTCGGGCGAGACGAGCGACGGGGTCTCCTCGGTCACCGCTCCGATGAAGCCGACCTCGATCTCGCCGAAGGTCTGGATCCAGGTCTCGGGCAGCGCGGGGTCGCCGGTGTCGACGAAGCGCACGTTGGCGCCCAGGTACTCCCAGGACGCGCCGCCGTACGGGTTGGTGACGGGGTCGTAGGGCGCCATCACCCGGTCGACGAGGTCCAGGTACCCCTGGTCGAACTCGTGGTTGCCCACCGAGGAGACGTCGAGGTCCATGGCGTTGAGCACGTCGATGGTCGGCTTGTCGTGCGCGATGAAGCTCTCGAACGTCGAGGCGCCGATGAGGTCGCCCGCGGCGGCGAAGACCGTGTTGGGGTAGAGCGCCTCGAGCTCGGCGACGCCGGTCGCCATCGATGCGGCGCCGGCGGATCCGCCGAAGGAGTCGGGCAGGATGCGCCCGTGGAAGTCGTTGATGCCGAGGATCTGGATATCGGTCTGACCCTCCTCGGCTGCGGAGGCGGGGACGGCGAGGGCGGCGGCGAGGAGGCCGGCGACGCCGGCGGCCCCCGCGATCCGCGCCCTCGTGGCAGCAGTGCGTGTCATTCTCGCTCATATCCTTTCGTGCGAGCGCATAAGGGACGATCCCGACACTAGGCGGTCCGCGGCTCGCACGGCATGACAATTCCCACATTTCACCCGACGCTCACGTCGGCGTCACACGCCTGACATCTCGGACGAGGTCCCGCACTACCCTGGGACTGTGAAGGTGGTCATCCAGGTCCCGTGCCTCAACGAGGAGACGACGCTGCCCCTCGTGCTCGAGTCGATCCCGACGCGCATCCCCGGGGTCGACGAGATCGAGATCCTGGTGATCGACGACGGTTCGACGGACCGCACCTCCGAGGTGGCGCGTTCGTACGGCGCCACGGTGATCCGGCACGCGCGCACCATGGGCCTCGCGCGCTCGTTCCGCGACGGCGTCGAGCACGCGCTGCGCGGCGGCGCGGACATTGTGGTCAACACCGACGGCGACAACCAGTACCCGCAGGAGCGCATCCCCGACCTGGTCGCGCCGATCCTCGCGGGCGAGGCCGAGATCGTCATCGGCGACCGCCAGACGCAGACGATCGCGCACTTCTCGCCGTTCAAGAAGACGATGCAGCGCTTCGGGTCGTGGGTGGTGAACCAGGCCGCCGGGACGCGCCTTCCGGACGCCGCCTCGGGCTTCCGGGCGTACTCGCGCTTCTCGCTCTACCGGCTCAACATCATCACGCAGTTCAGCTACTGCATGGAGACGATCATCCAGGCGGGCAACAAGCGCCTCGCCATCGCCTCGGTGCCGGTGGAGACCAACCCGAAGACGCGCGAGTCGCGCCTGTTCAAGAACGTGTTCGAGCACATGATGAAGTCGGGCCAGGCGATCCTGCGCTCGTACATCATGTTCCGGCCGTGGGGCATCTTCGCGTCGCTCGCGACGCTGTTCGGGGTGGTCGGCGTCTTCCCCTACGTGCGCTTCGCCGTGCTGCGCGTGCTGGGGGACGACGGCAACCACATCCAGTCGCTCATGCTCGGCCTCGCGCTGCTGTCCGCCGCGATCATCTGCGTCGCGCTCGGCGTGCTCTCGGACCTGCAGAAGACCAACCGCATCCTCGCGGAGGATCAGCTCGAGCGTCTCAAGGAGCAGCAGTACGGGCCGATCACGCCGATCGCGGTCACGCGTCCTGCGGACCCGGCCCCGTCTCCCGAGGCGGCTCCGGAGCCTGAGCCCGCCGAGCCGCGGGACGTCGTCCGCCGATAGCGATCCCGGCGGCCAGCCCGATCGCATCGGCCGCCGTCATGAGGAAGCGGCTCACGAGCGCGAGGCTCAACGCCTGCGCGGGCGTGGCGACGGGCGCGAGCACCAGCGCCAGCGCGGCCTCGCGCGCGCCCGCCCCGGCCGGCGCGACCACCACGAGGAAGCCGACCAGCCACGCGAACGCGAAGGCGCCCGTCGCGATGACGAGGCCCGCGCCCGGCGCGAGCTCGCGCAGCAGCAGCCATGCGTGGACGCCGAGCACCACCCACATGAGCGCCGACCACGCGGCCGAGGCCAGCAGCGCGCGGCCGCCGATGCGGGCCGGCTCCTCGTCGCGACGCGTGACGCGGAAGGCGAGCGCGACCACGCGGGCGAGCACCGCGGGCACCAGCAGCGCCGCGAGCGCCGCCGCGACCACGAGCACCCACCAGTAGGTCGCGAGCGCGTCCGGCACGGCGAGCACCAGCCCCACCGCGCCGACGATCGCGGACGTCACCACGCCCACCACCATCGCGACGATCGACCCCGTCATCGCGCGAGGCCGGCTCACGCCGTGGTCGCGCGCGAACTCGGCCTGCGCGAGCACCGGCCACACGGATCCCGGCACGTACTTGCCCACCTGCGACAGCAGGAAGACCCGCAGCGCCTCGGGCACGGTCGCGGTGAGGCCGATCGCGCGCATGACCGCGCGCCAGGACATCGCGTTGACGCCGAGCGCGAGCACGCAGGCCGCGAGCGCCCCGACGATCGCACCCCAGGTGAGGTCGCGCAGCGCCGCCGAGACCTCGTCCCAGCCGGTGATCACCGCCCACGCGAGCAGCACGACGGCGACGGCCAGGAAGCCCCAGCGCAGCGCGGCCCTCACGACGCGGCCCTCATGCGGAGGTCCGCGCCCACATGTCGGCGATGCCGTCGGCGAGCGCGATGCGCGGCTCCCAGCCGAGCTCGTTGCGCGCCCGCGCGACGTCGAGCCACGTCGAGTCCGGGTCGACGCCGCGATGCGGGAGCTGCTCGACCCGGAGCGCATCGCCCGCCACCTCCCTCAGCAGCGCGAGGAGGTCCGCGAGCGAGGTCGGCGTCCCGGAGCCGCAGTTGACCACGCGGGGCGGCGCCTCATGCGCGATCACCCGCGCGACCAGGTCGGCGACGTCGTCGGCGTGAACGTAGTCGCGCGCGACCGCGCCGTCGCCGTGAAGCGTGACGGCGCGGCCCTCACGGACCTCTCGCATCCAGATCGCGAGCACGCCCTGCCCGCGCGCGCCGCGCTGGGCGGGTCCGTACGCGTTCGCGATGCGGATCGCGGTGAGGTCGAGCCCCGCCTCGGAGACGATGCGCTCCTGCGCCAGCTTGTACGCGCCGTACGCGTTGGGCGGGTGCGGCGGCTCGGACTCCGCGTAGGGCGGGACGGCGGGACGGCCGTAGATCGCTCCTCCCGAGGACAGCAGCACGATGCGCGGCGGGACGGGTCGCGCGGCGGCCGCACGGGCGAAGGCGCGGAAGGCGTCCAGCTCTGCCTCGACGGCGTCCGGATCCTCCGCCGCGACGGTGGGGGTGATGCCCCCGGCGGCCCACACGATCACCGGGACGTCGTGCGCGCGCGGCGCGAGCGCATCGTCCGCCAGGATCGGGTCTTCCCTGGTGAATCCGGTGACGGCGGCGCCCGCGGAGGTGAGATGCGCTGCGATCGTGGAGCCGAGGAAGCCGCCCGAGCCGACCACGGCCACGTCATACACTGTGCTCACCCACCCGCCTCTCCACGTCGGAGTTCATCCTATGGCGCTGCCGCGCGTGCTCGTCCTGACCTCGACGCTGCCCGCACGCGAGGGCGACGGGACGCCCGCCTTCGTCGCGGATCTGTCGCGCGAGCTGGGCCGCGAGTTCGAGGTGCGGGTGCTCGCCCCGGCGGTCCCCGGCGCGGCGACCGCCGAGCGGCTGAGCGACACGGTCGAGGTGGTCCGCTACCGCTACTTCCCGGAGCGCTGGGAGGACCTCGCCGACGGCGCGATCCTCGAGAACGTCCGGGCGCGGCGGTCGCGGCTCGCGCAGGTGCCGTTCCTGCTCGGCGGGCTGGCGAGCGCGCTGCGGCGCGAGATCCGCGACTTCCGGCCCGACGCGATCCATGCGCACTGGATCATCCCGCAGGGCATCGTCGCGCGGCGGTACGCCTCCTCCGTGCCCACCGTCGTCACCACGCTGGGCGGCGACCTCTACGCGCTCGACAACGCCCCAGCCCGGGCGCAGAAGTCGCGAGTGATGCGCGCCGCCTCGGCGGTCACGGTGATGAACGCCGACATGCGCGAACGCGTCCTCGCGCTGGGGGCGGACCCCGCGACCACGCACGTGATCCCCATGGGGGCGCGCGTCGGCTCGCTCGCGCACGACGACCGCCAGACCGCCAAGCCCGCGACGCGCAAGCACCCGGTGCACCTCCTCGCGGTGGGCCGACTGGTCGAGAAGAAGGGCTTCGACGTGCTGCTCGAGGCGATGCGGCGCACGCATGCGCGGCTCGACCTCACCATCGTGGGCGACGGCCCCGAGCGCGCTCGCCTCGAGGCGCAGGCCGAGGGGCTGCGGGTGACGTTCCTGGGCCAGCTGGGTCGCGCCGAGCTGGACGCGGCGCTGTCGCGGTCGGGCATCGCGGTGTTCCCGTCACGCCGCGCGGCCTCGGGCGACCAGGACGGGCTGCCCGTCGCGATGCTCGAGGCGATGGGCGCCGGCTGCGCGGTGGTCGCCTCGGACCTGCCGGGGCTCAACGAGGCGATCCAGGCGGGACACTCAGGCGTGCTCGTGCCCGAGGGCGACCCCGATGCGCTCGCCCGCAGCCTCGAGGTGATCGTCGAGGACCAGGAGCTGCGCGCCGCGCTGGGGGTCGCCGCGCGCGAGCGCGCGCAGGAGTACTCGGTCGAGGCGGTGGGAGCGCGCTACCGGGCGCTGTTCCACGACGTCATCGGCTGACTCCGCCCCTCCCCCCACCAGCGCAAGTGGTAGGTGAGTGTCGGTTCTGCGAAGTCTCACCGCGGCAGTGGTGGTTCAGTGTCGGTTCTGGCAGGTCGCGGCGCTGCAGCGGGAGGTGAGCGTCGATCCCCAACCGATCCCGTTGCCGCAGCGCCGGGCCTGTGCCGCGCGCCGGGTATTCGCAGCCGGGCCCCGGCGCCGACACTCAGCTACCGCTGCGAGGGGAGAATCCGCGAGAAGCGACCCTCACCTACCACTTCGGGGGAAGCGCCCCCTACCGCCCGAGGCGCTGGTACCTCAGCTCGGTCTCGAGCTTCTGGGGTCGCCACCAGGCCTCGTGGGCGCGGTACCAGTCGATGGTCGCGGCCAGGCCGGCACGGAAGTCGGGGTAGACGGGCTCCCAGCCGAGCTCCTCGCGCAGCCGGGTCGCGTCGATGGCGTACCTGAGGTCGTGTCCGGGGCGGTCGGCGACGTGGTCGTAGTCGGTCGGCTCGTGCCCCGTCAGCTCGAGGATCGTCTCGATGACGGTCCTGTTGTCGACCTCCCCGTCGGCGCCGATGAGATAGGTCTCGCCGATGCGGCCGGACTCGAGGATGGTCCACACGGCCCGGTTGTGGTCGTCGACGTGGATCCAGTCGCGCACGTTCAGACCGGCCCCGTAGAGCTTGGGCCGCACCCCGTCGATCAGGTTGGTGATCTGGCGGGGGATGAACTTCTCCACGTGCTGGAAGGGCCCGTAGTTGTTCGAGCAGTTCGAGATGGTCGCCTCGAGCCCGAAGGACCGCACCCACGCACGGACCATGAGGTCCGAGCCTGCCTTGGTCGACGAGTACGGCGACGACGGGTTGTACGGCGTGTCCGGCGTGAAGCGCTCCCCACCCTCGAGCGGCAGGTCGCCGTAGACCTCGTCCGTGCTGACGTGATGGAAGCGCACCCGGTGGCGTCGGGCCGCCTCGAGCAGCTGGAACGTGCCCACCAGGTTGGTGTGCACGAACGGCCACGGGTCGTCCAGCGAGTTGTCGTTGTGGGACTCGGCCGCGAAGTGGACCACCGCATCGGCCTCGCGCACCAGCGCGTCGACCATCTCCGCATCCGCGATGTCGCCCTTGACCAGCGTCACCCGCGGGTCCTCCGGCAGCGACGCCGTGTTGCCCGCATAGGTGAGCAGGTCCAGCACCGTCACCGACACGTCCGGACGATGCGACAGCGTCAGCCGCACGAAGTTCGCCCCGATGAACCCCGCCCCACCCGTGACCAGCAGCCTCATCGGGACGCCCCGACCGCCGAGCGCTCGAGCAGCGACAGCAGGTACTGGCCGTAGCCCGACTTCACCAGCGCCTCGGCTCGCGAGCGCAGCTCGTCGTCGGTGAGGAGGCCGCGGCGCCACGCGATCTCCTCGGGCGCGCCGATCTTCAGCCCCTGGCGGCGCTCGACGGCCTGCACGAACTGGCTGGCCTCGAGCAGCGAGTCGAACGTGCCGGTGTCGAGCCACGCGGTGCCGCGCGGGAGCACCTCGACATGGAGGCGGCCGCGCTCGAGGTAGTGCTGGTTGATCGAGGTGATCTCGTACTCGCCGCGGGGCGAGGGCGCGATGGTGCGCGCGATCTCGACCACCTCGTTGTCGTAGAAGTAGAGGCCGGGGACGGCGTACTCGGAGCGCGGGCTCTCGGGCTTCTCCTCGAGCGACAGCGCGCGCCCCTCGTCGTCGAACTCCACCACGCCGTAGGCGCGCGGATCGGCCACGTGATACGCGAACACCGCGCCGCCGTCGACCTCCGCGAAGCGCTGGAGGTGCAGGCCCAGGCCGGGGCCGTAGAAGACGTTGTCGCCGAGCACCAGCGCCACGCGCTCGTCGCCGATGAAGTCCGCGCCGATGGTGAAGGCCTGCGCGAGGCCCTGAGGCTCGGGCTGCTCCGCGTAGCTGAGCGAGATCCCGAAGCGCGAGCCGTCGCCGAGCAGCCGCTGGAACTGCGGGAGATCGTGCGGGGTGCTGATCACCAGGATCTCGTCGATGCCGGCGAGCAGCAGCGTCGAGAGAGGGTAGTAGACGAGCGGCTTGTCGTAGACGGGGAGCAGCTGCTTCGAGACTCCCTGGGTGATGGGGTGCAGGCGCGTCCCTGAGCCGCCCGCGAGGATGATGCCGCGCATGGGCGCCAGTCTGCCGTGCAGGGACGATGCGGCGCCACCGACGGTCGGGCAGAGCCCCGCAAGGTGCCTCGTCCGGACGCGCCGAATGTTAAAACTGTGCGACGGCCCAGGCGACCAGGCCCGACAACGCCTACATTGGCAAATGTGAACGACTACACGCCTCCCATGGCCGCTCCCGACCACACCGTCGAGGCCTTCACGTGGCAGTTCCTGCACGAGATCAACTACGGGCAGGGCGTCGACCTCGACCGGGCATCGGCGAACGACAAGTACCTCGCGCTGGCGCGCACCGTGCGCCACTACCTCTCGACGCGGTGGCTCACCGCGCTGCGGCACCAGTACCGCGACCAGGCGAAGACGGTCGCGTACCTGTCCGCCGAGTTCCTCCTGGGCCCGCAGCTCGAGAACGCCCTGCTCGCGACGGATCTCGAGGAGATCGCCGCGGAGTCGCTGCGGCTCCTGGGCGTCGACATCGACGAGCTGCGCAGCGTCGAGATCGAGCCGGGCCTCGGCAACGGCGGCCTCGGCCGCCTCGCCGCGTGCTTCATCGACTCGCTCGCGACGCTCAACGTGCCGTCGATCGGCTACGGCATCCGCTACGAGTACGGGATCTTCCGTCAGACCTTCGTCGACGGCAAGCAGGTCGAGAAGCCGGACCACTGGCTGCGCCTGGGCTCGCCGTGGGAGATCCCCCACCCGGAGAACGCGGTCGAGGTGTCCTTCGGCGGCCGCACCGAGGCGGTCGAGGGCAGCGACGTCGCGCGCACGTGGATCCCGGACTGGCACGTCACCGCGGTGCCGTACAACTACATGGTGCCGGGCTACCGCAACGGCCGCGTCAACACGCTGCGGCTGTGGAGCGCGAAGGCTCAGCACGAGTTCGACCTCGCGATCTTCAACGCCGGCGACTACGCCGAGGCGGTCCGGGCGCGCACCTTCGCGGAGAACATCTCCAAGGTGCTCTACCCCGAGGACTCGACGCCCCAGGGCAAGGAGCTGCGCCTGCAGCAGCAGTACTTCTTCGTGGCCGCGTCGCTGCGCGACTTCCTCGAGACGGTGCTGCCCGACGACTACGACCTCCACCGCCTCCCGGAGCGCATCACCTGGCAGCTCAACGACACCCACCCGGTGATCGCGGTGCCCGAGCTCATGCGCATCCTGGTCGACGAGCGCGGCTGGGGCTGGGACGAGGCGTGGGAGGTGACGCAGAAGGTCTTCGCGTACACCTGCCACACGCTGCTGCCCGAGGCGCTCGAGGTGTGGTCCGTGGACCTGCTCGGACGCCTGCTGCCGCGCCACCTCGAGATCATCTACCGCATCAACGAGGGCTTCCTCGAGGAGCTGCGCGCGACCTACCCGGGCGACGAGCTCCGCGTGCGCCGCATGTCGATCATCGCCGAGCAGCCCGAGCGCTCGGTCCGGATGGCGCACCTCGCGACCGTCGCGGGCTTCAAGGTCAACGGCGTCGCGGCGCTGCACTCCGAGCTGCTGCGGGACAAGGTCCTCAACGACTTCGCGGAGCTGTGGCCGGACAAGTTCACCAACGTCACCAACGGTGTCACGCCCCGACGCTTCGTCAGGCTCGCGAACCCCGGGCTGTCGGGGCTCATCACCGAGGCGATCGGCGACGGCTGGATCACCGACCTCGAGCAGCTGCGCGGCCTCGAGCCGCTCGCGGACGATGCGGAGTTCCGCCGCCGCTTCCGCGAGATCAAGGGCGCGAACAAGCACCGCCTCGCGCGGGTGCTCGCGGAGCGCGACGGCCTCGAGATCGCGGGCGATGCGATGCTCGACGCGATGGTCAAGCGGCTCCACGAGTACAAGCGCCAGAGCCTCAAGCTCCTGCACATCGTGTCGCTGTACGAGGGCATCACCTCGGGTCGCCTGCCGCTGGAGTCGGTCACGCCGCGCACGTTCGTGTTCGGCGCGAAGGCCGCGCCCGGCTACGTCCGCGCCAAGGAGACCATCGAGCTCATCAACGCGGTCGGCGCCACCATCAACATCGACCCGGCGCTCCAGGGCCGGCTCAAGGTGGTCTTCCCGGCCAACTACAACGTGGGGCTCGCCGAGACGCTCATCCCTGCCGCCGACCTGTCCGAGCAGATCTCGCTCGCGGGCAAGGAGGCGTCCGGCACGGGCAACATGAAGTTCGCGCTCAACGGCGCGCTCACCATCGGCACGGACGACGGCGCGAACGTCGAGATCCGCCAGCTCGTGGGCGACGAGAACTTCTTCCTCTTCGGCATGACCGAGCCCGAGGCCGCGGAGCTTCAGGCGGCCGGTTACGACCCGGGCGAGTACTACGAGTCCGACCCCGAGCTCAAGGCGGCGCTGGACCTGCTCGCCTCGGGCGCGTTCACGGGCGGCGAGCGGGGCGGCGCGGTGGCGTCGATCTTCTCGAGCCTCACCGAGCGCGACCGCTTCATGGCCCTCGCGGACTTCCGCGCGTACATCGACGCGCAGGAGCGGGTCGAGGAGGCCTACGCCGACCACGAGGCGTGGAGCCGCTCCGCCGTCCTCAACGTCGCGCGCTCGGGCTTCTTCAGCTCGGACCGCTCGATCCAGGACTACCTCGACCGCATCTGGGGCGCGAAGCCGGTGCACCAGGCGGATTGAGGCCCCCTCGGGGACGATGCGGCGGTTCCGGCCGGCGCATCGTCCCACCGGGCGCGGCGCTCAGCGGGGGTCGACCGCTCCCGTGAGCGCCTCGCGGACCGCGGCGACCACGCCGCCCGCGCCCGCCTCGACCTGCGCGAGCGTGACGCGGAAGTCCTCGATCCCGCCGTACCAGGGGTCGTCGATGTCGAGGTCCTGCTCGCGGCCCTCGATCAGCGCGGGCGCCTCGGGGTCGAACTCGCGGTAGAGGCGCACCACGGGACGGTCCGTGAGGACGCGGAGCCGGCGGGCGTGGCCCTCGGTCATGGCGAGCACCAGATCGGCGGAGCCGAGGTCCGCGGCGGTGACCCGCCGCGCCGCACGCCGGGGGACGATGTAGCCCGCGTCGCGCAGCACCACGGCGGCGCGGCGGTCGATGGGGTTGCCGCGCTCCTCGTCGCTCACGCCCGTCGAGGTCACCTCGACCGCGTCGCCGAGCCCGGCCTCCGCGAGCCGCGCCTTGAGCACCACCTCGGCCATGGGCGAGCGGCAGATGTTGCCGGTGCAGACGGTCATGATCCGGAACGGTGAGGTCATGGCGCCATCATCGCAGCGCCCGGGTCCGGCGTGCCGCTGCGGGAGAGACATGTGAGGTGCCGGGTCCTCGCACTTTTCACGCGCGAGCGCGCAGGTACGTCGTTCGCGCATGTGAAGCACGAGCGCGCAGGCACGTCGTTCGCGCATGAAAGGCGCGAGCGCAGAGGCACGTCGTTCGTGCATGAGAAGTGCGAGGACCCGGACACGGGCATCGGCACCGCGCGCTCATCGCGCACCGGACCCACGGCGCCGGTGCGGCCGGCTCGAGCGTCCGAGCGAGCCGCGACGAGCCCTCGCCCTAGCCGCGGGCGCGACCGCGCAGGCGGTCGATCTCGCGGCGCTCCTTCTTGGTGGGCCGGCCGGCGCCGCGGTCGCGCTGCCCGAACGGCGAGGCGAGCTCCTTGGGCGGAGGCGGCGGGCTGTGATCGAGATACGCGGCCTGCGCGACGGGCGCACCGACGCGCTTGGACAGCAGCTGGCGCACCTCGACGATGCGCACGCGCTCGCCGCCGCGCACCTCGACCGTGCTGCCCACGCCCACCTTCTGCGCGGGCTTCGCGCGCTCGCCGTCGATCCGCACGTGACCGGCGCGGCAGGCGGCGGTCGCCAGCGAGCGCGTCTTGTACAGGCGCACCGCCCACACCCACGCGTCCACCCGCACCGACTCGGCCATCCGACGAGGGTACGCCGCACCCGACGCCCGACGCTCTCACCCGGCGCATCGTGCCTGCATCCGCCTACGCTGAGCGCATGGACACCGTATGGGAGGCGCTCGGCTGGATCGGCTCGATCCTGGTCGTCTGGTCGCTCATGCAGGCGCGCATGCTGCGCTTCCGCTGGATGAACCTCGCGGGATCGCTGCTCGCGACGGTGTACAACACGATCTTCGAGATCTGGCCGTTCGTGGCGATGAACGGCGCGATCGTCCTCATCAACGCCTACTGGATCCTGCGCCTCACCCGCGAGCGCCACGATCCGGGCGTCTACCAGGTGCTCTCCGTCTCGCCCGAGGACCCGTTCCTCCAGCACTTCCTCAAGGTCCACGCCGCGGACATCGCCGCGCATCGTCCCGACTTCGCCGCGCGCACCCTCGCCTCGGGCGGGAGGCGCGCGACGTACCTGGTGACCCGCGGCGACGAGGCGGTGGGCGTGGTCGCGCTCCGCGACGAGGGCGGCGGCGTCGGACTGGTCGAGCTCGACTGGGTGAAGCCGCGCTTCCGTGACTTCACGCCGGGGGAGTTCGTCTACCGCGACTCCGGCGCGCTCACCTCCGAGGGCTTCCGTCGCGTCGAGATCGAGACCCGCCCCGAGCTCGACCGCGAGTACCTGCGCAACGTGGGCTTCAGCACGCAGGGCACGCGCTGGGTGCGGGAACTGTAGCGCCGCTTCCCGGGAGGGCGGAACGGACGAGCCGTGACAGACTTCTGAGGTGAACCGCACCGTCCATTTCGCCTCCGACAACTACGCCGCCGTCCACCCCGAGGTCATGGCCGCCATGGCCGCCGCCAACGAGGGTCACGACGTCGCGTACGGCGCCGATGCCGCCACCGCGGCCTTCGACGCGGCCATCGCCTCCACCTTCGGCGACCACGCGCTCGGCTTCCCCGTCTTCAACGGCACCGGGGCCAACATCGTCTCCCTCATGGCGCTCAGCCCGCGCTGGGGCGGCATCGTCGCCTCCGAGCACGCGCACATCAACAGCGACGAGAACGGCGCGCCCGAGCGGGTCGGCGGGCTCAAGATCCTGCCGCTGCCGGCACCGGACGGTCGCCTCGACCCCGATCAGCTGGGCCGCTACGCGCGCGACCTGGGCGACATCCACCGCGCCCAGCCCGTGGTGCTGTCCGTGACCCAGAGCACCGAGCTCGGGACGCTGTACTCGCTCGAGCAGATGGCGGAGCTCACGTACGCCGCCCATGAGCTCGGGATGCGCGTCCACATGGACGGCGCGCGCATCGCGAACGCCGCCGCGGCGCTGGGCGTCGACCTCAGGACGGCCACCGCGGGCGCGGACGTCCTGTCCTTCGGCGGCACCAAGAACGGCGCGATGCTGGGCGAGGCGGTGGTGATCCTCTCGCCCGAGCTGCGCGGCTCGCTCGCCCACGACCTTCCGTACCTGCGCAAGTCGACCATGCAGCTCGGCTCGAAGATGCGCTACGTGTCGGCCCAGCTCACCGCGCTGCTGTCCTCGATCGACGTGACCGGCACGCCGCTGTGGCTGCGCAACGCCCGCCAGGCGAACGCGATGGCCGCCCGTCTGCGCGAGGCCCTCGCGCCGCTCGCGGAGGCCGGCGCGATCCGCTTCACTCAGGACACCGAGTCCAACGCGGTCTTCGTCGAGCTGCCGCGCGCCGCCGCCGAGGCCGTGCGCGCGGCGTTCCGCTTCTACGACTGGCAGCCCGGGGCGGCGCCGGACACCGTCGAGGCGCGCTGGATGTGCGCCTGGGACACCACCCCGGAGGACGTCGACGGCTTCGCGGCCGCGGTCCGGGGCGCGATCGACGGCGCCGCGGCGAGGACGCGCTGATGGCCGCAGCCTGCCCCTGCGGCTCCGGCGCGGCCTTCGCCGAGTGCTGCCGCCCGTTCCTGCGCGGCGACGCTCATGCCCCGACCGCCGAGGCGCTCATGCGCTCGCGCTACACCGCGTTCGTGCGGCGCGACGCGGCGTACCTCGCGAGCACGTGGCATCCGAGCACGCGGCCGCTCGACGTCGCCGCGGGACTCGAGGACACCGAGTGGCGCGGGCTCGAGGTCATCGCGACCGCGGGCGGCCAGGAGGGGGACGATGCGGGCACCGTCACCTTCGTGGCCCACCACGCCACCGGCGTGCTGTCGATCGGTCAGCACCGCGAGACCAGCCGCTTCGTGCGTGAGAACGGCTTCTGGCTGTATGTCGAGGGAGATCTCGGTTAATTCTTGGTGAACATCGAGTGTCCTGGTAGCGCTTGCATCGCACAGGGCGCGGCGCGCCCGCGGGACCGCGTCGGTGGCACCTTGCGACGTTATGCCTACTGATCACCCCTGACAGACCCTCACAATGGTCGCCGTGACCGAGTCCCTCCTCCTTCTGGTCGTCGTGGTCGCGACGGCCCTCGCATTCGACTTCACCAACGGCTTCCATGACACCGGCAACGCGATGGCGACGACCATCGCGACCCGGGCTCTCAAGCCGAAGCAGGCCGTCCTGCTCTCCGCGTCGCTCAACCTCGTCGGCGCGTTCCTGTCCCTCACCGTCGCGGCGACCATCGCCAAGGGCATCGTCGACGCGAACGTCGTGACCCTGGGGGTGGTGCTCGCGGGCCTCGCGGGCGGCATCCTCTGGAACCTGCTGACATGGCTGCTAGGGCTGCCATCGAGCTCGTCCCACGCACTCATCGGCGGCGTGGTCGGCGCGGTGCTCGCCGCCGCCGGCACCTCCGGCGTGCTGTGGGGCGGCCTCCTCGCGAAGGTGCTGCTCCCGGCCCTCATCGCGCCCGTGGTCGCGATCATCGTCGGCGCGATCGGCACCCGCCTGGTCACGCACCTCACGCGCAACGTCAAGCAGGAGGACAACGACAGGATGTTCCGCTGGGGCCAGATCGGCTCCGCGTCGCTCGTCTCCCTCGCGCACGGCACCAACGACGCGCAGAAGTCGATGGGCATCATCCTGCTCGCGCTCATCGCAGGCGGCGCCGTCCCCGCGGACTCGGGCGTCCCGTTCTGGGTGATCCTCAGCTGCGCGCTCGCCATGGCGATCGGCACCTACTTGGGCGGCTGGCGCGTCATCCGCACGCTCGGCAAGGGCCTCGTCGAGCTCGAGTCGCGCCAGGGCATGGCCGCCGAGACGTCGTCCGCCGCGGTCATCCTGCTGTCGAGCCACTTCGGCTACTCGCTCTCCACCACGCACGTCGCGACCGGCTCGATCCTCGGCTCCGGCGTCGGCATGAAGGGCGCCTCGGTGCGCTGGTCCGTCGCGGGCCGCATGTTCGTCGCGTGGCTCATCACCGTCCCTGCGGCCGCGACCGTCGGCGCCCTGGCCTACGGCCTCGGCGCGGTCATCGGCGGCGAGGCCGGCTCGTACGTGGTGTTCGGCGTGCTCATCGCGCTGTCCGCCGCGATCTGGGTCGCGTCGCGTCGCAAGCCCGTGGACCACAACAACGTCAACGAGGAGTGGGCGCCTGGCGAGGGTGACGCACCGGCCGGGACCGACGAGACGGTCGCGACCGTCGACACCGTCGACACCGTCGACACCGTCGAGGCCGTCGACGCGATCCGCGCGGTCGACGCCGAGGAGTCCCCGGAGCGTGCCGCCGTGGGCGTCGCAGGCCACGAGCAGGGAGGCGACCGATGAGCGAGTACATCGAGTGGAGCGCGCTGGGCAACGTCCTGCTGTTCGGCATCCTGGTCGGTGCCGGCCTGCCCGCGCTCTTCGCGCTGGGCGTGCGGACCGTCGCCGGTCCGAGCGCGCGCGACGCCGAGGGCAACGTGCCCACCGGTCGCAAGGTGCTCGGCGGGATCTGCTTCGGCATCACGCTGGTCGCGGTGCTCGGCGCCGTCGCGTACATCGCCGCCGGCGGTCACTGAGCTCGGCGGCCGCCGCGCCCCGCGCGCGAGGCGGAGCCGTGCTTGCCTGGAGGCATGACCCGGGTCGATGACGCGTTCGCGGCGCAGCCGCGGACCCGCTTCCTGCCTCCGGGCGCGCGGCGGTCCGCCGGACTCGACATGCCGCTGTCGATCGGACACGGGCAGACCAACAGCCAGCCGAGCACCGTCCGCGAGATGCTCCGGCTCCTCGACGTCCGGCCCGGCATGAGCGTGCTCGACGTGGGCGCGGGGTCGGGATGGACCACGGCGCTGCTCGGGGAGCTCACCGGGCCGGAGGGCACGGTGCTCGGCACCGAGATCGTGCCCGCGCTCGTCGAGCTCGGCGCCGCCCATCTGAGCGGCGCAGGAGTGCCGTGGGCGCGCATCGTCGAGGCCGACCCGGGCGTTCTGGGCGCCCCCGACGAGGCGCCCTTCGACCGTGTCCTGGTGTCCGCGATGGCGCGCACGCTGCCGCTCGACCTGGTCGCGCAGCTCGCGCCGGGCGGGGTGATGGTGGCACCGGTCCACGGCACGATGCTGCGGGTGGTCCGCCGCATGCCGCCCCGGGACGACCCCGCGGAGGCGAGGGTCACCGAGCACGGCGGCTATCGGTTCGTGCCCCTGATCACTCCCTGAGGCTCGGGCGCCGGGCGCCCGAGCCTCCGCACGTCACCCGGCGCGCAGCACCGCCACGGTGAACGACCACGCCGGGATCTCCCACGGCTCGCCCGCGGCGAGGTCGATCGCGACCTCGCGCGGCTCGACCGGCGAGGCCTCGAAAGGCTGACCCGCGTCGGGGTCGGCGCCCGCGAGCACCGTCGCGACGCCCCTGAGCGCGGCCCCTCCCTCCGGGAGCGCGAAGGTTGCCCGACGCGGCCGATCCGTAGCGTTGACGAGGCGCAGCACGTGCTCCCGCGTCCCGTCCTCCGCCGTGCGCACGGTGCAGCCCGCGACCACGCGCTGCTCGGGGC
The DNA here is from genome assembly GCF_000759715.1 of Demequina mangrovi. Taxonomy (GTDB): domain Bacteria; phylum Actinomycetota; class Actinomycetes; order Actinomycetales; family Demequinaceae; genus Demequina; species Demequina mangrovi. The sequence goes on from NZ_BBLU01000019.1 coordinate 33,284, forward strand.
GCCGGTCCTCGACGAGGTCGTGACGGAGCTCGTCGTCGACCCACACGCGGATCCGCGGCCCGTCGAGCGCGATCCGCACCCGCATCGGCACGTCGGTCGACATCCCCGGGTGCGCGTACGGTCCGTCGATGTCGTTGGAGATGCCGTCGGCGAACGAGTGGACCACGGTGGTCTTGTTCTGCCACGAGCCGAGGTCGACCTGCAGGAAGTCGTCGGTCCCGGTGCCGCCCAGGCGGACGATCATGCCCTCGGACCCCTCGACGCGCGTGGCGGTGAGCTCGACGACGCCGTCCGCGCCGATGGCACCCAGCTCGACCTCGGACTCGCCCACCTCGACGGGCGCGACGGGCGCACCGTCGATCGACGCATCGTCCACCCGCACCCGGGCGCCGGGGGCGGCCAGCCGCACGTTGCCGGCCGGGCGCGGCGGGACGGGCACGTGCGTCTCGCCCTCGAGCGCGACGTCGACGACGGCCTCTCCGCGCTCCACCGAGAACATCCGCTGCACGTGGTACGAGGCGCTGGGCAGGACATCGTCCGCGTCGAAGTAGATGAGGTCCGGCACCCACTGGGTGGTGCCGAGGCGCGCGAGGAGCGGCGCGTAGGAGGCGAGACGGACGATGTCGCCGTTGCGCTCCATCGTGATCATGAAGGCGGCCTCTGCGAGGGCCGACCGGACGCTGTTGGTGCGGGCCGCGTACTCGCCGAAGTACACCGCGGGGCCCTCGCGGTCGTAGTCGTCGTAGCGGTCGAGGTTCTGGTGGAACCAGCGCGGGGTGCGGTAGGCGTGCTCGTCGACCACGGCGACGCGCTGCTCGCGCGCGAACTCCCAGCCGCGCTCGAAGTCGGGCCCGAAGGGCTGCGGGCCGGCCGTGCCGATGACCGTCACCTCGGGGTGCTGCGAGGCCAGCGCCTCGGCGACCATGGCGTAGCGGACCTCGAAGTCGCGCGTGATCTCGTCCTCGTTGCCGAGGCCGAGCCAGCGCAGTCCGAAGGGCTCGGGGTGGCCCAGCTCCGCGCGCCGCGCGCCCCAGCGGGTGTCGGGGCCGCCGTTGGCGAACTCGACGAGGTCGAGGATGTCCTGGACGTAGGCCGGCATGTCCTCCATCGGGATGCAGGCGGCGCGTCCGCGGAGGTTCTGGCAGCTCACGCCGGCGGCGACGATGGGCATCGGGGTCGCGCCGAGGAGCTCGCAGAGCTCGAAGTACTCGAGATAGCCGATCTGCCGGGACTGGTGATAGCCCCACGTGTTGAAGCTCGGGACGCGCTCCTCGCGCGGGCCGACGGTCTGCTTCCAGTGGTAGAGGTTGCCCAGGCCGAGTCCGTGCGCGACGCAGCCGCCGGGGAAGCGCACGAAGGAGGGCTCGAGCGCGCGCAGCGTGTCGACCAGGTCCTGGCGGAACGTGAGCGGCTCGCCGTCCGATCCGCACGGGCGGAGCGACAGCGCGTCGAGCTCGAGCGTGAGCCCGCGCGGGACGGTGACCCGGAGGCGGCCCAGGCCGCCTCGCTCGGCGACGAGGTCGAGGCTCGCCTCGTGCCAGCCGCCCTCGGGCGTCGCGAGCGTCGCCTGGGCGAGGGGCTCCCCGGCGGCGTCGACGATCGCCAACGCGGCCTCGCCCACGCCCTGGACGCGCCAGGTGAAGGCGGAGAAGCGGTAGCGAGCGCCGGCCTCGACGCGGATCGCGTCGAAGCCCTCGTTGGTGAGGGTGACGGGGCCGGTGAGGCGCACGTAGGTGCCGTTGTGCGGGTGCACGGGGTCCTCGGTACGGATCTCGACCTCGCCGGTGTGCTGCCACGCGGTGAGCGGGCCCCAGCCGGGCCGGTCGGCGTGCGTAAACTCGAAGTCGCCGTTGCGCAGCAGCTCCGCGTTGAGGCCGCCGTCGAGGCTCCAGTTGATGTCCTCGAGGAAGATCCCCCACAGGTCCGGATCGAGCGTCACGCCCGTCGGCTCGCCGAGGGTCAGGGAGAGGGGGACCGGAGCGGTGTCGGACATGTCTTCCGTTCGTTCGCGCCGCTGCGGCGGTGGCGGACGGGCCGCGCCGATGCGGTTCTGGGCAGGTGGGGTGCTCCGCTGCGGGAGCCCGGTCACCACTGTGCCACCGCGGCGCGCTCCGTCCGAAATCGGGAATGCGAAAGGCCCCCGAGGAGTCCTCGGGGGCCTTTCGCGGGTGCGCGATCAGCCGCGCGGCATGGCGCTCACCGTCGCGCGACGCCGGACGGCCAGCAGCGCGCCGCCCGCGAGGACGAGCGTGAACGCGACGCCCAGGACCGCGAAGCCCGACGCCCCGGTCGCCGCGAGGATGCCGTCGGAGTCGGCGTCCGCCACGAGGATCCCGGTCTGAGCCGACACGGTCTCGCCGGCAGCGTTGACGCCGTTCACCTGAAGGGTGTGCTCGCCGGCGGCGAGCGTGCTCGGTACCGCGAAGTCCTGCGTGAAGGTGCCGTCGGCGCCCACGATCACCGAGCCGATGAAGGTCGGCGTCGAGAACGCCCAGACGTCCGCCGTGCTTCCGGGCAGCAGACCCTCGCCGGAGACCGTCACGATGCCGTCGTTCACCATGATCAGCGCGCCGTCGGCGGTGAGCTCGCGCTCGCTGCCGTCGGCGTTGCGAGCGACGATGCCGATGCGGATGCCGCCGCCCTCGATCCCGACCTCGTTGCCCGCGGCGGTCACCGCAGGCTTCACGGGCGAACCGTCGACGAGCATCTCGGTGACCGCCGGCTCCAGCTCGGGCGTCGCCGCATCACCGGCCTCGTCGCTCGCGCCGGTCCACGGCGCGGTCGCCGGCGTGCCGGTCGCCGGGTCGGAGACCGCCCCGTCGCCGGCGGCGTTGACGCCCCGCAGCACCACCGCGTACTCGCGGCCGTTAGTCAGGCCGGAGATCGTGAACGCAGAGACGCCGTCCGGAACGGCCGCCCAGGTATCGCCTCCGTCGAGCGAGTACTCGTACCGCTCGGCGAGGGAGGTCGGGTCGTCGTCGCCGTCGAAGGAGACCACCAGGCGTCCGTCCATCGGGACCACGTCCGTGATGGTCGGAGCGGCGGGCACCGCCAGCGGAGTGAACGCGCCCGGGGCGGACGATGCGCCGGCACCCGCAACGTTGATCGCGCGCGCCACTAGCTCGTGCGCCTCGCCGTTGCTCAGGCCGTCGATCGAGAAGGAGGCCCCGGCCGCAGGAGCGGTGGACCAGGTCGCACCGCCGTCGAGCGAGTACTCGTAGCCGGTCACGGCGCTGCCGCCGTTGGAGCTCGGAGCGGTGATCCGAGCCTCCACCATGCCGTCGCCCACCGACACGACCGCGACGGTCGGAGCGCCGGGGACGGTGTAGGGCGAGACGTGGAACGACCCGGACGAGGATCCCTCTCCCGCGCCGTTCACCGCGCGGAAGGTGAACGCGTAGTCGGAGCCGTTGGTGAGGCCCGTGACCGTGATGCCGGGGGCGCCCGCCGCGAAGGGCTCCCACGTGAGGCCGCCGTCGATCGAGTACTCGTAGCGGATGACCGCGGAGCCGCCGTCCGAGGAGGGCGCGGTCAGCTCGATCTCCACCGCGCCATCAGCCGGCGTGATCGACGCGACGCCCGGCGCCGACGGCACCGTGCGGGGGGTCACCGCCACGGCTGCCGACGTCGCGCTCGTGCCGGCCGCGTTGATCGCGCGGCTCACGACCTCGTACTCCACGCCGTTCGTGAGTCCGGTGATGGTGAAGGTCGTGCCGACCTCGGGCACCTCGATCCACGTCGTGCCGCCGTCGATCGAGTACTGGTGCTGGGTGATCGGTGCACCACCGTCGAAGCCCGGCTCATCGACGACGACCGTGGCCGCGCCGTCTCCCGCGGTCGCGGACTGCACCGAGGGCGCGTTCGGGACGGTGTACGGCGTCGCCTCGTGCTCGGCGGTCGCGGCGCTCGCCCCGACGCCGTTCACCGCGCGAAAGGACAGCTCGTAGAGGCGCCCGTTCGTCAGGTCGTCGAGCGTGAACAGCAGCAAACCACCCGGCGTGGCGGTCCACGTGGCACCACCATCGGTCGAGAACTCGTAGCCCGTGATCGGGGCTCCGCCGTCCGAGGCGGGGGCGGTGAGCGTCACCGCGATCTGACCGTCTCCGGCGGTGACCACCGACACGCCGGGCGTGCCGGGCGTCGTCGCGTTCACGGTGACGGGCAGGTCCTCGTCGGCGGTGACGCTGCCGTCGACGTTGGCCACGTGCACCGAGACGTTGCGAGCCTCCTGGACCGCCGCCTGGCTGCTCGCGGTGCGCGCGTAGCGCACGCGGTCCACCAGGCCGTTCACGACCGCGCTGGACACCTTGGAGCCGTACACGCGCACGTTGTCGACGTAGAGCGAGGCACCGGCGGCGAGGCCGCCCGTGAAGTCGAACGTGCCGGACACGAAGACGAAGCGGTAGGTGCCGGTCGCGGGGATCTCGGCATCCACGGTGGCCCAGGCGGTGGTGGCGGTGGCCGACGCGCCGACCGCATCGATGAGCTCGGTCTGGACTCCGCTCTCCGTGTTCAGCAGGTAGCCGAACACGTCGTACGCGTCGTCGCCCCCCAGGGCGCGCCAGTCGAAGTAGATGTCGTCGCCCGCGGTCGCCTGGAACTCCGACGAGTACACGGCCGGGCCGTGGACGACATCGTTCCCGGCGCTGGTCGTGATGCTCTGGCTCAGCAGGCGGAGCGAGGCCGCGCCGTCGCTGTGCTGGTCCGGGGTGACCGAGGTGGTGTACGAGCCCAGCGAGCTCGGAACGTTGTTGTCCTCGTTCGGCGGGTAGACCGGGGTCGGGTCGGACGGATCGCTGTAGTTCCGGCCCGCGCGAGCCGCCCAGTCGACCGTGTCCTCGATGGTGTAGCCGGCGATCTTCGTGACGCCGACGTCGACGCGGCTCTCGATGGAGGTCCAGCCGAGGCTGCCCTCCTCGAAGGACGGGTTGGTGATCGGGGACGTGAACTCGACGCGCAGCTCGGAGCCGCCCTCGCCGTCCAGGGTCGAGCTGGTCTGGCCGATCGCGTTCGCGGCGGCGCCGTCGCCGAGATAGACGACGCCGTCGACCAGCGACACGACGCCGAGCGCGGTCGAGGGCGATGAGTCCTCGTCGAGGGTCAGGGTCTCGCCCGACGTCGCGCCGTCCACGGTGAAGCTCAGGTAGCCGCCGTCGTACATGTCGCCGCCCGAGGCGAGCGTCGAGCCCTGCGACAGGTGCACCGAGGGGGAGTCGACCGTGTAGTCGGGGTCGAGAGGATCCGCGTGAGCCGCGGACGGGAGACAGACCACGCCCACGAGCGCGGTCAGCAGCGCAGCAGCGCCGATGCGGTGGCGTGCCACCGGCACGCCCAGGTTCGAAGTAGTCACGGGGTGCGCGATCGGCCGTCGCGGGTCGATGATGAGGAAAGCGGATCAGGTTTCCCGAGGATTCCTGCGCCACCCGTCCGACCCGCCGGAACACATCGGACAAGACGACTACCTGGGACGATGCTCGACACCTCCCGGGCACGCGAAAGGCCCCCGAGGAGTCCTCGGGGGCCTTCGTCAGTGGTGCGCGAGGGG
>NZ_BBLU01000018.1 GCF_000759715.1 Demequina mangrovi
GGGCGGGGCGGGGCGGGGCGCGCGGTCAGCGGCCGCGGGCGGGCGCGACGGCCTCGGCGACCGTCGGCGCGACCTGCTCGACGCGCGTGCGGCGGTAGGCCTTGTCGATCTCGACCACCACCATGACCCCGGCCGTCAGCCCCAGGCACGCGAGCCACTCCCCTCCGGTGAGGGAGGAGGTCTGCAGCCAGGCCTGCATGAAGCCCAGCTCCGTCGCGAGCACGATGAACGCGACCGGCCACAGCAGCATGCGCGTGCCGCGGCCCCACGGCCCGGTGAGCCCGGACTCGGGATCCCGACGCAGCTGGAGCCCGGTGGTGAGGGTGCCGAGCGCGACGATGACGAAGGCCATCGTCATCGGCTGCGACGCCTCGTCTGGAGAGAGGTCGTCGCGCCCGACGAGCAGCGGCACCAGCGCCGCGAGGAACAGCGCGCCTCCGTAGATGAGCCACCTCACCACGTTGCGCGGCGAGGCGATGCCCGCGGACGGGTCGCGAGGCGGGCGCTGCATGAGTCCCGGCTGCTCGGGCTCGAGCAGGATCACCAGCACCGCGAAGATCGCCACCGCGAAGTTGAGCACCAGCACCATCACCGGCGTGAGCGCCACGCCCTCGTTGAGGTCGATGAGGCTCGCGACCACGAAGAGCAGCAGCAGCGCGATGAGCTGCGACAGCTGGAACGTGAGGTAGGACGTGATCTTGGCGTAGACCACGCGGCCGAGCTTGACCGCGCGCACCAGCGTGGCGAAGTTGTCGTCGGTGAGCACCAGCTTCGCCGCCTGCTTGGTGACCTCGGAGCCCGAGCCCATCGCGACGCCGATATCGGCCTGCTTGATGGCCGCCGCATCGTTCACCGCGTCGCCGGTCATCGCGACCACCTCGCCGCGCGCCTGCAGTCGTTGGACCAGCCGGAGCTTGTCCTGCGGGGTGACGCGCCCGAAGACGGAGAGGTCGTCGAGCCGCGCGTCGAGCTCGTCGTCGGTGAGCGCCGCGAGCTCGGCGCCCGACAGCCCGTTGCCCGGCAGGTCGAGCTCGCGCCCGATCGCCGCGGCGGTGACCACGTGGTCGCCGGTGATCATGCGCACGTCGATGCCGGCCGCGTGCGCCTCGTCGACGGCGACCTTCGCCTCGGGCCGGAGCGGATCGACGATGCCGACCACCCCGACGAAGCCCAGCTGGGCCACCGCGGCCATGGGGTCGGCGAGCACGACCTCCTCCTCTGCGGGCTCGTAGACCCGCAGCGCGAGCGCGAGCGTGCGCAGGCCCTGAGAGGACCGGTGCTCGATCTCCGCGGTGACGTCGTCGGCGAGGTCCGCGACCGGCACCGTCTCGCGCCTCGCGACGAAGGCCCGCGTCGAGCGGGCGAGCAGCACGTCCGGAGCGCCCTTGACCACGCCGATGAGCCGCCGCTCGCCCTCCCACGCGACGTGGTGGAAGGTCGCCATGAACTTGTACTCCGAGTCGAAGGGCACCTCGGCCTCCCGCGGGAAGCGCCGCTTGACCTCGGGGACGTCGACGCCGAGCTTCTCCGCGAGCACCACGAACGCCGCCTCCGTGGGGTCGCCCACCACCACTCCGTCCGCGCTCACCGTCGCGTCGTTGGGCAGCGCGAGCGCGTACGCGATCGGGGCGCCGAGCGGGACCTCGTCCCCCTGCGAGCGCCGCACCCGGCCCTCGAACGAGTAGCCCGAGCCGTCGACCGTGAACGTCTCGCCACCGACCCACACGCTCCGGGCCATCATCTGGTTCATCGTGAGCGTGCCGGTCTTGTCCGAGCAGATCGCGCTGGTCGCGCCGAGCGTCTCGACGTCGTTGAGCGAGGCGACCACCGCCTTGGCCTCGGTGAGCCGCGAGGCGCCCCAGGAGAGCATCCCCTGCACGAACGTCGGCAGGCCGGTCGGGATCGCGGAGATCGCGACCGCCGTGCCGAGGAACATGAGATCCGAGAACGACTGCCCGCGCGCGACACCGAGGCCGACGATCACCACCACGGCGCCCCACGCGACGGCGCCGATGATGCGGGTGAGCGCGGACAGCTCGCGCTGCAGCGGCGACTGCACACGCTCGACCGTCGCGAGCATCGTCGCGATCGCGCCCATCTCGGTCTCCATGCCGGTCGCGACCACGAGCGCCGTCGCGGTGCCGCGCGTCACGGACGTGTTCTGGAACAGCATCGACCGCCGGTCCCCGAGCGCGGTGTCGGGGTCGGGGAGCGCGTCGGCGGACTTCTCGATGGGCGCGCTCTCCCCCGTGAGCGCCGCCTCCTGCGTCTCGAGCGTGATCGCGCGGACGATGCGGGCGTCGGCGGGCACGATGTCCCCCGCCTCGAGCTCGATGACGTCGCCGGGGACGAGGTTCGGAGCCGGCACCTGCACGATCGCGCCGTCGCGTCGCACGCGCACCTGAGGGACCTGCATGGTCGCCAGCGCGTCGACGCTCGCCTGCGCCTTGCGCTCCTGGCTCGCGCCGGACCACACGTTGAAGACCACGAGCAGGCCGACCATGATCGCGGTCGAGACCTCGCCGATGGCCGCCGAGATCGCGGTGACGGCGACGAGCATGAGGTTCATCGGGTCCGCGAGCTGCCGCAGCGCGAGCTGCCACAGCGTGGCGGCTTTCGCGGCGGTGAGCGCGTTGGGCCCGTATCGAGCGAGCCGCGCCGCCGCATCGTCGCCCGTCAGTCCGTCGAGCCCGGTCCCGAGCTCGTCGGCGGCATCGGCCGCATCCTTCGACCACCACGCGACGACGGTCCGCTCCGGCGCATCCGTGCTCATACCAGGCCCCCTGCCTCGAGCTCCCCCGCCGTCGAGTCTAGGGAGCAAGGAGCCGTGCCGCGCGCCGAGCCCCCGCCCCCAACCGACTCCCAATGACACCTGTGCCTGAAGTGACGCGCGGGAACGGTGTGACGCCCAGCTCAGACCCCGGTCACGGCGACGATCCTGCCGTCGGCGATCGCCGCCTGGTGGGCCGCATGATCGGCCTCGTTGAGGTCCGCGTATCCGCGCGCGAACTCCGCGAGGACCCGGTCGGCGGCGTCGTCCTCCCCCAGGTAGGCGGCGATGGCCGCGGCATCGCCGCTCCGGGCGTGGGCCAGCGCGAGAACCGCGCCGCAATGCCACGCGTAGCGCGCGAGCCTCCCGGGGCCCATCTCGTCGATCTCGAGCGATGCCTTGCCGTCCCACAGCTGCCGCACGTAGAAGTCCACCTCACCGCCGTCCGGCCGCTCGTAGCGTGACCAGCCGAGCAGGATGTCGCCCTCGGTCTGCATGAGCCGCTGGCCGCGCACCACGCGCTCCCCCGCGTTCTCGAACCCGGCATCGCCGGCGTAGCGTTCGAGCACGGAGACGGTCGCCTCCTTGAACTGCAGGAACAGCGGCGCGCCCTGCCGCGACTCGAGGAGCACGAGGAGGCATCGCGTGCCGACGCTCCCGACGCCGACGACCTTCCTCGCGAGGTCCACGAACCGGTAGTCGCGGAGCACCGCCGCGTCGTGGGGCGGGAGCGAGTCCCGATACCGCGAGAAGAAGTCGGAGGTGCGCGCCCGGTTCACGCCGTCCAAGGCCTCGTCGAGACGGCACACGACCGGTGGACGCGGCACGATACGCCGCCGCCCGTCCTCCACCGCGGTGAGGCGGGTGAGCGCGCGCACGCTGTCACGGCGGGCCGCCTTCGAGACGAAGGCCTCCGAGCGCTCGCGCTTGGCCCCGCGCTGGCGCGCCACCAGCGCCGCCGCGCCGAGACGGCGGTAGCGGAGCTCGAGCGGGCTCAGCGCGGCGGCGGCGCCCATGGTCTCGCGGTAGCCCCGGGTCGCAGCACGCGTCGCCTTCGCGATGTCCTTGCGCCCGAGGCCGCTGACCCTGCCGGCGACCGTGACGCTCGCGGCGAGACGCTTGAGGTCCCACTCGAACGGCCCGCGCGCCGTCTCGTCGAAGTCGTTGAGATCGAAGACGAGCTCGCGGTCCGGGGCCTTGAAGAACCCGAAGTTGGCCAGGTGGGCGTCGCCCGCGAGCTGGACCGTCAGACCCGTGCGCGGCGGCACGCCGAGGTCCGCCGCCATGACGGCGGCCGCGCCACGGTAGAACGCGAACGGCGAGACCGCCATGCGTCCGTGGCGGATCGGCACGAGCGCCGGGACGCGCGACGCGTCCTGCGCGACGAGCGTGGCGACGGGGTCGGCACGGTCCGCCGGGTCGGGCACCGCGGCGTGCGCCTCGAGCCGGACCTCGGTCGCGCTCGCCGCCGCGTGTGCGCCCATACCAGGCCTCCTGACTCGAGCTCCCCCGCGATCGAGTCTATGGACGCGCTCTCGCACGCGCGCGGCGAGCCCCCGCGCAACCGATTCCCAATGACACCTGTGCCTGAAGCGGCGTGCGGGTCCGGTGTGACGCCCGGATCAGCGTGGATTCACATGCGTCACATCTGTCATGGGGAGTCGTCGGGTCAGAGGACCACGAGGTGGTCGATGTGGATGAGCTCGCGCGCGTACGCGTCGCCCAGCACCTCGCCGAGGGCCTCCGTGGAGAGCCCCTTCATGCGGTCCGCCTCGTCCGAGGAGAAGCCCGCGAAGCCTCGCGCGATGAGCGCGCCGTCCAGCGCGAGCAGGTCCACCGGCTCCCCCGCCTCGAAGTCGCCGCGGATCTCGACCACGCCCGCGGCGAGCAGCGAGGCCTGGCGCCCGCGCAGCGCCCGCACGGCGCCGTCGTCGAGGACGATGCCGCCGCGCGTCTTGGCGGCGTCCGCGAGCCACTGGAGGCGCGTGGTCTCCGCCTTGCCCGTCGGCAGGAACAGCGTGCCGACGTCCTCACCCGCGACCGCGCGCGCCGCATCGGCCGCCGCCGCGAGCACCACGTGCACGCCGGAGGCCGTGGCGAGCGACGCCGCCTCGATCTTGGTGATCATGCCGCCCGTGCCCACCGCGGAGCCGCGGCGCGAGATGTCGATGCCGTGGAGGTCGTCCGGGCCCGCGACGGAGGCGATGCGACGGGCGCCCGGAGAGTCCGGCGCCGCGGTGTAGAGCGCGTCGACGTCGGTGAGCAGCACGAGCGCATCGGCTCGGACCGCGGTGGCGACCAGCGCCGCGAGGCGGTCGTTGTCGCCGAAGCGGATCTCGTCCGTCGCGACCGTGTCGTTCTCGTTGATGATGGGCACCACGCCGAGCGCGAGCAGCGACTCGAGGGCGCGGCGGGCGTTGCCGTAGTGCGCGCGGCGGACCATGTCGTCCGCGGTGAGCAGCACCTGCCCCACCGTGAGCCCGAAGCGCGCGAACGCGACCGTGTAGGCGTGGATGAGCGCCCCCTGGCCCACCGAGGCGGCGGCCTGCTGGAGCTCGAGGTTGGTGGGCCTGGCGGCCAGGCCGAGCGGTCCGATGCCCGCGGCGATCGAGCCGGAGGTCACCAGCAGCACCTCGCGGCCCTCGGTGCGCGCCTCGCCCAGCACGTCGACCAGCGCGCCCAGGCGCGCCTCGTCGAGCCTGCCGTCCGGCCCCGTGAGGGAGGACGAGCCGACCTTGACGACGATGCGCCGTGCCTGCGACACGGCGGCGCGCGCCTCGCTCACGTGACCTCCCGGGGGACGGATACCTGCGAGAAGGCTACTCGTCGTCCTCGGCGGGATCGGTCCAATGTCCGGCGTTGCGCTCGGTCCACAGCTCCTCGCGGGCCGCGGCACGCGCGTCCATCTTCTCCTTGAACTCCTGGCGCTTCTCCGCGCGGGTCGCACGGCTGTGACGCTCGTGCTGCTCGATGCGCAGGTCGGAGCCTCGAGAGCCGAGCAGCTCGGCGCCCGCCATCATCGTGGGCTCCCAGTCGAAGATGATGCCGCCCAGGCGCGGGCCGATGACGACCTCGCAGCCGGGGGTCGCGCCCGCCTTGAACAGCGCCTCCTCGACGCCCGCCTTGGCAAGACGGTCGGCGAGGTAGCCGACGGCCTCGTCGTTGGCGAAGTTGGTCTGCTTGACCCAGCGCTCCACCTTGGTGCCGCGCACCTGGTAGTAGTCCTCGGCGCCGTCGCGGATGTGCTTGACCGTGAAGCCGGACTCATCGACCGCCTTGGGGCGGATGACGATGGGCGCGGCCTCGAGCACCGGCGCCTTGGCGCGCTCCTCCTCGACCATGCGGGCGAGGGCGAAGCCGAGCTCGCGCAGGCCGTCGTGGCTCACGGCGCTCACCTCGAAGATGGGCATCCCGCGCTCCTCGAGCTCCGGGCGCACGATGTCCGCGAGGTCCTTGCCGTCGGGGATGTCGACCTTGTTGAGGATGACGATCTGGGGGCGCTCCGCGAGCGGGACGCCGCTGATCGCCTCGTCGCCCGAGTACGCGCGCAGCTCCTTCGAGATGATGTCGAGGTCGCGCAGCGGGTCGCGCTCGGTCTCCAGCGTGGCGGTGTCGAGCACGTGCGCGATGACGGAGCAGCGCTCGATGTGGCGCAGGAAGTCGTGGCCGAGGCCCTTGCCCTCCGAGGCGCCCTCGATGAGACCGGGGACGTCCGCGATGGTGAACTTGGTGCCGCCCGCCTCGACCACGCCCAGGTTCGGGACCAGCGTGGTGAACGGGTAGTCCGCGATCTTGGGGCGCACGCGGCTCATCGCGGCGATGATCGAGGACTTGCCCGCGCTCGGGAAGCCCACGAGCGCGACGTCCGCGATCGACTTGAGCTCGAGCACCACGCTCGCCTCGTCGCCGGGCTCGCCGAGCAGCGCGAAGCCGGGGGCCTTGCGCTTCTGCGTCGCGAGCGCCGCGTTGCCGAGACCGCCGCGGCCGCCGGCCGCGATGACGTACTCCGCGCCCTCGCCCACGAGGTCGACCAGGAACTCGCCCTCGCGGGTCTTCACGATGGTGCCGCTGGGCACGCCGAGGCGCAGGTCGGCCGCGTTGGCGCCGTGGCGCATGTCGCCCGCGCCCTGCTTGCCGTTCTCCGCGGTGCGGTGCGGCGCGTGGTGGTAGTCGAGCAGCGTGGTGACCTGCGGGTCGACCACGAGCACCACGGAGCCGCCTCGGCCGCCGTTGCCGCCGTCGGGGCCGCCGAGCGGCTTGAACTTCTCGCGGTGCACGGAGGCCACGCCGTGACCGCCGTTGCCCGCCGTGACGTGAAGCGTCACGCGGTCGACGAACGATGCCATGGGTGCCTCCTGAAGCAAGCGGCGGGGTGACGATCCGCGCGGGTCGCCCCCGCCTCGTCCCCAGCCTAGATATGAGTCAGGGGCGGTGCCTTGCGGCGCCGCCCCTGACTGGAAAACCTGTGTGTCGCGTGCTTACGCCTCGACGATGTCGATGACCTTGCGGCCACGACGCTGACCGAACTGCACCGCACCGGCGGACAGCGCGTACAGCGTGTCGTCCTTGCCGCGGCCGACGTTGAGGCCCGGGTGGAAGTGGGTGCCGCGCTGGCGGACGATGATCTCGCCGGCGCTGACGACCTGACCGCCGAAGCGCTTCACGCCGAGGTACTGAGCGTTCGAATCGCGACCGTTGCGCGAGGAGCTCGCGCCCTTCTTGTGTGCCATGAGTGTCTCCTCGCTTACTTGATGCCGGTGACCTTGAGGCGCGTCAGGTCCTGTCGGTGACCGATGCGCTTGCGGTAGCCAGTCTTGTTCTTGTACTTGAGGATGTCGATCTTCGGGCCACGCTCGTCGCGGACGACCTCGGCGGTCACCTTGACCTTGGCCAGCGCCTTCGCGTCCGACGTGATCTTCTCGCCGTCGACGAGCAGCACCGGGGCAAGCTCGACGGTCTCGCCGGCCGCAGCCTTGAGACGGTCGACGACGATGACATCGCCCTCGGAGACCTTCTCCTGGCGGCCACCGGCCTTCACAATCGCGTACACCATGATCTATTCCTCGTGAAACTCGTTGTTGCGACCCCTGAGGGATCAGATTCCTGCCGCAGCCGCTCCCGATGAGGGCGCAGGCAGGGCCTCAGCGCTCGGCGCGCCGACGTACGAATATACCCGCTTGCGCCACCTCTGGTCAAACCGAGCGTGTCGGATTCCTCCGGCCTCGGAGAAGCCCGCGAGGGCGGCCGCGACGCGCCGTCGTCGGCGCATCCGCGGACCATCGTACGCGCTGACGCGCGCTCGCCGGCCCGCCCGAGGTCCCGACCCCGGAGACGCGTCGAGGCGCGCCATCAGGCGCGCCTCGACGTCGTGGAGTTGTGCGGGACTAGCTGTAGTGCCCAGGCAGGTTGTTCAACCTCGTGATGGGTGGGACCTTGCCGATGGCGGAGTGTTGCCGGTGGTGGTTGTAGAAGTGCAGCCAGGCCGGTAGGGCGGCTCGGCGGGCTTTCTCGGAGTTGTAGTGCTTCGAGTATGCCCAGCCGTCGCTCATGGTGCGGTGGAAGCGTTCGATCTTGCCGTTGGTCTGGGGCCGGTACGGACGCGTGCGCCGATGTCTGATGCCCAGGTCGTGGCAGGCGTCGCGCCAGGCATGCGAGCGGTAGCAGCTGCCGTTGTCGGACAGCACCGCTTCGACGTGGACCCCGCGGGCAGCGAACCACGCGACCGCGCGGATGAGCACGCCGATCGCGGTCGCGGCGGTCTCGTCGTCGTGAATCTCCGCGTACGCGACCCGCGAGTGATCGTCGATGACGGTGTGTACGAAGGCTCGGCCGATGAGCTCGTGACGATAGCGATCCCGGACAGTGCCAGGTGTCGCCCGACGATTCCTTGCTCCTTGCTGACGCCCCACGAACCGATGGCCGCCACCATCAGGGATGTTGCCCAGCTTCTTCACATCGACGTGGATCATCGACCCTGGGTGGTCGTGCTCGTAGCGGCGGACCACGTCACCGGTACGGACGTCGACATGGGACAGGCGGTTCAGCCGGCAGCGCCTGAGGACTGCGTACACAGTGGACGCGGGCGCGCCCGTCAGCGAGGCGATCTCGACCGGCCCGCGACGTGTCTTGATGCGCTTATGCACGATCTTGCGCACCAACGGCTGGGGCGTGCGGTTCGGCGAGCGATGCGGGCGTGAGGAGCGGTCATCCATGCCGGACCGGCCGCGCTCGAGGTACCGCTGCGACCACTTCGCCGCCGTGGGCCAGGAGACACGGAAGAACCGGGCCGCCTCGGCGATCGACCAGCCGTCGTCGACGACCAGCCGACCGATGCGGGCACGTTGGACAGGAGTCAGCGCGGCATTAGCGTGGGACACGAGAACCTCCAGGTTCAGAGCGTTGCGGTAGCAGCTCCACTCTGCCTGGAGGTTCTCGTCATCGCCCGGGGATCAAACAACGTCCCTGGGCACTACAACTAGCCCTCCGAGGGCTCCTCGGCCGGAGCCGCCTCGGAGGCCTCCGGCTTCGCGTCCGGCTCGGGCAGCACGATCGGCACGTCGATGACGCGCTCCGCGTCGCCGGCGTCCGTCACGACCTCGTCGTGGTGGTGCGCCTTCTCGGCGGCCGCGGCGATCGAGGCGAGCGTCGCCTTGACGGCCGCGCGGGCCTCCTCGCGGTCGTCGAGCGCGTGGGTCTCGCCCTGCACCGGGGTGTGGGCGTGCGTGTCCTTCTCGGGCTGCGGCTGCGGCTCGGGCTGCTGCTGCTTCTTCTGCTGCTGCTGGCCGCCCTGCTGCTGGTTGCCGCCGCCCTGCTGCTTGCCCTGCTGCTGCCCACCGCGGGAGCCGCGCGAGCGACGCCCCTCGGGCTGCTTCTCGCTCGCCTCGGCCACGGGCTCGCCGTGGACCAGGAAGCCGCGGCCCTTGCAGTGGTCGCAGGTCTCGGAGAACGCCTCGACCAGGCCCTGACCCACGCGCTTGCGGGTCATCTGCACCAGGCCCAGCGAGGTGACCTCGGCCACCTGGTGCTTGGTGCGGTCGCGGCCCAGGCACTCGATGAGGCGGCGCAGCACGCGGTCGCGGTTGGCCTCGAGGAGCATGTCGACGAAGTCGATGACGATGATGCCGCCGATGTCGCGCAGACGGAGCTGGCGGACGATCTCCTCGGCGGCCTCGAGGTTGTTGAGCGTCATCGTCTCCTCGAGCGTGCCGCCCTTGCCGACGAACTTGCCCGTGTTGACGTCGATGACCGTCATCGCCTCGGTGCGGTCGATGACCAGCGAGCCGCCCGAGGGCAGCCAGACCTTGCGGTCCATGCCCTTGGCGAGCTGCTCGTCGATGCGGGCCTCCGCGAACACGTCGCGGTCGCCGGCGAACTTGTGCAGGCGCGGCATGAGGTCCGGCGCCACCTGGCCGACGTACATCGACAGCGAGTTCCACGTGTCGTCGCCCTGGATGGTGAGCGAGTCGAAGTCCTCGTTGAAGATGTCGCGGACCACGCGGATGGCCATGTCGGGCTCGCCGCGCAGGAGCTTGGGGGCCTTGGTGCCCGGCTTGGACTCGTCGAGGATGGTCTGCCACTGGCGCTTGAGACGCTCGACGTCCGCGCGCAGCTCCTCCTCCGAGGCGCCCTCCGCAGCGGTGCGCACGATGACGCCCGCGTCCGAGGGGATGACCTCGCGCAGCAGCTTCTTGAGGCGGTTGCGCTCGGTGTCGGGCAGCTTGCGGCTGATGCCGGTGACGCCGCCGCCGGGCACGTAGACCAGGAAGCGGCCCGCGAGCGAGATCTGCGACGTGACGCGCGCACCCTTGTGGCCGATCGGGTCCTTGGTGACCTGCACCATGACCGTGTCGCCGGGCTTGAGCGCGAGCTCGATGCGCTTGGCCTTACCCTCGAGACCCGCGGCGTCCCAGTTGACCTCGCCGGCGTAGAGCACGGCGTTACGGCCGCGGCCGATGTCGACGAACGCGGCCTCCATGCCGGGCAGCACGTTCTGGATGCGGCCGAGGTAGACGTTGCCGGCCATCGACTGCTGCGCCTGGTGGGAGACGTAGTGCTCGACCAGGACGTCGTCCTCGAGCACGGCGATCTGGACACGGTGGTCCTTCTCCCGCACCACCATGGAGCGCTTGACGGACTCGCGGCGGGCGAGGAACTCGGCCTCGGAGATCACGGGGCGACGGCGCTGGCCATCACGCGAGTCGCGGCGGCGCTGGCGCTTGGCCTGGAGACGCGTCGAGCCCTGGAGCTGGTCGTCGGAGCCGCCGGACGAGCCCGAGCCGGAACCCGAGCCGGAGCCCGAGCGGGAGCCGCGGCTGCGGCTGCGGCGACGACGGCGCGAGCCGCCCTCACCCTCGGAGTCCTCGGAGGTGTCGCCCTCCGCGGCGTCGGCGGGCTTGTCACCCTCGGCGTCGTCGGCCGGGGCCGGCTTCTCGTCGTCGCCGCTCTCGGCACCCTCGGCGCCCTCGCCCGGCTTCTTCTTGCCGCGTCCGCGGCCGCCGCGGCGACGGCGACGGCGCGCGGCGCCCTCGCCCCCCTCGCCGTCCTGGTCGTCCTCGGGACGCGAGTCGCCGCCCTCGGCCGGCGTCGCGGCCTCGGCGGGCTCCTGGGGCGCCTCCGCCTGCTCGGCGGGGGCCTCCTCGGTCTTGGTCTTCTTCTTGCCGCCGCCCGAGCGCTTGCGCTTGGGCGCCGGGGCGTCCTCGGACCGCTCCTCGGCGGGCGCGGCGTCCTTCTTGGCCTGGGTCGCCTTCTTCGCCGGCTTCTTCTCCTGCGGCTCCTTGGCCGCGGGGGCGGCCGGCTCCGGTGCGGAGAACGGCGACGCCGAGGGCGGCGCGGACGATGCGGGGGGTCCGGCCGGCGCCGAGGCGCGGCGCGACCGGGTGGGCTCGGGCGCCTGGAACAGCGGGGCTGCGACGGGGCTGTCGGATGCGGTGGTGTTTTCCTCGCTCAACGCGGGTACCTCGAATCGAGACCGTCCACACACGGCCCCGACATCATCGTCGTTCGCGGTTCACGATGCGTGACCGCGGAAGTCTGCTGGTCGCGGCGGACAGCGGCGATCTCGAGCGCCCATCCCCGTTTTCTCCGCGTGCAGCCTGTAGGCCTGCGGGATCTGGCGGGACTGGCAGCTACGTCCTCGCTGCGTCTGTCGCGCGGTTGGCGTCCGGTGTGGCTGGACGTCTGACCTGCCTGCCATTGTGTCACAGGCCGCTCGGATCCCGGGCATCCGCCCCTCGCGCGGCGATTCTGCGCGACTTTCGGCGGCGCGCACAACGTCGTGATCCCTGCCACCTCCCGACCCCTCGGCGACGATGCTGGTGGGAAGGGGTGCGCCGGGACCATCGTCCCGATGCAACAGGCGTAAATCCGCACTACTTTCTACGCTTAAGTAACCAAGGAGGTCCCCGCCCATGGAAGCGCTTGAGCTTGCGCGCTGGCAGTTCGGCATCACCACCGTCTACCACTTCGTGCTGGTGCCGCTCACGATCGGCCTGTCCGTGCTCGTCGCGATCCTGCAGACGGCCTGGGTGCGCACCGGCGACGAGAAGTGGCTGCGTCTCACCAAGTTCTACGGCAAGCTGCTGCTGATCAACTTCTCGCTCGGCATCGCCACCGGAATCGTGCAGGAGTTCCAGTTCGGCATGAACTGGTCCGAGTACTCGCGCTTCGTGGGCGACGTGTTCGGCGCCCCGCTCGCGATGGAGGCGCTGCTCGCCTTCTTCCTCGAGTCGACCTTCCTGGGTCTGTGGATCTTCGGCTGGGACCGCCTGCCCAAGAAGCTGCACCTGCTCACCGTCTGGGCCTTCGCGATCGGCTCGACGCTGTCCGCGTACTTCATCATCGCCGCGAACTCGTGGATGCAGCACCCGGTCGGCGCGGAGTACAACCCCGAGACCGGCCGTGCGGAGATGACCGACATCTGGGCGGTCCTCACCAACAACACGACGCTCGTGGCGTTCCCGCACGTCATCGCGACGGCCTTCCTGGTCGCGGGCACGTTCGTGGCCGGCATCGCCGTCTACTGGATGGTGCGCAAGCACCGCGAGGACAAGGACCACGCCGATCTGCCGATGTACCGCACCGCGGCGCGCTTCGGCGCGTGGGTGATGATCGCCTCCGGCATCGGCGTCATCATCACCGGCGACCTGCAGGCGAAGCTCATGTTCGAGCAGCAGCCGATCAAGATGGCCGCCGCCGAGGCGCTCATCGAGACCCCCGACGGCGCCGCGCCCTTCTCGCTGCTGTCGATCGGCAACCTGGCCGGCAACGACCCCGCCTCCGTGAGCCACGTCATCGAGATCCCCGGCCTCACCTCGTACCTCGCGACGGGGTCCTGGAACGGCGAGGTGCTCGGCCTCGACGAGCTCCAGGAGATCTACGCGGAGCGCTACGGCGCGACCACGCCCGACGGCGAGGAGATCGAGTACCGCCCGAACCTCCTCGTGACCTACTGGTCGTTCCGCCTCATGATCGGCCTGGCGGCGTTCTCCGCCGCGCTCGCGCTCGGCATCCTGTGGTTCACCCGCAAGAAGCGCAGCGAGCTGCCGGGATGGATGAAGACGCTCGCGTTGGTGTCGCTGCCGATGCCGTACCTCGCGGCGAGCTTCGGCTGGATCTTCACCGAGATGGGCCGTCAGCCCTTCGTGGTCGCCCCCAACCCCACGGGCTCCGATCAGATCATGCTCATGACGATGTTCGGCTATTCGAGCTCCGTGAGCGCGGGCGAGGTGCTCACCTCGATGATCACGTTCACCGTGGTCTACGCGATCCTCGCCGTGTTCTGGTTCCGCCTCATCCAGCGCTACGCCGTCGAGGGCGCGCCGCAGGTCGAGGAGCCCACCGTCCGTTCCGACGACGACGCGTCCAAGCCGCTGTCGTTCGCGTACTGAGGAGCCCCCGCTCATGGAACTCGCTGAATTCTGGTTCATCCTCATCGCGGTCCTGTGGACCGGCTACCTGGTCCTCGAGGGCTTCGACTTCGGCGTCGGCATGCTCATGCCGATCATCGGACGCTCGAACAAGGGCCGCCGCGTGGTCCTCAACACCATCGGCCCCGTGTGGGACGGCAACGAGGTGTGGCTGCTCACCGCGGGCGGCGCGACCTTCGCGGCCTTCCCCGAGTGGTACGCGACGATGTTCTCCGGCTTCTACCTGCCGCTCCTGCTCATCCTGGTCGCGCTCATCGTGCGCGCCGTCGCGATCGAGTACCGCGGCAAGATCAACGACCAGACCTGGCGCACGCGCTGGGACTGGGTGATCATCGGCTCCGCCTGGGTCCCGGCGATCCTCTGGGGCGTCGCGTTCGCGAACCTGGTCCGCGGCGTCAACCTCGACGCCGACCACCAGTACGCGGGCAACTTCTTCGACCTGCTCCACCCGTTCGCCCTCCTCGGCGGCCTGGTGACGCTCACGCTGTTCCTGTCGCACGGCGCGATCTTCCTCGCGCTCAAGACGGACGGCGAGATCCGTGAGCGCGCCGAGGCCTTCGCCCGCAAGGCGTCGCTCGTCACCGTCGCGGTCGCCGGCGTGTGGGCCGTGTGGGCGCAGCTCGCCTACTCGCGCAACACGTGGACCTGGGCCGCCGTCGCGGTCGCCGCGGTCGCGCTGGTCGGCGCGTGGTTCTCGACCCTCAAGGGCCGCTTCGGCTGGGCGTTCATCGCGGACTGCGTCGGCATCGTCGGCGCCGTGGTGCTGATCTTCGGCGCGATGTTCCCCAACGTCATGCCGGCGCTCGACCCCGCCAACTCGCTCACCATCGACAACGCGTCGTCGACCGACTACACGCTCACCGTGATGACGTGGGTCGCCGTGATCATGACGCCCGTGGTGCTCGCCTACCAGGCCTGGACCTACTGGGTGTTCCGCAAGCGCCTGTCGCTCGAGAACATCCCCGAGCACAACGAGCTGACCTTCTCGAAGGGCTGACCCTCTCGATGAAGCCACTCGATCCGAGGCTCATCAGTCGGATCGGCCCGGCCCGCCGTTACATCCTCGTGACGGCGGGCTTGGGCTTTCTGACGGCCCTCCTCATCCTCGCCCAGGCGCTGCTGCTCGCGCGGCTGCTCACCCCGGTGCTCTCCCCCGTCGAGCTCGCCGACGACGGTCTTCACTGGTGGGGGCGCCTGGTCCCCGAGGGCGCCCGCACGCTCGCCACCGGGCTCGCGTGGCTCGCGACGGTGGTGCTCGCCCGCACCGCCGTCTCGTGGCTCCAGGAGCGTCTCGCGCATCGCGCAGGCGTGCGCGTGATCTCGCAGCTGCGCGAGATGGTGGTCGACCACGTCGCCTCGCGCGGCCCGCGCTGGGACGCCGGCGGGCGCACCGCGCAGGTCGCGACGCTCGTGACCCGGGGCCTCGACGATCTGCTCCCCTACTTCGTGCGCTACCTCCCGCAGCTCGCGCTCGCGCTCACCGTGACGCCCGTGATGATCGTGGTGGTGCTCGGCCTCGACTGGCTCTCCGCCGTCATCGTCGTCGCGACGCTGCCGCTGGTGCCGATCTTCATGATCCTCGTGGGGCTGGTCACCCAGGAGCGCTCCGAGCGCCATCTCGAGGCGATGCAGCGCCTCGGAGCACGCACCCTCGACCTCATCGAGGGGCTGCCCACGCTCAAGGCGCTGGGCCGCGAGCAGGGCCCGGCGGCGCGCGTCCGCGAGTTGGGCGACGCGCAGCGGCGGGCGACGATGGGCTCGCTCCGCGTCGCGTTCCTGTCCGGCATGGTGCTCGAGCTCCTCACCACGCTCGCCGTCGCGATCGTCGCGGTGACGATGGGCTTCCGCCTGGTCGCAGGAGGGATCGGCATCGAGACCGCCCTCGCGGTCATCGTCCTCGCCCCGGAGGTCTACCTCCCGCTCCGCAACGTCGGCATGCACTTCCACGCGTCCGCGGACGGCCTCGCCGCCGCCGACGCCGCGTTCACGCTGCTCGACGAGCCCGACGCCGTGCCCGCGCGCGCCTCGCTCGGCGCGGCCCCCGACCCCCGCGGCCGCGCGATCGAGGTCGTCGGCCTCTCCGTCGCGACTCCCGACGGCGCTCGGCTCGCGCCCGCGGATCTGTCCTTCACCGCGGCGCCCGGCGTGCTCACCGTGCTGCGCGGACCCAACGGCGAGGGGAAGTCCACCGCGCTGCTGGCGCTCACCGGCCTGCTCGCGCCGTCCGCCGGCACGGTCGCGGTCGGCGACGCTCCGGTGCTCTCGGCCGAGGCCGCGGTCGACGAGGCGTCGTGGCTCGCCCACGTCGCCTGGGTGCCGCAGCGCCCTGACCTCGGTCCCGCCGGGCGCACGCTGTCGCTCGGGCAGCGGCAGCGTCAGGCGCTGTCCCGTGCCTTCGACTCGGGCCGCCCCGTGGTGCTGCTCGACGAGCCCACCGCGCACCTGGACCGCGCCTCGCGCGCCGAGATCGTCGCCTCGATGCGCGCGCTCGCCGACGCCGGCGCCACCGTCGTGGTCGCGACCCACGAGGACGACGTTCTCGCGGCGGCCGACGCCGTCGTCGAGGTCACCGCGGCCCGGACGGAGGCGCGCGCATGAGCACGCCTCCGCTCTCCGACCTCGCGGTGCTGCGCGCCGCGATCCGCGACACAGGCGTCTCGCGCTGGGCGGTCGTCCGTGCCGTCCTCGCGGGCACCATGGCGCTCGGCTCCGCGGTGGGCCTCGCCGCCGTGGCCGCCTGGCTCATCGCGAAGGCCGCGCAGATGCCCTCCCCCGCCGACATCGCGCTCGCCGCGACCATCGTGCGCTTCTTCGGCATCTCGCGCGGGCTGTTCCGGTACCTCGAGCGCCTCGCGAGCCACGACGCCGCGCTCCGCGGCGTGGTGACGCTGCGCGAGCGCGCCTACGAGCGTCTCGCCCGCTCCGACGCCCGCGTGATCCTCGGCCTGAGGCGCGGCGACATCGTCGCCCGCATGGGCGCCGATCTCGACGCGATCGGCGACGCGATCGTGCGCGCGGTCATCCCGCTCGCCGTCGCCGTGACGGTCTCCGCGATCTCGGTCGGGATCGTCGCCGCGATCCTTCCCGTCGCGGGCGCCGTGCTCGCGCTGTGCCTGCTCCTCGCGGGCATCGTCCCGGCCGTGCTCACCGCCCGGTCGGCGCGCATCGCCGCGGACGTCGGCACGCGTGCGCGCGCCGAGGTCTCCGCCGCGGCGCTGTCCGCGATGGACGGCGCGACCGAGCATCGGGTGTGGGGCACGCGCGGCGAGGCCGCGTCAGCCCTCGCCACGGCCGATGCCGACGCCGAGCACGCGCACGAGCTCGCCGCCCGCCCGGCGGCCTGGGCCGCGGGCGCGCAGGCGCTCTTCTCCGGTGTCGCGCTGGTGGCGCTCGTCGCGCTGGGTGTCCTCGCGGTCCAGGCCGGCGACCTGAGCGGCCCGCTGGCCGCGGTGGTGGCGCTGCTGCCGCTCGCGGCCTTCGAGGCCGTCGGCGCGGTGCCTCCCGCGGTGCAGCAGCACTTCCGCTCCGCCGCGGCCGCACGACGCCTCGCGGAGCTCACGGCGGGCTCCGACGCCGACGCCCGCGTCGACGCCCCGGTCCCGACGCCCGCCGCATCGTCCCTCGTCCTCGACGGGCTCAGCGTCGCGTGGCCGGGCATGACCCCGACCCCCCCGGTGACCGCGACCGTCGCGCCTGGCGAGGTGCTCGCCGTCGTGGGACGCTCGGGCGTGGGCAAGACGACGCTGCTGGCGACCATCGCGGGCGCCCTGACGCCCGCGAGCGGCACCGTCACGGTGGGCGGCGCCCCGGCCTCCCCGGCCCTCACCGGCGATGTGGTCGCGATGACGGCCGAGGACGCGCACGTGTTCGGCACCACCGTGCTCGAGAACCTGCGCGTCGCCCGCGGCGACGTCGACGAGGCCGAGGCGTGGGACGCGCTGACCCTCGTCGGGGTCGACGGCTGGGTGCGCGGGCTTCCCGACGGGATCGACACCGAGCTCGGCTCCGGGGGGCGCACCGTCTCGGGCGGCGAGCGCCGGCGCCTGCTGCTCGCGCGCACGAGCCTCGTGCCCGCCCCGGTGGTGCTCATCGACGAGCCGGCCGAGCATCTCGACGACGCGGGCGCCGACGCGCTGCGCGCGATGGTGGCACGAATGCGGGGCGAGGGCCGTACGGTTGTCCTCGTCACCCACGACCTCTCGCTCCTCGACCTGGCAGATTCGGTGGTGACTCTCGATGACTGACCCGTCCCCCCAGAAGGAGTCCCGCTTGTCGGACGCGATGACCGACGCGATCGTGTCGCTCAACCTCGAGCTCGATCTCGATCACACGCTCGACATGCTGCTCACGGCTCTCGTCGCGCACACCGGCGCGAAGTTCGCCGCGATCAACGTGCTCGACGACGAGGGCATCAGCGTCGACTTCCACTACACGGGCATGCCCGAGGGCGTGTGGGAGCACATCAGGCGCGCCCCGAACGCCGTCGGCGTGCTCGGCCAGATCCCCGACGAGGGGACCCTGGTGCTCGCGGATCTCACGCAGCACCAGGCGTTCCAGGGGATGCCCAAGCACCACCCGCCGATGGGCTCGTTCCTCGGCACCGCGCTGCGGGTGCGCGGCAGCGTGTTCGGCTACCTCTACCTCGCGAGCAAGCCCGGCGAGTTCACGGCCGACGACGAGGCCGCCGTCGAGGCCCTCGCCGCAGCGGCCTCGGTCGCGATCGACAACGCGGTGCTCTACGAGAAGGCGCTGGCGCGCGAGCGCTGGCTCACCGCGTCGCAGGACATCACCACCGCGCTGCTCGCCGACCCGGGCGACGAGGAGGTCTTCGAGACCATCGTCCGCTCCGCCAAGGACCTCGCGGGCGCGGTCAACGTCGCGCTCGTGCTCCCGGGCATCGACGAGACGTGGACCATGGAGATCACCGCCGGCCCGCGCGCGGACGAGCTCCTCGGGCTCGAGCTGCCGCAGGAGGGGCGCGCCATCGAGGCGATCCGCTCGGGCGAGGGCGTCATCGCGACCGAGCCTCCCGGATCCATCGTCCTCGAGGCGGTGCAGGAGTTCGGCCCGACCATGTACGCGCCGCTGTCCGCCGAGCATCGTCCCGTGGGCCTGCTCATGCTGTGGCGCGACCGCGGCATGCCGTCGTTCTCGTTCGAGGACCTCGAGATCGCGCAGCGCTTCGCGACGCAGGCCGCGATGGCGCTGTCCGTCGCGGAGCTGTCCCACGTCAAGCAGAAGACGACCCTGCTCGAGGAGCGTCAGCGTCTCGCGGACGACCTCCACGACTTCGTGTCGCAGGAGCTGTTCGCGACCGCGATGCAGATCGAGTCGATCTCCTCGGACACCGAGCCGCAGGTGTCCGCGCGGCTGCTGCGCACGCTCGATCACGTCAAGCGCGCGCAGCGCGAGGTGCGCGGCGTCATGAGCTCGCTCGCGGGCCACCGCACCTCGGAGCCGATCTCCGAGCGCATCCGGCGCGAGATCGTCATGGGCACCGACTCGCTGGGCTTCGCGCCGCGCGTGCAGGTCGACTGGGCGCAGGTCTCGCACGCCATCGCGGGCGACCCGTCGCTCTCGGACGACGTGGTCGCCGTGGTGCGCGAGCTGCTGTCGAACGTCGCGCGCCACGCGCAGGCCACGTCCGTCTACATGGGCATCTCCGGCGAGGACGGGCGCGTGGCCGTCACGGTCTCCGACGACGGCATCGGCCCCGGCGGCGCCACCAACCGCCACTCCGGCACGTCGAACCTCGCCAACCGAGCCCTGCGGCGCAACGGCACGTTCACGCTCGCGCCGTCGCGTCCCGGATCGGCGCGCACCGGCACCGTGGCGGAATGGAACGTGGAGGCGGCAGGGCGGTAGCCGCCGGACGTCAGCCCCCGGACATGACGAAGGGCGCCGGCCTCGGCCGGCGCCCTTCGTTCGTCCTGGAGCGGCTCAGCCGCGGAAGGAGTGCGCGCGCTTGGCGGTCGCCCACGCGACCACCTGGGTGCGGCGCTGCAGGCCCATCTTCGCGAGCACGCTGGTGACGTGGTTCTTCACGGTCTTCTCGGCGATGCCGAGCTTCTCCGCGATCTCGCGGTTGGCGAGCCCCGCGCCCACGAGGTCGAGCACGCGACGCTCCATGGGGGTGAGGCGGGCGATGACGTCGTCCTCGTGCACGCTGATGTGCTGGCCGTGCTCGCGGCCGCTCGCGGCGTCGCGGACGGCCTTGAGGACCTCGTGCGAGTCGGCGGTCTTCGCGAGGAACACGTCGGCGCCGGCGTTGCGGGCCGCGGCGCGCGCCTCGTCGTCGTCGTAGCTGGTGAGCACCACGACGTGGGTCTCGGGCAGCTTCGCACGCACGTGGGCGATCACGTCGAGACCGGTGCCGTCGGGCAGGCGCAGGTCGGACAGGATCACCTGCGGCCGCACCGCCTCCGCACGGCGGACGGCCTGTGCGACCGTCGAGGCCTCGGCGACCACGGCGATGCCGTCGGCCCGCTCGAGGATGTCGCAGATGCCACGGCGCACGACCTCGTGGTCGTCGAGAACCAGCACGGTGATGTCAGACATGCCGATCATGATATCGCGGTCCTAGGACCCGGGACCCTTGCGACGCGCGCTCCATCGACGCTGGCAGCGTGCGCACCAGTGCGTGGCCCTTCCGCCCACGGTCGCGCGGCGCAGCGGCGCGCCGCACCGGGAGCACGGCTCGCCGGCGCGCCCGTAGGCCTCGAGAGAGCGCTCGAAGTAGCCCGACTCGCCGTTGACGTTGACGTAGAGCGCGTCGAAGGACGTCCCTCCCTGGGCCAACGCGCGGGCCATGACCTCGCGCGCCGCCCCGAGCAGCGCCCGCGCGGACGATGCGGTGACCGCGTGCGCGGGACGCTCCGGATGGATCCGTGCGTGCCACAGCGCCTCGTCCGCGTAGATGTTGCCGACGCCGCTCACGACGGTCTGGTCGAGCAGCACCTGCTTGATCCCGCGCGAGCCGCGCCGGAGGGCTCGGCTCGCGGCGACGTCGTCCAGCTGCGGGTCGAGCGCGTCGCGCCCGATGTGGGCGACCGAGGCGGGCAGCAGCGGGAGCGGCGTGCCCTCTCCCCCGGGCCCGCCGTCGGGCGTCGGGACCAGGGGCTCGACGTGGAGGTAGCCGAACGTGCGCTGATCGAGGAAGTCGAGGGTGAGGTCGGGCTCGGCGAGGGCGAGCCGTGCGCGGCAGTGACGATGCGGCTCCGGCGCGTCCACGTGGACGCGGAACTGGCCCGACATGCCCAGGTGGGCCGAGAGCGCGAGGAGGGGCGCATCGTCCCCCGGCTCGGGAGCGAGCTCCGCCCAGAGGAACTTGCCGCGGCGCACCAGACGCGACAGCGTCAGCCCCTCGACCTCCGACGCGAACTCCGCGGGGCCGCCGGGGAGCAGCCGCACGCACGAGTCGCGGCGGATGTCGACGCCCGCGATGCGCGCGCCAGCGACGAGGCTCGCGAGACCGCGGCGGACGGTCTCGACCTCGGGAAGCTCAGGCACGGCCGGGCTCGTTGCGGGGACGCGCTCGCGTCAGTCGACCGTGGTGAGGGCCGCGTACGCCTCGGCGGCGGCGTCCTGCTCGGCGTGCTTCTTGGCGGTGCCGGTGCCGGAGCCCTTGGGCTCGCCGGCGATGATCACGGTCGCGGTGAAGAGGCGCGCGTGGTCGGGGCCCTCGCCGGTGACCTGGTAGACGGGGCTGCCCAGGCCGCGCTCGGCGCAGGCCTCCTGCAGCGACGTCTTCCAGTCGAGCGCGACGCCGGACGTCGCGGCTGCCGCGAGGCTGGGCCCGAGGAGACGGAGGATGACCTCACGCACCACGTCGGTGCCGTGGGTGAGGTAGATCGCGCCGAGGATCGCCTCGAACGCGTCGCAGAGGATCGAGTCCTTGTCGTTGCCTCCGGTGGCGCGCTCGCCCTTGCCCAGCAGGATGCAGGGGCCCAGGCCGATCTCGCGCGCGACGACCGCGAGGGCCCGCTGCGAGACGCAGGCGGCCCGCATCTTCGCGAGCTCGCCCTCGGGGAGGTCGGGGTGGGCGTGGTACAGGCGGTCGGTGACGACGACGCCCAGGACCGAGTCGCCCAGGAACTCGAGACGCTCGTTCGTCGGGAGGCCTCCGGCCTCGTACGCGAACGAGCGGTGGGTGAGCGCGAGCACCAGCAGGTCGGGGTCCACATGGACACCCAACCTGCTGATCAGGGCGTCAGCTGACTGCTGCCCCGGAATGCTCATACGCTCGCGTCACGCCACCAGGCGCGGGTCTCAGCCCGCGTGCTCGGTGCGCAGCGCCTCGACGTACTGGCGCCCGTTGTAGGCACCGCACGACGGGCACGCGGTGTGCTGCAGCTTGTCTGCCTTGCACTGGGGGCACGTCGAAAGGTTGGCAGCGGTCGTCTTCCACTGCGAGCGACGTGCACGCGTGTTGCTGCGCGACATCTTGCGCTTCGGAACAGCCACGGCTAACTCTCTTTCTCGTCGGTAAAACTCTGGAGTGCGGCCCACCTCGGGTCCAGCACCTCATGCGCGTGATCCGGGTCGTCCGCGAGCCGTGCACCGCATTGGTCGCACAGCCCCGGGCAGTCCGGGTCACACAGCGGCGTGAACGGGAGGCTCGTCACCACCGCGTCCCTCACCACCTCCTCGAGCTCGAGGTTCTCACCATCGAACTCGAAGACGTCCTCTGAGCCCTCCTCCTCGCCAGCGGCGCGCGAGTCGGGGTACTCGAACAGTCCCTGCACCGGCGCGGCGATCTCCTGCCGCACCTCGTCCAGACAACGTCCGCACTCCCCGATCGCCGTCCCGTTGACGGTTCCGGAGACCCAGATGCCCTCCTGCACGGATTCGAGGCTCAGGTCGAGCCTCACCTCCGCACCCTCGGGCACACCGATCAGATCGGTGCCGAGGACCGCGGGGGCCGGGAAGGCCTCGGAGACAAGCCTCTGCGCACCCGGGCGCCGCACGATGTCTCGAACAGAGAAGGTGTACGGCGAGGGAGCAGGGCGTGAAGTGTGAGCCACACGCGCCTCCTGGTCGTTCCGGTCCGCGGGGACCTCGGCCCGCACCTGTCGGCAGGGCCAGCCCACAACTGTACGCGATGTGGGCGGTTTCGGCCAACTCCTGCGAGCGGGCCGGGGACCATTCTCGCATGCGCGCGAGGTCGCGGCCTGCGCCATGGTCCCGCCTCCCGCCTGGCGCCCGCACGGAAGCGGCCCGCCGTCTCGCTCGAATGGGGCATGTGCGGTCGGTTCCGGGCTCCGCGTGCGCCCTGTGGGGCGTTCTGCGTCGGTGCCGCGACGGGTGCCGACCCGAGCTCGACTGAGGATGCCCCTTGGCGCGCACGAGGACGCCCGAACCGACCGTCAGCGCCCCATTCCGCGCGGGAGGGGGCAGGGAGCGGGCGGCTCAGGCGCGCTCGGCGGCCAGCGCCGCGGCGACCGCGTCAACCACACCATCGGGCACGTAGCGGCCGATCTGACCGCCGTGGCGCGCGACGTCCCTCACGAGCGACGAGGCCACGTGGCTGAGCGCGTTGTCGCCCGTGATGAACACCGTCTCGATGCCCGACAGCGTGCGGTTCATGAGCGCCATCGGCCGCTCGTAGTCGTAGTCCGCGCCGCCGCGCAGTCCCTTGACGATGACCCCGGCGCCGATGCTCCTGCAGTAGTCCACGAGGAGGCCGTCGACCGCGACCACCTCGACGCCCTCGAGCGGCTCGACGGCGCGTCGCGCCAGGTCGACGCGGGTGTCGAGGTCGAGCAGCGGCGTCTTGGTGGAGTTGTGCGCGACCGCGATCACCACCTTCGAGAACATCGACCGGGCGCGCGTCGCGATGTCGACATGCCCCCACGTCATCGGGTCGAAGGATCCAGGGAAGACTGCGGTGGTCATGCCTCGACGCTACCGCCGTCGGGGTCCGGGTCCAACCGCATCGCGTAGTGGATCGCCGTCTCGCCGTACGCCTTGGATGCGACGCCCTCGAGCGTGCGCGGCCACGGCGCCTCGCCCGCACGGGTCGACCATTCGAGCACCATGACGCCGTCGGGAGCGAGCCGCTGCGCCGCGGACTCGAGCACCGCCGTGAGGTCCTCGCGCGGGATGTCGTAGGGCGGGTCGAGCAGGATCACGTCGAACGCGTCGCCCGGCCGCGACAGGAACGGGCGGACGCGCTCCTTCACCACCGTCGCCGAGGCCGCTCCGCCGAGGTCGCGGACGTTGCCGCGCAGCACGCTGACGGCGCGCGCATCGGCCTCCACGAGGGTCGCGTGCGCGGCACCCCGGCTCACGGCCTCGAGGCCCAGCGCGCCGGAGCCGGCGAAGAGGTCGAGCACGCGGGCGCCGCGCAGGTGATCGCCGTGGTCGAGCCGGCTGAACACCGCCTCGCGCACCCTGTCCGTGGTGGGCCGGGTGCCGCGGGGCGGCACGGCCAGTCGGCGCCCGCCCCAGGCGCCCGCGATGATCCTCGTCACGCCCCCCAGCCTAGGGGGCGGCCCGCTCAGGCCTCGATGCGCCTCAGCACCTCGAGGCACGCGCGCGCGTTGTGATACGGGCACTTCCAGGGACCCATCTTGAGGTCGCCGGTCCCTCCCGACAGCGGACGGTTGCCCGCGTCCAGGCGGGCATGCCACTCGCCGTTCTCGCGGTCGACCACGTGCTGCTCGATGAAGTCCCACGCGCGGATCGCCGCGAGCCGGTCCTCGGCGCGGCCCGCGAGCTGGAACGCGTTGAGCCACCCCACCACGCCCTCGGCCTGCGGCCACCAGTGGCGGTCGAGGTCGGTCGGTCCGTCGGGGGTACCGGCGTACAGCACCGCGCCGTCGGGCGCGACGCCGTGCGCGCGCACCGACTCCGCGAGCGCGAGCGCCGCCTGCCGCGTGCGCCACTCGAGGTCGGCATCGTCGACGCCGTGCGCCGCGAGCGCCTCCCAGGCGTCCCACAGCAGCCACGACGTCTCGATGTCGTGACCGTAGGAGACGCCGTCGGAGCTCCGCTGCCACGACTCGTCGAAGTACAGCGCGCAGTGGGTGAACGGCGCGTCGACCACGATGCAGTCGAGCGTGGTGCGCAGCAGCGTCTCGAGCGACTCGCGCACGGCGAGGTCCGCCGACGCCCGCAGCAGCTCGGTGAGCGCCTCGAGCACGTGGAGGTTGGTGTTCATCGACTTCGGCACGTCGGGGTCGAGCTCCGACAGCGCCGTGCACTCGGTGGGCGACCAGTCCCGGGCACGCGCCTCGACGTAGCCGCCGAACTCGCGATCACGGGCCGCGGCGTCGAGCGTCCCCGCGAGCCAGATGGCCCGGTCGAGCGCATCCTGGTCGCCGGTCACGCGCGCCCAGCACGCGAGCGCGTAGACGGTGAACGCCTGCGCGTAGACCTGCTTGCGGTTGTCGAGAACCGCACCGTCCCCGTCGAGCGACCAGTAGACCCCGCCGTGCTGCGGGTCCCACATGGGCCCGGTCAGCTGGTCGAGGGCGCGTCGCCCGACCGTGAGGAGGCGTTCCCGATCGGAGCCGAGCACCTCGGCGGCCGCGGCGAAGGTCCAGAGGATCCGGGCGGCGAGCACCGCATGGCGCGGGAGGTCGTCGAGGTAGTCGAGATCGTCGCTCACGCCCCCGCGCAGGGTCCCGTCGTCGGCGAAGGCATGAGCCTCCCAGAACGGCAGGATCCCCTCCGACAGCTCGCGGCGGGCGAGGTCGCGCAGGGCGGACAGCTGACGATCGGCGCTGATGGCTTCCGTCATGAGCAGCACTGTAAACGCTCTCACACGGGACTTCGGCACGCGGTGACGGGCGCGCCCTCACCGATACCGCCGAGGCACGATGCCACGATGGCCCCGACATCTGACGAGGACCAGGAGGTTCGTGCGTGGACGTGAGGGCGATGCTGTCCCGGATGCCCGGATGGGCGTGGTTCGTCGCGGGAGCGGTGGTGGCGGCGCTGATCGCGGTCATCGTCGCGGCCGCGACGGGCGCCGACGGCGAGCCGGCCGCGGCCTCGGCGTCCCCCTCGGCCTCGGCCGCGACCCCGAGCGCCACGGCCTCCACCGGCGCCGAGGTCGCGCAGACCACCGCGGCGTGCACGGCCACCGCCGCCGTCACCGGCACCTGGGAGGGCGGCTTCCAGGCGGAGGTCACCGTCGCGGCCGAGGCCGACCTCGACGACTGGACGGTGTCGCTCGACCTCGACGACGCCGCGGTCACCGGGTCCTGGAGCTCGACCCTCGAGGTGGGCGCGTCCGGGACGGTCGAGGTGGGACCCGTCGACTACAACGCGGCGATCGCGGCCGGGCAGAGCGTCGGATTCGGGTTCACGGCTGACGGCGAGGCCCCGGAGGCCATCGGCGCGGCGTGCGCGACCGATGCGGTGGTCGCCCCCGCTCCCGCCGCATCGTCCACCGCCGAGGCTCCCGCGCGCGACGTGCCGGCCGCGGCCGGCGGTGACGGCGACGACTGGCTGCGCGCCGACGGCGCGAGCATCGTCGACCTCAACGGCGACGAGGTGTGGCTCACGGGAGCCAACTGGTTCGGCTTCAACACCTCGGCGCGCGTGCTCCACGGCCTGTGGACCGTCGACATGGAGCCGGTGCTCGACCAGGTCGCGGCGCGCGGCATCAACGTGCTGCGCGTGCCGATCTCCACCGAGCTGCTCCTCGAGTGGAAGGCCGGGCGCGCCGAGGTCTCCGGCAGCGTCAACCAGGCGGGAGCGCAGTCCGGCCTCGACACCCTCGAGGTCTTCGACGCGTTCCTCGCGGCGTGCAAGGAGCGCGGCGTCAAGGTGATCCTCGACGTGCACTCCGCGCTCGCCGACGATGCGGGGCACCTCTCCCCCGTCTGGTTCGCGGGCGACGTGACCTCCACCGACTTCGTCGAGGGGTGGACGTGGGTCGCGAAGCGCTACCGCGACGACGACACCATCGTCGCCTTCGACCTCCAGAACGAGCCGCACGGCAAGGCGAGCGAGAACCCGCGGGCGTCGTGGGGCGGCGGCGCCGCCGACACCGACTGGAAGGCCGTGGCCGAGGACCTCGCACTGCGGATCCTCGACATCCACCCGAACGTGCTCGTCATGGTCGAGGGCATCGAGACGTACCCGAAGGACGGATCGAGCTGGTCGTCGACCGACGCCGGCGACTACGACACGACGTGGTGGGGCGGGAACCTCCGCGGCGTGGCCGATGCGCCGGTGGACCTGGGCGACTACCAGGACCGCCTGGTCTACTCGCCTCACGAGTACGGGCCGCTGGTCTACGAGCAGCCCTGGTTCCAGTCCTCGTTCTCGAAGGCGAGCCTCGAGCACGACGTGTGGGAGCCGAACTGGCTCTACCTCGACTCCGACGGCATCGCGCCGCTGCTCATCGGCGAATGGGGCGGACGCCTCGGGCAGGACGAGCGCCAGGACCGGTGGATGACCGCGGTGCGCGACCTCATCGTCGAACGCCGCCTCAGCCACACCTTCTGGTGCGTGAACCCGAACTCCGGCGACACGGGCGGGCTGCTGCTCGACGACTGGACCACCTGGGACGAGGAGAAGTACGCGCTGCTCGAGCCCGCGCTGTGGCAGGACGACGAGGGGCGCTTCGTGTCGCTCGACCACGAGGTCCCGCTCCCCGGCGGCATCACGGTGACCGAGTTCTACGAGGCCGGCGGCAGCCTGTAGCCCCTGCCCTCCGCCCGTCCGCCCGTCCGCCCCGAAATGGGGCGCTCACGGTCGCTTCCCGGCATCGGCGGCGTGCCATGGGGCGGTGGCGGTCGCTACCGCGCGAAGGGGGCGAGGATCTCGCGCAGCAGCGAGGTCGCCGCGGCCTGGATCCCCGGCGCCTCGGACTCGCGCGGCCCCGCGAAGTCGAGCGTCGGCGGAGCGCCCTCTGCCTCACGGAGCGCGTGCACCAGCACCTGCCGCGCGGCCCCCACCAGCCACAGCGGCCGCTCGACGTCGATCGGGAGATGGTGCAGCGGCCGGCCCTCCTGGATCGCGCACCGCCGCGTCTCGTCCGTCCCCGGCGACGCGGCTCCGGCGACGTCGATCACCAGCACCGCATCGGCCTCCCGCACGTTGAGCAGGGTCCGCGCGGTCGGGTCCGTCGAGACCGTCGGGGTGAGGTCCGGGTAGAGCGCGAGCACCCCGGGCGGCCCGGGGAGATCCTCGGCCCAGCCTCCCGCCGGGCACCAGCCGCCGTACGGGATGCCGAGCGCGACCGCGACCTCAAGCGCGGCGCGGTCCACGCCGCTCTGCCCGCCGGTGACGATGCGCAGGCCGCGTGCGACGTCGCGCCGTCGCACGCGATGAGGCATCCGCATACCAGCGACGTTAGGCCGTCAGGAGCGGGTGAGGAAGTCCTCGCGCTCGGGATCGAGCAGGTCCGCGATCGCGTCGGCGAGCGCGGGATGGGACGCCAGCGCCGGGTCCTCGCCGACCAGCGCCGACGCCTCGTCGCGCGCCTCCTCGATCACCTTCGCGTCCCGCACGACCCGCAGCAGCCGCAGGGAGTTGCGGCCGCCCGACTGCGCGGCGCCGAGCACGTCGCCCTCGCGGCGCAGCTCGAGGTCCTTCTCGGCGAGCTCGAAGCCGTCGGCGGTGGCCGCGAGCGCGGACAGCCGCTCGTGCGCGACGGTGCCGGCCTCGGCATGCGAGACCAGCAGGCAGATGCTCGGCTTGTCGCCACGGCCCACGCGACCGCGCAGCTGATGTAGCTGCGAGATGCCGAAGTGCTGCGCGTCGAGGATCACCATCGCCGTCGCCTCGGGCACGTCCACGCCCACCTCGATCACCGTGGTCGCGACCAGCACCGGCGCCTCGCCCGACGCGAACAGCGACATCGCCGCGTCCTTCTCCTCGGGCGCGAGGCGGCCGTGCATGACGTTGACGCCGATGCCCGCGAGCGCCGCGGTCCCCCGCAGCAGCTCGGCGACCTCGAGGACCGCGGCGAGCGGCGGCCGTTCCGGTCCGGACTCGTCCTCGTCGGGCTCGAGCGCGTCGAGCGGGACGTCCTCCTGCTCCTCCTCGGAGTCGCCGTCGATGCGGGGGCAGACGATGTACGCGCGCCCGCCGCGGTCGACCTCCTCGCGCACGCGCACCCACAGCCGTTCGACCCAGGCCGCGTTGCCCGCGGGCACGAGGTGCGTCACGGTCTCCTGCCGCCCGGCCGGGCGATCGCTCAGCACCGAGGTCTCGAGGTCGCCGAACACCGTCATCGCGACGGTGCGCGGGATGGGCGTGGCCGTCATCACGAGCGTGTGGGGCACGGTCGCGGCCCGCGCGCGCAGCGCGTCGCGCTGCTCGACGCCGAAGCGGTGCTGCTCGTCCACCACCACGAGCCCAAGATCCGCGAACTGCACCGTGTCGCTCAGCAGCGCGTGCGTGCCGACGACGATGCCGGCCGCCCCGGAGGCCGCCTCCGCCAGCGCCGCGCGCCTCTCGCGCGATCCCTGCGAACCGGTGAGCAGGACCACGCGCGTCGCATCGTCCGCCGCGGTGAGCATGCCGCCGTCCGCGAGCGGACCCAGCAGCGCGCGCAGCGAGCGCGCATGCTGCGCCGCGAGCACCTCGGTGGGCGCGAGGAGCGCCGCCTGTCCCCCGGCGTCGACCACCTGGAGCATGGCCCGCAGGGCGACCACCGTCTTGCCCGCGCCCACGTCGCCCTGGAGCAGCCGGAGCATCGGCGTCTCGCGTGCGAGGTCCGCCGCGATCACCTCCCCCACCGACGCCTGCCCGGCGGTGAGCGCGTACGGGAGCCGCGCGTCGAGCGCGGCGACCAGCCCACCCGAGCGCGCCGGACGCGCGGTGGCGGCGAGCGCGTCGTGATCCGCGCGCCTCCGGGCGAGCGCAGTCTGGAGCACCAGCGCCTCCTCGAACCGCAGGCGCTCGCGGCCGCGGCGGTGGTCGGCCTCGTTCTCGGGGACGTGCACCAGGCGCAGCGCCTCGAGCAGCGTGGGAAGCCCGCGACGCTCGCGCAGGTCGACCGGGAGCGGGTCGGGGACGTCCGCCTCGGTGAGCGGGTCGAGCACCGCGCGCACCGCGCGGCCGATGCGCCACGTGGGGACGCTCGCGGCCGCGGGATAGATGGGGATGGGCCGGGAGGCCTCGGCCAGCGCGGCGTCCTCGTCCGCCGCGTCGACGCCCACGAGTACGTAGTCGGGGTGCGTGAGCTGCCGGCGGCCGCGGTAGTCGCCGACGGTCCCGGTGAAGAGCCCGCGCCGGCCCGGTCGGAGCTTGTCCTCATGCATGCGGAGCACGCCCGCGCGCTTGGCGAAGAACGTGAGCTGGAGGCTGTCGCGCCCGTCGGTGACGATCGCCTCGAGCATCGCGCCGCCGCGCGAGCGCATCTGGCGGACGGTCGCCGTGCGGACCTCCGCCATCACGGTGACGTGCTCGCCCGCGCGGAGCTCCGCGAGCGGCGTGAACTCCCCCGGCGCGCCGTAGCGGCGCGGGTAGTGGCGGAGCAGGTCGCCGGTGGTCGTCAGGCCCAGCTTCTCGAGCGAGCCCGCGGTGCGCGCGCCGAGGACCTTCGCGAGGGGCTCGTCGAGGCGCCCCGTCATGCGGGCGACCGCTCGACGCCGATGAGGATCGGCGGCCACTCCTGGCCTCCGCGGTAGACCGCGACCTCGGCCCCCGGTGCGCGCGACTCCACGGAGACGCGCGCCTCGTCCGCGACCGCGGGGGCGACGCCGCGCGCGAGCACGAGCGTCACCACGTCGGTGTCGCCGTCGATCAGCGCGTCGAGATCCTCGTCGAGCGCGTCGCCCGTGCTCTCCCCCACGAGCGTCGACTCCACCGCGTCCCGCATCAGGCGGGCGACGTCCTCGCCGGGGGTCGCGAGCGCCGAGGCGGCGACGGCGGCGATGACGTGGGCCTCGTGGCGCGCGTCGATGACGGTGAGGTCGGGCTTGCCGCGCTTGTCGGCGAGACGGTGGGCCGCCGCCAGCAGCGCCGCATCGCCGGCGACGACGATCGCCTCCGCGCCCGAGGCGTCGCGCACGGCGCGCCGCAGGTCGCGTCCCCGCAGCGCGCCGGGATCGGGCACCACGAGCACCACGGCGCCGGCGTCCGCGAGCGGCTCGGCGAGCCCTGGGCACGTGGTGAGCGCGACGACTCCGGTGGCCGCGCGGTCGTGGACCACGCTCATCGCGATGGACCGCACCACGATCTGATGGGCGTCGACCTCCTCCGCGATCGCGACGGCCTCGGCCGGGTGGTCGGTGTGGACGTGCGCGTGAAGGAGGCCGAGCCCGGACGTCACGGTCACGGAGTCCCCGACCTCGCCGAGCCTCGTCACCATGCCGGCGCGCGAGTCCTCGTCCCGGTCGGCCACGAACATCACCTCGTACGCGCCGCCGTGCTCCTCGCCGTGCCCGACGTGACCGGGCCGCGTGACCTGGCGACGATGCCCCGGGACGCCCCACGCGACCTCGGGATGGTCGGCGAGCGCCTCGGCGCCCGCGATCGCCTCCGCGAGCATGTCGAGCTGGAGGACCAGCGCGGCGGCCCCCGCATCGACCACGCCGGCGTCGCGCGCGCTCGGCAGCTGATCGGTGGTGCGGCGCAGGCCCTCGCGGGCCCCGTCCACCGCAGCGACGATGGTCTCCTCGCGCGTGCCGCCGCCCTCGGCGACCGCGGTCGAGGCGCGCGCCGCGGCGCGCGCGACGGTGAGGATGGTGCCCTCGACGGGGGTGCCGACCGCGGCGTACGCGGCCTCCGACGAGCGCGACAGCGCCTCCGCGATGCCCGCGGCGTCGATGCTCTCAAGCCCGCCCTTCGCGTCGACCACGCGCAGCAGCGCGGAGAGGTACTGGCTCACGATCACCCCGGAGTTGCCCCGCGCGCCCATGAGCGCGCCGCGCGCGAAGGCGGCGGCGACGTCGCGGTGCGAGGCGTCGGCGGGCAGGCGCGCGATGGCGCGGTTGCCCTCCTGCAGGGTGAGGTACACGTTGGTGCCGGTGTCGGCATCGGCCACCGGGAAGACGTTGATCGCGTCGAGGTGCCCGCGCGAGCGGCGGACGGCGTCCAATCCGGACCCGAGCCAGCGGCGCAGGGCGTGCGCTTCGCTCACGGGTCACCTCCGAAACAGGACGGCGCGGGGTCGCCGCTCGCGTACTATCGTGGCACGGCCCACCGACGCCGCGGACATCACCCCCGGTACGCGCCGCGCTCGTCGTCGGGTTTGCCGCAATCACCGTTCTTCGGTTAACCTATTGCGGTTGCCCGAGCACCCGGGCCCCCAAAGCTTTGCGGATCGGACCCCCGAACCGCGCCAGAAACTAGGAGAACTATCGTGGCTGCTACCTGCGACGTCTGCGCCAAGGGACCGTCCTTCGGTCACAGCATCTCGCACTCGCACCGCCGCACCAAGCGTCGCTGGAACCCGAACATCCAGCGCGTGCGTGCCGTGGTCGCGGGTACCCCCAAGCGACTCAACGTGTGCACCTCGTGCCTCAAGGCCGGCAAGGTCCAGCGCGCCATCTGATGGATCCGCGCCTCGGCGCGGTTCGGCGCGGCTGATCGCCGCCTTCACCCGAGACGGACGTCCTCATCGCGAGGGCGTCCGTTTTCGTGTACCCGGGCACCATCCGCGCTCGAGACACCTTCCGCCTCACGCGCGCAGAGTCACAGCTGCTTGCGCATCTTCACCGTCGTGATCTCGTACCCCAGGGACTCGTACAGTCCACGCGCGGACGTGTTGCGACCGAACACGCTCAGGCCGAGCGTGCGCGCGCCCGACTCTCGGGCACGGTCCTCAGCGAGCCGCATCGCCTCTCGCCCGAAACCCCTGCCTCGGTGCTCGGGGTCGACGACGATGTCCCAGACCCACCACGCAGCATCATCATCCGAGATGTCGCTGCCGATCCAGAGGTACCCGACGGTGCCGTCCGCGTCGTGCACGAGGTCGAACACGGCGTTGTCCGCGGTCGCGGCCCCGGCGGGGAACGCCCGTTCGAGCGAGACCCAGGCATGCCGATCGGCAGCATCCGGCGCCTCACCGGACGCGATCAGATCCGCCCTGTACTCGGCGTGGCACCGCTCCCGCCACGCGGGGAAGCGCTGTGCGTCCAGAAGGACGAGAGTGATCGGCATCCGGCCAGTCTGACAGCCGCCTCGCCGCCCCAGGCCCTCGTGCAGCCGGATGTCGCCGACCGGCTGACCGACCGCTCCTAGCCCCCGAAGTGGTCCCAGCCGAACGTGTCCGGCACCTCGCCGTCGACGCGGACGCCGGTGAACGCGTCGGTCGTCGCGCCGATCACCGTCCACCCGGCCGGCACCGCCGACTCGCGCGGGAGCACCGCCAGCATGTGGTGGTCCTCGCCCCCGGTGAGCGCCCAGGGCATCGGGTCGACCTGCAGCTCGATCGCGGCGAAGCGCGCGCCCTCGTGCAGCGGCACGTCCTCCGCGCGGATGTCGATCCCCACCTCGGACAGCCGCGCGATCCGGCTCGCGTCGCGCAGCAGCCCGTCCGAGATGTCCATGAGCGCGGTCGCGCCGTGGAGCGCAGCCTCGAGGCCCGCGCCGATGCGCGGCCGGGGCCGCAGGAACAGCCCGATGGTCTCCTCGTCGATCCGCCTGCCCTCGGTGAGCTGGATGTAGCCCGCCGCCGCGGCCCCGAGGGGTCCGGACACCGCGACCACCTGGCCCGGGAGCGCATCGGCCCGCGTCACGGGCTCGGTGCCATGGGTCTCCCCCATCACGGTGACGCAGATCGAGATCTCGTTCGCGCCGGACAGGTCTCCGCCCACGACGCCGACGCCGTGCGGCTCGCACGCCTCGCGCAGCCCGTCGGCGAAGCGCATGACCCAGTCGGCGTCCAGCGAGGCCGGCGCGGCCAGCGTGATCTGCAGAGCCGTGGGCACCGCGCCCATCGCGTCGATGTCGGCGAGGTTCTGCATCGCGGCGCGCCAGCCGACGTCCTCGGGCGTGGACCACTCGAGCCGGAAGTGACGGTCCTGGATGAGCACGTCCGAGGAGACCACCAGGTCCCCGTCGACCGCGAGCACCGCCGCATCGTCGCCGGGGCCGAGGATCTCGGCGTCGGACACGGGCAGCCGCGGGGCGAAGGCCGCGATAAGCGCGTCCTCCCCCATCTCACCGATCGTCGTCATGGGTCAAGGCTACGGGCGACGGCACCCTGCGCCGTGCGCGGAGCCGGACGATGCGCGACGATCGACCCCATGAGGATGCCTCGCCCGAGCGACGCCCAGAAGGAGGCGTTCCGCGCCCTCGTGCCCGAGGCCGGCGACGTCGAGGTGCGGCCGATGTTCGGCCAGCTCGCCGCCTTCGTCGCCGGGAACATGTTCATGGCGCTGTACGGCGACCAGGTCACGTTCAAGCTCGATGAGACGAGCCTGGCCGCGGCGCATGCACGCCCGGACGCGGGGCCCTTCGCGCCCGCCGGACGGACGATGCGCGCGTACGTCGCGCTCCCGCTCGACGCCCCGGGCCTCGACGGGCTCGCGACGCAGGCGCTGGCCTACGTCGCGAGCCTGCCGCCGAAGTGAGCCGGCTCAGGCCACCTGCACCACGAGCTTGCCCGCGACGTGCTGCGCCTCGAGCCGCGCGAAGGCCTCCGCGGTGCGCTCGAGGGGGTACGTCTCGGCGATGACCGGGCGCACCTTGCCCTCCTCGATCCAGCCCGCCATGCGGGTGAGGTTCTCGTGCGACGGCTCGGTGCCGACGACGATCACCTTGCGGCGCGCGAACGGGCTCGACGCCTTCGCGGAGAAGATCGCCCACGCGGGCCCCAGGAGAGGGCCTCCGCCGAGGCCGCCCGCGGCGAGGTAGACGCCGCCGGGCTCCATGATCCTCTTGAGCCGGGTGAGCCGCGTGGTCCCGACCGTGTCGTAGACCACGTCGAAGGTCTCGCCGCAGTCGAGCACGTCCTCCCGGGTGTAGTCGATGACGCGGTCGGCACCGAGCGCCGTCACCATCGCGGCGTTCGGACCCGAGCAGACGGCCACCACGCGGCTCGCGCCGAGCACGCGGGCGACCTGCACGGCCATGTGGCCCACGCCGCCGGAGGCCCCGATCACCAGGACGCTCCTGCCCTCGCAGCCGCCGCCGTCCTCGAAACCGCCGAGGGCGGTGATCGCGGCGATGGGGACCGCGGCCGCCTCCTCGTCGGTCGCGGTGAGCGGGGTGTGGGCGATCTTCGAGGCGTCCGCGATCGCGTAGTCCGCGACCGCGCCGAAGCCGAGGAAGCCGAACACCCGGTCGCCCGGCTCGAAGCCCTCGACCCCCGGGCCGACCGCGTCGACCGTGCCCGCCGCATCGGCCCCGACCACGCGCTCGCCGGGCCCGCGCAGGCCGAAGCTGAAGCGCGCGAGCCACGGGTCGCCCCGATAGATGTGCCAGTCCCACGGGTTGAGGCCCGCCGCGCCCACGCGCAGACGCACCTGACCCTCGCCCGGCTCGGGGATCGGGATCTCGCGCAGCTCGTGCGTCTCGGGTCCCGCGTACTTGTCGTAGGTCACGGCCTTCATGGCGCGACCACCACCTTTCCTGCTGCATGCCGGGACATCACCCGGGCCATGGCCTCCCCCGCGCGGTCGAGCGGATGCACGGAGTCGATATGGGGACGGAGCGAGCCCGCGGCGAGCATGCCCGCGAGCTCCTCCAGGTCGGCGCTGTCGGCCGTCGAGAAGAACGTGACCACGCGGCGGCTGGTCACGAGGTCGAGCCACCGGGCTCGCAGGACGCGCCGGAGCGGTCCCCCGTCGGGTCCGGGCTCGCCCGAGTTGGGCAGCAGCGCGCCGCCCTCCCGCACGAGCCCGAGCATGTCGCGCGTCGCGTGGTTGCCCACGTTGTCGAAGACGACGTCGAAGAGCTCGGCGAGATCGAGCACCGACGCGGCGGTGTAGTCGAGAACGCGCTCGGCGCCGAGCTCGCGCACCCACTCCACGTTGCGTGTCGAGCACACCGCGGTCACGGTCGCCCCTTGCGAGGCCGCCAGCTGCACCGCGAGGTGGCCGATGCCGCCGGAGGCGCCGTTGACGAGCACCGTCTGCCCGGCCTCGAGCCGCGCGGCCCGGAGACCGTGGAGCGCCGCCAGACCCGTCATCACTACGGCCGCCGCGTCCTCGAAGGACACCTCCGCGGGGAGCCGCGCGAGATCCGCCTCCTTCGCGACCGCGAACTCGGCCAGCGATCCGCGTGCAGCGCCGAGCACCCGGTCGCCCGGGGCGAGCGCTTCGACGCCCGCGCCGACCGCGGCGACCGTGCCCGCGCAGTCGGTGCCGCGCACCCGCTGTCGCGGCCGACGCACGCCGTACGCGAGGCGCAGCACCCGCGGGCGACCTCGCAGGAGGAACGTGTCGGCCGGGTTGAGCGCCGCGGCAGCGACGTGGATGAGCGCCTCGCGGGCCCCCGGGACCGGGACCGGCGCACTCGCGACGGCGAGCTCCTCGACGCCGCCGTAGGCGTGCTGGGTGACGGCCCGCATCGTCGCCGGGACCGCGGCGGTCATGATCGCGCCGCCGTGCTCGGCGCGGGGGCGGGCGCGGCGACCGCCGCCTTGTGCGCCCGCCTGATCCCAACCGTGAGCAGGTACGCGATCATCCAGAGCTCGCCCGCCGTCGCGGGGAACGTGAGCCCCTCGACCAGCGCGGACGGCGCATCGGCCCAGCCGTAGCCCACCAGGGCCGAGGCGACGTAGCCGGCGCCGCCGACCACGAGCAGCCAGCCGAGCGCCACGGGCATGCGGCGGGTCGCGAGGATCGCCCAGCCCATTGGGATGAGCCACAGCCCGAAGAACACGGCGCCCACGCCCCACGCGTGGTCGCTGATCTCGAAGAGCAGCTGGACCGTGCCGGCGGCGTCGCCCGACGGGGCGAGGCCGGGGTCCGCGGCGACGGCGTTCGCGGTCGCCATCGCGGCGGCGGAGGTCATGATCGCGGCGGCGTTGAGCAGCCCGTACGCCGCGATCGCGGCGCCGGACACGGGAGCGTCCCGGCGCCACAGCGCGAGGAACCCGATCGCGGCGAGGGCCTGCGTGAGGACGATCCCGAGCTCGAGGACCACGAGCACGTGGGCCGTGCCGGCATCCTCGGTGAGATGGGACAGCGCGGTCGCGGCGTCGTCCGCCACGATCTGGGGCCGCAGCCACAGGAACCCGAGCATGCCGGTGATCGCGAGACCGAGGTACGCGGCGCCGGTGAGGCGGGCGATGCGGGTATGGGGCATGGTGACTCTCCTTCATCGAAAGGACGCTCTCGAGCGTCCGCGCCGCCTCGGGGGCGCGCGGGAAGGGTCTCCACGAGGGCTAGGCGGCCTCGTCGGGGTACTGGAAGACCGCGTCGAGCGGGACCTCGAGGGCCCGCGCGATCTGGAAGGCCATCTCGAGCGAGGGCGAGTACCGCCCCTGCTCGATGGCGATGACCGTCTGGCGGGTGACGCCGATGCGCTCCGCCAGCTCGGCCTGGGTCATCTCGTCGTGCGCGAACCGCAGCGCGCGGATCGCGTTGGTGACCTTGGTGGAGCGGCCCATCACAGACCGGTCCGGTAGGCGCGCGCGCGGGTGCCCGCGGCGATGATGCCGGCGAGCAGGCCGGCGAGGAACAGGGTGTTGGCCGGCCAGAAGCGGTCGACGTCGAGCATGAGAAGGATGGTCGCGACCAAGCCGCCGAACGAGGACATCACGTAGGCGCGGGCGTTGCCGTTGCGCTCGATCTCCTTGTCACGGACGTCGCCGTCCTCGAACTCGGCCTTCTGGCCCGCGACCTCCGCCTGGATCGCGGTCGCGATGGCGGAGGCGATGGTGCCGAGGATGATGAAGACGATGAGCGAGCCCCAGGCCCACAGCATCGGCGTGACCCACGAGACCTCCTCGAGGGGACGGTCCGCGGCCTGCGTGAGGATGACCGTGAAGTAGACGATCCCGACCAGCGGGAACACGGCGAGCGTGGCCCAGACGGTGCGTTCGGTCATGGTCATGGCATCCCCCCGGATGTCAAAGTTTCTTGACATCTCGAAGGTAAGTCTCGCTTGACACCGTGTCAAGAGTTTTTTACATCGCCTCGTGCAGTGCGGCCGGAGTCGGTCCCGACACGCCGCAGACGACGCCGGTGCGGCGGCCGCCGCCTCGCGTGTCGCCGCGAGATCCGTTCGGAGTGTCGGAGGGGCTCAGGCGTGGGTGGCGTGGAGCCACGCGCCACGCCGCGTGATGCGCACGTACGCGATCCCGAGGAA
Organism: Demequina mangrovi; assembly: GCF_000759715.1. GTDB lineage: Bacteria > Actinomycetota > Actinomycetes > Actinomycetales > Demequinaceae > Demequina > Demequina mangrovi. Next base: position 37,867 of record NZ_BBLU01000018.1, read on the forward strand.
CACCCCGCGCGCGACGTTGAAGAGCAGGAAGGCCCGCCACAGGTCGTCGTTGCGGGAGTCGGCGATCCACGCGAAGCCCGCGAGGAGCACGGGGACGAAGACCAGCAGCGCCGAGGCGGCCATCGTGGTCGCCATCGAACGCGTCCGCCCGGAACCCAGGAAGACCCCGTCGAAGAGGTACGCGAGCGACGAGGCGAGCGGCAGCCAGACCACCCAGCCGATGTAGCGGTCCGCGGTCTCGGTGACCGACGGGATCGAGGTGAGCACCGCGATGAACGGGCCCGACGCCACCAGGTACAGCAGCGAGAAGACGGCTCCGATGGCGACCGCAGGCACGGCGGAGGCCAGCACCGCGCGATGGAAGGCGGGCACGTCGCGCCGGCCGATCTCGCGCGCCACCATCGACTCCGCCGCGTGCGCGTAGCCGTCCTGGCCGTAGCTCGACAGGAACATCAGCTGCATGAGGATCGCGTTCGCGGCGAGGATGTCGGGGCCCAGGCGCGCGCCGTAGGCCGTGACGAAGGTCAGCACCGCGTAGAGGATCGCGGTGCGCACGAAGAGGTCGCCGTTCATCGACGCGAGGCGACGCCAGCCGCGGCGCAGCCCCCGCCCGCGCCACCGGCGCACCGCGTCCCGGGTGCGCGCATCGGCGGCTCGCCACCACAGCGCGACCGCGAGCGCGAGGCCCAGCCACTCGGCGATCGCCGTCGCGGCACCCGCGCCCGCCGAGCCCCAGCCGAGTCCGCCCACGAAGGCGACGTCGAGCCCGAGGTTCACGATGTTGACCGTCGCGACGATCGCGAGCGGGCGCCGGGTGTCCCCCGCGCCCACGAACCAGCCGGAGATCACGAGCGTGAGCAGCGCCGCGGGCACGGACGCCACCCGGATCCACGCGTACTGGATCGCGAGGTCGCGCACCTCCCCCGCCGGCGCGAGCACCGCCATGACCGCGGGGATCGCGATCCACTGCACCAGCAGCGCGCCGGCCCCGATCGCGACCGCGAGGATCGCGGAGCGCTGAGCGTGGGCGACCGCGGCATCGTGCCGGCCGGCGCCGAGCGCGCGGCCCACGAGCGACGTGGTGCCGGTTCTCAGGAAGCCGACCAGCCACATCAGCGCGCTCAGCACGGTCGAGCCGAGGGCGACGGCGCCGATATGCGTCGCGTCGGAGAAGTGCCCGAGCATCGCCGTGTCCACCAGCCCGACGAGCGGCACCGTCACGTTGCCGACGATCGCCGGCCACGCGAGCGCGAACGCTCGGCGGTGCGGCACGGGTCCGAGCGCTCTCACCAGGCGACGGTACACCGGCCCCGAGACACCGACGATGCACGAGGAACCAGGCCCTATCGCTCGCGCCGCCGACCCGCTAGCCTGCTCAGGTGCTCGACCCGCTCACGCTGCGCGTCGCCATGACCGCCGTGGCCGCGACCCTCCTCGTCCTGTCCTACGCAGGCGTCTACCTGCGCGATCGCTCCCGCTTCTCGGGCTGGTGGTCGGCGGCGCTGGTGATGGTCGCGATCGGGACCGCGCTCTACACCCTCAACGGGACCTCGGTGCAGGCGCTCTCCACTCCAGCCGCCAACGCGATCAGCGTGACGGGCGCGGTGTTCACGTGGGCCGCCGCGCGGTCGCTGCGGGGCGCTGGCACCGGCAGGCTCCGGCTGGCGGCCGCTCCGGCCGGGGTGCTCGTGGTGACCGCCTTCGACTCCCCCGCGACGGACATCTGGGCGGGCGGCGCGATCTTCCTGGCCGCCACGGCGGGCTACTTCGGGCTCGCGGCCCACGCGATGTGGCGCGTCCGCCAGGTGCACCGTGACAGCGGCGGCCGCTACTCGTCCGCCGGCGCCGACCGGGCGACGATGGTGCTGGGCTTCGGCGTCGGCTCCCTCAGCGCGCTCTACGCGGTCCGCACCCTCCTGTTCGTGGCGGTCGGCCCCGACGACGCGCTCTTCGAGGATCTGGCGGGGACCATCCCGACCACGCTCGTGCTCATCGTCGCTCTCGTGGTGGTGACGTTCACCATGACCGAGCTGAGCCAGGCGGAGCGGGTCTTCGATCTCGAGATCCGCGCCACCCGCGACGCGCTCACGGGCACGTGGAACCGCGCCGAGTTCGAGCGGCGCGCCTCCGTGCGTCTCGAGGAGCGCCGGGGACGCTCGACGCTCGTCGTCGCGGACCTCGACCACTTCAAGGCGCTCAACGACGCGCACGGGCACGCCGCGGGCGATCGCGCGCTCGAGGCCTTCGGCACCGCGACCCGTCACGCGCTGGGGCCGCGGGACGTCGCCGGCCGGCTCGGCGGCGAGGAGTTCGCGATCCTGCTCGCCACGGACGACGTGCGGACGACGCAGTCCCGCATCGAGGCGCTCCGGCTCGAGTTCGCGGAGCTCGCGGGCTCCGCGGGGGCCGGCGCCCCCACCGTGAGCTACGGCATCGCGGCCGTGGCGCCCGACGAGAGCTTCGAGCAGGCGCTCCGTCGCGCCGACGCCGCGATGTACCAGGCGAAGCGGGACGGCCGCGACCGCGTGGTGGTCCACGGCGCCCGCTGAGCACGCGCCGCACCGCGCCCGACGCCCCTCTTCGCTCGCCGTCGCGCGACGTTACGGGTGTGACGAAGCCCATACCCCGGGTGCACGTCCCCGCGGCATCCCGCCGATTAGCCTGGCGGCGTGCTGGACCAGCTCACTCTCAACATCGCGCTCACGCTCGTGTCCGCGACGCTGCTGGTCCTGTCCTTCTTCAGCGTCTACCTTCGCGACCGCACGCGGTACTCGACCTGGTGGATCGGGCTGCTCATCACGGCGGCCGCGAGCAACGCGGTCACCGTAGCCATCACGGACGCGAACCTCGACTTCACGGTCCCGCTGTCGAACGCCTCCGGCGCGCTCTCCGCGGCGTGCGCCTGGGGCGCGACGCGCGCGCTGCACAACCGTCCGACGCCGCTGTGGGGCACCACGGTCGGCCCTGCGCTCGCCTGCGCCGCGACGCTCGTGGAGCTGCCCTCGGCCGGCTACTGGGCGGGCACGGCGCCCACGATGGTCGTCATGAGCGCGTACTTCGCCGGCGCCGCGCTGGGCCTGCGGCGGCTGCGACGCGAGCACGCGGCCACCGGCGGCCGGTACTCGACGTCGAACGCGCTCACGGCGATCAGCGTGCTCGACGTCGCGGTGGCCGCGCTGTCGGGCTTCTACGCGCTGCGGGCCGTCCTGTACGTCACGCACGGCCCGACGAGCGAGGTCTTCGACACCTTCGCCGGGGTATCGGCGAACGCCCTCGCGCTGCTGGTGGTCCTCGTCGTGGTGACCTTCACCATGAGCGAGCTGAGCCAGGTCGAGCGCATGGTGGAGCTGCAGGACCGCGCCACCCGCGACTCCCTCACCGGCCTGTACAACCGCCGCGAGTTCGAGCGGCGCGCGACCGCGCGGCTCGAGCGCCGCCGCGGCGGCGCCACGATCATCGTCGCGGACCTCGACCACTTCAAGCGGCTCAACGACAGCCACGGCCACGCCGTCGGCGACATCGCGCTGACGGCCTTCGCGGACGCGATGCGGCGCGCCCTCGGCCCCCGCGACATCGCCGGCCGCCTGGGAGGCGAGGAGTTCGGCATCGTGCTCGGCACCGGCGACACCGCCGCGGCCCTCGCACGCGTCGATGCGGTCCGCCACGCCTGCACCCTGCACCGGATGCCCGACGGCGGTCCCCTCCCGACCGCGAGCTACGGGTTGGCCGTCATGACGCCCGGCGAGGGTCTCGACGACGCCCTGCTCCGCGCCGACGCCGCGATGTACCGCGCGAAGAACGGCGGCCGCGACCGCGTCGAGGTCGACGCGACGGCGACCCCCTCCACCCTCGCCTGAGCCCCTTCGGCGCGCGAGCCGCCGCGGGTGTGACGCATCGCACGTCCGAGATGCCTGCTTCCCGCACGGTCGGCAAGGAAGCGCAGGCTAACCTGAGTCGGTGCTGGACGAAATGACACTCAATGTCGTCCTGATGCTCGTGTCAGGGACGCTGCTCGTGCGGTCGTTCCTCGGCCTCTTCCTGCGCACGCGGAGCCGGTACGCCGGCTGGTGGATGGCTCTCCTCGTCCTGGCCGGCGCCAGCAGCGTCGTCGACCTCCTCAGCGCCGTGACCGGGCACGCCGTCGCGGTCGGCCTCGGCAACGGCCTCGGCGCCGCCACCGCCGCATGCGCGTGGGGCGCGGCGCGGGCGCTCGATCACGCGCGCACCGGCTGGCTCCACATCGCCTCCGGACCCGCCGTCGCGGTCGCCGCCACCGTGCTCACCGCGCCGTCCCTCGGGACCGGGGCGGGCGCCGTCGTGACGCTCGCGACCATGGCGGCGCTGTTCACGCTCGCGGCGATCCGGCTGTGGCGGACCCGGTTCGCCCCGTCCGGGGCCGGTGCGCACGGCGCCTCGACGCACGGCACCGTCGCGGTCACCGGCCTCGCCGTCGCGGTGTCGATCCTCGCACTGTTCTACGTGTGGCGGGTCGGCGCGCTCGTCGCGCTCGGCCCGTCGAGCCCCGTGTACCTCGACTACGCGGGTGCGAGCGCCAACGCCCTCGTGGTGCTCGTCCTGCTGGTGGTCGCCACCTTCACCATGAGCGAGCTCGGCCAGGTCGAGCGCATGATCGAGCTCCGCATCAAGGCGACGCGCGACGCCCTCACCGGCCTGCACAACCGCGCGGAGCTCGACCGTCGTGCGCGCGTGCGCCTCGCCGCGCGGCAGGGTCCGGTCGCGGTGGTCGTCGCCGACCTCGACCGCTTCAAGCACCTCAACGACACGCACGGCCACGCCGCGGGCGACCGCGCGCTCCAGGCCTTCGCGGGAGCCGTCCGGCGCGGGCTCGGACCGCGCGACCTCGCGGGCCGCCTGGGCGGCGAGGAGTTCGCCTTCGTGCTCGACGTGGCAGGACCGGACGATGCCGCGGCCCGCCTCGAGTCCGTCAGGCGCGCCTGCGCGCGCCTCCGCGTCGCCGACGGCGCCCATCCCCTCACCGCGAGCTACGGCATCGCGATGCGCGCGCCCGGCGAGAGCTTCGAGGAGGCGATGCGCCGCGCCGATGCCGCCATGTACCGCGCCAAGCGGGCCGGCCGCGACCGCATCGTCCTCCACCGGGACGAGGCGACCGCCGATGACGTCGCCACCGCCGACCCCGCCGGCGAGGCCTCCGCCGCCGCGCCGGCGGCCTAGGCTTCCCCCATGCCCCCTCTCCGCGCCCTGCTGACGCTCGCGCTCGTCGCGCCTCTGGCGGCCTGCGCGAGCCCCGTGCCGGTGGACGCGGCACCCTACGCGGCGGACCCCGACTGCGCGCGCGTGATGCTCGCCGTGCCGGACGTGCTCGGCGGGCTCGAGTACCACGAGACCACCTCCCAGGCGACGGCCACGTGGGGCGACGAGTTCCCGCTGGTCATGCGTTGCGGCGTCGAGCCGCCCGGACCCAGCACCGAGCAGTGCCTGTCGATCGAGGGCACGGGCGGGACCGTCGACTGGCTCGTCATCGACGAGGACGAGCGGTGGCGCGCGGTGAGCTTCGGACGCTCCCCCGCCGTCGAGCTGCTGGTGCCCAAGGAGCGTGCGCAGGATGCCGTCGGCGACGTGCTCGCGGAGGCGTCGGCGGCGGTGTCGCGCGCGCCGTCCAACGGCCTCGAGTGCCGCTGACCCTCACCCCTTCTGACAGCGCGCACGGACGCCCGCGACGCACACCTTCCCCCTGAAGCGCGTCGCGGATTATGCTCGTCAACGGACATATGCCACATCGCAGTGGACCCGGGGGGCGCCATGGAGCGAGAAGTCCCACGCGCATGGGTGCGGGTGACTGCCAGGCTAAGGCCGGACGGCATCGTCGCGCTCGACGCGATCGACGACAGGGGCCGCCGCGCCGACGGCCCACCTGACCACCTGCGGCCAAGCACATGGGGCCCAGAGTGGACCTCGAAGCCCGCCGCCTCAACCACCAGCTGGACGCTCGCGTTCTCGTCCCGGCTTGTGCAGATGATCCTGGGCGTATCGGAGCGACTCGGGGACTTCCGCTCCGAGACGTGGGAGCCCGCAGCGCCGCTCTTCGTCGACGCTGAGGACGCGATCGCGGCACTCCCCCTCGGCGACGCAATTCTCGCGGCCATCGGCGCGGAACAGGTGAGCCACAACCTGGGGTCGCTTGGCGATCGTCGTAGCATCGTGGTCGCGACCATGCCACCCGGGGGCCCGTCGGCACCCGCGCCGAGATTCGCTCTCCCGCTCAGAATCACCGCGGTCGGAATGGCCGGCCAAGACACGATGCTCGACCTGCGCGCCCGCAACCTCGCTTGGCTGCGGAGCGTCGACTTCGAACCGGTCGAGAGGGCCCCCGCCGAGGTGACCCTTCTGCCAGCGGTCGACGTCGCCGGCGATATGCTCGCCCTGGGCGGGGCGGACGTCACGATCGCGCACCGCGACGACCTGGCGCTGCTCCGCTCGATACCCAAGGGCGAGGTCGCGCTGGCCATAGTGCTCACCGATGGCGCAGGAGGCTCGCTCGAGACCCTCGCCATCGCCCCGGCCTGGGCACGCAGCGCAGTGGTGGTGCCCGGCACTGTCACTGTCTCCGCGATCGAGATCGTGGAGGTCTTGCTCGATGCGCTCAGCCATGACCTGCCGCTCCACGACGCGGTGGCGGAGACCATCCGTCGCACCCGCGCCGTGCTCGACCTCGTTGCTTCTCCGGAGACGGTGCACGACCTGCGGCTGAGCACTGTGTGGGACGACCTCGAGCGCGAAGAAACGGCGCTCATCTCGCGTGTGGGAGAGCTCCGTTCCGACACGTTCGAGCGCCTCGACAGCCTGTCCGATCCGCCGGCGATGATCCGCCGTTTTCTCGACCGGCAGGCACACACCGCGCGCTCAAGTGACCCGTTGGCCGAACTGCGCGCAGATATGCGTCTCACCGAGGTCTCCTTCAACCACGAGACCGAGGGGCTGCTTCCGCTACGGCGCGCGCAGATCCGCCTGGAGCGCGGGCACGAACTCGAGCGCTGGCTCGGGAACCAGCAACCCGAACGTCTTCTCACCAGCCCCACACCACGCGTGGTCGACATCCGCTTGCGGCACGGTGACCTGACCGTGGCGCCCTTCGCGCGCTCTGTCTACGTCGGCCGCGATATGCCGCTGCTGCCGGGCAGCCGATATGCGCTCGAAGTGCAGATCGGCGCGCCCAGCCCGGCGAGCCTCGTCGCTGGTCCCGTGGAGCCCATCGACCTCATGCTGCCCGACTTGAGCGCGGGACACGACCTGGACGTCAGCATCTTCTCAGACTCATTCGACATGCCTGACACGCGGACACAGCGCATCACGCTGCCACGCGCAGGTGGCTCAGACGTCGCCTCGTTCGACGTGCGCACACCCGTCTCGAGCACCTCCGCGTGGATCCGTGTGTGCGTCTACTTCCGCGATCATCTGGTCCAGACGTTCATCCTCGACGCGCGAGTAGCACCGCCGGAAGCAGTTCCGGACGTAGGCGGAGAAGACGACGTGACCGCTCGGCTCGAGCACAGCCTCACCCACGATTGGGATGACCTCGATGCGCTCGCGCCCCGCAGCCTCAGCATGGTGCTTAACGACCACGCCGGCGACCATCGCCTGTTCCTCAAGCGCGAGAACGCCACGGGGATGGTGCCCTTCGCACCCGAAACGATCACGGCTGCGGCGCGGCGCGTCCGCGAGGCCCTGCGGGGCACGGGCGGGCCACCGGAAGCCGAAGCGGCGGCGGACGCGGTGTGGGCGCTCGCGCGCGAGGGGGCAAGGCTCTTCACCGGCCTCTTCCAACGGGTCGATGACGAGATGAGGGCCGCACTGAGGGCGCTGCGCGCCTCGACCGGCGACACGGTACAGATCACGCGCGTCGACGCGAACACGGGGCTGCCGTGGTCGCTCGTCTACGACTGGGACCTTCCCGCGGACATCGTCGGAGCGCCCCGACCCGACGTGTGCCTGGGGCGGTCAGGAGAGGCCCCATGCGGCCACGGCCCCGACGACGGGGCGGTCTGCATCTACGGCTTCTGGGGCCTGCGTCATCTCGTCGAGGAACTGCTTCCGGACCGCGCAGGACGGTCACCTGCCCCACAGGTACCGCTCGCCCCCGGCGGCGTACTCTCGTCTATCGGAGTCAAGCCCGACCGCGCGACCGAGACGCTCGTCACAGCCCTCGACGCCCTCGTCGGCGTCGGTCCGCTCACGCACCTCGGCCCGATGGAATCGTTCAAGTCGCAAGCCTTCGATGACCCCGTGCCCGGCGTGGTACTGGTACTGGGGCACTTCGCGCACGCGAGCAAGGCCGGCGAGCCCGCGGGCGATCGCATCGGCATCGCGGGGCGGGAACGTTGGCTCAACGATGCGCTGCTGCAGGGCGTCGCGGTCAGGTCGGACCCGTGGCAGGCGACACGACCACTGGTGCTGCTGCTCGCCTGCGGATCGGTCGAGGTGGCGGCGGCGCAGCTGACGAGTCTGCTGACCGCCTTCGACACTGTCCACGCGGGGGCCATCGTCGGTACCGAGTGCGACATCGAGTCCGACGTCGCCTCGACCTTCGCGCTCTCACTCATCCGCGCTATGACCGCCGCCGATACGCCCGCGACCAAGCGCGCAGGGTTCGGCGATGCGGTCTTCGCAACGCGGCGAAGCTTGGTTGTCGACCAAGGCGATACCCGCGGGCTCGCGTTCACGGCGCTCGGACCCGCCGGCCTCGTGCTGGTGTGAGGGCCGAAATGACCACCTTCCGCACGCCTAGCAGGCAGCACGCATTCCGACGGGCAGCGTCGCGCGCGGGAGCCGTCCTCGCCTCGCTCGCGGGTGCGATCGTGCTCACGGCTGCCGCCAGCCCCGCCGACACGCTGGTCGAGGTGACCGGCAGCACGCAGGCGACTCTGCCGCCGCACCGAAGCACTGACGTCCAGCTATCGGTGCTGGTGTCGCCGGCAGACGGCGTGACGCTCACTGAGATACTCCCCACGGTGACGCATGTGAGCCGAGGCACGGTCGATCTTGGAGATCCTGACGCCTTCGCGACCGTGGATTGGGCCGACAGCCCGCCTGCCCGGCTCCTCCTGACTGTGAAGGGGGGCGCGACGGACGAGTCCGGGACCTACGACGTCGAGATCGCGCTCACCCACGGCGACGTCACGCAGGTCTTGGTCTGGCAGGTCACCCGCGATCCGACCGAGGTGTCCGCGCCCTCGAAGGTCACGGTGACGCACGAGATCCCGCTCGAAGGCATCGCCTGCGTCCTCCTGCGGATGGGGTGCCTGGACCACATGGCCGGCACCGTCGACCCCTCGTCGATCCGTGTCGCGGTGGGCGACAACGGATGGCTGGCGAACGTCACCGCGCGCCAACTCGAAGCGACCGAGGGACCCGTCATCGTCGCAACCGCCGCCGAGAACGTGACCGGTCCGGGCGCCAACCTCGACCTCGCCATAGAGATCGACGGCACGGAGCCCGGCCGAAGCGACCGGACGCTGCAACTTACGTCTCCTCAACTCGCCGGACCGCTCGACATCCCGGTCTCCGTTACGACGAGGCTCACCGACGCAGCACTGCTGCTGGCGATCGCGTTCGGCCTGGTGGTCGGGACGCTCGTCCGGCACCTCATCCCGTTTGCGAGGGAGCGCACGTCGCGGCTAGCCGCACGCGACGACCTCATCGCGCGCATCCGCGCGCTGCGCGCCGCGAGCCCCGACACGCAGTTCCGCGAGGTGGCCGACCAGGCGCTTGCCGCGATTCCGCCAGCCCGACGTCAGGACTTCGACGCTGTGCTCGCCGCCCAGGCCGACGCGGTCGCCGCAGCGTACAAGGACTTGGAGGCGCGTCTCCTTGAGGTGTCCAGTGACTACGAGCGAGTACGGCTCGCGCTGCGCAGCCGCGCCGGCGTCAGCCCGGCGCTCGAGGCCGCGTGCAACACCGCGGAGCGTGCCCTGTCGGACGGCGCCGCCCTCGTGCAAAGCCGCGATGCGGCGGGCGCGAGAGTCGCGCTTGGTCCTCTCCAGGACGCCCTCACCGCCGTTCGTGACGCCGTCGACGCGTGGCGGACAGACGTTGCCGACGTGACCGAGCGCGCCCGGAGTTCCCTTCACTCGGACGACGCGGGCGAGGGTATCGCAGCGCGGCTGGATGTGCTCGGCACCTTCCTCGAGGCAACGACAACCGAGGATGAATCGCGAGACGCGATCGCGTTGGCCGACGAGGCACTCGCGGGAGCTCACCGCATCGGAAGCTACGGCGATGTGATCAACGACGCGATCGACAGAATCGCGGACACGATGCTCGACGCCGCTCAGGTCGCCGAGTTCGACGACGAAGCGCGCGCTCACTTCGCACGGTCCGGCGGATTGGCGCGTGCCACCGCTCAGGCGTGGGAGCCCGGCCTCGACATCGTGGAACACCTCCTCAGTCCCCTCGCGAGCGCCCTCGCCGATCGCGAGCGGGCGCTAGCCGCGATACGCGGCGTCGACTCCACGGCTGCGGCGCTCCTGTCCGCTGGGAACGTCGATGCCGCCGCAGCGGCAGTCGCGCAGCGGACCAGGCAGACCCTGAGCGGGGAATCAGACCGTGAAGGCGAGGTCGGCTCCACGAATGTTGCGTCTGCACCTCCCATCGGCGCCGATGCTCCCGCAAGCGGCCTCGTTGCGCTCGCAAGCATCGGCACACAGGATCTCCGTGTGGCGCGGATCGCCTTCCGGGCTGCGGGGTGGGCGGTCGGGCTCGTCGAATTCCTCTTGGCAGCTGTGGTCGCGATGCTCGTAGGCTGGTGGACCCTCAGCGACGCCTGGCTCGGCACCACAGCCGACTTCGCCATGGCATTCACCTGGGCCTTCGCTGTCGACCTCTCGGTCGCCGGCGCGTCGCAGCTCGTGGCGGATCGGCGCCAAGCGTTTCCTCCCGCGTCCGCGACTCCGGAGTGAAACGGCGCGCCGGACGCCGGGGTCAGCGCAGGCCGACGGGCCTCTCGAGCGCGACCGTGAGCAGCGTCTCGACCAGCTCGCCGTACGAGATCCCGGCCGCCTGAGCCATGCGCGGGTACATCGACGTCGGTGTGAAGCCCGGCATCGTGTTGATCTCGTTGACGATCACGCCGCCACCGTCGGTGACGAACACGTCGACGCGGGCCAGCGACTCCGCGCCGATCGCGCGGAAGGCACGCTTGGCGTAATCCGCGACCGTGGCGGCCACGGCCGGCTCGAGCGTGGTCGGGCACAGCAGCGTCACCGCGGCCTCGTCGAGGTACTTGGCGTCGAAGTCGTAGAACTCGTGGTCGCCGCCGGTGATGATCTCCCCCGCCGGCGAGGTGAGGATCCCCCCGGGCGTCGCGAGCACGGCGGTCTCGATCTCTCGACCCACCACGGCCGCCTCGATCAGCACCTTCGGGTCGTGCTGCTGCGCGTCCGCGACCGCTGCCGGGAGCGCCGACAGGTCGGAGACCTTCGAGATGCCCATCGACGAGCCGGCCCGCGCCGGCTTGACGAACACCGGCAGCCCCAGCGCCTCGATCGCCTCCCGCTGGGCGTCGATCCCGCGGTCGGGCGTCACGACGACGTCGGGCGTCACGGGCAGCCCCGCATTCGCGAAGACCGTCTTCATGTGCTGCTTGTCCATGCCCGCGGCGGAGGCGAACACCCCCGACCCGACGTAGCGGACGTCGGTGAGCTCGAGCGCGCCTTGGACGGTGCCGTCCTCGCCCCACGGGCCGTGGAGCAGCGGGAACACCACGTCGACGTCGCCGAGCTCGCGGATGCCGTCGGCCCCCACGACGCGCCATGCACGCGACCCCGCCTCGAACGGCGGCAGCACCGTCGCATCGTCCGCGGCCACCTCGGGCATGCGCCCGTCGACGATGCGCCAGTCGGCCGGGTCGTCCGAGGCCACGGTCCAGCGCCCCTCGCGGGTGATGCCGATCGCGAGCACGTCCCAGCGGTCGCGGTCGATCGCGCCGAGCACGCCTCCCGCGGTGACGCACGAGACGCCGTGCTCGGTCGAGCGGCCGCCGAAGAGCACCGCCACCGTGGGCTTGGTCATCAGTCGACCTCCGCCTTGCGCGGGCGGGTGATGAGCGACTCGATCACGGCCTCGACGGGAGCCTCGCCCGCGAGCATCGTCACCACGCCGTCGCAGATGGGCACGTCGACCTCGGCGTCCCCGGCGAGCTGCTGGACCGCCGCCGCGGTCTTCACACCCTCAGCGGTGCCGGTGGTGAGCGCGAGCGCCTCGTCGAGCGTCCGACCGCGGCCCAGGTGCGCGCCGAGGGTGTGGTTGCGCGACAACGGCGACGCGCACGTCGCGATGAGGTCGCCCATGCCGGCGAGCCCGGAGAACGTCTCCGGGCGGGCGCCGATCGCGAGGCCGAGGCGGGTGATCTCCGCGAGCCCGCGCGTGATCACGGTCGCGGTGGTGTTGTGGCCGAAGCCCAGGCCGTCGGTGATGCCGACGCCCACCGCGATCACGTTCTTGTACGCGCCGCACAGCTCGACGCCCACGAGGTCGTCGTTGGTGTAGGGCCGGAAGTAGGACGATGCGGTCGAGGCGGCCACCAGCTCCGCCGCCTCGGCGTCGGGCGACGCGATCACCGTCGCCGTCGGCTGCCGCTGCGCGATCTCGCGCGCGAGGTTGGGGCCCGAGACCACGGCGAGCCGCTCGGGGCCGAGGCCCCAGACGTCGCCGAGCACCTCGGACATGCGCGCGTGCGTGCCGAGCTCGATGCCCTTCATGAGCGACACGGCCACGGCGCCGTCGGGCACCAGGTCGCGGAACGGCGTGACGATGTCGCGCATGTGCTGCGCGGGCACCGCGACGGCGACGATGTCGGCGTCCGTGAGCGCCTCCTCGATGTCGGTGGTCGCGAGGATGCCCTCGGGCAGCTCGACGCCGGGGATCGCGCGATCGTGGAGCCGGTCGTCGCGGATGGACCGCACCACCTCGGCGTCGCGCCCCCACAGGCGGACGTCGGTGCCGGCATCGGCCATCACGGCGGCGAACGTGGTGCCCCACGCGCCCGCGCCGAGCACCGCCGCACGCGTCATCGGGCGGGCCGCCCTTCGCCGGACGCCCGCATGTCGAACGGCTTCTCGGGAGGCGTCTCCCCACGGATCTCGGCGACCATGCCTGTCAGCGTAGTCATGATGCGATCCGTGGCCTCGCGCAGGGTCGCGGTGTCGAGGTCGCCGCCGCGGAGGTCGTCGAGGTCCACGGGCGGGCCGGCGACCACGGTGATGGTCTTGCGCGGGATCGGGTGGATCATCTTGCCGTACGGCGGCAGCAGCCGATGCGCGCCCCACTGCGCCACGGGCACCACCGGGACGCCGGTCGACAGCGCCATGCGCGCGACGCCGGTGCGGGCCGCCATCGGCCACAGGTCGGGGTCGCGCGTGAGCGTGCCCTCGGGGAACATCGCGATCATGTCGCCGCGCTCGAGGTACTCGACGGCGGCGTCGACGGCCTCGGCCGCACGCGAGGTGCCGCGGTGCACGGGGATCTGGTCGAAGCCGCGCAGCAGCCAGCCGATGAACGGCGCCCGGAACAGGCTCTCCTTCGCGAGGATCCGCGGCGGGTGGCCGTTGTTGTAGAGGAAATGCGCGAGCGTGAGCGGGTCCGCGTAGGACAGGTGGTTCGACACCGCGATGAAGCCGGTGTCCTTGGGCAGGTGCTCGGCACCGTGCCAGTCCTTGCGTGTCGCGGACGTCAGCAACGCCTGGAGCGGTCGCGCAGCGTTGCGGTAGAAGCGTGACGGAGGGGTCGGCACGGGTTACTCGACCTCCGCCCCGAGCGCCGCCAGCTTGTCACGGAAGCCCTCGTAGCCGCGGTCGATGATGCCGATGCCGCGCACCGTCGACGTGCCCTCGGCCGCGAGCGCGGCGATGAGGTGCGAGAAGCCGCCGCGCAGGTCGGGGACCTCGATGTCGGCGGCCGCGAGCGGGGTCGGGCCCGAGATCACGGCGGAGTGCTGGAAGTTGCGCGCGCCGAAGCGGCACGCGACGTCGCCCAGGCACTCGCGGAACAGCTGGACCTGCGCGCCCATCTGGTTGAGCGCGTCGGTGAAGCCGAAGCGGTTCTCGTAGACCGTCTCGTGCACGATGCTCAGGCCCTTGGCCTGCGTGAGCGCCACGACGAGCGGCTGCTGCCAGTCGGTCATGAAGCCGGGGTGCACATCGGTCTGGAGCGCGATCGACTTGAGGTCGCCGCCCGGGTGGTAGAACCGGATGCCGTCACCCACCACCTCGAACTCGCCGCCGACCTTGCGGAACACGTTGAGGAACATGCCCATCGTGCGCTGCTGCGCGCCGTGCACGAAGATGTCGCCCTTGGTCGCGAGCGCGGCCGCGGCCCACGAGCCGACCTCGATGCGGTCGGTGAGCGCGACGTGGTCGTAGCCGTGGAGGCGCGCGACGCCCTCGATGGTGATGGAGCGGTCGGTCGACACCGAGATGATCGCGCCCATCTTCTGGAGCGTGTCGATGAGGTCCTTGATCTCGGGCTCGACGGCCGCGCCCTCGAGGTGCGTGATGCCCTCCGCCATGACGGCGGTGAGCAGCAGCTGCTCGGTGGCGCCCACCGAGGGGTACTCGAGCTTGTGCTTGATGCCCTTGAGGCCGTTCGGCGCGGTGAGGTAGAGGCCGTCCTCCATCTGGGTGACGGTCGCGCCGAACTTCTGGAGGATCTCCAGGTGGAAGTCGATGGGCCGGTCGCCGATGCGGCAGCCGCCGAGGTCGGGGATGACGGCCTCGCCGAGCCGGTGCAGCAGCGGCCCGCACAGGAGGATCGGGATGCGCGACGAGCCGGCGTGCGCGGCGATCTGCGCGGCGTCGGCACGCACGAGCTCCGAGGTGTCCATGGTGAGGACGCCGGAGTCGACGTCGTACTCCACGCCGGCGCCGTGCAGGCGCAGCAGGGACGAGACGACGGCCACGTCGCGGATGTCGGGGACGTTGCGCAGGGTCGACGGGGTCGATCCCAGGAGCGCCGCGACCATGGCCTTGGACACGAAGTTCTTCGCACCGCGGACGGAGATGTCGCCCGTGAGGGGGCGCCCGCCGGTGACCCGGATGGAGTCGGTCATGGCGCCTATCTTCCCCCATGCCCGGCTCCGCGGCCGCATCGGAGGGTGTCGATACGCTGACGGCGTGACGACATCCGCGCTGTTCGCCGGCCTGGCGACGCTCGACATCGTGCAGCTGGTCGAGCGGCTCCCCTCCCCCAACGAGAAGGTCGCCGCGCTCGAGTTCGCGGTGTGCGCGGGCGGGCCGGCCACCAACGCCGCCGTGGCCTTCGCACGATGCGGAGGTGCGCCGACGCTCGTGACCGCGCTCCCCGCCCACGAGCTCACGGCGCTGGTGACGGGCGACCTCTCCCGCTGCGGAGTCGACGTGCTCGCGGCGGCCTCCTACGACGGCCCGCCCGTGACCGCGTCGATCATGGTGACGCGTGCGACCGGCGACCGCGCCGTGGTGTCGCCCTCGGGCGTCGCGACCGGCGGCGGGCTTGCGCCCGTGACCGAGGCGCCGCTCGACGGCGTCGGCGCGGTGCTGATCGATGGCTACTTCCCCGAGATCTCGCTTCCGCTGGCCGCCCGGGCGAGGGCCGCCGGGATCCCTGTGGTGCTCGACGCCGGGTCGCACAAGCCGCACACGGACTCCGTGGCCGCGGCCTGCGACATCGCGGTCGTCTCCGACGACTACGCGCCGCCCGGCACCCGCGGCGAGCCCGAGGCGGTGCTCGCGCATCTGGCCGGGCTCGGCGTCGGGACGGCGGTGATCACCCGCGGCGCGGGCGCGGTGCTGTGGCGCTCGCCCCAGGGGGCGGGCGAGGTCGAGGTGCCGCCGGTCTCCCCCGTGATCGACACCCTCGGCGCCGGGGACTTCTTCCACGGAGCGCTCACGTGGCGGATCGCGGAACTCGGACGCGACGATGCGCGGCTAGGCGAGGACATCGCCTTCGCGGCCTCGGTTGTCGCCGAGTCGCTGGGGTCCTTCGGCACGCGCGCCTGGCTCGGCTGAGCCTCCCCGCCCCGCCCGCGACTCTTTTCCCCCGCCCCCGCTCGGCCGGGACAACCACCACGCTTTCTCGGTCGAGATCGGCCTCCACGGGACGGTCACCTGCGCCAGCGCGACCGGCGCGCAGGTGAATGTCCCGCCTGGCGCCTTCCGCGCCGCAGAAGCATGGTGAGCGTCCCGGCCGGGTGAAAGCGCTAGCCGGGGATCACCAGGTCCGCGCGGGCCCGCGCGCTCTCCACCAGCCGCGCGTTGACGGCGTCGACCGTGTCGACCCAGGCCTCGGCCGCGTCTCGGGCGCGGCCGGTGGCCACGCGCCGCGCGCCGAGCCGCTCGCGCGCGACCTCCCAGGGCACGTCGATCAGCCACAGCTCGTCCAGCTCCGGCCGCACACGCTCCCACCCGCCCGCGGCCAGGCCGAGGTAGTTGCCCTCGGTCACCACCACGCGCGCGGACGCGCCGATGACGAGGGCGTCGGGCACCACGTCGTGAAGCGCGCGGTCGTAATCCGGCGCGCGCACGTCGTCGCGGGCGTCGCGAACCTCTCGGAGCAGCGCGACGTACGCATCGACGTCGAAGGTCTCGGGCGCACCCTTGCGGCCCGCGAGCCCGCGGGCCTCGAGCATCGCCGCGGGCAGGTGGAAGCCATCCATCGGAAGATACGCCGCCGCCGTACCGCGAGCCTCGAGCTCCGCGACCAGGGAGCGCGCGAGCGTCGACTTGCCCGCTCCCGGACCGCCGCAGATCCCGAGGACAGCACGCCCACCGGGCGCGAGGCCCGCGGCGCGCGTCGCGAGCGCGTCCAGCCCGGTCACGGCGCCGTCACGAACACGTCGAACAGGTCCGGGTGATGCGCGTGCACGAGCACCGCGAACACGATCGCGTCGAAGAGCAGATGCACCGCGACCACGTAGGGCAGCGACTTGGTACGCGCGAAGATCCACCCCTGCACGAGCGCGAACGGGATGGTGAGCGCCGGCCCCCACTCGCGGTAGCCCAGCTCCCACAGGAAGCTGACGAACACGATCGCCTGCAGGACGTTCGCGAGCGGCATCGGGAAGTGCCGCCGGAGCATCGCGAAGACGACGCAGATGAAGAACAGCTCGTCCCACAGCCCGACCGCGTTGACGCCGACGAAGAGCCGGGCGATGTCTCCCCCACCGTCGAGGGTCGGCCAGTTGAGGTACGCGCCGGAGGAGATGAAGTAGTACGGCAGCAGCAGGTACGCTACGGCGATCACGACCGCGAGGTAGATCCACATGGTCCTGCTCCACCGCTGCCCCGTCCCGATCGGGAACGTGATGGTCGGGTCCCGGAACACCCGCCGGGAGATCAGCGTGGGCACCAGCACCGCGAGCGACAGCGCGACGGTGAAGCGCAGCATCCCCGCATCGGACAGGTCCGCCTCGAGCGAGATGGCCGAGATGATGACCTGCCCGAGCGCGATGAGGCCGAGGTCGCGGCCCAGCCTTCGGTCCACCGCGAGCCCCAGCGCGACCCCCGCCGCGAGCGGGAGGTACGCGAGCGGCCGCACATGCACGGCGAACATCAGCACCGCGGCGCCGCACACGAGCACCGCCGCCGCGACGCGCGCCAGCGAGCGGGCATCGGCACGCAGCGCGGGTGGGCGCAGGTCCGTCACGGTCATGCCCGCCACTGTGCCAGATGGCCGCCGCGCGCCGCTGCGCCGCGCATCGTCCCTGCTAAGTTCGCCCCAGACGCAGAGGGAGCGCCACGATGCCCGAGAGTGAACCGCAGACGATGCGCCGGATGACCTGGCCGGGCCTGCTCGGCCTGCTGATCGCGTTCCTGCTGGTGCCGTCGTTCGTGAGCGTGATCTTCCTCGACTCGCAGTCGGAACGCCTCTTCCCCGACGCGCACGCGGGGCTCAAGGTCGCGATCGTCCATGCGGTGGGCACCGCGATCGTCGCCCTCGCGATCACGCTCAAGCGGTGGTGGCCCGCGGTGCTCCACGAGCGGCTCCGCGTACGCGGCTGGGTATGGATCGCGCCGCTCGCGATCGTGGTCACGGCGGCGGCGCTCGCCGACTGGGAGCGCGTGGGCGACGCCGGCGCGGGCACTTTCGCCGCGGTCGCGCTCGGCGTGCTCATGATCGCGCTGGGCGAGGAGCTGATGTTCCGCGGCGTCTGGATCGTGTTCCTCCGCGCGCGGATGGGCGAGCTCGGCGTCGCGATCGTGTCCTCGCTCGCCTTCGGGCTGGTCCACTTCCTCGCCGGGCCGGTGCAGGTGGTGTTCTCGGCGCTGCTCGGCTTCGTGCTCTACTTCGCGCGCCGCGTCTCGGGCGGCCTCATGGTGCCCGTGCTCGTGCACGTCGCGTGGGACCTCAGCGTCTTCACCGCCTTCATGACCGACGATCCCGCCGACGGCTCCGACGCCTCGTTCGCGCTCGCCCTGGTCAACGTCCTCCTCGTGATCGTGCTCGCGGTGGCCTGGCGGCGCACCGCGCCGAGGTCCGTCGAAGACGCAGCCGCATCGTCCTGACGCGACGAGGGCCGCACCCCGGGGTGGGATGCGGCCCTCGTGGACGATGCTCGGGTCAGGCCTCGACGGGACGCGCGGCCTCGATCTCGACGCTCGGCAGGTGCTTGGCCGGGAGCGTCTTCGGACGCCAGCCGGCGCGGGTCTGCTCGAAGGCGGTGATGTCCTCCTCGTGCTGGAGGGTCAGGCCGATGTCGTCAAGGCCCTCCATGAGGCGCCAGCGGACGTAGTCGTCGATCTCGAACGGCACCGTCAGCTCGCCGCACGTGACCGTACGGTCCTCGAGGGAGACCGTGATCTCCTTGCCGGGCTCCGCGTCGAGCAGCTTCCACAGCAGCTCGACGTTCTCCTGCGACACCACGGCCGCGAGGAGGCCCTGCTTGCCGGAGTTGCCGCGGAAGATGTCCGCGAAGCGCGAGGCGATGACGACCTTGAAGCCGTAGTCCTTGAGCGCCCACACCGCGTGCTCGCGCGAGGAGCCGGTGCCGAAGTCGGGGCCCGCCACGAGGACGCTGCCGTTCTTGTAGGCCTCCTGGTTGAGGATGAACTCGGAGTCGCCGCGCCAGGCGGCGAACAGCGCGTCGTCGAAGCCCGTCTTGGTGACGCGCTTGAGGTAGACGGCGGGGATGATCTGGTCGGTGTCGACGTTCGAGCGACGCAGCGGGACGCCGACGCCGGTGTGCGTGGTGAACTTCTCCATGTCGGTTCTCCTTCGGGTCGGTTCAGACGAGCGCTGCGGGCGCGTCGACGAGGTCGGCGGGGCTGGACAGCGTGCCCCGCACCGCGGTGGCGGCGGCGACGAGCGGCGACACGAGGTGGGTGCGACCGCCCTTGCCCTGGCGGCCCTCGAAGTTGCGGTTCGACGTCGACGCCGAGCGCTCCTGCGGGCGCAGCTGGTCGGGGTTCATCCCGAGGCACATCGAGCAGCCGGCGTTGCGCCACTCCGCACCGAAGTCCTTGAAGATCTGGTCGATGCCCTCGGCCTCGGCCTGGAGACGCACGCGCGCCGAGCCCGGGACCACGAGCATGCGGACGCCCTCGGCCTTGGTGCGGCCCTGGATGACCTCCGCGGCGGCGCGCAGGTCCTCGATACGGCCGTTGGTGCACGATCCGAGGAACACGGTGTCGATCGCGATCTCGCGCAGCGGCGTGCCGGGCGTGAGGCCCATGTACTCGAGCGCGTTGGCGGCGGCCTCGCGGTCGACCTCGTCGGCGATCTGCTCGGGGTCCGGCACGCTCGCGGACAGGGGCAGGCCCTGGCCGGGGTTCGTGCCCCACGTGACGAAGGGCTCGAGGTCGGCCGCGTTCAGCGTCACCTCGGCGTCGAAGACGGCGTCCTCGTCGGTGACCAGCGTCTTCCAGTACGCGACCGCGGCGTCCCAGTCCTCGCCCTCGGGCGCGTGCGGACGGCCGTGCACGTAGTCGAACGTGGTCTGGTCGGGCGCGATGATGCCGGCGCGCGCGCCCGCCTCGATCGACATGTTGCAGATCGTCATGCGCGCCTCCATGGAGAGGGCGCGGATCGCATCGCCGCGGTACTCGAGCACGTAGCCCTGGCCGCCGCCGGTGCCGATCTTCGCGATGATCGCGAGGATGATGTCCTTCGCGGTGCTGCCCTCGGGCAGCTCGCCGTCGACGTTGATCGCCATGGTCTTGAACGGCTTGAGGGGCAGCGTCTGGGTCGCGAGCACGTGCTCGACCTCGGAGGTGCCGATGCCGAAGGCCAGCGAGCCGAAGGCGCCGTGAGTAGAGGTGTGCGAGTCGCCGCACACCACGGTCATGCCCGGCATGGTGAGGCCGAGCTGCGGGCCCACAACGTGCACCACGCCCTGGTCGGCGTCGCCGAGCGAGTGGATCCGGACGCCGAACTCCTTGGCGTTGGAGCGCAGCGTGTTGATCTGGATGCGCGAGGTCTCGTCCGCGATCGGCAGGTCGATGTCGAGCGTCGGGGTGTTGTGGTCCTCGGTCGCGATGGTGAGGTCCGGGCGGCGCACGGGGCGCCCCGCGAGCCGGAGGCCCTCGAAGGCCTGAGGCGACGTCACCTCGTGGCACATGTGGAGGTCGATGTAGATGAGGTCGGGCGCGCCGTCCTCACCCTTCCTGACCAGATGGCTCTCCCACAGCTTCTCGGCGAGGGTGGTTCCCATCGCGTCCTCCTTCACCAGTCGACATCTCATGTTTTGAGACGCTAGTATCGGTCCGTGGACAATCATAGCGGAGTCGGAGTCATTGACAAGGCGGCGGCCATCCTCGGCGCCCTCGAGCAGGGACCGGCCACCCTCGCGGAGCTCGTCGCGTCGACGCACCTCGCGCGCCCGACCGTGCATCGGCTCGCCCTCGCCCTCGAGCACCACCACCTGGTGGGCCGGGACTCCTCGGGCGCGTTCGTCCTGGGACGTCGCTTCGCGCAGCTCGCGGCCTCCGTCAACGAGGACCGCCTCGTCTCCGCGGCGCAGCCCGTCCTCACCGTCCTGCGCGACCGCACCGGCGAGTCCTCGCAGCTGTACCGTCCGCACGGGGACGAGCGGATCTGCATCGCGGCCGCGGACCGCCCGGTGGGCCTGCGCGACTCGATCCCCGTCGGCACCACGATGACGATGACCGCGGGTTCGGCCGCCAAGATCCTGCTCGCGTGGGCGGAGCCCGAGCGCATGCACCGCGGCCTCGCGAGCGCGCGCTTCACCGCGGCGGAGCTCGAGCGCGTGCGGCAGAACGGCTACGCCGACAGCGCGGGCGAGCGCGAGCCCGGCGTCGCCTCGGTCTCCGCTCCCGTGTGGGGCGCCGCCGGCACCGTCATCGCGGCCGTCTCCATCTCCGGCCCCGTCGAGCGCCTCACCCAGTCCCCCGGCGCGCTCCACGCGGGCGCCGTCGTGGACGCGGCGCGCCAGCTCACCGAGGTGCTCCAGCGCACCGTCATCGCCTGACGCGGGACGATGCGCCGGCGCGCCTGACGTCGCGGTGACCTAGGTCCCTGGCGCGCGGAGCCCGGCTGAGCGCATCCTCAAGCATGGACGTCGTGGTCTACGAGTCGCTGTACGGCAACACCGCCGCCGTCGCCCACGCCATCGCCGAGGGCCTGGGCGAGGGCGCGCGCGCCCTGAGCACCGGCGAGGCGAGCCCGGAGCTCGTCGCGCCCGCCCGTCTCGTGGTCGCGGGTGCGCCCGTCCATGCGATGGGCCTGCCGACGGACCGCTCGCGGATGTCCGCCGGCTCCAAGCCTCAAGGGGAGTTCAAGCTCGAGGCGGATCTCAGCCATCCGCCGATGCGGACCTGGCTCGCCACCCTCCCCCGCGGCCCGCGCCTCGCCGCGTCCTTCGACACCCGGGTGCGCGGACCGCTCGGGCACGGCGCGTCCAAGGCGATCGCCCACGCGCTCACAGCGGCCGGCCTCACGCTGCTCGATGAGCCGCGCGGCTTCACGGTCCACCTGCACACGACGGCGTCGACGCCCGCGGCGCTGCTGACCGAGGGCCAGCTCGACGCGGCCCGCGCGTGGGGCGCGCTGCTGCGCGAGAAGGCCACCGCGCGGCTGTGACGCGAGGGGCCCGCGCCGCCGGGCGGCGCCGTTAGCCTGAGGCGATGCGGGCGATCGTGATCTTCGACGGCGGCTGCGGGCTGTGCAACGGCTTCGTCGCATGGCTGCTGCGCCACGACCCCGACGGCAGGTTCCTCATCGCGGGCTCCGCCGGCGCGCCCGGTGCCGCGGCGCTCGCCGCCGCAGGACTCGACGGCGGGGTGGCCGAGTCGACCATCGTCGTGTGGGACGGCCACGAGGCGCTCACCCGGACCGATGCCCTGGCCCGCATCGCGCGGGATCTCCGATGGCCGTGGCGCGCCGCCACGTTCATCCGCGCGGTGCCGCGGCCGGTGCGCGATGCGGTGTACGACGCCGTCGCGCGCAGGCGTCCGCGACGCCCGGTCGCCGATCCCGCGTGCGGCGTCCCGCCGGCCGACCTGCAGGCCCTGTGGCGTGCGCGCCTCGCATCGGAGACGGACGTCGAGGCTCTCGCGGCGGCCTGAGACGCGACGACGCCCCCGCATCGCGGGGGCGTCGCACGCGAAGGATCAGCGCGAGAAGGCGGTCCGGGTCACCGCGTCCGACCCGCCACGAGCGGAGTCCGAGCCCTCGGATCCGCGGTTCGCACGCTCGCCGTCCGAGGAGCCGCCGGAGCGGTCGCCCTGGGAGCCGCGCTCGCCGCGCTCACCGCGGGCGGGCGCCTCCTGGGCGTCCTCGTCATCGGCCGACTCGTCGTCGCGGGTGCGCTCGTCGCGCTTCCACGAGTCGCCTTCCGACTTCTCGGTCGCATCGGGCCGGTCCGCGAGCTCGGGCTTGTCGGACGCCTCGGGCTTGGCGTCGGGCGCGACCTCGTCGCCCTCGGCGAGCGCCGGCTCCTCGGCCTCGGTCTCGGTGGTCCCGTCCACGTCCTCGGCGAGGACCTTGTCACCGTGGTGGCGCTTGCCGTGGCGGCTCTCGAACCAGGAGTGGCGCAGGTCGCGGTAGCGCTCGGCCACGCCCTGGCCGAAGTCGCGGCCCTCGGCGTCGGTGGTCGACATCCAGTCGAGGATGTCGCGCAGGCACTCGTGCACCTCGCGCGAGACGCCCGGGCCGTCGGCGAGCACGCCGTCGACGTCGACGTCGCCCTTCTCGGCGCCGTCGCCCTCGGCGGCGTCGTCATCGCCCGTGGAGTCCGCCTCGGCGTCGAGCGACTCCTCGTCGACCTCGGGCTCCTCGTTCGCGGCGTCGATCTCCTCGTCGGTCAGCACCTCGGACACGATCTCGTCGACCAGCGCGAGCGCGCCCTCGTCGTCGCCGTCCTCGACCACGCGCAGCGCCTCGGCGAGGCGCTCGTCCATGCCGCCGGCGCCGAGGCCGAGGCGCTCGAGCGCCCGGTCGAGGCCGTAGAGGGCGTCGCCGGGCGCGGCCTCGTCGGCCGCGGCCGTGCCGCCCACGAGACCCACCGCCGCGAGGGCGGCGGCGCCGGCGATCGCGGCGCGGATCCGGTGAGCGCGCCGACG
>NZ_BBLU01000017.1 GCF_000759715.1 Demequina mangrovi
GGCCGCGGCGGCCCCCGCCCCGCAGCGTCCCGCCTCTCCGCCGCCCTCCTCCGCGAGCGCTCCGTCCGCGCCGCAGCCACCCGCCGCAGCCGCACCGGCACCCGCGCCCTCCTCGGACGCCCCGCCGCCGTGGGACGTGCCGCCGCCGGACGACGAGCCTCCGTACGACCACGAGGAGATCTCCGAGGACGACGCCCGCGCCGAGGACGCCGGGCTGAGCGCGGCCGAGATCCTCGCGAAGGAGCTCGGCGGGGTCGTCATCGAGGACTGACCTGCGCTCCCCGGCCGCCCACCTTCCCGGCCGCCGCTCCCTCCCCCCGAATGGGGCGCTCACGGTCGCTTTCCGCCCACCCGTGCGCGCTGTGGGGAACTGACGGTCGCATCGCCCCTCTACGCTTGTCCCCATGTACGACGGCGCGGTTCAGGACCTCATCGACGAGCTCGGTCATCTCCCGGGCATCGGCCCCAAGAGCGCGCAGCGCATCGCCTTCCATATCCTCAGCACCGACCCGGTCGACGTCCGCCGCCTCGCGGACGCGATCACCACGGTGAAGGAGAAGGTCCGCTTCTGCTCCACGTGCGGCAACGTCGCGGAGTCCGAGCAGTGCCGCATCTGCGCCGACCCGCGTCGCGCCGAGGACCTGCTCTGCGTGGTCGAGGAGCCCAAGGACGTGGTCGTCATCGAGCGCACGCGCGAGTTCCGCGGCCGCTACCACGTGCTCGGCGGCGCGATCGATCCGATGAACGGCGTCGGCCCTGACGACCTCCGCATCCGCGAGCTGCTCACGCGCCTCGGCGACGGCAAGGTCCAGGAGGTCATCATCGCGACGGACCCGAACATCGAGGGAGAGGCGACGGCGACGTACCTCACCCGCATGCTGGTCCCCATGGGCGTGACGGTGTCCCGCCTCGCCTCCGGCCTGCCCGTCGGCGGCGACCTCGAGTACGCCGACGAGGTCACCCTCGGCCGCGCCTTCGAGGGCCGCCGCACCGTCAGCTGACGCGCCCCGCCCGTCCCGCCCCTCCCGACAGTCCCGACGGAATCCGCGGCGACACGCGGGCGTCCGGGCCCGAATCGGGTCGGCGCACCCGCGCGTCGATCTGAACTCCGTTGGGACTGTCCAAGGGAGGGGAGGGTCAGGCCACTCGCGTGCCCTGGCGGAGCTTCTTGTACGGCACCCGCAGGCGCGCGATGACGATCCACAGCGAGCCGAGAAGCAGCACCGCCTGGACGCCCAGCCCGATCCACGGGGCACGGTCGTACGCGGCGTTCTCCTGCCGCTCGGCCTCCCAGTCGGACTGCCACTGATCGTCGACGCCCGCGTACGGGTCCTCGCCCGCGGCCATGACGGCCAGGTCGGCACACTCGTCGTACGAGTCTCCGGTGAGCTCCGCCTCCGACGGGCCGATGCGGGCGTCGCTCACGCCGGCGTGCATCGTCGCGAACATGCCGGGCTCGGCACGACCGTCGTCCTCGGCCGGTTCGACGGGCTCCTCGGCGACGGTCCCGCCGTCGCCCCAGTTCTCCTCGCTCGGCAGGATGATCGGCGACATCTCACCGATCATCACCACGGGGTTGGCGAGCAGCAGCCAGGCGGTCCGCTCGGTGTGCGCGATGCCGTACTCGTACGTGTTGTCGATGCAGGTGAGGGACTCGAGGTCGAGCGCGGTGAAGTCGCCGGTCATGTAGGCCTGGTCGAGCGCCTGCGCCTGCTCGTCGGTCAGCAGCCCCCAATCGATGTACCGGTTGCTGCTCGTCACGGTCTCGGAGATGAGCGGCTGGGTGAAGAGGAAGACGAGCAGCGTCCCGAGCAGCAGCGCGCCGGTGGTGAGGTGCGCGAGCGACACCGAGGCGACGGCACGCGCCGCGATCGACGACCACGCGAGACCGATGGCCGTCGAGGTCAGCACGACGAGCAGGATCCCGCCGAGGACGATGAGCAGCTCGTCCCAGTGCCAGCCCGACCGCGAGAAGGCGTAGACCAGGAACGGCGTGGCGGTGAGCAGCACCACCAGCGCGATGCACCACGAGGCGAGGAGCTTGCCCATCGCGAGGTCGCCGGCGCGCAGCCGCGTCATCTGCAGAGGAGCGAGCACGCCCTCGGACGAGTCGCCGTTGATCGACGTCGCGGACAGCGACGGCGCGATCAGCATGCCGGTGCCGAGCACCATCACGAGGATGAGCTCCATCGGGATGGAGTTCTTCTCCTCCGGCGCGAAGACCATGAGCAGCACGCCGACCCCGATGATCGCCGTGAGCACGAGCCCGTAGAAGATCCAGCCCTTGGCGGTCGGGCGGCGACGCATGAGCTCGATCTGCGTCACGAGCAGCGTGCCCCGCAGGGTCGGGAACCACGGATTCCCGCGGACCTCCCCGCGGGACGATGCGGGTGCGGGCTCGGGCGCCGGGGCGGCGGCCGGGGTGTCGTCGAGAACCGTCATCGCCGCTCCTCCTCCATGGTCATGTAGGTCTGTTCGAGCGCGCTGCCGGCCGGGCCGAAGCGGTGGACGGGCACGCCCTTGGACATCAGCCAGGCGAGCGCCTGGGCGGCCTCCGCCTCGGAGCCCACCCGGATGATCACGCCGGACGGCTCCTCGTCGAACGGCACCCGGCCCCCGGCGAGCACCTCGCGCAGCAGCGCGTCGTCGAGCGTCGCGACGCGGTAGCGGCGCTTGGCGTCCGCGACCTTGTCCGCGATCTCGTCGCCCAGGGTGCGGCCCTTCGACATGAAGACGGCGTCGTCGACCATCTCGTCGAGCTCCGCGAGCACGTGGCTCGAGATCAGCACCGCCTTGCCCTCCGCCGCGAGCTCGCGCACCAGCGTGCGCAGCTCGATGCGGGAGCGCGGGTCGAGGCCGTTGGCGGGCTCGTCCATGAGCAGCACGGTCGGATCGTTCATGAGCGCTCGCGCGATGGACAGCCGCTGCTTCTGCCCGCGCGAGAGCACCCGCGTAGGCCTGTCGGCGAACTCGCTCAGGTGGACCATCTCGAGGAGCCCCGCGCCACGCTCGCGCGCCTCGTGCCGCGAGAGGCGGAAGGCGCGCCCGACGAGGGTGAGCGTCTGGAGGCAGGTGAGGTTGTCCCACGAGCCCAGCTGATCGGGCATCCACCCGATCGCATCCCGCACCGCCGCCGCGTCGTGCCTCGGGTCCGCCCCGGCGACGCGGATCTCCCCCGCGTCGGGCCGCAGCAGTCCCGCGAGCATGAGCATGAGCGTGGTCTTGCCGCAGCCGTTCGGCCCGATGAGCGCCGTGACGGTGCCGGGCTGGACCTCGAGCGTCGCATCGGCCACCGCCTGCACCGAGCCGAAGGCCCGCGCGACGCCCCGCGCGCTCACCGCCGCGGTCGCGAGCGCGGCCGTGGATGTCGCCACCATGTGTTCCCCCTGCTAACCGGCGCGGCCGAGCGGCCGCGTCCTCGACACACCTTGGCACGCGCACGGCCTCGCGGCTATGAGGGACATCCCCCTATTTCTGGGGGCAGCGGTCACCGCCTCGCCCGACCCGACGGGCGCGAATCCCGGGCCTGCGCACGCCTGCCCCCGCACGAGCGCCCTCCCACCCTTGACCGCGTCTTCATTCCTAGTTAGCGTGCTTACTATCATTCGAAGGAGGGGACGATGGCCCGACCGGCAAGCGACAAGCGCGCACGGCTCACCGCGGCTGCGGCCACCCTCGCCTATACCCACGGGCTCGACCGCACCACGCTCGGCGCGATCGCCGAGGAGGCGGACGTCCCTCAGGGCAGCGTCTACTACTACTTCAAGACCCGGGACGACGTGGGCCGGGCGGTGGTCGACTCGCTGCTCACCCGCTACCGCGACCTCATGTCCGGCTGGGACGCCGAGCCCGATCCGCGCACGCGCCTCGCGTCCTACGTCGACATGTACGCCCGGGATGCGGAGGCCGTCGCCCAGCACGGCTGCCCGATCGGGTCGCTCTGCCTGGACCTGCGCAAGTCGGCGCATCCCCTCGCGGACGACGCCGCCGCGATCCTCGAGCTCACCATCGCATGGGCATCGGAGCAGTTCGAGGCGATGGGGTTCGCCCCGCAGGCCTCCCGGGCCCGCGCCCTTCACCTGGTCACCGGGCTCCAGGGCGCCGCATCGCTCGCCAATGCGCTCGGCGACCGCGAGGCCCTCGTGAACGAGGCCGCTCATCTCACGCGCTGGATCCACCAGTCGCAGGCCGCGTAGGCGGTCCCCCGGCACCTGCACCTCCTCCCGTCAGGAGAAGCACATGAGCACCACCGTCCTCGTCACCGGCGCGACCGGCTGGCTCGGCGGCCACATCCTGGCCGCCCTCCGCGACGCCCCGGGCGTCACCACCGTCGCCGCCGCGCGCGACGGCTCCCGCCTGCCCTCCTGGTTCACCGGCCCGACGCGCCTCGGCGACCTCGCCGACCCCGCCTACAGACGCGCCGTCGTCCGCGACGTCGACGCCGTGATCCACGCGGGCACCTGGTCGAGCCTGTGGGGCCACCCGGAGGCCGAGCGCACGCTCTACCTCGCACCCGCGCTCGACCTCATGGACCGGGCGGTCGAGGCCGGCGTCAGCCGCTTCGTCGGCATCTCGACCGTCGCGATCGGCGAGCCCGCCGGCTCAGATCGGCGCGTGTCCGATGACGATGCCCCGGTGCCCCGCGCGTACTGGCCGCACCTCACCGCCATGGTCGAGGTGGAGCGGCGGATGGCGGAGCTCGGCACGGCCCAGCCGCGCACCTCCTTCGTCGCGCTGCGCGCCGGCCACTTCGTGGGGCCCGGGCTCGCGGCCGGGCTGGTCCCCGCGCTGATCCCGCGCCTCAAGACCGGCATGGTGCCGTGGGTGGACGGCGGTCGCGCCCACCTGCCGCTCACCGCCGGCGAGGACCTCGGGCGCGCCTTCGCGCTCGCCGCGACGGCGGAGGACCTCGAGGGCTTCACCCCGATCATCGCCATCGGCGGGGAGCAGCCGACAGCACGGGAGGTGTTCTCCTTCATCGCCGCCCACGCCGGCACCCCGCGCCCGCGCTTCTCGGCACCGCGCAACGCGGCCTTCCGCTTCGCCGGCCTCGCGGAACGCCTCGAGCGCCTGTCGCCGGGCCCCGCGCCCTTCCTCACCCGCCCGCTCGTGCACGTCGGGCTCGACTGGCACGTCGAGAGCACCCGCGCGCGCGAGCTCCTCGGCTACGAGCCCCAGGTCGACTGGCGGGACGCCGCGCGCGCCGGCATCGAGGAGCGGAGGGCGCTGGGCTTCCCGTGGCCGCGCCTCGCGCAGCCCGCGCCGGGTCAGGTCGTCGCGGGAGCCGGCACCGGCGCGGCGCCGGTGCCGAGCGCGAAGGCCTCCTCCGCGGCGTAGCCCGGACGGATCTCGCGCAGGGGCTCGCCGTAGACGATGGTCGACCGCGCATCGGCGTGCACGGGGGCCACGACCCGTCCGTCGCGGATGAAGGCGAGCCAGTCGCCGTGCACCGCGTCGGCGAGCTCCTGCGGGGCCTCGGCGCCCGCGCGCCGCATCGCGGTGGGCTCGCGCAGGATGTCGAAGCCGAAGGGCAGGTCGAGGCAGTGCACCGCGAGCCCGTCCGCCCCGCCGGTCCACCGGAAGTCGTACGCCCAGGTGCGCGGCGACCCGCCCGCCGTGGCCCGTTGGCCCGCCCACAGCGCGACGAAGCGCCGGAACGTGATGTCGGTGACGGCGTGACCCACGACGCCGAAGGCGTCCTGGCGAGGCGAGCGCGTGATCAGCGCGGTCGCGAGGTCGTCCTCGATGCGCATGCGCGCGAGCGCCGCCTCCGCAGAGACGCCGTCGAGCCGCGCCGCGGCGTCGCCGACCGCCAGGTCGAACTCATGCGCGGTGGCGCCGATGAGCAGCGGGACGTCATCGCCGATGCCCGCGGCGATCCCCTCGGCGACCGTGCCCGGCACCAGCTCGCCGTCGATCACCGGCCCGAGCACCAGACCCGAGCGCTCGAGCATCGTCGGCAGCGGGTCGTCGGGCTCCTCACCGGCGCGCTCCTGCTCGGCGAGGATCTGCGCCTCCGTCAGCGAGCGCAGCCCCTCGAGGTCCGGGGCGACCCCGAGCCGCGCGGCGGCCTCCTCGGTCAGGCGGCGCGCATCGTCCACCGTCACCGGCATGTCCGCCGGCGAGAGCGCCAGCACGCCCGAGAACAGCCCGCGCGCCGCGGGCATGGTGAGCAGCCGCATCACCGCCGCACCGCCGGCCGACTGACCCGCGATGGTGACGCGCGCGGGGTCGCCGCCGAAAGCGCGGATGTTCTGCTGCACCCAGTCGAGCGCCGCGATCCAGTCGAGCACGCCGCGGTTGAGCGGTGCGCCGTCGATCCAGCCGAAACCGTCGAAGCCCAGGCGATAGGTCGCCGCGACCGTCACCACCCCGTCGCGGTGGAACGCCTGGCCGCCGTACCACGGGCTCGCATGCGAGCCGCCGATGAAGCCGCCGCCGTGGATGTAGACGAGCACCGGCAGCCCCGCGTCGGGGGAGGGGTCCGGCGTCCCGACGTCGAGAGTGAGGAGGTCGTCCCCCGGGATCGAGGGCTCGGGGACGTACGGGTCCGGGCCGTAGGGCGAGCGTCGCTGCGGCGTCGGGCCGTGGAGCAGCGCAGGCCGGACGCCCTCCCAGGGCGCACGCGGCGTCGGCGCGAGGAAGCGCCGGGGCCCGACCGGGGGCTCCGCGTACGGGATCCCCAGGAAGATCGCCGCACGGCTGACGTCGCCGTCCGAGGAGCGGTGCTCGCGCCACGCTCCCGCGACGGCGCCCGACGAGGTCCACACCACAGGCGCAGGGCTGCTCATATGCCTCACTCTAGGAGGAACGATGCGCTGGCCGCGCGCCAAGCCGCGCGTGCCTCCGGCCACCCGGGACCACGGCACCTCGGCACCCGCGCGGTTCCCCCTAGAATGAGACACCGTGTCCGCCCTGCGGATACTGACCCCCATTCCTCCTGGAGTCTTGCATGTCCCTTGTGGTGCAGAAGTACGGCGGATCGTCGGTCTCCGACGCCGAGGCGCTCAAGCGCGTCGCGCGTCGCGTCGCCGACACGGTGCGGGAGGGCAACGACGTCGTCGTCACGGTCTCCGCCATGGGCGACACCACGGACGAGCTCATCGACCTCGCGCAGGAGGTCAGCGACTCCCCCGACCCGCGCGAGATGGACATCCTCCTCACCGCCGGCGAGCGCATCTCGATGGCGCTGCTCGCCATGGCGATCGGCTCCGAGGGCATCCCCGCGCAGGCCTTCACGGGCCCGCAGGCCGGCGTCATCACCACCGAGCACCACGGCCGCGCGCGCATCATCGACGTCGCGCCCGGCCGCCTCCAGAAGGCCCTGGCCGACGGCAAGGTCGCGATCGTCGCCGGCTTCCAAGGCCTCAACCAGGAGACGCAGGACGTCACGACCTTGGGTCGCGGCGGCTCCGACACCACCGCGGTGGCGCTCGCCGCCGCGCTCGGCGCAGACGTATGCGAGATCTACACGGACGTGGACGGCGTGTTCTCCGCCGACCCGCGCATCGTCCCCGCCGCCCGCAAGCTCGACCGCATCACCTACGAGGAGATGCTCGACATGGCCGCGTCCGGCGCGAAGGTCCTCATGCCGCGCTGCGTCGAGTACGCGCGCCGGTTCACCGTGCCCATCCATGTGCGCTCGTCGTTCTCCGGCCTGGAGGGAACGTGGGTCGTGGGGGAGACTGAAGAAGGAGACGAGATGGAAGACCCGATCATCGCGGGAGTCGCGCACGACAAGTCCGAGGCCAAGATCACGGTCACGGGCGTGCCCGACGTGCCCGGCTCCGCCGCGCGCCTCTTCGAGGCCGTCGCGCGCGCCGACGTCAACATCGACATGATCGTCCAGAACGTCTCCGCGACGAACACGGGCGTCACGGACATCTCCTTCACGCTTCCGTCGGCGCAGATCCCGGACGCGATCGCGGCGATCGAGGCGGACTCGGGCGTCATCGGCTTCGAGGCGCTCACCACCGATGACACGATCGGCAAGATCTCGCTCATCGGCGCCGGCATGCGCTCCTCCTCGGGAGTGTCCGCCAAGTTCTTCGCCGCCCTGCGCGACGCGGGCGTCAACATCGAGATGATCACCACGTCCGACATCCGCATCTCCGTCGTCACCCGCGCGGAGCAGCTGGAGAAGGCCGTCCGCGCGGTGCACACCGCGTTCGAGCTCGACTCGATCGAGGGCGAGGCCGTGGTCTACGGAGGGACCGGACGATGACTCTGACCGTTGCAGTCGTGGGCGCCACCGGGCAGGTGGGCGCCGTCATGCGCGAGCTGGTCGCGGAGCGCTTCCCCGAGGCGACCGTGCGCTTCTTCGCGTCCGCGCGCTCGGCCGGCAAGGTGCTGCCGCACCTCGGCGGCGATGTCGTGGTCGAGGACGTCGCCTCGGGCGACTACTCCGGCATCGACATCGCGCTGTTCTCCGCGGGCGGCGCTGCCTCGAAGGAGTACGCGCCCCAGTTCGCGGCCGCCGGGGCGATCGTGATCGACAACTCGTCGGCGTGGCGCAAGGACCCCGAGGTGCCGCTCGTGGTCTCGGAGGTCAACCCCGAGGCGCTCGACGACATCCCCAAGGGCATCGTCGCCAACCCCAACTGCACCACGATGGCCGCGATGCCGGTGCTCAAACCGCTGCACGAGGCTGCGGGCCTCGAGCGCCTGGTCGTGTGCTCGTACCAGGCCGTGTCGGGCTCGGGCCTCGCGGGCGTCGAGGAGCTGCACTCGCAGGCCGCGGCGGTCCTCGAGGACGCCAAGGCCCTCGCGCACGACGGCTCCGCGGTCGACTTCCCCGCGCCGGTGAAGTACGTCGCCCCGATCGCCTTCAACGTCCTCCCGATGGCAGGCTCCGTGGTCGACGACGGCTCGAACGAGACCGACGAGGAGCAGAAGCTCCGCAACGAGTCGCGCAAGATTCTGGGCCTGCCCGAGCTCATGGTGTCCGGCACCTGCGTGCGCGTGCCGGTCTTCACCGGCCACTCGCTGTCGATCAACGCCGAGTTCGAGCGCGGCATCACGCCCGCCGACGCCTACGAGATCCTGTCCGCCGCCCCCGGCGTGAAGGTCGAGGAGGTGCCGACGCCGCTCGCGGCCGCCGGCGGCGACGTGTCCCTCGTGGGCCGCATCCGCCAGGACATGTCCCTCGAGGGCACGCGCGGCCTCGTGCTGTTCGTCTCGGGCGACAACCTGCGCAAGGGCGCGGCGCTCAACGCGGTGCAGATCGCGGAGCTGGTCGCGGCGCGACTCAAGGCCGCCGCCTAGGCGACCGCCGCATCGTCCGGCACGGCCCGGGTCTCCCTCACGGGGACCCGGGCCGCGTCGCGTGCGGCGACGGTCAGCGGCGGTTGAGCACGCTCACCGACATCGCGAGCGGGACCTCCTCGACCACGACGGGTTCACCCGTGGCGGGGTCGAGCTCGATGTAGACCTCGACCTCGGAGTGCGTGGCGACCGCCAGACGCTCCCCGGTCGGGGTCACCACCGTTCCGTTGGCGCCGTTGACGGCCTCGATGGTGACCACCGGGAAGGCGCTGAAGTCGACGGTCGCCTTGTCCTTGAGGTTCGCCGTGCCGACGCCCACGGGGTCCGGCGCGACACCAGCCGCGAGCGCCGGACAGTGGACCGTGTCGAGGTAGTCGAGGATGCCGAGCCCGCCGCCGTCGTAGACCTCCATGGTCGCGCGCTGCGTGACGAACCGCTCGTGGACCAGGGCGCCGTCCGCGCTGATCCGGTCCAGCTCGTCCGAGAGCTCGGGCGACTCGCCCGCGCAGTACTGCGACGCGCTCATCCCCACCACCGCGACCAGCTCCTGCTCGAACGGCGTGATCCCTGCGGTCGGCGCGATGAGGTTGTCGTAGAAGCGCCCGATCGGGAACTCGTACCTGTCGACGTCGGTGCGGGCCGACGCGGGCGCGGCCATGGCCACGGCGAGCCCCATCGCCGCGGCGGCGGCGAGCAGGGCGGCCTTGAGCGTGGATCCTGTCATGATCCTCTCCCCCGGTCCCCGGTGCGCCGGCGGGCGCCCTCCCCTGCGGACGGGCCCACGAGTCGCAGCAAGCGCGGCCACCGTAGGGGACCTCGCCCTGAGTACGGGCGGGCGGCGCGAAAGGTTGTGCCGCGTCCCAGCGGGACATGAGCGCAGGATCCGGCCTCCATGTCCCGCCAGGACGCGGGGACGATGCCGCGGGCGTCGGCCTACCTGCCGCCCCAGACGTCGATGGAGACCTCGGCGGGCATGCCGTAGAAGGTGGGCACCTCCGCATACGTCGCGACCTGGACCCGCGTGCCGTCCGCCGCCCTGAGGGACCCGCGGAACCAGTTCCGCTCGGACCTGTCGACCTGTCCCGGCGGCGGAGCGTCGAAGGCGTCGATGAACCAGTCCTCGGGCCCGACCGTGAAGCCCGGCTCGTACGCCGAGGTGCCGCGCACGCGGAGCACACCCGTGCCGGTGGCGTACGGCTCGGGCAGCCCGGTCTCGCAGAACTCCTCCTGGAAGTCGAAGACCCCGCCGCCGGTGTACTCGTAGACCTCCGCATGGACCCGCGTGGTGAGCGCGTAGCGGTCGCCCGACTCACCCGTGGGCTTCACGCGCATGGAGGCCACCGGGCTGTCGTTGTCCGGATACTCGCAGAAGTCCGCCGCCGTCCATCCGACGAACGCCACGTAGTCCTCGACTCCTCCCGTGACCTGGTTGTCGTAGAAGAGCTCGACCGGGTAGTCGGTCGTGTAGGCGCGTCGATCCGAGTCGGCGCTGGCCGGCGCCGCGAGCGCCGCTGCGAGAGCGAGCGCGCTCGTCGCGGCCAACGCCGCACGCGCCTTGGTGATGCGGGTCATGATCCTCTCCCCCGACCCCTCGAGGTACCGGCGGATGCCTCCCCCTGTGGCGACGCCCGCGGATCGCGTTCAGCGCGGTCACCCGGGAGGCCGTGCCCTGAGAACAGGCCCGCGCGCGGCGAGGTTGTGCCGCCGCCGCCTTCCGCGACCGCCCTCCACACGGATTCTCCAACTCGCGTCGGGTTCCGCGACGCGGATGCCGCGAGCTGCATCGAGGTGACGTTCACACGGTGGGGGATGTGTGGAGCACGGTCACGGGGACGATGCGCCGGGTCGCCCGAGCGCCGTCGCCTACGCCAGCAGCAGCGCCATCCCGCCGGTGATGACCAGCGTGATCATCGCGGGCGGCAGCGTGCCCTTGAGCAGCTCGCCCTCACGGCCCGCGAGCCCCACGGTCGCGGCCGCCGCGATGATGTTGTGCGGGCAGATCATGTTGCCGATCGCGGCGCCCGCGCCCTGCGCGCCGATGAGCGGCAGCGGCTCGAGGCCCGCCTCGGTGGCGGTGAGGTCCTGGAAGTCCGTGAAGAGGATGTTGGACGAGGTCGCGGAGCCGGTCATGAAGGTGCCGAGCGCGCCGACGAACGGCGACAGCACCGGCCACACCACGCCGGTGCCGGCGGCGGCGACCGCGAGCTGGGTCGTCATGCCGGAGTCGGACATCGTGTAGGCGACCGTCACCATCGCGACGAGCGCCGCGAAGACCGGGATCACCTGCCGCGTGGCGATCGAGAACGCGCCGCCCACCTCGGCGCGGGACGCCCGCTGCCAGAGCGCACCGCCCAGGAAGGATACGAGCAGCAGCGGGCCCGGGTGGTAGAGCGGCTGGATGCCGTCGCCGAAGCTCCCGTCGAACAGGCTCCAGGTGATGTTCCAGGACTGCGACGCCTCCTTGACGGGCGGCACCAGCCGGGTGAGCAGGACCAGGGCGACCAGGATCGCGTAGGGCGCGGTGGCGGCGAGCAGCCCCATGTGGTGCGCCTCGGTGCGCTCGACCTCGTCGGCGGCATGCTCGACCTCGCGCTCGGCGGCCTCCTCGGAGGCGTTCAGCAGCGCGTGCGCACGGGCACGCCGCATCACCACCGCCCGCACGATCGCGATGAAGGCTCCGGCGCCCACGATGGACCCGAGCAGCGACGGCAGCTCCGGCCCGACGAAGCGCGCGATGAGCAGGTACGGCGCGAAGAAGGCGACGTACGCGACAGCCATCCACTTCCACGGAGGGCCGGAGGTCGGGATGAGCGTCCCGACCAGCCTCGCCACCACGAAGGCGAGCACCGCACCCGAGACCACCATGTACGGCGAGACCGCCCATGACAGGTCGACCGCCTCGAAGTCGACGATCTGCGCCTGTGCGAGGGTCGGGGTGCCGACGGCGCCGAACGGCACCGCGGCGACGTTTCCCGCCATCGCCGCCACGACCGCGGTGACCGGCTTGAAGCCCGCCGCCACCAGGAACGGCGCGGACAGCGCGACCGGCGTGCCGAAGCCGGCGGCGCCCTCGATCAGCAGCGTGAAGAACCACGCGATGAGCAGCGCCGCGACGCGCGGGTCGGGCGTGATGCGCGCGAGGCCCGCCTCGATCGCCGCGGTCGCGCCGGTGCGCTGCTGCAGGTGATGGATCCCCAGCGCCGGGCCGATGATGAGCATCACGGTGAGCGCGGTCCACGCGGCGCTCGCCACCACGCCGGTGACGCCCTCGAAGCGCCCGAAGGCCTCGCCGGTGCCGAAGTCGAAGGTGGCGAGAGCGATCACCACGGCGACGGCCGCCGCGGTCACCCCCGCCCAGATCGCCGACCACTTGAGGCCGATCATGAGCACCAGCACCACGACGATCGGCAGCGCGGCCAGCAGCGTGTCCATCACGGTCCTCCCCGGAGCGGTGACATCCCTGGTTCACGCTAGCGCGAGTCGCTCCGCCGGGCGCGGCGCGGGCACCGCCGGGGACGATGCGGGGAAGCCCGCCGAGGGCGGCGAAGAGACGCGCCACGAGGGCCGTGCGTTCTACATCGATGCACTCGCCGCGCCCGCCCCTATTTGCCACCTGACCAGGTACGACAACGTTATCGAAACGTGACCGGAGCGTCTGTTTCATGCCGATATGTCGGACCTATGGTGAGCGAGGCGCCATCTCAACGTCGAGGGCGTCGGCAGGGGCGATGAGGCCCCTCCAGGGGAAGGGAAACGACGTGAAGAAGTCCTCTCTGATCTCGACCGGGGCGCTGCTCGCCGCCTCGGCGCTCGTCCTCGCCGGTTGCTCCAGCGACTCCGGCTCCGACGACGGCTCGAGCGGCGGCTCCAGCGCCGGCTCGAGCGACGACGGCGCGATGATGGCGGAAGGCGGCCGCGCCTGCATCATCCTGCCCGACGCGGCATCGTCCCCCCGATGGGAGAACGGCGACCGCCCCGCGCTCGACGAGGCGATCACCGCCGCCGGCTTCGAGGCGGACATCCAGAACGCCCAGGGCGACACGGCCAAGTACTCGACCATCGCGGACCAGATGCTCACCCAGGGCTGCGGCGTGATGATCCTGGTCGACTACAACGGCGCCGCCGTGACCATCACCGAGAACGCGCAGGCGCAGGGCATCCCCGTCATCGCATACGACCGCCCGATCGCGGGCGCCGACTACTACGTGTCCTTCGACAACTTCCAGGTCGGCGAGCTCGAGGGCCAGTCCGTGGTCGACGGGCTCGAGGCCAACGGGGTCGACCCGGCCGAGGCGGTCGTCGTCTACATCGGCGGCGACCCCGCGGACGGCAACGCCGCGATGTTCCACGACGGCGCGGTCTCGGTGATGGAGGCCGCGGGCATCGAGCCGGCCGCCGAGCCCGCAGGCAAGTGGGACGGCGAGTACTCGGCCACGCAGTTCGAGCAGGCGCTCACCGACCTCGGCGGCAAGGTCGACGCGGTCTGGGCCGCGAACGACACCAACGCCGCCGGCGTCATCACGGTGCTCGACAAGAACGGGCTCACCGTGCCGGTGTCGGGCCAGGACGCCTCCGTGGCGGGTCTCCAGAACGTGCTGCTGGGCAAGCAGGCCGCGACGGTCTACAAGCCCTACCAGCTCGAGGCCGCCACCGCGGCGGAGCTGGCGGTCGCGCTGCTGGGCGGCGAGGCGCCGGAGGCTCCGACGTCCCTCGACGACGGCACGCCGTTCTTCGCCGAGACGCCCATCCTCGTGGGACCCGAGGACGTCCAGCAGGTGATCGACGACGGGAACGCCTCGTACGACGAGATCTGCACGGGCGACGTCCTGGCGGCCTGCGACGAGGTGGGGCTCCAGCCCGCCTCCTAGGCGCCGCCGACGCGAGGGAGGGTTCCGCATCGCACGATGCGGGACCCTCCCCCGCTCGCATCCTTCACCAGCATCCGGACCCGGGAGGAACCGATGACACAGCCGATCGTCGAGCTGCAGGGAGTCACCAAGAGCTTCGGACCGGTCGAGGTCCTCAAGGGCGTCGACCTCGTCGCCCACGCGGGCCGCGTCACCGCGCTCGTGGGCGACAACGGCGCGGGCAAGTCCACGCTGATCAAGGGCCTCGCCGGGGTCCAGCCGTACGACGGCGGCACGGTGCTGTTCGAGGGCGAGCCCGTGTCCCTCCACCATCCGCGCGAGGCGTCCCGGCTCGGGATCGAGGTCGTGTACCAGGACCTCGCGCTGTGCGACAACCTCGACATCGTCCAGAACATGTTCCTCGGACGCGAGGAGCTCGCGCTGGGGACGTTCGACGAGGGGCAGATGGAGGCCGAGGCCGCCCGTGCCCTGCAGACGCTCTCCGTGAGGACCGTGAAGTCGCTGCGCCAGAAGGTGGCGTCGCTCTCGGGAGGCCAGCGTCAGACGGTCGCGATCGCGAGGTCGGTGGTGAAGAAGGCCAAGGTGGTGATCCTCGACGAGCCGACCGCGGCGCTGGGCGTCGCGCAGACCGCGCAGGTGCTCGAGCTGGTGAGGCGCCTCGCGGACTCGGGGGTCGCGGTCATCATCATCTCCCACAACCTCCAGGACGTCTTCGCGGTCGCGGACGACATCAGCGTGCTCTACCTCGGGACCATGACCGCCCGGCTCGAGGCGAAGGACACGAGCCGCGACGACGTCGTCGGCTACATCACCGGCACCAAGACCATGACGGAGGTCGAGGCGTGAGCACCGAGATCGAGCAGGACGAGCCCGCGCTCGAGGTCGACGCCGACGCTCCCAGCCTGCTGGGCAAGGGCGAGCACGGCGGAGTCCGCGAGGCCGTCTCGGCGTACCTGCGCCGCGTCCGCGGCGGCGACATGGGGCCGCTGCCCGCGGTCGCGGGCCTCGTGGTCCTCGTCGCGATCTTCGCGGCCGCGAACCCGCTGTTCCTCACCGAGCGCAACATCGCGAACCTCTTCACCCAGGCCGCGCCGCTCGTCACGCTGGGCATGGCGCTCGTGTTCGTGCTTCTGCTCGGGGAGATCGACCTGTCCGCCGGCGTGACCTTCGGCGTCGCGATGGGGGTGTTCGTCAAGATCACGCAGCCGGGCGGGATGCCATGGCCGCTCGCGGTGCTCGTCGCGCTCGGCATCGGCGTCGCGGTGGGCGGGACCATCGGCTTCTTCGTCGCCAAGATCGGCGTCCCGTCCTTCGTGGTGTCGCTGGGGCTCTTCCTCGGGCTCCAGGGCGTCATGCTCGTCATCATCGGCGCGGGCGGGACGTACCGGCTCATCCCCGAGCCGATCAAGGCCGTGCAGAACCGGAACCTGCCGCCCTGGGCGGGATGGACGATGCTCGCGGTGGTGCTCGGGATCCTCCTCGCGGTCGCGCTCACGGACCGGCTGCGCCGCGCATCGTCCGGCGCCCCGAACGCGCCCCTCAGCATCGTGCTCGCGAAGCTCGGGGTCGTCGCGGTGCTCGGCGCCGCGCTCGTGTTCTACCTCAACCAGAACCGCGGCACGGCGGTGCGGACGCTCGAGGGCGTGCCCATCGTGGTGCCCGTCGTGCTCGCGATCCTCATGGTGGGCACCTTCGTGCTCGACCGCACGCGCTTCGGCCGCTACATCTACGCGATCGGCGGCAACGCCGAGGCGGCGCGACGCGCGGGCGTGAACGTGCCGCTGGTGAAGTGGTCCGCGTTCGTCGTGTGCTCGATGCTCGCGGTGGTCGCGGGCTTCTTCTTCGTGTCCCGCGTCGGCTCAGCCGATGCGTCGACCGGAAGGGAGATCGTGCTCTCCGGCGTCGCGGCGGCCGTGGTCGGAGGCGTGAGTCTCTTCGGCGGCCGCGGGCGGCTGGTGCACGCGATGATCGGCGCAACCGTGATCGCGGTCATCACCAACGGCCTGGGCCTGCTGGGCTTCTCCGCCGGCGCCAACCTCGCCGTCTCCGGCGGCGTGCTGGTGCTCGCGGCGACCGTGGACGCGCTGGCGCGCAAGAGGTCCGGCGCCATAGGCGTCTGACGCGGGGCATCGTCCCCGCCGGGGGAAGCAGGAAGGGCCGGATCCATGCGGATCCGGCCCTTCTCTCAAGCGTCGGGGTGACAGGATTTGAACCTGCGACCTCGTCGTCCCGAACGACGCGCGCTACCAAGCTGCGCCACACCCCGTTTTTTGAGCCCGCTAAGAATATCGGACTCGGCACCGAAACACGAAATCGGCCCCGTCACGCCTCCGGCACGAGCGTGAGGATGGTCGCCTCGGGTCGGCATGCGATGCGGTACGGCGCGTAGGGCGACGTCCCGAGACCGGCCGAGACGTGGACGTACGCGCCCTTGCCGCCGGAGTCGGGACGCACGCCCGGCCACCCGTGGAGCCCGCTCGCGCGGCTCGTGTCGAGGTCGCAGTTGGTGACCAGCGCGCCGTAGAACGGCACGCAGACCTGTCCGCCGTGCGTGTGCCCGGCGAGGATGAGCTCCGCGCCGTCGGCCGCCATCTCGTCGAGCACGCGCCGGTACGGGGCATGCGCGACGCCGATGCGCAGGGACGCGCCGTCGACGAGCGGCGCGGGCTCCGGCATCCGGTCGAGGCCGATGTGCGGGTCGTCGACCCCGACGAGGTCGAGGACGGCCCCCGCGGCCGCGAGCGAGCCGCGCGCGTTGTTGAGGTCGACCCAGCCGCCGGCGGTCAGACCCGCGCGCAGGTCCTCCGTCGGCAGCTCCTCCTGCTTCGGGCGCAGCCGCGACGGCCCGCCGAAGTAGTCGAGCGGGTTCTTGGGCAGCGGGCCGTGATAGTCGTTCGACCCGAAGACGAACGCGCCCGGCAGGCCCAGGAACGGCTCGAGCGCCTCGAGCGCGGTCGGCACCGCGTCGGGGTGGGCGAGGTTGTCGCCCGTGGTGACGACGGCGTCGATCTGCTCGGAGGCGAGGGCTCGCACCCAGGCCACCTTGCGCCGCTGGCCCGGCGTGAGGTGCAGGTCCGACAGGTGCAGCACGCGCACCGGCCGGCTGCCCGCCGGCAGCACCGGCACCTCGTGGCGGCGCACGGTGAAGGCCTGCGCCTCGGCGAGGCCCCACGCGAGACCCGCCGCGGCCACGGCCGCGAGACCCCCGACGATGCGCCTCACCGGGTCAGCCCCCGTTCCGGCCGTTGTTGCGGTTGTTGTTGTTGCTGTTGTTGCCGTCGTTGTTGTTGCTGCCGTTGTTGTCGGTGTTCGCGTCCGTGGAGTCGTCGGCGGTGTCCGCGGCGGGCCAGCCCGCGGGCGGGTTGGTCGAGAACTCGGCCGGCGGCCACGAGCTGCCCCACCAGTCGTCGGGGGCGACGGTCGGGTCCCAGTTCTTGGGCCACTTGGTGTACCACGAGGGCAGCTGGTCGGTCGCGATCGAGTAGCTCACCGTGGTGCCGGGGAGCGACTTGTAGTACGCGCTCGGCGACTGCGCGACGATCGTGCCCGGCGCGTACTGCGTCGAGTAGATGGTCGAGCCGCTGCTCGCGAGCTTGAAGCCCGCCGCCGACACGATCGACGCGGCCTCCTCCTCGGTCCTGCCGATGATCGACGGCACCGGGACGGGCTTGCCGTACAGGATGTCGCTGGTCGGGTCGTCGAAGCTCTCGACCGGCAGGTCCACGACCGCCTGGTCCATGTACGCCTTCCACGTCGGCGCGGCCACGGAGGAGCCGTAGAGGTTCGCCCACGGCACGCCGTTGAGGACGATGCCCTGACCCGACTCGTCGTAGTCCGGGTTGCCCAGCCACACCGTCGCCACCAGGTTGGGCGTGTAGCCCATGAACCAGGTGTGGGCGTTCTTCTGCGCGGTACCGGTCTTTCCGGCGGCCGGGCGGCCGTCGGCGAGGTTGACGTAACGACCGGAGCCGTTCTTCATGACCTCCTGCATCGCGTACGCGACGCCGTCGGCGATCTCCTTGTCGATCACGCGCTCGCAGCTCTGCGGCGGGACCGCGAGCGACTTGCCGTTCGCGTCGGTCACCGAGAGGATCGCGATCGGGTCGCAGCGCACGCCCTCGTTCGCGAAGACCTGCGCCACCTGCGCCATGGTGAGCGGCGAGGCGTTCTGCGTGCCGAGCGCGATGGTCGGGTTGACCTCGAAGTCCTTGCCGTCCGCGCGGTGGAAGCCCAGGAGCTCGGCGGTGTCGCGGATCTCGCACAGGTCGAGCTTGTTGGTCATGTTGACGTACGCGGTGTTGACGGAGTTCGCAGTCGCGAACAGCACGGTCTGCTGGTACTGGCGAGCGCCCTCGACGTTGCCGGGCTCCCACCACTGCAGGGTCGCCGGGCCGTCGAGGCACGAGGCGTTCCACGAGTACGGGTCGTACTTCTGCTTGGAGCCGTCCACGGTCTCGTTGAGGGAGTGCCCGCTCTGGAGCCAGTTGGTGAGGATCACCGGCTTGAAGGTCGATCCAGGCGAGAACCCGGACGATCCTCCCCACTCGTAGTCGACCGCGTAGTTGATGGCGGTGGTGCCCACCCCGCCCTCCTCGGAGGGGTCGAACTCGCGGTTCTGCGACATCGCGAGGATCTCGCCGCTGTCCGGGTCGAGCGACACGAGCGCCATGGCCCAGCCCGACGGGTCGTCCGCCGGCAGCGCCTCCTCGAGCGCGGCGTTCGCGGCCTTCTGCTTGTCGAGGTCGAGCGTGGTCACCACGTCGAGGCCACCGAGGCTGAGCAGCTCCGCGCCCGTGAGCTCGGCGCCCTCCTGGTTGAAGACGTCGTCCTTGCGGATGATCTTGGTGACGTAGTCGCAGAAGAACGGGGCGTCCTGGGCCGCGACGCACGAGAACTTCGGGTTCGAGACGTCGAGCGTCTGCTCGACCGGGATGGTCGAGTACTCGTCGTACTCCGCCTCCGTCAGCCAGTCCTGCAGGTACATCTGGTAGAGCACCGTGTCGCGGCGGGCCTTGGCGTTCTCGGGGTAGCGGATCGGGTCCCACTTCGAGGGGTTCTGCGTGATGCCCGCGATGGTCGCCGCCTCGATCGCGTTGAGGTCCGCGGCGGACTTCGAGAAGTAGAGCTGCGCGGCGGCCTCGACGCCGTAGGTGTTCGCACCGAACTGCGCGATGTTGAGGTACTGCTCGAGCACCTGCTCCTTGCCGCAGTCCACCTTCGG
This sequence comes from Demequina mangrovi, assembly GCF_000759715.1. Classification (GTDB taxonomy): domain Bacteria; phylum Actinomycetota; class Actinomycetes; order Actinomycetales; family Demequinaceae; genus Demequina; species Demequina mangrovi. The sequence continues at coordinate 19,354 of NZ_BBLU01000017.1, forward strand.
GTCGTCCGGGTCGCACTCGGTGCCGTACTCGCGGTCGAGGTTCTCCTCGAGCGCGAGCGCGAGGCGCCACTCACGGATCTTGCGGGTCATCGAGACCTCGGTCGCCGCGGCCAGAGCGTCGTCGTCCTCGGAGAGGATCGCCTTCTGGAGCAGCGTGTTCTTCACCAGCTGCTGCGTCAGCGTCGACGCGCCGGGAGAGTCCGGGGAGGTGAGGTTGACGTAGGCCGCGCGGAGCAGGCCCTCGCCGTCGACGCCGTGGTGGAGCCAGAAGCGCTTGTCCTCGATCGAGACCACCGCGTTCTGGAGCCACGGCGAGATCTCCTCGAGCGGCACCACCACGCGGTTCTGCTCGTAGAACGTCGCGAGCAGGTGCTTGCCCGTGCGGTCGTAGATGTTCGACTGCTGCGGGAGGCTCACCGCGGCGAGCTCCTCGGGGAGCTCCTCGAACAGCTCGGCCGACCCGCTCGCGGCGTTGCCCGCGACCGTCACCGCAGGCAGTGCGAGCCCTGCGACGAGGAATCCGCCCATGATCGACAGGGCGACGAACAGCGACAGCGCGGTGAGCAGCTGGACGAACGTCACCTTGGTGCGGGGGCGCGGATGGGACCGAGACATGGGTACAAGGGTAAGCGAGGGTTCTGAGAGGTCGGGTCAGCCCCCTCCTGCGGCGCGGGGCTAGGCTCGGGACCATGACCACCTGGGAGTACGCCACCGTTCCGCTCATCGACCACGTGACCAAGCAGATCCTCGACCAGTGGGGCGAGGACGGCTGGGAGCTCGTGCAGGTCGTGACAGGCCCGACGGGTGGCCTCGTCGCCTACCTCAAGCGCCCCACCGGGGAGAAGTAGAGGTGTCGGCCACGCAGCGCCTCGAGGCGCTCGGGCTCAGCCTGCCCGAGGTCGCGACGCCCGTGGGCACCTACGTGCCTGCCTGTCGGCACGGCGACCTCGTGCACACCTCGGGTCAGCTGCCGCTGGTCGACGGCGATCTGCTCGCGGTCGGGCTCGTCGGGCAGCGCGCGGGCGACGTCACGCCGGAGCGCGCCACCGAGTGCGCGCGCCAGTGCGCGCTCAACGCCCTCGCCGCGGTCGCTCAGGCGGCCGGCGGCCTCGACAACATCGAGTCCGTGGTGAAGATCACCGGCTTCGTCGCCTCGGCTCCGGGCTTCACCGCGCAGCCGGCCGTCATCAACGGCGCGTCGAGCCTCATGGTCGAGGTCTTCGGCGAGGCCGGCCGCCACGCCCGCTCCGCCGTGGGCGTGGCCGCGCTGCCGCTCGGCGCGCCCGTCGAGGTGGAGATCACGGTCGCCCTGCGCACCCTCTGACCGGCGGACGATGCGTGCCCGACCCGGGTGCGCATCGTCCCCCCACCCGTGACACTCCGAACGGACCTTGTCCCGGTTCGCGGGCGTGTCGTCGCGAATCGGCGGGCGAGCACGGCGCGCCGCCGCGAGATCCGTCCTTACCGTCAGGACGGGAGGGGACGGGGCGGGACCGGGTCAGCGGGAGCGTGCGCGCAGGCGCTCGGGCTCGTAGACCTCGACGGCGCCGATGTGGACGTCGATCCAGCCGCGCGACGCGAAGTCGGCGAGCGCCTTGTTCACGGTCTCGCGCGACGCGCCCACGAGCTGCGCGAGCTCCTCCTGGGTGAGGCCGTGGCGGACGGTGACGTGGCCGCGCTCCATGCGGCCGAAGCGGTGGCCCAGGTCGAGGATCGCCTTGGCGACACGGCCGGGCACGTCCGAGAACACCAGGTCGGCCATGGTGTTCGACTGCCGGCGCACGCGCTGCGCGAGGGCGCGCAGCATGTGCCGGGACATCTCGAGGTGGTCGTCGAGCCAGGTGTCGAGCACGTGCTTGGGAAGCTCGTAGACCACCGTGTCCTCGACCGCGTGGGCGCGCGACATGCGCGGGCCCGGGTCGAAGACCGACAGCTCGCCGAGCATGTCCCCCGCGCCGAGCAGCGCGAGCAGGTTCTCGCGGCCGTCGCGGGCCGTGCGGGCGAGCTTCACCTTGCCCTTGACCACGATGTACAGCGCGTGACCGTCGTCGCCCTCGGCGAAGATCGTGTCGCCTCGGGAGAGCTCCTTGCGGTCCATCTGGCCGATCAGCGAGCGCGCCGTGGACCCGTCCATGCCACCGAAAAGCGGCGACGACCGGAGCAGCTGCTCCTCGCGTGCCGCATCGGGCATGTCAGGCCTCCTCTTCCTCCGTCTCGACGGTATGCGCGCGAGCCATCGCGCGCACCATCTGGCCCGTCACACTATCAAGGGTGGCGACCACCCGAGCCTCATATGCCGCGAGCCGCGTGTCGAGATCGTCGAGCGATTCGAGGGCCGCGACGGACGATGCCTCGGCCTCGGGCCAGACCGCGTCCGCGAGCTCGGAGGACGTCGGCGCACCGGCCGCGAGCGCCTCCCACGAGAGGTCGAGACCCGCCGAGCCTGCCCCGATGGGATCCGCGATGAAGGCGACCGCCAGGTCCCGGCGCGCGCGCACGAGGCGGCGCCACCATCGGACCCGCGCGAGCTCCCTGCGGGTGTCACGGCGCTGCTGACGGAGATCGGCGATCTCGGTCGCGAGGATCGTTGTGGCCACTCCCACCTCCGTCGTCCTGTGATGCGCCGCACGCGGCCGTACACCGGTCTATCGGCGCACCGGGGAGCGGGCTTGAGCGGTCTACCCTGGCCGCATGTCCCGCACCCCGCTGACCGTCGCATCGTCCGCCCAGGAGACCCCGCCGGTCGCCCTGGTGCGGCGCGCGCGGGCCGTCAACCGGGCCCTCGCCGAGGTCTATCCGGACGCGCACTGCGAGCTCGATCATCGCGACGCCTTCGAGCTCCTGGTCGCCACCGTGCTGAGCGCGCAGTGCACCGACGTGCGCGTCAACCAGGTCACCCCCGCGCTGTTCGCGCGCTATCCCGACGCCGCCTCGTTGGCCTCCGCCGACCGCGTCGAGCTCGAGGAGCTCATCCGCCCCACGGGCTTCTACCGCGCCAAGGCCGAGTCGCTGCTCGGGCTCAGCCGCGACCTCGTCGAGCGCTTCGGCGGAGAGGTGCCGGGACGCCAGCGCGACCTCGTGACCCTGCGCGGCGTGGGGCGCAAGACGGCGAACGTGGTGCTCGGCAACGCCTTCGACGTCCCGGGGATCACGGTCGACACGCACATGGGCAGGCTCGCGCGCCGCCTGGGCCTCACCGTGAACGAGGACCCCGTGGTGGTCGAGCGCGACCTCATGGCGCTCATCGAGCGACGCGAGTGGACCTTGTGGTCGCACCGCGTGATCTTCCACGGCCGGCGCCGCTGCATGGCGCGCAAGCCCGACTGCGGCAACTGCGAGATCGCGGCGCTGTGCCCGACCGCGCCAGGCGCGAAGGTGCGTCCCTCCGCCTGAGCGCGAGCCGGGCGCTCGCCGGGCCTAGTGGGGGCTCGTCTCCTCGCCGCCCTCCTCGACGCCGACCTCGTCGGGGTCGACGCCCACGGACTTCGCGAGGTCGTGCGGCTTCGCCATGCGGTTGGACGGCAGCGGCACGGGGGTCGAGCGGCGCTCGTAGAGCTTGCGGTAGAAGCGGTCGCGGAAGAACAGCAGCGCCGCGCCGAGCACCGCGGACAGCACCGAGGCGAAGAGCACCGCGAGCTTGACCGCCTCGACCCGGTCCGGGTCGGTGAACGCGAGCTCTCCGATGAGCAGGGACACGGTGAAGCCGATGCCCGCGAGCATGCCCATGCCGGTGACGTCGAGCCACGACAGCCCGCGGTCGAGCTTCGCGTTGGTGAAGGTCGCGACCAGCCACGTCGCGAGCACGATGCCCAGCGGCTTGCCGATCACCAGACCCGCGATGACGCCGTGCGCGACCGGGTCGCCCGCGACCGTGGAGAGGGCCTCCGCGTCGATCGCCACACCCGCCGCGAAGAACGCGAAGACCGGCACCGCCACGGCGGCCGAGACGGGGCGCCACACGTGCTCCCAGTGCTCGGCGAGCGAGGTGCGCTCGCCCTTGCGTGCGACCGCGGGGACCATGAGGCCGAGCGCGACGCCGGCGATCGTGGCGTGGACGCCCGAGGCGTGCATGAGGGCCCACGACGCGAACGCGATCGGGAAGAGCAGCCACGGGCTGTTCCAGCCCTTGCGCAGCAGCAGGCCGAAGATCACGATGCAGGCGAGCGAGGCGCCGAGCCACTCGAAGTGGAGGTCGTTCGAGAAGAAGACGGCGATGATGATGATCGCGAGCAGGTCGTCGACCACCGCGAGCGTGAGGAGGAACGCGCGCAGCGCGTTCGGCAGCCACTTGCCCACGACGGCGAGCACGGCGATAGCGAACGCGATGTCGGTGGCGGTGGGGACGGCCCAGCCGTCCAGCGAGCCGCCGTCGAAGAACGTGTTGACGCCCACGTACAGCAGCGCGGGCACCGCCATGCCGCCGATGGCGGCGACGATGGGCACCACCGCGGTGGCCGGCTTGCGCAGCTCGCCCGCGACGATCTCACGCTTGAGCTCGAGCCCGATGACGAAGAAGAAGATCGCGAGGAGCCCGTCCTTCGCCCAGTCCGCGACGGTGAGATCGAGGTGCAGCGCGTGCGGCCCGATCGTGATCTCGCTGAGGTGCGTGTACGCGTCGCTCAGCGGGGAGTTCGCGAAGATGAGAGCGGCGGCCGTGCCGATGAGCAGCAGGATGCCGCCGGCCCGCTCCGTGCGCAGCACATCGGCGAGCGTGCGCTCGGTCGACGGCGTGAGGCGCGAGAAGAGTCGGGCGGGCGTGCGGGACGTCATGGTGCTCCTGTGGGTGGATCGTCGGGAACGCGACAATCCTATCGGCGCGCCCTAGACGGTCTCGGACGCTCCCGTGCGCTGCGGCTGCGGCGGGTCGAAGCGGTAGCCGACGTTGCGGACGGTGCCGATGAGCTGCTCGTGCTCGGCGCCCAGCTTCGCGCGCAGGCGCCGGACGTGGACGTCGACCGTGCGCGTGCCGCCGTAGTAGTCGAAGCCCCAGACCTCCTGGAGCAGCTGGTCGCGTGTGTAGACGCGGCCCGGGTGCTGCATGAGGTACTTGAGGAGCTCGAACTCCTTGTAGGTGAGGTCGAGCGGCACGCCCTTGAGCCGTGCCGTGTAGCCGCCCACGTCGACCGTGAGGTCTCCCGAGGAGAACTCGGCGACGCGGTCGAGCGGGTCGGCGGCGTTCGCGCGACCGATGAGCAGGCGGATCCGCGCCTCGACCTCGGCGGGCGACGCCTCCGCGAGGACCACGTCCGCGGCGCCCCAGTCGGCGTTGACGATCGACATGCCGCCCTCGCGCAGGACCAGCAGCAGCGGCACGGCCACGCCCGTCACCTGGATGAGGTTGCAGTTGTTGCGCGCCTCCACCAGGTCCGTGCGGGCGTCGACCACGAGGACGTCGGCGTCCATGGCGTCGAGCATGGCCGACGGCTCAGGGGCCACCACCCGGGTCCGATGCGACAGGAGCGCGAGCGCAGGCAACACGTCCGCCGCACCGTCTCCTGACGGTGTGAGCACGAGCAGGTCTGCCATCGCCACCTCCGATTGCGGTTCACTCTAGCGGCGCAAGTGTCTGAGACACTAACGCCCATGCTTCCCACCACCAGGGCGACCATCAGCGCCGCTGCCGCGGCGTTCATCGCCGCGGGCGGATTCCTGGGCACCAGGTATCTGGCGGTGACGGTGCTGGTGATGATCGTGGTCCTCGCGCTCGGGTGGCCGGCGCTGCTGCGCGCCTCGCGCCGCCGCTCCGCCTCCGTGATCCTCGCGGTCGGCGGCGGGCTCGCCGTGGTCGCGGTGGTGCTCGGGCGCTCCGCCCCTCACCTGCGGCACATGGTGATCGCGGTGGCCCTCATGGTGATCGCGGCGCTCGTGGCCGAGGTGTTCCTGCCGAGCTCGCGCGGCCGCGCCGTCACGTCGGTCGCGGCGACCTGCGCCGGCGCGATCGTCGTCGGCTCGGGCGCGGCCTGGGTCGCCGCCTCGCGGACCCACGGCGCCGAGGACCTCGTGGTCGCCGGCGGCACCGCTCTGGCGGTGGCCGCCATCACGAACGTCGTGACGAGGAGCCCGCAGGTGAACTCGATCCTCGCTCTCGTGCTCGCGACCGCGTCGGGCTTCGCCGTCGGGATGGTGCTGCCCGAGCTGCCCTGGTACGCGGGCGCCGGCATCGGCCTCCTGTGCGGAGTCATCGTCACGCTCCTTCAGGAGCTCATGCGGCGCGAGCCGCGCGCCAAAGGCTGGCTGCCGGGAATGTCCTCGGCCCTCGCGCCCGTTCTGTCCGCCGGAGTGCTCGTCTACGTCGGCGGGCGCCTGCTCGTCGGCTGAACCCACGCAAGGGAGAACATGCTCACCCGAGTCCTCATCGTCGCCGCGATCCTCGCGGTCGCCACCGTCGCCGCGCTCTGGTGGAAGCGTCGCCAGGGCATGGTGCGCGAGGTCGAGCGGGCGGGCGCCCTGTCCTCCACGACGCTCGGCGCGCAGCGCGGGTACCACGCGACCTTCGTGCAGTTCTCGACGCCGATGTGCGCGAAGTGCCCTCCCACCGCGGCGCTCCTGGGCCGCATCGCCGCCGAGGACCCGCGCGTCGCGCACATCGAGATCGATGCGGCGGAGCGGCTCGACCTCGCGCGCGAGCTCGAGATCATGCGCACCCCCACCATCCTCGTGCTCGACGGCGACGGCGTGGTGGTGTCGCGCATCTCCGGCGCCCCGTCCGAGCAGCAGGCCCGCGAGGCGCTCGCCGGCGTGCCGCGGACCGGCACCGACTACTCGATCTGACGCGGCCCCCACGCCTAGACTCCGCCCCAGGAGGGACAACATGAACGACATCCAGATCGACCCGCGCGGACCGCGCTTCAGCGCGTTCTTCCAGCTCGCGTTCTCCGTCTCCGCGCTGCTCGTCGGCGCCAACGTCGGCGGCGTCGTCATCATGGCGGTGCTGCTCGCGCTCTTCATCCCCGGTGCGATCATCGGCCCCCAGGCGACCGTCCAGGGCTGGATCTTCCGCACGGCGGTGCGTCCGCGCCTCGCCCCGCCTGCCGAGACCGAGTCCTTCCGGCCCCCGCGCTTCGCGCAGCAGATGGGCCTGACCTTCTCGACGCTGGCGGTGGCCTCGGGCCTGCTCGGCTGGGACCCCGGCTTCTTCCTCTTCACCGGCTTCGTGACCTTCGCATCCTTCCTCAACAGCGTCTTCGACCTGTGCCTGGGCTGCGAGATCTACCTCCTGTTCAAGCGCGTCACCACCCGCGCGACGGTCTGACATGCCCGCGCTCGTCGTCAAGGTCACGTGCGGCACCGAGCGCACCGAGACCCTCATGCAGGCCTTCACCGTCGCGGCGACCGCGGCCGCGTCGGGCCTCGAGGTCAGCGTGTGGCTCACCGGCGACGCCACGTTCCACGCCCTCCCGGGCACCGACGACGTGGTGATCCCCCATTCGCCGCCCCTGTCGCAGCTGCGCGACGCGGTGCTCGCCGCCGGGACCGTGACGGTGTGCGCGCAGTGCGCGCGCCGCCGCGAGATCGACGAGGACGACCTGGTCGAGGGCGCGCGCATCGCCGGCGCCGCGGCCTTCGTCGCCGAGGCCACCGCGCCGGACGCCACCGCGCTCGTCTACTGAGGTCCGCGCGGCGCCGCCCGCGCGCCGTGGAACGGGACCTCGGTCCCGTCATAGACTCGGCGCATGACTGCACTCGAGGTCACCTTCATCGCCTTGGCCATCGCGGCGTTCGCCGCCACCGCGTGGATCGCGGGCATCGTCGCCTTCCGCCTCATCAAGGGACCGAAGCGGTGACCTTCGTCATCCCGTCCGACCTCGCTCCCGAGGTGTACCCGCTCGCATGGGTGGTCGGCACCTGGGAGGGCCACGGCGTCGTGGACTACCCCGGCATCGACGCCGCGGACTTCCGCCAGCGCATCGTCTTCGACCACGACGGCGGCCCGTACCTCTCCTACACGTCGACCATCACCCTCATGGGCCCCGACGGGGAGGAGGGCCAGGTCTGGTCGACGGAGTCCGGCTTCTGGCGCGTCGCGCCGAACGCGCCGGAGGGCGTGCAGCTCGAGGACTTCCAGCACCCGCTCGAGGTGGTCCTGGCGGACGCCTCCGGCCTGCTCACCGCCTACTTCGGCGCGGTCGGCAACGGCCGCATCGACCTGGCGACCCGCTTCGCGGCGGCCACCGAGTCCGGGCCCGACGTGCGCGGCGCGACCCGCATGTACGGCAACGTGAGCGGCGAGCTCATGTGGGCGTGGGACCTCGCGGCCTTCGGCCAGGAGCTCCAGTCCTACGCAAGCGCGCGTCTGAGCCGCGTGGACGGGCCCGGGGTCCCCGAGGGCGCGGAGACCGTCGCCCCGGACGCGGAATCCTGAACCGCCCGCCGCGCGTTCCCCGACCATGAGCTCTCCCGTCCTCACCCGTCACGGCGCCGTCGCGGGCCTCGGCCCCGATGCGGGCGTCGCCTGGCACTACGGCGACCCCACCGCCGAGCAGCGCGCCCTCGAGCAGGGCCGCGCGGTCTCCGACCAGTCCCACCTGGGCATCGTCACCGTCACCGGACCCGACCGCCTCACCTGGCTCGACTCGCTGTGCACGCAGCAGGTCGCCGGCCTCGCCCCCGGCGAGTCGGCCGAGCTGATGATCCTCTCGCCGCAGGGCCGCATCGAGCACGTCGCGGGCCTGGTCGACGACGGCGCGACCGCGTGGCTCATCTCCGAGACCGCGCCCGCGCTCGCCGCGTTCCTCGACCGCATGCGCTTCATGCTCCGGGTCGAGGTGCACGATGCGTCCGAGGACTGGGCCGCGCTCGGCGAGGCCATCGCGGCCCCCGCCGCGGACGGCGAGCCGGTCACCTGGGTGGACCCGTGGCCCGGCATCGCGGCGGGCGGCACCACCTACGCCGCGGATCCCTCCGCGCCGTCGGAGGCGCCGCGGGCCTGGCGCCTCGTGCTCGTGCCCCGCGCCTCGCTCGACGCGGAGATCGACGCGCGGCTCGCATCCGGCTGGACCCTCGCGGGCACCTGGGCGACCGAGGCTCTGAGGATCGCGGCGCATCGTCCCCGCGCGGCGCTCGACGTCGACGAGAAGACGCTGCCCCACGAGCTCGACTGGCTGCGCACCGCGGTGCACCTCCACAAGGGCTGCTACCGCGGACAGGAGACGGTCGCGAAGGTCCACAACGTGGGTCGGCCGCCGCGACGCCTCACGATGCTCCACCTCGACGGCTCCGGCCACTCCATCCCGGAGACCGGCGCCGAGGTGCACATGCCCGACGGCTCCGTCGCCGGGCGCGTCACCTCCGTCGCCCGCCACCACGAGCTCGGTCCGATCGCGCTCGCGATGCTCAAGCGCTCCGTCGACCCGGCGGCCACGCTCACCGTACCCACGGACGGCGGACCTGTCGCCGCATCGCAGGAGCTCATCGTCAACGCGGACGGCTTCTCGGCCGACCGCCCGCCGAAGCCCGGCCCCACCATGAAGGGGCTGCTCATGGGCAAGGGCTGCGCGGCCGACGGCGGCGACCTCCCCGGCTGACCCATGCGGCGAGCGCGCCGGGGACTACTGGTGCCACCCCCGGCTGCGTTAGCGTAGGTGCCCGTCCCGTCACCTGTTCCGGAGGTCCCCATGTTCGGCGTGCTTCAGTCCCTGCTGGTGTGGGCGCTCTCCGCCGCCACGCTCGCCGCGTGCGCGTGGGGCCTCATCGACGCGGCGCGCCGCCCCGAGGCCGCCTTCACGTCCGCGGGCAAGTGGTCGAAGACCATCTGGCTCATCATCCTCGGCGTCGCGACGGCCCTCGCCTTCATCTCGATGCCGGCGCTGCCGTTCCTCAACATCCTCGGCGCGAACGGCGGAGGGGTGCTGTGGTTCGGCGGCCTCGCCGCGATCGTCGCCGCGGCCATCTACTTCGCGGACGTCCGGCCCAAGCTCGGCTCGGGAGGCTTCGGCTCGTCGGGCGGGTCGCGCGGCCGCTCCAGCGGCGGCTGGTGACCCGCGGGTGAAGGCAGTCCTCCAGCGCGCCTCGCGCGCGTCGGTGACCGTCGACGGCGCCATCACCGCGTCCTTCGATCGCCAGGGCATCGTCGCGCTCGTGGGCGTGACCCACGGCGACGGGCCCGAGCAGGTGCAGACCATCGCACGCAAGATCGCGGAGCTGCGGATCCTCGACGACGAGAAGAGCGTGTCGGACGTCGACGCGCCCGTGATCGTCGTGTCGCAGTTCACCCTCTACGCCGACGTCCGGAAGGGACGCCGGCCGTCGTGGAACGGCGCCGCCCCCGGTCCCGTCGCGGAGCCGCTGGTCGAGTCCGTGGTCGCGGCGCTCCGGGAGCGCGGGCTGACCGTGGGCACCGGCGTCTTCGGCGCGCACATGGACGTCGAGCTGGTCAACGACGGCCCCATCACGATCCTGCTCGAGGCGTAGCCCCAGACGAGGGACGATGCCGGGCGGTCGACGGTCCCGCGCCCGGAGAGGCGCGCCGTCGCCGCCTCCGCGATCCGGGCATGCCCGCGCCTGCCGTCCTCGGCGACCGTCGCATCGTCCCCTGGCAATCCCTTCACGCCCCTGGCGAACACGGGCATGCCCCGCGGGGGCCCGCCGTTAGCCTGGAAGCACCCGCGGTGGGCGACCGTCGCGACCCCGGCCCCGGCCGGACGAATCAAGGGAGGCAGACATGTTCGAACGGTTCACCGATCGAGCCCGTCGAGTGGTGGTGCTCGCGCAGGAAGAGGCGCGCATGCTCAACCACAACTACATCGGCACCGAGCACATCCTGCTCGGCCTGGTGCGCGAGGGCGAAGGCGTGGCCGCGAAGGCCCTCGAGGCGATGGACATCTCCCTCAACGGCGTCCGCGAGCAGGTGCAGGAGATCATCGGCGAGGGCTCGCACGCCCCGTCGGGACACATCCCCTTCACGCCGCGCGCGAAGAAGGTCCTCGAGCTGTCGCTGCGCGAGGCGCTGCAGCTGGGCCACAACTACATCGGCACCGAGCACATCCTGCTGGGCCTCATCCGCGAGGGCGAGGGCGTGGCCGCGCAGGTGCTCGGCAAGCTGGGCGCGGACCTCGGCGGCGTGCGCCAGCAGGTCATCCAGCTGCTCTCGGGCTACGAGGGCAAGGAGCCCGTCACCTCCGGCGGCGGCCCCCAGGAGGGCACCCCGGCCGGCTCCACCGTGCTCGACCAGTTCGGCCGCAACTTCACGCAGGCCGCGCGCGAGGGCAAGCTCGACCCCGTGGTGGGCCGCGAGCTCATCCAGGAGCGCGTGATGCAGGTCCTGAGCCGCCGCACCAAGAACAACCCGGTGCTGATCGGCGAGCCCGGCGTCGGCAAGACCGCCGTGGTCGAGGGCCTCGCCCAGGCGATCGTGCGCGGCGACGTGCCCGAGACGCTCAAGGACAAGCACCTCTACACGCTCGACCTCGGCTCGCTGGTCGCGGGCTCCCGCTACCGCGGTGACTTCGAGGAACGCCTCAAGAAGGTGCTCAAGGAGATCCGCACCCGCGGCGACATCATCCTGTTCATCGACGAGATCCACACGCTCGTGGGTGCCGGCGCGGCCGAGGGCGCGATCGACGCGGCCTCGATCCTCAAGCCGATGCTCGCGCGCGGCGAGCTGCAGACCATCGGCGCGACCACGCTCGACGAGTACCGCAAGCACGTCGAGAAGGACCCCGCGCTCGAGCGCCGCTTCCAGCCCATCCAGGTGCCGGAGCCGGAGCTGTCGCACGCCATCGAGATCCTCAAGGGCCTCCGCGACCGCTACGAGGCGTTCCACCGCGTCACCATCACGGACGATGCGATCGTGGCCGCCGCGACCATGGCGGACCGCTACATCTCCGACCGCTTCCTGCCGGACAAGGCGATCGACCTCATCGACGAGGCGGGCGCGCGCCTGCGCATCCGTCGCATGACGTCGCCGCCCGAGCTCAAGGAGCTGGACGACAAGATCGCGGGCGTGCGCCGCGACAAGGAGTCCGCGATCGACGAGCAGGACTTCGAGAAGGCCGCGTCGCTCCGCGACGTCGAGCGCCGCCTGAGCGAGGAGCGCTCGCGCAAGGAGGAGGCCTGGAAGTCCGGCGACCTCGACGTCGCCGCGGTGGTGGACGAGGACCTGATCGCCGAGGTGCTCTCGATGTCGACCGGCGTGCCCGTCACGCGCGTGTCCTCGGACGAGTCCTCGCGTCTGCTCCACATGGAGGCCGAGCTCCACAAGCGCATCATCGGCCAGGAGCAGGCCATCAAGGTCCTGTCGCAGTCGATCCGCCGTACGCGTGCCGGCCTCAAGGACCCCAAGCGTCCCGGCGGCTCGTTCATCTTCGCCGGCCCGACCGGTGTGGGTAAGACCGAGCTCGCCAAGGCGCTCGCCGAGTTCCTGTTCGGCGACGAGGACTCGCTCATCTCGCTCGACATGTCCGAGTACGGCGAGAAGCACACGGTGGCCCGCCTCTTCGGTGCGCCCCCCGGCTACGTCGGCTTCGAGGAGGGCGGCCAGCTCACCGAGAAGGTGCGCCGCAAGCCGTTCTCCGTGGTGCTGTTCGACGAGGTCGAGAAGGCCCACCCCGACATCTTCAACTCGCTGCTCCAGATCCTGGAGGACGGCAAGCTGACGGATGCGCAGGGTCGCGAGGTCAACTTCAAGAACACCATCATCATCATGACCACCAACCTCGGTGCGGACGCGATCTCGCGTCGTCAGGCGACGGGCTTCTCGGCGATCGTCGAGGGCGGCCAGACGTACGACGACATGGTGAAGCTGGTCAACGGCAAGCTCAAGGAGCACTTCAAGCCGGAGTTCCTCAACCGCGTCGACAACGTGGTGGTCTTCCCGCAGCTCACGCAGAACGAGATCATCCAGATCGTGGACCTCATGGTCGACCGTCTCGACGAGCGCATGAAGGACAAGGACATGGGCATCGAGCTCACCACGGCGGCCAAGCAGCTGCTCGCGGAGAAGGGCTACGACCCGGTCCTGGGCGCTCGACCGCTGCGCCGTGCGCTGCAGCGCGAGATCGAGGACCCGCTGTCGGAGAAGATCCTCTTCGGCGAGGTCACCTCGGGCCAGATCATCCGCGTGGACGCGGAGGGCGAGGGCATCCTCGGCGAGTTCACGTTCGAGGGCATCGACCGCGACGAGCTCGTGGGCGAGCCGGTCGAGGACCCCGAGGTCGCCTCGAACACGCAGAAGGACTAGCGCTCGCCCCTCCCAGGCAGCGCTGAGGCGAAGGCCCGGCTCCCGTTCGCGGGGGCCGGGCCTTCTGCCTGTCCCCCTCGGGCATGCAAGCGTTGACATCGACGTCCCGTGCACGATGCGCGGCCAGAACGGGCACCGAACGTCGATATCGAGGGGGTCGGCGGGGTCGGCCGCGTCGGCGGGTCGCGGCCTGCCAGCGGCGCGTGCCCGGGCCGCCGAGTCACGCACTGTCAACAGCGATGCGCACGGACCCGTGACGCTCGGATCCGTCCACCGACGCGATCGACCGGCCCCGCAGCGCCCCGCGTCGGCGCGCACCGTGCTCGCATGGCAGACGGTGCACGCGCGGCAGCGCTCGACGAGTTCCTCGGAGCGCTGTCCCGGAGCGGCGGGGTGGTCCGACGCGACGTCGCCATCGCGCTCATCGGTCGTCGCGGCCTCGATCGGCTGCTCCGCGACGGACGGGTGGCCCGCCTGCTCGCGGGGATCTATGTGCATCGCGGGCACCTCGACGACCATGAGGCGCGCTGCCGTGCCGTGGTCGTCTGGGCCCGCGGTGCAGCCGTGATCGCGGGTGAGTCGGCGCTGCACCTGCTCGATGCGCGGTTCCCCGCGCCTCGGGTCGTGGCAGCCAGCGCACCGACGACGCATCGGCCGTTCGCCATGCCGTGGGCCGAGGTCACGCTCACGCGTATGCCCGATCGCCGACGCATGGTCAGACGCATCCCTGTGATGGCGCCCGCGGACGCGGTGGTCGACGCGTGGTGCCGCGCGCAGACCGGAGCCCGTGCGGGCGTACTCTACGAGGCCCTGTGGCGGGGGATCTGCACCACGGACGCAATCGACCGCGCCGCAGCCGCTCGGCACCGGGTCGCCCAACGTCAGGTCCTCGCCCGCATCCTCCGCGACTTCCGTGCGGGAGCCACCTCGCCGACCGAGGTGATGGCGAAACGCGACGTGTTCCGCGGCGCGGCCTTCGCCGACCTGGAATGGCAGGTCGATCTCGACGTGAGGGGAAGGCGGCGCCACGCGGACGCGCTGCATCGTGCCGCTCGTGTGGTGATCGAGCTGGACGGGGACGCGTATCACTCGACCCGCGAGCAACGAGAAGCCGATCGCGAGCGCGACGCGGACCTCGCCCATGCGGGATGGCAGACCGTCCGCCTCGGGTTCCGCGACCTCCGCGACCGGCCGCGGTGGTGCCGCGAGACCATCACGGGGATCATCGCGCACCGGCTGGCCCACGCGCCCTCCTCTCAATCTCGACGATAGGTGCACGTTTCTGACGCGCATCGTGCATCGAAGGTGGAGGTAAACGCTTGCTTGGGAGGGGACGTAGGCTGGCGAGCATGACTCACGATCCGTATGTGGCCGACGATGCCCGCTACGACTCCATGCAGTACCGCCGCTCCGGCCGCTCGGGGCTGCGCCTCCCGGCGATCAGCCTGGGGCTGTGGCACAACTTCGGCGGCCTCCACGCCCTCGACACCCAGCGCGAGATCCTGCTCGCGGCGTTCGACATGGGCATCGCGCACTACGACCTCGCGAACAACTACGGCCCGCCGCCCGGCAGCGCCGAGGAGAACTTCGGCGGCTTCCTGGCCCGCGACCTCATGCCGTACCGCGACGAGATCATCATCAGCACCAAGGCCGGCTACTACATGCACCCGGGCCCGTACGGCGAGTGGGGCTCGCGGAAGTACCTGCTCAGCAGCCTCGACGCCTCGCTGCGGCGCATGGGGCTCGACTACGTCGACGTCTTCTACCACCACCGTCCCGACCCGGACACGCCCATCGAGGAGTCGATGATGGCGCTCGACCAGGCCGTGCGCTCCGGCAAGGCGCTGTACGCCGGCGTCTCGAACTACGGGCCCGAGGCCACGCGCGAGGCCGCGGCGATCCTCGAGGATCTCGGCACGCCGATGCTCATCCACCAGTTCAAGTACTCGATGTACGAGCGCACCCCCGAGGAGGGCCTGCTCGACGCGCTGGACGACGCGGGGGTCGGGTCGATCGTGTTCTCCCCGCTCGCGCAGGGGATGCTCTCGGACAAGTACCTCTCCGGAGTCCCCGAGGGCTCGCGCGTCACGCACTCGCAGTTCCTGTCGGAGAAGCAGCTCACCGAGACCTACCTCGAGCGCACCCGCGCGCTCAACGAGATCGCGCTCGGTCGCGGGCAGACCCTCGCGCAGCTCGCGCTCCAATGGGTGCTGCGGCGCGGGCGCGTGACCTCGGCGCTGGTCGGGGCGAGCTCGGTGGCGCAGCTCGAGGCGAACGTCGCGGCGCTGTCCTTCCCCGACCTCACGGATCAGGAGATCGAGGCGATCGACGCCCACGCGGTGCACGGCACCTACCTCGGCTGACCGCCTTCCGGGCGCGTCTTCACGGCGCGGGCGCGCCTACAGGGCGTAGGTGCCGCGGTCCGCGGACACCACGGTCACCAGCCCGTCCTCGACGAGCCCCTCGAGGCAGCGGTCGAGCTGCCCGGGCTCGACGTCCTCGAGCGTCGCGTGGCCCGTGACGTTGACGGGCGACGATGCGGCGCGCAGGACCGCCATGATCCGCCCCCGCACCTGGCGGTCCGTGCCGTGCCACGGCTGGGTGCGCCGCGGCGCCTCGGCGAGCCCGGGGCGGCCCGCGGCGAGCCACGCGCATGACGAGGCGAGCGGACACTCGTCGCACCGCGCGACGCGCGCCGTGCACACCAGCGCTCCGAGCTCCATCGAGGCGGCGGCCCAGTCCGCGGCGCCCTCATCGTCCTGGGGCACCAGCGACGCCGCGAGCGCGCGCTCCGCGACCGTCTGGTGCGCCGCGGGGAGCGCTTCGCCGCGCCACGCCCGGCCGATGACGCGCCGGACGTTGGTGTCGAGCACGGTCGCGCGACCGCGGAAGGCGAAGGACACCACCGCTGCCGCGGTGTAGTCGCCGATGCCGGGGAGCGTGCGCAGCTCCTCGAGGGTCGAGGGGACCTCCCCGTCGTGCCGCTCGACGAGCGCGACCGCGCACTCCCACAGCCGCTTCGCGCGCCGCGGGTACCCGAGACGCCCCCACGCCCGGATCGCGTCGGCCTGGGTCGAGGCGGCGAGCGCGGCGGGGGTGGGCCACCGCTCCATCCATGCGTGCCACACGGGTTCGACGCGGACCACCGGAGTCTGCTGGAGCATGATCTCGGACACCAGGACGCCCCACGGCGAGGTGCCGCCGTCGCGCCACGGCAGCTCTCTGCCGGCCTCGTGGAACCACTTCCTCACCGCGTCGACGCGCGAGGCGTCCTCGGTCGTCGCTGGCATCGGGGCGTTTCGGGAGACGGTCGGCACGCCTTCCATCATCCCAGCGCGTGACGCGCCTACCGTGGACGCGGATCGGAGGAGGTAGCCGTGAAGGGTTTCCGCGAGCCGGTAGGCGAGCATCCTGCAGAGGTGTACTGGCGCCGGCGCATCGTGCTCGCGGTCGCGCTCGTGGTGCTGGTGCTCATCGGCAAGCTCGTCTGGAGCGCGGTCGCCTCGGGCGTCGAGCCCGAGAGCTCGGCGAGCAGCTCGCCCGAGCCCACGGTCACCGCCTCGGCGGAGTCCGATGCGGAGGCGACGCCCCGGGACGACCCCGAGGCCGAGCCGGAGACCACCGACGAGGCCGAGGCCCAGGCCGACGAGGCCGCCATCGAGGAGGTCTCGAGCGAGCCGGAGCCGAGCCCCGAGCCGAGCGAGACCACGCCGGTCATCGGCGCCTGCGGGAAGGACGACATCGCTGTGGCGCTCGGCAGCAAGGCGTCCATCGCGGCCGAGGCCGTCACCTTCGACGTCACCGTCACGCAGACCGGCGACGAGCCGTGCCTGCTCGACGCCGCCGAGGGAGCGAGCGCGCTGCTCGTCACCTCCGGCAGCACCCGCATCTGGAGCTCGGCGGACTGCGAGGCGACCGCGACGCTCGCGGGCAAGGAGTGGCTGCTCGCCTCGGGCAAGAGCAAGACCTTCCAGGTCTCGTGGCCCCGCGCGTGGAGCTCCGAGGGCTGCGGGGTGCCCAGCACCCGGGAGCCCCAGCCGGGCACCTACTGGGCCGAGCTCACGTTCCAGGGTCAGACGCCGGACGCCATCCCGTTCGTGCTGTCCTGAACCGCCGCGCTCCGCGATCAGTCGCGCGGCAGGGCGAGGTCGACCACCTCGGCCACCGACGCGACCGCGTGGACTCGCACGCTGCGCGGCAGGCGTGAGACGTCCGTCGACGCCGGCACGATGAGATCGGTGAACCCGAGCCGCGCCGCCTCGGCGACGCGCTGAGAGATCGCGGACGCCGGACGCACCGCGCCCGAGAGCGCCACCTCGCCGACCGCGGCCCATCCCGAGCGGACCGGACGGTCCGCGCGGGCAGAGGCGAGCGCGAGCGCGAGCGCGACGTCCGCGGCGGGCTCGGTCACGCGGGCGCCGCCGACCGTCGACACGTAGATGTCGTCGGCGGCCACCGGCAGCCCCACCCGGCGATGCAGGACGGCGAGCAGCATCGCGACGCGCGAGCCGTCCACGCCCGACGTCGCGCGGCGCGGGTTGGACAGCGCGCTGGGCGCGACGAGCGCCTGGATCTCCGCGGGCAGCGGGCGCTTGCCGTCGATGGTGATGGTCGGGCAGGTGCCCGGGACGGCCTGCGCATCATGAGAGAGGAACAGGCCCGAGGGGTCCGAGACCGACTCGATGCCGGCGTCGACCAGCTGGAAGCACCCGACCTCGTCGACGGACCCGAAGCGGTTCTTCAGCGCGCGCAGCAGCCTCAGCTGGCTGTGCTGGTCGCCCTCGAACTGGCAGACCACGTCGACCAGGTGCTCGACGATGCGCGGCCCCGCGACCGAGCCGTCCTTGGTGACGTGCCCGACGAGCACCATGGGCAGCCCGCGGGTCTTGGCGGCCTGGATGAGAGCGGAGGAGACCTCGCGCACCTGCCCGACGCCTCCGGGGGCGCCCTCGACCTGCGCGGAGGCGATGGTCTGGATCGAGTCGATCATCACGAGCGAGGGCTCCGCCGCGTCGAGGTGCGCGAGCACCGCCCCGAGGTCGGTCTCCGCCGCGAGCAGGACGTCCTGCTCGAGCGCGCCGATGCGCTCGGCGCGGAGCCGGACCTGGCCGGCGCTCTCCTCGCCCGTGACGTAGAGGACCCGCCCGCCGCTGCGCGCCGTGCGCGCCGCGACATCGAGCAGCAGCGTGGACTTGCCGACCCCCGGCTCGCCCGCGAGGAGGATCACGGCGCCCGGGACGAGACCCCCGCCGAGGACACGGTCGAACTCCCCGACCCCGGTCGCCGAACGCGCGGCCGCGGCGGCCGAGACCTCGGGCAGCGGGAGCGCAGGGGCCGAGACGACGGTGGCCTTGGTCGCCGGTCCCGCGGGGGCCGCGCCCGCCTCGAGCACCGTGCCCCACGCCTGGCACTCGCCGCACCGGCCGACCCACTTCACGGCGGTCCAGCCGCATTCGGTGCAGCGGTATCCGGGGAGCGTGCGACGTGTCGAGGTGGCCATGCGCTCACGCTACCGGCGGGCTCCGACAGCCCGGACCGGGCGGTGCGGGCCGTCCGCAGCGGGCGGACACGCCTGGCCTGCGGGCGGCGGCGTGGGCGGCCGCCCCTAGGCTGGGGCGCATGACACGCGACGCATGGGGCTGGGAGCCGGTCCACGAGACCCGGGGCCCGTCGGACGTGGCCCCGTCCAAGCCCGCCGCGCCTCGCGCGCCCGTCGCCGACCCGTCCCCGGTGCCGGTCCCGGTGGACCCCGACATCGACCAGGTGACCGCTCCCCTCCCCGGCCCGGCCGCGGAGGAGATCCTGCCGGAGCCGTGGTCGCCTCTCGACGGCGACCGCGCCCCCGCCGCTGCGACGGACACACCCCGCCGCAGCTCGTACGAGGCGCTCGGCGCCGCCGCGGCCGCGAACGCCGCACTGCACGCCTCCGGAGCCGCGCACACCCCGCTCGCGGGGGTCCCCGTGGTGAGCGGCCTCGCGCATGATCACGACCACGCTCCCGTCTCGGACGCACCCGGCTTCGTCCCGATCTTCGCCGGGGCGGAGACCGCGGGCGCCGCTCCTGCCTGGCACGCGGTCGCCGAGTCGCCCGCGCCGTCGCCGCGCGGGCCGGAGGAGCAGGCGCCCGCCCTCTATCGCCCGCGCGTCGCCGCGACGTCCTCGGCATCGACGGGTCCCGCCCCGTCCCCGGACGATGCGCCGCTTCCCGGCGAGGGTGGCGCAGGCGCCGCCGCGGGCGGCGGAACGCCGGTCGGCGGACCCGAGCGGCGGCCCGGCCGGGCCTGGCCGCTCATCCTCATCGGCCTGATCCTGCTGGGCGCCGCCTTCGCCGCGGCGTGGCTGCTCCTGCTCCGCCCCGAGGCCGTCACCCTGCCCGAGCAGAGCGTCCTCACCGCGCCGTCCGAGCCTGCCGCGAGCACGCTGGAGCCGTTCGTCGCCGAGGACCCGACCCCGTTCCTCGCGGCGATGCCCACCGTCGCGGGCGACTGGACGCTCACGGACGCGACGCCCATCGACGTCGACGAGGACAAGGCGCTCCCGGACCGCGTGGCCGAGGGCTACAGCCTCACCTACTCCGACGGCACCGCGACGGTCGTGGTGCGCGCGCGTCAGCTCTACTCCGAGGACGACGCGGCCAAGGCGCTCACCAAGGCCGCGGGTGAGGGAGCGGCCATCGACGACGCGACCGTCGCGGGCACCGTGGTGGGGCTGCGCACCGAGCGCAGCCGCGAGCAGGACGACCAGGTGCTGTGGACCAACGGCAGCGCCTACTTCGTCGCCGTCGGCGACCGCTCCGACATCGACGACCTGCTGAGCACGCTCGGGCTATGACGGGATCCGCGGCCTCGGCGTCGCGCGGCCGCGGGCCGCGCGGCGGAGACGCGGACACGCGCGGCGACATCCTCGCGGCGGCGGCCCGGATCTTCGGCGACAAGGGCTACGCCGCATCGTCCCTGCGCGCGATCGCGCGCGACGCCGGGGTCGACCCCGCGCTCGTGCGCCACTACTTCGGCACCAAGCAGGAGCTCTTCATCGAGGTGATGCGCCCGCTCGAGAGGGACGATGCGCGGGTGGCCGCGCTCGCCTCGCTCCCGCCGGAGCGGCGCGGCGACGCGCTGCTCCGCCTCGCGCTGTCGCTGTGGGAGGACCCGGTCGCGAGCGTCCGGCTGCGCGCGGTGCTCGCCTCGGCGGTGTCCGCGGCGGAGGTCGGGCCGACGATGGCGTCGATGATGCTGCGCGACCTCCTGCTCCAGCTGGTCCGCGAGGACCGCGCGCTCGAACGCGCCGCGGCGTGCGCGACCCAGCTCACGGGGCTCGCGTTCGGACGCTACGTCCTCGCGATCCCCACGCTCGCGGAGGCCTCGGTCGACGAGCTGTCGGCGATCTACGCGCCGACCCTCCAGCGCTACCTGGACGGCGATCTCGACGCTCCCCTCCCCGGAGGCGAGGCGGACGTGCCGCGATAGGTTGGACGCATGAGCACCTCCACGACCACGTCCCCCTCGCACCTGCCCGCGGTCGCCGTCATCGGCGGCGGAGTCATGGGCAGCACCCTCATCACGGCGATGAAGGTCGCCGGCTGGCCGGGCGGCTCCATCACGGTCGCGAACCGCGGCGAGGAGAAGCGGGCCGCGCTGGTCGAGGCCCACGGGATCCGCGCGACGGCGGACGCCAAGGAGGCGGTGGAGGGCGCGGGCATCGTCGTGCTCGCGGTCAAGCCGCAGCAGATGGCCGACGTGCTCGCCGACATCGCGGAGGCGATCCCCGCCGGAGCGCTCGTGCTCACGGTCGCGGCCGCGCTCCCCGCCTCGTTCTACGAGGAGCGCCTTGCCGCCGGCACCGCGGTGATCCGCGCGATGCCCAACACGCCGTCCCTGGTGGGCCGCGGCGCGACGTCGATCTCCCCCGGCGCTCACGCGACAGAGGAGCACCTGCTGCTCGCGGAGGCCATGCTCCGCGCCACCGGGCTCGTCGTCCGCGTCCCCGAGGACCTCATCGAGGCGGTCACCGTGGTCGCGGGCTCCGCCCCCGCGTACTTCTACGCGATCACCGAGGCGATCACCGAGGCGGGCGTGATGCACGGCCTCGACCGCGAGCTGTCCTCGCTGCTCGCGCAGCAGACCTTCACCGGCGCGGCCCAGCTGCTCGCGGAGTCCGGCGAGACCCCGCAGGAGCTGCGCCGCCGCGTGAGCTCGCCCGGCGGCGTCACGCTCGCGGCGCTCGAGGCCATGACCAACGCCGGCCTCCAGGGCGTGATCTCCGCGGGCGCGAACGCCGCGGTCGCGCGCACCAAGGAGATGAGCGCCCAGCTCGCGGGCTGAGAGCCCGCGACGCACGGAACGCCGGCCGGGACGTCCCGGCCGGCGTTCCGCGTCATGCGGCGGGTCCGATGCGGACGCGCCTCACGCCTCCGCGCGCCAGCGCCACGCGATGACGACGATCGCGACGGTGGAGGCGATCTCGAGCGCCGAGAAGTAGCCGTAGTAGGCGGTGAAGGAGCCGACGAAGAGCGTCGCGACCTGCACGAGCGTCATCACGGAGCCGCCCACGATCGAGGCCCAGCGCGCGAGCCCGCGCGAGCCGATGCGCGCGATCAGGACGTTGGAGATCGGGATCGTCATGAGCACGGACGCGCCGAGCAGGAAGCCCTGGCCGTAGTCGCCCATCGCCCCGGTGCCGTCGAGCGTGTCGCGGATCACGTCCTTGTCGAAGAAGCCGATGACGTCGCAGTAGAGGTAGTTGAGGATCGCGAAGAGCCACAGCGCGGACAGCAGCGTGCGCGGCTGCCGATGCGGGGCGGTCCTCGCGGAGGCCGCCGAGGCGGTCGCTGACGGGACGTCGGTGGTGGCGGTGGTCGAGTTCATGGCATCCCCCCGGATCTGTTCTTACACCGTAAGGCGACCATACGCCGTAAGATTCGGGAAGGCAACAGGAGGTCGCGTGTCCGTCGAGCAGGCCAAGGAACCGCTGACCCGCGCCCGCATCCTCGACGCCGCCGTCAGGCTCGCCGACGCCTCCGGCATGCGCGCGGTGACGATGCGGGCGATCGGCGACGAGCTCGACCGCGAGGCGATGTCGCTCTATCACCACGTCGCCGACAAGAAGGCGCTGATCGCCGGGATGGTCGACACCGTGGTGGCCGAGGTCGCGGAGTCAGGGCACGCGATCCACCGCGGCGACTGGCGGTCGACCGTGCGCGACCGCTGCCTCGAGGCGCGCCGCATCATGCTCACGCACCCCTGGGCGCCCAGCGTCATCGCGCAGCAGGAGGAGTCTCCCGCGTCCGCGTTCGCCCTCTACGACGACCTCGTGGGCACGGTGCTCGAGGCCGGCTTCGACCACGCCCTCGCGCATCGTGCGATCCACGCGCTCGGGTCGCTGGTGCTCGGGTTCTCGAACGAGCTGTTCGACCCCGCCCCCGGCGGGGACGTCGAGCCGGACGAGGAGGCGATGCGCGCTATGGCCGCGACCTTCCCGCATCTGCTCGAGATGGCCGACATGGAGCTGCACGCCGCCGAGGGTGCGCTCAGCATGTGCGACACCCAGGCGGAGTTCGAGTTCACCCTGGGGCTGGTGCTCGACGGCCTCGAGGCGCGACGGGCCGCGCTCGCCTGAGGCGCGCGGCAGGGCCCGCGGCGGGACGCACGCGCCTCAGGAGGCGTTGCAGACCAGCGGGCCGGCCGCGGGATCGTCGCCCACACCGACCCAGCCGAAGGTCGCGGACGCGCCGGCCGCGAGCGTCGCGCTCCAGCCCGTGGGGCTCACCGATCCGCCCGACTCGACCACGCCCCAGATGTCGGCGGCCCCGTCCCTCACGACGGTGCCCGCCGGCAGCTCGACCGACCAGTTCGAGACGTCCACGTTGGCGGTCACCGTGACATCGGCGACGTAGCCGCCTTCCCAGCTGTCGCGGACCGTCAGCATCGCCGTGCACGCCCCCGAGCCGAGCGTGGGGGTCGGGGTGCCGAGCGCGCCGTCCGTGGTGACGTCGGTGCCCACCGGCGGGTACGCGTTCGCGACCAGCTCCGCGAACTGCGCCGGGAACCACGCGCCGGAGATCGGCGCATCGGGCAGCGCGCCCGTGAGCTGCCCGCCCAGGCGGTCGCTCTCGTACGCCGGATCGCACATCTGATCGAAGGCCTTGCCCTGGTCGTTCGCGATCAGCCGCGACGAGCCGTCGGACTCGCCCGGCGGCTTCACCCACATGAAGGCGTCGAGGTGCGCGTCCGGGTAGCCCTCGGGCGAGGCCTCGGGCCTCATGCCCAGCCCGGCCCCCGCGGGGTTGCACCACGCGCCGCGATGGACGCGACGGTCCACGCGCGACTCGTCGACGTAGGTCTCCAGATCGGTCGAGGACGATGCCGCGGTCGGGCGGGCGGTGCCGCCCCAGCCGTTGCGGCTCGTGTCGATCACGATCCCGGTGGACTCGGCGAAGCCCGCGGCGGTCGCGCGCGACCACAGGTCCGCGGCCCACGAGACCTCGTCGATGTCGGGGTTGGTCTCGTAGAAGGACGCGTTGCGCACCTCCTGACCGCCCACCGTGTCGGTCGCATCGAGGAAGGGCTCCTCGAGCGGCGTGGTGTTCGCGGTGTCGGTGACGAAGCCGTCGATCGAGCCGAAGCCCGCCTGCGTCTCCTGCGCGATCTCGGCGAACAGCGCGACCGCGCCACCCGCGTTGTCGGGCCAGCCGAGCCATCCCGAGTGCGCCGCGTCGAGGTACGAGTACACGTGCCCGAGCCGCGCGAAGGAGTCGAGCGCGTACACGACGCCCTCGCGGTAGTAGGGAGCCGCGTCCTCGCAGCGCGAGTCGGTGGCGTTGGTGACGAGGTTGGGGAGCGAGTCGGGCTCGACAACGGCCACGATGCGCAGGTCGGCGTACTCCTCCCGCGCGAGGATCTCCGCGATGACGTCGATGTAGTCCTCGCGGTAGCGCGCCATGTCCGCGTCGGTCGCGGACAGCTCGCCGCTCGACGCGAGCGCGTAGCAGTCGCGCCCGGGCAGGTCGTAGATCACCAGCGTCACGACCACCGGCGCGCCGTCCTCCGCCGACTCCGCCTGCCGGAGCGCGGCGTCGAGATGCGCCTCGAGCCCCCGCGCGTCCGAGGTGCCTTCGATCGCCGCGATGCGGTCGAGCCAGACCGCGGTCGGCTGGTTCGCGACCGCCTTCATGCTCGCCGCGAGCACGGCGTCGGTGGACTCCCCGGCGGTCTCGCGCACGTTCGTGGACCAGTCCTCGTTGACGTACATGACCGCGCCGTCGTACGGGTTGTCGACGTGGTCGTCGCCGCCGATCACCATGGTCGCGTCGGATCCGTCGGAGGCGGAGGCCGTGGGCGTCGGGCTCGGATCGTCGTCCCCGCCGGTGCATCCGGCGAGCGCGAGCACCGCGATGACAGCTCCTGCGATTCCCGGCGTGACGCGCATGCCGCTCCCTCCCGTCGACGCGCCCAGCGTATCCGCAGTGGGGCCGTCGCCGGCCATCGGGAAGGGCCGATGCGGCGAAGCGGCGGCGTCAGGCGGCTTGGGCCACGCGGATGGCCGAGGCGGCGGTCTCGACGTCCTTCGCGTCGTTGTAGACGTAGAAGCCCAGACGCGCCCGGCCTCCGCGTGCGGCGGCCCTGATCCCGGCCCGCGAGAGAGCGCGCGGGTCGACTCCGGCGACCGAGACGATCGGCGAGTCCCCGGCGGGAAGGCCCACGAGCGCGCGGAAGTCGTTCGCCAGGCCGACGCTGTGGCGGCCGATCTCCTCGACGCCCTGGCGCACCAGCAGCTCGAGCGCGACGGCGCCCGCCTCGACCAGCTGCCACGGCGGGGACGTGTCGAGACGCCGCGCGGTGGCGCTGAGCGCGACGTCCGGGCCGTAGAGCGAGTCCCACGGCGCATCGGACCCGTACCAGCTCGCGCCGACCGGGCGCACCCAGTCCGCCTCCGGCCGCACCGCCGCGAGCGCGATGCCGCGCGGGGTCCCGAGCCACTTGTACGTGCTCGTCACCGTGACGTCGAAGTCGCGCGCGCGCATCGGCATCCAGCCGGCGGAGTGGCTCGCGTCGACGAGCGTGCGCGTGCCCGAGGCGCTCGCGGCCGCCGCGAGGGCGTCGAGGTCGAGCACCGCGCCGTCGGCGGACTGGACCGCGCTCACCGCGACCAGGTCGGCGCCCCGGCGGGTCTCGGCGACGATGCGCGCAAGCGGCACCACGACAACCTCGAGACGCGGGTCCGCGAGGAAGGGCAGGCACACCGACGAGAAGTCGCCGTCCGCGACGACGACGCGCGCGCCGTCGGGGAGCGACGCCGCGACCATCCCGACCACCTGCGACGTGGAGCCCGCGAGCGCGACGTCCTCCGCCTGCGCGCCCACGAGGGTCGCGTAGGCGGCCCGCATGCGCGCGACCGACCCGTCGAGCGCGACCGGGTCGAGCGTGCCGTGCTCCCAGGCGCGCACCGCGCGGCGCAGCGCCGTGGCCGTCGCCCGCGCGGGCCGGCCGTACGAGGGCGTGTCGAGATACCCGGGCGCGGGGCGGAAGGCGGAGGCGATGTCGAGCATGAGCCCATGTTCGGGCGTGGGCAACACCGCGACAAGATGCTGTCGACCGCACCTAGACCTCGATGTCATCATGGTCCGGTGATCGACGTCGAGCGACTCCTCATCCTGCGCGAGGTCGCGCGCCACGGCTCCAAGGCCGCCGCCGCCCGCGCCCTGCAGCTGAGCGAGCCCACCGTGGCCCACCATCTGCGCGCGCTCGAGCGGCGCGCGGGCGTCCCGCTGACCGTGCGCGCCGGCCGCGTCACGCGTCTCACGCCCACGGGCGATGCGCTGGTCGCCCACGCCGACGCGATCGCCGCGAGCCTCGAGGACGCCGAGCGCGCGCTCCATCACCACTCGGACCTCAAGGTGGGCACGCTGCGGATCGCCGCCTTCACCTCGTTCTGCGCGACCGTCCTGCCCCGGCCGCTGGCGCAGTTCGCGCGCACCTACCCGGGCATCGAGATCGGCCTCGAAGAGACGGAGACGGATCCGGCGCTCGACCTGCTGCGCTCGGGAGCCGCCGACATCGCGGTCGGATTCTCCGACGCCGCCACGCCCCCGCCCGTCGACGTTCCCACCACCCCGCTGGGCCGCGACGAGTACCTCGCGATCCTTCCCGAGTCCCATCCCCTCGCATCGCGGCCCGTGGTCGAGATGGGAGCGCTCGCCGAGGAGCGCTGGATCTCTGGCTGCGTCCGCTGCCGCACGCATCTGTTCGCCGCGGCGGGCGAGGCCGGCTTCGACCCGCACATCGCGTTCATCACCGAGGACTACATCGCGGCGCAGCGCCTCATCGCGGAGGGTCTCGGCGTCGCGCTGCTCCCGCGCATGGCCCTGGATGCGAGCCCGGCGATCCCGGGCATCGTCGCCATCCCCACCCGCGCGGCGACGTACCGCGACATCTTCCTCGCGCTGCCCGGCTCGCCCGCTCCCGCGGCCCGCGCCTTCGCGGAGCTGCTGGTCACGGGCCTGTAGACGCCGCGAGGCCCCCGGAGCTGGCAGTCTCCAGGGGCCTCGTGCGATCGACCGGGTCGGCGTTGGCAGCCGCCTCCCGGGTTGAGCCGAGAGGCGTCCACGGCCTCTCTCCGGCCCGGCGATGCCGGTCATCAGATCCGGAGCGCGCCGGCCGCTCGTCCCGATGCGGCCCCTCCGGGAGGAGGAGAAGGACCGCATCCGTGGGACGAGCCTGCCGGCGACCATGGACGCCTCTCGGCTCAGGACCCCTGGGGGGTGGGTGGTGGGGTCCCTGGGATCCATACAACCGACGCCGCCTGGGAGAACGCTGGGAGCCGGTCGCGAGATTCCCTGGAGTGCCGCGCCCCGGCGGGCCGGGGAGGCACGACGCCGGCGCATCGTCCCTCATCGGGGACGATGCGCCGGCGCGTGCGGAGCGGCTGGCGGAGGGCGTCAGCCCGCGGTCACCGTGCCGAGCTCGGAGGCGCCGGACGCGCCGTCACCGAGCAGCAGCCCGTGGAAGGCGTCCCCGCTCACCGTGCCGCCCGTCGAGACGGTGTAGCTCTCGCCCGACACGATGCCGTCGGCGGAGAGCACCACCGACTGCGAGACCTTGCCGGTCGTGTAGGTGGCCACCTGGTTCCCGTCGGAGTCCGACACCGTGATGGTGGTGCCGGCCTCGATCGCGGAGGCGAAGGCGATGGTGAGCACTCCCTGGCCGTCGGCCTCGGGCGCCTCGAGCATGCCGGAGGAGCCCGACGCGACCAGGGTGCCGCCGCTGATGGTGAACTCGCCGTTGGTGTCGACCGCGCCGTTGCCGTTGTTGGTCGGGCCGTCGATCACCACGGTGCCGCCGGTCATGACCGCGTCGCCGTTGGAGTCGAGCCCGTCGCCCTCGGCGTCGATGTACCAGGTGCCGCCGGTGATCTCGAGCTCAAGGCCCTCCTCGGCCTGGTCGAAGCCGCCCATGCCGCCACCGCCGCCCGCGACCGTCGTCGCGTCGGTCGCGCCGTCCGTGGACGATGCCGTGGTCGTGTACGCCGCGGTCGTGGCGGTGGTCGCGGTGTCCTCCGCGTCGGTCGCGCTCGGGGCCGCGCCCGGTCCGCCGGAGCGGTCGCCGCGGTCGCCACCCATGCCGCCCATGCCGCCGCCGACGTCGGCCGTGCCGTCGCCCCCGGTCGAGCCCGAGCCGGAGCTCACGTTGAAGCCGTCGTCGCTCGACACGATGGTGCCGGAGCCGCCGCTCAGGCGGATGACCCGGCCCTCGAGGCCCTCGTAGGACTGCGTGATGTCGACCGTGCCGTCGAGGATGTGCAGCACTCCGCTGGTGGTGATGCCGTCGTCGTCGGCCGCGATCGAGAGCTCGCCGCCCTCGATGGTCGCCTGGTAGTACGCGTCGATGCCGTCGACGCCCGCGGTGATGTCGAGCGCGCCGCCCGAGATCCACGCGACGCCCACGGTGACGCCCTCGTCGTCGGTCATGTTCTCGTTGTCGGCCTTGAGCCCGTCGCCGCCGGCGTCGACGGTGATGTCGCCGCCGGTGACCACCAGGTAGTCCTTGCCGCGGATGCCGTCGTCCGTCGCGGTGACCGAGATGGTGCCGGAGTCGATGACCAGGCCGTCCTTCGAGGTGATGCCGTCGTTCGCGACGCCGTTGACGGTGAGCGAGCCCTCGCCCGTGATCCACAGGTCGGAGCGGGAGAACAGCGCGGCGTTGGGGCCGTCGTACTCCTCGTCGGTGCTGGCGGTCGCGTCCGCGGCGTCGGAGATGCTGTTGGTCGAGCCGTCCGCGAGCAGGATGATCACCTCGTCGGCGTCCTCGATGTCGAGCGCGCCGGTGTCCGCGGCGGTGATGTCCACGCCGTCGAGGATGAGCGTGACGTCCTTGTCGTCGGTGGCGACCACCACCTGTCCCGCGGTGAGGGTGCCGCTGAGGCGGTAGACGCCGCCGTCGGTGATGGTGACGGTGTCGCCGTCGACGGTGACGCCGTCGACCGCCTCGGTCGCGCCGTCGGCGAGGACCACGTCCACCGCGGAGGACTCGTCGACCGCGAGGTCCTCGTCCTTGACGTCGAGGTCCGCGTAAGCGACCTCGGTGAAGTCGCCGGTCGCGGCGGTCGAGGTGGTCTCGGTGCTGTCGGAGGTGCCGGTGGCGGTGGTGCCCGAGGACGAGGACGAAGTCGAGTCCTCGGTCGCGGTGTCGGCCGTGGTGGTCGAGCAGCCGGCGAGCATGAGGGCGCCGGTGACGATGCCGGCGAAGGCCAGGGTGGGCTTGTTCATGGGGAGCGCCTTTCTCAGGCCGCGAGCGCGGCGGGGTAGAGGTGCCGGCGCAGCGTCCGGGCCCACCGGTTGGACGGGAGCTCGGGCTGCAGCGCGGCGAGGGTGGTGCAGTACTTGGAGACGCGGGCGGGACGGATGCCGCGCGCCCACAGCGCGCGGTCGACGTCGCCGGCCCGCATCGAGGACTTGGTCTCGACGATGAGCGCGCCGCCGAAGCCGATGCTCGGGCCCTCGGCGGAGATGCCGGTGACGTCGGAGTCGACCGTCACGCGGGCGCCGTGCGAGACGAGGGTCGAGCGCTCGTAGCGCGTGGTGAGGACCGGTGCGAGCTCGTCGACCGCGGCGCCGACCTCGGGGAACGAGGCGACGAAGTCGCGAGCCGAGCCCTCGAGGCGGGACTCGCCCGCCGCATCGTCCGCGAGCCATTCGCGGTGCTTGACCGTCTCGCCCTTGGCGGAGCGCAGCTTGACCTCGATCGCGCGGCCGCCCGTGTCGAGGTACTCGCGGGTGCGGACCTTGTAGCGCAGCGGGCGGCGGCGTGCGGCGTCGCGGTACGAGTCGAGCTCGGGGGTGTCGAAGTAGACCGAGGCATAGCCGAACGACCGGGCGCCGTCGATCTCGAGGGCGCGCATCCCGGGGACCTCCGCCATGACCTCGGCCCAGACGTCGGGCGAGACGATGTACTTGCGGTCGACGCGGGTGAGCAGCGCGTACTCGGTCTCGAGCTCGGCCAGCGTGACCGTCGGCAGCTGCGCGAGGCGCTCCTCCCAGGCGGTCATCGCGCCACCTCGGGCGAGAGGGCGACGGAGGCCATGCGGTCCGCGACCGGGCGCTCGGCGCCCTCGTGAAGCGTGTAGCGGACGTCCACCACGGTCGACTCGTTGAGCAGGTCGACCTTGCGGATGGTGGCGTGGTGGACCTTCGCACCGAGCAGCGCCTCGAGGTACTCGGTGGCGCCCTCCTCGGTGGTGAAGGCCTGGTCGAGCACCATGGTCTGCTGGCGCGTGCGGCGGAACAGCGCCGGGTGGTCGCCGACGAAGATGACGCCGAGCAGGACCGCCATGAGCGTGAAGCTGAGCGTGGGCGACAGGGCCGGGAAGCCGCCGAGGAGGCCCAGCGCGATCGCGGTGAAGTAGTACGCGATCTCCGCGTGGTCCATCTCGGTCGAGCGGAGGCGGATGATCGAGAGGACCGCGAAGATGCCCATGCCGAAGCCGAGCGAGATGTCGGCGTTGGTCATCGCGTACGTGACACCCATGACGCCCACGTTGATGGAGAGGAACGCCACGATGAGGTCACGGCGGCGGTGGCGGGGGTAGTACAGGCCGAAGACCATGAGGCAGATCGCGATGAGATCCGCGGCGATGAAGGCGTAGTACGGCATGGTGACCTCTCGATTCGGGGCGCCCGGGTTCTGCACCCGGTGTCGTTGTTAACCATCAGTTAACCGATGGGACCTGGGAGAACCCTGAGAGCGGCGCGGGAGTCCCCTGGGACGCTCGTCCCCGCCCACGCCCAGCCGCCTCCCAGCGAATCCCTAGGTTCGCCCGGGATACTGAACGCATGCCTGAACGACGCATCCTCGTGGTCGACGACGAGGACAACCTCCGCACGATGCTCTGCGCGGCGCTCCGCTACGCCGGCTACGACGTCACCGACGCCGCCGACGGCCAGGCCGGCCTCAAGGCCGTGCGCGAGCAGCGCCCCGACCTCATCGTGCTCGACGTGATGATGCCGGGGCTCGACGGCTTCGCGGTGACGCGCCGCCTGCGCGAGTCCGGGGATCGCACCCCGATCATCTTCCTCACCGCGCGCGACAGCTCGGAGGACAAGGTCGAGGGCCTCACGATCGGCGGCGACGACTACCTGCAGAAGCCGTTCAACCTCGACGAGCTGGTCGCGCGCGTCGAGGCGGTGTCGCGCCGCGTCGAGCACGCGCCGAGCGCCTCGGACATCTACCGCGTCGCGGACCTCGAGCTCGACGACGTCGCTCACCGCGTCACCCGCGCCGGCGAGGAGATCCAGCTCTCGCCCACCGAGTACAACCTGCTGCGCCACCTCATGCAGAACACCGGCCGCGTGCTGTCGCGCGGCCAGCTGCTCGAGGGTGTGTGGGGCTACTCGCGCGACGACGACCCGGGCGTGGTCGAGACCTACATCGGCTACGTGCGCCGCAAGGTCGACGCGCACGAGCCCAAGCTCATCCACACCGTGCGTGGGGTGGGCTACACGCTGAGGGTGTCGTGACCGCCCGTTCCGGGCTGACGCTGCGTTCTCGAGTCCTCATCGGCCTGGGGGTCATCGCGGCGATCGCCGTCGCGATCTCCATCATCGTCACCGGCGTGACGCACACGTTCCTCGTCGGCCAGCTCGACGACCGCCTCGCCTCGTCCTCGGCGGAGCTCGGCTCCCGCGAGCCGCGCCTCGCGCGGATCTGCGGCACGGGCGACACGGAGTCGGACAGCGATCGGCCCTCCGACGTGTTCCGCGGCTTCGTCGACCTCCAGGGCACCTGCTACGTGTTCTTCACGCCCAACACCATGGACGCCGACGACTCGGCGCCGGACTTCGAGGGCGTGGAGATGCCCACGAGCGGCTCCGTGTACCTGACGGTGCCCGCCACGGACGGCGAGGGCGAGTACCGCGTGCTTGCGCGCGCGGCGAACCTCGGCGCGGACATCACCGCGCTGCCCATGGACGATGTCGAGGCCGCGACGCAGCGTCTCATCGCCATCGAGGGCCTGGGGCTCATCGCGATCCTCGGCGGGCTCGGCGTGGTCGGCTGGTGGGTCATCAACCTCGGCATCATGCCGATGCGCCGCATGGTCGACGCCTCGGCGCAGATCGCCCAGGGCGACCTCGACGTGCGCCTCGAGGGCGCAGGCCAGGGCAGCGAGTCCGGCGCGCTCGCGTCCTCGCTCAACACCATGGTCGACACGCTCACCGCCTCGCTCGAGGAGCGCGAGCGGTCCGAGGCGCGCCTGCGCGAGTTCGTCGCCGACGCCTCGCACGAGCTGCGCACGCCGCTCACCACGGTGCTCGGCTACGCCGAGCTCTACCGGCGCGGCGCGATCGCGCGCGACGAGGACGTGGCCGACGCCTGGAGCCGCACCGAGGCCGAGGCCAAGCGCATGAAGCGGCTGGTCGAGGACATGCTCACGCTCGCGAAGTACGACGCCGAGCCGCAGCTCAACCCCATCAGGATCGACCTGTCCCGCGTGTGCGAGGAGGTGGTCCGCGATGCGACCGCCGCGCGCGAGGGCGTCGAGTTCGCGCTCGACGCGCCGGAGCCGGTGGCCATCGAGGGCGACCCCGACCGGCTGCGTCAGGCCGTCATCAACGTGGTGACCAACGCCGCCGTCCACGGTGGCGAGCACGTCACGGTGCGCGTCCGGCAGGACGATGCCCAGGCACGCGTCGAGGTCGTGGACGACGGCCCGGGGATGTCGCCGGATGTCGCCGCTCGCGCGACCGAGCGCTTCGTGCGCGGCGACCACTCGCGCACCCGCGCCACGGGCGGCTCGGGCCTGGGGCTTGCGATCACGGCCGCGATCGTCGCGGTGCACGGCGGCACGCTCACGGTCGACTCGACCGAGGGCGACGGCACCACGGTCGCGATCACGCTGCCGGCGGCGCCGGCGGAGGCGTCAGGCGCGCAGTGAGGCCTGGGCCTCGACGCTCGCGAGGATCGTCTCGCACTCGGCGCCCATCGAGGTCGACATGAGCTCGAAGGCGCGGGGGTCGTCGCGCCGCTCGGGCATGCCCATCGCCAGCAGGATCGTGTTGAGCATGCCGCGCGCGAAGAACTCGCTTGCCTCGGTCGCGGAGAATCCGGCCTCGTCGCGGACGATGCGGTAGACGTCGAGGAAGCATTCGCGCGCCTCAGGCCCGAACACGGGGTCCTGACCGAGACCGAAGAGGTGGAGCAGGCTCAGCAGGATGCCGCGGTCCGCGACCAGCTCGCCGTACGCGCGGCCGAGCGCGACCTGACGCTCGAGGTTGGTCTCGTCGCCCGTGAAGCCGGCGATGACGTCGCGGAAGGCGACGCGCAGGCGGCCGGTGGCGCGGCGCGCGACCTCGAGGAACAGGTTCTCCTTCGAGCCGAACATGCGGACCACGTAGGCCTGGGAGATCCCTGCCTGACGCGCGATCGCGTCGGTGGTGCCTCCCGCGTAGCCCTTGTCGCCGAACACCACGGTGGCGGCGGCGAGGATCTGCTCGCGCCTGTCGTCGCTGGTCAGGCGGCCTTCTGTCGTGCTCATGTTGACATGTTATCAAGCGATTACTAGCGTGTCGAAGCGTAGTAATCAATTGATTACTCACTCCATGACTGGACTGTTCCGGGAGGGGACATGACCACCACCACACGCCGGTCGCCGCTGGCACTCGTGATCCTCGCGGCGTCGATCCCGGCCTTCATGGCGAGCCTCGACAACCTCGTCGTCACCAACGCGCTGCCGGTGCTCGCCACGGACCTCGACGCCACGCTCGAGCAGCTCCAGTGGTTCATCAACGGCTACTCGCTCGCCTTCGCGAGCATGATCCTCATGGCGGTCGCCCTCGGCGACCGCTTCGGCCGTCGCCGCACGTTCCAGGGCGGCATCGTGCTCTTCACCTTCGCCTCGATCCTCTGCGCGCTCGCCCCGACCGCCGAGGCCCTCATCGCGGCGCGCGTGCTCCAGGGCATCGGCGGCGCGGCGCTCATGCCGCTGTCGCTCGCGATCCTGTCGACCAACGTCTCCGCCAAGATGCGCCCGCTCGCCATCGGCATCTGGGGCGGCGTGGCCGGCCTCGGCGTCGCCGTCGGCCCGCTCATCGGCGGCGCGGTGGTCGAGGGCCTCACCTGGCACGCGATCTTCTGGCTCAACGTGCCCGTCGGCGTCGTAGCGATCGTCCTCATCCGCGCGTTCCTCACCGAGTCTCGCGGGGACGCGGTGCGGCTCGACCTGGTCGGGCTCGGCCTCGGCATGGCCGCGGTCTTCGGGCTCGTGTTCGGCATCGTGCGCGGGAACGATGCGGGCTGGACGTCCGCGCAGGTGCTCGCCGGGCTCATCGGCGGCGGCGTGCTGCTGTTCGCGTTCCTCGCCTGGGAGAACCGGGTCCGGGACCCCCTGCTCCCCCTCGGCCTGTTCCGCGACCGCTCCTTCTCCGTCGCGAACGCGGTGGGCCTGATGTTCTCCGTCGGGATCTTCGGCGCGGTCTTCATCCTCATCCAGTTCCTCCAGGTGGTGCAGGGCAAGAGCCCGCTCGAGGCCGGGGCGATGACCATGCCGTGGACCATGGCGCCGCTGTTCGTCGCACCGCTCACGGGGATCATCGCGCCGCGGGTGGGGACGCGGGTGCTGGTGACCGCGGGGGTCGCTTCGCAGGCGGCGGGCCTCGCGTGGATCGGGGTCGCGCTCGACCCGGCGGTCGACTACTGGACCCTGGTGCCGGGCTTCGTGCTCTGCGGCGTGGGCATGGGGCTGGTGTTCGCACCGCTCGCCACCGCGGTGCTCGCGCACATGCGCGACGAGGACCACGCGAAGGCCTCGGGCACCAACGCCACCGTCCGCGAGATCGGGGTCGCGCTCGGCATCGCCGTGCTGACCGCGGTGTTCACGGGCGTGGGCGGCGAGCTCACCCCGACCGGCTACACCGATGCGGCGCAGACCGCCGTGCTGTGGGGCGCGGGGATCCTCGCGGTCACCACCGCGGTCGCGATGCTGCTCCCCTCGCGCCGAGCGGAGCTCGGTGGCGCGCCGGCGGCCGTGAACGCCGACCCCGCGCTCGTCCCGGCCTGATCCGCTCTCGACCCGGCCCGACCCGCGCCGCGCGGCCGACCCGGCCGCCCCTCGTCACCACGGCGAGGGGCGGCCGAGCGTCACAACGTCAGCGTCGCGCGGTCGACCCCGGCGGAGGACGACCATGCACGATGTCGCGCACTCGCACCTTTCACGCTCGAGCGCGCAGCCGCGCGAGCCGACCGCCACGCGAATGCCCGCCCCCGCGAACCGACAGCCGCGCAGCGCCTCCCGACCCCCGCCGTGCGTTCGTGCGTTCGTGCGTGAAAGGTGCGAGGACCGCGCATCGCACATGCCGACCCTGCGGTCACCGCGCGCGGCCCCACCCCACGGTTCACCAGGGCGAGGGGCGCGCCTCGTCCCGCGTCGCATCGTCCGGCAGGTGCGGCAACACGCCGCCGCCGGCGCGGATGCAGAACCAGCGCATCGGCTCCGGGCTGTCGGGCACGCATCGCCACGTGCGCCACACGCCCTGGCCCACGCGCACCGCGGTGCCGGGGCCCACGTCCACGATGTCCTCGTCGAGCGCCATCTGCCCATGCCCGGCGAGGAAGACGTAGAGCTCCTCGATCTCGGCATGCGTGTGCCAGTAGCCGGCCTCCTCGCCGGGGACGAAGGCGTTCGCGGTCATGCCGATGTACTGCATCGTCAGCTCGTGGTCCACGACTCGGCGCCCGTCGCGCTGCGTGTGCGGCTGGAAGCCGCCGTGGTGGTCCCGCCAGCCCTCGAGGGCTCCCATCTCCAGCACCTGGTAGTCGCTCATGCCGCGACGCTATCCGCGCCACCGGTTGCGCGATAGATGTTAGTGACTAACACTTGTGGCATGACAACCCGCGCCGAGGCCACCAGGGCCCGCCTTCAGGCCGCCGCCCTCGACCTGTTCGAGGAGCGCGGCTACCGCGCGGTCACCGTCGAGGAGATCGCGACCGCGGCCGGCGTCAGCCACATGACGTTCTTCCGCCACTTCCCCACCAAGGAGCGGGTGCTGCTCGACGACCCGTTCGACCCCGTCATCGCCGCGGCCGTCGCCGCGCAGCCGACGGACCTGCCCGCCGTCGAGCGGATCGCGCGCGGGCTGCTGGCGCTCGTGCCGCTGCTCGACCAGGAGCCCACCGAGTCCACCCGCCGCGCGATCGCGATCGCCGCGGGCGAGCCCGACCTCCAGGCCGGCATGGCCGCCAACACCGCGGCGACCGAGCGGGCCATCGTCGAGGCCGCAGCCGCGCCGGGAGGCGAGGGCGAGATGCGCATCGCCGCCGCGGCCTGCCTCGCGGCGGTCACCGCGGTGATGCTCGACTGGGCCGCGGACGGCTCGCGCCGCACGCTCGGCGACCTCGTCACCGTCGCGATGACCACCGTGGCGCCCGCCCTCGCGCATGCAGAGGTCCCGGCCTTCGCGGGAGCGACGCCGTGACCGCGCTCGAGATCGCGGGCGCTGTCCGCACCTACGGTGACCTGCGCGCGCTCGACGGCCTCGCGCTCACCGTCGAGCCGGGCGAGATCCACGCGATCATCGGCCTCAACGGCGCGGGCAAGACCACGGCCATGAAGGCGATCGTGGGCCAGACCAGGCTCGACGCGGGCGAGGCGCGCGTGCTGGGCGCTCCGATCGACGCCGCCGGGCCCGACGTCCTCGGGCGGCTCGGCTCCGTCATCGACCAGCCCTTCGGGTACCCCGAGCTCACGGTGCGCGACAACATCGTCCACGCGGCCCGCCTGCACGGCCTCGACCGCGCCGCGGCTGCGTGCGCCGCATCGTCCTGGATCGCGCGGCTCGAGCTCGAGCCCTGGGCAGGGCGGCGAGCGCGGGGGCTGTCGCTCGGCAACCGCCAGCGCCTGGGCCTCGCCTGCGCCGCGGCGCACGAGCCCGACCTGCTCATCCTCGACGAGCCCACCAACGCGCTCGACCCCGCGGGGGTGCTGCTGCTGCGCGACGTCATCCTCGCGGCGGCGACCCGCGGCGCCGGCGTGCTCGTGTCCAGCCACCACCTCGATGAGGTCTCGCGCATCGCGCACCGCATCACCGTGATCCACGCCGGCCGCGTGGTGGGCTCGCTCGAGCCCGGCCAGACCGACCTCGAGCACCGGTTCTTCGAGATGGTCCGGGCCTGGGACGCCGCGCACCGCGAGGATGTCCGCACCCGACAGGAGGTCCACGCATGAGGACCGCGCTCGCTCTTCAGGTCGCCACGTTCTCCCGCTCGCTCACGGCCCGGCTCGCGACCGTGCTGCTCGTCGTGTTCCCGCCGCTCATGTCGGTGGGCATGGTGGCCCTGGCACGGTCGGCCGATGCGGCGGGCCCATCCGCCGCGAAGCTCGCGCCGTACCGCGACGGCCCGTTCGGCGAGACGGTCGCGAGCCTCGCGGGCCAGGTGGTGTCGGTGGTCGCGCTCATCGGCGTGGGCTTCGCCGTCGCCTGGCTCGTGGGCCGCGAGTGGGCCGACCGCACCGTGGGGTCGCTCTTCGCGCTGCCGGTGAGCCGCGCGCAGATCGCGAGCGCGAAGCTCCTCGTGATCGCCGCCTGGGCGGTCGCGTGCCTCACGCTCGCCATGGCGTCGACCGTCGCCGCGCTCGCCCTGGCGGATCCTGGGACGCTGACCGGTGCGGTGGCCGCGCAGCTGGTGCGCGTGTGGGCCGCCGGGCTCCTCATGGCGGCGCTCGCGCTCGGGTTCGCGTGGGTCGCGGTCCGCTCGCGCGGCTACCTGGGCGCGGCCGGCGCGATCGTCGCGGTCACGGCCGCGAGCCAGATCCTCGCGATGGTCGGCGCAGGGGCGTGGGTGCCGTACGTCGCCCCCGCGCTGTGGGCGGGCGCGGGCGGTCCGGAGGAGGCGGCGACCATCGGCCCCGCGTCGCTCGCGCTCGCCGTCGCGTTCGCGGCGGTCATGGCCGGGACGTCCGTGCGCGCCTTCGCACGGGCACGGCTCGACTGAGCCGCCCGGGTGCGCGCACTGCTCGGCGCCCGGAGGCGCGGCTCAGCCGCCGGCGTGTGCGTAGAGCCGCTGCAGCTCTTCGAAGTGCGCATCCGAGTCGACGACGGGAGGCGTGCCCCCGGCGAGGTGCAGCGCGAGGCGGTCGAGGTGCCAGTGCCAGCCCGCGGCGATGTCGGGGCTGGCGGGGTCCGGCGCGACGTGGTCGAACGTCAGGTACGCGCCGTCACCGTGCTCGGCGATCGCGATGCGCACCTGCCAGCGGCCGCCGTACCCGTCCCACGCGTACTCGAGCGCATGGGGCTCGTCCCACGCGAGCACCTCCCCCGCGCCGCCGTCGTAGGTGGTCACCAGGCCGCCCTCGCGGGGCTCGAAGCCGGTGCGGAACCCCCACGTCGCGTTGCGGTCGGGGTCGGTGAGCGCCGCCCACACCTCGGCGGGGGGCTGGGCGAACTCACGCTCGAAGCGCAGGTAGTCGCCGTCGTCGGGAGAGAGGACGCGCCCCTCGGTGGCAGGGTCGATCTGGTCCGGGTCCATGCCTGCCAGTCTCCCCCGCTGGGACGCGCGCGCAACCGGAGCGGTAGCGTGCCTGCGTGACGGCGGACGATGCGACAGCGAGGCTCCGCGCGGCCGGCTGCGTGTTCGCGGAGGACGAGGCCGCGCTCATCGCCGACGCCGCGGGCGGCTATCCCGCGCGTCACGAGGCGCTGCTGGAGCGCCGGATCGCCGGCGAGCCGCTCGAGATCGTGATCGGCTGGGCCCGCTTCGCGGGCCTGAGGATCCCGACCGCTCCCGGCGTCTTCGTCCCCCGGCGGAGGACCGAGCTGGTCGCGCGGCTCGCGATCGCCTGCGCGCCCGACGATGCGACGGTCGTGGACCTGTGCTGCGGCACCGGCGCCGTCGCGGCCGCGATCGCGCACGCTCGTACCGACGCGCGCATCGTCGCCGCCGACGTCGACCCGGCGGCCGTGGCGCTCGCCGCCTCCACCCTCGCCCCGCTGGGATGCGTGGCGACGGTGTCGGACCTCGACGAGGCGCTCGGGCACCTGGCCGGCGCGGTCGACGTGATCGCCTCGTGCCCGCCCTACGTCCCCACCGCCCAGATCCCGCTCATGCCTCGTGAGGCCCGGGACCACGAGCCCGCGCTCGCGCTCGACGGCGGGCCGGACGGCGCGGCGGTGCAGCGCGCCGTGCTCGACGCGGCCGCCCGGCTGCTCCGTCCGGGCGGCGTCGCGATCGTCGAGACGAGCGAGGATCTCGCGACGCTCACCCTCGCCGCCGCAGCCGATGCGGCGCTGTCCGCGCGGCTGGAGCGCGACGCGGAGCTCGGTGCGGTCGCGGTGGTCGCTCGCCTCTAGACCGCCGCGAGCTCCTCCTCGAGCCGCGCGTACGAGGTCTCCATGCCGTCCGTCATCCCGGTGCCGAGCACGATGTCTCGCAGCTCCTGGCTCGGGTAGGTGATCACCAGGCTCAGCAGCGTTCCGCCGTCGACCGGGGTGAGGGTGAGCT
Organism: Demequina mangrovi; assembly: GCF_000759715.1. Classification (GTDB taxonomy): domain Bacteria; phylum Actinomycetota; class Actinomycetes; order Actinomycetales; family Demequinaceae; genus Demequina; species Demequina mangrovi. Next base: position 58,510 of record NZ_BBLU01000017.1, read on the forward strand.
CGTTGGTGGTGCCGGGCCCCTCCATGCCGATCATGTTCTCGGTGGTGACCTCGCGGCAGGGAGACGCGGACTCGAGCAGCTCGCCCGTGAAGCCGAACGGCGGCGCGCCGTCCGCGGGCCCGCCGACCACGGGCGCCCACTCGTACCGGTAGGTGTCGCCCACCTCGTGTGCGACCTCGCACACGGGCATCGTCCACCCCTCGGGCCCGAGCAGCCAGCGCCTCATCAGGTCCGCGTCGTGGTGCGCGCGCCACACCTGCTCGACCGTGCCGCGGATGACGCGGCTCACGCGCACCTGCGTGTCCGACAGGAGCTGCGCGTCGACCGCGCGGCCCGCGGCGAAGGACTCGAGGTCGGCGACCACCGCGTCGATCTGCGACATCGCGGAGCGGATGCCCTGCTCCATGCCCATCTCGACCACGGTCTCGAGCGCCTCCAGCGAGCCGAAGTGCGTGACCGAGGTGAAGCGCGAGCCCTCGTCGGTCGCCTCGAACGTGAAGACCATCCGCATCGCGGGCAGGTCGGTGTTGTCGGTGCCGTCCTCGTTCGCGAAGCCGTCCTCGACCTCGAACGAGCGGGGCGCGTCGACAGCGATCCACTTCCAGTAGCCGCCGGAGCGCTCGCCGTCGGGTCCGCGCATGAAGTACTCGGAGCGGCCGCCGGGAGCCGCATCGTGCCGGGTGAAGGTCGCGGGCCACTCGACCGGGCCCCAGAACCGCTCGAGCTGGCGGGGGTCGAGGTAGGCCTGGAAGAGGCGCTCGACGGGCACGGAGTACTCGCCGGCGACGGTGATGGTGAGCGCCTCGGGGTCCGAGACGACGGTGGTGAGAGGCATGGCTCCTCCTGGGGACTCGTCAGGGGTGCTCGTCCGGCCGCGGCGTGGCGAGCACGTCGTCGAGCCGGCTGAAGCGGGATCGCCACAGCTCCTCGAGCTGCGCGAGAAGGGAACGGGCGCGCGCGATCTGCGCGGCGTCGCCGCGGACGATGCGCTCGCGGCCGCGGGAGCGCTTGGTCACCAGGCCCGCCCCCTCGAGGACGGCGACGTGCTTCTGCACCGCCGCGAAGGACATGTCGTAGGCCCGGGCCAGCTCGCTGACCGAGGCCTCCGTGGTGAGCGTCCGCCGCACGATGTCACGGCGGGTCGCGTCTGCCAGCGCGTGGAAGATGCGATCCACGTCGGCTTGTGTCCACTCATCTACAACCATTTGGTTGTACGTTACGTCGCGCGGCGGGAACGCGCAACCCCCGCCGCCGCATTCGCGGAGACGGGGGTTGCGGAGATGTCGGCGGAGGCGGCGCGCCTAGCGGGCCGCGAGCACGTCCACGGTGAAGACGAGCGTCGAGCCGGCGGGGATGGGTCCCATCGGGCGGAAGCCGTAGCCCGACTCCGGCGGCACCACGAGCAGCAGCTTCGAGCCGACCGGCTGCCCGACGATGCCGTCGACCCAGCCGTCGATGAGCGATCCGTAGGCGATCGGGAACGAGATGGACTCGCCGCGGTCCCACGACGAGTCGAACTTCGCGCCGTCCCACAGCCAGCCGCTGTAGTGGACGGTGATGTGCTGACCCTCGGCGACCTCCGGGCCGTCACCCTTCTCGTGCACCTCGACGACGAGGCCCTCGGGCTTCTCCGCCCCGGCGAAGTCGATGCTGGGCGCGCCGTTCGCGTCGCGGGTGATGGTGGGCAGCGTCATGATCGCTCCTTCGGTTGCGGACTGTCCCGGCCAGCCTAGGGCGGCTCGCGGCACGGCGACGCCCGTCACCAGACCCCGGGGATGAACCTCCTGGTCCGGCGGGCGTACGCGCGGAAGGCGTCGCCGTAGTGATCCTCGAGGTGCGCGTCCAGCCGGGGGATGTGCATGAAGGCGAACATCGCCGCCATGATGACCGGCGCCAGCAGCGGCCACCATCCGCCCGCGACCATGGCGAAGCCGGTGAAGAGCAGCACGTCGCCCAGGTAGTTCGGGTGGATCACCAGCGAGAACAGCCCGCCGGTGAAGAGCACGCCGCGATGCGCGGGGTCCTTCTTGAACCGGCGCCGCTGCTCCTCGGACCACGTGTTGAGCCAAGAGCCCAGCACGTAGAGCCCCACGCCGGCCCACACGACCCAGTCCACCGGCGCCTCGGTGGTCGCACCGAACCACGCCATCGTGAGCTGGAGGATCGCCACCCACGGACCGACCGCGAGCGCCTCGTCCCACGGGAAGGGGCGCTTCACCATGACGTACTGCGTCACCAGCAGCCGCGCGAGGTAGACCACCGCGAGGACCCCGACCAGCGCGCGGCGCAGCGGATCGGCGACCGGGAGATCGCCCCCGAACCAGGTGTGGACCCCGAACGACAGGAACGCGAGCCCGACCGCGACGGCGGAGACGTGCAGGACGGTGACGAAGGCCTTAGGTGCGGACGATGCGTCGGACGCCATGCGTCCACCGTAGGCCGCCGGAGCTGGACTCAGCGTCCCGGGAGGCGTGCGCACGGGGTCGCGACCGGTACTGAGCTTCCCGAGCCGCCTCGATGCGGACGCGGGATACCCCCCTGGGGTACCGTCGAAGGAGTCCCGCGACGACGACGTGCGAGGAGAGGACATGGCCGCCTGGAGGATCCGCGACGCGCACGCCGAGGACCTCGAGTCCGTGGTGCGCCTGTGGGAGGCCTCGCGCGCGGCCGGGGTCGAGCCCGTCTACGCGCTCGCCGAGGTGCTGACCTCGGCGGCCGAGGACATCGCCGTCGTCGCGACCGTGCAGGAGGAGATCGTGGGCGCGGCCGTCGCGCGCCGCGCGCACAACCAGGCCTGGGTGGTCTTCCACGGTGTGGACGATGCGTGGCACGGCCGCGGCATCGGCCCCGGGCTGCTCGCCGCGGTCGAGACGCGCGTCGCCGAGGCGGGTCCCAGCACCCTGTCCGCGCTGGTCCCGGCGGCGCAGACGCATCTGGATGCGTTCCGCGACGCCGGCTTCTCCGAGAAGAAGGCGGTCCGCTACCTCGAGCGTCGCATCCGCGTGCAGCGCGAGGAGATGGCGCTGCTCGAGGAGCTCGGCGGGCGCGTGCTGCCGCGCGGGCTGTGGGACGGCGTCGCCGGGATGCGCACCGAGAAGGACCTCATCGAGAAGCGCCTGGTGCTGCCGCTCGCGGAGCCCGCCCTGGCCGACCGCTACGGCGTCGCGCCGCCGCGCGCGGTGGTGATGTTCGGACCGCCCGGCACCGGGAAGACCACGTTCGCGAAGGCGATCGCGTCGCGGCTCGACTGGTCCTTCGTCGAGGTGTTCCCGTCGCGGCTGGCCGCGGACCCGGCGGGGCTCGCGGGCGCGCTGCGCGACACCTTCCACCGGATCGCGGAGCTCGAGCACGCGGTGGTGCTCATCGACGAGGTTGAGGAGATCGCCTCGCATCGTCGCGGCGACCCGCCCTCACCGCTCCAGGGCGTCACCAACGAGCTGCTCAAGCTCATCCCCGCGTTCCGCGAGCGCCCCGACCGGCTGCTCGTCTGCGCGACCAACTTCATCCGCTCGCTCGACAGCGCGTTCCTGCGCCACGGCCGCTTCGACTACGTCATCCCCATCGGATTGCCCGATGCCGAGGCGCGCGCCGCGATCTGGGCGCGGTTCATCCCCTCCGCCGCGGCCACCGTCGACGTCGCGAGCCTGGTCGCAGCCTCCGACGGCTTCACCCCCGCGGACATCGAGTTCGCGGCGCGACGCGCGAACCAGGCGGCGCTCGAGGCCGCGGTGGACGGCGGGGACGATGCCGCTCCCGCGACCGCGCACTACCTCGCCGCGGTGTCGGCGACGCGCGCGACGGTGTCCGCCGACGTCGCGGGCGAGTTCACGGAGGACATCGAGGCCTTCGCGCGGGTATGAGCCCGAGGTCAGGGGAAACCCCGATCCAGGAACCCTCGGACGGACCCCCGTCACCCCCTCAGCAGCGCGATGCCCGCGCCCGGAGCGCCTGCCTACGGTCGGCGTGGGCGCAACCCGGCGTCCCGTGGACGCTCAGGGGGAGCCATGACCACGACGATCACCGCACGCGGGCTCGACACCCGCGACCTGCCCGACAAGGAGCAGTACCGGCTCGGCACCATCCTCGGGATCTGGGCCGCGAGCGCGCTTCCCATGGGCCTGGGCCTGTGGTGGGTGATGCCCACCTTCATCGCGCCGCGCATGGAGACGCCCGGCATCGGGTGGCTCGTGCTCGCGACGGCCGGTCTGGTGTGGCAGGCGGTGCTCGCGTTCTGGCTGCTGCGCCTCGAGGTGCGGCCGTTCACGTGGGAGGCGCTGAAGCGCCGGCTGTGGCTCGAGAAGCCTCGCAGCCCCCGCACCGGACGGGCGAGCTGGCGCTACCTGTGGTGGGCGGTGGCGGTCGCCGTGGGCTACGCCGGGCTGGGCGCGCTCGGGCTGCTCCAGCCGCTCAACGACGCGGTGGTCGACGCGTTCCCCGCGATCGCGCCACCCGACTACGCGCTGATCGAGAATCTCGCGGTGCCCGAGGTGGTCGGGCAGTGGTGGCTCATGGGGCTGCTCGTGGTGCTGATCCTCGGCAACTACCTCGTGGGCGAGGAGCTGATCTTCCGCGGCATCCTGCTGCCGCGCATGCGGGGCGCGTTCGGCCGCCTCGACGTGCTCGTCAACGGGCTCCTGTTCGCGACGTACCACCTGCACCTCGTGTGGCAGATGCCCGCGATGCTCGTGACCGACTGGCTGTACGCCTACCTCACCAAGCGCTACCGCTCGTACTGGATGGGAGCGCTGTTCCACGGCATCGACGCGATCTTCCTGCTGGTGCTGTTCCCGCTCGTGATCGCGGGCGTGATCCAGTCCTGACCCCCCGGACAGTCCGGACGGATCTGACCGCGACACCCCGAGGATCATCGGGCTCCTGACAATCCAGACCGGCGCGTCGCCGCGAACTCCGTTCGGACTGTCGCGGGGAGAGGTGCCTAGGCTGGCCGCATGAGCGACCACACCGACCACCTCCGCCGCGCGATCGCCGTGTCGCAGGCGGCACGCGACCACGGCAACCACCCGTTCGGCGCGGTCCTCGTGGACGGCGAGGGGCGCATCGTCCTCGAGGCCGAGAACACCGTGGTGACCCACCGCGACGCGACTGGCCACGCCGAGACCAACCTGGTGCGGCTGGCCAGCAACCAGCTCGACCCCGACGAGCTCGCGGAGTGCACGCTGGTCACCTCGTGCGAGCCGTGCGCGATGTGCTCGGGCGCGATCTACTGGTCCGGCATCGGCGCCGTGGTCTACGGCCTCGCGGAGACCGGCCTGCTGGCCATGACCGGCGCGCACGACGAGAACCCCACGCTCGCCCTCCCCTGCCGCACGGTGCTCGGCGCGGGCGCACGCGAGATCTCCGTCACCGGACCCCTGCTCGAGGACGAGGCCGCGGTCCCCCACCTCGGCTTCTGGGACTGACACCGCACGACCGCCCGGCCCTAGCATCGGCTCATGACGCTCGCCACCAGCCTGGTGCTGGTCCTCGTCGCCGGGCTCGGCTCGCAGCTGCTCGCGGCGCGCCTCCGCATCCCCGCCATCGTCATCCTCATCGCGGTGGGCCTGATCCTCGGGCCGATCGCGGGGCTCGTGGACGTCGACCTCGAGCCGGAGCAGCTCTCGGAGCTCATCGGCCTCGGGGTCGCGGTCATCCTCTTCGAGGGCGGCATGAGCCTGCGGTTCTCCGAGTTCCGGCGGGTCGGGAAGGGCATCGGCCGGCTCACCGTCCTCGGCCCGCCCGTCGCGATGGCGCTCACCGCGATCGCGGCGCGCTACGTGGGAGGGATCGACTGGCCCGTCGCGCTGGTGCTCGGCGCGATCCTCGTGGTCACCGGGCCGACGGTGATCGCGCCGCTGCTGCGCCAGGCGGGGCTGCGCCGCGACTCGGCGGCGCTGCTCAAGTGGGAGGGGATCGTCAACGACCCCATCGGCGTCACCCTCGCCTTCCTCACGTTCCAGCTGTTCGCGCTGTCCGAGGGCGGCCTCGGCTCGATCGCCACCGGGCTGCTCTACGCGATCGTGGTCGGCGGCGGCATGGGCGCCGGCGTGGGCCTCCTCCTCGGCGTCTCCTTCCGGCGCGGATGGGTGCCGTCCCACCTCAAGTCGCCGCTTCTGCTGGTCGCGGTGCTGCTCGTCGCCGGCCTCGGCAACCGCCTCCAGGACGAGACGGGATTGCTGGCCGTCACCGCGATGGGCCTGGTGCTGGGCAACATGCGCCTCGCCGAGCGCGAGCAGCTGCTGCACTTCAAGGAGGGGCTCACCGTGGTGCTGGTGAGCTCGCTCTTCATCGTGATCCCGGCGACGCTCACCGCGGACGACCTCCGCGCGCTCGACTGGCGCATCGTCGCCTTCGTCGCGGTGCTGATGCTCGCGGTGCGGCCGCTCACCATCTGGCTGGTGACGCTGCGCTCCGACATCCCCACGCCGGACCGGAGGCTGCTGGCGTGGATCGCGCCGCGCGGCATCGTCGCCGCGGCGACGGCGGGCTCGTTCGGCCCGGCCATGGTCGCGGCGGGCTATCCCGACGGCGCGCTGCTGGTGCCCACGGTGTTCCTGGTGATCATCGTCACCGTGGTGGTGCACGGCTTCACGCTCGCGCCGCTCGCACGCCGGCTCGGCCTCACCACGGGCGCCCGCAACGGGCTGCTCATCGTGGGGGCCTCGCCGTTCGGGCTCGCGCTCGCCGAGGCGCTGCGCCGCCGCGACGTCCTCGTCACGGTCGCGGACGGGCGCTACCAGAGTCTCCAGCCGATGCGCATGGCGGGCGTGCGGACCTACTTCGGCGAGGTGCTGTCCGAGCACGCGGACGAGGCGCTGGCCGAGTCCGGCGTGAGCCACGTCCTCGCCGCGACCGACAACGACTACTACAACGCGCTCGTCGCCCGCAGCCTGGGCATCGAGTACGGCTTCCACCGCTCCTTCCAGCTCGCGCCCGCCGAGGGGACGGGCGAGCGCCGCGCCCTCACGTTCGAGCGGCGCGCGTCCTTCGCCTTCGACGGCCGGACGGACCTCGTCACGCTCGACGAGCGGATCGCCGCCGGATGGCGGATCCACGCGACGCACCTCACCAAGGAGTACGGCCTGCGCGAGCTCGCGCAGCGCTTCGGCGGCGACGAGGACGCGATCCCGCTGGGCGCGATCGACGCGTCGGGCGCGTTCCGCCTGGTCTCCCCCGACCAGCGCTTCCTGCCGCTCCCGGGCTCGACCTTCCTCTACCTCGGAGCGGCGAGGCAGCCGGCCACCGGCGCGGTGCCGCGCGTGGACGATGCGTCGGACGGGACGGCGACCGGCGCCTAGCCCCGCTCGGCCTCCCACGCGGCGAGCAGCTCGAGCTCGCGGTCGCGCGAGAGCCCGCCCTCGACGTCGCGGTCGATCCCGAGCGCGCGCTCCTCCGCGAGGATGTCGCGGATCGACTCCATGAGCGAGCGGCGGCGCCCGCCCGTCGCGAGGAAGCGCTCGTCCGAGTGGTAGCCGATGCGCGCGGGACCGCCGTCGTCGGGAACCCAGAGGGGAAGCGAGCCCGGCCCCTTCCACGGAGTCACGCCGTGCGCGAGCAGCCACGTCGGATCGACGTCGACCTGCGGGCCCACCGCGCCCGCGACCTCGCGTGCGAGCTCGACGGCGTAGGCGCCGGGGCGCTGATCGCCGACCACGTTCACCGGGCCCGAGAGCCCGGCCTCGATCGCATCGAGCGTCCAGGCGACGAGGTCGCGCACGTCGATGAGCTGGACCGGATGCGCGGGCGGCCCCGGCACCAGCATCGGCCCCGTGCCGGCCTGCGCGGCACGGCGCGGCCAGTACGCGAAGCGCTCCGTGGGATCGCCGGGGCCGATGATGACGCCGGCGCGCAGCAGGAGCGCCTCGGGGTGGCTCTCGAGGGTGTCGAGCTCGCAGCGCACCTTGGCGGCGTCGTACTGCGCGCCGTCGACGCGGGCGTCGGGATCCACGGGCTCGCGCAGGGGCGCGTCCTCGGCGATCACCTCGCAGGTCGGCTGATAGGCCGCGACCGAGGAGACGTACGTCCAGTGCAGCACCCGGCCCTCGAGGGCCTCAGCGGCCTCGCGGACGTGGCGCGGCTGCCAGCTCACCTCGACCACGGCGTCCCAGTCGCGCCCCTTCACGGCGTCGTAGGCGTCGGGCCGGTCGCGGTCGGCCCGGACGAGCGTCGCGCCGGGGGCGATCACTCCGGACTCGCCGCGCGCGAGGCACGTGACGTCCCACCCGGATGCGACGGCCTGGGCGGCGGTCTCGCGGCCCAGCCACGCGGTGCCGCCGAGGATGAGGAGCGCAGGCATACGGCCAGGCTAGCGGGCCGCGCCGACGCTCAGGCGTCCGCGTCCCAGTCGTAGAACGGCCTCACCTCGAGCACCCCGTGACGGGCCATCGGGTGATCGGCCGCGACGGCGACGGCCTCGTCGATCGACGCGCACTCGAGGATGTCGATCCCGGCGATCGATTCGAAGTCGCGGTGCAGCGCGCCCGGCTCGACCGTGGTGCCCGTGCCGCGGACCCGCACCACGCGCGATTCCGACGTGTCCGCGAGGCGGTCGCCCCAGACCCGCGCGCCGCTCGCCTCGTGCGTGCTCACCCAGCGCTCGATGTCGTCGGGTCCGCCGGCGGGATCGTCGATCTGCTCGGTGCAGACCAGCAGCAGGTACCTCATCGCTCGCCTCCTCGCCGGGCATCCGCGGGATGCCTCGCCTCGCCATCGTCGCACCGCGCGCCGGGCTTGGCCAGGGTCGCCGCGACATCCTGGCGCACGGCGCATAGCGTCGTGACATGGCCTCTGCTGACGAGATCCGACCGGCCCGCCGCCTCGGCGCCGCGGGCCCGTACGTCGCGCCGCTCGGCGTCGGCGCGATGCTCATGGGCACCCGCACGCCCGAGGACGAGTCGCGGCGCATCCTCGACCACTTCGTCACCGAGGTGGTGCCCCGCTACGCCGCGCCGGACGGCGCCGCGGTCCCCGGCATGATCGACACCGCGGACGCCTACTGCTGGTGGTACGCGGAGGGCACCCTCGGCGGTCAGTCGGAACGGCTCGTGGGGACGTGGCTCGCAGACTCGGGAGCGCGGCCCAGCGTTCACCTCGCGACCAAGGGCACGGCGATGCTCAGCAGCATCGACGGCGTCTTCACCGACGGCGAGCCCGACTGGGAGCTCGCCCGGTCGCGCTTCGTCGGCGCCGGGGCGAGCACCCTCCGGGACTCGCTCGCTGCCTCGCTCGGGCGCCTCGGGCTCGACTCGGTGGACCTCTACTACATCCATGTCGACGACCGCTCGGTGCCTCTCGAGGAGACGCTCGGCTTCCTTGCGAGCGCGGTCTCGGCGGGGCTCATCCGCACCTACGGCTGGTCGAACGTCTCCACCTGGCGCCTCGCGCAGATCCGGGCGCTCTGCGAGGCGAACGGCTGGCCGCAGCCCGCAGCCGTGCAGCAGCAGCACGCGTACCTGCGCCCCCGCGCCGGCCTCGACAGCCGCAGCATCGTCTCCGCCGAGCAGCTCGACTACCTGCGCGCCTACCCCGACCTCCAGCTCGTGGCGTACTCACCCGTGCTCAAGGGGCTGTTCTCCGCCCACGAGCGGCGCGACCCGGGATTCTCCGCGATGGGCGCGTATGCGGGGCCCGACGCCGAGGCGCGGCTCGCCGCGATCGACTCGGTCGCCGCGCAGACCGGGGCCACGGGTAACCAGGTGGCGCTGGCCTGGCTGCTCGCGCAGGACTCTCCGAGCGCGATCCCCCTGATCGGCGCGCGCACCTTCGACCAGTACCTCGAGTGCGCCGAGGCGATCGACGTCACCCTCACCCCCGGGCAGCACGAGGAGCTCGAGGCCGCCGGAGCCTGATCCCCCCTCCGCACCCCGACCACCCCCACACCCCCACACCCCCACCGCCCTCCACACGGACTCTGCAACCTCGCGCACCTCACCAGGGACGATGCGCCGAGAGTTGCACCGAAGCGCGGCGATACGACCCCCGACGTGTGGAGGACGGTCAAGCCTCCATTCAGTTGAGCAGCCGATCTCCCACCGGCTCTCCGGGCACGACGCGCCACTCGCGCGTCGGCCCGACCGCCTCGACGAAGGCGGTGTCGTGGCTCGCTACGAGCAGCGCCCCGCGGTAGCCCGCGAGCGCCTCGACCAGCTGCGCCTGGGACTCGAGGTCGAGGCTGTTGGTGGGCTCGTCGAGGACCAGGAGCTGAGGCTCGGGCCGCGCGAGGAGCGCGCACGCGAGGAAGGCCCGGAAGCGCTCGCCGCCGGAGAGCGTCGCCACCGCCGCATCGGCGCTCGCGCCCCGGAAGCGGAAGCGGCCGAGCAGATCCCGCACCTCCTGCCCCGATGCGCCCGAGGCGCGCATCCGCACGTTCTCCAGCACCGAGGCGCCCTCGTCGAGGCCGACGAGCCGCTGGGGCAGGATGCCCACCGGCACGGCGAGGTGTGCGCGCCCGCCGCGGGCCTCGAGATCACCGAGGAGCGTCGCGACCAGCGTGGACTTCCCCGCGCCGTTGCGACCCGTGACGTGGACCCTCTCGGGTCCGCGCACGAGCGCGTCGAGCGTCGCGCCGGTGCGCGTCACGAGACCCTCCGCCTCGAGGACGAGCCGTCGCGGCGGCACGGCGGTGCCCGGCAGGTCGATCCGGATGGTGCGGTCACGCGGGATCGCGGCGCGCGCCTCCGCGAGCCGGTCGCGCGCCTCGGCCAGGCGCTGCTGGTGGATGCGGCGCACACGCGCGTCGGTGCGTTCGGCCTGCCCTTGCTTGGCGTCGGCGGCGAGCCCCACCACCCGCCGCTGGACCCGCGCCTTCTCGCCCGCGCGACGCTTGCGTCCAGCCCCGTCGGCGTGCGCCGCGAGCGCGGCCGACTGCCGCGCGACGGCGGCGTTCGCGGAGGCCAGGGCCTGTGCGGCGCCGGCCCGCTCCGCCTCGCGGGCCTCGTCGAGGGCGTCGACGGCGCCCCCGAACCACCGCAGCTCCACAGTGCGGTCGTCCCGCTCGCACAGCTCCGCGATCCGGTCGACCCGCGCGAGGAGCTCCCTATCGTGGCTCACCACGAGCGTCGCGCCGTCCCGCGCGGACAGGCGGGCTGCGAGCGCCGCACGGGCCTCGGCGTCGAGGTTGTTGGTCGGCTCGTCGAGCACCAGCAGGTCGGGCCGCGCGAGGAGCGCCGCCGCGACGGCGAGCAGCACGGCCTCCCCTCCGCTGAGCGCATCGACGGTGCGGTCAAGATCCGTCGGCAGGCCGAGCGACGCGAGCATGGCGGCGGCGCGTTCCTCGACGGACCAGTCGTCCGCGAGCGCGTCGTAGACGTCGGGGTCGGTCGCTCCCGCCTCGATGGCGCGGAGCGCGGCGACGCGGGCCGCGACTCCGAGCGCCTCGGCCACCGTGGTCCCGGTAGCGATCGCGACGTGCTGCGGCACGTGTGCGACCGAGGCCGGAAGCACCACAGATCCGGCGGTCGGGCGCAGCTCGCCGAGCGCGAGACGCACGAGCGTCGACTTGCCGATGCCGTTTCGTCCGATCAGCGCCGTGAGCCCGTCCGGGATCGCGAGGTCGAGATCGGTGAAGAGGGCGCGGCCATCGGGCCATGCGAAGGCGACGCGGGAGAAGGAGAGGTGCTGCATAGGGAGCTCCGAGGGGTCTGGAAGGTGCGTGACCGTGGCCAGACTCGTGGTCCGGCGTCCCTAGAGCTTCAACAGTCCTCCTCGTCGCCGACCCTCGCGGCGCGCCCGCACCAGGGTGCGACACGCATCGTCCGCCGTCAAGGGTTTCCCCCTACTGGAACCGAGGCGCCGAGACCGCCCTCCACACGGACTCTGCAACCTCGCGCACCTCACCAGGAACGATGCGACGAGAGTTGCACCGAAGCGCGACGATGCGACCCCCGGCGTGTGGAGGACGGTCGGTGTGGGGAGGACCGTCGGTGCGGGAAGGGCGGTCGGGCATCGCGGCGTAGGGTGGGGGACGGCGCCAGTGCCGATGCGACGCCGCGGAACAACCGCCCGCATCAGCCGGTTGAACAGGTGGCATGTCACAGACCTTCGCCTCGCTGCGCATCTTCAACTACCGCCTCTGGTTCGCAGGGGCGCTGGTGTCGAACATCGGCACCTGGATGCAGCGGGTGGCGCAGGACTGGCTGGTGCTCACCGTCCTGAGCGACAACTCCGGCTTCGCGGTGGGCGTCACCACGGCCCTCCAGTTCGCGCCCTTCCTGCTGCTGTCCGCGTGGGCGGGCGTGGTGGCCGACCGCGTCGACCACCGCAAGCTCCTCATCGCGACCCAGGCGGGACAGGGCGTGCTGGGCCTCGCGCTCGGCGTCATGACGCTCGCCGGCCACGTCCGTCTCGAGCACGTGTACGTCTTCGCGCTGCTGCTCGGCATCGTCTCCGCCTTCGACGGCCCTGCCCGGCAGACCTTCGTCTCCGACCTCGTGCCGCCGGCGAGCCTGCCGAACGCGGTGGGGCTCAACAGCGCATCGTTCAACGCCGCCCGGCTCATCGGCCCGGGCCTCGCGGGCATCCTCATCACGGTCATCGGCAGCGGCTGGGTGTTCATCGCCAACGCGGTGTCCTACGGCGCGACCATCCTCGCCCTCCTGCTGATGCGGAGCGCGGAGCTCGAGCGGCAGGAGCGCGCGAGACGCGGCCGCGGGCAGCTGCGCGAGGGCGTGAGGTATGTGCGGCGCAGGCCCGACATCGTGGTGATCCTCGTGGTCGTCGGGGTGATCTCGGCGTTCGGACTCAACTTCCAGATGACGAGCGCCCTCATGGCCGCCACCGCCTTCGACAAGGGCGCGGGCGCGTACGGGCTGGTGGGCTCGATCATCGCGGTCGGATCCCTCAGCGGCGCGCTGCTCGCCGCGCGGCGGAAGCAGCCGCGCCTCAGGCTCGTGGTCGGCTCAGCCTTCGCGTTCGGCGTGTCCGCGACGCTCATGTCGGTCGCGCCCACCTACCCGATCTACCTGGTGACCTGCGTGCCGGTCGGCTTCACGGCGCTCACCATGCTGACGTCGGCCAACGCGACGGTCCAGACCACCACGTCGCCCCGGATGCGCGGCCGGGTCATGGCGCTCTACATGATGGTGCTGCTCGGCGCGACCCCCATCGGCTCTCCCCTGGTCGGCTGGATCGGCGAGCACGCCGGCCCGCGGTGGTCGATCGGCGTCGGGGCGCTCTCGGCCCTCGCGATCTCGGTGGGGGCCGCGGCCTGGGTGGTGCGGGACTCGCGGCTCACGGTGAGCTACCAGCCCTCCCGACCGTTCGTCCGCGTGCGCTACCCCACCCCGGACGAGCGCGACCGCGAGACCAGGGCGCAGGCCGCGGAGGACATCCTGGCGCAGCAGCTCGAGGACCGCTCGGCTCAGCCCTGACCCGCGTGAGCGGCGCCCCCGGAGCGTCCGGGTGTCGCGCGGTCCGGGCCGCGTGAGCATACTGGGCGCAAGGAGGTCCACCCGATGGAGCAGCAGGACGTGTTCAGCGGCGACTACGTCGCATCGTGCCGGTGGCGGATCGAGGCGCAGATCGCGGCGTTCGACCTGCTGCGCGCGCAGGCCCCCGACGACGGCTCGATGGACGGCGCGATCGAGGACATCGAGGACGAGCTGTTCAACGCGATGGCGGGGCAGCTCGAGGGGATGTTCGCGTACCGCGACCCGGCGATCGCACCCGCGGGACCCGGACCCCTGCGGGAGCTCACGGCCGTGGTGACCTCGCTCAACGCCAACGGCGGGCGCTTCGACCCGCCCGAGGGCTCGGGCCTCGACGCGGACACGACCGTGCTCGGCATCGACCCCGGCGACGCGATCCGCCTCGACCGCGACGGGTTCCAGGAGCTCGCGGACGCGTTCTTCGACGCGCTCGAGGAGGCCTACTCCGATCAGGAGCAGGCCTGACGCAGCTCTACGCCAGACCCGTGCCCTCGGTCATGGCCGTGTCCAGCATCCACTGGATCCCGAAGCGGTCGGTGAACGAGGCGTAGAGGTCGCCCCAGAACATCGGCGTGGGCTCCATCTCGATGTCGCCGCCGGCGGAGAGCCGCGCGAAGAGATCACGCAGCTGGTCCTCGTCGTCGACCGCGAGGTTGAGGTAGACGTTGTTACCCGGCTTCAGGACGTGGCCCATCGACGGCATGATGTCCGAGCCCATGATGCGGTGCCCGCCGAGGATGTCGAGCGCGCAGTGCATCACGCGATCCTTCTCGTCCTCGGGCACCGGCGGCATGCCCGGAGAGGGAGGCACCTCGCCCATCCGCATGATCGGGGCGGTGAGCTCTCCCCCGAAGACGTCGCGGTAGAACGCGAAGGCCTCCTCGCAGGTGCCGTCGAAGTTGAGATACGTCGAGACGCTGGCCATGGTTCCTCCCGGGCGGCGACGATGCCACCGGTCAGGCTACGTCCGGAGCGGACGATGCGCGAGGGCGCCTGGCGCGCGGGCGGCCGGGGTCCCGTGACGGGGATCGACGGGACCCCGGCGCCGCCGCTCAGCGCTCGACGTGGCGCTGGTCGCGGTGCTCGTCGACGTGCTCGTCGCGGATCTCGCGGTGCGTGGTGTTCGAGCGCTGCGCGTTCGCGACGAGGGACACCGTGATCGCGACCGCACCGGCCGCCATGCAGATCCAACCGACCGTGCCGAGGTCGACCGCGTCGATCGAGTCGTCGATCGCGAACGTGGCGATCGCGCCGATGACGATGAGGAAGATTCCGGTTCCGAGAGCCATGAGCAAGTCCTCCCGCGGGCCCCTCTCCACGCCGCCGGACGGTCCGGCGGCGGGGCGCCGAAGCGCGAGCCCGCCGGGGATGACAACGCGCACCTGCCAGGGACGATGCCGGGGAGCACCGTCGAGCGACCCTGATAAACGGCGATCTACCAGGAGTGATGCAAATTCGCGGGAGCGGGAATAGGTGAGGCGTCAGCCGCGCTCGGAGATGAGCTCGCAGGCCTCCTTGTTGAGGGCCCTGATCCCCTTCGCGTCGAGCATGACGCTCTGGAGCAGCTCCTCGCCGTCGACCTCGAGCACGAGCTGCGCGCTCGCGTCGCCCTCGCCTGCGGGACAGGACACCACCCCGAGCGGCAGCGTGACGGTGGTCGAGCCGCCCGGAGCCAGCTCGACGTCGAGCCCCACGGCGTCGACGCGGTCGAAGTACGGCGAGAAGATGGTGCCGCCGGTGACGATCACCGGGCCCTCCGACGCGGACGTGAGCGCGATGTCGAGAGAACGCATCGCGTAGACGTGCTCCGGCACCTCGGCGGAGGCCCGGGGCTCGAGGATCGGATAGTCGGGCACGCTTCCGCAGGCTGCGCAGCCGAGCACGACCGCGGCCGTGGCGGCTGCTGCGATGAGGCGTCCGAGGGGGCGATGCGGCATAGGGCACATTGTGTCGCGTGACCGCTCCCCGCGGGGGACGTGCCATGGCCCCGGACGGAACGCGCCTCAGGGCCGCACCGGCGGGGCAGGTCGGGCACGGCGCCGGATCCCCCTACAATGGGTGACGCACCGCCTGCGAGCGGCGCACGCGGGTGTAGTTCAATGGTAGAACTTCAGCTTCCCAAGCTGATAGCGCGGGTTCGATTCCCGTCACCCGCTCCAC
>NZ_BBLU01000016.1 GCF_000759715.1 Demequina mangrovi
TCTGGGGCGTGCCGTCCGCCCTGCTCGGGCTCTCGCCGGAACCCGGCCGCGGCGTGGCCGTGACCTCCTCGGGCGCGGCCGAGTGCCGCATCGGCCCGGCGACGCCGACGCCGTGCCGCGTGCTCGTGCGGCCGCTCGTCTGCCCGCCCGACCTCGATGCCCCGGCGGTCGGTGTCATCGGCGACGACGCCGCGCCCTGGCGCCCCGGACCGGGTTCCCTGCTCGTGGTCGCCGCCCCTGGCACCGATCCGGCGCCCGCGCTCCACGCGCTCGCGCGCGCGAGAACAGAGGTCACGGTCTCTGCTCGCGTCGACCCGGCGGCCGCGACCGTCGTCATCGTCGATCCCACGCCCGCGCGGCTGCGCGAGCTCGGGGTGGACGCCCCGCCCGGCGTCGCCGAGCCCCTGCCCCCGGTCGGCCGCGTCGCGGTGCTCCACGGGCGCGAGCTCAGCGCGGCGCAGCTGCGGCTCGATGCGAAGGCGTGAGCGTCAGGAGGCCTCGGGAGCGCGCAGCGCGTCCCGGCCGCCGATGAACGCGGCGATCCCGACGCCCACGCCCGCAGCCGCGAGCGCCCAGCCGTACCAGGAGTGAACCGAGTCGTGCTCGACCCCGGTGAGGTTGATCCCCGCGAGAGTGAGCAGCGCCTGCCATGTCAGCGCGGCCGAGACGGACCAGCGCGCCCCATGGTCGAAGGCGCGCGCGACCGCGCCGAGCCCGAGCGCGACGAACCCGAAGAACAGCGCCAGGCCGACCGCGAACGCCGGCTCCGGCAGCCCGGTCGCGTGGATGCCGTACGCTACGGCGTAGACGGCGAGCGCCAGCGCCTCGGCACCGATGCCGAGAGCCGCCGCACGGCGCCACGGTCGTGCTGCGAGGCCGTCTGCCTGGGACCTCTGCCCCTGGCGCGCCCCCTCCGCGCGGCCCTCGTCGGGGCCTCTCACGGAACCCACAGAAATCACCTCTTGAAACATTCTCGTTACTTGTGCGAATCTTAAGGAAGTCTAAACGCGACGGTGCGACGAAACCCCTGAACCCCTCGGTCACCGTCGCGCCCTCCTTCCCCCCGCTACCCCCCAAGGAGACCCCATGGATTGGCGCAGCAGCGCAGCATGCCTCGAAGTCGACGACCCCGAGCTCTTCTTCCCGGTCGGCAACACCGGCCCCGCCCTCAGCCAGATCGAGAAGGCCAAGGCCGTCTGCGGTCGTTGCACGGTGCGCGACACCTGCCTGCAGTGGGCGATGGAGCACAACCAGGACTCCGGTGTCTGGGGCGGTCTGTCCGAGGACGAGCGCCGCTCGCTCAAGCGCCGCGCCGCCCGCGCCCGTCGCGCCGCGAAGTAGTCGTCGGCGGCATCGCCGCCACCTGTGAGAGCCCCGCCCGGCACAGCCGCGGCGGGGCTTTCCGCTTCCCCGGGGCTCCCGTCAGAGCCGCGGGTGCGAGTCAGAGCCGCGGATCGGAGGCGCGCTCCTCGACGTTGCCGCGGAGGTCGACCACCGAGCCGGTGTCCGTGCCGCGCCACTCGATGGTGCCGCGCAGCTCGTTCTGGACCAGCGTGCGCACGATCTGCGAGCCGAGGCCCGACGGATCGCCCTCGATCCCGACGCCGTCGTCCGCGATGCTCACGTGGAGCGAACGACCGTCGCGCGTCGCGGTCACCGTGATGGTGCCCTGCGCGCGCCCCTCGAAGCCGTGCTCGACGGCGTTGGTCACCAGCTCGGTGACGACGAGCGCGAGCGACGATGCGTACTGCGCGGGGATGAGCCCGAACTCCCCGGTGTTGACGATGCGCACCTGCGTGTCAGGCGACGCCACGTCCGCGGCCATGCGGATCGAGCGCGACACCAGCTCGTCGAAGTTCACCAGCTCGTCGAGCGTGCCCGAGAGCGTCTCGTGCACCAGCGCGATGGTCGCGACGCGGCGCATGGCCTCGGCGAGCGCCTCCTTGGCCTCGGGCGCCTCGACGCGCCGCGACTGGAGGCGCAGCAGCGCGGCCACCGTCTGCAGGTTGTTCTTGACGCGGTGGTGGATCTCGCGGATGGTCGCGTCCTTGGTCACCAGCTCGCGCTCGCGCCGACGCACGTCCGAGACGTCGCGGCACAGCAGCACGGCGCCCACGCGCGCGCCGTGCTCGGTGACGGGGATCGCGCGCAGCGACAGCACCGCGCCGTTCGCCTCGAGATCGGTGCGCCACGCCGCGCGGCCGGCGACGACCATCGCGAGGGTCTCGTCCACCACGCCCTGGTCCTCGAGCAGCTCGCTCGTGACGCGCGGCAGCGACTTGTTCATGAGCGAGCCGTGGACGCCCAGGCGGTGGAAGCACGAGAGCGCGTTGGGCGAGGCGTAGGTGACGTGGCCCACGGCGTCGAGCCGCAGCACGCCGTCGCCCACACGGGGCGCACCGCGACGCGGGCCGGTGATCGTGGTGTGCATGGGGAACTCGCCGCGCGTCACCATCCGCAGCAGGTCGTCGGCCGCGCCCTTGTAGTTGAGCTCGAGCCGGCTCGAGGACCGCGACACGGCCTGCGAGACCTCGCGCGTCACCACGGCGATCGGGCGGCCGTTCATCACCACCGGCAGCGCGTCCTCGCGGACGGCGTAGGTCTCGTCCCACCGCGGCTCGCGCGAGCCGATGATGCCGCCCTCCTCGAGCGCGCGCCGCAGATGCGCCACGCGACCGCTGGGCGCGTGCGTGCCCACCACATCGTCCAGATGCACGGTGGGACCGGTCGACGGGCGGCACTGCGCGACCGCGACGAAGCCCTCGCCGTCCTCGCGCCACATGACGAGGTCGGCGAACGAGAGGTCCGCGATGATCTGCCAGTCGGCGACGAGCAGCGCGAGCTGCTCGGCCTCGGCATCGGAGATGGGGCCGTACTCCTCGATGGTGTCGCGCAAGGTTGCCACGGGTACAAGCCTAGGGCCGCGCCGAGGTCGCGCTAGCCTGAGCCCAGGGGGTTCCACCGGTGAAGATCACTCATACGCACCGCTTCAGCGCAGGTGTCGACGATGTCTGGACGATGCTGACGTCCCAGGAGTTCGGCCACGCGCGCGCCGAGGCCATGGGAACCGAGGCGCACGACGTCGACGTCGACGCCCGCGAGGACGGCTCGCGCGCGGTCACGCTGCGCGCCGACGTCCCCGCCTCGTCCATCCCGTCGGAGGCGCGAGGCCTCGTCGGACGCGACCTCGCCGTCACCTACACCGAGGTGTGGGAGCCGCCCACGGGCGACGACCGCGTGGGCACCTTCGCCGTCGAGATCGCCGGCGCTCCCGGCCACGTCTCCGGCGCGATCGGCCTCACCCCCGACGGCGCGGCCACCGAGCTCCTCGCGACGGGCGACGTGACCGCGCATGTGCCGCTGTTCGGCGCGATGATCGAGCGCGCCGTCGCCGGCGCGGTGCAGAAGGCGCTCACCGCGCAGCTCGAGTCCGCCGACGCGTGGCTCGCGAGGTGACGCGGGCCGCTCAGCTGGGCCTCGTGCTCGTCGGCGGCGCCGTGGGAGGCGCGCTGCGCATCGGCCTCACGGAGGCGATGCCCGAGAGCTCGGGACCGGTCCCGTGGGATCTGCTGCTCATCAACGTGGTCGGCTCCCTCGCGCTCGCGTGGGCCGTGGCGCGCACGCAGGCGCACGGCCCGTGGGCGCTGTTCCCTGCCATCGGTCCGGGCCTCCTGGGCGGCTTCACCACGTTCTCGTCGATCGCATGCCTCGAGTGGTCGGCCGACGCCCCGCTCGACGTCGCCGCCGGCGTGCTGCTCGCGACCATGGCCGCCGCGGTGGCCGCCGCGTGGCTGGGCTGGTGGCTGGGCGACCGGCCCCCGACGCCTCTCGACGAGGCCGCGGTGTTCGCGGAGGAGAACGAGTGAGCGCGTGGACGTACCTCGCCGCGATGCTCGGCTGCGGCGTGGGCGCGTGCGTGAGGTTCTCCCTCGGCTGGCTCGACCGCCGCAAGGCCTTCCCGTGGCCGACCGTGCTCGCGAACGTGCTCGGCTCCGCTCTGCTGGGCGGCGTGCTCGCGGCGGGCGACGGCGCGCTGCTGTCCCCCGCGTGGAGCTTCGTGCTCGGGACCGGCGTCGCGGGCGGGCTGTCGACGTTCTCCTCGCTGGCGGTGGACGTGGTGGTGCTGGCGAAGGACGGCAGACGCGGCGCGGTGATGGGCTACGTCGCCTCGACCTTCGCGCTGGGGCTCGCGGCCGCAGCGGCGGGCTACCTCGTGGTCGAGGCGCTCGCGTAACTCCCTGCGCCGCTCAGCGACGCGCGACGATGCGGCCGAGCATCAGCACGCCGAGCAGCGCGGCGGCGGCGCCGACCGCGGCGAGCGGCAGCGACGCCATGAGCGCGACGCAGGCGACGAGCCCGAGCGCCGACAGCGCGCGCGGCATCCGCCAGCCCGCGACGTGTCCCGCGCCCGCCGCACGATGCGCCGCGGCGTTCGCCACCGCGTAGTAGAGCAGCACGGCGAACGAGGACATCGCGATCGCGAACGGCAGCCCGCCCGCCCACACGAGCACGATCGCCGCGAGGCACGCGGCGCCCTCCGCGAGCGCGGGGACCTCGCGCGCGTTGAGCCGCGCGAGCGCGCGCGGCAGGTCGCCCTCGCGGGCCATCGCCATCGCGGTCCGGCCCACGCCCGCGGTGAGCGCCAGCAGCGAGCCGGCCGCCGCCGCGACGGCCGCCGCGGTGACGACGGCGCCGGGCAGCCACGTCCCGTCGACCGCGTCGGCGACGGGGGCGGTCGCATCGGCCAGATCGGCACCGAGCGCACGCGGGAGCACCACCGCGAGCGCGACGTAGAGCGCCGCGGCGATCCCGAGCGCGAGCCCGATCGCGCGCGGGATGGTGCGCGACGGTTCCCGCACCTCCTCGCCCAGCGTCGCGATGCGGGCGTAGCCGGCGAACGCGAAGAACACGAGGGCGGCGGCCTGCGCGAGTCCCCGCGCCTCGTCCCACGCGGTGCTCCACCCGAACGTCGCCGTGGCGGAGCCCTCGGCGCCGGTCGCCGCGAACAGCGCCGCGACGAGCACGCCGATCACGAGCGACGCGATCACGACCGACGCGGCGGCGGTGCGGGTGATGCCGCGCGAGTTGAGCAGCCACGAGGCGACCACGGCCGCGGTCGCGACCGCCGGCGCGTGGTCGGGGACGAGGTAGCCCCCGACCGCGAGCGCGATCGCCGCGATCGAGGCGGTCTTCCCCACCACGAAGCCGATCCCGGCGACGAAGCCCGGCCACGGACCGAGCTCGGCGCGGCCGAACGAGTAGGCGCCGCCGGCCACCGGATGGACCGCGGCGAGCTGCGCGGTGGACCCGGCGTTGAGGGCCGCGACCACGCCGGCGAGGAGCACGGCCCACACGAGCAGGCCGCCCGCGGCCTCGGCGGCCGGCCCCCACACCACGAAGACGCCGGCGCCGAGCATCGAGCCGGCGCCGATCGCGGTGGCTCCGACGACCCCGACGCGGCGCTCCATGGTCAGCGCGCCCGGCGCGAGGCGGGCTCGGGCACGGGCGCGGCATCGCCGACGGGGGCCGCGTCGACCGGGGCCGCGCGGTCATGCCGCTCGTCGTGACCGGCCTCCGACTCGGCGACGGCGAGCGCGGCGCCCCGCGGGCGGCCCGCGCGGACCCAGGCGACGTAGAGGCCGCCGGCGACCAGCGCCGTCGCCGCGAGCGAGCCGAGCGCGGCCGGACGCATGAGGTTGGCGACGAGCGTGAACCCGACCGCGACCGCCGCCACGAGGTTGAGCGCGACCCACGCCGGACGCCGGTCCTGATGCGAGAAGCGCGCCATCGCGAGCAGGCCGATGAGGAAGCTCACGAACACGGACACGGCGTAGAAGAGCACGAGGCGCTGGTCCCGCGCGCCCGCGAGCGTCACCACCGCGGCGGACGCGGCGAGGAACACCCCGACGCCGACCATCGGCACGTGGTGGGCGTTGGTACGCCCGAGGATCGCGGGCAGCACGCCGTGGCGCGACCGCCCGTCCTCGGAGCGCGCGAGCGCCTTGAGCAGTCCGGGACCGGCCTGGAACGAGGACGATGCGGCGGACAGCAGCAGCAGCGCCGTGGTCGCCTGGAAGGCCGCGAAGAGCGCGTGACCGTCGGCCGCGCGGGCGAGCTCGGCGACGAGCGTCGTGTCCTCGTGCGGCACCGCGATGCCGAGGCGGACCACCGCGACCGTGATCGCGAGCGTGAGCGTGCCGACGATGCCCAGCGTGAGCCACAGGGCCCAGCGTCCGAAGCTGCGCCGGCCCGCATCGTCGAGCTGGGCGAGCTGCGCGATCGCGGAGGACGGCGCCTCGATGCCCGTCGCGAGCGCCATCGCCACCGGGAACGCGAGCGCGACGGCGAGCGGCGCGCCGTGCGTGAGGCCCACGAAGGGCTCGGGCTCGACCGCCGGCATACCCGGGACGGGCAGCAGCACCGCGACCGCCACGACGATGAAGACGACCGTGAGCAGCGCGAACACCGCGCGGCCGAGGTGACCGAACCACATGAGCCCCGCGACCACCACGAGCAGCGCGAGGGCGAGCGCGAGGCGGTACGGCGCGAGCGACGGGACGTAGCTGATGATCGCGGACGAGCCGGCGGACACCGAGATCGAGATGGTGAGCACGAAGTCGACCACGAGCGCGCCCATCGGGACGAACGCGAAGCCCTCCCCGAACGCCCCGCCCGCCGCGGCGGCGGAGCCACCGCCCTCGGGGTAGCGCGCGACCAGCTGGTGGTAGCTCGCGACCACGAGGCCGACGACCACGATCACGGCCGCCATCGCGGGCAGCAGCAGCGCGAGGTTGCCGTCGAGCGCGCGCAGCGCCGCCTCGATCGCGTAGGCGACGGAGGACACGGGGTCCGCCATGACGGAGAAGGCGAAGGCGAGCAGCAGCGCGGTGCGGCCGTGGAGCCAGCCGGAGCGGACAGGGATGGCGTGGGACACGCGGCATCCTCCCTGGATTCAGTGGATCGGCAGGTGCGGTCCGGGGGCGCTGGTCATGCTAGACCCGCGGGCGACGCCGCCGGTCCGTTCACGTCGGCGCGCCCTCCCAGGCGTCGAAGGCCTCGCGCGCCAGCGCACGACCGAGGTCGATCATCTCGCTCGCGCGGTGGAAGTCGAGCACCCCGCACGAGTCCGCAGGCACGTCGACCATGACGTCCGGCGGGTAGCCGGCGAGGCGGTAGCGCTGAACCGTGTTCTGGAGCGTCTGGAGCGAGCGGTCGATGACGTCGAGCGTGCTGATCTCGGGAGGCTCGCCCGTCGCATCGGCGACCTGCTCCGCCGCGCCCATCTGCAGGGCCTCGGCCAGCGCATCGTCCTCCGCGTCGCCGCGCGCACGGAGCCGCTGCGTGATCATGCTGAGCAGGCGCGGCTCCGCCACGTGGACGGCGGGAAGGCGCAGGCGCGGCATGCGCATGAGCGGGACGCCCGGCTCCGCGGGAGGCAGCGGCGCATTGTCGGGGCGCGCGTTGCCCGCGAGGTTGACCGCGACCGTGGCGTCGGCGCGCACCGAGGCGAGCGGCACCACGGGCACAGGGTTGAGGATCCCGCCGTCCGCGAGCAGGCGCCCATCGCGCCGCACGGGCGTGATGACCATGGGGATCGCGATCGAGGCCCGGATCGCGTCGACCAGCGGCCCCTCGGTGAACCACACCTCGGACTGCGCGAGCAGATCGGTGGCGACCGCGGTGAAGGGGACCGGCAGGTCCTCGATGCGCCGGCCGTCGAGGATCTCGTCGATGCGCCGCATCACGCGGTCCGCGCGGATCGCCCCGGCGCCCTTGAAGGCCGGGTCCATCATCCGCAGCACGTCGCGCCGGGTGAGCGACTCGGCCCACGCGCGGTACTCGGCGAGCCCGCCGGCGGCGTGGAGCCCGCCCACGAGCGCACCCATCGAGGTGCCGGCGATGCCCGCGATCTCCCAGCCGCGCGCCTCGACCTCGTCGATGACGCCGATGTGGGCGTAGCCGCGCGCTCCACCGCTGCCGAGCGAGAGCGCGATGCGCGGACGGGGCGTGGGCGTGGGCACCCGCTCAGGCTACCTGGCGGTTCGCCCCCGACCCAGGGCCCGGCGAGATCCGGGGAGGGCGACGGGCGAGGTGCCGTCGCGCACGACGGCGGGACCTATGGTTCCATCGAAGGCGGCGACAGGCCTTAGGGTTTTGTCGAACGTTCACATTCGATGTCCGCCGCAAGCGGGCACCCGACGCAAGGAGTAGGTGCCGATGACGACACCGGAGCAGATCGACGTGGCCGCAGCGATCGCGGCCGGCCACACGTCCCTGGGCATCGAGCTCGGCTCGACCCGCATCAAGGCCTGCCTCATCGGCCCCGACCACGAGGTCATCGCCACCGGCAGCCACGCCTGGGAGAACCAGTTCGTGGACCGCCTGTGGACCTACTCGGTCGAGGCGATCTGGGAGGGCGTGCAGGCCTCCGTCGCGGACCTGCTGTCCGAGGTCGAGAAGGCGCACGGCGTGCGCCCGACGTCCTTCGGCGGTCTCGGCATCTCGGCGATGATGCACGGCTACCTCGCGTTCGACGAGGCCGGCGAGCTGCTCGTGCCGTTCCGCACGTGGCGCAACACCAACACCGAGCGCGCCGCGGCGGAGCTCACCGAGGTGCTCGGCTTCAACTTCCCGCTGCGGTGGTCGGCCTCGCACCTCTACCAGGCGATCCTCGACGAGGAGCCGCACGTCAAGGACGTCGCGTTCTTCACCACGCTCGCCGGCTACGTCCACTGGAAGCTCACGGGCCGCAAGGTCCTCGGCGTGGGCGACGCCTCGGGCATGTTCCCGATCGACCCCGCGATCCGTGACTACGACGCCGCGATGCTCGCGCGCTTCCAGGGTCTCGTCTCGGCGCGCCAGCCCGGCCTCGACGTCACCGCGCTGCTGCCCGAGGTGCTCGTGGCCGGCGCGAACGCGGGCACGCTGACCGCCGAGGGCGCCGCGCTGCTCGACCCGACCGGCACCGTCCAGGCGGGCGCCGTCGTCGCGCCGCCCGAGGGCGACGCCGGCACCGGCATGATCGCCACCAACGCGGTCGCGCCCCGCACGGGCAACATCTCAGCCGGCACGTCGATCTTCGCGATGGTCGTGCTCGAGAAGCCGCTGACAAGCGTCCACGAGGAGCTCGACATCGTCACCACGCCCGCGGGCGACCTGGTCGCGATGGTCCACTGCAACAACGGCGCCTCGGAGCTGGGCACCTGGGCGGGCGTGTTCACCGAGTTCGCGGCCGCGATGGGCCTCGAGGGCGGCGCGGACGAGGTGTTCGCCACGCTGTTCTCCGCCGCGCTCGAGGGCGAGGCCGACGGCGGCGGCCTGCTCGCGTACAACTACCTCTCCGGCGAGCCGATCACGGGCCTGGCCGAGGGCCGCCCGCTCTTCGTCCGCACCCCCGGCTCGCGCCTCAACCTCGCGAACTTCATGCGCACCCAGCTCTACGGCGCCTTCGGCACCCTGAGCCTCGGCATGAAGGTCCTCCACGACGAGGGCGTCCAGCTCGACTCGATGTTCGCGCACGGCGGCATGTTCCGCACCGCGGGCGTCGCGCAGCGCCTCCTCGCGGCCGCGATCGACGCGCCCGTCACCGTGGGCGACACCGCCTCCGAGGGCGGCGCGTGGGGCATCGCGGTGCTCGCGGAGTACCTGCGCAAGGGCGCCTCGGTCCCGCTGGACGCGTATCTGAACGAGTCCGTGTTCGCCGGCGCGGCTCTCGACGTCGCGCAGCCCGACGCGGACGATGTCGCGGGCTACACCGCGTGGCTCGAGCAGTACGAGGCGGGCCTCGCCATCGAGCGTGCCGCCACCGAGGCGATCCACTAACCGCCTCTCCCCCTTCGCATGCGCCCTGGCGGGACATGACGGCAGGATCCGACCTGGATCCGCCTCTCATGTCCCGCCAGGGCGCTTCTGCGTGCACTAAGCGCGAGGCCAGCGGCCGCCCTCAGCGCGCGGTCACCTCGGCAGCGAACTCCAGGCCCGCATCGATGATCGGACGCACGTCCACGCCGTCAAAGCCGTGGTCGGCGCCTGGCACGAGCGTGAGGCGCACGTCCCCACCCGCCGCCTCGAGCGCATCGGCCAGCAGCTCGCTCTGCTCCGCCGGCACCAGCAGGTCCGCGGTGCCGTGGACCAGCAGCATCGGCGGCGCGGCGGCGCTGACCCAGGTCACCGGGCTCGCCGCGGCGGCCTCCTCCCGGCGTTCGCGCACCGGCCCGCCGAGCAGCAGGTCCACCACGGAGTCCTCGTCGTCCTCGTGCAGCGCGGGCGCCTCGTCAGGCACGCGGAGCTCGGAGGGGGCGAACCACACGACGGCACCGGCGACCGGTGCGCGCACGTCATCGGACCACCCGGACTCCGGCACCGAGGTGAGAGCGGCGAGCGCCGCGAGGTGCCCGCCCGCGGACTCGCCCCAGACCACGATGGCGTCCCGGTCGATCCCGAGCTCCTCGGCGTGGCGGTGGACCCACGCCACCGCCGCCTTGACGTCCTCGATCTGCGCGGGGAACGGCGCCTCGCCGGCGCGGCGGTACTCGACCATCGCCAGGGCGAACCCGGCGTCCATGACCCTCGCGCGCATCCCGGCGTCCTCGAGGAACGGCCAGTCCTGCTTCGCCGAGCCGACCACCCAGCCTCCGCCGTGGATCCACATGATCACCGGCAGGGTCTCGCCCTGGCGGTCCGCGGCCCGGAAGACGTCGAGCGTGACCGGGCGGAAGCCGACCACGTCGTTCACCACGGCGTCGAGCCTCTCCTCGACCCCGTCCACGATCCGTGCCCGCGGCACCGGGCCCGAGGGGTACGGCGGGGCGGCGGGTGCGGTGGTCGGGGCGTGCGGCTGCTCCGCGGTGGTCATGGATCCTCCTCGTCGACGGTCCACGGCCATGATGGCACCGCACGCGTCGCGCACCCGGCCCCAAAGTCCCCGACGACTGCGATCTGCGAGGCGCTGAGCGCCCGGAACCGTCGATTCTGGACACCGACGACCTCATGTGGAGCGGTTCCGGAAGTTCAGGACGGCTACCCGGAGATACGAAGAAGGCCCGGACCAGATGGTCCGGGCCTTCTTCGATTCGTAGCGGGGACAGGATTTGAACCTGCGACCTCCGGGTTATGAGCCCGGCGAGCTACCGAACTGCTCCACCCCGCGTCGGCCTGATAACTCTAGCGGACGCGCGGCATAGTTCCAAATCGCCCCCCGGTGACTAGGGTCGGAGCCATGAGCGACAACGATCCGTTCCTCAGCAAGCCCGACGAGCAGGGCCCGACCGAGCCGCCGCGCTACCACCCCGCATCCGGCATGAACCCAGGGCAGTCGCATGCGCCCGTCCCCGGGATGATCCCCGGAGCCGCCGCCCCGCCGCCCTCCTACCCCATGGGATCGCAGATCCCGCCGTCGCCCGTCGCGGCCGGGCTCGACAAGCCCTCGGGCCTCGGCACCGCCCTCATCGTCGTGACCGGCCTCAGCGCCGTCATCGGCCTCGCGGTCGCCGCCACGGCGCAGGAGACGCTCGACGGGATCCGCGAGTTCCTCGAGACCGAGGACCCGACCGCGATCACGGGCTCCCCGCTCGCCAACCTCTCCTTCCCGCTGCTGCTCGCGACGTACGTGCTCTACGGGATCTGGATGAACCGCATGCGGCGCAACCGCCAGGCCCTCGGCACCCGTCCGGGGCTGCCCGGCGTCGAATGGTGGGGCTGGTTCATCCCGCTCGCCAACGCGGTGCTGGTGCCGCTCGGCGCACGCAAGGTGGCCGGGCGCACCTCCTCGCTCGCGATGCTCCTCGGCTGGTGGCTGACCTACCTCGCCGCCGGAGCCGTGAGCGGGCTCGGCGCCTTCGCGCTGGTGATGAGCATCGACATCGAGACGATGACCATCACGGACAACGCCGCGTTCGACTCCTACGCGCAGAGCGCATGGGTCGCCGCGATCCTCACGGTCGTCTCGTGGGCCTTCCTCTTCGGCTTCGTGCGCTCCGCCACCGAGCGCCACCTCGACCCGCAGGGCTGACCCCCTCCCCCCGAACAGCAGCGAGGGGCCGGACCACGATGGTCCGGCCCCTCGCGTCGTTCCTGGCTGCTACGGCGTCGCGACGTCCGGTGCAGGGGTGGCGCTCGCCTCGGCGGTCGCCTCCGCGGTGGACGATGCGCTGGGCTCCGCGCTCGCCGACGGCGTCGCCTCGGTCGCGCCGCTCAGCTCCGCCTCGGCCGCGATCGCGTCCTCGATGGCCTGCGAGAGGCGGTCCTGCGCCTCGCCGTAGGCCGCGAAGTCGCCGTCCGCGAGGGCGGCCTCGCCGTCGGTGATCGCCTCGCTCGCACGCTCGAGCGCGTCCTGGAGGTCCGCCTCGACCGTCGGGTCGACCGTGCCGCCGTCGGTGCCGGAGTCCGTGCCGCCATCGGTACCCGTGTCGGTGCCGGTATCCGTGCCGGCATCGGTCCCGGTTCCGTCGTCGACGCCCTCCTCGGTCTCGTCGCCCGCGGCGCCCTCGCCCGCACCCTCGCCGAACACCTGGTCCAGCGCCTCGGGCAGCGTGTCCGCGAAGCCGACCTCGTCGCCGAAGGCCACGAACACCTTCCTCAGGAGCGGCACCCGCGTGCCCTCCTTCGACTGGACGTAGACCGGCTGCACGTAGAGCAGCCCGCCGCCCACGGGGAGCGTGAGCAGGTTGCCGTTGACCACGTCGGTCTCGCCCTGACGCAGCAGGTTCAGCGTCTCCTGCGCGTCCGGGTTCGAGTTGAAGTTGTTCTGCACCTGTCCGGGGCCGGGGATCGTGGTGTCGCGCGGGAGCTCCAGCAGGCGCAGCGTGCCGTAGTCCTCGTCGACCTCGCCCTCGGTGCTGCCCGTCTCGGAGTTCACCGCCAGATAGCCCGTGAGGATGTTCCGCGGGTTGTCGCCGCCCTGGATGTAGTTGCTCGTGAGCGAGAACGTCGGCTCGTCCTGGTCGGGCATCTGCAGCGTGAGGTAGTACGGCGGCTGGAGCTGCGTGTCGTCCGTCGGGTCCGCCGGGTTCCGCCAGAAGTCCTGCGTCGAGTAGAAGGACGCCGCGTCCGTGACGTGGTAGCTCGAGAGCTGGTAGCGCTGGATCGAGAAGAGGTCCTCGGGGTAGCGCAGGTGGCTCATGAGATCCGAGCTGATCTCGCTCATCGGCCGGATCGAGGACGGGAACACGTGCTGCCACGTCTGGAGGATCGGGTCCTCGTCGTCCCACGCGTAGAGCGTCACCGAGCCGTCGTACGCGTCGACGGTCGCCTTCACCGAGTTGCGCACGTAGTTGAGGATCACGTTCGAGCCCAGCGCGCTGGTCGAGCTCGCGAAGATCGACTCCGCGCTCACGGGCGCCGAGTACGGGTACTGGTCGGTGATCGTGTAGCCGTCGACCACCCACACCACGCGGCCGTCCACGACCGCGGGGTACGTGGTCTGGTCGAGCTCGAGGTAGGGCGCGACGCGGGCGACGCGCTCGAGCGGGTCGCGGTAGTAGAGGATCTGCGACTCGGTGGTGACGCGGTCGGAGAACAGGATCTGCTCCTCGCCCATGCGGATCGCGAACATCACCTTCTCGAACAGCGAGCCGATCGACGGGCCGCCCTCGCCCTCGTACGTGGTGTTGACCTGGCCGTTGTCCGAGTTGTCGTCCGGGTAGTCGAGCTCCCACGGCGTGGTGCCGTCGGGTGCCCCCACGATCGAGTAGTCGGGCAGCGTGGTGCCGAAGTAGATGCGCGGCTCGTACTCGCCGAGCTCGCCGCGCGACGGGATGCCACCCTCGTAGAACGACGGCTGGCCGTCGCTCGTGGTCTTGTTGCCGTAGGCGGCGACCACGCCGAAGCCGTGCGTGAAGACCGTGTGGTCGTTGATCCAGTTGCGGCTGTCCGAGCCGAGGCCGTCGAGGTTGAGCTCGCGCACCGCGATCACGGTGTCCTGCAGCTCGCCGTCGATGTCGTAGCGGTCGACGTTCAGCAGCGAGGAGAACGTGTAGTACTGCTTGTTCTGCTGGAGCTGCTGGAACGCCGGCGAGACGATGTTGGGGTCGAGCAGGCGGATCTGCGCCGTGGTGTCGGCGTCCTCGCGCAGCGCATCGGCCTCCGCCTCGGTGGTCGCGCGGTACGCGGTGGTCTCGACGTCGTCGATCCCGTACGCGAAGCGCGTCGCCTCGATGTTGCGCCCGATGTACTCGCTCTCGAGGTCCTGCTCGTTCGGGTTGACCTGGAAGCGCTGGACCACGGCCGGGTAGATCCCGCCGATCGCGACCGCGGACAGCACCAGCAGGCCGATGCCGACCACCGGGATGCGCCAGTCGCCGCGCCAGATCACCGCGAGGAAGACGAAGGCGACCAGCACCGCGATGCCCGCGAGGATCGAGCGCGACGGGAGGATCGCGTTGATGTCGGTGTACGAGCCGCCGTAGAAGCGCTCGTGAGCCTTGGTGAGCAGCCCGTAGCGGTCGAGCCAGTAGTTGACGGCGATCGCGAGCATGACGATCGCGCCGAGCACCGCGAGCTGGATGCGCGCGCCCTTGGACGCGACGAAGGACCGGCCGGTGCCGGCGATGCCGCCGTAGAGCAGGTGCACGAACGCCGCGATGAGCAGCGACAGCACCGCGACCGCGAGGATCACGGTGAGGAACAGGTTGTACGCCGGCAGCACGAAGACGTAGAACGACGTGTCGAGCCCGAACTGCGGGTCCTCGACGCCGAAGGGCTCATGGTTGAGCCACGCGACCACGGTCTCCCACTGCGAGGACACCGCGAGGCCGATGACGAGGCCGATCACGGCGGGCAGCACGATCATCGCGACCCGCTGGAGCGGCTCGATCTGCGCACGCACCTGGTCGAGCTGGCTGCGGCCGCCGGTGCGCGCGGGGCGCACGCGCTTCGCGATCCACAGGTTGAGCCACACGGCTCCGCCTGCGAGCACCGCCGCGATCGCGAAGAGGACGATGCGGGCCAGCCACTGCGTGCGCCACACCTCCGTGTAGCCGAGCTGCTGGTACCAGACCACCTCGGTCCAGACGTTGGCGGTCGCGATCGCGAGCAGGACCAGCGCGCCGAGGACCACGGCCGTGATGGCGAGCGGGGAACGGCGCTGGGGGACGGGGGCGGGCCGGACCGGGCGAGCGGAGCGGTCGTCGTCGAACGTCACTGGGCTGTCCTTCGTGTCGAGTTGGGTCTAGCCTGCCATGCTCAGCACCCGGGAAGGTCCGCGGTGTCGCCCGCACCGATGCGGGTGATGGCCTCGTACGCGTCGTCGAGCGTGTCCACCGCGACAACGTTCAACCCATCAGGGATGTTGCCGCTGACCTCGGCGCAGTTCTCGACCGGCGCGAGGAACCACTCGGCACCGGCGTCGCGTGCGCCGATGAGCTTCATACGGATGCCGCCGATCGCGCCCACGTCTCCGGTCGCGTCGATGGTGCCGGTGCCGGCGACCAGCGCGCCCTGGAGCTCGTCCTCCTCGGTGAGGCGGTCCATGATTCCGAGCGAGAACATCATGCCCGCCGACGGGCCGCCGACCTTCTCGATCCCCACCGTGACGTCGATCGGGAGCTCGAACTCCGGGTCGATGTAGAGGCCCATCACGGCGGCGCCCGCGCCGTCGTCGAGCGTCGCGAAGGTCTCGGTGATCTGCTCGCCGTCGCGCACGACCGTCACCGCGATGTCGTCCCCCGCCTCGCGGTCGCCGACCGCGTCGACCAGGTCGGTGAAGGTCTCCACGTCCTCGCCGTCGACGGCGACGATGACATCGTCCGTCTCGACCAGGTCGGCGGCGTTGGACCGCTCGGAGGCGCCGACGATGCGCAGCGTGGCGGGCACGGGGTGGCCGAGCGCCTCGAGGGCCGACACGGTGGCGCTCTCCTGCGACGAGATCCACTCCTGCGCGGCCTGCTCCTGCGCCTCCTCCTCCTCTTCCGCGGTGCCGTAGACCGACTCCTGCGGGACCACGTACTCGCTCTGCGAGGCCCAGGCCGCGAGCACGCGACCGATCGAGAAGGGCAGCGAGCCCGCGCGCTGCACCGAGACGGTGGTGAGCCGCAGCTCTCCGGAGGACATGTAGGTGGGAGCGCCCTTGATCTCGACCAGCTCGACCCCGTCGGCGGTGCCGAGCGTGTCGAACGTCGGCCCCGGGGAGCCGATCGCGTACGGCGACGGCACCACAGTGAGCAGCGCGATCAGCGCGCTCGTCGCGAGCCCGGCGATCGACATCACCGTCGAACGGCGCGTGGACGGCGCGCCTGCGGCGGGCGCGGGGGTGCTGGCCTCGGTGGTCGTCACCGGTCCATTGTGGCGGATCCTCGGACGGCCCAGGCCCGGCATTGCTGGTAGCGAACGTCGGCGCATCCGGCGCATCTCCTTCGTTACCGTGGAAGCAGCACGCATGCGGCGTGCGCGGACGGAGTGAGCGTGAGCGACGAGTCGACGCCGTGGATGCGGCTGCTGCGAGAGCTGTTCGGGGATGACGCGGAGGCGGCCCTCGAGGAGCTCACGCGCATGGGCATGGATCCCGACGCGCTCGCGGCGCAGGCGGGCCTGTCCGCGAGCCCCGCGATGATGGAGCACGTGCTGAGCCAGATCCGCGGGCTCATCGCGCAGTCCTCGGGTGAGGACGTCAACTGGGGCCTCGCGCACGACGTCGCGCGCGGCGTCGCCTCGCAGGGCGGCGACCCCTCGGTCTCCGCCGCCCAGGCCTCGGTGCATCGTGCCGCGATCTCGCGCGCGGAGCTGTGGCTCGACGCCGTCACCGACTTCGACCCCACGCGCCTCGAGCCGCGGGTGTGGAGCCGCGCCGAGTGGGTCGAGGCGACCCTGCCGACGTGGCGCACGCTCGCCGGGCCCGTGGCCGTCAGCGTGTCGCACGCGCTCGGAGGGCTCCTCGAGGACGCGGTCGAGGGCCCCGAGATCGGCGCGGAGCCCGGCACCGGCGTGGACCCTGGCGCGCTGCTGCGTTCGGTGAGCCCCACCGTGTGCGGCATGCACCTCGGCCAGGCGGCGGGCGAGATGGCGCGCGAGGCCTTCGGCGCGACGGACCTGGGCGTGCCGCTGCTCGCGGAGCCGCGCGTGGTCATGGTCCCCACGGCGATCACCGAGTTCGCGAGCGGGCTCGACATCGAGGAGGACGCCGTGCGCGTGTTCCTCGCGCTGCGCGAGGCCGCCCATGTGCGCCTGTTCGCGGCGGCGCCGTGGCTGCCCGGACAGCTCCACACCCTGATCGAGCGCTACGCGCAGGGCATAACCATCGACCTCGACGCGCTCGAGGACGCCGTGCGGGACGCGGGCATGGGCGACCCCGCGCGGCTCCAGAAGGCGCTCAACCGCGGCATCTTCCAGTCCCACCACTCCGACGAGCAGAAGGCCACGCTCGAGTCCATCGAGAGCCTGCTCGCCCTCGTCGAGGGCTGGGTCGACGACGTGACGATGCGGGCCGCCGCGCCGCACCTGCCCGATGTGGGCGCGCTGCGCGAGATGATGCGCCGCCGCCGCGCCGCGGGAGGCCCCGCGGAGGACACGTTCGCGAACCTGCTCGACCTCGAGCTGCGCCCGCGCCGCATGCGCGACGCCTCGGCGATGTGGGCCGCGCTGCACGCCCGGCTCGGCTCCGAGGGACGCGACGAGGTGTGGTCGCACCCCGACCTCCTGCCCACCGCCGAGGACCTCGGAGCGTGGCAGACCTGGGTCGAGGGCTACGTCAGCCGCGGCGAGAAGGACGACGTCGACCGCGAGCTGGAACGCCTCCTCGGCTCCGAGGACGCGTAAGGTACTCACGGACCGCGGCGCGACACCCGTCCATCGATGGCTGGATTTCGCGCCGTCCCGTCTACGCTGAGGGATCAAGGGCCCTCTGCGGCCCGCAGACGTGCGGCGCGTTCCGCCGCGCCAAGGAGAGAAGGAGAGCCGAATGGCTGACAAGTACTCGGGCGAGTTCTACTGCGTCAAGTGCAAGGACAAGCGCACCACCGAGGGCGACGTCGTCGTCTCGGAGAACGGCCGCCGCATGGCGAAGGCCGTCTGCCCGGAGTGCGGCACCAAGCTGAACCGCATCCTCGGCAAGGCGTAAAGCCAGCAGAGCTCCGTAAGGGCCGGTCCCCGCTGGGGGCCGGCCCTTCGCGCGTCTCGGGGCGCCTGTGGACAGCGGCGGCGCCGTCGCCGTCGCGTGCGACCGTGGGCGCATGAGCCCGCAGCCCGCCGTCCCGCAGCTGTGGCGCGGCGACGGGACCGAGCAGCGCGGGCTGGTGGACGATGCACCGCCCGCTCCGGATCTCGAGGGCGCGCACGTACGGGTCCAGGGGGTCTCCGGCGCGGGTGCGGCGGCCGCGATCGCGGCTGCGGCGGCCGGGGCCGCGTCGGTCAGCCTCGTCGCGCTCGCCGGCGACCGGGGACCCGCGGGGACCCGGCACCTCGCGCGGCGGCTGGCCGAGGAGGCACCCGGGATCCGCGTGCACCTCGACGCGACGCGCCGGGTCGACGGGGAGGTCATCGCCGCGTACGGCGCCGTCCCCGCCCGCCTGCAGCATCGGCTGATGCTCGCGGGACCGCACGTGGTCATGCTCGCCGACGAGGCGGGGTGGGCCGTGCTCCCCGTGAGCCCCGGGACCGCCGCATGCGCGCGGTGCCTCGACCTGCGCCGTGCCGATGCGGATCCCGCGTGGCCCGTGCTCGCGGCGCAGTGCGAGGCGTACGCGCCGCCTCGCGATCCCCTGTCGGCCTCGCTCGCGGGCGCGCTCGCCGCATCGTCACTCGCGGCCCTGCTCGCCGGAGGTGCGGCACCGGCCTGGCGCGTCGAGCGCGGACTGCCGCTGAGGCTCGTCGCGGCGCCGCATCGCGACTGCGGCTGCGGTGCGTCCGGCGCGACCGCGGACGCCCTCTAGTCCTCGGCGACGATCTCCAGGATCTGCAGGCCGTACTTGTCGAGCTTGGAGGCGCCGACGCCGCTCACGCGGGCGAGCTCGCCCAGCGTCGCCGGACGGTCGCGCGCGATCTCGACGAGGGATACGTCCGTCAGCACCGTGAAGGCGGGCTTCGATGTCTCCTGCGCGAGCGCGAGGCGCCACTGCTTGAGCGTGTCGTACAGCCGCAGCGCCTCGGGTCCCAGGTCCGCGAGCTTCTCGGAGGTGGGCTTGCGCGCCGCGCGGGGGGGGCGGGCGTCCGGCCACTGCTGCTCGAGGAAGCGGGTGCGCTTGCGGGTGCCCTTGCCGCCCGCCTTGCGCGAGCGCGCGAAGCTGAGCGCGAGGTGCTCGCGGGCGCGCGTGACGGACACGTAGAGGAGGCGCTTCTCCTCCTCGAGCTGCTCGTCGGTCTCGGCGTGGGTGATGGGCAGCAGGCCCTCGGAGCAGCCGACGATGAACACGGCGTCCCACTCGAGGCCCTTGGCGGCGTGCATCGAGGTGAGGGTCACGCCCTCGACCGCCGGGGCGTGCTGCGCCTGCGCCCGCTCGGCGAGGTGCTCGACGTAGTCGCGCATCGTCGCCCCGTCGCCGGTGTCCGCCGCGAGGTCGTCGGCGAGGTTGACCAGCGCCTGCAGCGCGTCCCAGCGCTCCCGGACCGCGCCGCGCGCCGCGGGCGGCTCCTCGGCCCATCCGAGCTCGCCGAGGGCGTCGCGGACCTTCTCGCCCAGCGGGCGCTCGTCGGGCGCGACCGCGGCGCCGCGCAGCAGCACGATCGCCTTGCGCACCTCCTCGCGGTCGAAGAAGCGCTGGCCGCCGCGCACCAGGTAGCCGATGCCGCGCTCCGCGAGCGCCTCCTCGATCGCCTCCGACTGGCTGTTGACGCGGTAGAGCACCGCGATCTCGCGCGCGGGCACGCCGGTGGCGATGAGCCGCTCGATCGCGGCGACCACGCCCTGCGCCTCCGACTCGTCGTCGTCGTACGCGCGGTAGTCGACCGCGGGGCCGGTGGGCCGTTGCGCCACGAGCTCGACGCCGAGACCGCCGGCGCCGCGCTTGCGCATGAGCTCGTTGGCGAGGCGCACCACCTGCGGCGTCGAGCGGTAGTCGCGGACCAGGCGCACCTGGGTCGCGTCGGGGTAGGTGCGCGTGAACTGCAGGAGGTGCTCGGGGCTCGCGCCGGCGAACGAGTAGATGGTCTGCGCCGGGTCGCCGACCACGCACAGCTCGCGGCGGCCGCCCAGCCACTGCTCGAGCACGAACTGCTGGAGCGGGGAGACGTCCTGGTACTCGTCGACCACGAAGTGCCGGTACTGGCGGCGGATCTGGTCGCCGACCTCGGGGAAGCGGCCCACGATGTCCGCGAGCATGAGGAGGATGTCCTCGAAGTCGAGCACGACGGCATCGGTCTTGGCGTCCTCGTACGCGCGCATGACATCGGCGACCTGGGTCGCGGGAAGGTTGGCGGGCGACGGGCGGCCGAGCCGCGCGATCTTCGCGGCGTAGTCGGCCGGGTCGACGAGCGAGACCTTCGCCCACTCGATCTCCGCCGCGAGGTCGCGGACGGTGAGACGGTCGGGACTGAGGCCGGCGTCGCGCGCGGCACGGCCCACGAGCGGGGCCTTCTGCTTGACGAGCTCGGGGATCTGACCGCCGATCACCTGCGGCCAGAAGTAGCTGAGCTGGCGGAGCGCGGCGGCGTGGAACGTGCGCGCCTGGACGCCCGTGACGCCGAGCCCGCGGAGGCGGGTGCGCATCTCCCCCGCCGCGCGTGCGGTGAACGTCACCGCGAGGACGGACTGCGGGTTGTACGCGTTGACGCGCACGCCGTACGCGATGCGGTGCGTGATCGCGCGCGTCTTGCCGGTGCCGGCGCCCGCGAGCACGGCGACGGGACCGTGGAGCGCGGAGGCGACCTCCCGCTGCTCGGGGTCGAGGGCCTCGAGGATCTGGTCTGCTGACATCGCGGCCATTGTGTCAGCCGGCGCCGACAGCGAGGTGCGCCTTGTGGACGATGCGCGCTCCGGTCAGGCGGGCAGCCGGCCGCGGCAGACGTCGCGCCAGCGGTCGGGGTTCCGCGCGAGCGCCTCGAGCTCGCCCACCCGGTCGAGCAGCCCGGCGATCGCGTCGGGCGAGGCCTCGGCCTGCGGACGCGGCTGGCCGCGCCAGCGCGCCGCTCCTCCGGCGTCGATCGCCCATCTCCACCACTCGGCGCGGTGCGGTGCCGGGTAGGCCACGCATCGTGCCTCGTGCCAGTCCCATGTGACGCAGAAGCCCAGGGCCTCGTTCTCGACGAAGACGTGGAGGACGTGCTCGGACGCCTCGTTCATCACGGCGGCGACCCGGTATCCGCGACCCTCGAGCCGTGCCCGCAGCGGCCCCGTGACGAGGCCGACGGTGCTCGCGAAGTCGTCGAGCTCGATCATCGTCCCTCCCTCAGGAAGCGGGTGGCCGCGGGCCCGCCGGCGCGGGCGCATCGTCCATGCGGGGAGGCTATCCGCGGCGCCGGGCTCGGAGCCAGAGGCGGGCGAGGACACGCAGGGAACGTGCGTGGCGCAGGCGTGGACGGGCGCCCGGCCCGCCCGCCGCACGGTCGCCGTCACACGTCGACGGTCACGTCCGCGCGACGCTCCGGGAGGACGCCGCCGTACCAGTCCTCGAGCATCCGGCGCGCGACCGAGCCCTTGGGCGCGAGGATCACCTCGCCGGTCGCGATGAGGTCGGCGAGGTCCTCGCGCGCGACGAAGCGCGCCTCGGAGACCTCGTCCATGTCGAGCGCGAGCGCCTCGGGGCGGGCGGTGCGCGCGCGGAAGGCCACCATCACCGAGGCGGGGAACGGCCACGGCTGGGAGCCCAGGTACTCGAGGTCGGTGAGCGCGAGGCTCGACTCCTCCTCCACCTCGCGGTGCACGGCCTGCTCGAAGGTCTCCCCCGGCTCGACGTAGCCCGCAAGGTGGGAGAAGCGTCGCGGCGACCAGCTCGCGGCGTGGGCGAGCAGCAGCCGGTCCTCGGGATCGGTGATGGCGACGATGATCGCGGGGTCGGTGCGCGGGTAGTGCTCGCGGTCGTCACGCTCGCAGCGGCGCACCCACCCGCCGTGATCCGGCACCGTCGGCTCCCCGCAGAGCGAGCAGCGCGGGTGGCTCGCGTGCCAGTTGGCGATCGCCACGGCGGTCGAGGCGAGCTCGTGGTCGCGCTCGCCGTCGGTGCCGCGGTCCCAGAAACCGGCGAGCAGGTCGCGCAGCCCGCTCATGCGCTCGCCGCCGATGCCGTCCGGGTCCGCGCCGAACGAGGCGTCCTCGGGCACGAGCGCCGCGAGGTCGCGGTCGCCGTCACGCCCCAGGTAGATGCGCAGCCGCGCCTCCGGCTGGTCGGCAGGCGCGAGCTCGATCAGGCGACCGTCCGCCGTGAGGACACGCCCGTCGCGCACCACGATCGCGTCGCAGCCCTCGAGGTCGACGGTGTCGCGGCGCTCGGCGGCGCGGTCGATGCGGCTGGGCAGGTCGAGCGGCCAGGGGTTCCTCATCCCGTCACCGTACTGCCGAGCCGACAACAGGCGCCCCATGGGAGACGGCACCGCGTCGAAACCGTCCGTGAGCGCCCCATTCGCCGGGGGGGGCGGGGTGGGCTCGGTGCATCCGCCAGCCACCTCGCGACCCTCCCCCGCCGGAATGGGGCGCCGGCGGTCGCTTCCGCGCCGTGCACGCGTGCCATGGGGCATCCACGGTCGCCCACCGGACCCGGGCACGCGAGGCATCGTCCCTGGCCCGCGCGGCGTGGAGCGTGGCGCCGCGCCGCCGTTGGCTCTACCGTGAGCCTGTGCCTCGTTCACCGCTCGCGCTCGCAGCCCTGGCGTCCGTCGCCGTGCCCGGGCTCGACGTCTACGACGTGCTCCGCAGCCCGCATACCGACGCCGACTTCGAGGTCGTCGTGGTGAAGGACGCGACCGGGCGCCGATGGATCGTGCGTGCGCCCAAGCGCGCCGCCGCCGGTGCGGCCCTCGAGGCCGAGAAGGGGCTCCTCAACGCGCTCAAGCGGGCGTACGAGGCGGGCATCGTGTCGTTCGAGGTGCCCCACCCCGAGGGCGCCGCCGAGCTGGGCACCGACGAGGGCCGCGCGATCGTCTACACCGAGGTCCGCGGCGCGCAGCTCATGCTCGCGGCGCTGCAGCCCGGTCCGGGCCTGGCCGCGTCGGTGGGCCGTGCGATCGCCGAGATCCACGAGCTTCCGATCGCCGTGGTCGAGGACCAGGGCCTGCCCTCGTACTCCCCCGAGGAGTTCAGGGAGCGCCGCCTCGCCGAGCTCGACGCCGGGATCCAGACCGGCAAGGTGCCGCCGCGCCTCGCCGACCGCTGGGAGCGCCAGCTCGAGAACGTCGCCTGGTGGCGCTTCGACCCGACGGTGGTCCACGGCGACATGGGCGAGCACCAGATCTTCGTCGCCGACGGCTCGGTGGTGGGCATCGTCGACTGGATGGACGCGCGCGTCGCGGATCCCGCCGACGACCTCGCCTGGCTGGTCGCGGCCGCCCCCGACGATGTGCTCGACTCCGTGGTCGAGGCGTACCACGGCCGCCGCCGCGAGCTGCGGGATCCGCATCTGCTCGACCGCGCCCGCCTCGCCTCGGAGATGGCGCTCATGCGCTGGCTCATGTACGGCGTGCGCACCGACAACGCCGACATCACCTCCGACGGCGAGGGCATGCTCGTGGACCTCGAGGCGATGCTCTTCGACGAGGTCGACGGCGACGACGCCTGACGGCTCGCACCTCACGCCTCACCGCTGACGACCGACGTCCTCGGGCGCCCCATCCCGCGTGCCACCCGCGTCAGGTGGCGAGCAGCGCCTCGATCTCCTCGCGCGTGAGCAGCCGCTCCGGCCTCACGGTCGCATCGTCCTTCACGTAGTGGAAGGCCGCATCGACGTCCTCGAGCGGCACCCCGGTCCATTCGGACCACGCGAGCCGGTACACCGCGAGCTGCACCTCGCGCGAGGCGCGCTCCTCGGGGTCGCGCGGCGCCGAGCCGGACTTCCAGTCGACCACCGTGACCCGGTCGAGCCCCGCACCCGCGGGGAACACCGCGTCGATGCGCGAGCGGATGGTGACGCCGGCGATGGGCACCTCGACGTCGACCTCGATGTGGCTGGGGGTGCGCGCCGCCCAGGCCGAGCGCGCGAACGCCTCGGTGAGCGCCTCGATGTCGGCCGCGTCCTCGTCCGGGCCGAGGTCGTCGATCGACAGCAGCGGCACGTGGCCGTACTGCGCCTCGATCCAGGCGTGGAGCAGGCTGCCGCGCTGCGCCGCCGCGGTGGGCTGCGCGGGCAGCGGACGGCGCAGCTGCGCGGTGAACGCGTCCCGGTCGCGC
Organism: Demequina mangrovi; assembly: GCF_000759715.1. Lineage (GTDB taxonomy): Bacteria > Actinomycetota > Actinomycetes > Actinomycetales > Demequinaceae > Demequina > Demequina mangrovi. Next base: position 24,242 of record NZ_BBLU01000016.1, read on the forward strand.
CGCAGGGCCACGAGCGCCGAGGTCGACAGGTGCGCCGGCATGGCGACGTCACCGACGCCCTGCTCGCGTTCGCGACGCTCCTCGAGCATCGCCGAGATCTCACGTCCCAGCGGCAGCTCCGCCCACTCGCGGTCCGCACGGGACTCCCCCGCAGCACGCGCGTCGAACGCGGCGAGCACCTCCTGCGCGAGCGCTCGGCGCTCGAGCTGCGCCTCGGTCGGTGCGGGCGGCCACGTCGCGATCACGGGCTCGACCTCCACGGCGGAGCCGTCCTCGGGGCGCGGCTCCCAGGCCGCGTCGGACAGCATGCCCAGGTCGACCAGCTCGCGGAGGTACACCGAGGGCGTACGGATGGTCACTCCGCCCGCCCGCCACGAGGCCGAGAGCAGCACATGCGACCTGGCGCGCGTCACGGCCACGTAGAACAGCCGACGCTCCTCCGCGACGCGATGGAGCCCGCACTCCTTCTCGAACTCCTCGATCGAGTCCGCGAGCGTGCCGTGGTCCGCGGCCCCGCGCCAGTCCCAGTGGGGCAGATCGTCGCGGTCGAGCCGCAGCTCGTAGGGCAGCTCGACGCCCTTCCCGCGCCAGCCGCCGTCCGTGTAGTACGGGCGGCGCGAGGAGGGCTCCCCCACCGAGGGGAAGTGCCCGTCGACCAGGCCCGGCACCGCGACGACGTCCCACTCGAGGCCCTTGGCGGCGTGGACCGTGAGCACCTGGACGGCGCCGGGCTCGGGGTCCTTCACAGGCAGCTCGAGCCCGCCCTCCTCGCTGCGCGCGGCCTCGAGCCATGCGAGGAAGGCGCCGAGCGTCGCGCGCTCGGCACCGGCCGCGAACTGGCGTGCGGCGTCGACGAACGCGTCGACGTTGCGTGCGGCACGACCGTCGGGACGCGCGACGGCGGCCTCGATGTCGAGCCCCCATGCGCGCTCGGCGGCGAGGATGAGCTCGGGCAGGGAGAGGTAGGTGCGCGTGCGGACCGCGGTGACGGCCCGCTGCAGACGCACGATGCGCGCGTGCGCCGCCTCGGACAGCGCCCGCGCCTCGCGCGAGACCCAGCCCGCGGGGGGCGGCGTCGCGAGCGCGTCGACCAGGCTCGCCTCGCTGTCGCGCGCCTCGCGGGGGCCGGCGAGCTCGCGCGACCAGTCGTGGAGCGCCGCGAGGTCGCGCACGCCGAGCGCGACCCGCTCCGAGGTGAGCAGCCGCATCGCGGAGTCGCCGCGGGACGGGTCGTGCGCGATCTCGAGCAGCGCGACGAGGTCCGAGACCTCCGGCGTGTCGATGAGCCCGCCCAGGCCCACGACCTCGTAGTCGATGCCCGCGCGCACCAGCGCCTCGACCACGGGCGCGAACTGCGCGCGGCGGCGGCACAGCACCGCCGCGGTGGTGGGCGCCCCGCCTGCCGCGAGCTCGGCGCGTCGCGCGACGAGCCACGCCACGGCCGCATCGGCCTCCGTCACCTGATCCGCGGCGACCATGCTGTCGACGCCCGGGGCGCGGCGCGTCGGCTCCGCGGTGCCGAGGTAGCCCGCACGCGAGCGCAGCGGGAGCACCGCGACCCGCGAGGCCTCGCGCAGCGGCGCGGCCGCGGCGTTCGCGACGTCGAGGACCGCGCCCTCGTTGCGCCACGACACGGACAGCGCGGCCTGACGGACGTCGCGGCCATGGGCGAACTCTTCGACGAACATCGGCAGCGCGCTCTCCGAGGCGCCGCGGAAGCCGTAGATCGCCTGGTTCGGGTCGCCGACCGCCATGACGTGGTGGTCCGCGCCGAACAGCCGCGCGAACAGCCGCAGCTGGCCCGGGGACGTGTCCTGGAACTCGTCGAGCAGGATCGCCCGGTAGCGACCGCGCTCGATGGCCTGCACCGCCTCGAGCCGCGACAGCTCCGCGGCGAAGGCGACCTGGTCGGCGAAGTCGAGCTGCGAGGCCTCGCGCTTGCGACGCTGGAACTCCTCGACCAGCTCCGCGACCGCGGTGAGGGTGCGGAGCTTGGCGATCCGCTTGGCGTGGTCGTTCGCGCTGCCGGTGCGGGTGGTGAGCGGGCCCGGCGCGCGGTCGCCCGCGTTCTTGGGCAGCTCCTCGAGCGCGACCTGCGCCGCGCGCGCCCAGTCCCGGAGCTCCTGCGGCGCGACGTCGTGGTCGCGCAGCTGGCCGGCGAGCCGCGCGATCGACGTGGTGACGGTGCTGACCGCGGCGTCGGTGTCGAGCGGCCCCGTCCACGTCCCCACGACGTCCGAGGCGAGCTGCCACAGCGCCGCGGCGGTCAGGGTGGTCGCGTCCGGGTCGATGCCGAGCCGCAGCCCGTGCTCCGCGACCAGCTGCGCCGAGTACGCGTTGTAGGTCGACACCGAGGCGGGAGGCCGCGACGGGTCCGAGCCGAAGGCCGCGGTGATGCGCGACTCGGCGCGCTCGGCGATCTCCGCCGCGGCCTTGCGGGTGAAGGTGAGGCAGAGGATCTCGTCCGGGCTGATCGGGGTGCCGAACAGCTCCTCGGCGTGATCGAGGAGGTAGACGATGCGCAGGGACAGCGTCTCCGTCTTGCCGGAGCCTGCGCCGGCGACGACGAGCATCGGGTCGAGCCCCGCGCCGATGACGCCCTCCTGCTCGGGCGTGGGCGGGCGCCCCGTCACCAGCTCGACGAGCGCGCGCGCCTCGCGCCGCTCGCCCCTCACCAGGCCCTCGTCGCCGGGGTCCACCACCGGGGTCGCCTCGCTCATCCGTCCGTCACCTGCCGTCCGCTGGGCCACGCCGGGCACGAGCGTCGCACCGGGCACGACGAGCAGCGGTCGTTGGTGACCGCGTCGAACGTCGCCTTGGCCATGGTGTCCACCGCGGTCGCGAGCCGCTCGCGCTCCTTGTCCACGTCGATCGACGGCTGTGCGCGCTCGCTGGCGCCCTGCGTCGAGCCGCCGACGAACACGAGGGAGGCGCCCTCGGCCCCCGCGACATCGCGGAACCCGCCATGCTCGGCCGCGAGCTGGTACATCGCGAGCTGCGCGTGCTCCTCCGCGGCGGCCTTCGACACCGCGGTGCCCGTCTTGAGGTCGACGATGCGCGCGCGGCCCTCGCTCACCTCCACGCGATCGGCGCTGCCCGCGACCACCGCGCGCCCGATCTGCACGGAGAACGGCTGCTCGACCCGCACCTCGGCGGCGCGTGTGCCCGCGACGTAGCCCGCGAGGCGGCGGATCATCGCGTCAGCCCGCTCCTTGAGCACGCGGTCCGGCCACGTCTCGGTGCCCGCGATCTGGGGCCAGCGCTCCTCGAGCGCGGCGGCGAGCTCCGCATGGGTCCCGTGCGGGAGCTCGGCGGCGACCTCGTGCACCAGCGTGCCGAGGCTCTGCTTCTCGCTCGACGCGGCCGTGCCGCCCGTGGTCTCGAGCGCCCACCGCAGCGGGCAGGTCTCAAGCGCCTCGAGCCGCGACGGCGACACCCGCACCGGCTGCTCCGCATCCCACATGCCGACCTCCGAGGACGGCTCGGGGACGCCGTGCCACTCGCGGGGGTCGGCGCCCGCGACCCCGAGCTCCGCGAGCCTCGTCAGCAGCTCGACGTGAGCCTCGCGCGCCGGCCCGGCCGCGTCGGCCGCGCCCGCGCGCACGGCGGCCACCGCGGAGCGCAGGTCCGTGACGCGCGGCGTGGTGTCGGCGCGCTGCGCCTCGACGCCTGCCGCGGCCGACGCCCACTCGAGGTAGCGCGACGGGCGCTCGTCCTCGCCGTCGACGCACGTGAGCACCAGCCTGGTCCGCGCGCGCGACACCGCGACCGCGAAGGCGCGGGTCTCGTCGTCGATGACGGCGCGCCGGGCCGCCCGCGCCCACGCCGCGCGCGCCCGCGGCTCCAGCGGGACCGCCTCGGCGCGCCCCGCGAGGATCTCCGCAAGATGCTGCGCCCCGAGCACCGCGTCGCGCAGCCGGGTGTCGGGCCACGCGCCCTCCTCGAGGCCGGCGACCACCGCCATCTCCCACTCGCGGCCCGCGGCGGAGGCCGGCGTGCGGAACGAGACGACGTCCTCGATCCGTCCGCGCGCACCCAGCGTGTCGGCGGCGAAGTCCTGACCCTCGAGGTGATCGAGGAACGACTCGACCGAGGCGGACGGCATCCGCTCGACGTACAGGGTCGCGGCGCGCACCAGCGCGATCACGGCGTCGAGGTCCGCGTCGTCGCGCGCGGAGCCCGCGAGCGCGGCCGCGCGCCACTCGTCGGCGACCCGCAGCGCGTCCCACACGGCCCATGCGACCGTCGCGGGGGTGCCGTCCGCGGCGGCCTCCGCCCCGGCGGCCAGCGCGCGCGAGGCCCGCTCCGCGAGCCGCGCCTCGGGCGTCCCGACCGTCGCCCACCGCTCCGGGGCCTCGATCGCCTCGGTGAGCAGCTCCGCGGAGGCGCGCTCGCCGCCGCCGCGCCGCTCCTCGCGGACGAGGGCCCGGCGCAGGCGCCGCATCGCGACCGGGTCGATGCCGATGAGCCGCGAGCCGAGCAGCGCGGAGACCTCCGCCTCCTCCCACGGATGCTCCTCGCCGCGCGCGCGCTCGGCGGCCCGCCGCATGAGCACGAGCAGCGGCGCGACGGCGGGCTCGAGGTGCAGCGCGGTCCCGTCGCCGAGGGTCTCGCACGGGATGTCGGCGGCCGCGAGGTCAGCCCGGATCTCGCGCAGCCTCGCCGACGAGCGCGCGATCACCACCATCTCACCCCACGGCACCTCGGCGCCGTCGAGGCCGTGGCGGGCGCGGCGCAGCGCCTGCGCGATGGCGCGCGAGTGCGCGTGACGATGCGCGGCCAGGAGGATCTGCACGTCGCCGCCGTCCGGCGCGGGAGCCGGCACACGCGCGGAGCCGACACCGGACGTGCCGATGCGGCTCACCGCCGCGGAGGCGACCGCGGCGAGCGCGCCCTCCTGCCGGTGGCCGGGCCCAAGCCTCATCACGGTCGCGTCGAAGCCCTCGGGCCCCGCCGCATCGGCGAGCGCGGCCGGGACGGCGCCGCGGTAGCCCTGGACCGCCTCGTCCGCGTTACCGAGCAGCACGAGCCGCGCACCGCCCTCGGCGAGCGCGCGCAGCAGGTCCACGCCCGCCGCGGTGAGGTCCTGGGCGTCGTCGACGAGGACCAGGTCCCATGCCGGCCGCTCCGCGGGTCCCTCCCAGGTCCGCCACGCGTGGGCGGCCTGCGCCACCACCACCGCCGGGTCGAAGCGCGCGCCCTGATCCGGCGTGATCGCGCGCCAACCGAGGATCGCGTCGTACTCGTCCATGACGTCCGCGGCGGCACGCCACTCGGGCCGGCCGGTGCGGTCGCCGAGAGCCGCGAGCGCCTCGGCGGTGAGGCCGGCCTCGCTCGCGCGCATGAGAAGGTCGCGCAGCTCCGCGCGGAAGCCTGCGAGCACGGTCGCCTCGGGCGGCAGGGCTCCGCCCCAGTCGGGCACCCGCCCGAGGCCCCTGCGGTGCCCCTCGAGCAGCTCGCGCAGGATCTGGTCCTGCTCCGCGCCGGTCACCAGCACCGGCGGCGGGTCGCCGAGCGCCGCGGCCTGCGCCGTGAGGATCGCGTGCGCGGCCGAGGCCGCGGTGCGCACCACGGGTGCGCCCACCGGGCGGTCGAAGGCCAGCGAGAGCCGATCGCGCAGCCGCGCGGCCCCCGCGCGGGTCGCCGCGAGGACGAGCAGCCGCGACGGGTCGAGGCCGCGGTCGACCGCCTCGAGGGCCGCCGCGCCCGCGACCGTGGTCTTCCCCGCGCCGACGGCGCCCACCACGACGAGGTGTCCGGGCGAGCCGGGCGCGCGCGCCGCGAGCGCGGCGTCGACCGCGGCCCGCTGCGCCTGGTCGAGCGCGGGGAGCGGCTCCGCGACAGGAGCCGGAAGCAGGCGCAGCGAGGTCATGCGGGAATCACATCACCCGGGTGCGACATCGTGCCTCAGGAGGTCGCCGCGTCGGGGAAGGGCCAGGGGTTGACCTTGCACTCCTTGCCCATCGCGGCCTGGTCGACCATGACGTCGGCGCGGCCCGACTCGCATTCCGCGTCCTCCGAGCCGAAGACGTGGCCCACCCCGTGGTTGAGGAGGTAGGCGCGCGCCGCGACGCGCTTCCCGCCGTAGCGTTCGAGGCCGGCGGTCCAGTCGTAGGTCGACACGGGCACGATGCCCGCGCTCGCGCACGCCGGGTCCGACGACTCGGCGTCCTCGGCGGGCGCCGCGCTCGCCGAGGGGGCGGCGCCCTCCGTCTCCGCGGCGGTGTGCACGTCGGAGCACTGCAGCGCGAGCGTGTACGGGCTCGCGAGCACCACCCGCACGTCCGCGGCGCCGTCGGTAAGCACGAACTGGAGGCGACCGGCCGATCCCCATCCGCGCGGATCGTTCAGGGTCTCCATGACGTAGTCCGCGAAGGCGTCGTCGTCGATCGCCACGCCGTCCTCGACGTCGATCCGCACGTAGCGGGTCGGGGCGGCCTCGGCCGAGGCCTCCGCCGACGCGCTCGGGGACGAGGTCGCGGGCGATCCGGTCGCCGGGGAGAAGGTCCCCTCGCCCCGCTCCTCGACCACGGTGGTGATGATCCCTGCGGCCGCATCGTCCTCATCGAGAGGGCGCGTGATCGCCGCCATCTCGGGCAGCGTGACGTCGGGCTCCGGCGTGGCGCTCGGGCTCGCGGAGACGGTCGGCTCGGGCTCGCTCCACGCCCGGTACCAGTCGGGGACCTGGGCCGTCACCCACCCCGCGCCGATGCCGATCGCGAAGCACGCCACGATGGTTCCGAGGGTCACCCGGAGACCGGGAAGGGCGATTCCCCTGCCCGCGAACAGGCCTCCGGACCGCCGACTCATCGCCCTAGGATAAGGGCGAACACCCCCTGGGCTGAGCATTGGAGGCTGCCGTGGAGATTCGGATCGGCGTGCAGAACGTGTCCCGCGAGATCGCGATCGACACCGATATGAGCGCGGACGCGGTCACGAAGGCCGTGGCCACCGCGGTCGGCGGCGGCACGCTCGACATCACCGACGCGAAGGGTCGCCGGGTCATCGTCCCGGGCGCCGCGCTCGGCTACGTCGACATCGGCGAAGAGACCAAGCGCCGCGTCGGCTTCGAGGCGTAGAGACGGAGTCACGAGGGGCCTGCGGCGCATGCCGCGGGCCCCTCGTCGCGTCTCCACGGGGACACGCCCGGACCAGGGGCCCTATCCCTACGGCACCCTGCGCCGGTACACTGTGACGCGACCCGGGGCTGACCGGTCGTCATGTGACACGCGGTACCGCTGCTGACAGCGATGCGCCGCCGAAGAGGATGATTCGCGATCGGCTGCCCGCCTTATCGGCGCGTGAGCGCCCCCGAATCCATCGGAGCACCATGACAGAGACGCACGCCAGCGTGCAGACGCCCGACACCACCTTCGCGGACTACGACGTCGATCACCGCATCGTCGAGGCCCTCGCGGAGAAGGGCATCACCTCCCCCTTCCCGATCCAGGCGATGACCCTCCCGGTCGCGCTGTCGGGCCACGACATCATCGGCCAGGCCAAGACCGGAACCGGCAAGACCCTCGGCTTCGGCATCCCCGCGCTGCAGCGCACCGCCGCCCCCGGCGAGGACGCCTACGAGCTCCTCGGCGACGCCAAGGGCAAGCCGCAGGCGCTCATCGTCGCGCCGACCCGCGAGCTCGCCGTCCAGGTCGCCAACGACCTCGAGGCCGCGTCGCGCAAGCGCGCCGTGCGCATCGTCCAGATCTACGGCGGCCGCGCGTACGAGCCCCAGATCGAGGCCCTCCAGAAGGGCGCGGACGTCATCGTCGGCACCCCCGGCCGCATGATCGACCTGCTCAACCAGGGCCACCTGGACCTGCGCTTCATCAAGACCGTGGTGCTCGACGAGGCCGACGAGATGCTCGACCTGGGCTTCCTCCCCGACGTCGAGCGCCTGCTCGCCGCGACGCCCGCGTCGCGCCACACCATGCTGTTCTCGGCGACGATGCCCGGCGCGGTCGTCGCGCTGGCCCGCCGCTACATGACGCAGCCCACGCACATCCGCGCGGCCGACCCGGACGACGACGGCGCCACCGTCAAGGCCATCAAGCAGGTGGTCTACCGCGCCCACGCGCTCGACAAGGTCGAGGTGCTCGCGCGCCTGCTGCAGGCCAACGGCCGCGGCCTCACGGTGGTGTTCGCCCGCACCAAGCGCACCGCCGCGAAGGTGTCCGACGAGCTGCGCGAGCGCGGCTTCGCCGCCGGCGCGATCCACGGCGACCTGGGCCAGGGCGCCCGCGAGCAGGCGCTCCGCGCCTTCCGCTCGGGCAAGATCGACATCCTGGTCGCGACCGATGTCGCGGCGCGCGGCATCGACGTCACCGACGTCACGCACGTGGTCAACTACCAGTGCCCCGAGGACGAGAAGACGTACCTCCACCGCATCGGCCGTACCGGCCGCGCGGGCAAGACCGGCACCGCCGTGACGTTCGTCGACTGGGACGACGTGCCGCGCTGGTCGCTGATCGACAAGGCGCTGGACCTCGGCTACCCCGAGCCCCAGGAGACGTACTCGAGCTCCCCGCACCTGTTCACGGACCTCGACATCCCCGAGGGCACCAAGGGCCGTCTGCCGCGCGACAAGCGCACCCGCGAGGGTCTCGAGGCGGAGACGCTCGAGGACCTCGGCGAGACCGGCAAGCACACGGGCGGCTCCGGCGGCTCCGGCCGCTCCGGCGGCCAGGGCGGCCGTTCCGGCGGTCGCGGTCAGGGCGGCCGCGGCGGCTCGGGCGAGGGCTCGCGTGAGGGCGGCTCGGGCCGCAGCCGCAACCGTCGCCGCGGAGGCTCCGGCCAGGGCGGCTCGGGCGAGGGCTCGGCGCCGCGAGAGCCGCGTGCCGAGGGCGCCTCGAACGGCCCGACCGGCGAGGGCGAGGCCAAGCCGCGCCGCAGCCGCAACCGCCGTCGCCGCCGCTCGGGCGGCTCGGGCTCGGGCGAGGGCTCGGCGCCCCAGGCGCAGCCGGCCGGCGAGTAAGCACCGTCAGGAGGGCGGGATCCCCACGGGGGTCCCGCCCTTCGTCATGTCCGGGCGGACCCTCCGGCGGGGACGATGCGGCGCCGCGTCAGGCGGAGACGCGGGCCCCGCGCCCGTCGAGGGTGACGACGTCGCCGTGACGCAGCTGCCGCCCGCGGCGAAGGTCGACCTCGCCGTTGACCTCGACGTCGCCCTCGAGGATGGCCTCCTTCGCCTCCCCGCCGGTGTCGACGAGACCGGCGAGCTGGAGGAACTGGCCGAGGCGGATGACGTCGCCCGCGATGGCGACGTCCTCGATGCGGGGCTGACGGGTCATGACCGCATGATAGGTCCCGGCGCCCGCGGACGGCGGCCGGGCCCGGCCTACCCGCGCTGCGCCTCGAGAGCCTCGAAAGCCGCGGGCGACGTGAGGTTCTCGCCCAGCAGGTTGAGCTTCCCCGTCCCGTGATAGTCCGACGAGCCGGTGCGGATCAGCCCGTACCGGTCCGCGAGCGCCGCGAGCCGCGCGCGCGACTCCTCGTCATGGTCGCGGTGGTCGACCTCGAGCCCCGCGAGCCCGGCCTTGGCGAGCGACGCGATCACCGCGTCCGGCACCACGCGGCCGCGCGCGTGGGCGCCCGGGTGCGCGAAGACCGGCACGCCACCGGCTGCGCGGATGGCGCGCACCGCATCGTGCACGTCGGGCGCGTAATGGTGGACGTAGAAGCGCGAGCTGTTGTGGAGGATCGCGTCGAACACCTCGCCGCGCGTCGCGAAGTGGCCGCGCTCGACCAGCGCGTCGGCGATGTGGGGACGCCCCACGGTCGCGGCGTCGCCGGACTGGCGCACCACGTCCTCCCACTCGAGCGTGTACTCGACCGAGATCCGCTCGACCATGCTGCGCGCGCGCCCCACGCGCGCGTCGCGGGTGAGGGCGAGGATCTCGGCGAGCGCCGCATCGTCCGGGCGCGGCCAGAGGGCGAGCATGTGGATCGACACCCACCGGTCCTTCGCGGAGACCTCGATCCCGGGGACGAAGCGCAGGCCCAGGCGGTCCGCCTCGGCCGCCGCCTCCTCCCAGCCATCCGTCGAGTCGTGATCGGTGAGCGCGACCACGTCCAGGCCCGCCGCGGCGGCGTCGCGCATCACCTGGGCCGGCGTGCCGGTGCCGTCGGAGACGTTCGAATGGGTATGGAGGTCGATCCGCACGGGGCCAGCCTAGGCATGCCGGGGTCTTGCGGCACCCGCGCTCGCCCGCCAGGATGGGCGCCATGCCCGCCACCGCATCGGAGACGCCCTCATGACGCTCGTCGAGGGCGTCGCGTGGGCCACCGCGGGGCTCCTCGTCCTCGTCGCGATCTTCCAGGTGGCGCTCGCCGCCGGCGCGCCGTGGGGCGAGGCCGCGTGGGGCGGCACGCACCGCGGCACGCTTCCCGTGCGCCTGCGCGTCGGCAGCGCGTTCTCCGCGCTGGTGCTGTGCGGCATGGCCGCCGCGGTGCTCGCGGGGGCAGGCGTGATCGGTGACGGCCGCACCACCGCGATCACCGTCGTCCTGTGGGTGATCGTCGGCTTCCTCGCCCTCACGATGCTCGGCAACCTGGCCTCGCGCAGCCCTCGCGAGCGCGCGGTCTTCGGCCCGATCAGCTCGCTGCTCCTCGCGGGCGCCGTCATCGTCGCGGTCGCCGGCTGACGCATCGTCCCCCGCCCGGCGGGGAGGGACCAGCGGCGGCATCGGCCGCCCCGACGCCGTGCGACCATTGCCGGGTGAACGACAAGGTTGAGACCAACAAGGCCCGCACCACGCGCCCGGCCACCCAGGAGTTCAAGGACTTCATGGGGCAGCACTGGGCGCCTCACGAGGACGTCGAGGTGACGCGGATCGCCGCCGCGCCCTACGCCGCCGAGCGCCGTGCGCGCCTCAGCGCGATGTTCCCCGGCCAGCGCATCGTGGTGCCCGCGGGCACCCTCAAGACGCGCGCGAACGACACGGACTACCGCTTCCGGCCGAGCAGCGACTTCACCTACCTCACGGGGCTGGGCCTCGACCACGAGCCCGGGGCGCTGCTCATCTTCGAGCCCCTCGAGGGCGCCGAGGGTCACGACGTCACCCTGTACCTGGTGCCGCCGGCGCAGCCCGGCGACGAGGGCTTCTACTCCGACCCGGCCGCGGGCGAGTTCTGGATCGGCCGCCGCAACGGCCTCGCCGAGTTCGAGGCGATGACGGGCATCGCCACCAAGGCGCTGTCGGACCTCCCGCAGGGCGTGCGCACCGCGAACCAGCCCGGCAAGAGCGTCCGCATCGCGCTGTCGGAGATGCGCTTCGTCAAGGACGAGTACGAGATCCAGCAGATCCGCGACGCCGTGAACGCGACCATCGCGGGCTTCGAGCGGGTGATCCCCGAGCTGCCCCGCGCGATCGCGCACAAGCGCGGCGAGCGCGTCATCGAGGCGACCTTCGACGGCCACGCGCGCGAGGAGGGCAACACGGTCGGCTACGAGACCATCGCCGCCGCCGGGCCGCACGCGACGACGCTGCACTGGATCTCGAACACCGGCCAGGTGCGCGAGGGCGACCTGCTGCTGCTCGACGCGGGCGTCGAGGTCGAGAGCCTCTACACCGCCGACATCACGCGCACCCTCCCGATCTCGGGCGAGTACACCGCGCTGCAGCGCCGCGTCTACGAGATCGTGCTCGAGGCCGCCGACGCCGCCTTCGCGATCGTCAAGCCGGGCATCCGCTTCCTCGACGTCCACCTCGCGGCGATGGAGGTCATCGAGAAGCGCCTGAACGAGTGGGGCATCGCGCCCGAGCAGGTCGACCCCGAGTCGAAGCTCTACCGCCGGTGGATGGTCCACGGCACGTGCCACCACCTGGGCCTCGACGTGCACGACTGCGCGGAGGCCAAGCGCGAGCTCTACCTCGAGGGCATCGTCGAGCCGGGCATGGTCTTCACCATCGAGCCCGGCCTGTACTTCCAGGAGGGCGACCTCATCGCCCCCGCGGAGCTGCGCGGCATCGGCGTGCGCATCGAGGACGACATCCTCGTGACCGAGGACGGCGCGGAGAACCTCTCCGCGGCGCTCCCCCGCGACCCCGACGAGGTCGAGGCCTGGATGGCGCGCCTCGCGCGCTGAGCCTTCCGTCCTGACGCGACCGGCGCATCGTCCCTCCGGGGACGATGCGCCGCTTGCGTTCACCCACGTACGTGGGACGATGCTCCCGTGAGCGAGCGAGGACGGCGGGCCGTGCGATGGGCCCTGGTGGCGGTGGTGCTGGCGTTCGTGTTCGCGCCGGTCGGCACGGTCGGGCGGTGCGTCGACTCGGACACGCCGGGCGCGAGCTACTGCGAGAGCGGCCTCGCGTCGCCTCTGATGATGCTCATGGGCACGCACTACCCGACGCCGTAGCCTTCCACCGCTCCGCTGCTGCATGAGTGCACGCAACCGCGCCGGTTCGTGCACCCATGCAGCAGCGGGACCCACGGCCCCGGGCATAGGGTGGCCCGTCTCCGCGTTCCGCCCCCGCCTTCTCCGAAAGAGAGCCCATGCCCGTCTCCCTGTCCCTGCTCGACCTCGCCTTCATCCGACCCGGCGGCAGCGCCGCCGAGAGCCTCGCCCACTCCGTCGAGCTCGCGAGGGCCGCGGAGCGCTCCGGCTACGGGCGCGTCTGGTACGCCGAGCACCACGGGATGCCGACCATCGCCTCGTCCGCGCCCGCGGTGGTGATCGCCCATGTCGCCGCGCACACCTCGACCATCCGCCTGGGCGCCGGCGGCGTGATGCTGCCCCACCACTCGCCCCTGGTGGTCGCCGAGCAGTTCGGGACGCTCGCGGAGCTCCACCCCGGGCGCATCGACCTGGGCCTCGGACGCGCGCCCGGCGGCGACCGGAGCGTCTACGACGCGCTGCGCCGCAGCCCCGAGGCCTCGGACCGCTTCCCCGAGGACGTGCGCGAGCTCCGGGGTCTGCTGGCCGGCGAGCGTCGCCTCGACGGGATCACCGCGACGCCGGGCGCGGGGACCAACGTGCCGCTGTACGTGCTCGGCTCGTCGCTGTTCGGTGCGCAGCTCGCGGCGGGCCTCGGCCTGCCCTACGCGTTCGCCTCGCACTTCGCGCCGCAGGCGCTCGAGCAGGCCGTCGCGCTCTACCGCGGCACGTACCAGCCGTCCGAGGCCCAACCCGAGCCGTACGTGATCGCGGGCGTCAACGTCATCGCGGCCGAGGAGGAGGACCAGGCGCAGGCGGAGCTCGCCGATGCCCGCCGCTACCGCGTGCGCGCCCTGCTCAAGCGCGGTCCCGCTGCTGTCGAGCACTCGGATGCCGAGATCGACGCGTTCCTCACCACCCCTCAGGGCGCCGGGATCGCCGCCATGATGTCGAAGGCCGCCGTGGGCACCCCGGAGCAGGTGCGTGCCGGGCTGGAGTCCTTCGCCGCGGAGGCGCGCGCCGACGAGCTCATCACCGTGCACCCGTCCCTGGAGCCCGAGGCGCGGATTCGCTCGGTCGAGCTCGCGGGCGCAGCGGTCGCCTGACTCCCGTCGATTCCCAATGGAGGATGTGCACGGTGGGACGGCTGAGACCGCTGTGCCGACGCATCGTCCCCACGAACCCCACGCGTCACATGGTTCATTGGGAATCGGAGGGGGTCAGGCCGCGCGGGCCGCGAGGGTCTTGATCCCGAGACGCATCTGCTCGGGCGGCAGGTAGAAGGGCAGCCGGAAGCGATCGGCGCCCCCTCCCGGGAGCACGCTGAACGCGGCGCCGGGGACCACGGGCACGCCCGCGCGCTCGGCACGCTCGGCGAAGCGCTCGGCCGAGACCCCGGGGGTCCGCACCCAGAGGGACGGCCCTCCGGCGGGCTCGCACACCTCCCAGTCGAGCCCGGCGTCCGCGATCGCCGCACGGGTCGCCGCGAGCGACTCGCGCAGCGACGCGAGACGCCAGGCGACGGACTCGTCGTAGCGCTCGCGCAGCAGCACCGCGCCGATGCGCTGGAACAGCGCGGGGCTGCCGAGGTCCATCGCCGCGCGGCGGTGGCGCAGCTGGGCGGCGAGCGTCGCGTTGGTGTGGAGCCAGCCGATCCGCAGCCCGCCCCAGAACACCTTCGACATCCCTCCGACCGTGATGACCGAGGCGCGGGTGCCGAGCGCGGCGAAGGGGCGCGGCGGGTTGCCGTCGTGGGCGAGCTCGCCCAGCGTGCGGTCGTCGATCACCGTGGTCCCGGACGCCGCCGCGGCCTCGAGGAGCGCGATCGCATCGGCCTCCGCCACGGCCGTGCCGGTGGGGTTGTTGAACGTGGTGAGGTACGCGAGGTCGGGCTCGGCCGCGCGCAGCAGCTTGGCCGCGCCCGCGACGTCGAGCCCCGCGTCCGTCATCGGCAGCGCGAGCGGGCGCGAGCCGGCCGCCGCGATCGCGTCGAAGATCCCGGGATAGGTGATCGACTCGAGCGCGACCGGGGTGGAGGAGCTCGCGAGCGCGGTCACGGCGAGCCACAGCGCCTGCTGCGCGCCGGACGTGATGACCACCTCGTCGGCGCGCGCGGGCACGCCCTGCGCGCGCAGGCGGTCCGTGACCGCGAGGGTGAGGTCGCGGTCTCCGAGCGCCGCGTAGCCGTTGCCCAGCGCGGCGACCCCCTCGAGCAGCTCCTCGGGACGCGCGAGCGCCTCGGAGACCGCGGGGACGGGCGGAGGCGACGCGGTGTTGAGCGCGACCAGCGGCGGGTCCTGGCCCACGAGGATGCGCGAGAAGCGGTCGTGGGCGGTGAGCGCGGAGACGCCGCGCGAGCGCATCCCGAGGCGCGGCGCGGTCCCGGGCGACGCCTCGAGCCAGCCCTGATCGCGCAGCCGCTGGTACGCCGCGGTGACGGTGTTGCGCGACAGGTGGAGCTGCGTGGCCAGCGCGCGCTCCGACGGCAGGCGTGCGCCGTGCTCGAGCGACCCGGCCTCCGCGAGGGAGACGATCGCGTCGGCGAGCTGCTGGTAGAGCGGTCCGGTGCCCGACTTCCAGTGGTCGAGCACCCCGCTGAGCTGATCCGCCGTGGTGCGCACGGGCCCATCCCACCATAGAACTGGCACCTGGATGCAAGTGCCAGGCCGGGCATCGTCCCACCTCCCAGGAACGACGTACGGGGCGGGATACCCTGAGCCCATGAGCACCGCACTCGACCGCGTGTACATCGCGCGCCTCGCGGGCACGTCCGTCTTCGACCCCATCGGCGATGAGGTGGGCCGCGTCCGCGACGTCGTCGTCGTGATCCGCCGCACCGGCGGCACCCCGCCCACCGCGGTGGGGCTCGTGGTCGAGGTCCCCGGCCGCAGGCGCGTCTTCATGCCCCTCACCCGCGTCACCGCGATCAACCCCGGTCAGGTCATCTGCACCGGTGTGGTCAACCTGCGCCGCTTCAAGGCCCGCCCCGGCGAGACCCTCGCCATCGCGGAGCTGTTCGAGCGCTCGGTGAAGCTCAAGGAGGACCGCAGCACCGCGTACATCGAGGACATCGCGATCGAGCAGGACCGCACGCGCACCTGGCGCCTCGCGAAGCTCTACGTGCGCCGCGCCGAGCGCCGCAAGGGCGTGCTGGGCTTCTCCCGCCGGGGCGAGGCCCTCGTGGTGGACGTCGACCAGGTCACGGGCCTGTCCATCCGCGACAAGAACCAGGGCGCGTCGCTGGTGATCGAGGCCTTCGAGGACCACAAGCCCGCGGACCTCGCGGCGGCGCTCATGGAGATGTCGCCGTCGCGCTCCGCCGAGATCGCCGCGGCGCTCGACGACGAGCGGCTCGCCGACGTGCTCGAGGAGCTGCCGGAGGAGGACCAGATCGTCCTGCTGTCGACGCTGCGCTCCGAGCGCGCCGCCGACGTGCTCGAGGCGATGGACCCGGACGATGCGGCCGACCTCCTGGGCGACCTGCCCGCCCCGCAGGCCGCGGCCCTGCTCGAGCTGATGGAGCCCGAGGACGCGCGCAACGTCGAGCAGCTGCTCGGCTACGAGGACGACTCGGCGGGCGGTCTCATGACCACCGAGCCGGTCATCGTGGGCCCGGAGACCTCGGTCGCCACCTGCCTCGCGCTCGTGCGCAAGAACGAGCTGCCGCCGGCGCTCGCCTCGATGGTCTTCGTGGTGCGCCCGCCGCTCGAGACGCCCACCGGCCGGTACATCGGCCTGGTCCACATCCAGAGGCTGCTGCGCGAACCCCCGCACGAGGCCATCGGCTCGTTCGTGGACCCGGCGATCGACGCGCTGCACCCGGGCGACCACCTGTCGATCGTCGCGCGCCGCATGGCGGCCTACGACATCCTCGCCCTGCCCGTGGTGAACGACGACCACCGCCTGGTCGGCGCGATCTCCATCGACGACGTCCTCGACCACCTGCTCCCCAGCGACTGGCGCGAGCACCTGGACGAGGACGAGCCCGACGTCTCCCCCGCGAAGGGAGCGCGCCGTGGCTGACCGTCTCGACCGCCCCAAGGGCGTGGAGCGCGGCGTCTTCCGCCGCCGCTCGACCAACCCCGACCGCGCCGGCGTCATCGTCGAGGGCATCGCCCGCTTCCTCGGCACGCCGCGCTTCCTCGTCTACCTCACCGTCTTCTGCCTCGCGTGGCTCGCGTGGAACATCTGGGCGCCCGAGAGCATGCGCTTCGATTCCGCGGCCAACGGCTTCACCGCGCTCACGCTCATGCTGTCGCTGCAGGCCTCGTACGCCGCGCCGCTCATCCTGCTCGCGCAGAACCGCCAGGACGACCGCGACCGCGTGGCCGCCGAGCAGGACCGCCAGCAGGCCGCACGCTCGCTCGCGGACACCGAGTACCTCGCCCGCGAGGTCGCCGCGCTCCGGCAGTCCCTCGGCGAGACCGCGACGCGCGACTTCGTCCGCTCCGAGCTCCGCTCGCTCCTCGAGGAGCTGCGCGCCATGGACGAGGACGAGGCCGACGAGCACGGCGACGAGCCCCCGAGGGACGAGCAGCGCCGCCCGGCGCGCCGCAGCCGCTGAGCACCGCATCGTCCCCGCGCGGGCGGCCCTCGCCGAGCGCCTACGATTGACCGCATGCCTACCGTCGAGCTCATCCACGACGCCCTCGCGAAGGTCATCGACCCCGAGATCCGCCGCCCCATCACCGAGATCGGCATGGTCCGCTCGGTCGATGTCGACGGCTCGCTCGCGGTGGTCGGCATCGATCTCACCACGCAGGGCTGTCCGATGCGCGAGCGCATCACCACGGACGTCGAGGCGGCCGCGCTGACGGTCGACGGGGTCGACGATGTGCGCATCGAGCTGGGCGTGATGTCCGAGGAGCAGCGCCTCGAGCTGCGCTCCAAGCTCCGCGGCGGCAAGCCCGAGCCCGTCATCCAGTTCACGCAGCCCGGCAACATGACGCGTATCTACGCGGTCGCGTCGGGCAAGGGCGGCGTGGGCAAGTCGACGGTGACGGCGAACCTCGCCGCCGCGATGGCGCAGGACGGTCTCAAGGTCGGCGTGCTGGACGCGGACATCTTCGGCTTCTCCATCCCCGGGATGCTCGGGGTGCAGGGCCAGCCCACCCGCCTCGACGACATGCTGCTGCCGCCCATCGCGCACGAGGTCAAGGCGGTGTCGATCGGCATGTTCGTGCCCGAGGGCCAGCCGGTCGTGTGGCGCGGGCCGATGCTCCACCGCGCGATCGAGCAGTTCCTCGCCGACGTGTTCTGGGGCGACCTCGACGTGCTGCTGCTCGACCTCCCGCCTGGGACCGGCGACATCGCGATCTCCGTCGCGCAGTTGCTCCCCCACGCCGAGATCCTCGTGGTGACCACGCCGCAGGCCGCGGCCGCGGGCGTCGCCGAGCGCGCCGGCGCGATCGCCACGCAGACCTCGCAGTCCGTGGTCGGCGTGGTCGAGAACATGGCGTGGCTCGAGCAGGCCGACGGCTCGCGGCTCGAGGTGTTCGGCTCGGGCGGCGGGGCCACCGTGGCCTCCCGGCTGTCGAGCGTGCTCGGCACCGACGTGCCGCTGCTGGGCCAGATCCCGCTCGACATCACCGCGCGCGAGGCCGGCGACAACGGCACGCCCGTGGTCGTCTCGGACCCGGGCTCGCCGGCGGCCGAGGCGCTGCGGTCCGTCGCGCGCGGCCTCACCTCGCGCCAGCGCGGCCTCGCGGGCCGCTCGCTGGGCGTCACCCCCGTCAAGCGCTGACCCCCTCGCGGCCGGGACGCTCACCTGGCCTTTCGGGCGCGATCCGCCTCACGCGGGACGCTCACCTGCGCTTCGGGACACTGAGTACTGGTCCCGGCGCGGTCGGCGACCGCGGCGGGACGGTGAGTACCGGTCCCGGCGCGTCGAGTCCTGCGCGCCGGGTCAGTCGCGGTCGCGCGCGCCCCAGCCGACGATGATCGCCGCGATCAGCCCGCACAGCAGGCCCCCGGTCGAGACGGGCGGGCTCGCGAGCGCGGCGAGGAACGCGTCGTCGAAGCTGGGGCCGATGTCCGCGATCTGCGCGACGATGCCGCTCGACCCGACGCCGTTGAGGGTGCCGGTCACGCCCATGACGTGGATGCCGAGCAGCGTCGCGAGGAAGGCGATCCCCTGCGCCATGAGGCCGCGGTCGTGCGACAGGTAGCGCGTGGTGAAGCCGACCGCCGCGGTGAGCAGCAGGCCGAGCACCAGGCTCGCGTAGAGGTTCGGGCTGCCCGGCACCAGCACCGCGAGGAGCAGCGCCACCGCGAGCGCGACGCCGAGGGACGCTGCGAGCGGGCCGGTCCGGTTGCGGCGCACGCGCTCAAGGGCGGACGGCGGAACGGACGATGCGGCGGGCTCCTGGTGGGACATGGCGGCAGGATCCGGCTCGGATCCTGCACTCATGTCCCGCTGGGGCTCAGCAGCGGGCTCGGCAGCGGGCGCAGACGCAGGCTCGGCAGCGGGCGCAGACGCAGGCTCGGGAGCGGGCTCGGACGCATCGTTCTGCTTGGCCATCGGGACCTCCTCGACGTGACCCTCGCATTGTGGCACGGCCGCATGGGCGACCGGACGAGCCTCCTGGCATGATGGCGAGTGTGACCGCCGTCCCCCGCGAGGACGCGCCGCTCTGGCTCCGGCCGTGGAGCCTGGATGAGGGCGCGGATCGCGCGCGCGGGCTCTTCGCGGAGACCTTCGAGGGCGAGCCCGACGCCGTGGCGTCGGCACCGGGGCGTCTCACCGTGATCGGGGACCACACCGACTACAGCGGCGGCCTCACGCTCGCGACGGTGACGCCGCATCGCACCTTCGTCGCCGCCCGCCGTCGCGACGACGAGGCGATCCGCGTGGTCGCCACCCGCGGCGACCTGGTCGACGGGCCGAGCACCCGCTGGGAGGGGGCGCTCAGCGCGCTGACCCCGGGCGACGACGGCTGGCCCTCGCGCGTCGCCGGCATCGTCTGGGCGCTCGCCGAACGCGGCTACCCCGTCACGGGGCTCGACATCGCGGTCGACTCGTGCGTGCCGCTCGGCACGGGTCTGGGCTCCTCGGTCGCGCTCACCGCCGCGGTCGGGCGCGTGCTCGACGCGGCGTGGGGGCTCGCGCTCGACACCGAGGACGGCGCGGTCGAGCTCGCCGAGGCCTGCTTCGAGGCCGAGAGCGCGTACGTCGGATTCCCGTGCGGGCGGCTCGACCCCCACACCGCGCTGCGATGCGAGGACGGCGAGGCGGTCCTGCTCGACTTCTCCGAGGTGCCGCCGCAACTTACCCGCTACCCGCTCTACTTCCACGAGTACGGGCTGCGGCTCCTCCTCATCGACACGGGGCCGCGGCGCGAGGGATGGCGCGACGCGTACGCCCGCCGCAGCCGCGCCGCCGCCCGCGCGGCCGCGGAGCTGGGCCTGCCCTCCCTGCGCGAGCTCAAGCACGATGAGGCCCTCGCCCGGGTCGCCGCGCTCGAGGACACCCCCACGCGCATCCGCGCCCGGCACATCGTCAGCGAGAGCATGCGGGTGCGCGACACGGTCGCGGCCCTGTCGGGGCTGGGACCCGCGCACGACCGCTTCACCGAGATCGGCGCGCTCATGCTCGCCTCGCACCGGTCGCTGAGCTCGGACTACCGCGTGAGCACGCCGGAGCTCGATCTCGCGGTCGACTCGGCCTTCGCCGCGGGCGCCCTCGGGGCGCGCCTCGCGGGCGCGGGCTTCGGCGGGTGCGCCGTCGCCCTCGTCCGGACGACCGCGCTCGACCGTGTGGCCGAGCGCGTCGACGCGGACTTCACCGCGCGCGGGTACCCGCGCCCGGCCTTCCTCCAGGTGTGACTACAGCGCGTAGTCGACCACGAGCGGCGCGTGGTCGGTCCAGCGAGCGTCCCACGACGCCTGACGGTCGACGCGCACCGCGATGGCCTTCGCCGCGAGCTGCGGGCTCGCGTACTGATAGTCGATGCGCCAGCCGGCGTCGTTGTCGAAGGCCTGGCCGCGCATCGACCACCACGTGTACGGGCCGGGCTTGGCACCCTCGAGCGAGCGGTGGACGTCGACCCAGCCGGCGTCGACCCAGCGGTCCTGGTAGGCGCGCTCCTCGGGCAGGAAGCCCGCGGACTTGAGGTTGCCCTTCCAGTTCTTGATGTCGTTCTCGGTGTGGGCGATGTTGATGTCACCCATCACCACCACGCGGTCGAACTCCTCGCGCAGCACCGCGAGACGGTCGGTCATCGCGTCGAGCATCGCGTACTTGTCGTCCATCTTGGGGGTGCCCGCGGTGCCGGAGTGCATGTAGACGGAGACGATGCGCACGGGACCGGACGGCGACTCGACCGTCGCCTCGATCCAGCGACCGGTGTGGACGGGCTCGTCCATGGTGCCGCCGAGCGCGTCGACACCCGCGAGCACATCGGTCAGCGGGGCGCGCGAGGCGATCGCGACGCCCGCGCGGCCCTTGATCTCGCAGGCCTGCTCGACCACGTGCCACTCGTCGCCGATGAGGCCGGCGGTGATCTCGAGGGGCGCGCGGACCTCCTGGAGGCAGATGACGTCGCACTCGGACTCGGCGATCCAGTCGTGCATGCCCTTCTTGGCGGCGGCACGCACGCCGTTGACGTTGACGGAAGCGATTCTCATGGCGACAACCGTACCTGCGGCCGCCGACGCCGAGAGCCCGCCGCCGAGAGCCCGCCGCCGGTGCGCCCGGCCGCCGACGCATCCCCCGGCCGGCCCCGATCCGCCGTCGCCACCGGCACGCATGTCGGAGCGAGCGCGGGCCGTTCCGACGCGACGGTCGCGACCGGCACGGCTGTCGGACCGGCGCAGCGGCGGTCCGACATGCGGGTGGGCGGGGTGGGCAGGGCGAGCCGGGACCTAGGTGCGCCGCAGGAGGCACCGACGCTGAGGGCCCGCCCGGAACGATCCGGACGGGCCCTCGATGCAGCACTGTGGTGCAGCGTCAGCCGAGCGCGCGCTCCGCGCTCTCGACCACGTTCGCGAGCAGCATCGCGCGGGTCATCGGACCCACGCCGCCCGGGTTGGGCGAGTACCAGGAGGCCTTGGCCCGCGCATCGGCCGCGATGTCGCCGGCCACCTTCGACTTGCCGGTCTCCGGGTCGGTGACGCGCGAGACGCCCACGTCGACCAGCACCACGCCGTCCTTGACCATGTCGGCGGAGACGATGCCCGGCACGCCGGCGGCGGCGATCACCACATCGGCGTTGCGCGTGTGGGCGGCGAGGTCCGCGGTGCCGGTGTGGCACAGCGTCACGGTCGCGTTGACGTCCTTGCGCGTGAGCAGCAGCCCGATCGAGCGCCCGACGGTGGTGCCGCGGCCCACGACCACGACCTCCTTGCCCCGCAGGTCCACCCCGTGCCGCGCGAGCAGCTCGATGATGCCCTTGGGCGTGCACGGCAGGCTCGACTCCACCGGCTCCGAGATGCGCAGCACCAGGCGGCCCAGGTTGGTCGGGTGCAGCCCGTCGGCGTCCTTGTCGGGGTCGATGAGCTCCAGCACGCGGTTGGTGTCGATGCCCTCAGGGAGCGGGAGCTGCACGATGAAGCCGGTGCACGCAGGGTCGGCGTTGAGGCGCGCCACGGCGGCCTCGATCTCCTCCTGCGTCGCGGTCTCGGGCAGGTCCTCCCGGATGGAGGCGATGCCCACCTCGGCGCAGTCGGCGTGCTTGCCGTTGACGTACCAGGTGGAACCCGGGTCCGAGCCGACCAGAAGCGTGCCGAGGCCGGGCGTCACGCCGCGCGAGCGCAGCGCGTCGACCCGGTCCTTCAGCTCGCCCTTGATGGCGGCCGCGGTGGCCTTGCCGTCGAGGACCTGCGGCCCGGAGGCGGCGGGAGCCGTCACTGGGCGAGGCCCTCGTACAGCGGGAACTCGTCGGCCAGCTTCGCGACGCGGGCGCGGAGGGCCGGGATGTCGGCGCCGCCCTTGAATGCCGTGGCGATGACGTCGGCGACCTCGGTGAACTCCTCGGCGCCGAAGCCGCGCGACGCGAGCGCCGCGGTGCCGATGCGCACGCCCGAGGTGACCATCGGCGGGCGGGGGTCGAACGGGACGGCGTTGCGGTTGACGGTGATGCCGACCTCGTGGAGGAGGTCCTCGGCCTGCTGGCCGTCGAGCGGCGAGTTGCGGAGGTCCGCGAGCACGAGGTGCACGTCGGTGCCCCCGGTCACGACGTTCACACCGGCCTCGATGGCGTCGGGCGACGTGAGGCGCTCGGCGATGATACGGGCGCCCTCGAGGACGCGCTCCTGGCGCTCCTTGAACTCCTCGCCCGCGGCGGCCTTGAGCGCGACCGCCTTCGCGGCGATGACGTGCATGAGCGGGCCGCCCTGCTGGCCCGGGAACACGGCCGAGTTGAGCTTCTTCGCGAGCGCGGTGTCGCGCGACACGATCATGCCGGAGCGGGGGCCGCCGATGGTCTTGTGGATTGTGGTCGAGACCACGTCCGAGTACGGCACGGGCGACGGGTGCAGGCCCGCGGCCACGAGGCCGGCGAAGTGCGCCATGTCGGTCCACAGCTTGGCGCCGACCTCGTCGGCGATCGAGCGGAACGCCTCGAAGTCGAGGTGACGGGGGTACGCCGACCAGCCCGCGATGATGACGTCGGGACGCTCGGCCAGGGCCTGCTCGCGCACCTGCTCCATCTCGATGCGGTGCGTCTGCTCGTCGAGGCCGTAGGCCGCGACGTCGTAGAGCTTGCCGGAGAAGTTGAGCTTCATGCCGTGCGTGAGGTGGCCGCCGTGCGCGAGCGAGAGGCCCATGATCTTGTCGCCGGCGTTGATGAGCGCGTGCAGCACCGCAGCGTTGGCGGTCGCGCCCGAGTGCGGCTGGACGTTCGCGTACTCGGCGCCGAACAGCGACTTGGCGCGCTCGATCGCGATGGTCTCCGCGACGTCGACCTCCTCGCAGCCGCCGTAGTAGCGGCGGCCGGGGTAGCCCTCGGCGTACTTGTTGGTGAGCACCGAGCCCTGGGCCTGCAGCACGGAGCGCGGCACGAAGTTCTCGGACGCGATCATCTCGAGGTAGTTGCGCTGGCGGTCGAGCTCGCGGTCGAGCACCTGCGCGATCTCGGGGTCGAAGTCCTGCAGGGTGGCGTTCATCACCGCTGCGGTGGCGCTGGAGTCGGTCGTCATGACTGTCCTTGTCCTGTCCGCCGGCGAGGTCGCCGGCAAGTAGCTTCCGGTGACCAGTGGCCCAGGCGTGCGACCAGCAGTCGAGAGATCTCCTTGCCGCTCCCCGTGGGTGAGCCCACTGCGCCAGTTGCGGCAGGCCCGAGTCTAGCAACGGACGCGCGATGCGCCAGGTGTCAGCGCGAAGCCGGGCCGCGGTCGGGGACGACGGCGTCGCCGGGAGCATCGTCCTCGGTCGCGCGGACGATGCTGTCGCTCACCCTGCGCTCCATCGCGGCGGACAGCCTGCTGCCGTGCGCGCCGCCGATGCGATCGCGGATGCGGTCCCAACGCCGCTGGTAGACCTCGGAGTAGCGGCGCCGTGCGCGCGCCATCTTCTTGTCCTTGTAGAACCGTCGCGCCCAGTAGGACGTGGGCTTGGCGAGCCGGATCGCGCAGACGAGCGAGACGATCGGGATGACGATGCCGATGAGCCCGAGCACCCGCTTGCCCTTGAGGAACGCGAGGACCACCACGGCGAAGTGGAGCGCAAGCGCGAGCGCGAAGGCCCACGCCGAGCTCTGCTCGGACGGGTCCACCCCGACCGGCGAGGAGCCGAGCAGCAGCCCGAGCGCGAGCACCGAGGCGATGAGGATCGCGTCGATCGACTTGCGGCCCTCCGCGGACCAGTAGACGTCCTCGAGATGGAGCCACAGGGCGAACTCGTCGAGCGCGAGCGCCGCGCCGGCGCCGAAGAACGCGGCCAGCACCTCGGCCCACGGCGACGCCGGGGAGAAGCGGAACTCGAGCACGCCCGTCAGCAGCACGAGCAGGATGCCCCACACCTGGTGATGCACGTGCACGCCGCCGAGGTGGATGTTCGACAGCAGGCCGCCCTCCGACGAGGCCTCGACCTCGCCGCGGGCGACCGCCTGCTCGCGCGCCCGGATCCGTCGCGTGACGCCGCGCGTGATGGCGAAGGTCACCAGGAAGCCGATGAGCAGCCACAGGGTCGGGCCGCGTCCCGGCTCGACGATGTAGGTGTCGTACCAGGCCATCGCCCCTCCCCCGTCGGCTCAGGCGGCCCTTGCGTCAGCCGTCGCTGCGCGCCGCGCCGTCCTCGACGTCGTCCTCGTCGTCGATGATGGCGCCGGCCTCGAGCACCTTGCGCAGGTACGCGTACGTGAGGTCGCCCGCGACCTGGTCGAACTGGTGCTCGTAGCCGGCCTTGTTGTACATCGCGATGTTGTGCTTGGAGTTCTGGCCGGTGAAGACCCAGACCTCCTTGGTGTCCTCGGGTAGGTAGCCGAGCACACCGAAGAGCAGCTGCGTGCCGATGCCCTGGCCCTGCTGGTCGGGCGCGACCGCGAGGCGGCCGATGGTCGCCTTGCCGTCCTCGATGCCCACCCGGATCGAGCCGATGAGGCGGTGGCCCATCCACGCGCCCAGCGTGACGACGTCGTCGTCCTGGAGGTCGACCACCAGCTCCTCGAGCGTCTGCGTGAGCGCCGGGATGTTGGGGTCGTTGAAGATCTGCGCCTCCGAGACGAACGCGGCGCGCCTCAACGTGAGGAGCTCGCCGGCATCCGGGGTGCCCACGACATCGATACGGATCTGATCGCCCTCGCTCATGGCTCCATCCTGGCATGACGAGGCCCCCGCCACGCACTGTCACGCCGTCGGGGGTGATCAACGTCATTCCCGCTAATCTTGTGCGTCATGACCGCCGCATCGTCCTGGGTCCTCAGCCTCTCCTGCCCCGACCGCCCCGGCATCGTCCACGCGGTGACGGGCGTGCTCGCGGAGCACGACGGCAACATCACCGAGTCGCAGCAGTTCGGCGACCCGGACACGGGCCTGTTCTTCATGCGCGTCGAGTTCGCGTCGGCGGCGCCGCTCGCGGAGCTCGAGGCGGCGGTGGCGGGGATCGCCGGCCGCTTCGAGATGACGTGGAACCTCGACGTCGCCGGGCGCCGGATGCGCACGATCGTCATGGTGTCCAAGACCGCGCACTGCGTGAACGACCTCCTGTTCCGTGAGCGCGCGAAGACCCTGCCCGTCGACATCGTGGGCGTCGTGGGCAACCACGAGACCCTGCGCGAGCTCGCGGAGTTCTACGGCAAGCCGTTCCACCACATCCCGGTGACGGCGGACACCAAGGCCGAGGCGGAGGCCGCGCTGCTGGCCCTGGTCGAGGAGCTCGACGCGGAGCTGGTGGTGCTCGCGCGCTACATGCAGATCCTGTCCCCCGAGCTCTCGGACGCCCTGCGCGGGCGGATCATCAACATCCACCACTCGTTCCTGCCGAGCTTCAAGGGCGCGCGCCCCTACTTCCAGGCGCACGACCGCGGCGTCAAGCTCATCGGCGCTACCGCGCACTACGTCACGAGCGACCTCGACGAGGGCCCGATCATCGAGCAGGACGTCGAGCGCGTCGACCACACGTTCACGCCCGAGGCGCTCACCGCGATCGGCGCGGACGTCGAGCGGCGCGCTCTCGCCCGCGCGGTCCGCTGGCACGCGGAGCACCGGGTGCTGCTCGACGGCCACCGGACCATCGTCTTCAAGTAGGCCCCCGGCCCCGCGCCTCCACCACGCAGCGCTCGTCACGAGCCGCTGAGTCGAGGAACCGGCGACGCGACACGCCGCCGATACGCCGGGGACTGTGCGGCGCGGCCGCGAAAGTGTGACGGAACCGCGCTCGCTCGACCTGGCCGAGCAGCGCACTGAATAGTTCCGAAGCACGGTGCCAATACTGGCGTCATGCCTGATGACGCCGCTAGCCTCGGAATCAGCGCCGCGCCCGCGCCGCCAATCGATTCTGCTGGGGGGAACCATGCCTGCATTCGAACTACATAGTCTTCACGCGCTCGACTCCGGGTACGGCGGAGACCTGGACCAGTGGATGGCCGAGGTCCGCCAGCGGCCCGAACCCGTCGTCACGATCGCGCGCACGACTTGGCCCCTCGAGGAGAACCGCTACCGGACGTTCCCGCAGTACCTCGACGATCTCAAGTACCACGAGCTCCCCAGGATGGAGATCGCCGTCGCGACATGGCTCCTGGAGAGTTCCAAGTATCGGCCGTTCCCGCAATACGTCGAGGACCTCAAGTACCGGGACATGGTGCTACTCCAACTGGCTCGCGAGGCCTGGTTGGCCGAAGACAGCCGCAATCGCCAGTTTCCGCTGTATGTCGACGACCTCAAGTACACGGATATTCCGCGGCTGATGTTCGCGCTCGAACTCTGGAAGCTCGAGCGGTCGAAGTACCGCACATTCCCGCAGTACGTTGAGGATCTGAAGTATCACGACCTGTCCACGCTCATGCCGCTGAGCACCGAATGGAAGTCCGGCCCCTGCGCGTCGACAACCTTCCCTAGTTTCGTCGACTCGCGACGCTGAACCCCTCGCGGCTCGGGCCGGTCCGCCGTACCGAGCCGCGGGACCTAGCCGAGCGCGAGCACCCGCTCCGGCGTGGTCGACGCCGCCGCCTCCGCCTGCTCGCGCGGCACGCCGGCCTCGACGCACACCTCGACCGCGCGGTCCATGGTGAGCGTGGAGCCCGCGAGGGTGTCCGTCCCGGCCAGCACGGCGCGACCATCGGCCGTGACGTCGACGTCCAGCCCGCCCAGGTCGTAGCGGCCGGGGGACGATGCGGCGGCCGCCATGGCGTCCGTCACGAGCACGATGCGCCCCGGCGCGGCGCGGAACAGCGTCGCGAGGTTGGAGCGCGCGACGTGGATGCCGTCGGCGATCACCTCGATCGCGACCCGCGGGTCGTCGAGCGCGGCGCCGAGCGGCCCGGGCTCGCGGCCCGTGATCGCGGGCATCGCGTTGAAGCCGTGCGTGATGAGCGTGGCGCCCGCGTCGAAGGCGGCGCGCGCCTCGGCGGCCGTGCACTCGGTGTGCCCGACGGCCACCACGACCCCCATGTCGATCAGGAGGGAGACCGCCTCGACAGCGCCCGGCAGCTCGGGCGCCATGGTGATCTGGCGCAGCGTCCCGTCGCAGGCCTCGAGGAGGTCGAGGACCGCCTCGCGCGAGGGATGTGCGAGGGCCGCCGGATCGTGCGCCCCCTTGCGCGACGGCGCGAGGAAGGGCCCCTCGAGGTGGATGCCGAGCAGACCGGCATCGGCCTCCATCGCCTCGCGGATCACGGCGGCCGCGCGCGCGGTCTCCGCGAGCGGAGCCGACACCAGGGACGCCACCACCCGCGCCGTGCCGTGCGCGCGGTGCGCCGCGACCGCCGCGAGCGTGCCCTCGACGGTGCCGCCGAAGGCATGCCCGCCGCCGCCGTGGCAGTGGATGTCGGTCCAGGGCGCCACGCTCAGATCCCCTGCCACTCGGGCTTGTGATCCTGCGCCCACCGGTAGTAGTCGGCGAAGCGCAGCTGCGAGGCGGCGCCCTCGTCCACCACGACGGTGACGCGCGGGTGGAGCTGGATCGCGGAGCCGGGCATCGACGCGGACACCGGTCCCTCGACCGCGGCCGCGAGCGCCTCCGCCTTCGACTCGCCGAACGCGAGCAGCACCAGGTGGCGCGCACGGAGGATGGTGCCGAGCCCCTGCGTGACGCAGTGCACCGGGACGTCGTCGAGCGAGGCGAAGAAGCGCGCGTTGTCGATCCGCGTGCGCTCGGTGAGCGTCTTGACGCGCGTGAGCGAGCCGAACGAGGACCCGGGCTCGTTGAAGCCCAGGTGTCCCGTGCGTCCGATGCCCAGCAGCTGGAGGTCCACGCCTCCATGCTCCTGCAGGGCGGCCTCGTAGCGCTCGCCGGCGGTGCGGATCCCTTCCGCCGAGCCGTCGGGGACGTGCACGCGCGCGGGGTCCAAGCCCAGCGGCTCGGTGACCTCGCGGTCGACCACCGCCCGGTAGCTCTCGGGGTGCCCCGCGGGCAGCCCCACGTACTCGTCGAGCGCGAAGGCGGACATCCGCGTGAAGTCGGTGCCGCGGTCCGCCTCGGCGCGCAGCGCCTCGTAGACCGGCAGCGGCGTGGATCCCGTCGCGACGCCGAGCGTGAACTCGGGACGGGACCGGACCTGCTCCGCGATGTGCGCCGCGACGAACGCGCCCGCCTCGGCGGGGTCCCGCACCACGATCACCTCAGCCACGGCCGCCTCCCAGCATCGCGGCGCCCACGGCGGCGACCGGCAGGTCGAGGCCGAGCGGACGCATGCGTTCGGCGAGCTGAAGCGAGGCGAGGAACGGGCTCGCACCCGCCCACGCGTCGAGGATGCTCGTGGCGCCGTGGATGAGGTCCTCGCCCCACGCGGTCATGCCGCCGCCGACCACCACCTCGTCCACGTCGAGCGTGAGCACGAGCACCCGCACGCACGAGGCGAGCCCGTAGTACGCGCGCCCGCAGATCTCGCGGGCCCTGGCGTCGCCGGCGGCGGCCGCCTCGACCACGTCGGCGGCCGTGGCGCCGTCGACGCCCCACTGCAGCGCGAGGCCCGAGCCGGAGGCGTAGGTCTCGAGGCCGCCGGGCAGCCCGTCGGAGCCCACCGGGCCGGCCGGGTCCACCGAGATGTGCCCGATCTCCCCCGCCGCGCCGCGCGCGCCCCGCCACACCTTGCCGTCGAGGACCAGCCCCGCCGCGAGGCCCGTGCCGAGGTTGAGGTACGCCATCGAGCGGCCCGGGCCGCCCGTGAGCGTCCACGCGCCGAGCGCGGCGACGTTGACGTCGTTGTCGACCAGCGGGCGTCCGCCCCACCCGGCGCCGAACTCCGACGCGAGGTCGAGGCTGTCGACTCCCAGGTTGACCGCGTGGGTGACGATGCCGTCGACCACCGCGCCCGGCGTGCCGATGCCCACCGTGACCTCGTCGGGCCGCACCCCCGCGTCGGCGCACGCGGTGCGCGCGCTCTCGAGGGCGGCCCCGACCACGGCGTCGCCGCCGCGGCCCGAGGGTCGGCGGTGCCGCGCCCGGATGCGGCCGGTCGTGTCCACGACCACGGCATCGGTCTTGGTGCCTCCGATGTCGATTCCCAGATGCATGCTCAGCGTCCGATCAGCTCGAGGAGCGCGTCGCCGACGAGGCGCGACGCTCCGTAGGTGGCGACGTCGGCGGCGCGGTCGCCCGGCCAGCCCATGTCCACCACCACCGTGGCCCCCCGCTCGCGGACCGCGTCGATCGCGGCCAGCGCCCACGGGTGGCGATGATTGTCCTTGCCCACCACGATCGCGAGCGCGCCGTCGGGGACGGCGGCGGCGAACGCGGCGGGGTCGCCGTCGGGACCCAGCGACGCGGCGGGCGCGACGCCCGCGGCGAAGGGGCCCCACGGCGAGTTGCCGACGGCCATGTTCGCGGCCGGGTCGAGCCGCAGCCAGGCGCGCGGGCGGTCCTCGGCGAGCGCCGCACGGGCCTCGCGCGACACGTCGAAGGTCGCGCGCACGGCGCCGGCGCCGACGATGCCCGGGGCGTCGACGCGAGCCGCCGCCGCCCGACGCGAGGCGTGCGCGTCGCCCAGCCGGGCGCATCGTGCCGCCGCGTCGGTGAGCCGGTCCGCGTCGAGCGCACCGTCCTCGACGGCCGCCGCGATCGCTGCGGTGATCTCGCCGATCTCCTCGTCGGGGTTGACCGATCCGAGGCACAGGAGGTCCGAGCCGCCCGCGAGCGCGAGCACCGCGGCGGCGGGGATTCCCCTGCCGGCCGAGGCACCCGCCATGTCGAGCGCATCGGTGACCACGACCCCGTCGAAGCCGAGGCCCGCACGGAGCAGGCCCTGGAGGATGGGCCGGGAGAACGTCGCGGGCAGCTCCGCGTCGAGCGCGGGCACCATGAGGTGCGACGTCATCACGGTCGCGGTGCCGGCCTCGATGGCCGCGACGAACGGCGGCAGGTCCCGGGCGTGGAGCGTCTCGCTGTCGGCGTCCACCACCGGCAGCGCGTGATGCGAGTCCTGCGCCGTGTCACCGTGGCCCGGGAAGTGCTTGGCGCACGCCGAGACCCCCTTGCGCTGGACCCCGGCGACCCAGGCGGCCGTGTGGCGCGCCACCAGCGCCGGGTCCGCGCCGAAGCTGCGGACACCGATGACCGGGTTGCGGGGATCCGCGTTGACGTCGACGTCGGGGGCGAGCGTGAGGTCCACGCCCACCGCCGCGAGCTCGGCGCCCACCCGGGCCGCGACGGCCTCGGTGACCGCCGCATCGTCCAGCCGTCCCAGCACCGCGTTGCCGGGGAACGGCGAGCCCACGGCCTGGTAGAGGCGGGAGACGTCGCCGCCCTCCTCGTCGATCGCGACGATCGCGCGGGGGTTGGCCGCGTGGATCGCGTCGGTGAGGGCACGCAGCTGCGCGGGCGACTCGACGTTGGCGCCGAAGAGGCACACGCCGCCGAGGCCGTCCTTGAGGCGCCGCTCGAGCCAGTCCGGCAGGGTGTGCCCGACGAAGCCGGGCATGAGCACCGCGAGCGGGTTGATCACGCTGCTCATCCCTTGACCGCGCCGCCCACGAGGCCCTGCGCCATGCGGCCCTGGACGATCATGAAGAAGACGATGACGGGGATCGCGACCAGCACCGAGCCGGCCATGACCTCGCCCCACTCGGTGACGCCGAGGTTGGAGGACTGCGCGAAGTCGCGCAGCCACAGCGGCAGCGTGGCCTTCTGGCTCTCGGTGAGGATGATCGACGCGAGCGCGAACTCGTTCCACACCTGGAGGAAGGCGAACACGCCCGAGGCGACGAGCCCCGGCGCGAGGAGCGGGAACGTCACCCGGCGGAAGGCGCCCATGCGGGTGCAGCCGTCGATCATCGCGGCCTCCTCGAGGTCCACGGGGATGCCGGCGACGAAGCCGCGGAGCATCCAGGTGGTGAAGGGCACCACCATCGCGAGGTAGATGACCGAGACGCCGATGACCGAGTTGAGCAGGTTCGCGCCGGCGAGCATCTTGTACTGCGCGATGAACATCGCCTCGGCGGGGAGCATCTGCACCACGATGATCGCGAGCACGAAGGTCTTGCGGCCACGGAAGCGGAAGCGTCCGATCGCGAACGAGGCCAGCAGCGCGTAGACGAGGCACAGCACCAGGCAGATCGCGGTGACGACGAGCGACATCCCGAGCGCCGATGTGAAGGCGTTGTCCGCCAGGACCGCGCGGTAGTTCGACAGCGTGCCGCCGAACGGCACCCACGTCGGCTCGAGCTTCGAGATGGTCGCGGGCGTGAGGAAGGACGAGTTGACCATCCAGTAGACGGGGAACGCCCAGACGGCGGCGAGCACCAGGGCCAGCGCCGCTCCGGCGCTGCGAAGGAACGTGCGCTTCACGACTCCTCATCCTCCTTCAGCAGGCGGCGCACGTAGCCCCAGCTCACCGCGAGCGTGAGGATCATCACCACCATGGCGGCGGCCGCGGCCGCCCCGAACTGGCCCTGGCCGATGCCGAGGCCGTAGATGTACGTGCCGAGCAGGTCGTACCGCTCGCCCGCCGCCCCGAAGTCCTGCAGCAGCTGGATCTGCGCGAAGACGCGCAGGTCCCAGATGAGCTGGAGCAGGATGAGGATGACGAGCACCGGACGGATGATCGGCATGATGATGAGGCGCAGCATCTGGAACGCGCTCGCGCCGTCGAGCTGACCGGCCTCGAGGACCTCCTCCGAGACCTGCGTGAGGCCGGCGTACACCGAGAAGGCGACGAAGGGCACCGACGCCCACGTGATGATGACCAGCGCGACGCCGAAGAAGCTGAGGGGGTCGATCAGCCAGTCGTGGCCGATGAGGTCGACGCCCGGGATGAGCGAGAGCACGTGGTTGAGCACGCCGTTGCGGTCGTCGATGAGCCAGTTGGCGACGGTCATCTGCGCGACGATGGGCATCGCCCAGGCCAGCAGCATCGCCACCTGGAGCACGATGCGCGACCACGTCGGGATCACCTTCATCAGCAGCGCGAACGCGATGCCGATCACCATGGTGACGGCCGCGGTCGCGGCCATGAAGGCCACCGAGCGCAGCGCGATGGTCCAGAACATGCCGTCGGTGAACAGCGCGATGTAGTTGGCGAAGCCGACGTACTCGGCGGGCTGTCCGAACTGCTGCGCGAGGCCGTACTCCTTGAAGGAGTTGAGGATCTGCCACGTCACCGGGTAGCCGAGGCCGATGAGGAGGGTGCCGACCGCGGGGATCAGCAGGAGGTGCGGCAGCCGCGTCCGGCGGCGCCGTCGCCGCGGGGGCTGCTCGACGCGGGCCGGGCTGCTCGCCGGCGCCGTCATCGTGGTGGTCATGAGGTGCCTCTCGATGGTGCTGAGATGGGGTCCAGCCATGGCATGGGCCCGGGTGCGGGTGCGCACCCGGGCCCATGCGGGAGCGGCGAGGCCGCTCGGAGGTGGCTATCAGCCGTTGATGAGCTCGTCGATCTTGGCGTTGGCCTCGACGGCGAGCGTCGCGACGTCACCGCCCTCGGCGACGGCCTGGAAGTAGTCCTCCATGATCCCGGCCTCCTCGATGCTGGCCCAGCCGGCCGCGGCCGGGGTGAGCTTCGCGTTCGCGGCGGCCTCGTAGGCGATCGCGTTGACGCCCTCGAACGAGCCGGCGTCGACGTAGGCGTCGGCGAAGTCGAGGTTCGCCGGGCCCATGCCGTTCTCGGCCAGCATCTGCTGGTACTCGTCGGAGAAGATGATCTCCATGAGCGCGAGCGAGCCCTCGGGGTGCTGCGTCGCGGCCGAGATGCCGATGTTCGAGCCGCCCGCGAACACGGGGGCCACGCCGCCGTCGACGCCGGGGAGGGCGTAGACGCCGAAGGTCTCCGAGTTCCAGACGTACGACTCGGACTCCTCGTCGAAGTCGCCGAGCGTCCAGGTGGCCCACGACGGCGCCATCGTCGACGAGGCCGGGGTGCCCGGGAGGAACTCGTCGTTGATCGCGGAGTACGTGGTCGTGTCGTCGTCGGTCGCCTTCGCGACGTTCGCCGTGGTGAAGAGCTCCTGCCACTGCTCCATGCCCGCGACCGCCTCGGCGGAGTCGAGCGTGGCGTGCCACGCGGAGCCGTCGTACTCGGCGATGTCGCCGCCGTTGGCGAAGATCCACGAGATGCCGGAGCGCCAGTCGCGACCCGCGAGGTAGGCACCGCCGACGCCCTCGTCGAGCATCGTCTTGTTGGCAGCCGTGTACTCGGCGAGCGTGGTGGGCACCTCGACGCCGGCGGCCTCGTAGATGTCCTGGCGGTAGAACACCGCACGCGAGCCGAAGTAGTAGGGCAGCGCGTAGACCGAGTCGCCGATCGAGCCGGCCTCGACGAAGCCCTGGAGCAGCGACTCGCCGCCGAGCTCCTCGTAGTGCTCCGTGATGTCCATGAACGCGCCCACCGTGGTGAACGTCGCGGCCTGGGTGTTGCCCACCTCGACCACGTCGGGGGTGTTCTCGGAGTCGGGCAGCGCGGTGGTGAGCGACGAGATGAGGTCGCCCCAGCCGATCTGCTCGACGGTGAGCGCACCGCCGTTGACCTCGGCGTACTCGGCCTTGAGGTAGTCGATGAGCGTGTCAGGCGTGTCGGTGCCCGCCAGCCACAGCGTGATGTCCTCCGCCGCCATGGCGGCAGCGGACTCCGTGCCCTCCGCGGTCGGAGAGGTGTCGGTCGAGCCCTCGCCGGTCGACGAGCAACCGGCCAGGGCGATGGCGCCGGCGGCCGCGAACGCGGTCACCCCCAGCATCGTCTTCTTCATTCCAGTTCCAGTTCCTTGTGGGTTGTCCCGCGGCCCGAGGGGGTCGCGGGAATGGGGACGAGGGTCAGAAGACCCCCAGCTGGCCGGTGAGGACCATGACCGCGGCCCCGAGCACGACGATGTCGCGACCGAGCGTGGTCATCCGCACCGCAGGACCGCCGAACGCGTCGGCCATCGTGCGGGAGCGGATCGTCTCGGCGGCGGACTCCAGGAGAGAGCCGTCGAGCAGATCGAGGGGGCCGCTGAGGACGACCTCCCCGAGGTTCAGGGCGCCCACGACGGGCGCGAGGGAGATGCCGAGGCGCTCTCCCGCGGCGGCGAGCGCCGCGCGGCGGGCCTCGGCGTCGGGCGCGGCCTCGAGCCGCGCCTGGAGGCGGGGGATCGCGAGCCAGGTCTCGAGGCAGCCGGACTTGCCGCACGCGCACACGTCGCCGCCGTCCGTGCCGACCACCACGTGGCCCAGCTCGCCCGCCGCGGAGTGCGCGCCGCGGACCAGCAGGCCGCCGATCACGAGGCCGGAGCCGACGCCGCGGCCCACGCGGATGAGCACCGCGTCCTCCTGACCGCCGCCGAACGTGCGCTCGGCGAGGGCGGCCGCGTTGGCATCGTTCGCGACGACCACCGGGAGGTCCGTGCGCTCGGCGAGGAGCGCCTGAAGGGGCACGTCCGCCCAGCCGAGGTTGGGCGCCGAGAGCACGGTGCCGGCGTCGTCGACGATGCCGGGGCTGCCGACGCCGACGCCGAGCACCGGGGCCGCGGCGCGGGCGACGAGGCGGTCGAGGAGGGCCGCGACGGCGGCGACCGCATCGTCCCCCGTCACGCCGGTGACGTCCGTCTGGTCGCGGTGCTGGACCGTGCCGTCGAGGTCGGTCACCACGCCGCGGAAGAGGTTGTCGTAGGAGAGGTCGAGGGCGACCACCGCGAAGCCGGTGCGGTTGATGTCGAGCAGGGTCGCGGGCTTGCCGGGGCGCACGTCGGAGCGCAGGCCGAGCTCGATCACCAGGCCGTCGGCGATGAGGTCCGCGACGAGGTCCGAGATGGTCACGCGGGTGAGGCCCACGGCGCGGGCGAGGTCCGCGCGGGACAGGCCCTCGGAGCGGTAGAGCTCCTGGAGGACCAGCGCGCGGTTGTGGCTGCGGGCGCGCTCCGGGGTGACGCGCGAGCCGGCGCGCACCACGGACGCGAAGCGCCTGGTCGGCGGCGCGGTTCGCTGCGATGCGAGTCCTGGTCCCTGGCGGGTGCCCTGCTGGGTCATGTTCGTTAGTAAAGGTTACTAACAATTAAACGCGCAAGGGGTGGCGGGGCTTTCGTTACCGTTCCGTGATGTGAACGCCGGTACCCCATGACGCCACGTGGGCGCTTGAGCCGTGGAATCCGGCCTGATCACGCAGCTCAACCGCCCAGTTGATGCGAGCAGCGGCGGAGACGCCGCGAGGGCCCCGGCCCGCGGATGCGGATCGGGGCCCTCGCGAGCGGAGATCAGATGAGCGACAGCTCGGCGACGGCGTCGCGCTCCTCGACCAGCTCGGCCACCGAGACCGCGAGGCCCGCCTGCGCGGCCTCGGACATCTCGAGACCCTGGACGATCTCCCACGCGCCGTCCTTGGACACGCACGGGAAGCCGGAGATGACGCCCTCGGGCACGCCGTACGAGCCGTCGGACACGAGACCCACCGAGGTCCACTCCCCCTCGGGCGTGCCGAGCACCCAGTCGCGCACGTGGTCGACGGCCGCGTTGGCCGCCGAGGCCGCCGAGGATGCGCCGCGCGCGTCGATGATCGCCGCGCCGCGCTTCGCGACCGTCGGGATGAAGGTGTCGGTCACCCAGGCGTCGTCCGCGATCACGGAAGGCGCGGGACGCCCGCCGATGGTCGCGTGCGCGATGTCCGGGTACTGCTTCGCGGAGTGGTTGCCCCAGATGGTGACGTTCTTGACGTCGCCCACGCCCACGCCCGACTTCGCCGCGAGCTGCGCGAGCGCGCGGTTGTGGTCGAGGCGCATCATCGCGGTGAAGCGCTCGGCTGGGACGTCGGGAGCGTGCTTCGAGGCGATGAGGGCGTTGGTGTTGGCGGGGTTGCCCACCACCAGGACGCGCACGTCGTCGGCCGCGCCGGCGTTGATCGCGGCGCCCTGCGGACCGAAGATGCCGCCGTTGGCCGCGAGCAGGTCGCCGCGCTCCATGCCCGCGCCGCGCGGACGCGCGCCCACGAGGAGGCCCACGTTGACCCCGTCGAAGGCCGCGGTCGCGTCGTCGAAGATGTCGACGCCGGCGAGCAGCGGGAAGGCGCAGTCGTCGAGCTCCATCGCGGTGCCCTCGGCGGCCTTGACCGCCTGCGGGATCTCCAGCAGGCGCAGCTTGACCGGCGTGTCCGGTCCCAGCAGCTGCCCGGAGGCGATGCGGAACAGCAGGGCGTAGCCGATCTGGCCGGCCGCGCCCGTGACGGTGACGGTGACAGGGGTGGTGCTCACTTCTTCGTGACTCCTCGTGATGGGGATGGGTGGGGACGATGCGCCGCCCGGGCGGGGACGATGCGCCCGCGCGGGCGCATCGTCCGCCGTCCTAGGCCAGGCGCGCCGAGAGGTTGGCGTCGAGGGTCGCGAGGAACTCCTCGGTGGTCTGCCACTCCTGGTCCGGACCGACCAGCAGCGCGAGGTCCTTGGTCATCGCGCCCGACTCGACGGACTTGATGATGACGTCCTCGAGGGTCTCCGCGAAGCCGGTGACCTCGGGCGTGCCGTCGAGCTTGCCGCGGTGCTTGAGGCCGCCGGTCCACGCGAAGATCGACGCAATGGGGTTGGTCGACGTGGGCTTGCCGGCCTGGTGCTGGCGGAAGTGGCGGGTGACGGTGCCGTGCGCGGCCTCCGCCTCGACGGTCTTGCCGTCCGGGGTCATGAGCACCGAGGTCATGAGGCCCAGCGAGCCGAAGCCCTGCGCCACCGTGTCCGACTGGACGTCGCCGTCGTAGTTCTTGCAGGCCCAGACGTAGCCGCCCTCCCACTTCATGGCCGCCGCGACCATGTCGTCGATGAGGCGGTGCTCGTAGGAGAGGCCCGCGGCCTCGAAGTCGGCCTTGAACTCCTTCTCGAAGACGTCCGCGAAGATGTCCTTGAAGGCGCCGTCGTAGGCCTTGAGGATCGTGTTCTTGGTCGACATGTAGACCGGGTAGTTGCGCTGCAGACCGTAGGAGAAGGACGCGCGCGCGAAGTCCTCGATGGACTTGTTGAAGTTGTACATGCCCATCGCGACACCGCCGTCGGGGCCGTAGTTCGCGACGACGTGCTCGATCGGCTCCGAGCCGTCCTCGGGCGTGAACGTGACGGTCAGCTTGCCGGCGCCGGGGACCTTGAAGTTGGTCGCCTTGTACTGGTCGCCGTGGGCGTGACGGCCGATGATGATCGGCTTGGTCCAGCCCGGCACCAGGCGCGGGATGTTCGAGATGATGATCGGCTCGCGGAACACCACGCCGCCGAGGATGTTGCGGATCGTGCCGTTGGGGCTCACGTACATGCGCTTGAGGCCGAACTCCTCGACGCGCGCCTCGTCGGGCGTGATGGTGGCGCACTTGACGCCCACGCCGTGCTTCTTGATCGCCTCGGCCGCGTCGATGGTGATCTGGTCGTCGGTCGCGTCGCGCGACTCGATCCCGAGGTCGTAGTACTCGAGGTCCACGTCGAGGTACGGGTGGATCAGGCGGTCCTTGATGAACTGCCAGATGATCCTCGTCATCTCGTCGCCGTCGAGCTCGACGACCTTGCCTTCGACCTTGATCTTCGCCATGCGCTAGTCCTCACACCTTCGGGGATGGTGGCACCAGGCTAGTCCACGGCCCCGCAGCCCACGTCATCGGTTCTGCGCGCCCTCTCGCGCGGCGCCCGCGCGCGTGGAACGATGCGACAGAGCGCCCGATCGCGCGGCGCCGGACCAGGAGGAACGATGAGCCAGCCAGGTTTCGACAAGGAGTCCACGCCCGAGCAGCCCGGCGACGAGGCGATGGTCGAGGAGGTGGTCGTCGTGGAGGAGGTCGACGACATGCCGGAGGACGTCGCCGACGACGTCTGGGTCGAGGACACCTCGGGGCCCAGCCTGCTGTCGCGCATGGCCGCCGAGGTCGGCGGCACGTTCATCCTCGTGTTCATGGGCGTCGGCACCGCGCTGTTCCTCAGCGTCGGCAACAACGGCACCCTCACCGCGGCCTTCGGCTTCGCGCTCGGCGTCATCATCGCGGCGACCATCTTCGGCGGCGTCTCGGGCGCGCACCTCAACCCCGCGGTGACCGTGGGCGTGTGGCTGTCGGGCCGCTTCCCCGGCCGCGACGTCGCGCCGTACGTGCTCGCGCAGCTCGTGGGCGCCTCGTTCGCCGGCGCGCTGCTGTTCGGGGTCTCCTCCGGGCACCCGAGCATCGAGAGCGGTCGCGAGTTCGTCGCCACAGGCGCGAACGGCTACGGCGACCACTCCCCCGCAGGCTTCGGGCTGGTGTCCGGCCTCGTCATCGAGATCGTGATCGCGGCGCTGCTCGTGTCCGTGGTGCTCTCGGCCACGTCCGTGCGCGCGAACCCCGCGGTCGCCCCGTTCGCGATCGGCCTCACGGTCGGCTTCCTCGTGCTGGTCGCGATCCCGTTCACCAACGGCGCGCTCAACCCGGCGCGCTCGACCGGCATCGCGCTGTTCTCCGACACGTGGGCCCTGCAGCAGGTGTGGCTGTTCTGGCTGGCGCCGATGCTCGGAGCCGCAGTCGCGGGCCTGATGTTCCGCGCCTTCGGGCCGGAGGAGGACCTGGAGACGGTCGAGGTGCTCGAGAGCATCGAGGACTGAGCCCCGACCCGACCACCCGTCGATTCCCAATGACGCGTGTGACTCAGGTGACGCTTGTCACCCGGTGAGACAGCACCATCGTTCACGCAGGGATGGTTGCTTCACATGCGTCATTGGGAATCGACGCGCCCGCTCAGCTGAGCGGCGTCGTGAGCCCGAGGTACGCGAGCGCCGCCGCGAGGACCAGCAGCACGCCGACGTCGATCGCCCGGCGGCGCACCGCGAAGGCGCGCTCGACCGGGGTGACGATGCGGGCGACGGCCCCGGCCGCGGCGAAGACCGCGAGCAGCAGCACCGCGCGGTCGACGCCGATGACCAGCCCGGACAGCGCGATCGCGATCACCGCGACCGTCACCGCCCAGGCGAGCCTGCGGGGCGTGAGCGAGCTCTCGGACACCGCGCGCCTCAGTGGAAGAAGTGACGCGTGCCGGTGTGGACCAGGGTGATCCCCGCGGACTCCGCCGCCGCGATCACCTCGGCGTCGCGCACCGAGCCGCCGGGCGAGACCACGGCCTTCACGCCGCCCTCGATCAGCACCTCGAGCCCGTCCGCGAACGGGAAGAACGCGTCGGACGCCGCGACCGAGCCCGCCGCCCGCTCCGTGCCCGCACGGCTCACCGCGAGGCGGCACGAGTCGACGCGGTTGACCTGGCCCATGCCGATGCCGACGGCCGCGCCGTCCTTCGCGAGCAGGATCGCGTTGGACTTCACCGCGCGGCAGGCGCGCCAGGCGAACGCGAGGTCCGCGAGGAGCGCCTCGTCCGGCGCGGGTCCTGCGACGTGCTGCCAGCCGTCGGTGCTGTCGCCGGGAGCGTCGATCGCGTCGAGGTCCTGGACCAGCAGGCCGCCGGTGATGCGGCGCCACTCGGTGGTGAGCGGCGCGGGGTCGATCTCGAGGATGCGCAGGTTCTTCTTCGCGTTGAGGATGGCGATGGCCTCGTCCTCGTAGCCGGGGGCCACCACGACCTCGGTGAAGATCTCCGCGATCTGGCGGGCCGCATCGGCCGTCACCACGCCGTTGGCGGCGATGACGCCGCCGAACGCGCTCACGGGATCCGTCGCGTGCGCCTTGGCGTGCGCCTCGGCGATCGAGCCCGCGACCGCGATGCCGCACGGGTTGGCGTGCTTGATCACGGCGACCGCGGGGCCCTCGTGGTCGTACGCGGCGCGCACGGCGGCGTCCGCGTCGACGTAGTTGTTGAAGGACATCTCCTTGCCGTGGAGCTGGCGCGCGCCGGCGATGCCGGTGCCCGAGCCATCCGTGTACAGCGCGGCGCTCTGGTGCGGGTTCTCGCCGTAGCGCAGGATCGCCTCGCGCGTGAACGATGCGCCCATCCACGGCGCGAGCGCGGCCGGCTCGCCGGTCGCGTGCGCGGACATCCAGGTGGCGACCGCGACGTCGTACTCCGCGGTGTGACGGAAGGCCTTCGCCGACAGGCCGGTGCGCTCGGCGAGCGTGAAGCCGCCGTGGCCGACAGCGTTCGCGACGCTCTCGTAGTCGGCGGGGTCCACCACCACGGCGACCGACGCGTGGTTCTTCGCGGCGGCGCGCACCATCGACGGCCCGCCGATGTCGATCTGCTCGACGATCTCGTCGTCGGAGGCGCCCGAGGCGACCGTAGCCGCGAACGGGTAGAGGTTGACCACCACGAGGTCGAAGGCCTCGATGCCGAGCTCCTCGAGCTGACGCACGTGGTCGTCGAGGCGGCGGTCCGCGAGGATGCCGGCGTGCACGCGCGGGTGGAGCGTCTTCACGCGGCCGTCGAGGCACTCGGGGAAGCCGGTGAGCTCCTCGACGGGCGTGACGGGCACGCCCGCGGACGCGATGCGCTGCGCGGTCGAGCCGGTCGACACGAT
Organism: Demequina mangrovi; assembly: GCF_000759715.1. GTDB lineage: Bacteria > Actinomycetota > Actinomycetes > Actinomycetales > Demequinaceae > Demequina > Demequina mangrovi. The sequence goes on from NZ_BBLU01000016.1 coordinate 65,059, forward strand.
CTGCACGCCCTCATGGGTGAGCGCGGTGGCGAGCTCCTCGATGCCGGTCTTGTCGTACACGGAGATGAGGGCGCGGCGCACGGCCTGACGCTCGGTCATGGTTCCTCCTCAGGGGGTTCGGATCGGCGCCCCGAGGCGGACGGAGCGGCCGGAGACGGTCCACCCCTCGCGCGCCATGCGGCCGAGCGTGCGGGACACCAGCCCCCGCTCGACCTCCTTGATGCGCTCGTGGAGGGTGGACTCGGTGTCGTCGTCGAGGACCTCGACCGCCGCCTGCGCGACGATCGGTCCCGTGTCCACGCCGGCGTCGACCAGGATGACGGTGCAGCCCGTCACCTTCGCGCCGCCGGCGAGGGCGTCCCTCACCCCGTGCGCGCCCGGATAGGCGGGCAGGAGGGCGGGGTGCGTGTTGAGGATGCGGCCGCCGAAGCGTGCGAGCGAGGGCTCGCCGAGCAGCCGCATGAAGCCCGCGAGCAGCACGAGCTCGGGGTCGAACGTGGCGAGGGTGCGGGCGAGCGCCTCGTCCCAGAGCGCGCGGCTCTCGAAGTCCTCGAGGCGGACCACGGCCGTCGGGATCCCGGCCTCGCGCGCGATGTCGAGCGCGCCGGCATCGTCCTTGTCGGTGATGACGCCGACCACCCGGGCGCCGTACGCCTCGTCCCGCGCCGCCTCGATCACGGCGCGCATGGTCGACCCTGCCCCGGAGGCGAGCACGACGACACGCCGGGACCGGGGTGCGTTTGTCACAGCGCCGAGCCTATCGGCATGCTGGGGGTCACACCGACCGAGGGAGCCGCATGCCGCCCATGCCCGCCGACGTGCCCGAGGCGGGGGCCGGCGCACGCCGTGCGGTCCAGTGGAGCCTGCTGCTTCTCGCGGCGCTCCTGCTGGTGCCGATGCTCGGGCCCTCGTGGGGCCTGAGCGCGCTCGTGCTCGCCCCGGCCGCCGCGACCGCGATGATCGTCGCGCTCGTGAAGCTGCGCGGGGCGCCCCTCAAGGCGCTCAAGCTGATGCTGTGGATCGGCCTCGGGGTCGCGGTGCTCGCGCTGTTCTACGGGCTGGGCCTCGTGATCCTCCACGACCAGGTGACCGCGCTCGAGGAGTGCCAGGACCGTGCGATCACCAACACCGCGCGCGAGCAGTGCCTCCTCGACTACGAGCAGGCGTACCTCGACCTGCTCGAGGACTGGGGCGTCAGCGTGCCGAGCCAGCCCTGACGGGCTCGCGCTCCTGCCGGACCTCCCCGGCATCGTCCACGCGGCCGCGTGCGCGCACCCACCGCCAGCCGGCGAGGACGCCCCACACCAGGCCGTAGCCCGCGACCACCAGCGCGGTGCCGATGAGCGTCACCGGGATGATCTCCGCGCCGACGTCCTGGAGCCGCCCGGGTCCCGCGCTGCCGCGCGAGAGACCGGTGAGGGCGACCAGGCCCAGCGCCACGGAGCCGACGGCCACGCCGCCCGCCTTCGCGGACTCCCAATCGAGGCCGATGCGGCGGGCGAGGAGCGCGCGGGCGAGCGCCGCGAGTGCCATCACCACGAACGGCGACCAGACCCACCAGCCGCCCGAGCCGGCCGGAAGCGTGCCGAGCAGCGGCAGGCTGGGGAGCGCGTCCTCGGTGAGCGTGTCGGGCGCGTAGAGCGAGCCGGTCCCCACCACGAAGCCCGGGCCGATGAGCCACGCGACCATCCAGCACACCATCGTCGGGACGTAGAGCGTCTCGCCGAGCGCGAGCGCGCCGGCGCCGAGCGGGTCCATGCCGAGCCCCGAGGACAGGACCGCGACGCGGTCCATGGCGAGCACCGCCCACGTGCCGCCGACCGCGGCGGCCGCCGCGACGATGAGCGCGAGCGTGCCGAGCCCCAGGCGCAGGCCCGCGCGGATGAAGTCGGGGACGCGGTCGAGCACGCGCAGCCGCGCGCCGTACGCGCGCCAGATGCCGGCCGCGACCGCGGGCGCCGCGATGAGGATTCCCGCGAGCGCGGCGCGGGTCGCCGACGCGGGGCGCAGCTCGTCGGGGGCGCCCAGCCAGCCGATGAGCGCGGCGCCCGCGGCGAAGGCCGCGACGCCGAGCGCCCAGCTGGTCCAGCTCTTGACCGCGAAGCGTCGCGACACGGCGACGAGGATCGCGCCGCTCACGAGCGGCAGGCCGAGCGGGATGAGGCTGATGACCCCTGCATCCGTCACGAGCGGCACGCCGTGGCCGAGCAGCCACAGGTCGGTCGCGATGGTCGCGGCCCCCGACCAGTCGACGGCGGCGGAGCCGTCGAGGCTGGGCGCGCCCGCGACCGCCGCGAGCGCGGGGGCGAGCACCACGAGGTAGGAGAGCACGATGCCCTGGACGCCCGCGAGCAGTCCGCCGGCCCAGCCGGGCAGCGCCGCCTGGATGCGCGCGAACAGCGGGCTCGCGGGTGCGGTGCGGTCCTCAGGCATGGCATCCATGGTCGCTCGCGGTCGACCGGAACCGGCGGACCGCCGCGCCGCCCTCTTGCCGGCGCGCTGGGGCCGGCCGGACATGCGGAAGGGCCCCGACCCGCAGGTCGAGGCCCTTCGCGCACGGATCAGGATCCGGTGAGGATCTCCCGCATCAGGGTCGCGGTCTCGGACGGCGTGGTGCCGACCTTGACGCCGGCGGCCTCGAGCGCCTCCTTCTTGGCGGCGGCGGTGCCCACCGAGCCGGACACGATCGCGCCGGCGTGGCCCATCGTCTTGCCCTCGGGCGCCTCGAAGCCAGCGACGTAGCCCACCACGGGCTTGGTCACGTGCTCCTTGATGTACGCCGCGGCGCGCTCCTCGGCGTCGCCGCCGATCTCGCCGATCATCACGATCGCCGCGGTGTCCGGGTCGTTCTCGAAGGCCTCGAGGCAGTCGATGTGCGTGGTGCCGACGATCGGGTCGCCGCCGATGCCCACGCACGTCGAGAAGCCGAGATCACGGAGCTCGAACATCATCTGGTAGGTCAGCGTGCCCGACTTCGACACGAGCCCGATCTTGCCGGGGCCGGTGATGTTCGCCGGCGTGATGCCCACGTTGGACTCGCCCGGCGTGATGAGGCCCGGGCAGTTGGGGCCGATGAGGCGCGTGCCCTTCGACTGCGCGTACGCGAAGAACTCGGCCGTGTCGGCGACCGGGACGCCCTCGGTGATGATCACCACGAGCGGCATGCCCGCGTCGACGGCCTCCATGACCGCGGACTTGGTGAAGGGCGGCGGGACGAAGAGCACCGACACGTCCGCGCCGGTCGCCTCCATCGCCTCGGCGACGGTGCCGTAGACCGGCACCAGCACGTCGCCGGGGAACTCGACCTCGGCGCCCGCCTTGCGCGGGTTGACGCCGCCGACGACGTTCGTGCCCGAGGCGAGCATGCGCTGCGTGTGCTTCATGCCCTCGGAGCCGGTCATGCCCTGGACGATGACCTTGGAGTCCTGGGTGAGGAAGATTGCCATGTCAGGTCTCCTTACGCTGCCGCGGCGGCGAGCTCGGCGGCCTTGGCCGCGGCGCCGTCCATGGTCTCGACGATGGTCACGAGCGGGTGGTCGGCGTGCGCCAGGATCGCGCGGCCGTCCTCGACGGCGTTGCCGTCGAGTCGCACCACGAGCGGCTTGGTCGCCTTGTCTCCCAGCGCCTCGAGCGCGCCGACGATGCCGTCCGCCACCGCGACGCAGGAGGTGATCCCGCCGAACACGTTGACGAACACGCTCTTGACCTGCGGGTCGTGAAGGATCACGTCGAGGCCGTTGGCCATGACCTCGGCCGAGGCGCCGCCGCCGATGTCGAGGAAGTTGGCGGGCTTCTGCCCGCCGAACTCGCGACCGGCGTACGCGACGACGTCGAGCGTGGACATCACGAGCCCCGCGCCGTTGCCGATGATGCCGACGGAGCCGTCGAGCTTCACGTAGTTGAGGTTCATGTGCTTGGCCTTGGCCTCGAGCGGGTCCGCCGCGGCCTTGTCCTCGAGCGCAGCGTGGTCCGCGTGGCGGAACAGGGCGTTCTCGTCGATGGTGACCTTGCCGTCGAGCGCGATGATCGAGCCGTCCTCGGTGCGCACGAGCGGGTTGACCTCGACCAGCGTCGCGTCCTCGTTCTTGTAGACGAGCCACAGCTTCTCGATCGTGTCGATCACGGCCTCGCGCAGCTCCGCGGGGAAGCCGGCGGTGTCGACGATCTCCTCGGCCTTGGCCCGGTCGATCCCCACCAGCGGGTCGACGGCGACCTTCGCGAGCGCGTCGGGGCGCTCGACCGCGAGCTGCTCGATCTCCATGCCGCCCTCGACGGAGCACATCGCCAGGTAGCGGCGCTCGGCGCGGTCCAGCAGCACGCTGAAGTAGAACTCCTCGGCGATCGCGGCTCCCGCGGCGATCATCACGCGGTGCACGGTGTGCCCCTTGATGTCCATGCCGAGGATCGCCTCGGCGTACGCCTCGGCCTCGTCGGGCGTCTTGGCGACCTTGACGCCGCCGGCCTTTCCTCGTCCGCCCACCTTCACCTGCGCCTTGACGACGACCACGCCGCCCAGCTGCTCGGCCGCGGCTCGCGCCTCGGCGGGGGTCTCGGCGACGATGCCCGGCAGCACGGGGACCCCGTGCTTCTCGAACATGTCGCGCGCCTGGTACTCGTACAGGTCCATGCACTGTCCTCACGCGAAGGGCGCGCCCTCGTCGGCGCGCTTGTCCGTTGGTGCAGGGTCAGCCTACCCACGTCTGCGCCGCATGCGGGACCATGGTCCCTACGAAAGTCGCCATGATTGTCGCCAATCTTGGCGCGCCGCGCCGACAATCCGAGCCGCCCGGCCCACGGCCCGTCAGGCCTCCAGGCCTCCGCAGCCCCTCCGGACACCTCGGCCCTGCCCGGCGAACCGGTACACGGCGGGTGCGCGGCGTCGCCTCCTCGGTGGCCGGCACGAGCGCCTGCCACCAGTTCGACCCTCGACCGCGGTGCCGCTGGCCCTGCCACAAGGACGACTCCTTCTCGCGCCGTGAGCGGCGGTCGGCGCTGCGCTTGCCGCGCGTCCGCCTGTCGCGGTGGCCATGAGTGCCGCGATCAGCGCTGGCGTGATGGCCGTGTCGACGTACACGCGACAGCACGACGCCGCGCACAGGTCGTAGCCGAGCGCCCCTCTGGCATCAGCGATCTTACGCCAGCCCGACCTAGCCGGTCGCGCGCCCCACGATCGCAACCGATCCGACGACCCTCTTCCCAAGGGCACCGCCCGTCATGTGGCACGGCGGGCGGGCACCAGCGCGCCACCCCTGATGGCCCTCTCGGCAGGGGACTCGACATAGGTGAACAGCACCCACGCGGCGAGCAGGCTGACGGCGAGCGCCAAGACGACGCACACGAGCACGGCGCCCAACGTCGCGCCCGCATTATCGAGGATGCCCACCTCGACGACGCGCAAGACGCTGTAGTGCACCAGGTAGAACGCAAACGACCACTCTCCGAGCGCCACCACCGCGGCATTGCGAAACGGACTTCGACGGCCCGCGATGTCCGTCTGCGCTGTCGCGACGATCAGCAGTGCCATGGGAGCCACCCATATGCGCGACGATTCGAGATGAACCGTCGACGGCAGCACGTGCGCCAGCGCATAGGCGGCGAGTAGCACGACGCCTGCGACGCCGAGGGACACCCGAGGCAGTCCCTCGCGCAACAGCAGCGCCGCGCAGATCCCGATGGCAAACTCGGGCAAGCGCGCGAGCGGGAGGTTGTAGGTCGCCCACCCGAGCGTGGGCTGGCCGAGGGCGCTGAGTTGGAGCACCACGCTCCACGCGATCGACGCCGCGTACGCGCCGCCGGCGACCCACCACAGGCGTCGTCGCGAACAGCGCACGAGCGCTCGGATCAGGAACGGGAACAGCAGGTAGAAGAACACCTCGACAGAGATGCTCCACTCCACGCCGTTGCCGCCGTAGAAGTACTCCGGCAGGGGGATCCATGCCTGCATCAACGTAAGACTGCCGAGCGTGCCAGGAAGGAGCGCCGCCGCGCCCGCGGGGTAGAGCACGACGAGCGTGAGATACGCAAGGATCGCGGTGAGCCAGCTGAGCGGCACGATGCGCGCGATGCGACGAGTGAAGAATGCACCGATGGGCGCGGTGTCCCTATGCGCCCAGGTGAGAACGAACCCGCTGAGCACGAAGAAGAACGACACGCCAAGAGCACCCAGCCCGTCGAACGCGTTGCGCACGAGCGCGAGGCCCGCCACACCGGCGAACCATCCCGAGACATGGAAAAGGAAGACAGCAAGCGCCGCGTACCAGCGCAGACCCGTCAGCCCATCCAGCCGCCCCATGGTCCAGAACGTTACGCTTGTCGCGTTTCTCGGCGATGTCGGCGGGGTGAACTCCTGATGGCACGCTCCCGCGACGCCGCATATCTGCTTCTCAGGCCTCCGCGTCCTCCCCCGGCGCCACGAACCCGCTCTCGTAGGCCGCGATCACGGCCTGCGTGCGGTCGCGCACCCCGAGCTTCATGAGGATCGACGCGACGTGGGACTTCACCGTCTCGACCGACACGAACAGGTCCGCCGCGATCTCGCCGTTCGAGCGGCCCCGCGCGAGCGCGCGCAGCACGTCCTCCTCGCGCTCGGTGAGCTCGGGCAGCCTGTGCAGGCCGCGCGAGGCGAAGCGCTCGATCACGGCACGCGTCGACGAGGGGAACAGCAGCGACTCGCCGAGCGCCACGACGCGGATCGACTCGATGAGGTCCGCCGGCGGGATCCGCTTGAGCACGAAGCCGGACGCTCCCGAGCGCATCGCGTCGAACACGTACTCGTCGACCTCGAAGGTGGTGAGCACCAGCACCCGCGTCCCGAGCCCGCGCGCGATGATCTCGCGCGTCGCGGTGAGCCCGTCCATCCCGGGCATGCGGACGTCCATGAGCATGATGTCGGGCTGCTCCCGCTCCGCGAGCGCGACCGCGTCGACGCCGTCGCCGGCCTCGCCCACGACGTCCCAGCCGTCCTCGGAGCCGACGATGGCGCGCAGCCCCATGCGCACCAGAGGGTCGTCGTCGACGATCGCCACCTTCATGCGCGCACCTCCTCGCGCAGATCGTCCCATGCCGAGCCCGCGCGCGCGGGGCCGATCGACGATTCGAGCGGGAGGAGCGCGCGCACGCGGTAGCCGCCGTCGGGCTCGGGCCCGATCGCGGTGCGCCCGCCGAGGAGCGTGACGCGGTCGCGCATCCCGGCCACGCCGTGGTGCGCGCGGCCCGCCGCCGCGGGGGACGGAGCGCCGCCGGGGCCGTTCGCGACGTCGATCGCGAGCGCATCGTCCTCGCGCACCACCCGCACGGTGACCGCCGCGCCCGGCGCGTGCCGCGCCGCGTTGGTGAGGGACTCGCGGACGATGCCGAAGGCGGCCCGCCCGATCGCGGGCGGCACGGGCGCGACGTCGAGCTCGGCGTCGACCACGATGCCGGCGTCGCGCGACGCGTCGACCAGCCCGGGGATGTCCGCGATGCCCGGGAGCGGCACCCGCTCGCCGGCATCGTCGCCGCGGATGGTCGCGATGATCCGGTCGAGCTCGCCCATCGCGGCGCGCCCGCGCTCCTCGATGTTGCGCAGCGCCTGGCGCGCGAACTCGGGATCCGAGTCGAACACGTGCGCGCCGGCACCCGCCTGCACGATGTTCATGGTGATCATGTGGCCGATGCTGTCGTGCAGCTCCTGGTCGATGCGCACCTGCTCCTCGGCGAGCCGGGCGCGCGCGACCGCGGCCTCGGCCCGCTCGCGGTCGCACGAGCCCAGCCCCCACGAGCCGAGCCGGCGGTGCAGCTCCGCGGCCCCCTCGACGGCCCAGAACGGCGCGGGCACCAGCAGGAGCAGCACCGGGCTGCCCGCGACGACCCACCACGAGACCTCGTCGACGGTCGCGATGCTCCCCGGGTCGCCGATGAGGAGGTCGAAGGCCTCCCACACGCCGACCACCTGGCCGAAGGCGAGCCCGACCGCTCCGATCAGCGACACGGGCACCACCAGTGCGACGATCGCGAGCACGAAGCCCAGCGGCCCCAGCAGGATCCGCAGCATGATCCACCCGAGCACGCGCCACGAGGGCCCGTCCCGGAAGACCGCGAACACGCGGTGCAGCCACGGCACGTCCATGGGACGGGTGACGGGCGGCGGCGGCGGGATGCGCGCGCCGAGCAGCGCGTTGACCAGCGCGCGCTCGGCGGTGCCGATCGGGCGGAGCGAGGCCTGGAGCGCGAGCAGGAGCGGGATCCCGACCCAGATGATCACGAGGCTCACCCCGACCGCGTACGCGGTCACCGCGTAGGTGAACAGCAGGATCGAGATCGGCAGCCCCAGCAGGAGGTAGACGATCGCGCCCCACGTGCGCGCCCGCCATGCGACCTCGAAGTACCCCAGCAGCGTTCTCATGCCTCCATCGTGCCGCGACCAGGGCCGATGCGTCCTCGCTCGCCCGGATGGATCCCTTCCCCCGCCGGAGGGAGCCCTCGGGCCTCCTCCCCCGCGAGGACCATGCGGGATTCACCCGGAGGGCATGTCCGAATCGTCCCTGAGCGCGCAGATCCCAGGGGGGTCGCGCTCCTAGCGTCGAGGTAGCCGGGAGGTCCCGGCGATCTCGAGGAGGGGATCATGGAGCTTGGCATCACCGGGCGCATCGCCCGCACCGCGGCCGCACGGCCGTGGATCACCATCACCGTGTGGCTGCTGGCGATCGTCGCCGCGGTCGTCGCGGCCGGGGGCCTCGGTGACGCCCTCACCCAGGACGACCGCATGCTGGTCGCCACCGAGTCCGACGCCGCCGCGGACCGCAGCGAGGAGCTGCGGGCGGGAGACCAGTCGACCATCGACGAGACCGTGGTCATCACGGCGGAGTCCGCGCAGTGGGGCGACGTCGAGTTCACCGATGCGGTCGACCGCGTGGTCGCGGGCCTCGAGGGCCTGCCGGGCGTGCGGTCCGTGACGGCTCCGAGCGCCGAGGAGCCGTACCCGGTCTCCGAGGACGGTCGCACCGCGCTCGTCACCGCGGTGGTCGACGCGGACTCCGACACGGTCGGCGAGGCCGTCTCGGCGGCCACCGACGAGGCCGAGGCCGCGGGCTTCACGCTCCACAACGTGGGCGACACCACCGCCGAGGTCATCTTCGACTCGCTCGCGGAGGACACCCTGGTCCGCGGCGAGATGATCGGCATCGCGGTCGCGCTCGTGATCCTCGTCATCGTCTTCGGCGCGCTCGTCGCCGCGGGCCTGCCGCTCATGGTCGCGCTCGTGTCGATCACCACCGCGGTGGGCGCCACCGCGATCGTGGGTCAGGTGTTCGAGCTGTCGTTCTTCATCGTCAACATGATCACGATGATGGGCCTCGCGCTCGGCATCGACTACAGCCTCGTCGCGGTGCAGCGTTTCCGCGAGGAGCTCGCCCACGGCCGCACCGTGAAGGACGCGGTCGCGATCACCGGCTCCACCGCCAACCGCGCGATCCTGTTCTCGGGCGTCACCGTGCTCATCTCGCTCGTCGGGATGCTCGTGGTGCCGTCGACCATCATGCGCTCGCTCGGCGCGGGCGCGATGATCGTCGCGGTCATGGCCGTCATCACGGCGCTGACCCTGCTGCCGGCGGTGCTGCGGCTCCTGGGCCACCGCGTCAACCGCGGTCGCATCCCCACCGCCCACCCGGGCCGCGAGCCGCGCGTGTGGAGCGCCATCGCCCGCAGCGTGGTCGCGCGTCCGGCGGTCTTCGCCGCCGGCGGCCTCGCGGTGCTGCTCGCGCTCTCCGTCCCGCTGCTCTCGATCCGCCTGACCTTCCCGGGCCTCGACGCGCTGCCGGAGGACAACGACGTGCGCCAGGGCATGGAGGTGCTGGTCGACGACTTCGGCTACGGCCAGTCCTCGACCCTGGTCGCGATCGACGATGCCGGCGGCTCGGCCTCCGCGGTCGAGGGGCTCGCGAGCGCGATCGAGGCGGACCCGGCCTTCGCGGAGACCACCGTCGACTGGCACGGCACCACGGCGTTCATCGACACGCGCGACGTGTTCGACTCCGCCGACCCGGCCGCCGAGGAGGCGCTCGACCGCCTGCGCGCGGACCTCGTCCCCGCGGCGCTCGACAGCACCGAGGCGACCGCGAACGTGGGCGGCGGCCAGGCCGAGGCGGTCGACTTCGCCGACGTCATGCTCGACAGCGTGCCGCTGGTGCTGGCGATCGTGCTCGGCGCGAGCTTCCTGCTCCTGCTCATCGCGTTCCGGTCGATCGCGATCCCGCTCACCGCGATCGCGCTCAACGTGGTCTCGGCCGCCGCAGCCTTCGGCCTCCTGGTCGGCGTGTTCCAGTTCGGATGGGGCTCGGACCTGCTGGGCTTCGCGCAGGTCGACGGCATCGCGCCGTGGATCCCCCTGTTCCTGTTCGCGGTCCTGTTCGGGCTGTCGATGGACTACCACGTGTTCCTCATCAGCCGCATCAAGGAGCGCTACGACTCGACGGGCGACACCAAGGACGCGGTGGTGTTCGGGTTGTCCCGCACCGGCTCGCTCATCACGGGCGCGGCGCTCATCATGGTCGCGGTGTTCCTCGGCTTCTCGCTGGGCGACCTCGCGGAGTTCCAGCAGATGGGCTTCGGGCTCGCGGCCGCGGTGATCATCGACGCGACCATCGTCCGCACCATCCTGGTGCCGTCGCTCATGACCCTCCTGGGCGAGCGCAACTGGACGCTCCCCCGGTGGCTCGGATGGCTGCCGCAGGTCTCCGTCGAGGGCCGCGCGTCCGAGCCCCCGCGCGAGAAGGAGCTCGTGGGCGTCTGAGCCCGCCACGCGCGATGCCCCCGGTCAAGGCCGGGGGCATCGTCGCGGTCCGGGGGCATCGTCGCCCGCCTGCTGCATGAGCGCCGGAAACCGCAGGTACTTGGCACTCATGCAGCAGCCTGGCCAAGATGAGGGGCATGCGCGACTACCCGACCATCGAGGAGACCATCGGCCGCACGCCCCTGGTGAGGCTCCAACGCCTCGCCGCGGACGCCGCCGAGCGCGGCACCGTGGTGCTCGCGAAGCTCGAGGGCACCAACCCCGCGGGCTCCGTCAAGGACCGCCCCGCGCTGTCGATGATCGCGACGGCCGAGGCCGAGGGCCGCATCCGCCCCGGCGACACCGTGATCGAGGCCACGAGCGGCAACACCGGCATCGCCCTCGCGATGGTCGCCGCGGTGCGCGGCTACGCCATGGTGCTGGTGATGCCCGCGGACCTCTCGGTCGAGCGCGCCCGCACCATGACCGCGTACGGCGCGCGGCTGGTGCTCACCGATCCGGCCGGAGGCATGGAGCTCGCGCGCACCACCGCCGACGCGATGGAGGCCGCGGGCGAGGGCGTCCAGCTGGACCAGTTCGCGAACCCCGCGAACCCCGCCGCGCACATGGCGGCGACCGCCGAGGAGATCTGGTCCCAGACCGGCGGCCGGGTCACGCACTTCGTGTCCTCGATGGGCACCACGGGCACGCTCACCGGCACCGGCCGTCGCCTGCGGGAGCTGAGCGATGCCGTCCGCATCGTGGGCGTGCAGCCGGAGGAGGGCTCCCGCATCCCGGGCATCCGCGCGTGGGAGCCCGAGTTCCTCCCCCGCATCTTCGACCCCACCGTCCCGCACGAGGTGCGGAACGTGAATCAGGACGATGCGACGCGCACCACGCGCGCGCTGGCCCGCGAGGAGGGCATCCTCGCGGGGATGAGCGCGGGCGGCGCGGCCCACGTCGCGCTCGGGCTCGCGGCGACGGAGCGCGACGCGACCATCGTCTTCATCGTCCCCGACCGGGGCGACCGCTACCTCTCGACGGATCTGTTCGCGACGGACTGATCCGGACGCGAGACGCCCCGGCCACCCGCACGGGCGACCGGAGCATCGTCGGATCGCGTCAGCCGACGCCGAAGCGGTTCGCGGTCTCCTTGATCGAGCGCGCGGAGGCCTCGAGGGCCGCCTTCTCCTCGTCGTCCATCGGGGTCGCGGCCTGGTGCTCGATGCCGTTGCGGCCGATCACCGCGGGCAGCGACATGCACACCTCGCCGACGCCGGGGTAGTCGATGAGCGTCGACACCGGCATGATGCGGCGCTGGTCGCCCAGGACGGCCTCGACGATGCGCGCTCCGGCGGCGCCGACGGCGTAGTTGGTCGCGCCCTTGCCCTCGATGATCGTGTACGCGGAGCGCATGACGTCGTGGTGGATCCGCTCGCGCACCTCGGGGGTCATGACGACCTCGCCGTCGCGGCCGCGCCAGTCGACCAGCGGCTGCCCGCCGATGGTGGCCGAGGACCACAGCGCGACCTCCGAGTCGCCGTGCTCGCCCGCGATGTACGCGTGCACGTTGCCGACTGCGATGTCGCAGTAGTCGGCGATCTGGTGGCGGAGACGCGACGTGTCGAGCGCGGTGCCGGAGCCGAACATGCGCGACGGGTCCATGCCGGACTTCTTGATCGCGGCGTACGTCACCACGTCGACGGGGTTCGTCACGAGGATGTAGATCGCGTTCGGCGCGACCTCGAGCAGCGGCGGAAGCACCTTGTCCATGAGGCCGATCGTCGCGCCCGCGAGGTCCATGCGGGTCTGGCCCGGCTGCTGCTTCGCACCCGCGGTGATGACCACCACGTCCGAGCCCTCGACCACGCCGATGTCCGACGAGCCGAGCACCGTCGCCTCGGGCATGAACTGGATGCCCTGCGCGAGGTCGAGCGCCTCCGCCTCGACCTTCGCCGTGTTGATGTCGTACAGCGCGACCGTGCGCGCGAATCCGCGCATCAGGCCTGCGTACGCCAGGGTCGAACCCACGGCTCCCGCGCCGACGATCGACACCTTCGAAGTCTTGTCCGACATGCCACCCTCCCTGAGATCAGTCCAGGATGAGCCTAGTCCGGCGCGACGATGCGCGGGTGTCGGGCCGCGCTCAGGAGCGCGCGAGGCACGCGCGCACCTCGCCCGCGCCGCCGTCCGCCTCGCTCAGGAGGTAGTCCGTCGTGCCGAGGAGCAGCGCGCCCGCGCCGAGCGCGGAGACGCAGCCGCGCGGGTCCGCGTGGAAGCCCGCCTCGCCCGCGTCGGTGTGCCCGGCATGCCCGAGCGCGGGCTCGTCCGTCACGACGCGCAGGTGCATCCCCCCGCCGCCGCAGCCGAACCGGACGTCGAAGATCGGCGGCTCGTCGGCGGCCCAGGGCTCGTAGTCGCGGCACTCGCCGTCACCGACGAGCACGGAGCCGCCGATCTCCGCGACCCCGGCCGCGGCGGTCGCGGACCCGCACGCGTCGGGCACCCGCACGGCGATCGTGGTGTCGACGAGCCGGGTGTCGTCCCAGCGCCGCCACGGCAGCTGCGCGACGACCGGCTTCACCTCGCGGCCGACGAGCGTCGCGTCGAAGGTGACCTCGACGCAGGCACCCGACTCGGGTTCCGTCAAGGTCCACGCGCCCGTGACCGGCTCCTCCGTGAGGCTCGCCGCCGGCAGGAACGGCGCGGACAGCGCCGCCACCACGAGCACGGCGACCACGCCGCCCACGAGCCACCAGCGCATCGTCCCCCCAGAGATATCTGGGGGAACGCTAGCGCCGCGGCCTACAGCTTGTCGAGGGAGTTGAAGCGCAGCACCAGGCGCTTGACCTCGCCACCGAAGTCGACCTTCACCACCGCGTTGCGGCCCACGCCCTCGGTGCCGACCACCTTGCCCATGCCGAACTTGTCGTGCAGCACGCGCTCGCCGACCTCGAAGCCGATGTCGCCCGCGCCGGCCCCCGGCGGGCTCGGCGGCACGCGCTTGGTGGTGACCGCGCCCGCGCGCGAGTACGTGTTGCCGTCGCCGCGGTCCTGATTGCCGCCGTAGTTCATGCCGGACCACGACCCGGAGCGCGACGAGCCGCGGTCCGAGCGCTCGCGCAGCGAGGACATGGTCACCGCGGCGCGCGTCCACTCCATGAGCTCGTCGGGGATCTCCTCGACGAAGCGGCTCGCGCCGAAGTACTGCGGCGCGCCCCACGAGGACCGCGCCTCGGCGCGGGTGAGGTACAGCCGCTCGCGGGCGCGGGTGAGGCCCACGTACGCGAGGCGCCGCTCCTCCTCCATGTCCTTGGTGTCGCCCGACTCGATCGACCGCATGTGCGGGAACGTGCCGTCCTCCATGCCGGTGAGGAACACCACCGGGAACTCGAGGCCCTTCGCGGTGTGGAGCGTCATCATCGTCACCACGCCGCCGGTGCCGTCCGAGTCGGGGACCTGGTCCGCGTCGGCGACCAGCGCGACCTTCTCGAGGAAGTCCGCGAGGGTGCCCTCGGGGTTGTCCTCGGAGAACTCACGCCCCACGGCGACGAGCTCCATGATGTTCTCGATCCGGCTCGCGTCCTGCGGGTCCTCGGACTTGCGCAGCGAGGCGAGCAGGCCGGAGCGGTCCGCGATCGCGTCGAGCACGCCCGCGGGGCCGTTGTCCTTCGCGAGCGCGCGGAGGTCGTCCATGAGCCGCACGAAGTCCTCGATCGCGCGCTGCGAGCGGGCCTGGAGACCGGCATCGTCCAGATGCCGCAGCGCGGTGCCGAAGCTGGCCTCCTGGCCCGCCGCGACGAGCGTGCGGCGCACGCCCTCGACGGACTCGACCGCCGTGTCGCCGATGCCGCGCTTGGGCTCGTTGATGATGCGGCGGGTGGCCACGTCGTCGTCCTCGTTCACCACGGCGGCGAGGTACGCGAGCATGTCCTTGATCTCCTTGCGCTCGTAGAAGCGCGTGCCGCCGACCACCTTGTAGGGGATCTCGGCGCGGATGAAGCGCTCCTCGACTGCGCGGGACTGCGCGTTGGCGCGGTACATGATCGCGATGTCGTTGGGCTCGATGCCGTCCTCGTCGATGAGCCGGCGGATCTCGGTCGCGATGTACTGCGCCTCGCCCTGCTCGGTGTCCGCGGCGTAGCCCTTGATCTTCGCGCCCGCGCCGGAGTCGGTCCACAGGTTCTTGGGCCGGCGGTCGGAGTTGTTCTGGATGACCGTGTTGGCCGCCGTGAGGATGTTCTGGGTCGAGCGGTAGTTCTGCTCGAGGCGCACGATGTGCGCGTTCGGGTAGTCCTTCTCGAACTCCATGATGTTGCGGATGGTCGCGCCGCGGAAGGCGTAGATCGACTGGTCCGCGTCACCCACGACCGTGAGCTCGCCGGCGGGCAGCGAGGCATCGTCCGCCGGGCCCACGAGCTCGCGCACCAGCACGTACTGCGCGTGGTTGGTGTCCTGGTACTCGTCGACCAGGATGTGGCGGAAGCGCTCGCGGTAGGCACGCGCGACCTGGGGGTGCTCCTGCACCAGCTTGACGGTCTTGACGATGATGTCGTCGAAGTCGACGGCGTTGGCGGCCTCGAGGCGGCGCTGGTAGAGCGGGTACGCCGTCGCGGCGGCGTGCTCGATCGAGAACTTGGACGCCATCGACGCGCCCGCGAGCGCGACCTCGGGCTCGATCAGCTCGTCCTTGAACTTGCCGATGCGTCCCAGGATCGCCTTGGGCGTGAACTTCTTCGGGTCGAGGTTCAGCTCCTTCATGACGAGCTTCATGAGGTTGACCGAGTCCGACGTGTCGTAGATCGAGAACGACGAGGAGAGCCCCGCGAGCTGGTGGTCGCTGCGGAGGATCCTCACGCACGCGCTGTGGAACGTCGCGACCCACATGCCGCGCGCCTCGGGGCCCACGAGCGCCTCGACGCGCTCGCGCATCTCCGCCGCGGCCTTGTTGGTGAAGGTGATGGCGAGGATCTGGTGCGGCCGCGCGCGGTGGGTCTCGAGCAGGTGCGCGATGCGGTGCGTGAGCACGCGGGTCTTGCCCGAGCCGGCGCCCGCCATGATGAGCAGCGCCTCACCCTGGTGGGTGACGGCCTCGGCCTGGGGCGCGTTGAGCCCCTCGACAAGGGACGATGCGCCGCGCACGGGCCGGTTCGCGGCGGGCGCGGGCTTCCGGTGGCCCGTGAGGATGGGGGCCGGCGGGATCCAGGCGTCCTCCGGCTCGGGCTCGTGCTCGGACGCGTACGCGTCCTCGGGCCAGGGCTCCGGCTCGACGGGCTCCGGCTCGACGGGCTCGGGCTCGACGGGCTCCGGTGCGGAGCTCGCGGGCGGGGTGGGCTGGGGCTCGCTGGGGACGGAGCCGTCGAGATCGAAGAGCGCATCCATGACCCGAGAATTCTAGGCGCTGGGACGGACGTCGCCCCACCCCCTGGGGAGATCCGCGGCGGTCTCAGCCGGAGCGGGGCACCGTGCCGTGGCGCTCGAGGTCGGTGAGCGCCGCATCGGCGATGCGCCTCACCTGCGGGTCCTCGTCGTACTTGCTGAGGCCGAGCAGCGCGCGCCAGACCTCGCGGTCCGCATGCGCGAGCCCCTCGGAGGCCATCATCGAGAAGCACAGCGCGTACAGCGCGCGCATCTCGGGACGGCGGTCGTCGGAGAGCCCGTGGAGCTTGGGCATGAGGTCGGCGAGCATCTCGACGCGGCTGGCGCGCACCGCGGCGTCCGACTGCTCCTCGGGCGCCGGCTCCTGCTCGGGACGCGACGCCCGGAGGCTGCGCCGTGTCGCACCGGGCTCCGCGGGGTCGCGGCGCGGCGGCGCGGGCGGCACGCCGCCGGACAGCGCTCCGC
>NZ_BBLU01000015.1 GCF_000759715.1 Demequina mangrovi
CGCCGGGCCGCTCCTGTCAGAGGTCCGATGCGAGAAGCCGAGCGTGCCGCCCGCGTCGCGGCCGAGGCCGTCGGCGCGCGGACCCGCGCGCTCGAGGTCGCGCAGGCCGATGCCGCGCTCACCCTCGCTTGGCCCGAGGATCGGGGCGCGCTGGCGGACGCCGACGAGGCGACCCTGCGCGACCGCGCGACGGGGCTCGCGTCCGAGCGGGCCGCGCTCGCCGGCGCGCTCGAGGCGGAGCGCGCGCTGCCGCGTCTTGATGAGGAGCTCACCCGCGCGCGGGAGGCCGTGATCTCCCTACAGGGCGCGCAGGCGGCGACGCGGCAAGCGCTCGAGGCCCTGCCCGCCGAGGAGTCCGCGCTGCGGGAGCGGCACGAGGCCGCGATGGCCACGGCCGCACGCGCGGAGGATCTGGCGGTCGAGGTCGAGCGCACCCGCGCCGCGGTGCAGGCGCACGCGCAGGTCGCCGCGCTCGAGAAGGAACTGGAGGGGGTGCGCGAGGCGGAGGCAGAAGCGTTGCGCGCGCACGCCGAGGCGACGGAGGCGCACAACGCGCTGGTGCAGCGCCGTCTCCGCTCGCAGGCGGCGCACCTCGCCGCCGACCTCGGGGACGGCGACCCCTGCCCTGTGTGCGGCTCCACCTCGCATCCCGCACCGGCCCAGCCGTCTGACGACCACGTCACGGATGAGGCGGTCGACGCGGCATTCGAAGTTGTCGGCGCGCGACAGACCGGCCTCGACGCGGCACGGACGCGCCGCGGAGACGCCGACCTCGCGCTCGGCGCCGCACGCGAGAAGGCGGGCGCCGGCTCCGCGGAGGAAGCGCAGCGGGCACTCGACGCCGCGACGGCGGCCCACGAGGGCGCCCTCACGGCGGTGCGCGAGCGGGACCGCGTGGCGGCGGACCTCGCGGCGCTCGCGACGCGCGAGTCCCGGCTCCGCGCGGATCTCGACGCGCATGGGGCGAAAGTCGAGTCCGCGACGGCGTCGGTCGGCGCCGCCGAGAAGGCGCTCGGATCGGCGCGCGAGCTCGCCTCCGCGCGGCCCGCAAGCTACGAGTCCACCGCCGCGTTCGCCACGGCGCTCGACGCGGCCGCAGCGCTGGTGACGAGGCTCGCCGCGGCCGCGCGCGCGTCCGAGGAGTCGACCCGCGCCGCCGAGCAGGCCGGCGTCTCGCTCACCGAGGCGCTCGCCGAGGCCGGCTTCCCCGACGCGGAGGCGGCGAGCGCCGTCGTGCTCGATGCTGCCGCGCTCGACGCGCTCGCCGCGGAGGTCGAGCGGCACCGCGCCGGGCTCGCGGGAGCGCAGGCCGTGGTCGCCGAGCTGTCGGAGCGCGACCTGCCCGACGAGGTCGCGGACCTTGACGCGCTGTCCTCGGAGGCCGAGGCTGCCGCCATCGCGCGGGACGGGGCGATCGAGGCGGCCACCGCGGCGTCCGGCCGCGCGGCGGCCTTCGCGCAGCTGCGCCGCGAGCACGACGAGCTCGGCGCGACCACCGCATCGGCCCGCGCGGCGCGCGACGTGGTCCTCACCCTCGCCGAGTCGCTCGAGGGCAAGCCCCCGAACGAGCGCCGGCTGCGGCTCGAGAGCTTCGTGCTCGCGTCCAAGCTGGAGCGCATCGTCCGGGCGGCCAACACCCGCCTCACCACGATGTCGAGCGGCCAGTACCGGCTCGAGCACGACGACTCGACGCAGTACCGCAACAAGGAGGCGGGCCTCGCGCTCCGGATCGCGGATGCGCACACCGGCCAGTCGCGCTCGACGCGGTCGCTCAGCGGCGGCGAGACGTTCCTCGCGTCCTTGTCCCTCGCGCTCGGCCTCGCGGAAACCGTGACCGCCGAGGCCGGCGGGATCGAGCTGGCGACGCTGTTCATCGACGAGGGCTTCGGCTCGCTCGACGGGGACACGCTCGAGACGGCCATGTCGACGCTGGGCGAGCTGCGCGACGCGGGCCGCACGATCGGCGTGATCTCCCACGTCGAGCCGATGAAGGACGCGATCCCGGCGAAGCTCGAGGTCACCAAGGCGGCGGACGGCTCGAGCCGCGTGAGGGCCACGCTCGGCGACGACTGACGCGCGCGCGAAGGCCCCGCACCGCCCGAACGGTGCGGGGCCTTCGCCTGCCGGGGGCTAGACGGACGCGGAGGTCCGGAACGGTGCGACGAGCGCGGCGAGCTCGTCGGCCAGCGCCGCCAGCGCCGCGGACTCCTCCTGCGACGAGGAGGCCGAGGCGAGGGTGCCCCGCGCCGCCTCGAGGACATGCACAGCGGAGTCCACGATCGCCGTCGACGAGGTCGCCACATCGGTCGCGCTGCGCGTCATCTCGGCCGTGGTGGAGGACTGCTCCTCGACCGCGGACGCGATGGTCTGCGCGTACTGGTTGACCTCGCCGATGACGTCGGTCATGCGCCGGATCGCCTCGACGGCCTCGTCGGTGCCCGCCTGGATGGCCTCGACGCGGCGGGTGATGTCCTGAGTGGCGTTCGCAGTCTCCTGCGAAAGGTCCTTGACCTCCGACGCGACCACGGCGAAGCCCTTGCCCGCCTCGCCGGCGCGCGCTGCCTCGATCGTGGCATTGAGGGCCAGCAGATTGGTCTGCTCCGCGATGCGCCCGATGAGCGTCACCACCTCGCTGATCGCGCGGCTCGCCTCGCCCAGCTCGGCGACGGTCGCCGCCGCGGACTCGACTGAGGCGACCGCCTGCGTCGACACGCGGGCGGTGCGCGAGGCACCGTCGCCGATCTCCTGGATCGACGCGCCCATCTGCTCGGCGCCGCTCGCCACGGTCTGGATGCTCGCGGAGACGTCGCGCGCGCTGCGGTCGACGCCCTCGGCGCGGCTCATCGAGTCGCCGGCGGCGCCGGCGACCTCGTCCGAGATGCCGCCCATGCGGGACGAGGCGTCGCGGAGGCGCCCGGCCGACGTGGTGACCGCGGCGAAGACCTCGGACATCGAGTCGAGCGCCGCGTTCATCGCGCGCGCCATGCGACCGACCTCGCCGTCGCCCTTGGCGTCGATGCGCACGGTGAGATCGCCGTCGGCCACCGACTCGAGCGCGGACACGGCCCGGTTGACGGGTCGGGTGATCGAGCGGGCGACGGTCCAGGCGAGCGCGCCGGAGGCGAGCGCCGCGAGCGCGATCACGCCGATCATGAGCGACCGGAAGCCGCCGACGATGCCGTCCGCGGCTGCGGTCTCGGCTCCGCTCAGCTCCTCCTCGAGGTCGATGAAGACGTTGATGGTCCGCAGCCACTCGACGAAGGCCGGCTTGGCCTCGGAGGCGAGCACCGTCGCCGCGCCGTCGACGTCGCCGGCGCGCGCGAGAGTGACGACCTGGTCGACCAGCGGCAGGGTCTGCGCCTGGATCGCCTCGATGTCCTCGAGCGCCGCGCTCTCGGCAGACGAGACGCCGGCCTCCGCGACGATCGCGGCCATGTCCTGCTCCGCGGCGGAGTAGTCCGCAGCGAGCGACTCGATCAGCGCGACCTCGGCGTCGATCTCGCTCGCGCTGCCGGCGAGCACCACGTCGCGGACCGCGATGGCGCGGTCGTGGACCGAGCCGCGGAAGTTGATGGCGTACCGCTGCTTGACGGCGTTGACCTCGTTGACGGTGTGGAGATGGCCGGCGACGGCATCCACCCGCTGGACGGCGATGACACCGACGAGGACGGTGCCGGCGAGCAGCACCGCGGACAGGAGCGCGACCTTGCGCGAGATCGTGGCGAACATGGTTATCCGATCGGCGCGGCGTGCCGCGGTGTGAGCGGAATCGGGACCTAAGTCCCTATTGAGCATCCGTCACCTAACCTGCCGCGCCGTCGCTTCGCGGACCTGCCAGACTCGAAGGAGACGGAGGCGGCATGCGATGACGATGCACCTGTACTCGGACGAGTCGAAGGTCGACGGCTACCGCTTCGCGGGCGCGCTCGTCGCAGGTGAGGACGTACGGCGCGTCCGGCGCGAGGCCCTCACCTGGAGGGTGGGCTCGTCTCATCGCTTCCACACCTCGCACGAGCGGCCCGAGGCACGCGAGCGCGCGCTCGCCTCGCTGCTGCGGATGGCGGGGACGGTCGAGATCGCGGTGGTCGAGCACCCGAAGACTCATCCGGAGTTCCTCGCGCGCGAGGCGTGCGTCGCGGCGATGGCGACCTGGGCGGGCGGGCGTGGGGTGACGCGCTGGCTGCTCGAGCGCGACGGGCCTTCGGAGCGGCGCGACCGGCAGACCATCGCACGGCTCATCCGCACCGGCGCGGTCCCGAGGCTGCACTACGGCCACGCGCCGGGCGTCGCCGAGCCGCTGCTCTGGGTCGCCGACCTGGCCGCGTGGATGTGGACGCGGGGAGGCGAGCACCGCGAGGCGCTGGCGCCGCTCATCGTCCACCACGAGGTAGCCGCGGACTGGGAGCTCGACGCGGCGGCCTGAGCCGGGACCGTACGGAGCCCGCATCGCTAGCGGCCCGGACAGCACGAAGCCCGGCTGACCAACCATCCGGAAGGCTGCCGGGCCCGCTCCTCAGGGCTACTGCCCTTCGTTACCTCCATTATCTCACCGCGAGCGCGGGAGCACCAGGTCCGGTGCACGGCCCTCGCGCCTTTCATGCACGAAGGAACGGCGGCCGGGCACGCGTCTCTCACGCACCCTCGCGCTTTTCATGCACGAAGGAACGGGGCCAGGCGCCCATCGCTCACGCGCGCTCGCGCCTTTCATGCACGAGGGAACGGGACAGGCGCCCACGGCTCACGCGCACTCGTGCATGAAAAGTGCGAGTACCCGACACCGTGCATGCCCGCCCCGCGCTCCGTGCCGAACGCGGGGCCTCAGCCTTCCGCGAGCGCGCCGCGATCAGCGAAACCGTGATCGACCCCCGCGACGCGTGCGCGATAGCCCTGCCAGGCGAGCGCCAGCGCCACCGCGAGCGCCGTCACCGCGCCCTCGAGCGCCGCCCACGCGACGTGGTGCCACAGCGTCACCGACGCGACGCCCGGCGCGCCCAGCGCCAGGACCCCCCACAGCATCGCGGACGAGGCGAGCACGCTCGCGAAGCCCGCGACCCCTGCCGCCGGGACGCGCCAGCCATCGCCGCGCGCGCTGAGCCGCCGCCACACGGCCCAGCCTGCGGCCACTCCCGCGACGCCCATCACCATCACGTTGACCCCGAGCGCGAGGACTCCCCCGTCGCCCCACAGCAATGCCTCGGTCGCGAGCGCGGCCGTCATCGCCAGCAGCGCCAACGAGGGTCCCAGCGCGATCGCCAGCAGCGTGCCGCCGATGACGTGGCCGGTGAGCGCCCCGCCGGCGGCGAGCGGCACGTCGAGCAGGTGTGCGATGAGCACCCCGCCCGCTCCCGCGAGCGCCCAGCCGAGGCGCGAGCGGCCGTGGCGCATCGTCCATCCGGCGTACGTGACCGCGCCGACGGCGGCGACGCCGGCGCCGATGACGACGGTCGGGTCGAGGACCCCGTCCTGGATGTGCATGATCGGCTCCTCCCGGGAGTCAGGACAGCACCGCGGCGGGCGCGGAGTAGGTGCAGGAGTTGACCGCTGCGAGCTCGTGCGCGGTCGCGTTGCGGAGCCGGGTGAGGCGCATCGGCCCGACCCAGTCGCAGATCCAGTTCCAGTGCAGCGTGACGTGGTCGCCGGGCTTCACTGTCGGCGCGAGCGAGCGTCCGTCGCGGCGGAAGCGTGCGGTCTCGGCGGTGGGCGGCGCGAGCGACATCGTGCGACCGTCCCACGTGAGGTGGCGGCTCTCGACCAGGGCCGTGTCGCCCTCGATCGACAGCACCTGACCGCAGCGGATCCGGCACTGGTCGAGCACCGTGAGCGGCCCGTCGACGTGGCCGTTGCGGATCAGCCCCACCCACGGGTACACCGCGAAGACGTGGAAGTTGTGGTGCGGGGTACCTCCGGCGGCGACGGCCGCGACCAGGCGCTCGAACTCGAGGCGCGTGAGCCGCGGCCGGAACCGCTCCTCCAGCGAGCGCGCGAAGACCGCTCCCCCGCAACGGTCCAGCGCGGGCCCGCCGAGCCAGTACGCCTCGACCACCACCGGGTCGAGCGGCGCGCGGCCCAGGCACTCGCCGATGAGCTCGAGGTAGGGCCACGCGCCCTCGAAGGCGCGGACCACCTCCTCGAGGCCGGGTCCGGACGCGCCGGAGCTCACCCTGTCGAGGAGCTCGTCGGCGCGGTCCGGACCGCAGTAGCCCAGGTCGTTCGGCGGGAAGGCGTATCTGCCGAACAGGAGCGCTCCGTCCTCGGGCGGAAGTGCCTCGGGGTGGGCGGACGGCGGACGATGCTGGGTGTCGGTCATGTGACGGCCCTCCCGGGCAGTCGGGGGGCGAGCCACACGAGCAGCCCGCCGGAGGCGAGGAGGAGGAGCCAGGGCGCCTGCGCCGCGATCGGGGCGGCGTCGAGGGCTCCGGCGAGGATGGCGGTCACGAGCGCACCCATGACCAGCACCGCGGTGACATCGACCGCTTGTGCACGGGCGAGCGCCTGATGCCAGGTGGCGACATAGCCGGCCAGCAGGAGTCCGGTGAGCGCGACCCAGCCCCACTGGGCGGCGGTGCTCGGCATCACGGCGCCGAGGCGACCGGTAACGGCGCACCAGGCGAGCAGTGCGACGGTGCCGCCGCCCATGCGGGTGAGCGAGAGCGTCCAGGGCGTGAGATCGCCGAGGAGCCGCTTGGTGATGATGACCTCCAGAGCCCACATGAGCGTGGCGGCGGCGATCATGAGGGTGCCGGGGTCGGCGACCAGGCTGACGCCGCCCCCGGCAAGTCCGAGCTGGGCGACCACCAGCAGCGCGATCGCCGCAAGGTGCCACCAGGTGAGCCTCTCGTTGAGCAGGATCACGGCGAAGACCACGACCCAGACGACCAGCGTCTTGTGGACGAAGGCCGCCTGGACCGAGGCGGTGGACGACAGCCCCTCGAAGAAGAGGACGAAGGGAATCGCGCCACCCGCGATCGCCACGAAGGCGAGCCCCCACCGGTGGCCGGGGCGGGTGGGTCGCGTCATTGCGACCGACCCGGCCCCGGCGGACCGGCGACCTACCGCGAACGCGAGTGCGAGGACGAGCGCGGCGACGCCGTTCTTCGCAGTCGTGTACGCGGTCGCGTCGCCGAAGGCGGCGACGCCGAATCCATTGAGGTAGACGGCCACGCCCGAGATCGCGGCCGTGACGGTCGCGAGGGCGATGCCGCGCGAGCGGGTGGTCATGTCGGCTGTCCCTCCTCGCCGGGCGCGGCGGGGGCAGGCGCCGCGGGCGCCGGAGCCGCCGAGTCCCGGATCGCGTTGGCCTCCATGGCCTCCTTCTCGGAGATCCGCTCGAGCGCGAAGCCGGACTGGATCACCACCCAGTCGCCGGGCGTGATGTCGTCATCGCTGACGGTCATCTCGAGCACCAGCTGGCGCTTGCCGTGATCCTCCACGACGGCGCGACCGTCCTTGTGCACCTCGACGACCTGGGCGATGGTTCCTAGACACATGGCGTGACCTCTTCCTTGAGCGCGATGAGCTCGGCGGCGGCCGTCGCGACGGCGGCGTCGAGGGCTTCCTGGATCTCCGGGGACATCGGGCCGAAGTCGAAGGTCTTGGCCTCGACCCCGACGACGGTCACGTGCGTCGGCAGCGTGCCGAGCGTGCGCGCGAGCTCGACCGCGCCGGCCAGCCCGAAGGCGTGGCTGCCTCCGCGGCCGGCGGCGGTGAAGGCGTGCGTGGGCAGCGGCTCCCCCGCATCGCCGACCTCTCGGATGTGCAGCCGGCCGGGCGCGTTGCCCGACATCACGGCGTCGATCACCAGCGCCGCGCCGTGCCCGGCCCACAGCTGGACCAGCTGGGTGGGGTCCTCGCGGGTCACCACGTCGACGTGGTCGAGGTCCATCGCGGCCAGACGCTCGGCGACCGCGGCGCCGACCGCATCGTCCCCCCGGTCGGGGCTGCCGAGCCCGACCACCAGGACCCTGTCCGCGGTCATGATCGCTTCACCCGCAGGTCGAGGAAGTGGGTGGCGCACGAGATGCAAGGGTCGTAGTTGCGGATGGCCTCCTCGCAGCGGTGCGTGAGCATGTGGTCGTCGAGGTCGGTCCACTGCTCGGCCGCGGTGCGGAGGTCCATCTCGATCGAGGCCTGATTCTGGGAGGTCGGCGGCACGATCTGCGCGTCCTGGATGATCCCGTCCGCGTCGATGCGGTAGCGGTGCCAGATCAGGCCCCGCGGCGCCTCAGAGGCCCCGATGGCCTCCCCCTCCTGAGGCGTCACGGGGACGCTCGGTGCGTGGCCGTCGACCCAGCCGTCGATGATGCGGAGCGCCTCCTCGAAGGCGTACGCGAGCTCGACCGCGCGGACGATGATCGACTTGAACGGGTTGCGGCACTCCCGGCCGATGCCCGTCGCGAGCGCGGCCTCCTGCGCGCGCGGGCTCAGCTGGTCGAAGTTGAGGACGTAGCGTGCGAGCGGGCCGACGAAGTACGGCTGGCCGTCGAAGCTCGCGTGGAGGGCGTTGGAGTGCTCGACATGGAACTCGGTGATGTGCTCGGGGATCTCGGCGACCGGGATCCGGAGCCCGGTGGTCGTGACCACGTGGGTGCCCCGCTCGAGCGGATAGCGGTCGGGGTGGCGCAGCGCGACGTAGGTGTACGGCTGCTCCATCTCGGGGAAGTCGAAGCTCGCGACCAGCGGGATGGCCGCGTAGGCGTCCTCGAGGCCCTGCTCCAATGCCGGGCGCAGCCTCAGCAGCTCGGCGACGGTCGGCATCCGGTAGAAGCCGCCGACCTTCACGTTGACCGGGTGGATCGCACGGCCGCCGACGGCGGTCATGAGGTCGTTGCCGCACTTCTTGAGCCGGAGCGCCATCTTCACCACGTCGGGGTGGTCCGCGGCCATCTCGATCGCACCCTCGTAGCCCAGAAAGTCCGGCGCGTGCAGCATGAAGATGTGGAGCGCGTGACTCTCGATCCACTCGCCGCAGTAGAGCAGCCGGCGCATCTCCTGGATCTCGGGCGTGGTGGCGGCGCCGCAGATGGTCTCCATCGCCTCGGTGGACGCGGACTGGTACGCGACCGGGCAGATCCCGCAGATGCGTGCCGTGATGTCGGGCGGCTCCGTGAACTTGCGGCCGCGGAGGAAGCCCTCGTAGAAGCGCGGCGGCTCGAAGATGTTGAGCTTGACGCTCTCGACCTTCCCGTCCTTGAACTCGATGTGCATGCCGCCCTCGCCCTCGACGCGCGCGAGCATGCCGACCTGCATCACCTGGCCGCCGTCCTTGAGCTGGTGGGTCATGACGGCTCCCCTCCCCCGGCCGATGCCGCCGCCGCGGCCTCGAGCGCATCGGACGCCGCCGCGAACTCGGGGGCGCCGGCGTTGAAGGTGCGGTAGACGCGGACGATGTCGGCGCCGGTCATCCCGAGCTCCGTGAGCTGGCGGGTCATCGCGTCGGTGTTGGCGCTGTCCTGCGGGCCGAAGCACCCGTAGCAGCCGCGGCCGTAGGACGGGCAGAGCGCGCCGCAGCCGGCCTGGGTCACGGGCCCGAGGCACGGCGTCCCGGTAGCGACGGGGACGCAGACGTTGCCCTTGAGCTTGCACTCGACGCACACCGAGTACGTCGGGATGCGCGGCTTGCGGCCGTTGAGGAAGGCCGCGAGGACCTCGACCAGCTGGGTCTTGTCGACGGGGCAGCCGCGGAGCTCGTAGTCGACGTCGACGTGGCTGGCGATCGGGGTGGAGCGGTCGAGGGTGCTGAGGTACTCGGGGTGGGCGTAGACGATGCTGCGGAACTCGTCGACGTCGGCCCAGTTGCGCAGCGCCTGGATCCCGCCGGCGGTCGCGCACGCGCCGATGGTCACCAAGGTTCCGGACTGCGCGCGGATCTCGTGGATGCGCCTCACGTCCTCGGGCGTGGTGATGGAGCCCTCGACGAGGCTGAGCTCGTACGGGCCCTCGACGATCGCGCGGGTCGCCTCGGGGAAGTAGGCGATGTGGATGTTCTCGGCGATCTGGAGGAGCTCGTCCTCGCAGTTGAGGATGCTCAGCTGGCAGCCGTCGCAGGACGCGAACTTCCACACCGCGAGCTTGGGGCGGGTATCGACGGCGACCGGAGCATCGTGCCCCGCGTCGTGGGGTTGAGGGTGCTCGTGGGCGTGCTCGACCATGTCAGCACCCCCTCCCGAGAGCGGGTGCGGCAAGGATTCGGATGTCGACCATGACACGCCTCCTCTTGCGACGCTAGGCCGCTGAGAGGCGCGCGAAAGGGACCTTGGTCCGGGACCGGGGTGCTACCCGGCCGTTTGCGGCGCGCTACGCCGTGGGAGCCTGCTCGACGATCTCGTTGGCGACGCCGTAGGGCACGTGGACGCCCATGATGAAGTCGGTCGCGTCGGTGAGGTGGCTGGTCTGGTCGTCGAAGAAGATGTGCGGGCGCATCACCTCGAGCACGTGCGACTTGGCGACGCCGCCGAGGAAGAACGCGTCGTTGACCTCGACGCCCCAGTCACGCAGGGAGTTGACGGCGCGCTCGTGGGCCGGCGCCGCGCGGGCGGTGACCAGCGCGATGCGGAGTCGCTCCACATAGTCGGGCTCGGCCTCCTTGCGCACCCGCTCAAGCTGCTGGATGCGGTTGAGATCCTTGAGCAGCGGCTGGAGCAGGCCCGGGCGGAGCGCGTGCTCGCGGCGGGTGACCTCGTGGTCGCGGAAGGCGTCCATGCCGGAGGCCTTGAAGATGCGCTCGGAGCCGTCGTCGGCGAGCACCCCGTCGAAGTCGAAGGCGATCCTGAGGCCGGGGTCGGAGGCGTCGTACGCGGCGGCCGAGGGCAGGACGTGCCCCGCGGGGAAGCCGGCGGCGATCGCATCGTCCACGTCCTCGCGGCTGCCCGAGAGGAAGAGCGACATCTGGAGCGCGCCGATGTACGCGTACGGTGCGCGGCCCTGGGTGAACACGGCGCGGGTCATGGTGAGGCCGTGCGCCTCGATCGAGCGCATCACGCGCAGCCCGGTGCTGGGGGCGTTCTGCGACAGGACGATGATCTCGACCAGCGGGTCCTCGGGGCGGAGGTCGTTGAGCGCGAGGAGCCGCTGCACGAACGGGAAGGCGGCGCCGGGCTCGAGGGTCTGGTCGATGCGTTCGTCCTGGTAGCGGATGTACGCGGCCTCGCCGTGCTCGCGGAAGTAGGCGTCGGACTCGGCGAGGTCGAACAGCGCCGAGGAGGCGACGCCGACGACGAGGCGGTTGTCGAGCTCGTACCTCATGCGCGGGTCTCCTCCGGGGGTTCGCTGTTCGGAGGTTCGACCCTAGCGGGAGGGGCTGACGGTGACTACTCCCCTGTTCTCGCCTGTTCCGCCTGGTCTGCGCGCTCAGAGCTCGCGGACGTTCATGAGCGGCTCGAGGCGCGCGAAGTCCAGCACCGGGCCGTCGACGCAGACGAACAGCTCGCGCAGCTGGCAGTGCCCGCACAGCCCGACCCCGCACTTCATGGAGCGCTCCATGCTGAGGCGGATCTTGCTCTTCGGCACGCCGCGGCCGTTGAGCGCGGTGGCCGCCGCGCGCATCATCACCTCGGGCCCGCAGACGAACGCGAAGGCGTTCCGGGGGTCGAAGCCGGCCTTGGTCACCAGCTCCGTGACGAAGCCGACCTTGCCCTTGTAGCCGTACGGCGCGTTGTCGACGGTCATCTGGACGTTGACGTCGTTGAGATCCGCCCAGCGGTGCATCTCGTGGCCGTAGAGGATGTCATCCGGGGTGCGGGAGCCGTAGAGGAGCAGCACCTTGCCGTAGTCGTCGCGGTGGGCGAGGACATCGAGGATGGCCGGGCGCAGCGGGGCGAGGCCGATACCGCCGGTGACGAAGACGACGTCGTGACCCGTCGCATCGTCCACGTCCCATGACGTGCCGAAGGGGCCGCGGACGCCGACCTCGGTGCCGGGGCTCGCCTCGACGAGCGCGCGGGTCACGGCGCCGACGTTGCGGATGGTGTGCTCGAGCGGGGCGGGGTCGCTGGGGTCGCCGCTGATGCTGATGGGGACCTCGCCGACGCCGAAGGCGTGGAGCATGGTGAACTGGCCCGCTCTGAACTGGATCGCGGGTTGGCCGTCCGCGGGGTCGAGCAGGAGCGTGAAGGTGTCGCGGGTGTCCTGGCGCACGTGGGTGATGACGTAGCGGCGCGGGACCATGGGGTCCGCGGGGACCGATGAGCGGGTGGCGGTGGCGGTCATGACGCGGCTCCTGCGGCGGTGGCCATGCGGCCGAGCGCGGCGGCCTCCTCGGTGATGTCGATGCCGACGGGGCACCAGGCGATGCATCGTCCGCAGCCGACGCAGCCGAGCATCCCGAACTGGTCCTGCCAGCTGGAGAGCTTGTGGGTGATCCATTGGCGGTAGCGGGCCTTGACGTCGCCGCGGAGCGGGCCGCCGTGGATGTAGCTGAAGCTCTCGGAGAAGCAGGAGTCCCAGACGCGGTGGCGCTCGGCGTTGTCACCGGCGAGGTCGCTGGTGTCCTGGATGGTGGTGCAGAAGCAGGTCGGGCACACGAGGGTGCAGTTGGTGCATGCGAGGCAGCGGGAGGCGACGTCGTCCCATCTCGGGGACTCCGCGCTGGCGCGGAGGACATCGTGGATGGTGTCGGTGTTGATGCCCCTGGTTTGGCGTGCTGCTGCTGCGTCGCTGACCGCGATGGCTTCTTGCTGTGCCTCCTGGCCGGCGCGGGTGGTGTCGAAGGCGTCGGCCACCTCCCTCCCGCGCTCGGTGCCGACTTCGAGGACGAAGCGGTGCTCGGGCGCCATGACCTCGGTGAGGAGGAGGTCGTAGGCGGGCTCTCCTGTCTGTTCGTTGGTCGCTGCGGGGCGGGGACCAGTCCCCATGGACGCGCAGAAGCAGGTGGTGGCGGGCTCGCCGCAGGCGACGGCGACGGTGAAGGTGCCGTCGCGGCGGGCGACGTAATGGGCGTCGTGGAAGGGCCGGTCGGCGAGGACGGCGTCGTGGATCTGGACGGCGCGGAGGTCGCAGCTCCGGACTCCCAGGAGCGCGACCGCCTGATCCTTGGGCGCGTCCCGTTCGACGGTGAAGTGACCCTCGTCGCGGCGGCCGCGCCACACGACCTCCTCGGCCGGGAAGAACACCGGCTTGGTGGACTGGGCGGGGTCGGCGAAGCCGAAGTAGGCGTCGTCGTCGCGCCGTCTCAGCCGGTAGGCGCCCGCCTGCTGCGTGTCGCCGACGCCCTGGGGCAGATCAGAAGCCGCGTAGATATCGCCGGTGACGATCGCATCGCCCCGGACGGTCGGCCCGACGACGCGGTAGCCGCGCTCATGCAATGCCGCGATGAGGGCATCAAGGCCCTCGGGCTCGAGGATTCGGATGTCGTCCATGACACGCCTCCTCTTGCGACGGTAGGCGCGCGGTTTGGCGATGCTAGGGACCTTGGTCCCCAGGCGTTCCAAATAGCGGAGCGCAATCGATGGCGAGCCGAATAACGCTCGCACTTCGTAGCAGGAACGCCTGAGCACCGACCTCACTCCCGCCTACGCCCTGCTATTGTCCGGGACGTGCCGGACACAACTGCAACCGAGACGACACCACTAGACGCTGCGCTTGAGGCGCGCGACGACCTGAATAGGTACGGAAGGGCCAAGCGTGCGCTCTTCGCGCTCCAGTTGAGTTTCGGCCTGGACGACATCCACACCATTGCGGCCTCGGCACTCACCGACGGACCGGACGACAAGTCCTGCGATGTCGTCTACGTCGACCGAGACCTGCATACGGCCGTCCTGGTTCAAGGCTACGAGTCGACTGCGCCGACAAATAAACGACAAGCTCGCGGCGCCAAGGCATCGTCCGTGCACCAGGCGATCACTTGGCTGCTCGGCGACATTGACGAGGCCGATGTGCCCGAGCGCCTTCGAAGTGCGCGCAACGAGCTCCACCAGGCACTTGCGGACGGCGCCATCGCCTCGATTGAGGTGTGGTTCGTTCACAACCTGCCGGAGTCCGCGCAGATCAAGCAGGAGCTCAACGCATCGGCCGTCGGCGCACGACACATGGTTTCGGCACGCTACAGCGGTGTCGACCTCGACGTATCGGGGACCGAGATTGGCCTCGAGACGCTCGGCGATCGCTATTTGGGTTCGCTTACCCCGGTCCTCGTCACCGATCCGTTCGTCGTGCCGGTATCAGGCGCCTTCACCGAGAAGGGTGAGAACTGGACTGCCGTCTGCACCTCGTTGCCCGCGGGCTGGCTCCACGAGCAGTTTGCGGCGCACAAGGAACGCCTCTTCTCTGCAAACGTGCGAGGCTACCTTGGCAGCACCCGTTCGCAAAACAACATCAACAACGGGATTCAGGACACAGTCCGAAACGAGCCCCAGCAGTTCTGGGCATACAACAATGGGATCACGGCCCTCGTCAACGATTTCGAATACGACGAGGATGCCGGGACCATCCGAGTCGAGGGTCTCGCAATTGTGAATGGCGCGCAGACCACTGGATCCATCGGCTCTCTAGATTCCACGCATCTTGCCGAAAGTCGCGTGATGGCACGGTTCATCAAGTGCGATGACCAACGAACCGTCCAGGAAATCATCCGATTCAATAACCGCCAGAACCCGACGCAGGCCGCAGACTTCCGAAGCAATGATCGCGTGCAAAGTCGACTCGTCAAGGAGTTCGAGAAACTCGGCGTCGTTGGCTACAACGGGGGCCGACGAGGCGGTGCGGAAGACGTCATTCGCAGGCCCGGGTCCAACCAGATCCTTGCCACCGTAGCTGCCCAGGCACTTGCAGCATTTCATGGACGGCCAGAAGTTGCATATCACCAGAAGGGCCAGATTTGGGAGGACGACGCGATCTACTCGTCGGTCTTCCCCGATCGCACATCGGCGGCCCATATCCTCTTCGTGTGCGCGCTCCTTCGTGCCATCGAAGAGAAAAAGCTTGAGCTGTCCTCTGCTGCTTCGCTCGACCTGGACGACAGTGAGCTGGCAGCCTGGTTCTCGCTGCGCGGATCCAACATGCTCGCGTTGACCGCTATGGGGGCTGTCTTTGAGACGGTCCTCAACCGCACGATCGCGGACAAGTATGCTTTGGCATTCCAGGGG
Organism: Demequina mangrovi; assembly: GCF_000759715.1. Lineage (GTDB taxonomy): Bacteria > Actinomycetota > Actinomycetes > Actinomycetales > Demequinaceae > Demequina > Demequina mangrovi. Next base: position 15,078 of record NZ_BBLU01000015.1, read on the forward strand.
TCGCCCAATCTTCAGGAGGCGGCCGACAAGCTGAAGCCCGCGCTCGACGCGGTACTGGCGCTCGCACCTTCTCAACTTTCCGACGCCCTTTCGGGCAGCGCCCTGCGGAACAAGGCAAAGGTCGATACGGCTTTGGCAACCTTCCGTGGCCTGGTCCGCTCAACCAAGACCTCCAACCGACACATCTACACCGCGCTCGGGAACGAGATCTCGCTCAACCAGTAGCTGGCGCGGGGTTTGACCGGGCACTCCACGTGAAGCCCCGCGCCGTTGGGCGCGAATGCAGGTCGATTCACCAGCCAGACCTTCAATCACCCGATTGCGACCCGACGCACGCAACAAGAAGCCGGCGCACCGAGGGGCGTGCGCCCGTCCCTCCGCTGTTGTCAGGTCTTTCCATGGGAGTCGATGGCTTGCGCCTAGACTCCGTGACAAATGAATGCTGAGTCGCCCTCCCACCCCTTGCGCATGCGCGCAGTCCCGAGCTTCGTCGGAGGACGCAGCGCATTGCGGGTCGTGGACCTCTTCGCGGGCTGCGGCGGCCTCACGCTGGGTATCGCCCAGGCGGCGGCGGGCAACGGCCTGCGCCTTGAGATCCCCCTCGCAGTCGACTTCGAGCCGCTGGCGGCCGAGGTGTACAAGACCAACTTCCCGTTCGCCGACCGCGTCGAGACGGCTCCCGTCGAGGACTACTTCGACGGCGACCTCGGTACGCCGCACACGCTCGCCGAAAAGCGCACCGCGACGACCACGGGCACCGTAGACATTCTGCTCGGCGGCCCACCATGCCAGGGACACAGCAACCTCAACAACCACACGCGGCGAGTCGACGGCAAGAACGCCCTCTACTTGCGGATGGTTCGCGCCGCCGAGGTGCTCAAGCCTCGCGCGATTCTCATCGAAAACGTGCCCGCCGTCCTCAACGACCGTCATGACGGCGAGGGCGTTGTCGAGCGCGCCCGCACACACCTCACGGAACTCGGCTACGTCGTCGCGGACCAGGTGATCGAGCTCGACAAACTCGGCGTCGCACAGAAGCGACGCCGCCACATACTGCTCGCGATCCACAGCGACGACGCCACGACGCCGATAGAGGTGTTCGACGCACTCCCCCAACACCCGCGCCGCGACCTCCGCTGGGCCATCGGCGACATCCTCGACGCCGACGAGACCAACCCGATCGACCGCGCCCCGCAGGCCCAGGCCGCGAACAAGGAGCGCATGCAGTACCTCCTCGACAACGACCTCTACGACCTTCCGAACGAGCTACGCCCGACGTGCCACCAGGGTGAGCACTCGTACAAGTCGATGTATGGCCGCCTGCGCTGGGACGAGCCCGCACAGACCATCACGAGCGGTTTCGGAAGCATCGGCCAGGGCCGGTACATGCACCCGGAGCGCCCGCGTGCACTCACGGCGCACGAGGCTGCGCGCATCCAGGGATTCCCGGACTACTTCGACTTCTCACCGTGCCCGACCCGAGGCGCGCTCGCGACGATGATCGGCAACGCGGTGCCGCCGGCGCTCACAGCGGCCGTCTTCGGGACATACCTGGCACAAACGACCAGCACCGTGGACGAAGCCGACCACGAGGACGCCGCGTCGGGTTGACTCGCGCGAATCAACGACCACACTGGCGAAGTGAAGAACTGGGGGCAGGGAACTTGATGACGAGTTCAACCGCAATCGAGGACAAGGCGTCCCACACCGTCGAGGTGCCGGCGACCGGCAGCATCGTGAACGTCCGCGGAGCGCGATGGACGGTCACCGACGTGACGGCGCAGTCGCTGCCGCGGAGCAGCGCCGACGATGGTCGCGCCGAGCTGCAGCACGCGGTGACGATGCAGTCGGTCGAGGAGGACCACTACGGCCGCGAGCTCACTGTCATCTGGGAGCTCGAACCGGGCAAGAGGGTCATCCACGAGCAGGGGCTCCCGACCGCGCTCCGGGCCAACCAGTTCGACGACCCGACCACCTTCGCCGCCTATGTCGACGCCCTGCGTTGGGGCGCGCTCACCAGCGCCGACCCCAAGACCCTGCAGGCGCCGTTCCGCAGCAGCGCCTCCGTCGAGGCGTATCAGCTCGAGCCGCTGCGCCGCGCGATCGACTCCCCGCGCGCGAACATGCTTCTCGCGGACGACGTTGGCCTCGGCAAGACCATCGAGGCCGGCCTGGTCATCCAGGAGCTGCTGCTTCGCCACCGCGCGCGCTCGGTGATCGTCGTGTGCCCCGCGGGCCTGGTGATCAAGTGGCAGGAGGAGCTGCGCGACAAGTTCGGCCTCCAGTTCGAGATCGTCAACTCCGCGACGATGAAGACGTTCCGACGCACCTTCGGGGTGCATGCCAACCCCTTCCGCGTGTACCCGCGCGTCATCGTGTCAATGTCGTGGCTCCCGTCGCCGCGCGCCGAGCGCATGCTCGAAGAGGTGTACGCGAGCGTTAACGATGCGCGCACGGCCGATCGCCGCGCGTTCGACGTCCTCGTGGTCGACGAGGCTCACCACATCGCCCCCGCGACGCCCAGCCGAGCGAACGCCGACAAGGCGCGGTATGCGGTCGACAGCCAGCGCACCATCGCGGTGCGGCGCCTCGCCGAGCTGTGCGAGCACCGGCTCTTCCTCAGCGCCACCCCGCACAACGGTTACACGGAGTCGTTCACGGCGCTGCTCGAGATGATCGACCCGCAGCGCTTCGCGCGTGGAGCCGATCTCGACGAGCAGGCGCTCAAGCAGGTCGCCGTGAGGCGCCTCAAGCGGGACCTCCCCGACGAGGGCTTCCGCCTCCGCGAGGTCAAGCCGCTCTGGTTCGACCCCACCGCCGACGAGTCAGAGGCCTACGAGCGGCTCATCGCGTTCACCCGTCGGCGCAATGCCGCGGTCCAGCAGGAGCGCGGGAAGCGGGCGCTGGACCTCGCGACGATCATCCTGAAGAAGCGCTTCTTCTCCTCCCCCGTCGCCTTCGCCGCCACGGCCCAGGCCTACCTCCAGGCGCGTGGGGACGAGGACGTGCGGCTGCCCGACTATGACGATGTGCTGGGCGACGAAGCGTCTGACGAGGAGGAGGGCCGCGCGGAGCAGCCCGAGCTCGAGGCGCTGAGGAACGCGAAGCGCGCTCAGGTGGGGCTGACCCAGAAGGACATCGTCGATCTGGAGGAGCTCATCGCGTGGGGCAACGGCTACGACGGCCAGCCCGATTCGAAGCTGGCGTCGCTGATCAAGCTGATCGAGGGCGAGCTTCACATTCCAGGCTTCGGCTGGACCAACGAGCGGATCGTCATCTTCACCGAGTATGTCACCACGCTCGAGTGGCTCCGTGACGTGCTCGAGTCGCGTGGGCTCGGAGGGGACCGCCTCGCGGTCATCGACGGTTCCACGGACGCCGAGACCCGTGAGGACATTCGCGCGCGCTTCACCGCACCGCCGAACGAGGAGCCGGTCCGGATCCTGCTCGCCACCGACGCCGCGGGCGAGGGCATCGACCTGCAGACCTACTGCCACCGCCTCGTCAGCTTCGACATCCCGTTCAACCCGAACCGCCTGGAGCAGCGCATCGGCCGCATCGACCGGTACGGCCAGGAGGAGACCCCGCTGGTGTGGCACCCGCGGGCCAGCAAGCAGAACACCACCGACTACGCGAAGGACAACGATCTGCTTGCGAGGCTCGCGAGCAAGATCGCGAACTCCGAGCACGATGGCGTCTCGGCGAACGAGATCATCGCGCCGGACCTCCAGCGGGAGCTCGGTTTCGGCGACGCACCCGCACGCAAGTCGCAGGCCGACGCCGGGGGTCAGGTCATCAATCGGGTGCTTCAGGCGGAGCACTCGCTCGGTCGCAGCCTCACCCGCCTTGCCGAGCGCCTTGAGGACTCGCGTGACCGGATGCATCTTCACGAAGGCAACCTGCTCCGAGTTCTGCAGGAGGGCCTCCGCATCTCGGGTCAGCCGGAGCTCGTCGACGTCTACGACCCGCGGGAAGAGGCGCAGCTTTTCGAGGTGCCGGCAGGGCTCTCCAAGACCTGGGTTCCGGCGCTCGCGGGACTCGCCACGCGCCTCGCGAAGGACGTGATGCGGCCCATCACATTCGACGAGGAGCGTGCTCGACATCGCACGGATGTCGTGTACGCGCACCTGGGCCACCCGCTGATCCAGCGCGCGGCTCGCGAGCTCCGCGGTCAGGTGTGGACGCGAACGGAGCACATCCGGGGCGTCAGCGCCGTGGTGATCGACGGCCTGGACCAGTCGTTCGCCGCCGGCGTCGCGCGCCTGGTGCTCGTCGGCGAGGGCGGCACCCGCCTCCACGAGGAGGTCTTCCTCGCAGGCACGCGACTGTCCCGCCGCCAGGAGCTGGGAATCGAGAAAGCCGAGGACCTCCTGTCCTCCTCCCTGGACGGCACCCGGCTGAGGCAACCGTCGCCTACGGTCCTCGAGAGCCTCGCGGCCGAGTGGACCGCCGAGGCCGGAGACACGGACGGTCTCCGCAGCCGCGTCATCACAGCGATCAACCGGCGCGCGGATCGGCTTCGGTCCGAGGTCGAGGAGGATCTGCAGGCACGCCGCGACGCTGATCTCGCCGCGGTCGAGGAGATCTTCTCTCGGTTCCGCTCCACCCTGGAGGGCACCCTCGCCGCCGCCGAGCAGGCACGCGCGACGGGCGAGGAGCTGCTCTTCCAGCTGCCCGAGGAGAAGAGACAGCGCGAGACCGATCTGGCGCGAGTCCGCACCCGCCTGTCGCACCTTGCTGATGAACTGCATACCGAACGCGACGCGGTCGAGCGGCGCTATCGCGATGTGCAGCCGCACAGGTTCGTCGCCGCGCTCGTGTTCGCGCTCACCCCCGAAGACGCCGAGAAGTTGGAGGCCGCCGGTGCCCGTTGATGTGTGGGAGTGGCTGTCGCTGATCGAGAGCGACGGTCCGTTCCTGTCGAAGGCCGCGCTCAAGTCGTTCTACCCCTCGGGTCTCCCCAAGCCCGACTCGAGCGTCGATGACGTCAACGCGGTGTTCGTCGACGAGTTCGTCCGGTGGTCATCCGCGTGGAACTCGGATGAGGCCACGTATGCGGCGGCGCGCGACCGCTGGGTCGAGGCCGTCCTCCGCACGTTGCTGGACTGGTCCGATGATCTGTCGCTCGCGCCGGAAGGCATCGCCACCGAGTCACCGAACGGCGCCGTCACCGTGCACCCGTGGGCCACCCTCACCGGCGACGACGGACCGGCGGCGCTCGTCACGGTCGTCGACCGGACGAGCAACCTCCGGTCGCCCGGCACGGATGGCTGGTCGGCGAACGCCATCGACCGCATGGCGGCGCTGCTTCGCGAGAGCGGCGTCAGCATCGGCATCGTCACCGACGGGCGCTGGTGGGCCCTGGTGTCCGCGGCGAAGGACGTGACGACCGCGAGCGGCGTGTGGGACGCCCTGCTGTGGCGCGAGGAGCGCCCCAGCCGCGACGCGTTCCTGGCCCTGGCCAGCTACACCTCGATCGCCGGCGGAAAGCCAGAGACGCGTCTCCGGCTCGTCTTCGAGCGCAGCGTCGCCAGCGCCGAGGAGATCACCGAGGCGCTCGGCGACCAGGTGCGGCGCGCGGTGGAGCTGGTGCTCCAGTCGATGTCGGACACGCACCTGCGCGCGATCGCCGCGGGTGAGGAGTCACCTCTCCCGGCCGACCCGAAGGCGGCCTACGAGGGTGCGGTCACGGTCCTCATGCGCATCGTCTTCCTGCTCTTCGCCGAGGAGCGCGGGCTGCTCCCCGAGCACGACCTGTACCGCACCTCCTACGCGATCTCCTCCGTGCGGGAGAGGCTTCAGCAGGAGGCGACTTCGACCTCCGTGGAGGCGCTCGATCACTCGTGGGAGACGTGGCACCGGCTGCTGGCGGCGAGCAACGCCGTCTTCGGCGGGGCGACGTTCCAGGACATGCGCATGCCCGCCTACGGCGGGTCGCTGTTCGACCCGTCGCGCTTCCCGTGGCTGCACGCAACCGACGCCAGTGGACGCCTCCGCGTGCGGCTCACGGACCGCGCGATGCTGGCGGTCCTGCGAGCAGTTCAGACCATCGAGGATGGCGCGATGCAGCTGTCCTTCCGTGATCTCGATGTCGAACAGATCGGATATGTCTACGAGGGCCTGCTCGGCTACTCCGCCGAGTACGTGCCCGAGGTGACCGTCGGCCTCCAGGGCAAGGCCGGGTTCGAGCCCGAGATCGCGCTCACCGAGCTGGAGACCATCGCCGCGTCCGCATCGGCCCCTGCCGATTTCGCGAAGCGCCTCGTCGACCACCTGAAGAAGACCCAGGAGCAGTCCAAGCCCAAGACGGCGAACCAGATCGCGAAGGCGTTCGCAGCGGACGATGCGGACGCCGCCGCGGATGCGCGCACGCGTCTCAGGCACGCCCTCCTCGGCGACGACGACCTCGCCGCCCGGCTTCAGCCCTTCCACGGGTTGATCCGCAACGACCTCCGCGGGTTCCCCTACGTCGTGCCCGCCGGCGGCCTCGTCATGACGGAATCGCCTCAGCGCGCCAACACGGGCACGCACTACACGCCGCGGTCCCTCGCGGAGGAGGTGGTGCTCCACGCGCTGCAGCCGCTCGTGTACTCCCCCGGTCCGCTCGACACGGAGGACAGCAGCGAGTGGAAGCTCAAGTCATCGGCCGAGATTCTGGACCTGAAGATCGCCGATATCGCGGCCGGCTCCGGTGCCTTCCTCGTCGCCGCGGCACGCTTCCTCGCGGACCGGCTCATCGAGGCGCGCGCCCACGAGGGCCTGGACGTCAGCGGCGAGGCCGACCTCAAGCGGTGGGCGGTCCGCGAGGTGGTCGCACGCTGCCTCTACGGCGCCGACATCAACGGCATGGCCGTCGAGATGTGCAAGCTCTCGCTGTGGCTCATCTCGATGGACCCCGGCAAGCCGTTCTCGTTCGTCGACGACCGCGTCTTCCACGGCAACTCCCTCCTCGGCGTCACCACCGAAGAGCAGCTCAAGGCGCAGCACATCTACCCTGAGCGGCGCCGCGGCCAGGGCGATCTCCTGCGCCTCGACGTCGACAAGGACCTGGACGATGCGGCGCGCATCCGCCGCGAGCTCGCGTCCGGGCAAGTCGACGACGCCGACCGCATGCGCTCGACCAAGGCGAAGCAGGCGCTCCTCGCCCAGGCGGAAAAGGTGACGGCCAAGCTCCGTGACGTCGCCGATGGCATCATCGCGGCCGGGCTGCTGGAGGGCGGCAAGGCGGGCACGAAGCTCGACGACAAGTACGTGGTGCTCGCGGATGCGCTGCGAGCCGCCTACCCCGACGGCGATGATGTCGTGCCTGACCGGACGAAGCTCGACGCCATCACCGACCGCGGGCTCACGCCGACGGTGGACACCGGCGAGGCGCGATGGAAACCGCTCCACTGGATCCTTGAGGCGCCGGATGTGATCCACACGCACGGAGGTTTCGATGCGGTTGTCGGCAACCCACCGTTCCTCCACAGCAAGAAGATCACTACATACTTCGGGAAGAACCTGCGCGACTTCGCGCAAAATTGTGTAGCGAACGGCCAATCTGGCGATGCAGACCTCGCCGCATACTTCCTCCTCCGCCAAACCATGCTGCTGCGTGACCGCGGCACCGTCGGCGTCGTCGCTACGAAGTCCCTGGTCCAATCCCACACCAAGATCGTCGGGCTTGATCAGGTACTTGCGTCAGGTTGTCGACTGATCTCGGCGAGCGCGCCCTTCGACTGGGGACCCAAAGGCGCGAGCGTGTCGGTGATCAAACTCTGGATTCAGAGAACTCGGTTGCCCAGCTCTGTGGGCGTTCCGATGGAGCCGAAGCAACCGCCCAAGCCCATCCCCGTTGCCGCCTATGTCGGGACCTATCCAAATGGGGATGGGTTCCGAGTACCGACTGCCGTAGCGCATCGATGGCTTGAGGAGCATCCATCGGTCGGCACGAATCTGGCGCCCTACGTCCGCGCCTCAGACCTCTCCAAGGGTGACGTCAGTCAGCCTGAGGAGTACATCATTGATCTGGACGGCCTGTCCGAAGAGGAAGCACGCTTGGTAGAACCCCTTTGGGAGCACCTGATGGCGCACCAGCGGCCGTGGCGCTCACGCCCCAAAGTCAAGCCACGGCTTGCGCAGTCGTGGTGGCACTTCGAGAGCTCTGCCACGGCGCTATACGAGGAACTGAGCACTTCGAGTCGGGCGATCGCGATCCCGAGGACAAGCAATCTGCTCATGCCAACTTGGGTCGACCCCGCTATGAAGTTCGATATGGGTGTGATCGTGTTCCCTCACGGAACGTGGGAGATCTATGGCCAGATCGCATCCAGCCTCCACTATCACTGGGTTGTTGAATACGGAGCCACAACCCGCGACGATCCCAGCTATGCACCGAGAAGGCTCTCGAACACGTTCCCGTGGACCGGCAATGTGCCTAACCTGGCGCCGATCAAGGAGTTCCGCGAGAGTCTGGACTCCTGCGTCGATGCGCTTGGTGGCCTCCGATCCGCGGTCAATGCAATGAACGACAGCACAAACTCAGACGCGAGCGTCGCCGATTTGCGCGGAAGCCTCGTTGCGCTCGACGGGGCAGTGCTTGAGGCGTTCGGCTGGTCGGACCTGCAACCCACGTATGACTTCCACACCCGAAAGAACCTGACTCGCTTCACTCTTGACGACTCGTCGCGCCGGGCGGTCCTTGAACGATTGATCTCCGAGAACCATCGTCGCGCAACGGCCGGGGTCACATCTGAGCACGGTACGAAGTCGACACGCGCGAAGACCCTCGCGGACACCGCGAAGCCCGAAGGAGCGATGTTCTAGTGACCACTCCGATTGCGGGCACGTCCGCGCAGGTGCGTGACGAGCTCGGCGACCTGATCGCCCGCGACCTGGTTGGGCCGTGGGACGGACCCGACGAGACCATCGTCGGCACGCCCCGTGCCCGCTACCTGGCCGGCGCATTGGCGCCGATCGCGCTGCTCGACGGCGCGGCGACCACCGCATCGTCCACTCAGGACACGACCGCAGATGGCGCCAGCGATGTCCGCTCGGACGAGTCGCTCGCCGTGACCGACCTGTCGACCGCTCACGAGGTGCAGGGCGTTCCCGCCGACGAGGATGAGGCCGTCGGCGACGCCGCGGCGAAGGAACCCGACGAGGACCGCGGACCCGAGTCGAAGATCATCGCGCCCTCGTCCATGGGACTGCGGTTCCAGGTACCTGCGGAGACGGGCGTGCTCCGGTTCACCGCGCGGTGGGGACGGTACGCCGCACGCCGAGAGGCGGACGAGCAGGGCAAGATCCAGACCTTCTACGACCGCACCGCCTTCGAGAAGACGGCCGAGATCGACATCTCGCTGATCGCGGACGGCGGCTCGGTGGAGCGCGACGTCGCCGACGACGTGCGGGTCTCGGTCGAGGTGTTCGGCTACGAGGGGCGCCGCGTTGTGGAGGCGGCGCTGCTCAATACCGCCGTCACGGGCATCGAGCTGCCCCCGAAGTTGTGGCTGTTCCAGGCGGAGCTCGAGGTCTCGGATCCGGACGGCAGGGACGTCTTCCTGCCCACACGCGACGCGATGATCACCGACCGCGCCTCACGCGACCCCGAGGTGCGACGCCTCGACCTGCTGTACCGGGACCACCTCGAGTTCGCGGTCGGCCGGACCGCGTCCGTGGAATGGGACGTCTCCACCGCCGACCCGCGCCGCGCGACCGCGGTACGGACCACGTGGCTGCCCACCGCCGAGGTCCCGCAGACCCAGGCGCCCGCGGTGCCCGGCGCCGTGCTGAGCATGCGCGCCCTCATGGAGGCGTCTCCCGACGAGCTCACCTCGGGGCTCACCCCCCTGATCGACGGTTACGGCACCTGGCTCGCCGACCGGGAGGCCGAGAACGCCGAGCTTCCCGCATGGCTCCAGGAGCAGGGCCGCATCGGCCTTGAGGACGGCGAGGCCGCGTTGACCCGCCTCCGTGCCGGGCTTGCCTTGCTGGTGTCCTCCACGCAGGCTCAGCAGGCGTTCCGCTTCATGAACAGGACGATGCGCGATCAGCGCCTCCGATCGCAGGTCGCCGCCTTGCGCATCGAGCAGAAGGACCTATCTGTCGCCGAGGCCGTCGCAGCCGTCGACGCGCGCGGCGACAAGGCCGCATCGTGGCGTGCGTTTCAGCTCGCCTTCATCCTCATGCAGCTCCCGTCGGTGGTCGACCCGACCCACGTGCGACGCTCCAATGACTTCGCGCGCGCCGAGCTGCTGTTCTTCCCCACCGGTGGTGGAAAGACCGAGGCGTACCTCGGGCTCGCGGCGTTCACCTTCGCTATCCGTCGTCTCCAGGGCAAGGTCGAGACCCCCGACGGGCTGCTCGACGGCGGCGACGGCGTCGCGGTGCTCATGCGGTACACGCTGAGGCTGCTCACGTCGCAGCAGTTCCTGCGCGCCACCACGCTGATGTGCGCGGCCGAGCTGGTGCGCCGCGAGGACCCGGCGACATGGGGCGAGGCGCCATTCACCATCGGGCTATGGGTCGGATCGAGCGTCAGCCCCAAGCGGTACTCCGAGGCGGCCAAGCAGGTGAAGGACGTCCGCGAGAGCGATGGCAACTCCGCCTTCGGCCTCACTGTCCTCCAGTTCGACCACTGCCCCTGGTGCGGCACCGCGATCAACCCGAAGGCGAACGTCGAGGCCGACGGCGTCGAGAAGCGCATCCGCGTCTACTGCGGTGAGCGCCGCGGCCGCTGCCCCTTCGCTGCCGGCGGCTCTGCCGAGGTCGGGCTCCCGGTCCTCACCGTGGACGACGAGATCTACCGCCACCCGCCTACCTTCCTGCTGGCGACGGTGGACAAGTTCGCGCGGCTCGCCCGCGAGGGAGAGGCCGCCAGCCTGTTCGGCTACGTCGCGAAGAAGTGCCCGCGCCACGGCTACAAGCACCTCGATACCGACTCGACCGTGTGCGGAGCGGACTCCCACAACACCACGCACGCCAACGGTCGCACGTACCCTCCGACGCAGGTCGCGCCGGTCGGGCGGCTGCGCCCGCCGGACCTCATCATCCAGGACGAGCTCCACCTCATCACCGGCGCGCTCGGCACGGCCGTCGGGCTGTTCGAGGGCGCGGTCGACGTCCTGTCGAGCTGGGAGCTCGGCACCGGCGACGATGCGAAGCCCGTCAAGCCGCTCGTCATCGCATCCACCGCCACGGTGCGGAAGGCCGCCGAGCAGGTGCAGCGGCTCTACGCACGCGAGGTGGAGGTGTTCCCGCCGCAGGTGCTCAGCGTGAGCGACACGTTCTTCTCGAAGGAGGTGCCGCTCGATCAGGCGCCCGGGCGCCGCTACCTCGGCGTCTGCCTGCATGGGGCACGCCTGACCCTCGCCGAGATCCGCCTCAGCGAGATCCTCCTCCTCGCCGGGCAGAAGCTGTTCGACCAGCACGGCGCCGCGGCCGAGCCGTACATGACGCTAGTGGACTACTTCTCGGCCACGCGCGAGCTCGCGGGCATGCGCCGCTACCTCGAGGACGACGTCACGACCCGCGTGAGCAATCCTGACCGGTCTAGCGAGTACCCGAGGCGACGGACGCCGCTTGAGATCGGGGAGCTCACCTCCCGCATCTCCTCCGCTCAGATCGGCAAGACGCTCACGCATCTGGCGTCGACGTTCGAAGCGGATCAAGATACGACATCCGGTCGCGCGGCGATCAATGCGAGGCTCCGCGCCGGTGAGGACGTCCCCTACCGGGACCGCCCCTACGACGTCGTGCTCGCGACCTCGATGCTCCAGGTGGGCGTCGACGTCCCGAGGCTCGGCCTCATGATGATCGTCGGGCAGCCCAAGAACACCGCCGAGTACATCCAGGCCTCGTCCCGCGTCGGCCGTGACGGCGAGAAGCCGGGCCTGGTGGTCACGCTTGCCAACCGCGCACGGCCGCGCGACATGGCGCACTACGAGCAGTTCGAGCACTACCACGACACCTTCTACGCGAACGTGGAGGCGCTGTCCGTGACACCGTTCTCCGAGGCGGCGCTGGAGCGCGGCCTGACGGGGCTGATCGTGTCGGCTGCCCGCGTGGTCGAGGCGACTCAGGAGACCGCCGTGTCGCTCTCCCCCGACGCGAACGCGGGCGCGGGCCGCATCGTCTCCCGTCGCGCGGAGATCGATGCGCTCGTCGACAAGCTCGTCGCCCGCGTGTCGGTCGCTGCCGGCGAGGAGGACGCCGACGCGTCGGCGAGCATGAAGAGCAAGCTCGTGCTGCGCTTGGACAAGTGGACCGATCAGGCGACCGCGCAGTCCGGCGCACTGACGTACGCGAAGAAGACCCTGCCGCAGCAGCACGTCACGCCGCTGCTCGTGAGCCCCGAGGACAGCATCGGAGAGGAGGGCGACCGGCTCTTCCAGGTCGCCAACTCCATGCGCGAGGTGCAGCCGGAGATCGACCTGCTCGTGTCGCCATTCCCCGGCAAGCTCGCAGAACCGCCGACCGCGACGACTCCCGCCTGGACGTTCACCGCGAAGAAGGATGCGAAGTGACCGAAGACAACACCACCGCCGCTCCCCCGACCGCGGTCGCCCCCGAGCCGGGAGTCGGCGTCGCGGGCGATGTGGCCGACCCGTATGCCGGTGCCGGCGAGCCGAAGAACCGCGCGCGCGTCGGGTCGATCCGGCCCAACGCCATGCTGTTCACGTCCGGCATCGGCGCGACCGTCGACCTCCCGCAGGCCGCCGTGATGCCCCAGGGCATCGATGCATGGGACAAGGCGTATGCGCGCATGGGTGGCGAACCGCCTCTCGTGCTCGTCCCGCGCCTGCTCGAGGCGGTCCGACGGCAGCTCGGCAACCAGGTCGGCGAGCTGCGCCAGCCGCCGTGGCTGCCGGACGAGCTCGGCGGAGACACCACGCCGATCGGCATCCCCACTCGCGTCTTCCCGCAGTGGCTCAGGTGCACGGGGTGCGACATGCTCGCGCCGGTGTCCGCCACCGCGTTCGAGTTCGAGAACACCCGCAAGCATCGTCCCGACCTCGCGCGGTTCATCCACCGGGGCTGCAAGGGACGTCTCAACAAGCAGGGCGTCTCGAGCCAGAAGGCACGCGCCCGCGTCGCCGTCCCCGCGCGCTACCTGATCGCGTGCACGAACGGGCACCTCGACGAGTTCCCCTACGTCGACTGGGTCCACGGTGCCGACAAGCACCGGCAGGAGTGCGTCGCGCAGCCGAAGATGCGGATGCTCGAGTGGCGCTCGAACCTCGGACCCCAGGTGTCGATCGAGTGCGTCAACTGCAAGGCGCGGCGCAACGTCGCCGAGCTCACGCGGGCCGGCGGCGAGGCATCGTTGCCGAACTGCCGAGGACGCCACCCGCACCTGCCCTCCTACGCCACCGCGGACGACCCGTGCAAGGGCGAGGTGCGACTCATGCTGCTCGGCGCGGCGAACCAGTGGTTCCCCGCGACCGTCAGCGTCCTGGTGCTGCCGTCCCGCAAGGTTCCCCAGCCGGCCGACACGGTCACCGAGGTCCTCGGCCTGCCGCCCGCCCAGCTCGCCGACCTGCAGTCGATCGACGATGTGAAGGCATGGAAGAAGTTCGGACCCAAGGTCATGACCGGAAAGTTCGACGGCATCACAGACGAGGAGCTCTGGACCGCGGTGCAGATCGCGCGCGGCGATCTTCCGCCCGTGGTGCCCGCGTCCGCCGAGCCCATCGGCTACGACCCGAACTACTTGCTCGCTCCCGAATGGGAGTCGCTCACCCACCCCACAGAGTTCCTCACCGAGGACCGGCGCAACGGCTTCAAGGTGCATCCGGTGCCCGTCGCATCGTCCCTCAGTCCGGTGGTGGGCGAGGTGGTCGCCGTCGACCGCATCCGGAAGGCGAATGCCTTCATCGGGTTCACACGCATCGATGCGCTTGATCGGGTGGGCGACGACGCGACGCGGATCGCCCCGATCGCGCTCTCCGGGAAGCCCGCATGGGTCCCCGCCACCGAGGATCGCGGCGAGGGCGTCTTCCTGCGGTTCGACGAGGAGCATGTCGCAGCGTGGGAGGCCGCGGTCCTGAGAAGCGACGTGTGGGCGGCTCACTGCGCGGCGCACGAGCGGAACCTCGAGCGCCGGCAGAGCCGCACCGCGGTCGTGCTCAACGCCGACGAGCGCATGCCGCCGCCGCGCTACTGGGCACTGCACACACTGTCGCACCTGCTGATCCGCGAGATGGCGATGTCGAGCGGGTATGGCTCGGCGTCGCTGTCCGAGCGCCTCTATGCGTGGCGCGCCTCGGAGGGCCGCGACCCGGCGGCCGGCATCCTCATCACGACCACGTCGCCCGACAGCGAAGGCACCCTCGGCGGACTGGTCGACCTTGCGCGGACGCAAAGGCTCGAATCGGTGATGCACGACGCGCTGCATCGTGCACAGCGATGCTCGTCCGACCCGATCTGCGCGCACCGCGTGCCCAAGGGGCAGGAGGACTTCCTCCACGGTGCGGCGTGCCATTTCTGCGCATTCCTGTCCGAGACCTCCTGCGAGCGCGCGAACCGGTTCCTGGACCGTCGCTTCGTGCTCGGGCTGCATGGCGGGTCGCTCGACGTGGCCCCGCTGCTGGCCGGCGTGACGGTGGACGCCGGCTGATGGCGGACCCGTTCGTCGAGCTCGCCTCCGCGCTTTCGCCTGCGCTGGCTCTGAAGATCGCGTCGGGGCTCGAGATCGACGGACGGCTGTCGAAGGCGCTCGACAAGCTGCCGGCCGATTCGCCGGCGCGGCCGGCGCTGCGGGCCGCTCATGAAGCGGTGGGCGGTCCCGTTCTTGCGGGAGTGCTGCGGGGATTCGCAGTGGCCGCCGATGCAAACGCGACCGATATCAGGGCGGTCTGGAGCGGGCCCACGTTCGAGGGCGACGGCGACCACACCACGTCGGCGCTCGCGCACCTGATCGACGACGCGAAGGAGGACGTGTTCGCTTCGACCTTCTCCGCGACGTCGGACTCACCATTCGTCGACGCGCTCTGGAGAGCAATCGCTCGGGGGGTCCAGACGACCTTGCTCGTGGACTCGTCTGTCAACAGGGGTGCAACGGCTGCAATGCTTCGCGAGAGGCTTTCTGGGGCACGGTTCTGGACCTATCGGCCGCCCGGCGGCTCATATGGGGTCCAGCACTCGAAGGTTGTGATCGTCGACTCCCGCAGAGCGTTCGTGACCAGCGCGAATCTCTCAACCGCAGGCGCCGAGCGAAACCTCGAAGCTGGTGTGATCGTCAGCGACGCCGCATTCGCATCCAATATGCGGCAAAGACTCTCAAGCCTCCATGCCAAGGGCGTGGAAGTCGTCGATCTGCCCTAGCCGACCCCGCTCGCAAGCCAGCTTCCGCGGTCATCGCCAACGACCTCGCCTAGCGCCCCGTTTCGATTGCCGGTGGATCTACCGCCTGTGGCAGGTGCGCACTCAGGGTCACGCGCTCGCGCTCCGGCAACGAGATCCTGCTCTGCACGAGAGCAAGGAACGTCAGGACCTTCCCTGCCGCCACCACCTCCTGCGGGAACTCCCATACGAGGTTGCGGTCCCTGGTGATGACGTCGACGTCAATGCGGGACTTGGCCGGCTCGGGGTGGAGTCGGAGATAGCGGACATCTTCATTCGCAAACTCGTGGGCGAACTGGCCAAACTTGTCAAAGTCGCTCTTCTTCGCGACCAGCACGCGCTGATTCGTGACGGCAATGATCGCGTCACCCGTCTTGAGCTCCTTCGCCCGGGCAATCGCTTCGAGCGTCTCCCCGCGGCGCATCGTCCAACCGATCACCGGGAGCACGTGGTCCCCAAGTGGATCGTCGCCTACACACGCGGTCGCGGGCATCGTTGCCGGCTCCTTGGGTCCGCCCAGGTTGGCACCGAGAGATTCGACGACTGCGACGAGCTGGCCCGCTATCCGAGCAGAGGCCTTCGCATCACTGCCCTTTCCGAACACCGGCAATGTCCGGCCACCGGGAAGCGCTGCGATGATGCTGACCTCCCGGTGCACGCTGTCGAGGAGCTCGGCGAGGCTCTGGACCGAGCGGTCGTACTCCTCACGGGCCTCGGCGACGATCCGCTCGACAAGCGCTCCGTTGGCGCCATCGGGATCGACTTTGCTTCGCACATTGCTCGCACGCAACGCCTGGTACTGAAACCATGCGTTCTGCGCCACGATCAGCGAATACGCATCGTGGGCAAGCGCCTGTCCGCTGTTCTGAAGATACTCCCGGCGCTTCTGGTGATCGCGTGTCGCCCGGAGTATCTCCGCGTGGCCGGCGATGAGCTTGCCGAACAAGTCGCGCTGCTTCTCGAGCTCCGCCTCCTTGCCGCTGATGTTCTCCCACACCGCATCGCTCGCCGACCCGACATGCATCGCCTCCCCTACCGCCTTGGAGACCGCCCGCTGGAGCCCGTGCAGCTCCGACCACTGCTCGGCACGCACGGTGCCAAGCAGTTCCCGCGTCACGGCGAGGTTCCGCTCGACCAAGCCGGAGATCTGGTTGAGCTGCATCTGGATCGCCGCCATGGCGATAGCGGGTCCGGCTGCCGCGACGATCGATGTCGCGGTCGCCCCAGCGGCGGGCGCCCAGCGCACTTGCGCCGCGAACTTCCCACCCTGCGACGTGAGAACGCCCAGGTTGTACGAGCCGTCCTTGACCACGTTCGCGCCCGTCGCGAGCGCGCGCATGGTCTCAGGGGCGAGGCGAATCAAGCCCTGAGCCTGCATCGCGGCGTTCGCGCCCTGCGCCGCGACATTCGCCACGCCGGTCGCCTGGGCCACGGCATTCTCGATCGCACGGCGGTCCGCCTCGGGCACGAGCGTCAGCGGCGTGACCTCGTAGCCTTCCGGCGGAACGCCGAATACGAGCGCGGTTCCCGGTGCGATCTCGACCAGGCTGGTTCCGGCTTCCTGCGGCGTCACGCCTTCCGCATCCATCGGCGCCTCCATCCATCCCATAGCTACCGAACGGCTGTCACGCACGATAGTGGACGATGGATGCGCACGGGCAGCGACCACGCCTCGCTGGCCGCGCGCGCTATCGGCCGGACGACGACAGCAGTCACTTTGGCCGAGGTCCATGCGGGAAGCGGGAACGGCTGCTCGATTGCAGAAATCGGTGGCTGGACCACATCCTGCCGCCGCGCGTGAGCCGCTTGTACTTTGCCACGCGATGAGGAGCACCCGCAGCAGACGCAGGACCCTCCGCGAGCGCGGGCAGTGGCCCACGCCACAAATGCTTGGCCCTGTCGGCCCCTTCTCCTAGGGTCATCGCAAGACATCGTCCGCCGCGCAGATGCGGCGGAAGGCTGAGGGGACCACACGATGACGGGCGAGTTTCGCTACCACCCGGCGAGCGACGACGTGCGCGCGCACCTGCACTCCGACGAGCGCGCGCGCCTGGTCGTGATTGACACCCGGATCGACGACGTGGTCGACCACGTACGCGAGGCCCGATGGCTCGACGTCCCCGACGCGGCCGTGCCTTCCGGCGTCTACACCTTCGACGGGCTACCCGAGCCGCTGGTGCTCTTCGTCCCGCTCGGCGCGCCCGCCACCGACGGCGATCGCGTCGACGTCACCGGCATCACCGAGGACCACCCGCTCGCGGAGGCCTGGCGTTGGGCCGAGCACTGGTGGGAGGCCGCCACCCCCGTCCCGGCACCCAAGTACCGCGTCAACGAGACCGTGATGCAGGCATCGTCCGGCATGGAGCTCACCCCCGCGCGACGCCAGTTCGCGCACGGACGATGGACGTACCGCGTCACTGTCGACGGCTCGACCCGATGGGAGCCTGAGTCGGGGCTCTCCCCCACCGAGGTCGACGACGATCCCGAGACCTGGGTGACGCAGCCCGCCGCGGACGTCGCACGCTTCGCCGCCACCCTCACGCGCGCGAAGCTCCAAGGCCGGTTCACCGACACCCTGTTCTCCTTCCGCGCGACGCGCACGATCTTCCGGCCGTACCAGTTCAAGCCCGTGATGAAGCTGCTGCAGACGGGAAAGGACCGCATCCTCATCGCCGACGAGGTGGGTCTCGGCAAGACCATCGAGGCCGGGCTCGTGTGGACCGAGATGGAGGCGCGCGGCGAGGCGGACCGCGTGCTCGTCGTCTGCCCCTCCTCGCTGCTGGGCAAGTGGGAGGAGGAGATGGAGGAGCGCTTCGGACTCGAGCTCGACGAGCTCGACATGGCCGGCCTCGAGAAGTTCAAGACGCGCCATCTCGAGGGCCGGCTCCCCCGCCGCTTCCGCTACATCACCAGCCTCGAGCGCCTCCGCACCTGGCAAGGCCTCGACCTCCTCGCCGAGAACCCGCCGGACCTCGACCTGGTGATCGTCGACGAGGCCCACACGATGCGCAACGCCGGTACCAAGTCCAACCACACGGGCTCGCTGCTGCAGGCGTGGAGCGACGCGATCATCTTCCTCACCGCCACGCCCATCAACCTCCGACAGCAGGACCTCTACAACCTGCTCGAGCTGCTCGTTCCCGAGGACGTCGAGAGCTTCGACGACCTCCTCGAGGCGCTCAAGCCCAACGCGGCGCTCAACGCCGTCGGCCGGCTGCTCACCGACCCAGAAGCCACCGCAGCCGACAGGACCGCAGCGCTCGCCGACCTGCCGCCGTCACCGCGCAGCACCTACATGCGCGGTCGGCCCGACTTCGCGAGACTCATGGAGCTGGTCGCCCAGCCGAGCCTCGCGCCGACCGACGTGGTCGAGGCGCGCCGCCTCATCGCGGACCTCAACACGCTCTCAACCGTGATCACGCGCACCAAGAAGTCCGAAGTCGACGAGAACAAGGCCACGCGCTCGGCCCACTGGCAGGAGGTCGTGTGGACCGACGCCGAGCGCACCTTCTACCGCGAGTACCTCGAGTGGTGCCAGGCCCGCGCCGACGCTGCGGAGATGCCGATCTACTTCTCGCAGCAGATGCCGCTCCGACTCGCCAGCGCGTGCCTGCCCATGGCACGGCGCGCGGTGCTCGACTGGTCGCCGGCGCTGTTCGAGTCTGATGAGACGGACGATGCGACCGTGGCGGAGATCTCGCCGTCGCGCCTCGTCGAGCCCCACCGCGAGCTGGTCGAGGCAGCCCACGCGCTCGACACCCACGTCGACTCCAAGTTCGACCAGCTCGAACCGCTGGTGGCGCAGCTCGCCGCCGAGGGGCGCCGCGCTCTGCTCTTCACCTTCTCGCGGCCCACGCTCGCGTACCTCGAGAACCGGCTCCGGGGACGCTACCGCGTCGCCGTGCTGCACGGCGGCGTCGACCGCCGGGCCCGGCGCGAGGTCATGACCGACTTCCGTGCCGGCCGCTACGACATCGTCCTCGCGAGCAAGGTCGCGAGCGAGGGCCTGGATTTCGAGTTCTGCTCGGCGATCATCAACTACGACCTCCCGTGGAACCCCATGGAGATCGAGCAGCGCATCGGCCGCATCGACCGCATCGGCCAGGCCGAGTCGAAGATGCTGGTCGCGAGCTTCCACAACGAGGAGACCATCGACGAGCGGATCGTCGCGCGCGTCCTCGACCGGATCAGGATCTTCGAGGACTCGATCGGCGCGCTCGAGCCGATCGTCAACGAGCAGATGAAGACGCTCATGCACGCGTTCGACTGGAACCTCTCGGAGGCCGAGCAGGCCCGCAAGATCGACCAGGCGATGACCGCCATCGAGGAGCAGAAGGCGGGCCTGCGCGATGTGGCCGATGCCTCGACCGCGCTGCTGGTCGGCAACGACGTCGACGTGTCCGGGCTCGAGGACGAGCTTGAGCGCTCGGGGCGATACGTCGGCCAGTTCGAGCTCGCGCACCTCATCGCGGACTGGGCCGCCACGGACGGCGCTCCCGGTATCGCCATCTCCCCCGACCGCACGAGCGTGAGCGTCCGCGGCAACGCCGAGATGGCCGCCCGTGTCCAGGCGCTCACCACGACCACCGGGCGTTCACGCGCCGAGGTGGACCCTTACGCCGATCGCCTGCGAGCCGGCATCGAGCAGCACTTCGCGCTCGACCAGGAGCTCGCGCGCGCCGGCAGCCTCGACCTGCTCTCCGCGACCCACCCGCTGGTGATCGCCGCGACCGCCGTGCCGGGTCGCAAGCACGTGCGGTTCACCCACGCGAGCACGCGCCGCCACGACGAGAGCATCCCCACCGGCACGTTCCTCGTCGCGCTCGCCCGCGCCGCCTATGCGCCACGGGGCGAGTCGGAGCTTTGGGCCACCGCCGTCACAGCGCAGGGTCGCCACGACACCGGCGGCGTCGAGTCCGCGCTCCTCGCGGCACTCGCCCGCGGAGACCTCCGCGCGCCGTCGCGAGCGATCGCCGACGGGCTGCCGATGCGGCAGCTCGCGGCGCGTGCGATGAGCCATCTCCACGACCGGCATGCGCGCCGCATCGACGAGCTTCAGGCCGATGCGGTGGCGCAGGCCGAACTGCGCCGCCAGACGCTCGACGAGCAGCACGAGCGCAAGATGTCATCGATCATGCGGCGCATCGCCACCGCTCGTGAGCGCGGCGTCACCGCCGGACAGCTCAAGGGCTTCGAGGGCATGCGCCGCAAGGCTGAGAGCCGCCACGCGGAGCTGCAGGCGAAGCTCGATCTCGAACGGTCGCCGAGCATCAGCCTCGAACCGATCGCCGTCTGCGTGCTCGAGGTGACCGCCTGATGAACCGCGAAGAGACCATCGTCAACGAGCGCGCCCGCGAGGCCGTCTACCGGCGAGCGCTCGAGGTCCGCGCCAGCCGCACCGTCGCGACCCAGGGCCCAGCGAGCCAGGCGTGGACACGCACCGGCACCGTACGCCTGGCCGAGATTCCCGAGGGCGTCCTCATCGGCCGGGTCGCGCTGGCCGAGCCCAACGCCGATGTCCCCACGGGCGACTACTACGTGGGCAGCGCGTTCCACCAGGGAGACCACTTCACGGTGTTCAACTGGGCGGCGCGCGTCGCGGCGACATTCTTCGCCGACACCGGGCACGACTGGTGCGCCGATGTGGTGGGTCGCCGGAGTTTCGCGCACGAAGGCGACCGCATCGCGGACTTCGAGGACATACGTTTCGAGGGCGCTACTGGCGGACCACTGTTCCAGGCCCGGCGGCTCACCGTTCCCAAGGCACCTGCCCGTGCGCTCCCGACCCCGGTCGCGGCGCCCGCCGCCTCGCCGGTATCGACGCCGATGCCGGCGCCGGTCGCCGAGCCCACCTCGCATCGTGCCCCCGACGCGCCGGCGCCCCGGGCTGGCGCGCCGCTGCGCGCCGAGGGATTGCTGCGACGTCAGCTCCGTGCGCCGCGAACGGGCCACCTCGGCGCCGTGCTCGCGACGCTTCAGCCCGACCAGTACGACCTCGTGACCCGCCGGGCCGACGAGGATCTCATCATCGAGGGCCATCCGGGTACGGGCAAGACCGTCATCGCCGCGCATCGTGCCGCATACCTGGTGTCACGCGCCGACCACGAGCTCGACGAGGGCGATGCGCCCGTGCGTCGGGTGCTGCTGGTCGGCCCCACGGACGAGTACGCCGACCACGTGCGTCCGGCGATCGACCGGCTCACGGGCGGGAGCGATGCAGTGGACGTGATCTCGCTGCGTCGGCTGCTCGCGACGCTCGCAGGCGTCCCCGACGTCCCCGAGGGGCGCGCGATCACGCGCATCGAGGATGGTGCGAGCGAGATCTTCTCCTTCGCGCACGCCGCGGCGAGGATCCACCGGAAGCAGCAGGCCGCCCGTAATCGCACCACGATGCGCCTGCGCGACGCCTACGACGTACTGCGGGCGAACGGGACAGCGCAGGAGCCGATCACGCGCGATCCGGAGTGGGACCGGTACTTCGCGAACCTTCCGCGCTTCGAGTCGGCGCGGATGTCGCGGATGCTCGCGCCGATGCTGGCCGCGATCGGATGGCACCTGTCCTCCGAGAACCCCTACGCCGGCTACGACTGCTTCATCGTCGACGAGGCGCAGGACGTCATGGCGGCCGAGTGGGCGCTGCTCGATGCGATCGCGACCGGCAACGAACGATGGACGCTGCTGGGCGATCTCAATCAGCGTCGGTCGGATGCGGCGCTCGCGTCGTGGACGCACGTGGGTGACCTGCTCGGGATCCTCGACGATGCCGGCGACGCGCCGGTGGCGACCATCAGCCGTGGGTACCGCTCGACCGCGCCGATCCTCGAGTTCGCAAACCGGTTGCTTCCCAAGGCTGAACGCGCAGTCCGGTGTGTGCAGACACTCGGTGCTGAGGTCCAGATCGCACGCGTGCGCACCGCGACGCTCCACGATGAGGCCGTGACCCGGGCCGCAAGTCTTGGCACGCGCTACCCCGACGGCACGGTGGCGATCATCAGCATCGAGCACCCGGTGACCGAGCTCGAACTTACCAAGCGGCGCTGGCGCAAGGACCCTGATCACGCCTATCGCTGGACGCGGGAGGGCCAGTCGATCGACGTCCTCAACCCCAACTACGCCCGCGGCCTCGAGTGGGACGCGGTCGTGGTGGTCGAGCCTGCGCGCTTCCCGCAGAACTTCCTGCGGCACGGGCTGCTGTACACGAGCCTCACCCGCGCGAACCAGGAGCTGTGCGTGGTGCACAGCGAGGCGCTGCCGGAGGCGTTGCGGGGACGCTGATTCGACGCCGATTCGCCGGAGTCAGTCCCCCGACTGGGAGTCAACCACTCCGAGCGCCTCACCCAGAGCTCGCGATAGGAGCCCGCGCCGCGCATCGAAGAACTCCTCGAACTCATGGACCGACGTGGGGAGGTCCGGCAGGCGGTTTCGTGCCCGATAGGCGTCATGCGCTACGGGGTCGGGGTACTGCGTGCGTGACCACGACTCGGGATCCTTGTCCGACTTCGCGATGTTGACCAGTCCCTCGAGAAGCTGCAGATTCGCCAGCTGGTCGCGCTTGGCCTCGATGCGCTCGACTGCGGCGTCATCAAGTCCTGCGGATCGAAGAGCCTTGCGCGAGAGCAACGCAGCCGGAAAGACGTGATCAACGTGGTGAACATTTCGGGTGTCGACGTGCGGGAACAGCACAGCGAGCAAGGCGAAAGTGGAGCGCCCCCCGTATGTTCTCGAGAGCAGTTCGTCGACGCGATCCGGGGTCGGGTGCAGAGATTTGCCGCGCGCCGCCATCCGGCGCTCAAGCTCCTCTTCCGGGAAAGACTCAGCGCCATGAAGCTTGATGACATCGCGAAGGTCACGCAGCAGCGAATCCAGGCCCGAACCCCAGATGCCGGATGCGACGAGTGACCGGAGCACCCACTTCCGGATTGCCTCGCGATCTCCAGTTTCGCTAGGCGCCTCTCGGTATTTCTGGGTCGCCTCCCGGCGGTGAAGGTAGTAGGCAATGGGTATGACGACACTGTCCGCGGTCAGTGTCGCGTCGCTGAGGCCGAAGTCCGAGAGCAGCCCGACTGCCAGCTCAAGCGAATCTCCAACCCGATCCCACTGGTCATCAAGCACTGCCATGTTCTCCGAGGTGAAGTTCTTCACCTTGAAGCTGATGTCATTGACGTCGGTGAGCATCAGACCGGACTTCAGAACCAGGTCCTTGCTGAACGAGAAGCCCTGCCCGACGGCATTCAGCCGGTCGACCAGTCCGTGCACAGCCTCACGCGCGTCGCGCTCCTTCCACTGGGCCGTCGCAATCGACAGCAACAGATCAGAGTACGAAAGCACGGTGCCGCCCGAGTTCACACGGATGAAGATATCCAGGACTCGCTCGATGTCTTGCTCGGTCTCCTCGAACATATTGACCAGTGGCTCGACATGCACCACGTGCCATAGCTTGCCAAGCCTCTCGACAACAGCTTCGTCATTGCCTAGGCCCTGGCTGCTCGCCAGTTGGAACGCTTCGAACTGCGTGCGGGCATCATAGATCTTGCTCACGGGGAACCAGTAAGGACGCTCCGCAACATCAATCGACTCAAGCGCCGCGTCAGAGAAGAACCGAAAGTCGTAGACGAGCCCATCGTCGTTGTGCTCGGCCTCGCGTCCGGCGTGCAGAAAGAGCCGCGTCTCGGGGTACGCGCCAGCATCGGAGTATCGTCCCCACTTTCTCCGCTGCGCAAAGCTTCCTCGCAAGCCGATATTGAGGGAGGTGAGCCTCTGCTGCCCGTCGAGCACGGCGGTCGCGGGCTGCCCCGGCGCGAGGTCCGCAACTGGGTTGTGACGGTTCGACAACTCGTTGTAGTTCTTCATGAAGCCGTAAAAGCGGAACTGTGCCGCCGTCGCGGGCTCGACCTTCCACGACAGGAACCCGCCAATGGGGTAACCCCGCATGAGCGAGTCGAACAACCGGATGATTTGGCCCGGCCTCCACACATACTCCCGCTGGATCGCCGGGAGGATCAACTCCTGCTTCTGCACGCGCAGGAGGGTGTCGGCGACTGTCGTCTGCGGCATGTAACCCATGGGCCGACCATACCGACTGCCATGATGCGCGCTCGGACGCGCAGCCCGGCCGTGGGGCACATTTGCCTGAGACGCCGATGGCGCGTCTCGAACCTAGTTGGCGCCCGGGGCTACGGTGGGCGGCATGAGCGATGACGACACACTGCGGTACGACGTCTATGCACACGCGATGCTCCGGGCACTTGTCGATCTCGGTGGCACCGCTCCGAAGTCCGAGGTAATCGCGCGCGTCGCCCACTACGTCGAGCCCAATGAGCGGGAGTCCTCGAAACTCAAGAGCGGTCGCGTTCGCTGGGCGAACATGGTCGCGTGGCTCAGCACCGACTTCAAAGCTGCCCGATGGATCGTGAAGCCCACCTTCGGCCAATGGTCCATCACGGATGCTGGGCGCCACGCGCTCGAAACGATGACACCTTCCGAACTTCAGACCACGGCGGCCCGTCTCTACCGCGAAGAGCGTCGCCGTCTCGAGGAACAAGACATCTCGATCATGGACGATGAGGAGGACGAAGACACCACGGCCGCGACGCCGCGGTCGAGCTCGATACCGCCTACCGACGATGCGCTCGTCGGCGCGACGACGATGCCCCGGGCCTCACTCTCCGAGTACCTGTCGCTCCTCGCGTCCCGCAAACAGATCGTCCTCTACGGCCCTCCAGGCACGGGCAAGACGTTCATCGCGCAACAGCTCGCGAGCCACATCGTCGGCGAGCTCAAGGCCGCGTACACCATCGTCCAGTTCCACCCCTCGTACGCCTACGAGGACTTCTTCGAGGGATTCCGTCCCGTGGTCCGCGACGGAGTCGCGTCGTACGAGCTGCGCCACGGCCCGCTGCGCAAGATAGCTGCCGAGGCCGAGAACAACCCGGGCCAGCCCTACGTCCTCGTCATCGATGAGATCAACAGGGCGAACATCGCCAAGGTCTTCGGCGAGCTCTACTACCTGCTCGAGTACCGCGACGAGCAGATCACGCTCCAGTACCAGACGGCCGAGCAGTTCAGCCTGCCTCCGAATGTCTACATCATCGCGACCATGAACACCGTCGACCGGTCGATCGCACTGGTGGATGCCGCGATCCGCCGCCGCTTCTCCTTCATCGAACTACATCCGTCCGAGGAGCCTGTCGCGGGAGTGCTCGAGCGCAAGGGGCATGCAGACCTCTCGCGACTGCTCACGCGCCTCAACTCGCTCATCGGCGAGCAGCGCCGCGACCTCCAGATCGGCCCGTCGTACCTGATGCGGCCCGAGGCCCGGACCTCGGACGGCCTCGAACGAATCTGGCGCTACGACATCCTCCCGCTCCTCGAGGAGCAGTTCCTCGGAGACCTGTCGCGCGAGGAGGTCCATCGCCGCTTCGCGCTCGCGCGCCTCGTATCCACGACCCCGGACAGTTGATGTCACACCTCGAGTTCGACGAGCTCGACCGCGACGGTGCAGTCGTCGCGCTCGAGTCATCCGTTGCGGCTCGGCTCGCGCGCATACGGCTGCTCGCAGTCGAGCCGACGTCGGCCGGCCACTGGCGCATCGTTCCGACGGGTGTCGTCGGGTCGGCGACGCTCGGGGACCGCACGTTCACGGTGCGCCCCAAGGACGGCGTTCCCATCGAACGCCTGATGTTCCTGTTGTCATACGCACGGAACCCGGGCTGGATCGCCGACGAGTGGACGGCCGCCGAGGCGACGGACAACCCGCTCCTTGTCCTCGCCGAGGCCTTCACACGTGCGCTCGAAGGCGCGCTCGTGGCCGGCCCCCTCCAGGGCTACGTCCGCGTTGACGATGACAGCACCACCGTCCGCGGCCGTGTTGACCACCAGGCGCAGATCCGGCGGCGACGCGGTCTCGTGTTCCCTACGCACGTCTCGTTCGATGACTACTCGGTCGATATCGCCGAGAACCGCATCGTCAAGGGCGCGGCCCTGCTCGTCCACGGCATCCCGAACCTCTCGAACTCCACGCGGCGTCGGCTCACCCATGTGATCGCGAAACTGGAAGGCACGCGCCCGGTCCGTCCCGGCGACGCGATACCTCCGTGGCGGCCAACGCGGCTCAACCACCGCTATCAGACGGCGCTCCACATCGGCGAGCTCGCCCTGCGCGCGCTGTCACTCGACCTCGGCTCCGACGGCGCCCCACCGCTGCCGGCCTTCGCCGTCGACATGGCGGCCGCTTTCGAGGACTTCCTCAGCGCAGCCTTGACCCAAGAAGCCTCCCGCCGCGGCCTCACTCTCGAGCTCCAGGCTTCGTCCATGCTCGATCACGACGCGAGCGTGGTGCTCCGGCCCGACATCGTGCAGCTGTCGGGCGGGCGAACCGTTGCGATCATCGACGCGAAGTACAAGACCGCTCGCGAGCGCGGTGCCCGGAACGCCGATGTGTACCAGCTGCTCGCCTACTGCACCGCGTTGGGCACCGACACGGCTTGGCTGGTCCACGCGGGTGGAGCGAACACTCGTGGCGAGGGCCCGGCCATCAGCATCCGCGGGGCCGACATCACCGTCCGCCAGTGGACACTCGACCTCGCTGCGTCCCCGAACGACGTCCTCGCGCAGGTCAGCGCGCTTGCCGAGCGCGTGCTGGTAGGCGGCTCGTTGGAGCCCCTGGCCGCGGCCTATCAGGAGAGCGCGTGACCTACCTCGGCATCGACGCCTGCAAGAAGGGCTGGGTCGTCGTCGTGGTGGACGATGCAGGCTGGGTGGATGCATTCGTCGCGCCCGATATCGCCGTCGCTGAGCGCGGAGGGATCACAGATTTCGGAGCCACCACCATGGTGGTCGACATCCCCATCGGCATTCCAGACTCAGGAGCGCGCCGAGCCGATCAGCTCTCGCGGAAGTTCATCAAGCCACGCGGGTCCAGCGTCTTCCCGGTGCCAGTCAGGGCTGCGCTCATCGCGCCCACCTATGAGGCAGCACGAGCGGCGTCGATCGCCGCGAGCGGCAAGAGTCTGTCGGCCCAGGCCTACGCGATCCGCGAGCGCATCCTCGATGTCGACCGCCATGTCGCCAGCGCGCGGATCCCGCTCCTCGAGGGCCATCCCGAGGTCAGCTTCCGCGCGATGGCGGGCGCAGGTCTCGACCATCCCAAGAAGAGCGAGGCGGGCGCCGCGCTCCGCCAGCAGCTTCTCGCGGGGCGCGGGATCGACGTGCCCTTCGGCATCGAGCGCGATCTTCCCGGCGCATCCAGGGACGACGTGCTGGATGCCGCAGCGATGGCGTGGACCGCTCGTCGCGTCGGGGACGGTGAAGCGATCCGCTTGCCGCCGAGATTCGCGGCGGAGCGATTCAGCGACGGGATCGACTCGGCGATCTGGTTCTAGGAGAGCTCGCGCCTCACTGCAGCGACCATCCTGTCGTCGAGCAGCCATCGCGCGCGGCTGTTCTCGCCGTGGGGCCTGTACAGCTTCCTCAGCACGGCCCGGACCTGCTTGGGCGTCGTGGCGAGCTGCGCCGCCAACTCCTTCGGTGTGGTCGCCGTCTCTCGACGGTAGCGCGCGCATGCACCACCCGCCTCAGGTGACCTGCGCCTCACGCACGCGTCATTTGATGCCGATAAGCCGTCCATGGATCGGCTGACCCTTCGTCGCTGGACCCGCTACGGCCACGACCGCGTCTACGCCACCGGGATCGACGGCGCCCGCCTCGGATACCTGGATCTCGTGACGGGACGCACGCATCTGGAGCCTGGGGTCGATGCAGGAGTCGCGCAGGCATTGAAGGACTGGCAGGCGCGTCACCACCGGGCGACGGGAACGGGCGCTGCGACCACCCATGCCCCCGCCTCGGGGACGCTGTCGCCGCCGCGGGGAGTCAGCGCACCCGTGTTCAAGGACCTGAGCGGCAACCGCCCCGGCGATGCGGTGAGCGCCCGAGCGCAGGAGGAGTGGGAGGCGTATCAGGCACGGCGCCCCAGGGCCTCACGCATCGCACGGTTCCTCGGCTTGAGCACGCCGGATCGGAGCTGGGCACGCGGCGCGGCGGGCGAGGCCGAGGTCGGCGCGCGGCTCGAGCAGCTCTGGCCGGAGGGGTGGCGCGTGATCCACGCGATCCCCGTGGGGAACAGGGGCGCCGACATCGACCACCTGCTGATCGGCCCGGGAGGCGTCTACTGCATCAATACCAAGAACCACAGCCGCGCCAACGTGTGGGTGAGCGAGCGCGTCATCATGGTGAACGGGCAGAAGACCGACCATCTGCGGAACTCACGTTTCGAAGCGAAGCGGGCTTCGCAGGCGCTCTCGGCCGCGCTCGGCTCGCAGGTCGAGGTGCGACCGACACTTGTCGTGATGGCCCGCACGTACACGGAGCGTTCGCGCCCGGCCGATGTGCTCGTCGTGGGCCGACGGCATGTGCCGGCATGGTTCCGGCGTCGTCGAACCGTGCTCAGCGCGGACGAGGTGAAGCGCATCTACGACGCGGCGCGCGCCTCGACCACGTGGAGCTTCCGATGACACGCGACTGTCTCACCTCGTCCGTAAGGTGCCACCCATGACCGAGTCCCGATCCACCCGCGACTACTACGCCACATTCGACGACGCGCTCCGCGCCTACGCGATCCCGCTGGAGAACCACGCGCTCGTCCGCGCGACCGTCGCGACGCTCGACTTCGCGCGCATCTACATCCCCGCCAAGACGCGCCCGTACATCGCCCTCGAAGCGGAAGGCGGCAGCGTGGTCGCGTACGTGAACTCGGGATGTATCGACATCCCCATTGGCGGCGGCCTCTACAAGAAGGTCGAGCTCCCCACCAACCGGCTCGGGTCCGCTTCCGGGGGTGGCACAAAGAATCACCCTTCCGAGGAGCAGCGTCCGCCCTGCCCACTGTGCTTCACCGAACTGCCCGCATCGGGCGTCTGCGGCACCTGCGACTAGCGGCCCGCCTCGGAGCCCTTGCCACCCACCACCCCACGAGGAGCCAACACCATGAACGGGACAGACATCTTCGCGATCACAGGCACCACCGGGGTGGTGGTCGCCGTCATGTCGGTCACATTCTGGCTGTGCGCGATCATCGCGTTCTTCAGCATCGCGATCAATGCCTCGCGCATCCGCAAGGATGTCGAGGCGATGCGCGACATCGCGGAGGTCGAGTTCACACTCCGGGCTGATGCGGCAAAGGCCAAGGTCGCGGGCAACGCGAGTGAGCCGCAGCGGCAACAGCCGGCACCCCGCAACTCCTGAGACGCCTCTTCCCGCGTTACCCCTGCCGGGGGAACACATGCACCGGCGCCCAGGCCGACCTCGTCCCCACGCCCGGCGACGATCACTATCCCGGGGCCGTGGTCGGCACATATCCACGCCCGGCCCACCGGGCACGGTGCTCCCCAAACCCCAGCGAGCGCACAATGTCCGGGCCGGTGACACGCCCGATCCCGAGCCATCGTTGCGCAACGGATACCGGCGAGTCGCGCCCCTACGCGCGTTGTCCTACGGCCTCGCCACCTCGTGCTCTGCTGCGGCTCCACCGACCTCGTCGGTCCAGGTGATCCGCGAGTACGTCAGGTCGACCTCCTCGAGCGGACCCGGAGAACTCGGATCCTGCGACAGCTCCTGACGGATCGCCGTCACTCTGCCCTCCTCCAGCAGCAGGGTGAAGTAGTGCTCGTCCCGACCGTCGAACGGGTGCGCCCGGAAGAACCTGAGCTCCGCGCTGTCGACCACCATGGCGCGCACCAGCGCGTCTGCCAGCAGCGGGCTCGTGCGGTCCATCCGCTTCATGATGGTGACCGGCTGGTGCTCGAGCCGTGACCCGCGGGCCCCCGCCACGGGATCGTCGGGATGCGCCATCTCATGCCGGTACGCCACGCATTCGATGGTTCCGTCGCGGTCGAACGATGCGGTCGTGGACTCGCCTTCCACATCCACGCCGTTGATCCGCAGCCTCAGGTACGCCACTTCGGACATCTTCGTCACCCGCTCTCGGTGCCCACCAGGGTCGCCACCAGGATGGCACGGGCACCCGCGGCGCGCAGGGCCGACCGGCACCGTGGCGGCTGTCACCCCTCCCCGCTACGGTGGGCTCACTCCCGTCCGACGATGCTGAGGAGCGCCGCCCGCCATGAGGTCCAACGCCACCGTCTACATCGATGCCGGCTACCTGGTCGCTGCTGCCGCGACACGCCTCACGGGAAGCTCGTTCCGGCGCGGCATCCAGCCCGACTACCCGAGTCTCATCGGCGCGATCCTCACCCAGGCCGAGCAGCTCGCCGGCCGCCCCGTGCTCCGCTCCCACTGGTACGACGCCGCGCGCGATCAGCACCCCGACGAGGACCAGCGCGTCATCGAGATGATCCCGCGCGTCAAGCTCCGCCTCGGCCGCATCGGCAACGAGGGCCAGCAGAAGGGCGTCGACCTCAAGATCGGTCTGGACATGGTCACGCACGCCCGCAACGGTGCGATCGACACGCTCGTCCTGGTCTCCGGCGACGACGACCTCACCGAGGCCGTCGACCAGGCCCAGGCCAGCGGCGTCGAGGTGATCGTCCTCGCGGTCCCCGACGCACAGGGCCGCCCCCACGGCGTCTCACGTCACCTCCAGGCCACCGCCGACCGCCTCGAGCTCATCTCCGGCGACTCGCTCGACGCGTCCATCGTGCGGCGAATCGCGACGAGCACCCCCGCCGAGGCGGTCAAGGCGGTGCACGATGCGCCCGTCCCCACGAGCGCCGACGTCACCGCCGCACCGGCCGCCGACGCGGCCGCGCATCGTCCCTCGCCCGCAGACCTGGCGCGCCCCCGCTCTGGCGCGTCCACCCGACCGATCGACACGTATCTCGCACCGGTCCCGGTCTACTCGTCGTCGTCGGGCGACACCGACGCGCCCGCCCCGGTGGCCTCCCAGACCGGCCCGACCTACGACGAGTCCATCGCGCAGGTCGCCCGCGCCTCGCTCAACGCCTTCCTCGCCTACGCGACGCAGGCACAGCTGGTGAGCCTGCGGACCAACCGGCCGTCGATCCCCCGCGAGCTCGACTCGACGCTGCTGCGCGACCTCTCGGACGCGATCGGGATCTACACGCTGAGCGAGGTCGAGCGCCACGCCCTGCGCGACGCCTTCTGGGA
This sequence comes from Demequina mangrovi, assembly GCF_000759715.1. Lineage (GTDB taxonomy): Bacteria > Actinomycetota > Actinomycetes > Actinomycetales > Demequinaceae > Demequina > Demequina mangrovi. Next base: position 46,527 of record NZ_BBLU01000015.1, read on the forward strand.
CGCCCTCGACGCGGTCGAGGCGTAGCGCCCGCGTCAGCGCACAGAGCGGTCCACCGTCGCTGCCTCGGCGTCGCTGTCCACAACGGGAGCACCCCCGACCGCGTCGCTCGCGCGCTGCGACGAGCATCGACCCATGGGCATCCGGTACTACGCATACACCTTCCCCGCCGAGGCGACCGAAGCGGCGCTCGACAACCCGAGGTCGTTCATCGGCAGCGATCCCTTCGCGGACGCCTGGGGCATGGAGCCGGGTGAACGATGCGGCCATGCGAGCGGCATGCAGCGCCCACCCAAGGAGGAGTTGCTCTACCTCGACAAGGCGTGGCGAGATCTCCAGGGCCTCACGCGGCCGCGGTATCCCGGCGAACCGCGCCGACCCGCCTACCGCATGGTCGAGGGCGATGTCGCCTTCACCTCAACGGGCTGGATCCCGTGGGTGCGCGCCCTCAGCCCTACGTGGTTGCCCGAGATCGCCGCGGACCTGGCCGCCCTCCAGCGCGAGGCCAGAAGAACCGTCACCGACGAGTACGTCCTCGAGTACCTGCAGCACGCGGCGGCCTTCACCGCGCATCTCGCATCCGTCGGGCGCGGCTTCGTCTACCTGATCGGATGAGCCGGATGCCGCCGCAAGTCCCCGCCGCGCACGTTGCTATCATCAGCGATAGCACCACGGAGGGCGGGCGCGCATGTCGTCGATCATCGTTCGCGGGCTCGACGAGTCCGTCAAGAAGCAGCTCGCCGCCCAGGCCAAGCAACACGGCCGCTCGATGGAGGCCGAGGTGAGGGCCATCCTCACCAGAGCGGCGCAACGGCCTCACATCGGGCTGGCGCTCATGGAGGCCGCCCGCGAGGCGGAGGTCGGGGTCGAGCTCCCCATCCCCGCGCGCACCGACACCGCGCGGGCGGCGGCCTTCGAGTGATCGTCCTCGACACCAACGTCATCTCCGAGGTGTTCCGGCCGCAGCCGGACGCGACAGTTGTCGCATGGCTGCTCGCGCTCGAGGGCGACGTCGCCATCACCGCAGTCACGCTGGCGGAGCTCCTGGCGGGGACCGCGCGTCTTCCCGCCGGTCGGCGCAGGACCGCGCTCGCCTCCCGGGTCGAGACCGCGCTCGAGCCCTATCGCGACGGCGGCGCCGTGCTCCCCTTCGACGATGTGGCAGCAACCCACTACGCGGAGATCCTCGTCGCCCGCGAGAAGGCGGGCGCCCCCATCAGCATGGCCGATGCGCAGATCGCCGCGATCTGCCGCGCGCAACGAGCGACGTGCGCCACGCGGAACGTCGACGACTTCGCGCACACCGGCATCGGGCTGATCAACCCGTGGGAGCAGCGAGCGTAGGCAACTCTGCTCCGCCGAGAAGGGTCAGTCCTCGGCACGCTCGACCTCGAACTCGTCGTCTACGACCACCCGCGGCATCGCGTGGGTGAAGTGGCTCGCCCGCTCCTCGGCCTCGGCGGAGCCCGTGAAGAATCCCGCCTCCCCCACCTGCTCGATCTTGAGGCTCCGCCGCTTGGGCCCGGTCGGCGCCGCCGCCTGCTCGGACACCAGCACGCGCTGCGCGGGCGCCGCGTCCGGCATCACCGACTGGATCCACAGCACCATCGCCTCGCGCACGTAGCAGCGGAGGTCGTACAGCGTCGGGGCGTCGACGGCCGTCACCAGGATGCGCACCCGCACGTATCCACCGACCGCTTCGGTGACCTGGAGCACGTTGGCCCGGCCGTCGTACAGCGGCGTCTCGGTGAGCACCTTCTCGAGGTGCTCGCGCATCTTCTGCGGGGACACCCGCCAGTCGAGGTCGAACTCCACCGAGCCGAGCAGCTCCGATCCCTGGCGGGTCCAGTTCTCGTACGGCGTGGTCGTGAAGTAGGTGCAGGGCAGGACCAGGCGACGGTCGTCCCACAGGTCGAGCACCACGTAGCTCAGCGTGATCTCGCCGACGCGACCCCACTCGCCCTTGGCGACGATGACATCGTCCACGCGCAAGGCGTCCGAGAAGACCAGCTGGATGCCGGCGAACATGTTGCCCAGGACGGACTGCGCCGCGAGACCGGCGACGATGGACGCGATTCCGGCCGAGGCCAGCACCGAGGCGCCGATCGCGCGCACGGAATCGAAGGAGAACAGCTCGGCGCCGATCGCGATCACCACGATCAGCGCGATCGCCAGCCGCTTCACGATGAGCGTCTGGGTCCTGAGCCGCCGCGCGAGCCGGTTATCAGGGACGTCGATCTTGTTGTACGCGAGCGCGAGGTCCGCCAGGAACCGCACGAACGCGATGAGCAGCCACGCGAGCAGCGCGATCGCGCCGGCGGTGAAGAACCGGCCGATCATCGGCATCCAGTCGCTGTTCCGCAGCGACGCATGCACGCCGAACCATAGTCCGATGAGGATGACGAGCGCCCAGAACGGGTTGCGGGTCTTGGTCTGGAGATCGCGCGCCCACGGGTAGCGCCGCGCGACGAGCCTCATGGTCACCTCGACGGCGAGCGCGAACAGAAGCGCGGCACCCACGCCGACCGCGACGGCGACCCCGAATCCGAACCAGTCCTCGAGCATGTCTCCTCCTGGAATGCGCATTGCCCTCCGAACGTACGGGAGGCATGTTTCATTCGGATGACCCGTGGACGATGCGCACAGGGGTAGACATCTCCACGAGGGCTTTCTACCGTGGAACCATGAGCCTCAACATCAAGAACGCCCGCACGGTCGCGCTGGTGCGGGAGCTCGCCGAGCGCACGGGCTCCAGCCAGACCAGCGCGATCGAGGAGGCGGTACGGATGCAGCTCAAGCGGCTCGACGCGCAGCATGGCCACCCGGAAGCCGACGCCCGGCTCGCACGTGCGCGCGTCATCGTCGCGGAGATCCAGGCGGACCTCGGCGAGGACGACCGCGCGGCGATCGTCGCGGCGCAGCGCGACCTCTACGACGAGTCCGGTCTCCCCCGGTGATCATCGACACGTCCGCGATCATCGCGATCCTCGCGGGCGAGCCCGGTTCCGACGCACTTCTCGAAGCGCTCGCCGGGGCGGACAGCGCGCGCATGAGCGCCGCGACGCTCGTGGAGGTTCACGCCGTCGTCGCGCGCCGCGGCGACGCCGCGCTCGGGCGGCGCGTCGACCGGCTGCTCGAGTCGCTCGGCATCACCATCGCCCCCTTCGACGCCGAGCAGGCCGCCATCGCCTCACGCGGGTACCGCGAGTACGGCCGCGGCTCCGGCCACATGGCGGGGTTGAACCTCGGCGACTGCTACTCCTACGCACTCGCCGTGCACGCCGACGTGCCGCTCCTCTTCGTCGGCGAGGACTTCACGCACACCGACGTGCGCGTCGCGCCGCACCCGGCCTGATCGAGGCGCGTCGGCTCAGTCGCACCCGCAGGACCCGGACGGCGTCCGCGCCTGCCAGCACACCTCGCACACGCCGTAGTCCTTGGTCTCGACCGCGGTCGCCTGGACGATGCGCTTCTTGCTCCCCGGGCTTCCGCCCTTCGCGTTCACCGGGTGGTCGACGGCCCAGTTGACCATCCCGTTGCCGTGGGTCTTGTCGCGCACGCGGTCGGGCAGGTCCGAGGCGGCGATCGCCTCGACCTTCGAGCCGAACCACTCGGTCGACCGCTTGCCGATGTGCAGCGGATGCAGGCCGTCCTCGCGGAACGCCTTGATGTAGCTGGATTTCACCTCGCAGCCGGTCACGCCTGCGCGGAGCGCGATCTGCCGCACGAGCGGCCGCGCCTCATCCGCCAGCTTGAACTGCTCCATCGCAGCCTCGAGGGAGATCATCGTGTCAGTGCTCACCCCTTAGGGTCGCACGCGGCGAGCGGGACCGCCGACCGGAGCAGCGGGCACCGGTGGCGCAAGAGTGCACGATGCCGTTGCTCGCTCCCGCCTCGCGCCGCTACGGTCGGGGGACCGCGCACGCACGACTACCTGGGGGATCCCGTGCGACACCTGCTGACGATCGCGACAATCGTCGTGCTCGGGCTGAGCACGGCCGCGGCCGCTGCCGCCTCGACCGACTCGATCGACGACCTCGTCGCGACCGAGCTGTCCGCATCCGGCGCGCCGGGCGCTGCCTACGCCGTGGTCACGGACGGCGAGATCTCCGAGTCCGGCGCGAGCGGCGTGCGGCACGCGGGAACCGGCGAGCCGGTGACGCCGGACACCCCGTTCGCGATCGGCTCGATCTCCAAGAGCTTCACCGCGCTCGCAGTGATGCAGCTGGTCGAGGACGGGCTGGTCGACCTCGACGCGCCCGGCGGCGACTACGTGACCGCGCTCGCCGGCACTCCCGCCGGGGAGCCGACCGTGCGCGAGCTGCTCAGCCACACCAGCGGCTTCTCGACCCTGCAGGGCAACACGTCCCACGAGGCATCAGGCGCAGCCAGCGCCGACGACGGCGCGCTCGCACAGGCCGTCGCGCAGCTCGCGGACGTCGCACCGGAGTACCCACCCGGCACCCGGTGGGAGTACTCGAACACCAACTACCAGTACCTCGGCCGGCTGATCGAGGAGGTCGCCGACACCTCGTTCGCGGACCACATCACCGCACACGTCCTCGATCCCGTCGGGATGGACGACAGCTTCGTCGCCGACGGCGAGGTCCACGACGAGATGGCGACCGGGCACACGCCGTGGTTCTGGACCAAGCGGCCCCTCGCCGACAACGGCACGGACGTCGTCACCGCACCCCAGGGCGGCATCGTCGCCAGCGCGAACGACGTCGCCGCCTACCTCGCGATGATGATGAACGGCGAGGACGACGTCCTCAGCGCCGAGGGCAAGGCGGCGATGATGCGCCCCGCGAGCGACGTCTCCCCGTTCTACGGCCTCGGCTGGTACGTCGACACCTCGGACGGCACCGTGGGGCACAGCGGCGCGACCCCGGGCGTCGAGACGCAGGCCACCCTGATCCCCGCGAGGGACGATGCGGTGGTGGTCCTGGTCAACGGCGGCAGCGGGATCGGCTTCGGCGAGACCACGCAGCTTCGCCTGAGCGTCACGGCGGAAGCGCTCGGGCTCGACTACGCCGGAGAAGGCTCCCGCTGGACACAGAAGGCGCTGTTCCTCGGGCTCTGCCTGGCGCCGCTGCTGTACCTGGCGAGCATGGCGTGGGCCTGGATCAAGCGCGGAGCGATCCGCGCCAAGTCGGGCGCCGCGGGCCTCTTCAGCCTGTGGTTCCCGCTGCTCACCACGGGGGCGGCCGCCTGGGTGCTGCTCGTGCTGGTCCCGGACCTCATGGGCGCACCGTTGTCGACCGTGAGGATCTTCCAGCCTGACATGGCGCTGGCCATGACGGCGACCGCGGTCATGGGCATCGCCTGGGCGGGTTTCCGACTGGTCGTCGCCTACACGGGCCGATCCGCGCAGGACTGAGACCCAGAGCGCGGCCCGTCCGCGCTCCTACTCCAGATCCCCGAGATCCACCCCGAGGTCGATCTCGCCGGGGCCGCTCAGCTCCGGCGGCGGCGCCGGGCGCGAGGGCCGCGGCAGCGTGTGCGGGATCTCCTCGACCAGCCGCTCCGGGAGGGCGTTGAGGAAGTACGCCTCCTCCACGAAGCCCTGGGCCGCGCTCACCTGCTGGGAGATCGAACCGACCCAGGCGCCGACCGGCGTGTGCGTCATCGTCCGCGTCACCACGAGGCGGTCCCGGGCGCGGGTCAGCGCCACGTAGAGCACGCGGCGCTCCTCCTCGATGTCGTCGGTGTCGCCCAACGCACGAGCCGACGGGAACGAGCCCGGCGACACCCCCGCGGCGAAGGCCCAGTCCCGCTCGAGGCCCTTCGCCGAGTGCACCGTGCTGACGATGACGTGGTCCTGCTGCGACTCGGGCTCCATCTCCGAGGTGAAGATCGGCGACAGGATGTACTCCTCGAGGAACTCGAGGATGTTCGCCCGGGTCGCCGCGAGCCGCTCGACGTGCACGAGGTCCCTCGCCCGCGCCTCCCAGTTCTCGTTGCGGTACTTGTGCGCGAGGGTCGGCTGCAGCATCGCCGCCGCCCGGCCCACCGCATCGTCCACGCGCTGCGCGGCGTCCTCGATCGCGTCGAGCCCGGCCGCGAGCCACGCCGGCATGCCCTTGAGAGCCTCCGCACGCGCGGACGATGCGCTCGCCCCGCCGTCCCGCGCCGCGAGGAACGCGTCGAAGGCGCGCGCGGCGGTGACGTCGCCGACCCGCGGCACCAGGGTCAGCAGCCGCATCCAGGCGACCTCGTCGTCGGGGTTGGCGATCACCCTGAGCGCCGACAGCACGTCCCGCACGTGCGCGCTCTCGAGCAGCTTCACTCCCCCGAAGAACACGTAGGGGATGTCGTTCTCGACCAGCCGCGCCTCGATCGCACGCCCGCTGTAGTTCGACCGCACCAGCACCAGGTGCGTCGCCCACGGGAGCTCGTCGGCGCGGGCGCGCAGGAGCTCGGCGGCGATGAACCCGGCCTCGTCGGCGGGGGTCTCGAACGAGTGCAGCTCGGGCTTGGCACCCTTGCCGCGTACGGCGCGCAGCTTCTTGTCGTAGCCGAGCGGCGACTCCTCGAGCAGCCAGTTCGACAGGTCGAGGATCTCCTGCGTGGAGCGGTAGTTGTCCTCGAGCTTGAGCACCCGCGCCCCCGGCACCCGCTCCGCGAACGAGTGGATCGACGCGAAGTCCGCGCCGCGGAAGCCGTAGATCGACTGCGCGTCGTCGCCGACGCAGTAGAAGCGCGTGTGCGGCACCAGCGGGTCGATGATCTGCCACTGCAGCGGGTTGGTGTCCTGCATCTCGTCGACGAGGATCTCCTCGTAGTGCGAGCCCACCCACGCGGCCACCTCGGGATCGGCGAGCCGCGCGGCGAACACCTTGAGGATGTCGTCGTACGTGAGATAGCGCCGCTCGGCCTTGCGCAGCTCGAAGGCGCGCACCGCCTCGCCGATCGCCTTCGGATCGACGCTCATCTCCGGCAGCTTGACGCGGATCGCCTGCGCGAGCGTGCGCCGCGTGTTGTGCGCGAAGGACAGCACGTCGAGGATCTGCGTCGCCTTGAGGCCCTCCACACGCTTGCCGCGCCCGAGGACCCCGCGCATCACCTGCTGCTGGTCGTCCTGGTCGATCACGCTCCAGCCGTCGTAGCCGAACACGTCGGGCGCCCCGCGCACCTCGCGCATGGCCCAGCCGTGGAAGGTCATGGCGGCCACCTGGGACGATGCGCCGGCGAGGTCGCCGGCGACGCGCGAGCGGATCTCGGCGGCGGCGCGGCGGGTGAACGTGATCGCGAGGATGCGCTCGGGCGGCACCCCCTGCTTGAGCAGATGCCGGATGCGCGCGACGATCGTGGTCGTCTTCCCTGTCCCCGCGCCGGCGAGGACGAGGTTGTGGCTCGCACCGGTGAGGACCGCCTCGCGCTGCGCCTCGTTGAGGCTCTCCACCACGCCGTCGATACCCGCCTCAGCCATGCCGAAGAGTCTAGGTCCGGCCTCCGACGCTGCGGACGATGCGAAGCCGCCCGCGTCGCCTCCCGTTCCCAACGCACCGTGACTATCAAACCCGACATTACCGCCCGGCAGCCGAGCGCGCCAACGAGAAAAGCCACTGGTATTCAGGGACTTTTGCGCCTATGTTCAAGCTACCGATCGAGGCGTTCCGCCACGGCTCGGGCACCGTGAGGAAGCGGCTTGAAGGGCCTCGCGCCCGTGAGAGGGGACACCCATGGCGACTCGCCTGGTTCGCACAATCGCGACGCTGCTGACAGTCGGGTTCGCGTGGGTAGCGCTCGCCCCGGCAGCGAGCGCGGCGACCTACACCGTGAAGTTCTCCGGGGTCGTCGTCTGCGACTCGTCCTCGAAGGCGGTGACCGGCGTGTACGTGAACAACTTCCACGGCTCCGACGGCTGGGCGTCGTGGACTGCGTACCCCGGCAAGAAGAACGCCGCTCTCTACTCGTTCACCACCAAGGCCTCGCGCTCCAACCCCACGATCCGACTCGATATCGGGTGCGGCGGGACCACGAAGTCGTGGGAGAAGAACCTCCGCACGCCGAACTTCACCGTGAAGAACGGCAGTGTCGACAACCGCCGATGCCGCACGGCCTCAGCGAACAAGACGATCGCGTGCTACCCCGCCCCGGCAGGCCCCAAGACCTCCTCCAACTGGGGCTACGCCGGCTACTGCACCTGGGGCGCCTACTCGCGATGGAAGAGCTACACCGGGTACTACCCCGCCATCGGCGGCGACGCGCGCCAGATGGACGACAACGCGAAGGCGAAGGGCCTCTACGTCTCCACCGTCCCGCACGCGAACTCGATGGTCGTCTTCAACACCGGCACGTTTGGCCACGTGGGCTGGGTCACCAAGGTCTACTTCAGCTCCGGGAAGGTCTACTTCGACTACGTCGACATGAACGGCGGCTCGACGTGGGTGAACGAGGCAGACGGGATCACCAACATGTTCAACAAGTGGTCAACCAAGACGAAGAAGGCATGGAACACGGCCAATCAGGCCTTCATCGTCGCCCCCGACTGAGTCCCGACCACCTCCTCCCAGCACCTTTTGCCCACGCTTGGGAATGCGCGCACCCGCAGACGGGTTGTGAAGCACCGTGATCAACACTTCGCGCCGAGGCCGCATGAGCCTCGACAACTACGCCGATCTGCTCGCGCTCGGCGGCATCGTCAAGGACAGCGCCGTATGCTCGGCCTGCGGCTCCGACAGCGCTCCCCTGCGCCCCGAGGCCCTCTGGCTCGGCCACAACGCCGGGCGCGACGAGCACAGCGGCACGTCGCTCCTCTGCGTCCGCCACGCCGCCGACTGGGCGGGCGACGGCCACGTCGCCCTCGCGAGCTGACCCGGACCGCAAGCCGCCAGCAGGCTCAGCGCCTCCCCGAACCCTTCCCGCGGCCCGTACCCGAATCCGCCACGAGCGGCGGCAGCTCCGGCGTCTCGGCCACCGCATCGGCCGCCTCCTGGAGCGCCTCGCCCACCGCGAGCACCAGCCCCTCCTCGCCCGCCGGCGCGAGGATCGACATCCCGATCGGCAGACCCTCGGAGTCGATCGCGGCCGGCACCGTCACCTCGGGGAAGCCGACCGCGGGCGAGATGTACGACGGCGCGTACTCATCGCCGAACGGGCTGTCGCAGATCCACGTCGGGTCCGGCTGATAGTCGACCGGTGACGCCGGGCACTCCATCGTCGGGAACAGCAGCACGTCGAGATCCTCGAACGCCATGAGGTCGAGCACCTCGGCCTGGAGCCCCGGCCTGACGTCGGACCCGAGCGCCAGGTACTCCGCCGACCCGTAGTCGCCTTGCATGTCGATCGAGTGCTGCAGCCCCGCGATGCGCGCCTGATTGGGCGGGTTCGGCAGGGACAGCGCCCACTCGGACGTGAGGATGTCGACCAGCTCCTGCGACGTGTCCGGCGTCCACCGGTTGCGGGTCTCGAGGTACTCGTCGATGTCGTGCGCGAGGTCGTAGCCCGAGTACGGCCCGACGATAGGCGTCCACGCGTACTCGAGGTCGCTCGACACCGTCACCGGCACCGCGGTCGCGCCCATCGACTCGAGCAGCGCCGCCGATCCCGTCAGCGTCGTGGCGACCTCGGCGTTCGCGGCCGAGTACTGCCAAATCACGCCGATGCGCATCCCGTCGACGTCGTAGCCGTCGAGATCGGGCACCGGGTCCCCGGTCATCACCGAGAACACCAGCGCCGCATCCTCGGCCGAGCGCGCGATGGGCCCGACGATGTCGAGGTTGAGCGAGTACGGCAGGATCCCGTCGAGCGGTGCCGCGTCGAGCGTCCCGCGCAGCCCCACGGCCCCGACGGACGATGCGGGGCCGCGCACCGAACCCGAGGTGTCCGTGCCGAGCGCGACGGGCGCGAAGTCCGCCGCCACCGCGGCCGCCGACCCGCTCGAGGAGCCCGAGGCGTTGCGCGTGAGCTCCACGGGGTTGAGCGTGAGCCCGCCCGCCGAGCTGTAGCCGAGCCGCCCGTACGAGGCGGCGAGCTCCGACATGTTGGTCTTGCCGAGGATCACCGCGCCGGCCTCGCGCAGCCGGGAGATCACCAGCGCATCCTCGCTCGGGTAGTTCCTCAGCAGCGCGACCGATCCCGCGGTCGACGCGAGCCCCTTCACATCGATGTTCTCCTTCACCAGGATCGGGATGCCGTCGAGGGGACCGAGCGACTCGCCCTTGCGGCGCCGCTTGTCCGAGGCCCGCGCCTCCTTGGCCGCCGTCTTCGCGAGCTGGGTCACGGCGTTGACGGTCGGACCCTGATCGTCGTACGCCTCGATGCGGTCGAGGTAGAAGCCGAGCAGGCCGACCGCCGTGAGCGAGCCGTCGTCGAGCGCCGCGGCGAGCTCGACGATGGTCGCGCCGGCGGGATCGAAGCCCGGACCCTGATGCGGACGATGCGCGGCGGCCGAACTCGCCGTCACCACCAGCGCAAGGACGAGCGAGACGATCAGCCCGAGAACTCCGGGCCGAATCTGACGATTCAGACTTTTCGCACCCATCGCTTCACGCTAACGAGACGCTCGCCGCACGGGGTTACACCGACGTTAAACCTCCCTCACACCCTGCCTCGCGTCGGCAATTCGGACAAAAAGGGTTGACAGGGCTCGCCTGCAGGCGCAGGCTGAGGGCATTCGGTCGATCGACCGAACGAGCAAGGCTCAAGGAGCCGCGAACGCACCGGCGCCGTCCCCGTCAGAACAATGGAGTCCCCGACATGACCACCTACGACCTCGACAACCTCAACGTCCCCCGCGTCCTCGCCGCGGACCCGGGCATGGCCTTCGCGCACCTCGCGGTGCACTCGATGAAGCGCCGCATGCGCGAGCAGCTCGAGCCTTCAGAGGCCGCTGTCCCCACGGCCCGCCAGCGCGGCCTCCTCGACCGCCTCCTCGCGTCCGGCGGCACCGCGCTTCGCACGCCGCTCCGCCGGGTGCGCGACGCGTTCGCCGGCGCCCGTCCGAGCGACAGCCCCTTCGGCGGACGGCCCGCCGCGGCATGACGACCGCGAGCGCCACCGAGGCGACCACCACCGACCGGATCCTCGCGGCCTGCCGCGAGCAGATCCTGGCTGGCGGCGCCGCCTCGGTGTCGACGCGCAAGGTCGCCGACGCGGCCGGCGTCCCGCTGTCCCAGATCCACTACCACTTCGGCTCCAAGCGCGGCCTCATGCTCGCCACGCTCGAGGCCGAGGACACCCGCCTCGTCACCCGCCAGGCCGCGATGTACGCCGCCAACGAGCCCTTCGCCGTCCAATGGCGACGCGCATGCGACCACCTCGACGAGGACCTCGACTCCGGCTACGTCCGGATCCTCCAGGAGATGGTCACCGCCGGCTACTCCGACGCCGACCTGCGCGCGCGCGTCCGCGCGATGCTCGACGGCTGGACCGAGCTCATAGTCGACGCGCTGCGCTACCACTACGCGCACGGGCTGCGCCTCGGCAGCCTCACGGCCGAGGAGGCCTGCGCGCTCACCTCGGCGATCTTCCTCGGCGCCGAGGTCATGATCCTCACGGGCCTGACCGGCCCGTCCGCCCCAGTCCGCGACGCCCTGCGCGCCCTCGAGCCGATGCTCGCGGCCGCGCAGCAGCCCTGACACCCGCCACGACCCCGCCAGCACCGCACAGTCCCCGAGTCCCTGAGTCCCCAGGAGTCCCCATGCGCGCGGTCCTCCCCGCCTCCGACGGCGTCGTCGAGCGCGACGGCGCGCGCCTGCACTACGACGTCTACGACCACCTCTGCCCGCCCGGCGCCCCCACGATCGTGCTGCTGCCCACCTGGAGCATCGTCCACGCACGCGCCTGGAAGGCGCAGATCCCGTACCTGTCGCGATACTTCCGCGTGGTCGTCTACGACGCCGCCGGCTCGGGCAGGTCCACCGGGCCCACGTACATGGCCCGGCACACGCAGGGCGCGTGGCGGGACGATGCGGTGGCCGTGATCGAGGCGACCTGCGACGCACCGGTGGTGGTCGCCGGGGTGTCGATGGGCGGCACGCTCGCGTACAGCGTGCAGGCCTACCGGCCCGACCTGGTTGCGGGCGTGGTCACGATCGGCGCGGACCACCCGTTCCGCGTCGATCCGCCGGACTGGCGCGGCCCGGCGAACGCCCCCTACGACCCGGAGGCCAACCCCGTCCCGGTGCGCTGGGGCAAGTTCCACCCCGAGTACATGGAGGGCTCGTGGCCGGACTTCGTCAACTTCTTCATGGCGGAGGTCGGCTCGGATCCGCACTCGACCAAGCAGATCGACGACCTGGTCGGCTGGGCGCTCGAGCAGAACCCCCGCGTGCCCATCGCCGCGGTCGCGGACCGCTTCGACATCGATCTCGAGGACTGGCGCGGACGCCTCGCCGAGAGCACGATCCCCACGCTCATCATCCACGGGAGCGACGACCTCATCACCCACCCCGACAGCGCCCGCCTCGCGGCCGCCACGATCCCGACGGCGAGGCTCCTCATCGACGAGGGCGCCGGCCACATGCCCGGCTCGCGCTACCCCGTGCTCATCAACCACCGTATCCACGACTTCGCGGCCGAGGTTCTCGGCCAGCCTCCCCGCACCACGCTGGAGGTCGCCGCGTACGCGGCCCCCGCATCGTCCCGCCGCAAGGTGCTGTACCTCTCCTCGCCGATCGGGCTCGGCCACGCGCGCCGCGACGTCGCCATCGCGACGGAGCTCGCGGCGCACCATCCCGACCTCGAGATCGACTGGCTCGCACAGGACCCGGTGACGCGGGTGCTCGCCGAGGGAGGCCACCGGCTCCATCCCGCGTCGCGGCTGCTCGCGAGCGAGTCCGCGCACATCGAGCACGACTCCGGCGAGCACCGGCTCGACATCTTCGAGTCCTCGCGCGACCTGGACGAGATCCTGGTGCACAACTTCCACGTCCTCGACGAGGTGCTCGCCGAGGGCGGCTACGACCTCGTCATCGCGGACGAGGCCTGGGATCTCGACTACCACCTCCACGAGAATCCGCGCCTCAAGCGCGCGCCGGTCGTGTGGATGACGGACTTCGTCGGCAACGTCCCGATGCCGAGCGGCGGGGAGCGCCAAGCCGAGGTGGTCGCGGACGTCAACCTCGAGATGATCGAGCACATCGCGCGCCACCCCGAGATCCGCGACGCGAGCGTCTTCGTGGGCGACCCCGACGACATCGTGCCGGGCACGTTCGGCCCCGGACTGCCCGAGATCCGCGCGTGGACCGAGCAGCACTTCGACTTCTCCGGCTACATCGCGGGCTTCGACCCGCGCGCGTTCGGCGACCGCGAGAGGCTGCGCGCCTCGATCGGCTTCGGGGAGCGCGAGAAGGTGTGCGTGGTCGCGGTCGGCGGCACCGGCGTGGGCCGCAGCCTGCTCGAGCGCGTCGCCGCCGCGGTCCCGGCGGCCCGGGCGCTCATCCCCGAGCTGCGCGTGGTCATCGTCACCGGTCCCCGCATCGATCCGCGCACGCTCCCGCAGGTGCCGGGCGTCGAGTATCACGCGTACGTCGACCGCCTCTACCGGTGGCTCGCGGCGTGCGACGTCGCGATCGTCCAGGGCGGCCTCACCACCACGATGGAGCTCACCGCCGCCAAGGTGCCCTTCCTCTACGTGCCGCTGCGGGACCACTTCGAGCAGAACGTCCACGTGCGGGCGCGGCTCGAGCGCTACCGCGCGGGCCGCTGCCTGGAGTACGACGCGCTCACGCCCACGACCGTCGCGGACGCGCTCGTCGACCTCCTCGGCAGCGAGGTCGACTACCTCGACGTCGCGACTGACGGGGCGGCGAGGGCGGCCGAGCGGATCGGCCGGCTGCTCTAGGGCTCGGGTAGGCGAGGGCCGGGTGCGGCGCCGCTCTCCGCCCTCGCGGAACTCGCGCGAATCGTGCCGTTTCCGCTCGTGCCAGGGGCGCCGCCCTTGCCGATCGCGTCGCCGCCTGGCGGCGCCCGTTCGCGCCCTCGCGTGCCACGCCGCCCGCGACTTACCCTGACCCCGAGCACCGCCTCGGGCTCCCGGCACGAAACGAGCGTCCATGACCGACGTCCGCGACCTCATCGACTTCGACACGCCGCACAACTACGCGGAGCTCCTCGCCCGGGCGGGCAGCACCCGCGACGCCGCGCACTGCACGCTGTGCGGGCTCGACTCGGACCCCCTCCCCCCGACGAGCCTCTCGCTCATCAAGTACCGCCAGACGGGCAGCGCGAAGGGCTCGAGCCGGCTCTACTGCGACGTGCACCTCGCCGAGTGGCGGGACGATGCGCGGGCGGCCAGGCGTCCCGGCCGCCGCGGCGCGGAGCCTCCCCAGCACACGATCTGCCCCACGTGCTTCATGCAGATGCCGCTCACCGGCGGCTGCCAGAACTGTGAGTAACTCGACATACCGGACCCGCGGATGCGGGACCAACGCCCCTCGTTGCGAGTGAGATCACGTCGTTACGGTGGAAAGGAGCGAGACACGACGACGGATGGGGGGCTCGCATGACGGACACGGCCACGCACCTCAGCCTCGACAACTACGCGGACCTGCTCGCCCTCGCCGAGGTGGTGCGCGCGACCGCACGGTGCAGCGCGTGCGGCGCGGACTCCGCCCCGGTGCGCACCGACGCGCTGTGGGTGCTGCACGACCGCACCGACGCGTCGCTCAGCGCCCCGCGCCTCCTGTGCGCGCGGCACGCGGCGCAATGGAGCCGCACGGGCATCCACCCCTCGTGGCGCTGACGCCGGCTCAGAACAGCGGCTGCGCGCCGGTCTCGTCCTCGGGAACGCCCGCCGCGCGGACCGGTCCGACCTTCTCGAGGTAGCAGGCGCCGCACAGCGACTCGTAGTCGGCCTGCTGACCGTCGATCGCGACCTGCTCGCCGTGGCTCACGAACACCCCGCCGATGACGCGGCCGTTGAAGATCGCCTTGGACCCGCAGCGGCAGATGGTCTTGAGCTCCTCGATCGCGTGGGCGATCTCGAGGAGCCGCAGCGAGCCGGGGAACGAGTGCGTCATGAAGTCGCCGCGCAGCCCGTAGCAGAGCACCGGCACGCCGTGGCGGACCGCGACCACGAAGGCCTCGTCGACCTGCGCAGGCGTGAGGAACTGGGCCTCGTCGATGAAGACCGCGTCGATGCCCTCGAGCGGACGATGCGCGACCAGGGCCTCGAGGAGTGAGTCCTCCCCGCCGAGCAGCACGTCGACCTGGCGCTCGACGCCGAGCCTCGAGGAGACCGACCGGCCCGCCTTGGTGTCGATGCCGGGCTTGACGATGACCGGGTGCTGGTCGCGCTCCTCGTAGTTGTACGCCGCGGTCAGCAGGAGCGCCGACTTGGACGAGTTCATCGCCCCGTACCGGAAGTACAGCTTCGCCATCTCAGCCCTTCTCGCGCGCCACCGATCACCGGAAACCTTAGCGGCGCACCGGGCTGCGCCGGACCGCCCGGCGTGTCTCCCGCGCATCGTCCCTGCACCGCGGACGATGCGGGACCATCGGCCCCTCGGGGGTCACCGGGCCGCGCTAGGGTGTGCGGACCCGATGACAACGACGTCACCTCCTGGGAGCTGAGAATGATCGACGACCGCGCGGACCACGCCGGCCTCACGCTCGACAACTACGCGGACCTGCTCGCCCTCGCCGGCGTGGCCTCGGCCCGCGCGCAGTGCTCGTACTGCCCGCCGGACCACGATGCGGTCCCGGCCAACGCGCTCTATCTGCTGCACGACCGCTCCGGCGACACCGAGAACGTGGGCCTCATGTGCCCCGAGCACGCGGGCGAGTGGTGCCGCACCGGCCTGGTCGGCGTCGCCGCGCCGCTGGCCTCCCCCGGCCGCTGACAGGGGCGGGACCGACACCCGCCGCCCGCACCCGCTTCCCGCGTTCGTCCGCGCGCGTCGGCGCGCGCAGGAGATGCACGATGCGGCGCCCTCGCACCTTTCATGCACGAAGGCACGGGGCGGCCGGGGCGGGAGGCGCGGCCGGGGTGCGGCAGGCCCGAGCGACGCGCCGCCATCGCCCCACGCACACTCGTGCGTGAAAGGTGCGAGGACCGTGCACGGCGCACCACCTCGCACGCGGCGCTCGTGCATGAAAGGTGCGAGGACCGCGCATGCCGCCCCACGGCGGCGCACGGCAGGGTGGCGTGGCCCCACGCGGATCGTCGACCGGCCCCCACGCCGCCGCACCCTGCGACGTAGCCTGGCCGCATGGCCGACTCTCCCCCGGCACGCGACGCGGGCGCCCCCTCGGCGACCCGCACGCAGATCACCGTCCTCTGGATCGCGATCCTCGGGAGCTTCGTCGCCTTCCTCGACGGCAGCATCGTCACCGTCGCGCTGCCCGCGATCGCCCGCGACCTCGGCGGCGGCGTCGCGCTCCAGCAGTGGGTGGTGGACGCGTACCTCATCACGCTCGGCGCGCTCATCCTCGTCGCGGGCTCGCTCTCGGATCAGTTCGGCCGCCTGCGGGTGCTCACCGTCGGGCTGATCGGCTTCGGCGCGATGTCCGTGCTGATCGCGCTCGCCCCCACCGGGCCGGTGCTCATCGGCGCGCGTCTGCTTCAGGGCGTTGCGGGCGCCCTCCTGGTCCCCAGCAGCCTCGCGCTCATCATGAGCACGTTCCGCGGCGCGGCCCAGGCGAAGGCCATCGGCACGTGGACCGGCGCGACCACCGGAGCCTTCGTCGCGGGCCCCGTGCTCGGCGGGCTCCTCACCGACTACGCGTCGTGGCGCTGGGCCTTCGCGATCAACGTCCTCCCGATCGCCGCGACGCTCCTCCTCGTCGCGCGCCTCGACCACCCGGACACACGACGCGAGAACGCCTCGGTGGACTATGCGGGTGCGATCCTCTGCACCGTCGGCCTCGGCGCCGCGGTCTTCGCTCTCGTCGAGGAGCCGCACCTCGGCTGGTCGGATCCCGCGATCTGGGGCTCGGCCGCGATCGGCGTGATCGCGACCGCAGCCTTCCTGCGCCGGCAGGCGACCGCGCGCGACCCCATGCTCCCGCTCAGCCTGTTCCGCGCCCGCAACTTCGCGTGGGGCAACCTCACCACGTGGTTCGCGTACGGCGCGCTCGCCCTCAACGGCTTCATCGTGAGCGTCTACCTGCAGCAGGGCGCGGGCCTGTCCGCGACCGCGGCCGGCCTCACCGAGCTCCCCATCACGGTGCTGATGATCCTGTTCAGCTCGCGCGTCGGCACGCTGGGCGCCCGCTTCGGGCCGCGGATCTTCATGACGGTCGGCCCGCTCGTCATGGCGGTCGGCTCGTTCATGCTCGTGGCGATCTCCGAGGACTTCGACTACTGGACGCAGGCGCTCCCGGGAATCGTGGTCTTCGGCATCGGCCTCACGCTCATGGTCGCGCCGCTGACCTCCGCGATCCTCGGCGCGATCGAGTCCGAGCGCTCCGGGATCGCGAGCGCGGTCAACAACGCGGTCGCGCGCATCGCCGGGCTGGTCGCGATCGCGCTCATCGGCACCATCGTGGGCGGCGAGCTCGACCTCGACGGCTTCCACCGCGCCACCATCGTCGCGGGCGGCTTCATGCTGCTCGCCGGCGCGATCTCGTGGATCGGGATCAGGAACGACGCCTTCGCGGCGGACGATGCGCCCGCAACCTGAGACCTACAGGTCGCGGATCGCCCGCTCGACCAGGTACTGACGGTTCATGACGATGGCCTGCATCGCCGGCAGGAAGACGCACGAGATCGCGACCAGCGGCACCAGCGACGGCGCGGCCGAGGGCAGCACCAGCCCCCACAGCAGCGACGCCGCGAACCAGATGCCGGCCGAGATGTAGTACTTGCGCTCGGCCGTCTTCACCCCGGCCCAGATGTAGGACGCCCACGGCAGGACGCCGAAGGTGACCAGCGGCACCAGCACCCACCACGAGCGGGCCAGGCGCCAGCGGCGGCTCTCGAGGCGGCGCTGCGCGTACTCGGGAACGGGCGTGCTCATACGGGGCCTCCCAGGGAGATGGTCCAGATGTTGAGGGTCATGGGGACGCCGCGGTAGTCGTCCTCGAGCGTGCCCTCGTGCGTGAAGCCCGCGCGCCGGCACAGCGCGTTCGAGGCGACGTTGTCGACGTTCGGGCAGGCGAGGAGGGTCGTCGGGAGGTCGTGCTCGCGCACCGCGGTGCGCGCCTCGTCGACCAGCAGCCTCACGGCGGCGGTCGCGACGCCCTGGCGCTGGTGCGCGGGAGGGACCATCCAGCCGGTCTCGAGGCACGGCTCTCCGCGCAGCTCCGACTCCCACCAGCCGATCGAGCCCAGCGCCTCGGACGCATCGTCCCTCCGCACGGTGTACATGTGCGGCCGCCCGCTGTCCCAGCCGCGGATGTACTGCTCGTGGCGCCTGCGGATCCTCTGCGCGGACTCGGGCCCGGCGAGGTGCTCCATCATCTCGGGGACGTTCGCGGCGTGCAGCAGCGGGAGGTCGGCGTCGGTCCACCTCCGCAGGCGGTAGGTCACAGGCCCTTCTCCTCGTCGGTGAGGAGCCCGGCCCAGCCCTCGTAGTCGCCGCCGTGCTTCTCGGCGAGGCTCTCGCACAGGTCGACGGTCTCGCGGAGCAGGTCCGGGACCAGCGGCTTGCGGTAGTGCCGCACGAAGAGCATCCACTCCGGGATGTCGTGACTCGGCTCGACCAGCTCGTGCGTGACGCGCTTCGAGCGCAGCTCGTCGGCGGCCTCGCGTACGCGCGGCTCGGAGGTGAAGGAGAGGAAGAACTCCGACTCGCGCGGCGCCGTCACATCAGCGCCGCGCTCGGTCATCGCCTCGAGCTGCGCGGCGTCGTCGGCCCAGAGGTCGTACGGGCCGACGCGCTTGCGTCCGCCGAACACCTTCGCGAGGATTCCCATGGGTCCACGCTAGCCGCGCGGGGTCCCGGGCAGTGACCGTCAGGCGGAGGCCGGGCGGCGCATCGTCTCCACGAAGCCCAGGCGCGTGTAGACGCGCAGCGCGTCCTCGTTGTCGGCGTCGACCGTGAGCGCCATCTCGCGCTCCCCCACCGCCTTGAGCGCGCGCGCCGATGCCGCGATGAGCCCCGAGGCGACCCCGGTGCGCCGATGATCCGGCAGCGTGATGCAGTCGAGGACGTAGGGCGCGTCGGGAAGGTCGTCGCGGAGCGTGCAGCGCTGCACCACGGTGACGATGCCGGCGACCTCGCCGTCCTCGGTGAGCCCGACAGGCGAGGCGACGGGCATGAAGTCGCCGGCCTCGTTCTTGAACATCGACTGCGTCGACGCGACGACGTCATCCCACTCCGGCTCGTACGGCGGGCGTTGCGGGTAGGCGTCCCACACGGCTCCGGCGATCCACGGGATGTCCTCGGGGACGGCCGCTCGGACGTGGGGCCAGGGCGCCGACGCTTGCAGGATCGCATCCACCGGGGCGACCATGACGATGCGGTCGACGGGCCGCGTCATCGCTCTTCCAGCCATACGGGGACCGTATCACCCACCCCCTTGACAGATACCCCCAGGGGTATGCATACTGGTCGGGACGCGGCGGGGTGATCCCCCCTCGCCCGGCCGCGAACATCGTCGAAACAAGGAGAAACCCGTATGTGCTCTCGAATCACCTGCAACCAGTGCGGCAAGGCCACGTGGACCGGCTGCGGCCAGCACATCGACCAGGCGCTCGCCGGCGTCGCCCAGGACCAGCGCTGCACCTGCGACCAGGGTGGCTCGGGCAACTCGTTCGGCTCGATGTTCTCGAACATCTTCTCGCGCTGACGCGCACGGCGCGGTGATCGCGCACTGACGTGAGGCCCCGCAGGCACCCCGACCGGATGCCTGCGGGGCCTTTCGCATGCCCGGCGCCCGCGGCGACGCTCCCGACGTTCCCCCGGCGGGCTCTCAGCAGGCTCTCAGACACCGCTGGTGGGATGAGGAGCATGACGAACCGGACATACACCCCCGACCTGCACGAGCTACTCGAGTCCGCCGACGACGTGACGTTCACCGAGCACCTCCCCCAGGCGCTCGACGTCGAGGCCTTCGCGACCTACCTGGCCTTCCAGGAGATCGTGGACAGCTATCACGACGTCGCACGGCCCGGCGAGCACGCGTACGTGTGCTTCGACACGGCCACCGGGGCGCTCGCCGTGATCGACTGGGCGCTCGACGTCGGCGTGGGCACGCGCCAGGGCCTCGGGGACGCGGCCGCCGCGCGCCTGCTCGCCGAGCGCTTCCTCACCCAGCCAGGCTTCGCGGCGCTCGTCGACGCCGAGCTCGAGCGCCTCTCGGACGTGCTGCTCGCCTCCGACGCGGCCGACTCGACGGCCGGCGCCGCCGCCGAGGTGCTCCGCCGGCACACCGCGCGCCTCCACGCGGCCGAGCTCCCGGCTCCGATGCGCGAGCCGCGGAGCGCGTAACAGCGCCCCCGTGCTCGCGGCGGTCTCGCCGCCGCGGCTAGGCTCGAGGCACCCTTCAGAAAGGTGCATCCAGGCCATGACGGAGATGCAGGCCCCCGCCATCACGCTGCCCGAGTACGGCGTCCACTCGGAGGTCGGGAGGCTCCACAAGGTGCTCACGTGCTCCCCGGGCCTGGCGCACCACCGGCTCACGCCGTCCAACTGCCAGGACCTGCTGTTCGACGACGTCATGTGGGTCGAGAACGCCGAGCGCGACCACGCCGCGTTCGTGCAGATGATGCGCGACCGCGACATCGAGGTGCTCGAGCTGCACACCCTGCTGGCCGAGACCCTGGCCCTGCCCGAGGCACGCGCATGGCTGCTCGATCGCAAGGTCACCCCCGACGAGGTGGGGCTGGGCCTCGCGACGGACATCCGCGCCTACCTCGACGACCTCGGCTCGATGGACCTCGCCCGCCACATCATCGGCGGCCTCTCGACGCTCGACCTCCCCCGCGACTTCTCCCCGCCCGGCATCCAGCTGGTGCGCGAGGAGTCCGGCATGCGCGACTACCTGCTGCCGCCGCTGCCCAACACGCTCTTCACACGCGACACCACCTCGTGGATCTACGGCGGCGTCACGCTCAACCCGCTGTACTGGTCCGCCCGTCACGCCGAGACGCTCGTGATGAAGGCCGTCTACACGTTCCACCCCGACTTCGCCGATGCGGTCAACGTGTGGTGGGGCGACCCCGAGCTCCCCAACGGGCTCGCGACGCTCGAGGGCGGCGACGTCATGCCCGTCGGCAACGGCACGGTGCTGGTCGGCATGTCCGAGCGCTCGTCGCGCCAGGCGATCACGCAGCTCGCGATGGAGCTGTTCCTCGGCGAGGGCGCCGAGCAGGTGATCGTCGCGAAGATGCCGCGCCTGCGCTCCGCGATGCACCTCGACACCGTGTTCACGCTCGCCGACCGCGACATCTGCACGGTCTTCCCCGGCATCATCGACGAGATCGAGACGTATGTGATCCGCGAGGCTCCCGCGCCGACGATGCTCGACGTGCGCCGCGACGAGCGGCCCTTCGTCGACGTGGTCGCCGAGGCGCTGGGCGTCGACCTCCGCGTCATCGCGACCGGCGGCGACCGCTACGCCTCCGAGCGCCAGCAGTGGGACTCGGGCAACAACCTCCTCGCCCTCGAGCCCG
This sequence comes from Demequina mangrovi, assembly GCF_000759715.1. Taxonomy (GTDB): domain Bacteria; phylum Actinomycetota; class Actinomycetes; order Actinomycetales; family Demequinaceae; genus Demequina; species Demequina mangrovi. The sequence continues at coordinate 68,033 of NZ_BBLU01000015.1, forward strand.
GCGTGGTGGTCGCCTACGACCGCAACACCCACACCAACGAGGAGCTGCGGGCCGTCGGCGTCGAGGTCCTCGAGATCGTCGGCGCGGAGCTCGGGCGCGGCCGCGGAGGCGCGCACTGCATGACCCAGCCGCTGCTGCGCGACGCCTGATCTTTTTACGCAACGCCCGTGTTGCGTTTTCCGCGTCGCTCCCGCTAGGGTGCGGGTAAGGCAAGCCTCACCTGCCCTGCCATGGCGCCCTGCGCGCCTCCGTTCCCCACCAGGAGTTCATGTGCTCTCACGCGTCGCTGACGCGCGCCTGCGCGCGCCCGGAATCCTCGCCGGTGCGCTGCTCGCGCTGCTGCTCTCACCCCTGCTCGTCGCGCTTCCTGCGGTCCCCGCGGCCGCCGACGACGAGCCCGCCACCCCCACCGTCACGGTCGACCGGACCACCGGCCTCGACGGCACCGGCGACACCATCACCGTCACCGGCACGGGCTTCCTCCCGTCCGCGCCCGCGACCACGGGCGCGCGTCCGCCGCTCTCGGGCCGCTTCACCGGCATCTACGTCACCGTCGGCAAGTTCGCCGAGACGTGGCGGCCGAGCGAGGGCGCCGCATCGGCCGCACGCAAGAACGCGCACACCGCGTGGGCGCTGCCCGCCGAGAGCATGGCGACCGTCGGCGGCGCCGCGGCCGGCGCGGTCGAGCTCACCCCCGAGGGCACGTTCTCCGTGACCTTCGACGTCACCGACGACGCGCTCGACGAGGTCGAGGGCGACTGGGGCGTCTACACGTACGCCGCGGGCGGCGCGGTCCACGCGCCGTTCGAGACCGAGACGCCGCTGAGCTTCGCGCCGCGCGTCACCGTCACCCCGACCACCGGCCTCGACGACGTCGCGACCGTCACGGTCGAGGGCCGCAACTTCCTCACCGCCGGCGCCGCGACCACGGGCACGCGTCCGCCGCTCGCGGGCCGCTTCACCGGCGTCTACGTCGCGGCGGGCAAGTTCGCGGACGTCTGGCAGCCCACCGCGGGCGCCGCCTCGGCCGCGCGCCCGAACAGCGACGTGCGATGGGCCGTGGACGCGGCCGACGTCGACACCATCGGCGGCACCGCCTCGGGCGCCGTCGCGATCGACGGCAGCGGGTCCTTCACCACGACCCTCGAGGTGGACAAGTCCGCGCTCGACGCAGTCGAGGGCACCTGGGGCGTCTACACGTACGCGGCCGGCGGCGCGAAGCACGCACCCTTCGAGACCGCGACGGCGCTGGACTTCGCCTCGGATGCGGCGGCACCCGCCGGGATCACGGTCACCCCGACCACCGATCTCGCCGACGGCGACACCCTCACCGTGACCGGCGCCCTGCCCGCGCAGGTCGACGGCGCCGACACGTCGGTCTACGTCATGTACTGCGCGGCCACCGGCGGCGAGCTCGGCACCGCGGCAGGCCGGCCCTCGGGCGCCCTCTGCGACACCTCGCGCCAGCAGTGGCTCATGCACACCTCCGTCTACGGCCAGCCCACCACCGGCACCGTAGCGGACGGCGTCTGGACCTTCGAGACCACCATCGACGCCGCCGCGGCCTTCGGCGACGTCGACTGCACCGCCGACGGCACCACCTGCGGCGTCTTCGTCCGCCTTCCGCACACCTTCGCCGGCGACCACAGCCTCGACCAGCTGGTCCCGGTCAGCTTCGCGGCGGACGATGCGGGCGACGGCTCCGGTTCCGGCGACGGCTCCGGCGATGGTTCAGGAGAGGGCTCGGGCGGCGGCGGCTCGGGCGACGGCTCGACCACGACCACCACGGGCACCCTCGCGTGGGGCGTCGACGCGGACTTCCGCGCCTACGTCACCGGCGCGGTCGCGCACGGCAGCATCTCCGTGACGGGTGCCACCGCGAGCAAGGGCGTCTACAGCTTCACGCAGTCGGGCGGGAACGCCGACGCGACCGCGCGCACCGGCACCGCGCGCTACGCCGGCGCGGTGACGTTCACCGGTCACGACGGCACGCTCGACACCACCCTCGCGAACCCTCGCGTCCGCTTCACCACGGCCGGGGCGACCCTCTCGGTCGACGTCGACGGCACGCGCGTCGACTTCGCGACGCTCAACCTGGGCGCGGCGACGCGCACCACCGTCGACGGTGCGGTCCGCTGGACCGCGGCGCCCGCGACGCTCACCGCCGCCGGGGCGAAGGCCTTCGGCGGCTTCTACAGCGCAGGTCGCACGCTCGACCCCGTGACGTTCACCGTCGGCGCGAGCGACGCCGTCGACACCGAGACGGGAAGCTCGTCGGGCGGCTCCTCGACCGGAGGCTCGACGTCGGGAGGCTCGTCCTCCGGCGACTCGAGCGCGGACAAGGGCGGCAGCGGCTCCGGCGGCACCGCCACCGACACCACCACGGGCACGACGGCGACCACGACCGTCGGCCGCCTCACCTGGGGCGTCGACGCGGGCTTCCGCTCGTACGTCACGGGCCCGATCGCGCAGGGATCCATCTCGGTGACGGGCGCGAGCGCATCGGCCGGCACGTTCACGTTCCTCCAGTCCGGTGGGAACGCCGACGCCGCGGCGCAGACCGGCACCGCGGCCTACGCGGGCGCCGTGACGTTCACGGGCCACCACGGCGAGCTCGACCTCACGGTGGCGAACCCGCGGGTCCGCCTCGGCGCCACCGGCGGGACGCTCAGCGTCGAGGTCGACGGGGTGCGCGTCGACTTCGCGACGCTCCACCTCGCCTCGGGCTCGCGCACCACGCTCGACGGCGCGGTCCGCTGGGCGAACGTCCCCGCGACCCTCACCTCCGCAGGCGCGCGGGCCTTCGACGGCTTCTACCCCGCCGGCCGCTCGCTCGACCCCGTGACGTTCACGGTCGGCACCGGGAGCACCACCACGGTGTCGCGCACCACCACCGTCGTGGCGAGCGCGGCGACCGCCGCATCGTCCACCGACGATGTCCCGGAGACACCCCCCGCGACCACCGGCATCACCCTCGACGACGCGACGCTCGAGGCGCTGCTGCGCGGCGAGGTCGTGACGCTCGAGGTCGGCGGCTTCGCGCCCGACGAGACCGGGATCCGCGTGGTGATCTACTCCACGCCGACCGTGCTGGCCGACGGCCTCGCCGCGGACGCCGCGGGCGTGGTCACGTGGACCGGCGCGCTCCCCGGCTCGCTCGCCGGCACCCACACCCTGACGTTCCAGGGCTCGGAGAGCTACGGGATCGTGCTCGACATCCCCACGCGCGCCATGTGCCTCGTGGACGATGCGACCCTCGCGTGGGGCGTGAAGGACTCGTTCCGTGCGTACATCGAGGGCACCATCGCCAACGGTGGGTGGGAGCTCGACGGCGTCACCCAGGACGGCGGCGACTTCGTGTGGTCGGCCGGCGACGGCGGCCTCGACACCGATCCGGTGAGCGGCGCGGTCGCCTTCGACGGCGAGGTGCGGTTCTCCGGCCACGACGGCGCGCTCACCACCACGCTGGCGAGTCCCGCGGTCGAGGTGAGCGACGGCGTCGCGACCCTGGTGGTCGACGTCGAGGGCGAGACCCAGTCCGGCGACGTCGTATCGGAGACCGCCGTGCGCTTCGCGACCCTCGACACCGCCGCCGCGACGGTCACGACCGACGGCGACACCGTCACCCTCGCGGACATCCCCGCGGTGCTCACCGCGGAGGGTGCGGCCGCGTTCGGCACCTACCCCGCGGGCGAGGAGCTCGACGCGGTCACGCTCACGCTCACCGCGCCGGACGGGTGCGGCGTGGTGGTCGCGGGCCTGCCCGCCCCCGAGGTCACGGTCGAGGACGCCACCGACGAGACCGAGGCGGCCGTCGCCGTCGAGGGCGAGGCCTCCGCGGCCGATGCCGCCGCCGAGCCCGGCGACACTGCCCCGATCGCGTGGTGGCCGTGGGCCCTCGGCGCCGGCGCCCTGCTGGTGGCCGGGCTCACGTTCGCCATCCGCCGGACCCGTCGCGGCTGATCCCGCGCACGCACGCAGCAAGGCGCCCCCGACCGCATGGTCGGGGGCGCCTTCGCGTTCCGGCGCCGGTTGCGCCGCAGGCCCGGCTCAGCGGCGCGGCAGCACCACGGGCAGCCGGGTATCGGGGTCGTCGATCACGCGCACGCCCAGGCCGTAGACCGCCTCGAGCAGCTCCGGCACCAGCACCTCGCGCGGCGACCCGAGGCCCGCCAGGCGCGCGCGGTCGAGCACCGCGATGCGGTCCGCGTAGGCGGCGGCGAGGCTGAGGTCGTGCACCACGACCACCACGGCGGAGCCTGCCCGGGCGAGCGCGCGGGCGAGCCCGAACACCTCCTCCTGATGGCGGATGTCGAGCGCCGCGGTGGGCTCGTCGAGCATGACGATGCGCGTGCCCTGCGCGAGCACGCGGGCGAGCGAGACGCGCGCCCGCTCTCCCCCGGACAGCGACGGGAACGCGCGGCCGGCGAGGTGCGCGACGTCGGCGCGGACGAGCGACTCCTCGATCACCGCATCGTCCCTCTCCGCCTCGGGGCGTCCGCGCCACGGGCTGCGGCCCATCGCGACCACCTCGGCGACGGTGAAGGGGAAGGCGACCTCGTTGTCCTGCGTGAGCACCGCGCGTTCGCGCGCGAGCGCGCCCGGCTGCCACGCGGACAGGGGGCGCCCGTCGAGCTCGACGAGGCCGCCGGCGAGCGCACGCTCGCCCGACAGGGCGGACAGCAGCGTCGACTTGCCCGCGCCGTTGGGTCCGACGAGCGCGAGCAGCTCCCCATGGCGCACCTCCAGGCTGACGCCGTCGACCAGCGTCGCCGCACCCGCGCGGACCGTCACGTCGCGCGCGTGGATCGCCGCCGTCACGCCCAGCCCCCCGCCCGCGAGCGGGCGCGGCGCAGCAGCCAGAAGAAGAAGGGCCCGCCCACCAGCGAGGTAAGCAGACCGATCGGAAGCTCGGCGCCGGAGACGAGCGTGCGTGCGGCCACATCGGCGTACGTGAGCAGCACGGCGCCGCCGAGCGCGCTCGCGCCCAGGAGCACCCGATGCGCGGGGCCGAGCGCCATCCGCATGAGGTGCGGCACCACGAGCCCGACGAACGCGATGATGCCCGCGTACGCGACGGCCGCGCCGGTGAGCACCGCGACCACGAGGATCGACACGAGCCGGAGCCGCTCGACCCGCACGCCCAGGTGCGCGGCCGTGCGCTCGCCGAGGGCGAGGAGGTCGTAGCGCGACGCGAGCGCGAGCGCGGCGACGATGCCGACGGTCCCGAGCACGGCCACCACGGCGACCTCGTTCCAGCGGGAGCCGTTGAGGCTGCCGAGCTGCCAGAACACGATCTGCTCGCGCGCGGCCGAGTCTCCCGTGAACAGCATGAGCGCGAGCCCGGCGCCCGCGAAGGCGTTGACCGCGATGCCCGTGAGCAGCAGCGTCACCACCTCGGTGCGGCCGTTCGCGCGCGCCATGAGGTAGACGAGCATCGTCGCAGCGACACCTCCCGCGAAGGCGAGCAGCGCGAGCGAGGCGACGCTGCCGACCGCGGCCCCCGTGACGATCGCGACGGCCGCGCCCAGCGCGGCGCCCGAGGAGACGCCCACCACACCTGGCTCGGCGAGCGGATTGCCGAAGATCGCCTGCATCACCGCGCCCGCGACCGCGAGCGCGGCCCCGACGAGCACGCTCATCGCGACGCGCGGGAAGCGGATCTGCCACAGCGCCTGGTACGTGACGTCCTCGGCGGGCGCCCACGGCGTCACGATGCCGAGCCCCTCGAGGAACGCGCCCACCACCTCGGTCGGTGCGATCGACAGCTGGCCGACGGCGGCGGAGAGCAGCACCCCGAGGACGAGCGCGACGGCCAGCCCTGCACCGACGGCGACGGTGCGACGCGAGCGCGCGATCACGCGCCGTGGACCGCGGTCGCGAGCGCCGTGACGATGGCCGCGGAGCGCGGCCCGAACGCGAGGATGTCGTGGTCGTCCATGTCGACGATGCGCCGGTTCCGGCCCGCCGAGGTGAGCGCGATCGCGGGGCGCTCCTCGAGGAGCCCGTCGATCCCGCCGACCGACGCGAGCCCGTTCGTCATGACGAGGATGACGTCCGGGTCGGCGGCCAGCATCGCCTCGTCGGTGAGCGGCTGCATCCCGGTGATCCCCGCATCGGCCGCGGCGTCGACTCCGCCGAGGGCGTCGATGAGCTCGTCCGCACCCGACTCGTCGCCGAACATGTAGTAGACGCCGGCCGAGCCGCGCAGGTACAGGAAGGCCATGCGCAGCGGCGCGTCGTCGACCGCGAGCGCGGCGACCTCCGCCGATGCCTGCGACACCTCCGCCGCGATGCGGCCGGCGAGCGCGGCTCCGGCCTCGGGCACGCCGAGGGCGTCGGCCACCTGCCGCGCGAGGGTGCCCGCACCGTCGAAGCCCGCCTCGTTCTCGACGTAGACCACGGGGATGCCGGCGTCGCGGACCTGCGCGACCGCGTCGGACGGGCCGATGCTCCCGTCGGTCACCACCACGGTCGGCTCGAGCGCGAGGACGGCCTCCGGCGTGAGCGTGTGCCCGGGGGCGGTCACCACGGCGACGTCCTCGAGCCCTGGGATCTCGGACGCGGTGTCGCGGCCGACCAGGTGGTCGCCGAGCCCGAGGCCCACGACCGTCGCCGCGATCGCTCCGCTCATGTCGACCGCGACGATGCGGCTCGCGTCGTCGACGGTCACCTCGCGGTCGCCCGCGCGCTCGCGCGACACCACCGTGACGGGCAGCGAGGGCACCGCGGCCTCCGCGACGGGTGCGACCGTCCGATCCTCGAGCGCCGCGGTGACGGGCCCGGACGCCGGCGCAGCCGCGGCCGCGGGCTCCCGCGACACGTCCGCCGTCGCGGTGCACGCCGTGAGGGCGAGGGCGAGCGTCCCGACGGCGAGCCGGGAGACGAGGCGCCGCACCGCTACGCCGCGAGAGGCTCGGCGGCGCCGAGCGCGTCGAAGATCGCGCCGTTGAGGTGGAAGGCGGACTTCGCCTCGGCGATCAGCACCGCCTCCTGCTCCGCGTCGAGGTCGAGCGCGTCGAGCTGCTCGCGGTACGCGCGCTTGTAGCGCACCGGCGAGTCGATCTCCTCGAAGCGGTAGAAGCCCAGCTGGGCGTCGGTCGCGCCGTAGTGGCGCGCGACCAGCTTCGCGATCGCCTGCCCGCCGGAGAGGTCGCCCAGGTAGCGCGTGTAGTGATGCGCGACGTAGCGCGGGACGTCCTGCGCCGCGATCGCGTGCAGGTGATCGACGTACGCCTGCGTCGCGGGCAGCGGCGCGTGCGCCGCCTCCCAGTCCGCCGCGCCGAGCGCGACCAGGTCCGACTCCATCGACGGCACGCGTCGCAGCGCCTCGTCCGCGAGGAAGCCCGGGTCGCCCGGCTGGGCCGCGCGGGCCTCGAGGGCGCGGTACACGTGGGTGTACTGAGCGAGGTAGCGCACGTACGCGGCGAGGTCGAGCTCGCCGCCCATGAGCCGGGTGATGAAGCCGCGGTTCTCGGTGTCGCGGTGCTCGGGTGCGGTCGCGTCGCGCAGACGCGAGGCCAGCCCGTCCGGGGACTCGGGGGTCGTCATGGGAGCAACCTACCAATTCCGCAAGGCTCGTGTCACGAAAATCGCGCCGGACATGAAGAACCCCGGCTCGGCCACGTCTTCGGGGCCTCGCCGGGGTCACGGTAGGTGCGGACACGCCATTGTGTCCGCACTCGACGACGCTAGCGCGGGCAGCGGGTGCCGGAACCCGGTTTACTGAATTGTTATGGATGGCAACGTTCACATGACGAAACCTTGACGTTGCCCCGCCCGGCGCGGGACCGTCGACGGGAGACGCTGCTTCCCTGGAAGGGGGTGAGGACGATGACCGGACCCGCGACCGCCGTCGACACGTCGCCCGAGCCTCCCGCGAGCGAGCCCGACGGCCCGCGCGCGGGGTCGCGGCGGCTCCGCGTGCGCACCGCCCGGACCGACCGGGGCAAGGAAGCGTCGCATCGTCCCCCGCGGCTGCTCGAGCCCACGTTCTCGGGCGTCGGCCTCGTCGTCGGGGCGTTCCTCATCGCCATCTCGCTCGGCCCCTCGCTGCTCCCCCGCATCCCTGTGGTGCAGGGCGTCGCGTCCGGCGTCTCGTTCATGGTCGGCTACGGCGCCGGCGCGGGAGCGCACGCCGTCTGGAACTACCTCCAGGTGCCCAACCTCCGCGGACGCCCCCGCACGATCGTCGCCTGGTCGCTGCTGGCGATCATCTGGATCAGCCTGTCGCTGTCGGTGTGGCGGTGGGTGGGCTGGCAGAACGGCATCCGCCGCACCTTCGGCATGGAGGACCTCGACCCGACCGCCTGGCCCATCGTCATCGGCGTGGGTGTGCTGGTCGCCGCCGCGCTGCTGGTGATCGCGCGCGCGATCCGCGCGGCCTTCCGGTGGGCCGACCAGCTCATGCTGAGGTTCCTTCCGCCGCGCCTCGCAGTGACCCTCGCCACCGGCGGCATGGTGATCCTGCTGTGGCTGCTGGTCTCGGGCCTCCTGGTGCGCGGGCTCTTCGCCGGCGCGAACGAGGCCTTCTCCGTGCGCGACGCCGGCGACAAGGCCGGCACCACGCTGGTGACGTCGGATCTGAGCTCCGGGGGCGCGGGATCCCTGGTCGCCTGGGAGGACCTGGGCCGGCAGGGCCGCAGCTTCGTGTCGACCGGGCCGACGGTTCGGGAGCTCGACGCCTACGCCGAGGGCGCGGTCGAGCCGATCCGCGTCTACGTGGGGCTCAGGTCCGCCGAGACACTTGAGGAGCGCGCGCGGCTGGTGCTCGACGAGCTGGTCCGCACCGGCGCGTTCGACCGCGAGGTCCTGGTGCTCGCCACCACGACCGGCACGGGCTTCATCGACGCGAACGCCGCCGACTCGCTCGAGTTCCTCTACGGCGGCGACACCGCGATCGCCGGCCTGCAGTACTCGTACCTGCCCAGCTGGCTCTCGCTGCTCGCGGACCAGGAGGCGGTCGCCGAGGCCTCGCTCGCGGTCTTCGACGTGGTGCACGACTACTGGGCCGACCTGCCGGCCTCGACCCGGCCCGAGCTCTACCTCTACGGGCTCTCGCTCGGCTCCGCCGGCGTCGAGGCGATCCTCACGGGACCCGACATCCTCAACGAGCCCATCGACGGCGCGCTCATGACCGGCCCGACCTTCGTCAACCTGCTCCACAACCAGCTCGAGCGCACCCGCGATCCCGGCTCGCCGTCGTGGCTTCCGGTGGTCGGCGAGGGCCGGACGGTGCGCTTCACCGGCGAGGCTGATGCCCTCGACGAGCCGAGCGCGGTCTGGGGCGAGACGCGCATCGTCTACCTCCAGCACGGCTCCGACCCCGTGGTCTTCTTCTCACCCGTGACGTTCTACCGCGAGCCCGAATGGCTCCAGGGCGACGAGCGCGCGCCCGACGTGTCCGCCGAGATGCGCTGGTTCCCGCTCATCACGGGCTGGCAGACGCTGCTCGACATGCCCGCCTCGGGCTCGGTGCCCGAGGGCTACGGCCACATGTACACCGCGGGCGCCAACCTGCGCGCGTGGGTGGGCATCACGCGGCCGAGCGAGTGGACCGACGAGGACACCGCGGAGCTCGCGGCGTACCTCGACCACCGCCGGGCGGAGCAGCAGACGCTGCTCGAGCAGCTGGGGCAGTGACGCGTGAGCGCCCCGCTGACACGGGGGTGGACGCACAGCGCGCTGTACGAGCACCCCCGTGCCGGCGGGGCGCATCAGGAGTGAGGCGACGGTCAGCGCTGGACGGCGAAGCCGCCGGTCCAGCCGATCTTCTCCGACACGGCGAGCGTGAGCTGAGCGAAGCCGATCGCCTCGAGCTCGTGGGCGCGCACCAGCGCGCCGGCGTCGATCGCGCCGAGGCCGGCCGCCTCGACGGCCGCGACGAGCGTCGCCTTGGCCTCGGCCGAGTCGCCCGCCACGAGCACGGTGGTGAGAAGCTCGCCCACGCTCTTCGCGGCGAGGGTCGCGGCGAAGTTGGTGTTGAAGGCCTTGAGCACCTGCGCCTGCGGGAGCTTCGCCTGGATCTCGGCGGCGGCCGACGAGCCGGCGGGGACCACGAGCGAGTCGAAGGTCTCGAAGTTCAGCGGGTTGGTGATGTCGACCACGACCTTGCCGTCGAACGCGTCGCCGTACGCGGCGAGGATCGAGTCGACCGCGGGGAACGGCACGGCGAGGATCACGACGTCGCCGGCCAGCGGCGCGGTGCCCACCTGGTCCTTGGCGATGTAGTCGACCGTGCTGCCGCCGGAGGCGAGCACGCCGCCGATCGCGTTCGCCATGCTGCCGGTGCCGATGATGGTGAAGGTGGTCATGTCATGTCCTCTCGCGGGGGCCGGATCGACCCAATTGGTTGTACCTACAACCAGTGACCTTAGACCCTCTTGGTTGTAGATGCAACTTCCCGCTAGAATCAGGGCATGACGACCACGGACACCGCCCTGCGCCACGGCGAGCGCGTGGCCGTCGCGCGCCTGCACGCGATGCTCGAACTGCTCCCCTCGGCGCTCGACAAGCAGCTCTCCCCCGCCTCGCTCACGGCCTTCGAGTTCACCCTGCTCGAGGCCCTCGCCGAGGCCGACGGCCACCGCCTGCGACTCAGCGCGCTCGCCTCACGCACCAACGCCACCCTGCCGCGCCTGTCGCGCGTGGTGACCGGCCTCGAGCGCAAGGGCCTGGTGGCGCGCGCCGCCTGCCCCGAGGACGGACGCGCCTCCAACGCGGTGCTCACCGATGCCGGCCGCGAGGCCTTCCACGACACGCGCCCGCTGCACGCCGACGCGGTGCGCGCGATGGTGCTCGACGGCCTCACCGACGCCGAGGTCGATGCGCTCGCCGACCTCACCCTCAAGATCCTGGGCAGGCTCGACCCCGACCGCCGCCTCACCGTGACCGCGGACCTCGAGACCGCATGCGCGGCGGACCCGGCCCCGTGCGACGCCGACCCGGCCCCGTGCGCGGCGGACCCCGCGCCGGAGTGCCCTGCGGACCCCGCCGGGGCGTGACCGCAGGCCCGCTCAGCCCCTAGTGGTGCTTGCGGGCGAGCCTCCACATCGTCCACGAGGTCCCCACGAACCTCGCGAACTGCGCGACCACGTTGCGCCGGCGACGCAGCTCTCCGCCCGTGGGCAGCGGCGCGTGCGCGATCCTCTCGTTGGTGGTGTCCATCACGACTCTCCTCTCACGCCGACGCTCACTCGGGGATCCACGTCCAGCCGGGACGCCCCTTGGCCTTGTAGATGAAGAGCGTGTGGAGCATGCGCTTCACCCAGTGACCCGACAACCCGATCTCGCCCTTGGTGGCCTTGAGGTCGCGCCCGGTGTCCGGGTACTTCTCCCAGTCGGGCACCACGGGGCTCATCGTCATCGCGGCGGCCGTGCCGGTACGGAAGCCGTGCCCCGCGGAGGCGACGCATGCCGCCGCCATCTCCGACATCGACGCCCCATGCGTGGGCACCGGAGCGCCCGTGAGGATCATGTCCGCGATGGACTTCGCGACCACCTTGCCCATGGTCCCCGACGGCATCCCGGTCCGCGGCGGCGAGGGCGCCACCGCCACCCCGTCCGGCGTCGCGCGCGGCACCGAGATCTGGTGCGGCGGCGCGAACGCGATGCCGACCGCGAACACGTTGCCGTAGGTGGGGTTCTGGTAGGTCCGCGGCCAGTCGCGCGCCGACCACTCGTCGTAGGACCGCGGCGTGTAGTCCGCGTCCACCTTGAGGAAGCCCGACGGCGCGAAGACCGTGCCGGTGATGTCCTCGCCCGCCCTGTCGAAGGCCTTCCAGTCGTTGCCCTTGAACGGCGGCAGGAGCATCGCGAAGTCGTACGCGAGGTCGTTGTGCGAGCCGTCGAGCTGGTCGTAGTGGATCACCCCGGGCTCGATCGAGGTGACCGCCGCGCCCGTGATCGCCTTGACCCCGCGCTCCCGGAACAGCGACTCGGTCCACAGCTGCGAGGTGGTGCGGTAGCCGTTCTGCTCGAACTGCATGCCGCCCACGCCGAAGTCCCCGAGCTCGTTCTCGTTGGTGAGGTAGACGATCTCCGCGTTGTCGCGCACGCCCGCCTCGCGCAGCTCGTGCTCGACGTTGAACGTGTACTCGAAGGCCGCGCCCTCGCACGTGCACGTGCCGTGCCCGACGCCGATCACCACGGTCTTGGGCCCGGTCCGCAGCGCGGCCTTGAGCGACTCGAGACGCGAGGCGGCCTCGGTCGCGTGGTCGGGCGTGCACACGGACAGCGTGTAGCCGCCGTCGGGACCGAGGCCCGGCGTCGCACCGAAGTTGAGCTTGGGTCCGGTCGCGTTGATCACGTAGTCGTAGCGGAGCTTCTCGACCTCGCCGTCGCGCCCGGGAGAGGTGTGCTCGACCTCGACCGCGGGCGTCGCATCGTCCGCGTCCCCCTCGGGCCACAGCGCGAAGGCCTTCGCCTGCACGAACCTGATCCCCTGCTTGCGGTAGATCGGGGCCAGGTCGAAGACCACCTTCTCGGCCGGCATCTTCCCGACGCCGACCCAGATGTTCGACGGGATCCAGTTGTAGGTGGGCTTGGGGTTGACCACCACCACCTCGTGCTCCTTGGGCAGGAGCTTGCGCAGATAAAGCGCCGCGGTGTGACCCGAGACCCCTGCGCCCAGCACGACCACGCGGGCCATGTCCGATCACCTTCCTCGCTGATCCGAGAGAGGGCCGTCGCCGTTGACGGCCCATCCTCCACCTCTATACCCCCGAGGGTATGTGGCGCAAGGGACGTTCGTCCCTTTCGCGAGGGTGGGACGTTGCGGTGCCCGGACAGCGCAACGGGCCGCCGGGGACTCCCCGACGGCCCGTTCCGGAAAGCTCAGCCCTTCTTCTTGTCCGCCGCCTCCTTGAGCAGGAACATCGGCAGGATCCACGTGGCGAGCGCCGTGATGAGCCACACCAGCACCGTGCCCGCGATCCACGTGCCTACCCCGTCGATCTGCAGCCCGTCCACCACGAGCGACGTGATGAGCAGCGCCACGAACGTCGAGACCAGCCCCACACCGCCGAGGAACGCGTTCGCGTACTTGGTCGCCATCTTGAAGATGAGAGGCGACAGGATCCACTGCGCCACCGTGAAGATCACCGCCGCCGTGAGCAGCGCGAGGAAGTCGACCGTGAAGCCGTCGATCACCATCGAGGTGATCCAGATGCCCAGGGCCGCGGAACCGAGGAAGATCAGCGTGTTGATCAGGAATCTCACCATGAGGCAGACGCTACCCCCGGCCGGCCGAAAGCGCGCGGCGAACCAGGGACGTTGCAGGTTCCGAGCGCGGGCGGACGATGCGCGAGGTCAGTCCTTGCCGGCGTCGCCGGGGCGGTCGATCACCTTGGTGTCGCCATCCGAGCCCTTGGGCTTGTCGCTCGAGAACACCCCGGGGAGCACCCACACCCCGATCGCGGTGATGAGCCACACGAGCAGGGTCGCTGCCGCCCAGGTCCCGAAGCCATGGATCTGGAGCCCCGAGGTCAGCGTCGCCGTGATGAGCAGCGCGACGAAGGTCGAGATGATCCCCACGCCGCCGACCACGGCACGCGCGCGCTTCTCGATCTGGCGCTCGATGAGAGGCGAGAGCAGGCTCTGCGCGAGCGCGAAGAACACGGTCGCGGTGATGAGGCCGCTCAGCTTGAGATCGAAGTCCGAGCCGAGCATGAGGGAGGTCAGGGCGAGCGCGGCGGCCGCGGAGGACAGGAACACCGCGGCCTTGATCAGGAATCTCTCCATGAGGCGACGCTACCCCGCGCCCCCGCGTCGCCGCGAGGGGTACCGCGCGCATCGTCCCTGGATACAGATCGAGGGTGCCTCCCGGAGGAGACACCCTCGTGCGCTGTCGACCATCTCGCCGGCTTCCAGGGACTTGAGGCCGGTGAGCAAGACGATTCGGTCCTAGGACCTTGTGCCCAGAACAGTACAGCATCGGAATCCATTCCCGGGACCTTGTGCTCACGCGGATCCAGACACACGCCCGCAAAGCGCGTCCGCTACCGTCGGGCCATGCTCCATCACGCCCCGCTCATCACCACGATCGCGGTGGGCCTGGTGGTCGCGTTCATCCTGGGCCTCGTCGCGCAGCGGCTCCGACTCTCCCCCATCGTCGGCTACCTCGCCGCCGGACTGGTCATCGGCCCCTACACCCCCGGCTACGTCGGTGACGTCGACCTCGCGGTGCAGCTGAGCGAGATCGGCGTGATCCTGCTGATGTTCGGCGTCGGCCTCCACTTCTCGTTCAAGGAGCTGCTCGCCGTGCGCCGGGTCGCGCTGCCCGGCGCGATCCTCCAGATGACCGCCGCGACGGCGCTCGGCACCGGCCTCGGGCTGTGGATGGGCTGGGGCGTCGCGAGCGCGATGCTCTTCGGCCTCGCGCTCTCGGTCGCCTCGACCGTGGTGATGCTCCGCGCGCTGGGCGAGCGGCAGATGCTCGACACGCGCGCCGGCCACATCGCCGTCGGCTGGCTCATCGTCGAGGACCTCGCGATGGTGATCGCGCTCGTCGTCGTGCCGGTCCTCGCGGAGGGCGGCACGTCGCCCGGCCACCTCGCGGGCGAGCTCGCGTGGACGGTGCTCCGCGTGGGCGGCTTCGTGGCGCTCATGTGGTTCGTGGGCAGGCGCGTGATCCCGTGGACCCTCGCGCGCGTCGCGGACACCGGCTCGCGGGAACTGTTCACGCTCGGCGTCCTGGCGATCGGGCTCGGCGTCGCGGTCGGCGCCGCCTGGGCCTTCGAGGTCTCGTTCGCGCTCGGCGCGTTCTTCGCCGGCATGATCCTCCGCGAGTCCGACCTCGCGCATCGTGCCGCCGAGGACTCGCTGCCGCTTCGCGACGCCTTCGCGGTGCTGTTCTTCGTGGCCGTGGGCATGCTGGTCGACCCCGGCATCGTGCTCCGGGAGCCGCTGGGCCTGCTCGCGACCGTGGCGATCATCGTCGGCGGCAAGGCGGCGGTGGCCTTCGCGCTCGTGCGCGCGATGCGGTACTCGCGGTCCATGGCGCTCGTCATCGCGGCCTCGCTCGCGCAGATCGGCGAGTTCTCCTTCATCCTCGTGACGCTGGGCGCGGACCTCGAGATCCTTCACCAGGACGCGCAGGACCTGGTGCTCGCCGGCGCGATCCTGTCGATCATCGCGAACCCGCTGATCTTCGGCTGGGTCGCGCGCGTCGCGGCTCGCCCCGAGGCGCCGGTCGAGCCGGACGATGCGCCGTTCGCCACCGCGGCGACGAACCACGTCATCGTGGTCGGCTACGGGCGCGTGGGCGGCCGCGCCGCGCGTCGCCTCTGGGCGGCCGGCGTGCCGACCGTCGTGATCGACGACGACGAGACCCGCGTCGAGCGCATCCGCGCCGAGGGTCACGAGGCCGTGCTGGGCAACGCCGTGCGCGCCAAGGTGCTGCATGCGGCCGGGATCGGCACGGCGCGGGCGGTCCTGGTCGGCGTACCGGATCCGCTCAACGCCGGCGCGGTGGTCGCGGCGGCGCGCGAGCTGGCCCCCGCTGCGGACATCGTCGCGCGCGGCCATGGCAAGCGCGACGTCGCCTACCTGGAGGAGCAGGGCGCGACCCACGTGCTCGTCGGCGTGCACGAGGTCGCGGACCTCATGGTCGCCCGCGCCGTCGACTCCCAATGACACGTGTGAACCCTGAGCACGGTGTGGCGTCCGAATGCGTCACCGCCGTCGCAGCGGCCGCATGTCCACCATCCGTCATGGGGAGTCGACGTCGGCGTCGGCGTCAGGCGGAGACCGCCTCGTCCTTCTTCGACTTCTTGGTGCCGTCGAGGTTGTAGCGGAACGTGAAGAACACGAGGATCAGCGACAGGTACATCACGGCCTGGCCGAGCAGGCTGCCGAGACCCGCGATCGACGGCGTCTCGCCGACCGCCTTGTTGGTGAGACTGCCCCAGTCCCACAGCGCGTGCATGAGCATCGGTACCACCAGGGCACCCGTCACACGGCGCGAGATGTAGAAGGTCGAGCCCGCGAGGAACGCCGCGAGGATCTGCATGCCGGTCGAGCTCACCGGCGCCCCGAAAGCGACGTTGATGGCATGCAGCAGGCCGAACATGAGGCAGGTGACGAACCACGAGGCGATCTCGCCGACCGTGCCGCGCGCGCCCGTGAGCAGGATGCCTCGCGACACCAGCTCCTCGGAGAACCCGACCAGCAGCACACCCGCGCCGAGCGTGAGCACGTGCGTGAGCTCGAGCGCGCTGAAGTCGGCCGCGCCGAACATCAGGACCCCGCCGAGCGTGAAGAGGATCGGGATGATCACCATCCAGCGGGGCACGTTGCGCCTCGGCTCGCGCAGCGCCGGACCCCACCATCCGAGCACCGAGGTAGCGACGACGAGGAACACCGCACCCACGCCGACGGGGATGACGATGCCGTCAAGAGTGCTCTGCTGCGTGTCCTGGACCGCCTCGTAATCGGTGTCCATCACGGTCCACATCACGAACATGATGGCCATGTAGCCGAGGAACACCCCCAGCCCGATCCAGATGTTCGGCTTGACCTTGGTCTCCATGACATCCCTCCCTCGTCGCGGCACCGCCGTCGGCGCCTGTCTCGAACCTAGGGGGGTATTTGTCCGCTCTCAACCGGATACAAGGCGTTTTGCTGCTATCGCACGCCTGTCCAGCACAGGCGACATCCCGGGCCGGGCCGTAGCCTGAGCGCATGAGTCACGACGGAGTGCGCCTCGACGGATGGGTCCGGATGGCGAGCGAGGCCTTCGAGGTCGCGTTCGACGAGGCCCTCGCGGACCGTTCGACCACACGGGCCGAGCTGCTCATGCTCACCAGGCTGGCAGCCGCGCCCGAGCCACTCGCGTGGGACGCGCTCGAGTCCGGCATGGGTCCCGCGTACGGGCCCGTCGCGTGCACCGACGCCTGGAACGCGCTCGAGGTCGCGGGATGGGCCGTCGAGCCGGACGGGCTCTACGCGGTGACCGATGCGGGCCGGGCGCTCGTCGAGGAGCTGACCGAGGCTCGGGACGCGATCATCGCGCGCGCCACGGACGGGCTGAGCGAGGACGAGGTCGCGACCGCGGTCATCGCGCTGCGCGGGATCCTCGCGAACCTCGAGGCGTAGACGGCCCGCTCAGTCCATCCCGCGCAGGACGCGGTTCCACGCGTTGGTGATCGCGACCACCTCGACGATCGCGCCGATCTGCGAGGCGTTGAACCATGCGCCCACGTGCTCGCGCGCCTCGGCCTCGAGACCGCGCGGCGCGTCCGTGAGCACCTCGGCGAAGCGCAGGGCCGCCGCGTCGCCGTCCGCGACCAGGCCCTCGCGCATCTGCCGGGCGGGGCGGGCGAGCGCGCTGATGAGGTCGTGGCGCGCGCCCTGCTGCGCGAGCGCCTCCGAATGCATGCGGATCGAGCCGTGGCAGCCGTTGAGGTGCGAGACGCGCAGCCGGATCATGTCGCGGAGCCGCGGCTCGAGCGCATCGCCGATCTCCGCATCGAGCCTCTCGAGAGCCTTGAGAAAGCTCGCCTGCACCCGCGCGTCCATGCCCTGAAGGCTAGCCGTCGCGCCGGTCCGGGCGATAGGGGCAGCCCGCGCTCACCGGCGCGTGCGGGCCCCATGACGGCCGCGCATCGTCCCCGGTGCCCGCGCATCGTCCCCGCTCTGGAAGAATGTCCCCCATGACTTCGCGCATCCCCGACAAGGCCACCGTCGATGGACTCGAGGACCGCTGGAACGAGGCCTGGGAGGCCGCCGGCACCTACCGCTTCGACGAGTCGAAGACCCGCGAGCAGGTGTACTCGATCGACACCCCGCCGCCCACCGTCTCGGGCTCGCTCCACGTGGGCCACGTCTTCTCCTACACGCACACCGACGTGGTCGCCCGCTTCCAGCGTATGCGCGGCCGCGAGGTGTTCTACCCGATGGGCTGGGACGACAACGGCCTGCCCACCGAGCGCCGCGTGCAGAACTACTACGGCGTGCGCTGCGACCCGACCCTCCCCTACGTCGAGGGCTACGAGCCCCCGTTCGCCGGCGGCGAGGGCAAGTCGGTGAAGGCCGCCGACCAGCAGCCGATCTCGCGCAAGAACTTCGTCGAGCTCTGCGAGCGCCTCACCGAGGAGGACGAGAAGCAGTTCGAGGCGCTGTGGCGCCACCTCGGCCTCTCGGTCGACTGGTCGCGCACCTACCAGACCATCTCCCCCTCCTCGCAGGCCGTGGCCCAGCAGGCCTTCCTGCGCGGGCTGTCGCGCGGCGAGTGCTATCAGGCCGAGGCGCCCACGCTGTGGGACGTGACGTTCCGCACCGCGGTCGCGCAGGCCGAGCTCGAGGACCGTGAGCGTCCCGGCGCGTACCACCGCCTGGCCTTCGAGCCGGCGGCGGACATGGAGGAGGCCACCGGCTCGTACGAGTCCGTGTGGATCGAGACCACCCGCCCCGAGCTGCTCCCCGCGTGCGTGGCCCTGGTCGCGCACCCCGACGACGAACGCTACAAGCCGCTGTTCGGCACGCACGTCCGCACGCCGCTCTTCGGCGTCGAGGTGCCCGTCGTGGCGCACCACCTCGCCAACCCCGAGAAGGGGTCCGGCATCGCGATGATCTGCACCTTCGGCGACATCACCGACGTCACGTGGTGGCGCGAGCTCCGCCTGCCCACGCGCCCCGTCCTGGGCTGGGACGGCCGCGTGCTGGCCGACGCCCCCGCGGGGATCTCGTCGCCCGAGGGCCTCGCCGCGTACGGCGAGATCGCCGGCATGACCGTGTTCTCCGCGCAGAAGCGCATCGTCGAGATGCTGCAGGAGGCCGGCGTCATGGACGGCGACCCGCGTGCGATCTCGCACCCCGTGAAGTTCTTCGAGAAGGGCGACAAGCCCCTCGAGATCGTCACCACGCGCCAGTGGTACATCCGCAACGGCGGCACCGACGCCGCGCTGAACGCCGAGCTGGTGGCGCGCGGCTCGGAGCTCGACTTCGAGCCCGACTTCATGCGCGTGCGCTACGAGAACTGGGTCAAGGGCCTCACCGGCGACTGGCTGATCTCGCGTCAGCGCTTCTTCGGTGTGCCGATCCCGGTCTGGTACCCCGTGCTCGCGGACGGCTCGCCCGACTTCGACAACCCGCTGGTCCCGTCGGAGGACGCGCTCCCCGTCGACCCGTCCGTCGACGTGCCGGCCGGCTACGAGGCCTCGCAGCGCGACGTGCCCGGCGGCTTCACCGGCGAGAAGGACATCATGGACACGTGGGCGACCTCGTCGCTCACCCCGCAGATCGTGTGCGGCTGGCGCGACAACCCCGCGCTGTTCGCCGCGACCTTCCCCATGGACCTGCGCCCCCAGGGTCAGGACATCATCCGCACGTGGCTCTTCTCGACCGTGGTGCGCTCGCACGCCGAGCACGGCACGCTGCCGTGGAAGCACGCGGCGATCTCCGGCTGGATCCTTGACCCCGACCGCAAGAAGATGTCGAAGTCGAAGGGCAACGTCGTCACGCCCATGGGCCTGCTCGAGTCGCACGGCTCCGACGCGGTCCGCTACTGGGCCGCCGCCGCGCGCCTGGGCACCGACGCGGCCTTCGACGAGGGTCAGATGAAGATCGGCCGTCGCCTCGCGATGAAGGTGCTCAACGCCTCGAAGTTCGTGCTGGGCGCGACGGGCATCTCGACCGCGGCGGGCTCGTCGCTGGCCGAGGGTCTCGAGGCGACCGCGCACGTCACCGCCGCCCCGGTCACCGAGGCGCTCGACGCCGCGATGCTCTCGGCGCTCGCCGACGTGGTCGACGCCGCGACGAAGGCGCTCGAGGGCTACGACCACACCAAGGCCCTCGAGGTCGCGGAGACGCTGTTCTGGACCTTCTGCGACGACTACCTCGAGCTGGTCAAGGCGCGCGCCTACGACGGCGCCGCCCCCGGCGAGGCCATCGATCCGCACGCGCCGTGCTCGGAGGGTGCCGCATCCGCCCGCGCCGCGCTCACGCTGTCGCTGCAGACCTTCCTGCGCCTGTTCGCGCCGGTGCTGCCGTTCGCGACCGAGGAGGTGTGGAGCTGGTTCCAGGAGGGCTCGGTCCACCGCGCCTCGTGGCCGGAGTCGACTCCGCTGCGCACCGCCGCGGGCGGCTCGTCCGAGGGCGCTCCCCTGCTGGCCGCGGCCGGCGAGGCGCTCTCGGTGCTGCGCAAGGTCAAGTCCGAGGCGAAGGTCTCGCAGCGCACGCCGCTGACGTCGGTGGACCTGCTGGTGCCGGCCGCGAAGGCGTCCTTCGTGCGGGCAGCCAAGGCGGACCTGCTCGCGGCGGGACGCGTCGAGACCATGCAGATCGTCGACACCGAGGCCGCGCTCGAGCCCGGCGTGGACGGCCTGGTGAACGAGGACGGCGCCCCGGACGAGATCGCGGACCCGACGGTGATGCGCACGGAGAACGCGCTCCTCGCAGAGGCATAGCCCCCTTCGAAAACGGTAGGTCTTGGTCGGTTTGGCCAGGTTCTCGCCTCACAGTGGTAGCTGATTGTCGCTAGGCGCCGGTCGGTGCTGGTATCCCCAGCACCGACCGGCGCTTGTCTCTCCACGGTGAACCCCACCTAGTCGCGGGGAGCCGTCGGAGGGAACCTACAACCGACCATGTGACCCATCTCCGCGCCATTCCCACCCTCGCGCCCGAAGAGACTCTCGCCGACGCGTTGCGGCGCACCACCCGCGCGTTCACGTTCGCGGAGCTCGCGAGTATGGCATCCGCGCGGAAGGCGCGGACCGCCGTCGTGAACGGCCACGCGGCGCGGGTCCTTCCCGATGCCTACGTCGCAGGCATCCACGCCGAGTCGTTCGCGGCACGGGCCGATGCAGCGCTGCTGTGGTCAGGCCTCAACGGGGCCCTCTCGGGCCCGGCCGCGCTGTACGTGTGGGGCTTCCTCGCCGAGCCGCCCGAGGTGATCGATCTGGTGATGCCGCATCCCCTCCACCACCAGATTCCGCGTTGGCTGCGGATCCGCCGCATCAACTGGCAGCCGCCGCTGGCACGCCTCCGGGCCATGACGGTAGTCGGTGCGTCGCACGCGGTGGTGCTTGGATACGGACTGCTGCCGGCGCGGGATCGCTCGACCGTGGTGCATGCGGCGATCGCCAGCGGCATGACGAGCGTCGACCAGCTCCTCGACACCCTCGCCGCTGTCCCACGGGTGCCGTCGCGTCGCGCATTGGTGCGAACCCTCGAGGCCGCCGAGCTTGGCGCAGAGAGCCACCTCGAGGAGCACAGCGCGCGGAAGGTGTTCAACACGGGCGAGTTCGAGCGGTTCATCCGCCAGCACCGCGTGCTCGCCGGCGGTCAGACGCATCGACTCGACATGTTCGATCCTGCGACCCTGACCAACGTCGAGCTCGACAGCGAGGCGCACCATGGAAACCCGGACCAGCGCCGCCGAGACCTGCGCAGGGATGCACGACTCGCCACGGTCGGGATCCAAGCGGTGCGGCTCGACTACCG
Organism: Demequina mangrovi; assembly: GCF_000759715.1. GTDB lineage: Bacteria > Actinomycetota > Actinomycetes > Actinomycetales > Demequinaceae > Demequina > Demequina mangrovi. The sequence continues at coordinate 89,474 of NZ_BBLU01000015.1, forward strand.
CGACCTCATGGAGCGTCCCGACTGGTGCCGCACCCTGGTACGCGGCGTGCTCGTGTCGCGCGAACGGCGCCTGAGCGACAAAGGGCTACCCCTGTGAGGCGAGAACCTTGCCGAACCGACCACTACCTACCATTTTCGGTGAGAGTGGGTCAGGCTGCGCCCTGCTCCTCGATGCGGCCTTCGTAGGCCGGCATCGCGCGGTCGAGGACCGTCTCGCGGGTGACGATGACGCGGGCGATGTCGTCGCGACCGGGCACGTCGAACATGGTCTCCTGGAGGACCTCCTCCATGATCGCCCGCAGGCCGCGCGCCCCGGTGCCGCGCTCGAGCGCCTGCTCGGCGATCGCATGCACCGCGTCGGGCTCGAACTCGAGCTCCACGCTGTCGAGCTCGAACATGCGCTGGTACTGCTTCACCAGGGCGTTCTTGGGCTCGGTGAGGATCGAGACCATCGCCTCGACGTCGAGGGGGTTGACCGTCGCGATCACCGGCATGCGGCCGATGAACTCCGGGATCAGCCCGAACTTGTGCAGGTCCGCCGGGGTGACCTCGGAGAAGAGGTCGGAGTTGTCCGCCTCCTTGAGCGTCGACGCGAAGCCGATGCCCTTGCGGCCCACCCGCGAACTGATGATCTCCTCGAGGCCCGCGAACGCGCCGCCGAGGATGAACAGCACGTTGGTGGTGTCGATCTGGATGAACTCCTGGTGGGGGTGCTTGCGCCCGCCCTGCGGCGGCACCGAGGCCACCGAGCCCTCGAGGATCTTGAGCAGCGCCTGCTGGACGCCCTCGCCGGAGACGTCACGCGTGATCGAGGGGTTCTCCGCCTTGCGGGCCACCTTGTCGATCTCGTCGATGTAGATGATGCCGCGCTGCGCCTTGTCGACGTCGTAGTCCGCGGCCTGCAGCAGCTTGAGGAGGATGTTCTCGACGTCCTCGCCCACGTAGCCGGCCTCGGTCAGCGCGGTCGCGTCCGCGATCGCGAACGGCACGTTGAGCATCTTCGCGAGCGTCTGCGCGAGGTACGTCTTGCCGGTTCCGGTGGGGCCGATGAACAGCACGTTGGACTTGGCGATGTCGACCGAGTCGTCGTCCTTGAGCCGCGTCTCGCCCGCCCGCACACGCTTGTAGTGGTTGTAGACCGCGACGGACAGGGCGCGCTTGGCGCTCTCCTGGCCCACGATGTACTGCCCGAGGAAGTCGAAGATCTCGCGGGGCTTCGGGAGTTCGGTGAGCTCGGCCTCGACCTGCTCCGCGAACTCCTCCTCGATGATCTCGTTGCACAGCTCGATGCACTCGTCGCAGATGTACACCCCGCCGCCCGCGATGAGCTTGCGCACCTGCTTCTGCGTCTTGCCGCAGAACGAGCACTTGAGCAGGTCGCCGCTGTCAGCGGGTCGGTTCATCGTGGGGCTCCTCTCACGAACGACGTCGTGTGAATCCAGGCTACCTACGGCCTCCGACACGCGGGCGGCGCCGCGCCGGGCCTCGTGCACAGGATGCCGGATACCAGCGACGATGTCGCGGACCCTTAGCAATTTGTGACCTTGTCGTCACAGCGGCGAAACGCACGACGGGGCGTCGGCCCTCAGCCGACGCCCCGTGCGTGTCGAGAGAGGTGCGCTACGCCCCCGCGGGACGCACCGCCTGGGTGCCCTTGCGCGACTCGAGGACCTGGTCCACGAGACCGTACTCCTTGGCCTGCTCGGCCGAGAGGAACGTGTCGCGCTCGATGTCCTCGCGCACCTTCTCCGGGGTCTGACCCGAGTGGAAGGCGAGGGTGTTCTCGAGCCACTCGCGCATGCGGAGCATCTCCTCCGCGTAGATCTCGATGTCCGAGGCCTGCGCGCGGGCGCCGCCCTCGATGCGCGGCTGGTGGATCATCACGCGGGCGTTCGGCAGCGCGAGACGCTTGCCGGGCGTGCCCGCCGCGAGCAGCACCGCGGCGGCGGAGGCCGCCTGGCCCAGGCACACGGTCTGGATCTCGGGCTTGATGTACTGCATCGTGTCGTAGATCGCGGTGAGCGCGGTCTGCGAGCCGCCGGGGCTGTTGATGTACAGCGTGATGAGGCGGTCCGGGTCCTGCGACTCGAGCACGAGCAGCTGCGCCATCACGTCGTCCGCCGAGGCGTCGTCGATCTGCACTCCGAGGAAGATGATGCGGTCCTCGAACAGCTTCGCGTACGGGTCCTGGCGCTTGAAGCCGTAGGCCGTGCGCTCCTCGAACTGGGGAAGGATGTAGCGCGACGAGGGAGCGTCGTACGCCCCGCCGCCGAACGTGCCGGCCGTGCGTCCGGCCGCCTGGAACGCGCGCTGGATCTCGCTCACGCCTTGCCTCCCTGGGACTTGTCGCCCGCCTCGGCGGCGTGCGTGATGACCTTGTCGACGAAGCCGTACTCGAGCGCCTCGTCCGCCGTGAACCAGCGGTCGCGGTCGGCGTCCTTGGTGATCTGCTCGATCGACTTGCCGGTCTGCTCGGCCGTCAGCGACGCGAGCACCTTCTTCATGTGCATGATGAGCTCCGCGTTGATGCGGATGTCGGTCGCGGTGCCGTAGATGCCGCCCGACGGCTGGTGCATCATCACGCGGGCGTGCGGCGTCGCGAAGCGCTTGCCGGGCGCGCCGGACGAGAGCAGGAACTGCCCCATCGACGCGGCCATGCCCATCGCGACGGTCGCGACGTCGGGCTTGATGTACTGCATCGTGTCGTAGATCGCCATGCCCGCGGTGATCGAGCCGCCGGGGCTGTTGATGTACAGGTAGATGTCCTTGTCCGGGTCCTCCGCGGCCAGCAGCATCATCTGCGCGCAGATGGCGTTCGAGTTGTCGTCGCGCACCTCGTCGCCCAGCCAGATGATGCGCTCCCGCAGCAGCCGGTTGAAGATCGAGTCGTTCAGACCCATCCCGGGTCCGTCGCCTCGCGCCGTGATCTCGTTCACGTGTGTCCTCCTGTCGAGCGTCCTGACCGACACTAACGCCCACGACCGACCGAGCGATGCCGTTGACCCCCCTGTTTCGCTACGGGGTGAACGGCACGGGCCACGAACGCCGCGACGGGGCCGCGGCCGCCTCGTCGGGGCCCTCCCCCACGTCTGCGCGGCTCGGATCGGACCCGCGGACGATGCGCGGCGCGGCCGCCCGGCCTAGCGTCGAAGAAGGAGATCCACCCGAGGACTGGAGCCGTCATGAGCACCGCATCCCCTCACCCGCAGGACCCGCAGGTCCCGCCCGCGCAGCCGACCTACGCCGCGCCGCCGCCGTACGCGGCTCCGCCGCCCTACGACGCCCCGCCCCGCCCCTCCTCGCCGCCCGAGCGCGCCTCGAACTGGATGGGCATCACCTCGCTGGTGCTGTCGCTCGCGGGCCTGGTCACCTGGTTCACCGCGATCCCCGGCATCGTGCTCGGCCATCTCAGCCTGGACGCCGCGCGCCGCGGCGAGGCGGACAACCGTGGAACCGGCCTGGCCGGCCTCGTCGTCGGCTACGTGGTCGCGGTGCTCGGGCTCGTGTTCTGGGGGCTGTTCCTCCTCGCCCTGCTCACCGGGATCGGCTTCGTGATCTCCGAGTGCGGCGGCTCCGACCCCGCCGAGTGGTGCACCGAGGCGAGCGGCTCCGCGGACGCCGTCGCGACGATGCTCTGACGCGGCACGGACGATGCCCGCCCTCCCCGTCAGGGCAATCCCCGACGTGGCAGCACACACGGTCGGGCGCGCAGCCGATGCGGCGGCGAGCGAAGCGGATTAGCGTGCGAAGCAGGAACGCGACCACGGGGGTCGCGAGAGGAGGACGACATGACGAACCCGCCGCAGGACCCCTTCGCCCAGGAGCCGCCGGAGACGCCCCCGTCCGGCACCTCCGGCGCGCAGGGCGCCCCGACCCCGCAGCCGGAGCAGCCGCAGCAGCCCCCGCAGCAGCCGCCGCAGCCGGCGCAGCCGGCGCCCGGCTACACGCAGGCCCCTCCGCAGCAGGGGTACGCCCAGCCGGGCTACGCGCAGCCCGGATACGGCGCCGCTCCGGCCTACGGACCGGGATCCGGCACCCAGAAGAACTGGATGGGCGTGACCGCCCTCATCCTGTCGCTCGCGGGCCTCTTCACCGGCATCACCGCGATCGGCGGCATCGTCTTCGGCCACCTCAGCCTGGCGGCGGCGAAGCGCGGCGAGGCCGACAACCGCGGGCTCGGCCTCGCGGGCCTCATCATCGGCTACATCCTCGTGGTGCTCGGCATCTTCGCGCTGATCGCGATCTTCGCGTTCGCCGGATGGTTCCTCAACGAGTGCGGCGGCGACAACCCCGCCGAGTGGTGCAACGTCACCATCGAGACCACCCAGGGCGCCTGATCCGCATCGTCCCCGCACAGCACGAGGCCCCGGTCACCTCTCGGTGACCGGGGCCTCGTCGCGAAGCGAGACTTACTCGGCGGCGGCGGCGTCGGCCGCGGCGGCCTCCTCGGCCTTCTCGTCCTCGATCGAGCCGATCACGTCAGACAGGTCGACCGCGGCGCCCGCGGTGTCGACCACGGTGGCGCGGCGCAGCGCGAAGGCGGTCGCCTTCGAGCGCGCGACCTCGGCGACCATGGCCGGGATCTGGCCGGCCTGCTCGACCTGCTGGATGAAGGTGCCCGGGTCCATGCCGTACTGGCGCGACGAGTTGATGAGGTAGTCGAGGAGCTCGGGCTGCTCGACCTCGATGTCCAGGTCGTCCGCGAGCTGGTCGAGGAGGATCTGGGTGCGGAGGGCCTTCTGGGCCTCCTCGGTGACCTCGGCGCGGTGCTCGTCGTCCTCGAGGCGGTTCTCGTTGTCGAGGTGGTTGTGGACCTCGTCCTCGATGACCTTCTTGGGGAGCTCGAAGTCGGTGGCCTCGGTGAGCTTCTCGAGAAGCTTCTCGCGGGCCTCCATGGCCTGGTTGTTGACCTTGATCTTGGCGGCCTGCGCGGTGAGGTCCTCGCGGAGCTCGGCGATGGTGTCGAACTCCGACGCGAGCTGCGCGAAGTCGTCGTCCGCCTCGGGGAGCTCGCGGGTCTTGACGGCGGTCACCTTGATGGTGATCTGCGCGGTCTCACCGGCGTGGTCGCCCGCGGCGAGCGGGCCCTCGAAGGTGGTCTCCTCGTCGGCGGACAGGCCGGCGATGGCCTCGTCGATGCCCTCGATCATGTTGCCGGCGCCCACCTGGTAGGAGGTGCCCTGGACCGAGTCGATGGTCTCGTCGCCGATGACGGCGGTGAGGTCGAGCGTCACGAAGTCGCCGTCGGCGGCCGGACGGTCGACGCCGACCAGCGTGCCGAAGCGCTCACGGAGCGCGTCGAGGCGGCCGTCGACGTCCTCGTCCGAGACCGCGACCGGCTCGACCTCGATGGTGAGGTCGGCCACGGCGGGCAGGGTCACCTCGGGGCGGATCTCGACCACGGCGGTGAACTCGAGGCCCTCGTCACCCTCGACGACGCCGGGGATCTTGGTGACCTCGACCTCGGGCTGGCCGAACGGGCGGATGCCCGACTCGCGCACGGCCTCGGTGTACCAGCCGGGCAGGCCCTCGTTGACGGCGTGCTCGATGATGGCGCCCTTGCCGACGCGCTGCTCCAGGACCTTCGCGGGGACCTTGCCCTTGCGGAAGCCGGGGATCTGCACCTGCTTGCCCACGTGCTCGTAGGCGTGCTCCATGCTGGGAGCGAGGTCCGCCTCGGAGAGGCTGACCGTCAGCTTGACGGTGGTGGCGTCGATCTTCTCGAGGGCGCTGGTCACTACGTACTCCTGAGTGTGGATGGTGGGGCCCGCGGGGGCTCCGTCGGCTCCCGCTGGTCGGGCAACCCTGCAATCGTACGCGCCGCACGCGCACAGGCCAATTCGACCGACCTTTCGGACGTTGCCCTACACAGCGGACACGCGCCCTTGACGGGGTTCCCCCCGGGGCATAGACATGCCCGCATGGACGATGTGAGGCAGGCCACACTCGCGGCCCTCTTCACCGCTGTGCAGGGTGTGTCGCAGGCCGGCGCGGTCGCGCTCGGCGACCTCACCGCATCGTCCACCCGGCAGCTCCTCGGGACGCTGCACCGCGAGGGCGACCTCGATCTCCGCGCGCTCGCGCACCGGCTGCGGATCGCGCCCCCAGCGATCGCGCAGATCGCCGCGCGGCTCGAGGACCGCGGGCTGATCGAACGGCTGGCGGACCCGGCGAACGCGCACGGCGTGCTGCTCCACCTCACCGAGGACGGCGCGACGATGGTGACGGAGTGGCTCCGCGAGCTCGCCGACTCCCTGTGCCCGGCCCTCGCGCATCTCACCGCCGAGGACTGGGCGACGCTCGCCGCCGCGGCGGAGCTGCTGGGCACCGCCGACCTCTCCGCGCTGCGCCCGGAGGCCGACGAGCCGACGGACGGCGGCGTCCACAGCATCTGAGGCCGCGCCCTGCGGCGGGCTACAGGAACTCGAGCGGGTCGAAGTCCTCGATCGGGATGATCCGCACGCGCGGCAGCGGCTCGTTGAAGGCACGGATGTCGTACTCGAGGTCGAAGAACTCGAGCCCCTGGCCCTGCAGCTCGATGAACGCGTTGTTGCGGAACTCGACGAAGCCCGCGAGACCGACCCTCCGACCGTCGAGCAGGTCCTCGGCCTGGTCCACGAAGTCGCCGTCGTTGCTCACGAGGACCACGTCGCCCTCGCGGTCCCGCAGCGCCTCCATGGTGCGCTGGATCGCGATGTCGACCACCTTCTCACCCGCACTGCCCGACAGCGGGATGGGGCGGAAGCCGATCGCGAGCAGCGCCTGCACGAAGGTCATGGGCAGCTCGTTGTTGGCCGCGAGGAAGAAGAGCCCCTGCGTCGGCTGGTTCCACCGGTCCTGGACGTGGCGCAGCACGCGCTCCCAGCGCGGACGCTCCTCCGGCCGGGGCCGCCTGCCCAGGATGGACGTGCCGAGGGTGGCGTCGATGTTCTCACCGTCGACCAGGACGTAGGTGACGCGCGTGTCTTTAGCCATGCGCCGAGCCTACGGCCCTCGTAGCCTGGGCGGATGACCGAGCCGCGCATCGTGCCCGCCAACCGCGCGTCGCACGCGGACCTGGACCTGGTGATGCGCGAGGGCGGGGACGCGCACAGCTGCCGCTGCCAGTGGTTCAAGCTCCCGCAGTCCGAGTGGAAGGCCGCGGGTCGCGAGGCGCGGGACGAGGCGCTGGTCGCGCAGGCCGGATGCGGGCTCCCCGACGCACCCACCTCGGGGCTGGTCGCGTACCTCGACGACGAGCCGGTCGGGTGGGTCGCGGTCGAGCCGCGCACCGCGTACCCGCGGCTGCGCACCGCGCGCATCCCCTGGACCGGGCGCGACGAGGACAAGGACGATGCAGGGGTCTGGGCGATCACGTGCTTCGTGGTCCGGCGCGGGTTCCGCGGGCGTGGCGTCGCCGGCGCTCTCGCGGTCGCGGCGGTCGCGCATGCGCGGGCCCTCGGCGCCCGGGCGGTCGAGGGCTATCCGCGCGTCGAGGGCGGCGACGCCTCCGCGCTGTTCGTCGGGACGCGATCGGTCTTCGAGGCCGCGGGCATGGCCGAGGTCTCCCGGCCCACGCCGGGCCGCGCGGTGATGCGGATGGAGCTGTGATGCTCGTCGCGACCTGCGTGCTCGCGGTGCTCGCCGCGCTGATCCACGTGGGCATCTTCTGGCTCGAGTCGCTCGCGTGGATGCGCCCGGAGACGCGCGAGGTGTTCGGCATCGCATCGGAGCACGATGCGCAGGTCACCCGCGCGCTCGCCTTCAACCAGGGCTTCTACAACCTCTTCCTCGCGATCGTGACGTCGGTCGGCATCGTCCTCCTCGCGACCGGGTCGACGGCGGCCGGCGCGGCGCTGGTCTACGCGGGATGCGGATCGATGACCGCAGCGGCGCTCGTGCTCGTCTCGGGCTCGCGCCGATACGCCCGCGCGGCGGCGCTCCAGGGCGTCGTGCCTCTGCTCGCGGTGCTCGCGCTGACGGTGTCGCTCGTCTGACTACGCCTCGGCCTGCTTGGCCCCGAGTCGCTCGGCCGAGGCCGCTCGCCAGACCTTGACGCCCGCATCGGCGTTGAGCGCGGCGATGCCGACGCCCACGATGATGTCCGGCCAGCCCGAGACCCACGCGAGCGCGATGGCCGCCGTCGCGAGGATCGCGACGTTCGCGAGCGCGTCGTTGCGCGCGGACAGCCATGCGGCGCGCGCCATCGACCCGCCGGTGTGACGATGCCGGACGAGGATCGCGGCGGCCGCGAGGTTCGCGAGGAGCGCGCCGAACGCCGTCACCGTGAGCGGGATGGTCTCGGGACGGGTCGGATCGATGATCTTCACCACCGCGGTGACGAGCGTGACCGCCGCGGGCACCAGGATCACGATCGCGAGCGCGTGCCCGACGCGCGCGCGGCGGTGCAGGGGCCACGCCGCGGCGAAGAAGATGAGGAGGTTGAGGACGCCGTCCTCGAGGAAGTCGATCGAGTCCGCCACGAGCGCGACCGAGCCGATGAGCTGCGACACCGTGAACTCGACCACCGAGTAGCCGAGGTTGATGAGCGCGACGGCGAGCACCGCGCGACGGAGGGCTGAGACGTCGGTCATGCGCACAGCCTGCCAGGAGGACCGGCGTTCAGGATCCGGAGGCGTCGGAGGCTTCGGTGGCTCCGGTGCGGGCGCCGCGGACGAGCAGCCACAGCGCGAGCCCGGCCTCCGCGGCGAAGCTGATGGCCCACGCGGGGTAGCTGAGCTCGGGGCTGTCGGGCAGCAGCATGGCCTGCACGAACCACCAGGCGATGGCCACGCCGTCGAGCAGGACCAGCCAGGCCAGCACGCGAGGAACGATCCCGCTGCGCAGCAGCAGCATCCCGAGCGGGAACAACCACGCGCTGAAGAACACCTGCGCCGCGACCACGCCGGTGCCGTGCACCTCGATCGCGACGGCGACGGCGTCCCCGGCGTCAGCCGCGAGACCGACGGACAGCACGACGAGGCTCGCCGCATGGATGGCCGCGCCGACCGCGTTGAGCACGAGGAGCAGCAACGCGAGGCCGCGCCCGAAGGGCCTCAGCAGCTCCGCGAGCGCCCACGCCGCGAGCACGAAGAAGAGCAGGGACACGAGCGCGATCGCGAGCCCGGCTCGGAACCGCGCCTCGGACGTCGCGATGACGTCCGCGAGCGCGTCCTCGTTGCTCAGGCCGATGCGGCCGATCTGGTCGGCCAGGAACGACGCGACGATGAACGCGAGGTAGAAGGCTCCGGCGGTGCGTGCGGTCACGCCGCGGCGCGCCGCGGCCTCGGTCGAGACGGACATCGCGAACCCCTTGACTGGCGGGCTCCCCCGCCCTCCAGTCAAGCACTCGCGCGCGGCTCGCGCGCGATGTCTCCTCGCAGGTGCGACTGGTTCAGGCGGCCTCGTCGAGCCCCTCGACGGGTGCGGCGGGCGCGTCCTGCTTGAGCCGGAGCTGCCACACGGCGCCGACCACCCACGCGATGCCGCCGAAGAGGGTGAGGTAGAGGCCCATCGCCGCCGCGCCGTTCATGTCGAACAGGCCGATCACGGCGACGAGGCTCGCGAGCACGACGAGCGCGATCTGCGAGGCCCGACCCGGCGTGCGCTCGCCGCCGACCAGACCGGACGTGATCGCGAGCACCACGCCGCCGGCGATGGCGAACGCGAGCGTGAGCATGCCGTCGCCCTCGAGCCCGATGGCCGAGAGGCCGAAGATCGACACCCACGGGAGGAAGGCGGCCAGGGCGACCACGACGATGGCGACGGCGGAGATGCGCTGGGGCAGCGTCAGGCGCTCAAGATGCATCCTGGCAACGTAGCGGCCCGTGCAAGCGGGGGTCAACGGTCACCGGCACGGGGTGACGCGGATCACGACCACGCCGGGGCACCGCCGCAGCGGCTCCTCGACGGTCCGTCGGGGTGACAGGATTTGAACCTGCGACCCTCTGCTCCCAAAGCAGATGCGCTACCAAGCTGCGCTACACCCCGTCGCGCCGCCCTCGGCGCGATGTACCTCGCCGCAGCGAGGCTCCGCTACTCTAGTACGCGCCGAGCACGCGTCAGCGACGATCGGCTTCGCGGGTGTAGCTCAATGGTAGAGCCTCAGTCTTCCAAACTGATGGTGCGGGTTCGATTCCCGTCACCCGCTCTCG
>NZ_BBLU01000014.1 GCF_000759715.1 Demequina mangrovi
CCTTCGACACCCCGTAGCGTGCAGCGACCTGCCCGTACGACATCCCCTGCACCGTCACTGCCTTGATCAGCACCTCGTACTTAGCCACCGTTCACGATGTCCTGAGACATCTCGAACCGCGCGACGGGCACCGTTCACGATGTCTTGAGACAGCCGTTCACGATGTCCTGAAACCAGACACCTCCGGGCGCGCCAGACATGAGGCCGGACCGCAAGGTCCGGCCTTCGTCGTCTCCGGACCGATGACCCGCGCGCCCACCTCTGCGCGGCTCCCACAGGCGCATCGTCGCGTCCCGATGCGCGCCCATGGTCCCGCGGGCGCGGAGGGCCCCGGTGCTAGCCTCGTCGCATGCGCTCCTAGGTCAGATTCCGCCCGACGCCTCGTCGCGTCGCGATCCGACCACCCCTGACAGGAGTACCTCATGACCAGCAAGCCGGCGCCGTTCAGCGCCTACACCACCCCCGAGTTCTGGAACGATCCGCACATCTCCGCGCGGATGCTCGACCTCCATCTCGACCCGGAGGCCGTCCCGGCCTCACGCCCTCACCGCTTCATCGACGCCTCCGCGGCCTGGATCGCCGCGGAGTTCGACATCGGGCGCGGCACAAGCGTCCTCGACCTCGGCTGCGGGCCCGGGCTCTACGCCGAGCGCCTCGCCGCGGCCGGCGCGACCGTGCGCGGGATCGACGTGTCCGCGCGCTCGCTCGCCCACGCCCGCGCGACGGCGGCCGCTCGCGGGCTCGCGTCGACCTTCGTCCACGGCAGCTACCTCGACGCCGAGCTCGGCACGGGCCACGACCTCGCGATCATGATCTACGAGGACTACTGCGCGCTCAGCCCCGCCCAGCGCGGGCTGCTGCTGCGACGGGTCCGTGTCGCGCTCCGGCCCGGCGGGTCGATGCTCGCGGACATGACGGCCGCGCCGCGCTTCGCCACCCTGACGGAGGACCGGGTCACCGAGCCGGATCTCATGGGCGGGTTCTGGGCGCCGACGCCGTACGTGGGCACCCGCGAGAGCTGGCGGTACGACGAGCTCCGGCTCGGCGTCGACCACTACGTGATCGAGCGCGACGGCGCGACGCGCGAGTACTGGAACTGGACCCAGTGCCTCACGCCCGAGGAGGCGACCGCCGAGGCCGCCGCGGCCGGCCTCGAGGTCGAGCAGGTGCTCGGTGATGTGAGCGGCGCGCCCTACGATCCGAGCGCGCACACCTTCGCCGTGGTGATGCGGAAGGCGCGCGAGGACTGACGGATCGCCGTCGCCGACCGATGCCGCGCGCACGGTCGGCGACGGCGCCTCATCGGGAGCCGTGGCTGAGGGCGTGCGAGCATGGAGCATGCGCAGATCCCGCCGCGACCCCGAGCTCGAGGCCGCGCGCTACGCGGTCGCGCGGGACGATGCGGCCGCCCACGAGAGCCCGACGGTCGACGTCGCGAGCCAGGCGGCCGAGCACGAGCGTCGCGAGCAGGAGAAGCGGGTCGAGGCGCGCCGCGCGCGCGACCGCGCCGACACGCAGCACCTCTGGGTCGAGCGGCGGATCGCCGAGGCGCAGGCGCGCGGCGACTTCGAGAACCTTCCCGGCGCGGGCAAACCGATCCCGGGGCTCACGAGCGGCGACCCCGACTGGTGGGTCAAGGGCCTCGTCGAGCGAGAGCGGCTGTCGGGCCTGGGCCCGGAGTCGGTGATGCTGCGCCGCGAGGACGCGGCGCTCGACGCTCGCCTGGACGCACTCGCCGCGGAGGCCGAGGTCCGCGAGGCCGTCGAGGGCTTCAACGCACGCGTGCGGACCGCGCGCTGCCGCCCGGCCGACGGACCTCCGCTCGTCACCCCGACCAGGGACGTCGACGCGGAGGTGCGGCGGTGGAGGGGCCGCCGCCCCGGCGGCGCGTAGCACGCCGCGGCTTCCGTGAATTTCGAGGCATTTCGTTGTGCTTGGGCGGTCTCGACGCGCTAGCGTGAGGATCGACGGCGCACCGCGACGGTGGCGCCTCAGAAAGGTACCGCGATGGACTTCTTCGCCAACTTCCTCAACATCCTGCTGTGGTCGCTCTGGTTCGCGATCTGGATCGGCTTCCTGTTCCTCGTCATCCGGTTCATCTTCGACGTGTTCCGCGACAAGGACCTCTCGGTGATCGGCAAGATCATGTGGACCCTGCTCCTGGTGCTCATCCCGTGCATCGGCGCGCTGATCTACATCTTCGCCCGCGGCAAGGGCATGGCGGAGCGCGACATGGCCGCCGCCGAGCAGGTCCGCGCCGCGCAGGTCGAGTACACCCAGGGCCTCATGGGTGAGGCCGGTCCGGCCGGCGAGATCAAGGCGGCCAAGGATCTGCTCGACTCGGGCGCGATCACGGAGGAGGAGTACGAGAGCCTCAAGGCGCGCGCTCTGTCCTGAGCCCGCGAAGTCCCCGTCTCCGGCGGCCTGATCCTCAGGGGTCAGGCCGCCGTCGCGTTCCCGTCCTCGTCGAGGACGATGCGGCTGACCGCGTCCTCGGCGACCGCCACGATGGTGACCGCCTCCTCGCGCGCGGCCGGCAGGAGCCTCACGGTCACCGCGCCGGAGGCGGAGTCGAGCGCCGCCGCGACCGCATCGTCCACGCGGGACATGGCCGCGCCGGAGGCGAGGCCCGCGCCGCGGTCGTCGAGGAGCGTCACGTCGACCCCGCGCGCCCGCGCACGGGCAGCGGCGTCGAGCACAGCCGGGGTTGCGAGCGCGCGCCCGCGCACGCTGTCGCGCAACCGCGCCTCGACCTCGCGCATCGTCGCGCGCTCGTCGTCGGACAGCGCGGAGCCCTCCGCGACGCGCTGGAGATGCGGGAGCGAGGTCGCGGCGACCTCGGCGGCGCGCTGGAGGCGCACCTGACGCTCGGCCTCGGCGGTCGCGGCGGCCGCGGCGGAGTCGACGGAGCGCTCGGTGAGCTCGTTGATCCGGTGGGCCGTGCGGCGCAGCGTGATGACGAACAGCGTCGCGACCACGAGCAGGCCGATCTGGGTGTCGACCATCATGAGGCCCGCCACCGCGCCGCGGCCGGTGGTGCCGGCCCACACCGCGGTGATGGCGGCCATGCCCGCCATCGTGACCCACGCGAGCGCGGTGCGACCGCGCAGGATGAGGAACCACAGCAGCCAGGTGTTCGAGCCGAGGTGCCACGACTCGCGACCGAGCGGACCTTCCGCGGGCAGGCACCACGAGATCAGCAGCGTCGAGACGATGACCGCGGCGGCGACGAGGAGCGAGTCCCTCAGCGGGAACGGGTCCGGGTGCGGCCGCCCGAGGAGCACGCCCGCGAGGCTCACGATGACGGTCGCGAGGTATGCGGGCCACGTCACCGTCAGCGCCTGGAGCGTCGAGATGGTGAAGACCACGTTGGTGACGATGAACACGCCGAGGATGAGGCTCGCGCCCTCGGAGCGCAGCGCGAGCAGGCGGCTGACGTCGACGGTCCGGGACGCCTGCGGCGGGGCGGTGTGATGGCTCATGCGCGGCTCCAGGACAGCGTGACGGTGGTGCCGGCCCCGGGCGTCGACGTGACGTCGGCGTCGCCGCCGGTGACGGCGCGCATGCGCTCGAGGATGCTCACGCGTATCCCGAGCCTGCGGGGCGAGATCCGCGACGCGGCGAAGCCGGTGCCGCTGTCCGCGATCACCACCCGCGCCGAGCCGTCGTCGACGTCGCACTCGACGCGGGGCGCGGAGGCGTCGCCCCCATGCCCGAGCGCGTTGCGCAGCGCCTCCGCGGTCGCCTCGGCGAAGGCCGCGACCACGCCGGCCGGCATCGGCTGCTCGCCCTCGACCGAGTAGCGCACGGGCACGGCGGAGTCGATGACCGCGGCGGTCGAGCGCACCACCGCGATGAACTCCTCGGGGTCGTAGTCCCGCGTCTCCGTGCGCCCGCTCGCGAGGGACTCGACGCTCGCGATGGCGTGGCGCGCCTGCTCCGCGAGCTGGGCCGGGGGAGAGGGCCGCGACGCGGCGAGCAGCACCGACATCACGTCATCGTGGACGATCGCGTTGATGCGCGACTGCTCGGCCTCGCGCGTGCGCCGGCTCGCCTCGAGCGCGGCCTGCTCGCGCGCGTGCGCCGCCGCGGCGTCCTGGCGGTCGCCCGCGGAGATCACCGCGATCGAGATGCCGCACACGATGAGGCAGAAGATGATCGCGCCGAGGCCGTCGAGCGTCGCCTCGAGGGCCGCGTCGTCGCGCACGCGGATCTGGGTGAACGCGACGATGGGGCCCTGGGCGAGCGGGTACGCCCAGCCGACGATGCGCGGCCACGAGATCGCGGCGGCCGTCGCGTGGACGGCCGTGACGCCCTGGATCCACGGCGTCCCGTCGTTCGCGAGGAACGGCTCGTGCATCATCATGGGCCACAGCAGCTGGACGCCCAGGAAGGCCATCGACGTGGTGCCGGCGAGCGCGAGCAGCGGGCGGATCGGGAGCACCCGGGCGAGCACCACGTACGCGGTCGGCACCACGATGCCGATGAGCACCGTGAGCACACCGAACGGGGCGCGCAGCTGGTCGACCTGCGTGATCCAGCCGCTGTCGCCGGTCGCGAGCAGCGCGCCGAAGATCAGGGCGCCGACGCCGAGGGCGCCGAGCAGGGTGCGCTGTAGGCGTTCGCGCGCCGGTCTCGCGCCCGTCACTGGGGGCCTTCGAGCAGACCGTCCTCGAGCGCCCGCTTGTACAGATCGACCCGCGAGGCGGCCGGTCGTCCCGCGTCCGCGTACTTGCGGCGGATGCGGCTGACGTAGTCGGCGACGGTCTCCCGGGAGACGCCCAGGTGGCGGGCGACGGAGAAGGCGGTGAGGCCCGAGGCGTAGAGCGACAGGATCTCGCGCTCGCGCGCGCTGAGCTTCGCGTCCGCGAGCGAGTCGTCGGAGTCGATCGCCGCGGCCCAGTCCGTGCCGAAGACCTCCTGGCCCGCGGCGGCGGTGCGGATCGCCTCGAGCAGCACGTCGGGCTCGGAGGACTTGCGGATCAGCCCCAGCGCGCCCGCGCGGGCCGCCGACTGGATGAGCTTGCGGTCCTCGCCGCCGGTGTAGATGAGCACGTGCGAGCCCATCTCGTGGATCGCGGCGATGTTCGACTCGGGGGTCGAGCCGTCGGCGAGACGGAGGTCGAGCACCACGAGGTCGAGCGTGCGCCCGAGCCCCGCGAGCGAGTCGACGCTCTCGACGAGCCCCGCGAGCTCGAGGTCGGGGGCGCCTTCCACGAGGTCGCGGAAGCCGATGGAGATGAGCGCGTGATCCTCGACGAGAGCGATGACGCGGCGCTCCTTCGCGACGGTCATGATCAGCCCCCCTTTCTACGCGGAAAACTCTAGTCCAACCTGGGCCGATGGCCGCGGTGGCACGGCCGTCGGACGCTTGTGCCCCCACAAATGGGGGCTTGTCCGGTCGGTGCGGGCGAGGGAACCTCTAACCGAGGTACACGTGGGAGGTGGAGAGGGGTTCGAGCAGTGAGCTGGTCGACCGAGTCTCTTGCACTGGTCGTCACGGGGGGAATGCTCCTGCTCGTCGTCATCGCCTCTCTCCACTCCCGCGTGGCCCTGGCCTCCGGCTCGAGAGTGATCTTCCTCGTCGGGGCCGTCTCCTTCATCGCCTTCGCGCTCCTCACGGAGTACGGGGTGGACATGTCGGTGCCTCCCGTGGTGCTCGCGCTGCCGCTCGTGCCGCTCGGCGTGATCGCGGTGCTGGTCCGGCGGATGATCCGCACGTCCCGCGCCGCCCGCGAGCTCCCGCGGCCCGCGGCGACGGCGTTCCGTGCGCCGGAGGAGTCCGCGCCCTTCGCGGCGCACGGCATCGGCGCGGAGCGGCTGCTCGCGACCAGCCCCTACGCGACCGCGACCGAGCTCTCGCAGCTCGCGTACGCGCATCCCGAGCTGCGGCCCGCGATCGCGTCCAATCCGTCAGCGCCGGCGAGCCTCCTGCAGTGGCTCACCGAGCAGGGCGAGCCGGCCGTGCTCGCCGCGATCTCGGCGCGTGGGCGCCTGCTGGGCTAGAGGGGGACCGGGATGAGGCAGTGGAGCGAGACGATGGACCGTCAGGCGTCGGCCAGGTCGACGACCACCGGGACGTGGTCCGAGGCGCCCTTGCCCTTGCGCTCGTCGCGCACGATGCTCACGCCGGTCGCCCGCGCCGCGAGCGGCTCGGACGCGTACGCGAAGTCGATCCGCATGCCCTCGCCCTTGGGGAAGCGCAGGGCCTTGTAGTCCCAGAACGTGTAGGTCCGCTCCTCGGGCAGGAACCGGCGCGACAGCTCGGTGTAGCCCGCGTCCTCGAAGGCGTGGAAGGCGGCGCGGGCCTCGGGGGTCACGTGCGTGACCGCCTCGGAGTCCTCCTCGGACCAGATGTCGGTGGGCAGCGGCGCCACGTTGAAGTCGCCCACGAGCGCGGTCGGCTCGGACGACCAGGTCGCCGCGGCGTCCTTGAGCCGCGCGAGGAAGTCGAGCTTGTACGTGTAGTGGGGGTCCGCGAGGCCGCGCCCGTTGGGGACGTACAGGCTCCACACGCGCACGCCGCCCGCGGTCGCGCCGAGCGCGCGCGCCTCGACGACCGGATCGCCGGTCTTGGCGAAGCCGGGCTGCTCGGGGAAGGACGTCTCGACGTCCTCGAGACCCACGCGCGACGCGATCGCGACGCCGTTCCACTGGTTGAGGCCGTGGATCGCGAGCTCGTAGCCCGCGGCCTCGAAGGCCTCGCGCGGGAACTGCTCGGGCTTGCACTTGATCTCCTGCATCGCGAGCACATCGGTGCCCGAGCGGTCGAGCCAGTCGATCACCCGGTCGACGCGGGCACGGATGGAGTTCACATTCCAGGTGGCGAGACGCATGGCATCCAAAATACCGGCGGACGATGCCCCGGTAGCCTCGTCGCATGGCAACCGCACTTGTGACAGGGGCATCGTCGGGACTGGGCGAGGAGTTCGCGTGGCAGCTCGCCGCCGCGGGCCACGACGTGGTGCTGGTGTCGCGCTCGCGCGACCGGCTGAGCGAGGTCGCGCACCTGCTCGAGGGCGCGACGGGTCGCACCGCCGAGATCCTGCCCGCGGATCTCACGACGGAGAAGGGGCGCACGGCCGTGGCCGCCCGCCTGCAGCAGCAGGACGCTCCCGTGAGCCTTCTCGTCAACAACGCGGGCTTCGGCATCGGCGAGCCCGTCACGTCGTCGAGCTGGCGCCGCGAGAAGGCGCTGCTCGACATTCACGTCACCGCGCCGCTGCGCCTCGCGCACGCCGCGATCCCCGGCATGGTCGAGCGCGGCCACGGAGCGATCCTCAACGTCTCCTCGGTCGCGGCGCATCTCGCGAACACCACGTACGCCGCGCACAAGCGCTGGGCGGTGGACTTCACGCAGGTGCTCGCCGGTCAGCTCGCCGGCACCGGGGTGACCGCGACCGCGGTGCTGCCGGGCCTGGTGCGGACGCATTTCCACGACGACGACGCGCTCAGCCACATGCGCCACGAGTTCCCCGAGCCGGTGTGGCTCGATCCCGAGCGCGTGGTGACCTCGGCGCTCGCGGCTGTGCGGCGCGGGCAGACCGTGGTGACCCCTTCGCCCGGCTACGCCGTCGCGGGCGCGGTGCTCCGCGCGGTGCCGCGCCGCCTTACCCGCGGACGTCGCAGCCACCAGGACCGCTGACACAGGGCCCGGCGCCCGCATCGTCCGCATTAGGCTGGGCGCCATGACCACCGGCACCCCGCGCGAGCAGCTGCGCGACCTCATCAAGGACCTCGCCGTCGTGCACGGCAAGATCACCCTCGCCTCGGGCAAGGAGGCGGACTACTACGTCGACCTGCGCCGCATCACGCTCCACCACCGCGCGGCGCCGCTCGTCGGCCATGTGCTGCTCGACGCGCTCGAGGAGGCGGGCTACGGCCCGGCCGACATCGACGCCGTCGGCGGTCTCACGCTCGGCGCCGACCCGGTCGCGACCTCGCTGCTGCACGCGGCGGCCTCGCGCGGGCTCGACCTCGACGCCTTCGTGGTGCGCAAGGAGTCCAAGGCGCACGGCCTGCAGCGCCGCATCGAGGGCCCCGACGTCGCGGGCCGCAGGGTCGTCGCCGTCGAGGACACCTCGACCACCGGCGGCTCGGTGCTCACCGCGGTCGGCGCGCTCAAGGAGGCCGGCGCGGAGGTCGTCGCGGTCGCGGTGATCGTCGACCGCGACACGGGCGCGCGTCAGGTCATCGAGGAGGAGGGCCTGCCCTACCTCTACCTCTACGGGCTGGACGACCTCGGCCTGTCCTGACCCTTCCCCGCGCATCGTCCCCTCGCTAGGGTGACCGCCATGAGGGGGATCAGAGGCGTGCGCGTCGGCGCGGGCGCGCTCGGGCTGCTGGGCCTGGTCGCGTGGTACGGCGGCGGCAGCCGCCTCGACGTGATCCTCGCGGTCGCGGGAGCTGTGGTGCTCGCGCTCCTCGTGTGGGAGGGCGTGTCGCGGCTGCGGCACGGGAACGCGGCCGCGGAGTTCGCCGCTTCCCACGGGTGGGAGCATCTCCCGCGCACGGCGGCCTACTCGCACCGGTTCTCGGGTGAGCCCTTCGACGCCACGGGCACGTCCGTGCGCCAGGAGGACGTCCTGCGCGGCATGTACGGCGGGATCCGGTGCGCGACGTTCACGCACGTGGTCGAGCGCCAGCGCGACGGGGAGCGGTCGACCGCGCAGGTCCACCAGGTCACGCTGGCCGAGCTGCCGGTGGCGCTGCCGCGCCTCGACATCGTGCCCGAGAACCTCGCCCACCACGTCGCGCAGGCGCTCGGCGGCGTGGACGTCGAGGTCGAGTCCCACGAGTTCAACCGCCGCTGGCGCGTCATCGCGCGCGACCAGCGCTACGGGCACGACGTCATCGACCCGCGCATGATCGAGCGCCTGCTCGCCCCCGATGCCCACGGGCGTTCGATCCGCATCACGGGCGGCGCGGTCCTGATCTGGACCCCGGGCCGCGAGAGCGTCGACACGCTCGCGAAGCGGCTCGACGTGGTCGTCGGTGTCGCGCGACGCATCCCGGCGCACGTGATCCGGCGCTTCAGCGAGGCCGGAGGGTCGCTCGTGGACGACGCCCCGCTCACCGGTCCCGCGTGGGCCACCACGCCCGGCGTCCTCAACTCGCGGAGCTACACCGGCATCGGCACCGACGCGGACGGCGACGGCGTCGAGGACTGGCGCCAGCGCGGCGAGCATCTGGGCAGCGACGACGAGACTCGCTAGAGTCGCGCAGAGACGTCAGGAGAGACACATGGAATGGCTCGTCATCGGGATCCTCGTGGTCCTCGTCCTCGTGGTCCTGTGGGCCATCACGGCGTACAACGGCCTGGTCAGGCTGAGGAACCTGGTGCAGGAGGCCTGGCGCCAGATCGACGTCGAGCTGCAGCGCCGCCACGACCTCATCCCCAACCTCGTCGAGACCGTCAAGGGCTACGCCAAGCACGAGCGCGAGACGCTCGAGGCCGTCACGCAGGCGCGCACCATCGCCGCCGCGCCCGGCTCGTCCCCCGCGGAGCAGGCGGCTCAGGAGAACGTCCTCACCCAGGCGCTCGGAAGGCTGTTCGCGGTCGCCGAGGCGTACCCGGACCTCAAGGCCAACCAGAACTTCATGCAGCTCCAGCAGGAGCTCACCAACACCGAGGACCGCGTCGCCGCGGGCCGTCGGTTCTACAACGCGAACGTGCGGACCCTCAACACGCGCATCGAGACGTTCCCGACCGTGTTCATCGCGAACATGTTCGGCTTCACGCGCGAGGAGTACTTCGAGACCGTCGAGGCCGCGCGCCAGGCGCCGAACGTGCAGTTCTGATGGACCCTGCGGAGCTCATCCTGCCGGGCTCCTACGACGCCGCCTTCTCGGCCGCGTTCGTCCTCTTCCCGCTGTTCTTCCTCGGCGTCGTCGCGCTCATCGTGGTCCTCGGCGTGCGCGGGTTCCTCGGGGCGCGGCGTCGCCGCGAGGCGGTCGCGGCGACGGTCGCCGCCCATCACCTCGGCCACCTCGCCGAGGACCCGGCCCGCGCCTCGTACTTCTCCAGCCCGCCGTTCGGGCTCGGCCGCAGGCGCCGGGCCAGGGACGTCGTGTGGGGGACGATGGGCGGCCGGCCGTTCGAGACCTTCGCGTACTCGTACGAGACCGAGAGCCGCGACACCGAGGGGCGTACCCGCACCACCACGCACACCTTTCAGGTGACGTGGGTGCCCCTCCCCGCGCCGCTGCCCACGGTGCGGCTCACGGGCGACAACGCGATGCTCCGCGCGCTCGGGCGCCTGGGCGGCCGCGACCTCGACACCGAGTCGCACGAGTTCAACCAGCGCTGGAAGGTGCAGGCCGATGACGAGCGCGTCGCGCACGCGATCCTCACGCCCCGCATGATCGAGCGGCTGCTCGGCGCGGACCTGGTCGGGCGAGCCTTCGTGATCGAGGGCTCCGCGCTGTACTCGTACGCGCCGTCCGCGAGCGACCTCGCCGAGCTTCCCCTGGTGGTCGGCGCGCTGCACGAGCTCGCCGACGGCATCCCCGCCTTCCTCTTCGAGGGCCCCCGCGAGGCCGACCCCGCCTCCTGACGCATCGTCCGCGCCCGGGACCGCGCCCTGGGAGGATGAGCGCATGACCGTCACCCTCGGCACCCCGCTGTCCGCGCACGCGACCCGCGCGCTCCTCCTCGGCTCCGGCGAGCTCGGCAAGGAGGTCGCCCTCGAGCTCATGCGCCTCGGCGCCGAGGTGATCGCCGTCGACCGCTATCCGGACGCGCCCGCGATGCAGGTCGCGCACCGGTCCCACGTGGTCGACATGCTCGACCCGGTCGCGCTGCGCGCGCTCCTCGAGGCGGAGCGCCCGCACCTCGTGATCCCCGAGATCGAGGCGATCGCGACCTCGGTGCTCGCGGACGTCGAGCGCGAGGGCCTCGCAACCGTCATCCCGACCGCGCGCGCGACGCAGCTGACCATGGACCGCGAGGGCATCCGCCGCCTCGCTGCGGAGGAGCTGGGCCTGCCCACCTCGCCCTACCGCTTCGTCGACACGCGCGACGGGCTCGCCGCCGCGGTCGAGGTGCTGGGCCTGCCGGTCGTGGTGAAGCCCGTGATGTCCTCGTCCGGCAAGGGCCAGTCGGTGATCCGCGCGGTCGAGGACATCGACGGCTCGTGGACCTACGCGGTCGAGGGCGGCCGCGCCGAGGGCAGCCGCATCATCGTCGAGGGCTTCGTCGACTTCGACTACGAGATCACCCAGCTCACCGTCCGCCACGCGGGAGGCGTGACCTTCCTCGACCCGGTGGGCCACATCCAGGTCGACGGTGATTACCGCGAGTCCTGGCAGCCGCAGCCCATGTCCGAGGCGGCGCTCGCCGAGTCGCGGCGCATCGCGGACACCGTCACCGCGGCGCTCGGCGGCTACGGCGTCTTCGGCGTCGAGCTGTTCGTGCGCGGCGACGAGGTGATCTTCTCCGAGGTCTCGCCGCGCCCGCACGACACGGGGCTGGTCACCTTGGCCTCGCAGGACCTCAGCGAGTTCGCGCTCCACGCGCGCGCCGTGCTCGGGCTGCCCGTCGCGGAGGTGCTGACGCTCGGCCCGACCGCCTCGTGCGCGGTCCTCGCGGAGGGCTCCGGCGTGCCCGTGTTCTCGGGCGTGGACGATGCGCTTGCGGCCCCCGGCACGGACCTGCGCCTCTTCGGCAAGCCGCGCGTCGACGGCCGCCGCCGCGTCGCCGTCACCGTCGCGCGGGGCGCCGATGTCGACGAGGCGCGCGCCAAGGCCCGTGACGCTGCCGCGTCGCTGCGGATCGAGCTGCGCGAGGACCCCGCCGGGTCCTGAACTTGGTCCGGAGCCCGGTCCCGACGAGCGGTGGGCCGGGGTTGGTAGCGTCGGGCGGGTGACCCACCCCTCCCTCGCGGTTCAGGACCTCACGCACGACTTCGGAGACCGGCGCGCCCTCGACGGCGTGTCCTTCGAGGTGCGTCCCGGTCGTCTCACGGGCTTCGTCGGCGCGAACGGCGCCGGCAAGACCACCACGATGCGCGCCATCGTCGGCGTGCTCGCCCCCGATGCGGGGAAGGTGACCTTCGGCGGCGAGCCGATGACGCTCGGGGCGCGGCGCCGCATCGGCTACATGCCGGAGGAGCGCGGCCTCTACCCCAAGATGAAGGTCGCCGAGCAGCTGGTCTACCTCGGGCGCGTGCTCGGGGTGCCGCGCGCGACCGCGCAGGCGCGCGCCGCGTCGCTGCTCGAGACCCTCGGGCTGTCGGACCGCGCCGACGACCTGCTCCACACGCTGTCGCTGGGCAACCAGCAGCGCGTGCAGGTCGCGGCGGCGCTGATCCATGAGCCCGACCTGCTCATCCTCGACGAGCCGTTCTCCGGCCTCGACCCCATCGCGATGGACACGATGGCGGCGCATCTCCGCGGCCGTGCGGACGCGGGCGTGCCCGTGCTGTTCTCGAGCCATCAGCTCGACATGGTCGAGCGGCTGTGCGACGACCTCGTGCTCATCCACGAGGGCCGCGTGGTCGCGGCCGGCGACGCCCGCGCGCTGCGCGAGGAGCGTGCCGGGCGGCGGTTCCGGGTCGCGGTCGACGGCAGCCCCGGATGGGCGCCCGACCTGCCGGGCATGACCCTCGTCGAGGCCGGGCGGCAGGGGACGCTCGTCGATCTCGACGACGCCGCCGACCCGCAGGCGCTGCTCGCCGCGGCGCAGGCGGTCGGGCCCGTCACCCACTACTCGCGGGTGCTGCCGTCGCTGTCCGACCTCTTCGCGGAGGTGGTCCGATGACCGCGTCGCGGGGTGCGTCGCGCACCGACCTCATCCGCCTCGTCGCGGGCCGCGAGATCGCGGTGAAGATCCGCGACAAGGGCTTCCTCGCGTCGACGCTCGTCTTCGTCGCCGTCATCGTCATCGCGATCGTGGTGCCGACCCTGATCGAGGGGGACACCCCGGAGTACACCGTCGCGAGCACCGCCGACGCGCGGCCCGTCGCGGAGACCGCCGCCGCGATCGGCGCCGACGGCGGGCTGGGCCTGCCCGAGGCCGCGATCACCGTGATCGATGCCGAGGACCCGGCCGCCGCCGTGGCCGACCCGGACGTCGACGCGGCGCTCTCGCTCGATCCGGACGGCGCGGTCGTGGTGACCGCCCGCGAGGGGGTCCCCGGCGCGCTCGAGGAGCTGGTCGCCACGGCATCGGCCGCCGCGTCCGCGCAGGCGGTGGCCGCCGAGGCGGGCCTGAGCGCCGACCAGGTCGCGGCCCTCACGACCCCGACGCCGCCCCGCGTCGACCTGCTCGAGCCGAAGGAGGAGCAGCCGGTGCCGCCGGAGCTCGTGGTCGTGATCTTCGGCTTCATGTTCTACTTCACGGTCCTCACCTTCGGCGTCGCGATCGCGCAGTCGGTGGTCGAGGAGAAGTCCTCGCGTGTGGTGGAGATCCTCGTCGCCGCCGTGCCGATCCGCTGGCTGCTCGCGGGCAAGGTGCTCGGTAACGCCGTGATGGCGCTGGGCCAGGTGGTGCTCATCGTCGGCGCGGGACTGCTGGGCGCGCGTGCGATGGGCCAGGGCGAGATCGTCTCGCAGGTGCTCGTGGTGAGCGGGTGGTTCCTCGCGTTCTTCGTGCTCGGCTTCCTCATGCTCGCGTGCCTGTGGGCCGTCGCGGGCTCGCTCGCGTCCCGGATCGAGGAGCTGCAGTCGACCACGCTCTACATGCAGATCGCGGTGATGGTGCCGTTCTTCACCGCGATCTTCCTGCAGACCGAGAGCCCCGCGCGCATCGCGCTGTCGTACTTCCCGCTCACCGCGCCGCTGCTCATGCCGGCGCGGGTCGCGACCGGGGACGCGGCGGCCTGGGAGCCCTGGGTCGCGATGGGCGTGGTCGCGCTCACCGCGCTCGCGCTCGTCGCGATCGGCGCGCGCCTGTACGCGGGCTCGGTGCTCAACACGTCGTCGCGCACCAAGCTGGGCGGCGCGTGGGCGGCGGGCGGCCGCGCGTGACCTCGGCCGACGGGCCCGGCGGCGAGGCCGAGGGCGACCAGGCCCCGGCGCACGGCGTCGGACCGTGGGAGGGCGCGTGGCCCGCCGATGAGCGCTACGACCCCGAGCTGCTGCGCGACGGCGACCGCCGCAACGTGGTCGACCGCTACCGCTACTGGCGCCACGAGGCGATCGTCGCGGACCTCGACGCACGGCGGCACCCCTTCCACGTCGCGATCGAGAACTGGCAGCACGACCTCAACATCGGCTCCGTGGTGCGCACCGCCAACGCGTTCCTCGCGCGCGAGGTCCACATCGTCGGCAACCGCCGCTGGAACCGCCGCGGCGCGATGGTGACCGACCGCTATCAGCACATCCGTCACCACCCCACCGTGGAGGACCTCGCGACCTGGGCGGTCGGGGAGGGGCTGCCGGTCATCGGCATCGACAACCTGCCGGGCTCGGTGCCGCTCGAGACCTACGAGCTGCCGCGCGCGTGCGTGCTGGTCTTCGGTCAGGAGTCCGTCGGGCTGTCCGACGCCGTGCGCGAGGTCGCGACCGCGACGCTGGCGATCGGTCAGTACGGGTCGACGCGGTCGATCAACGCGGGCGCGGCGGCCGCGATCGCGATGCACGCGTGGGTGCGCCGTCACGGAGACATCGCGGCCGGTCATCTCGGCTGAGCAATCCTGCGCGAGGCATGTCGATCCGTTGCCTCCGCTGCGTCGTACGGGTGAGACTCGGGAGGTGCCCGGGCTCATCGATGCGAAGGATCTGCCATGAAGTACCTGCTGCTCATCGTCTCCGACCCCACCCTTCCGTCGCCCGAGCCGGGTGACGAGGGCTTCGACGCCTACATGGGCGCGTGGACCCGGTACACCCAGGACATGATCGAGGCCGGCGCCTACGGCGGCGGCGAGGCGCTCCAGGGCGCCGAGACCGCGACCACCGTCCGCCATCAGGACGGCGCCACCACCGTGGTCGACGGGCCGTTCGCCGAGCTCAAGGAGCATGTGGGCGGCTACTACGTGGTCGACGTCGACACGCTCGACGACGCCCTCGCGTGGGCGAAGCGGCTGCCCGTCGGGACAGGAGCGGTCGAGGTCCGGCCCATCTTCCCCACGGACGGGTTCTGACCGAGCCCGCGGACGATGCGGCGCTCACCCGCGTCGCCCGGGAGGAGGGCGGGCGCCTGCTCGCCCTCCTCGCCGACCGTCTGGGCGATCTCGACGCCGCGCACGACTGCCTCCAGGAGGCCTACGCCAAGGCGGCCGCGACCTGGCCCGAGCGCGGGCTCCCCGACGATCCCGCCGCGTGGGTCTACGTGGTCGCGCGCAACGCGGGCATCGACCGGCTGCGCCGCGACGCCGCCGCCGGTCGGCGGGTCGCCGCGCAGTCCCGGGTGCTCGAGACGGGGGTCGCGCGCGACGATGCGGCTGCGCCGGAGGACCCCCGCACCCGTCTCATCGCCGAGGAGGCGGAGGTCGGCGACGAGCAGCTCCGCCTCCTCCTGCTGTGCTGCCACCCGGCGCTGTCGCGCGAGACCCAGGTGGTGCTGACGCTCCGGCTCGCGGGCGGGCTCACCACCCAGGAGATCGCCGCCGCCTTCCTCCTGCCGGAGGTGACGGTCCAGCAGCGCATCGTGCGCGCGAAGCGCAAGATCCGCGACGCCCGCATCCCGCTGGTGATCCCCGCGGACCTGTCCGAGCGCGCCGCGGTGCTCGCGACGGTGCTCGGGCTCATCTTCAACGAGGGCTACGTCGCGCATTCCGCATCGGCGGGCACGCTCACCCGCGTCGCGCTCGCGGACCAGGCGATCCGCCTCACCGCGGCCGCCGCCGACGCGCTTCCCGGTGAGCCCGAGCTGGCCGGGCTGCTCGCGCTCGAGCTGTTCCACCGCTCGCGGGAGGAGGCCCGCACCGACGAGAGCGGCGCACTGGTGCGCCTCGCCGATCAGGACCGCTCGCGCTGGGACCGGGTGATGATCGCGCGGGGCTACGCGGTGCTGGGCCGCGTGCTCGCGCAGCGCCGGCTGGGGCCGTGGCAGGTCCAGGCCCTCATCGCCGCGGAGCACACCCGGGAGACCACGGACTGGGAGCGCATCGTCCGCTACTACGACCTGCTCCTCGAGATGCAGCCCGGCGCGGTGGTGCGGCTGTCGCGCGCGGTGGCGCTGGCGGAGGTCTCCGGGCCGGTCGCGGCGCTCGAGGAGATCGCGGGAGTGGACGGGCTCGACGGCTACCACCTGCTCCACGCCGCGCGAGGGGACCTGCTCGAGCGGACCGGCGACGCGGCCGGCGCCCGCGCGGCCTGGGAGCGCGCCGCCGCGCTCGCGACCAACCCCGCTGAGGCGGCCTACGCACGCGGGCGGGCCGAGGCGTGCGCCCGGTGACGCATCGTCCCTACCTGCCCGGACGGGGCCCGTGATCTGGGACCTTCGCCACCACCGCCGTGCCGATTTCTGACAGAATGGCTGGCGGTTCCATCCGCACAAGCTCAGGAGTTACCCATGGCTATCGCCACCGTTGAGTCGTATGCCGCGATGCTGGACGCCGCCAAGGCCGGCGGCTACGCGTTCCCCGCGGTCAACATCACCTCGTCCTCCACCATCACCGCGGCCATCCAGGGCTTCGCGGAGGCGGAGTCGGACGGCATCATCCAGGTCTCGGTCGGTGGCGGTCAGTACGCCTCGGGCGGCACCATCAAGGACCAGGTCGTCGGCTCGCTCGCGCTCGCCGCCTTCGCCCGCGAGGTCGCGGACTCCTACGGCGTCACCATCGCGCTCCACACCGACCACTGCCACAAGACCTACCTGGACAGCTGGCTCAAGCCGCTCCTCCAGATCGAGGCGGACCAGGTCGCGGCCGGTGGCCAGCCGATCTTCAACTCGCACATGTGGGACGGCTCGACCGTGCCGATGGACGAGAACCTCCTCATCTCGGAGGAGCTCCTCGAGCTGTCGCAGGCCGCCAAGACGATCCTCGAGATCGAGATCGGCGTCGTCGGCGGCGAGGAGGACGGCCACTCGGCCGAGATCAACGACAAGCTCTACTCGACCCCCGAGGACGGCATCGCCACCATCGAGAAGCTGGGTCTGGGCGAGAAGGGCCGCTACCTCACCGCGATGACCTTCGGCAACGTGCACGGCGCGTACAAGCCGGGCGCCGTGAAGCTCCGCCCGGAGATCCTCGGCGACATCCAGGCCGCCGCCGCCGCGAAGTTCGGCAAGGAGAACCCCTTCGACCTCGTGTTCCACGGCGGCTCGGGCTCGACGGCCGAGGAGATCGCGACCGCGGTCTCGCACGGTGTCATCAAGATGAACATCGACACGGACACGCAGTACGCGTACACGCGTCCCGTGGTCGACCACATGATGAAGAACTACGACGGCGTCCTCAAGGTCGACGGCGAGTGGGGCAACAAGAAGGCCTACGACCCGCGCGCCTGGTACAAGTCGGCCGAGGCCGGCATGGCCGCCCGCATCGTCGAGGCGTGCCAGCAGCTCGGCTCCGCCGGCAAGAAGATCTGAGCGATCGACATGTAGGCGAGGCCTCCGCGGTCGCATGACCGCGGAGGCCTTCGCACGTTCGGGCCGGTGCGCGCTGCAGGTGCGGCGCGCATCGGCCGATAGCCTGTGAGGGGCGTTCCGCGCCTCACAAGATTTCAAGTCCCGGCGGGATGCCGGGCGAAGGGGAGGGCACGATGCCCGGAGCAGTGATCGTCGGAGCCCAGTGGGGCGACGAGGGCAAGGGCAAGGCGACCGACCTGCTCGGCTCGCGCGTCGACTACGTGGTGAAGTTCAACGGCGGCAACAACGCGGGCCACACGGTCGTCATCGGCGACCAGAAGTTCGCGCTGCACCTCCTCCCGTCGGGCATCCTCACGCCGGGCTGCACCCCGGTGATCGGCAACGGCGTGGTCATCGACCTGCGCGTGCTTTTCCAGGAGCTCGACGCGCTGAACGAGCGCGGCGTCGACACCTCCGACCTCCTCGTGTCCAACGCGGCGCACATCATCGCGCCGTACGCGCGCACGCTCGACAACGTCACCGAGCGCTTCCTCGGCAAGCGCAAGATCGGCACCACCGGCCGCGGCATCGGCCCGGCGTACGCCGACAAGATCAACCGCCTGGGCATCCGCGTCGGCGACCTCTTCGACGAGACCGTGCTGCGCGACAAGATCGAGGGCTCGCTGGTCGCCAAGAACCACATGCTCGTCAAGGTCTACAACCGCCGCGCGATCACCGTCGACGAGGTGACGGACGAGCTCCTCGCGTACCGCGACCGCCTCGCGCCGCACGTCACCGACACCTCGCTGGTGCTCAACGGCGCGCTCGACGAGGGTCAGAACGTGCTCTTCGAGGGCGGCCAGGCGACGATGCTCGACGTCGACCACGGCACGTACCCGTTCGTCACGTCCTCGTCCGCCACCGCGGGCGGCGCGTGCACCGGCTCCGGCGTGGGCCCCACCCGGATCGACTCCGTCATCGGCATCGCGAAGGCCTACACCACCCGCGTGGGCGAGGGTCCGATGCCCACCGAGCTGCTCGACAAGTGGGGCGACCGCCTCCGCGACGTCGGCCACGAGTTCGGCACCACCACGGGCCGCCCGCGCCGTTGCGGCTGGTACGACTCGGTCATCACCCGCTACGCCTCGCGCATCAACGGCCTCACCGACATCGTGCTGACCAAGCTCGACGTGCTCACCGGCATCCAGGAGATCCCGGCGTGCGTCGCCTACGACGTCGACGGCGTGCGCTACCAGGACCTCCCGCTCGACCAGGCGGCCTTCGCCGCGGCCGAGCCGGTCTACGAGACCTTCCCCGGCTGGGACGAGGACATCTCGGGCTGCCGCGAGTTCTCGGACCTCCCGCAGAACGCGCAGGACTACGTCAAGGCGATCGAGGAGCTCTCGGGCTGCCGGATCTCGACCATCGGCGTGGGCCCCGGCCGCGAGGAGATCATCCAGATCAACGACCTCCTCCACGAGCGCGGCTGAGCCGCCCGGCCGTCCCGTCGGCCTGCTCTGCCCGCCCACCCCGCCAGGCAGCACCCCGTGCCACCCCGCGCCACCCCGCCGGGACGCTCACCATGCTTCTGCGCGCCGTTCCGATCCGCACGGGACGCTCACCTGCAGCGCCCGCGGCGGGGGTGCGGATAGCCGTCCCGTGCGGCGCACGAGCCACGGATTCCGCGTGGTGACCGTCCCGGCGAGAGGGGGGCGACGGATGCGGATCTGCCCGTGATCCGGCACGCCGAGATCTGCGGTTGCCTTCGGCGCGAATCGGTCATGTGGTCACGAATGGGACCGAGGGATCCCGGCGGGGCTTCAGAGGGGGGCGCCGCGTCAGACTGAGGGGCTTCGATGATGAAGAAGATTCTGGCGACCCTGTTCGCCTCCGCGCTGATGATGACCGCGGCAGGCACCGCCGCCTCCGCCGAGGACACCACGTACCGCGAAGAGACGGGCTGGGCTCAGGGCTGCGAGTTCGCCGGCGCCAACTGGGCCATGTACTTCGAGCCCTTCACCTGCACGCGCATCGTGGCGGGCAATCCCAAGAAGCACGTCAACAACGTCGGCGAGGTCTGGATCGAGGACTACGACCCGGTCGCCGGCACCGTCACCGTCAACGTCGACCTGTGGGAGTGGAAGGCGCAGTACACGGACCCGTACGTGGTCCACATCGCCTACTCGGACGAGCCCTTCACCCAGAAGAACCCGGCCCCGGGCCGCTTCCCGATCAACACCGAGAAGCTCGTCGAGGGAGTCGACTACTGGACTCTGCTGCCGTACGGCGTCATCAAGGTCTACAACGTCCCGATCGCGAACTACTACGCCGTGCACACCGAGGTGCTGGTCAAGAACTAGGCAGGGCTTGAGGGGGGACTTGCGGGGGTCGCGGCTCGAGCTGCGGCCCCCGCGCCATGTCCCGAGCGCCCCGGTGCCCGCGCGACCTCGCCCGCCGTGCACCGCCTAGACTCGCACGCGTGATCATCCTTCTCGTCGGCACCGGAGCGCGCGAGCACGCGCTCGCCCGCGCGCTGTCCCTCGACCCCGCCGTCTCGCAGCTGCACGCCGCCCCGGGCAACCCGGGCATCGCGACCCTCGCCACCGTGGACGGCGACCCGGTCACGCTCCACGGCGTCGACGCCACCGACCCCGTCGCGGTCGCCTCGCTCGCGGGTGCGGTCAAGGCGGACCTCGTGGTCGTCGGCCCTGAGGCGCCGCTGGTCGCCGGCGTCGCTGACGCCGTCCGGGGCGCGGGCATCCCGGTCTTCGGCCCCAGCGGCAAGGCCGCGATGCTCGAGGGCTCCAAGGCCTTCGCCAAGGAGGTCATGGCCGCGGCCGACGTGCCGACCGCCGAGCCTCGCGTGTGCCGCACGTCCTCGGAGCTCGAGGAGGCGCTCGACACCTTCGGCGCCCCGCACGTGGTCAAGGACGACGGCCTCGCGGCGGGCAAGGGCGTGGTCGTGACGTCGGATCGCCGGGAGGCGATCGAGCACGGCGAGGCGATCATCGACGCCGGCGGAGTCGTGGTGATCGAGGACTTCCTCGACGGTCCCGAGGTCAGCCTCTTCTGCCTGTGCGACGGCGAGACCGTGGTGCCGCTGCAGCCCGCCCAGGACTTCAAGCGCGCCTACGACGCCGACGCCGGCCCCAACACCGGCGGCATGGGCGCCTACTCGCCGCTGCCGTGGGCGCCCGCGGACCTGGTCGACGAGGTGGTGCGCACCGTCGCCCAGCCCACCGTCGACGAGATGGCCCGCCGCGGCACGCCGTTCGTCGGCGTGCTCTACTGCGGCCTCGCGCTCACCTCGAAGGGCACGCGCGTGGTCGAGTTCAACGCGCGCTTCGGCGACCCCGAGACCCAGGTGGTGCTCGCGCGCCTCGCGACGCCGCTCGCCGGCGTCCTGCTCGCCGCGGCCGAGGGTCGCCTCGCCGACCTCCCGCCCCTCGCGTGGAGGGACGATGCGGCGGTCACCGTCGTCGTCGCGGCCCAGAACTACCCGGACGCCCCGCGCAAGGGCGACGAGATCACCGGCATCGACGAGGCCGAGCAGATCGACACCGTGCACGTGCTCCACGCCGGCACCGCGCTCGACCACCGCGGCACGCTCCTCAGCAACGGCGGCCGCGTGCTGTCGGTCACCGCGCTCGGCGCGACGCTCGACGAGGCCCGCGAGCGGGCCTACCAGGGCGTCGACCGCATCGTCCTGCCGGGAAGCCACCACCGCCGAGACATCGCCGCGCGCGCCGCCGCCGGCGAGAACCTCCTGGAGGCCTGATGCCCGGTCACGCGACCCCGCCGCAGCACCTCGAGCTCGAGGGCTGGCGCCACGTCTACTCCGGCAAGGTCCGCGACCTCTACGAGCCCGTGGGCGAGCACCCGCGCGGCGACGTGGTGCTCGTGGTCGCCTCCGACCGCATCAGCGCCTACGACTGGGTGCTCCCGACCGAGATCCCCGGCAAGGGCGGCATCCTCACGGGGCTGAGCCTGTGGTGGTTCGACCAGGTCGTCGACATCGTCGCCAACCACACCGTCGAGGCGCCCGTGCCGGCCGAGGTCGAGGGGCGCGCGATGGTCTGCAAGCGCCTCGACATGTTCCCCGTCGAGTGCGTGGCCCGCGGCTATCTCACGGGCTCCGGCCTGGTCGAGTACAACGAGAGCGGAACGGTCTGCGGCATCCCGCTGCCTCCGGGTCTGGTCGACGGCTCGCGCCTTCCCAAGCCGATCTTCACCCCCGCCACCAAGGCCGAGGTGGGGGAGCACGACGAGAACGTCGACTTCGACGCCGTGGTCGCCCTCATCGGCCTCGAGGACGCCACCGCGCTCCGCGACCTCACTCTCGCGCTCTACACGCGTGCCCACGAGATCGCGGCGGCGAAGGGCATCATCCTCGCGGACACCAAGTTCGAGTTCGGGCGCGACGGCTCGGGAGCGATCATCCTCGGCGACGAGGTGCTCACCCCCGACAGCTCCCGCTTCTGGCCGGCCGACGAGTGGGAGCCGGGTCACGCCCAGCCCAGCTACGACAAGCAGTTCGTGCGCGACTGGCTGACCTCGCCCGAGTCCGGCTGGGACAAGAAGTCCGATGTGCCGCCGCCGGCGCTGCCCGACGAGGTGGTCGAGCGCACCCGCGGCCGCTACCTCGAGGCCTTCGACCGGCTGGCGAAGCACTGACCGCGGCGCCGGAGCCCCGCACCCAACGTTCCGCCCCCGAGGGGCGTTCTTCCAGCATGGGACGGATGCCGATGGTGGCGATGGTCGCGGTGCTGGGAGCGCTGGTCCTCGGGACGCTGCTCAGCGCGTGCGCGGTGCCGGGCTCGCCTGCGGAGCAGATCGGGCCGACGGGCTTCGACGACACGATCGACCTCGGCATTCCCGGCGCGTTGATCGGGACCGTCGGTGGTGTCGAGGGCTACCCGGCCTGCCACAACGAGTCGATCACCTACGACGGCACCACCTGGTACCCGTTCCTGCCGGAGAACCTCGCGGACTTCCCCGAGGTCGTGGCGCTCGCCTCGACCGGCGGCGGCCTGGGCGGAGGGACGATGCGCATCGTCCTGCCCGCGGTCGTCGCGCCGGGGCCGGGCGACGACGTGGGAACGCTCAGCGTCTACGAGGGCGGCTTCGCGTACTGGATCTCCGATTCCGGCGATCTCGAGACCTGGCTCACCGACCGGGAGCTCAGCTACCCCTGGATCTGCTGAGCCGCTACGCGTGGCTCTCGGTCTGGAGCTCGCGCTTCTGGACCACGGCGACGGACGGCACGCCCCAGCCGCGCCGGAGCGAGAGCGTCCGCAGCACGAGGATGACGAGCAGCGGGACCCAGAACACCACCTCGGCGGGCGCGCCGGCAGCCCAGAGCGCCCAGAGCGCGAACGCTCCGCCGAGAGCCGCGGTCGCGTAGAGCTGGCCGTTCCAGAACACCTCGGGTACCTGCGCCGCGAACAGGTCGCGAAGGATGCCGCCGCCCACGCCGTTGACCACGCCCACGATCATCGCGGCCACGGGGCTCGCGCCGGCATCCAGCGCGATGCCGGTGCCGATGACGACGAAGATCGCGAGCCCGGCCGCATCGGAGTGCTCGACGATGCGGTGACGCGCGAGGGCGCCCAGGTCGCGGCGGCGCGCGAAGGGCGCGATCGCGAGGGCTGTGGCGATCGCCACGAGCACCAGCGTGGGGTTCTCGATCCAGAAGACGGGCTGGCGCAGCAGGAGGTCGCGCATCGTCCCGCCGCCGACGGCGACGAGGCCCGCGAGGACCACCGCGCCCACGAGGTCCATGCGGCGACGGCTCGCGGCGACCGCGCCCGAGATCGCGAACGCGACAGTCCCGAGGTACTCGAGCACCATGCGCAGGGTCCCCAGCGCGTGCGTGAGGATCACGTCGGGATCGACGACGGCGACAAGGGTGTGCATGAGGGGCTCCGTTCGGGGGACGGTCAAGCGTAAGCGCCCCGAAGGGTCCGCTTCGCGCCTCTGTGCACCCCGTCGCGCCGGTAGACTTCGGCGCATGGCCACGATCCTCGTCCACGTCATGCCCAAGCCCGAGATCCTCGACCCGCAGGGCAAGGCCGTCGGCGCCGCCCTGCCGCGTCTCGGCTTCGACGGCATCTCCCAGGTCCGTCAGGGCAAGCGCTTCGAGCTCACCGTCGACGGCGAGGTCACCGACGAGGTGCTCGCCAACGTCCGCAAGGCGGCCGAGACGCTGCTGAGCAACCCCGTGATCGAGGACGTCGTCCAGGTCAAGGTGGTCCGCGAGGGCGGCTGCGGCTGCGGCGGCCACGGCCACGGCGCGGGCAAGGCCGAGAAGGACCTGCTCGCGTGACCGCGCGCATCGGCGTCGTCACCTTCCCGGGGACGCTCGACGACCGTGACGCCTCCCGGGCCGTGCGGCTCGCCGGTGCCGAGGCCGTGGAGCTGTTCCACGCGGACGCGGACCTCAAGGACGTCGACGCCGTGGTGCTCCCCGGCGGCTTCTCCTACGGCGACTACCTCCGCGCCGGCGCGATCAGCCGCTTCGCGCCCATCATGGACAAGGTCGTCGACGCCGCGAACGGCGGCATGCCCGTGCTGGGCATCTGCAACGGCTTCCAGGTGCTGACCGAGGTCCACCTGCTGCCCGGCTCGATGATCAAGAACGAGCACCTGCACTTCATCTGCCGCGACCAGACGCTGCGCGTCGAGAACGCGGAGACCTCCTGGACCACCGAGTACCAGGACGGCGAGGAGATCGTCATCCCGCTGAAGAACCAGGACGGCCAGTACGTCGCGGACGACTACACGCTCGACCAGCTCGAGGCCGAGGGTCGCGTCGCGTTCCGCTACGTCGGCTGGAACCCCAACGGCTCGCGCCGCGACATCGCCGGCATCACCAACGAGCGTGGCAACGTCGTGGGCCTCATGCCTCACCCCGAGCACGCGGTCGAGGCAGGCTTCGGTCCCGACTCGCGCGAGAGCGGCCGCATGGGCACCGACGGGCTCGCGTTCTTCACGTCCGCGATCAAGGGCCTGCTCGCCACCGCCTAGCGGTGCGATGCGCCCCGTGGGGCGCTGACGACGGTTCTCGGAGCTCCTGGCGCCCTGCGGGGCATCCGACGACGCAGGGAGGGGACGATGCAGCGCGCCCAGGTGATCGCAACGCTCGCCGTCGCGGTGGCGAGGGCCGCATCGTCCGCCACCCGTCCGCTCCGGGTCGGGATCGACGGCGCCGACGGCGCCGGCAAGACGACCACGCGCCTCGCGCTCGCCGTGGAGCTGCGCCTCCGGGGCGCCCATGTGATCGAGGCGAGCCTCGACGACTTCCACCACCCGCGCGTGCACCGCTACCGGCAGGGGCGCGACTCGTGGCGCGGCTACACCGACGACGCCTTCGACCTCGCTCGCGTCCGCCGCGACCTGCTCGACCCGCTCGGCCCCGGGGGCGACCGCCGCTTCCGTGCCAAGGCGCACGACCTCGCCACCGACCGCGAGCTCGACGAACCGTGGGCGCACGCGACGCCCGGTGCGATCCTGCTGCTCGACGGCGTGATGCTCCAGCGGCCCGAGCTGGCCGACGCGCTCGACCTCGTGATCTACCTCGACGCCTCCGAGGCGGAGCGCTGCCGGCGCCTCGCCGAGCGCGACGGAGCCGACCCCGATCCCGAGGCGCCCGCGAACGTGCGGTACACCCTCGCGCATCGTCATTACCAGGCGTTCTGTCGCCCTCGGGAGCGCGCGCACCTCGTGGTCGGCACCGAGGACCTCGCGGCGCCGACGATTCTGAGAGGATCGCCCTCATGATCACCGAGTCCGTCGTGCTGACCGTGAAGCCCGGCCACGAGGCTCCGTACGAGCGCGCGTTCCGTGCGGCGTCCTTCATCATCGCGCGCCAGCGTGGCTACCTCGGCCACTCCCTCAAGCGCGGCATGGAGGACCCCTCGACGTACCTGCTGACCGTCGAGTGGGAGACCCTCGAGGACCACGAGGAGGGCTTCCGCGGCAGCGCCGACTACCAGGAGTGGCGCGCGCTGCTCCACCCCTTCTACGACGCCCTGCCGTCCGTCCCGCACTACGGCGAGGACCTCGCCGCGTCCGCCGCCGCGTGGGCCGACGCGCCCGATCCCGCGGACGAGGACGCTCTCGCCCGCTTCTGGGAGCGCTGCCGCGCCGAGGTGCCGGGCCTCCCGGAGGCGCGGCCCGAGGCGTGGGCGTTCGGCGCGACCCGTGCGCACGCGGACGTCCTGCTCGAGCTGGTGCTCGCCGGCGTGAAGACCGGCACGGCGGGCGCGCTGTGGGAGTACGAGGCGGACGGCGACCCCGTCCCCGAGGTCGGCGAGCTCAGCATCATCCTCGACGCGGACGGTGCCCCGCAGGCGCTGATCGAGACCACGGACGTGAGCATCGTGCCGTTCGACCGCGTCGACGCGGACCATGCGGCGTCCGAGGGCGAGGGCGACCGCACGCTCGAGCATTGGCGCGAGGTCCACGGGCGCTTCTGGCGCACCTACGCGCGGATGGCGCACCCCTTCGCGGCCGACATGCCGGTCGTGTGCGAGCGCTTCCGGCTGGTCCTCGCCGCCGGGGCGCCGCGCCCCTGAGGCGCCCGGCTCAGCGCGCCGCGGGAGCGAGCCGCCGCGAGCGGCCCAGCAGCACGATGCCGCCCGTGCAGATTGCGAGCGCGAGGGTCATCGCGTTGCCCAGATAGACGTCGCCGGTCGGCGTCACGGTCGCGACCAGCGCCGCGCCGGCCGCCCATGCCCAGCGCTCCTCGCGCACCAGCACGACGGCGGCCGCGGAGCAGGCGAGCCCCACCGCGAGGCACGCTCCGACGAGGAGCCGCTCGCCCGCCTCGAGCCCGGTCCACGCCTCGGCGGCGAACCACGCGGACGTCCCCGCGAGCGCGACCATGCTCAGCACGGCCAGCACCATCGACGAGCGCGCGAGCGAGGCGATCATGCGCGCGACCCTACTCGCGCATCGTGCCCGCTACAAGGCTCGTGCGCCGCTACGGGCGGACGGGTGCCGCGGCATCGTGCCCGACCACCGTCGCCCAGGGGAGGACGCGCCAGCTCGAGGCGATGCCGTGCAGCACGTACGGGTCCGAGGCCGCGTGCGTCGAGGCGAGCGCGACCGGGTCGTCGCCCATGAAGATCATCACGCCCGTATAGGGGCCCTCGCCGGCGGCGCCGCCGAGCAGCATGTCGCCTCGCTCGACGGCCGCACACGCGTAGGCGAGGTGCTCGCGGCGGTAGGGGAGACGTGCGGTGAGGTGGTCGTCGCCGAAGTCGTACTCGAGCAGCGCGTGCATGGGTGCCTCCTGAGCCTTCAGAGCGCGATCCGACGGGTCAGCCGCTCCCGGAGCTCGGCGAGCGCGACGAAGGTCGTGTGGTTGAAGTCCGCGCCCAGCTGGTTGGGGATGGTGACGAGCAGCGTGTCCGCCGCCATCACCGCATCGTCCTCGCGCAGCTCCCGCTCGAGCTTGTCGAGGCCCCCCACGTAGGTCTTCCCGAAGGTCGACATGGTGTTGTCGATCTCGCCGATGTGGTCGCGGTTACCCCCCATGAGGTCGCGCTCGAGGTACGGGTGGAAGTAGGTGTTGGAGAGGTCGTCGACGATCGGCATGATGCTGCGCGACACCGAGACCCGCGGGTTCCCGGGGTGTCCGGCCTCGCGCCACGCCGCGCGGTACTCGCCGATCTGGCGGGCCTGCACCACGCCGAGCGGCTCCCCGGTGGCCTCGAGCACCAGGGTCGAGGACATGAGGTGCATGCCGAGCTCGCCGGTCCGTCGCGCGGAGTCGATGCCGCCCGCGCCGTACCAGACGCGGTCGGACAGGCCGGGGCTGTGCGGCTGGATCGGCAGCAGCCCGCCCTCGGGCACGTGCGCCTGCGGGCCGGGCTTCGCGATGCCGATCCCGTCGACGGCCTCGCGGAACACCTCGATCCGGGAGGCGGCGTCCTCGACGGGGGTCACGCCCCACGCGAGCGGATAGCCGAAGGCCGCGGGTCCGTCCGCGGCCGGCTCGGGGCTGCCCCTCGACACCCCGAGCTGGAGCCGACCCCCCGCGATGAGGTCGACCGTCGCGGCCGCCTCGGCCATGTACAGCGGGTTCTCGTAACGCATGTTGATGACGCCGGTGCCCAGCTCGATCCGCGAGGTCCGGGCCGCCATGGCCGCGAGCAGAGGGAACGGCGAGGACACGCACTGCTCGAAGTGGTGGACGCGGATCCAAGCGCCGTCGAGCCCCGCGTCCTCGGCGGCCTCCGCGAGGCCGATGGTGTCGACCATCGCATCGTTCGCGGTGCGCACCTTCGAGCCGGGCGCGCCTGACCACCATCCGAACGACAGGAACCCGATGTTGCGCATCCCGCCTCCTCGTCGTCGCGCCGCCGCTCAGACCATCTTCGCGCCAGGGCCGCGGCATGTCGCGGCCAAAAAAGCGCGGGGCGTCGGGTCGGGGCGCAGGGGCGGGCGGTGGCTAGCCTGTCGCCATGATCACCATCCGCAGGGTCGAGCCCGACGATGCCGATGCCCACGCGCTCTGGGCCGAGCAGCAGGCCGACCTCGCGCTGCGCTACGACAGCCCCGACCTGGTGCTCGAGACGTCGTTCCCGACGCTGGTGGCCTCGCTCGTCGGCTACGCGGGCGACGGCGAGCCGGTCGCGAGCATCGTCCTGCGCTGGTCCCCGTACCCCACGGGTGCGGGCTCGCTCGAGCTCAAGCGGCTGTGGGTGCGTCCCGCGCACCGGGGGCACGGGCACTCCAAGGTGATGATGGGCGCCGCGGAGGCCATCGCGCGCAAGGCCGGCGCGACGCGCATCGTGCTGGAGACCGGGACCGAGCAGCCCGAGGCGCTCGCGCTGTACGACCGGCTCGGCTACGCGCGCATCGAGAGCTACGGCGAGTACAAGGACGAGCCCGACTCCATCTGCTACGGCCTCGACCTCCCGGTGCGCGTGCTCGTGCTCACCGGACCGATGGGCGCGGGCAAGACCGCGGTCGCCGAGGCCGCGCACACGGCGCTCGCGCTGCGCGGGGCCCGCACCGCCTTCGTCGACGCGGACACGCTGTGCGAGGCGTACCCCTCCCCGCCGGACGACATGGTGAACCAGACGCTCCTCATGGAATGCCTCGCGGCGCTCGCGCCGGTGCATCGCCGCCACGGGTACGGGCTCCTCGTGATCCCGCGCATCCTCGAGGACCCCGCGGACCGCGGCGCCCTCGCGCACGCGCTCGCGGGCCCCTCGGGTCCCGCCGAGGTGAGCGTGGTGCGGGTCGACGCGCCCGTCGAGGAGCGCGTGGCCCGCCTGCGCCGCCGCGAGACCTCCACGCGCTGGCTCGAGTGGGCCGTCCCCCGCACCGCGGAGCAGGGCGACGAGCTCGAGGCGCTCGCGATCGAGGACGCCACGGTCGACAACAGCGGGCGCACGCCGGAGGAGTCCGCCGCCGAGGCGCTCGACGCGGTCGGCTGGTGAGCGCGCTCCTCATCCATGGCGGACGGCCGTGGTCGGACGGCGCCTTCCTGCCTGGGGACGCCGTGCTGGTGGTCGACGGGCGGATCGCGGCCGTCGGCGAGCGTGCCGCGCTCGCGGCCCGGGACGATGCGGCGGGGGCCGAGGCGATCGACGCCGCCGGCGGCCTGGTCCACCCGAGCTTCGCGGACGCCCACGTGCACGCGGCGATGGCGGGGATCGAGGCGCTCGGGCTCGACCTCAGCGGCGCGCACGGCGCGACGGCATGCCTCGCGGCGGTGGCCGCGTACGCCGCGACGCACGACGGGCCGTGGATCGTCGGCGGCGGCTGGCACATGTCCGACTACGCGGGCGGCGCCCCGACCGCCGAGGCGCTCGATGCCGTGACCGGCGACGTCCCGGCCTTCCTCGTCAACGCCGACCACCACGGCGCCTGGGTCAACACCGCGGCGCTCCGCGCTGCGGGCATCTCGGCGGCGACCCCGGATCCCGCGGACGGGCGTCTCGAGCGCGACGGCGACGGCAACCCGACGGGGACGCTCCACGAGGGCGCGATGGCGCTGGTCGAGCGGCACCTCCCGTCCGTGACGCCGGATGCGGCCCGGGCCGGCCTGGCGGCGGCGGCGCGGACGATGCTGGGTCTCGGCGTGACCGCGTGGCAGGAGGCGATCCTCGGCGAGTACGGCGGTCACAGCGATGCGAGCCCCGCCTACCGCGCGCTGATCGCCGAGGGTGCGCTCGCGGCGCGCGTGTCCGGCGCGCTCTGGGTGCCGCGTGATCTCATGCTCGAGGCGGTGCCCGACCTCGTGGCCGCCTTCGCGAGGCGACGTGCGGCGAACGCCGCCGCGGGCTTCGACACGTCCACCGCGAAGATCATGGTCGACGGCGTCGCGGAGAACCTCACCGCAGCGATGCACGAGCCGTACCTCGCGCCCGGCTGCGACTGCGGCGCGGGCGGGTCCGGGAGCGGCGAGCGTGGGATCGCGTACTTCTCGGTCGAGGTCCTGCGCGCCGTCTCCGCCGCGCTCGCGGCCGAGGGCTTCGCGCTGCACTTCCACGCGATCGGCGACCGCGCGGTGACGGACGCGCTCGACGCGGTCGAGGCCGTCCCCGCGCCCGATCGGAACCGCCGTCGCCACCACGTGGCGCACGTCCAGGTGGTCGACCCCGCCGACGTGCCGCGCTTCGCGGCGCTGGGCGTGACGGTCAACGCGCAGGCGCTGTGGGCCCGCAACGCGCCGCAGATGACCGAGCTCACCGCCCCGATCCTCGGCGAGCGGCGCTCGGGCTGGCAGTACCCGTTCGGCTCGTTCCTGCGCGCCGGCGCCGCGCTCGCGATGGGCTCGGACTGGCCGGTCTCGACCCCCGATCCGTGGCAGGCGATCCATACCGCGGTGACGCGGCGGGAGCCGGGCTCGGAGGCTCCGCCGCTGAACCCGGGGGAGGCGCTGACGCTCGCCGAGGCGCTCCGCGCCTACACCGCGGGCTCGCACCGGCTGCTCGGGCTCGAGGGCTCCGGCGTGCTCGAGGTCGGCGCGCGGGCGGACCTGTGCGTGGCGTCGCGCGACCCGTTCTCGGGCCGCTCGGAGGACATCGCGCGCACGCGCACGGCGGTGACCGTGCTCGGCGGCGAGGTGGTCGTGCGCGGCTAGAGGTCCTCGTCCTCGCACGAGTCCCCGGTGGGCATCACGCGGTAGCCGTGCTCGTCGTGCTCGACCTGGCTGATGATGCCGTTGTCGTAGAGCACCAGGAGGTCCTCGACCGTGGCGGGCGCCGCCGCGTCCTCGGGCACGATGCTGAAGAGGACCTGTGCCGTGACGCCTGGCTCGATCACCGCGTCGGCGGGTGCAACGAGCCGTTCGATCACCTCCTCGGTGTGCTCCCAGGCGTTGGTCGCGGGCCACGACATGGTCCCCACCGCCTGGTCGAGCCCCACCCCTTCGACGTCGACCGCGGCGGTGATCGAGCCGACGTTCGTGCCCGAGGCCCGCACCTCGGTGAGCGTGATCGCCTCGTCGCCCTCGTTGGTGAGCATCGAGCCGAAGTAGCGGGTGGTGCCCGGCTCGGGACCGGCGCTGCAGATCATGGGTGTGCCGCTGTAGCCTCCCGTGCGATCGCCGACGAGCGGTCCGCCCGCGTACGGCGCGCAGCCGGCGAGCGTCGCCGCGCACGCGATCCCGGCCGCGCCCGCCGCCACCGTGCTTCGCCGCATCGTTCCTGCTCTCCTCCGGGCTCCTGAGGGCAACGTAGCGCCGCGGTCCGCAGGAGCGCGCGCCCCCACTTGTGGGGTCGCGTCAGTCGGCGAGCGCGAACCTCACGGCCGCCTGGGCGTGCAGCGCAAGCGCGTCGAGGTACGGCACGTCGACGTCGTCCGCGGTCATGACCATCGGGATCTCGGTGCAGCCCGCGACGATGCCCTGCGCGCCTGCATCGAGCAGCTCCAGGGCGGCGGTCCGCATGAGGGTGCGGCCCGCATCGTCCACGATGCCCCGGGCGAGCCGCGCGTAGATGAGGTCGTGGACCTCGGCCAGGCGCTGCTCCTCCGGGACGAGCGCCTCGATGCCGCCCGCCGCGAGGCGCTCGCGGTAGAACGGCATGCGCATGGTGAAGCCCGTGCCGAGCAGCGCGACCCGCGCGATCCCGGCGGCGCGCGCCGCGGCGGCGACCTCGTCGACGATGTGGATGACCGGGACGCCCGCGGCCGCCGCCACCTGGTCGGCGACGAGGTGCATGGTGTTCGCGCAGATGAGGATCGCCTCGGCGCCGCCGTCGACCAGCCATCGGGCGTCCGCGCCGAAGCGGGCCGCCAGCCCGTCCCAGTCGCCCTCGGCCTGCGCGCGCTCGACCGCGCCCCATTCGTAGTGCCGGATCGCGAGGTCGGCGCTGGACCCGGGCAGCGCGCGGGCGACGCCCTCGTGGAGGAGCCGCTCGTACTCGAGCGTCGAGTGCCAGGTGATCCCTCCGAGGAGGCCGATGCGGCGGGGTGCGGTGCGCATGGCCCCGACGCTACGGGCCGGGCGCGGGGCCACGGAAGGGACCCTTGGCCCCGGCCGCGCGTCCGAACATTCCTTTACGCTGTAACCATGCAGATCGGCGAGCTTGCCGCCCGGGGCGGCGTCACGGCGAAGACCGTGCGGTACTACGAGAGCATCGGGCTGCTCGACGCGCCCGAGCGGCGCGCCAACGGCTATCGCGAGTACGGGGAGACGGCGCTCGAGCGCCTGCGCTTCATCCGCGACGCGCAGGCCTCGGGCATGACCCTCGCGGAGACCGGCGACATCCTCCACATGAAGGACCGCGGGGAGAGCACGTGCGAGCACTCGCGCGCGGCCCTCGGCCGTCACCTCGCTGACATCGACGCGCAGATCGCGAGCCTTCTCGCCGCCAAGGCCGAGCTCACCGCGCTCGCCCGCCGCGCGGACGCGCTCGACCCCTCCGAGTGCACCGATCCCAACCGCTGTCAGGTGCTCGCCCTTGACCTTCCAGCCCACGGGAAGGCCTAGCGTGGCGTCATGAGCACCGAGACCACCCCCGCCGGCGTGCCCGGGACGCCGGTCGACGGCACCCCCGCCGCCCCCGAGGCCGCCGCCCCCGATCAGTCCGCCCCGATCGAGCTCTCCGTCGGCGGCATGACGTGCGCGGGCTGCGCGTCCGGCATCCAGCGCGGGCTCGCGGCGCTGCCCGGCGTCGAGGGCGCCGACGTCAACATCGCCACCCGACGCGCGCGCGTCCTTCCCGACGGCTCGCTCGACGAGGACGAGCTCGAGGACATGATGCGCGCCGCGATCACCGGGCTGGGCTACCAGGTGCTCACGCGACGCGCGGGCGAGGGCGTGGACGCCGACGGCGACGCCGCGCATCGTCCCTCCGCGGACCCGCTCGACGCCCGCGCGGACGAGGCCGAGGCCCAGGCCCGCAACGACGCCCGTCGCATCGCGGGCTACCGGCTCCGCTTCCTGGTCGCCGCCGGGCTGTCGATCCCGGTGATGCTGGTCTCGATGATCCCCGCGCTGCACTTCGCGGGATGGGCCTGGGTGGTCGGCGCGCTCGCGACGCCGGTGGTGTGGTGGGCCGGATGGCCGTTCCACGTCTCCGCCGTGAAGAGCCTCCGTCACGGCACCACCACGATGGACACGCTCGTCAGCCTCGGCACCGCGGTGGCCTGGGGGTGGTCCGTCGCGACGCTCCTCGCGGGCGACCTGGGCCACGTGTACTTCGAGACGGGCGCCGTCATCGTCACCCTGATCCTGCTGGGGAAGTGGCTCGAGGTGCGCTCGACGGCGCACGCGGGCGACGCGATCCGCGCCCTCAGCGCGCGCCAGAGCGCGACCGTGGTGCTCGAGGACGGCACCGGGATCCCGCGCACGGAGCTCGGCGTCGGCATGCGCTTCCTCGCGCGCCCCGGCGAGGCGATCGCGACCGACGGCATCGTCGTCGACGGCGCCGCGGCCGTCGACGCGAGCCTCGTCACCGGCGAGCCCGTGCCTGTGGCGGCCGGGCCGGGCGTCGAGGTGGTCGGCGGCACCGTCGCGACCGACGGCGCGCTCACCGTCGAGGCCACCCGCGTGGGCGAGGAGACGATGCTCGCGCAGGTCGCCCGCATGGTCGACGAGGCGCAGTCGGGCCGGGCCCGCGTCCAGCGTCTCGCGGACCGCATCGCCGCGATCTTCGTGCCCGCGGTGGTCGCGATCGCCGCGCTCACCGCATCGGCCTGGCTCATCTGGACCGGCGACGGTGCGGCCGCCGTCACGGCCGCCG
The DNA here is from genome assembly GCF_000759715.1 of Demequina mangrovi. Lineage (GTDB taxonomy): Bacteria > Actinomycetota > Actinomycetes > Actinomycetales > Demequinaceae > Demequina > Demequina mangrovi. Next base: position 33,664 of record NZ_BBLU01000014.1, read on the forward strand.
TCGCCGTGCTCATCATCAGCTGCCCGTGCGCGCTCGGGCTGGCGACGCCGCTCGCGATCATGGTCGGCACGGGCCGCGGGGCGCAGCTCGGCATCCTCGTGCGCGGGCCGCAGGCGCTCGAGGACGCGCGCCGGCTCGAGACCGTGGTGCTCGACAAGACCGGCACCGTCACCGAGGGGCGCATGTCCGTCGAGGCGTGGCACGCCCCCGGGCTGTCGGACGATGCGGCGGGGCTCCTGCTCGACGCCGCCGCCTCGGTCGAGGCCCGCTCCGAGCACCCGGTCGGGCGGGCGATCGCGGAGTCCCGGGAGGGGCGGATCCCGCTCAAGGGCTTCCGTTCGTCGCCCGGTCAGGGCGTCACGGCCACAGTGCAGCGCGCGGGTGCGGACGGCGCCCACGCCGACGTCACCGTCGGCTCCCGGCGCCTCTTCGACGAGGTCCCCGAGGAGATCGCCGCGTGGGCGTCCGCGCGGGAGGGACGGGGCGAGACCGTCGTCTACGTCGGCCGTGCGGCCGTGCTCGGCGGCGGGCTGCTCGGGGGCGCCGCGGCGTCGACCCGCGCGCCGCTGCGCGCCGAGGCCGCGATCGCGGTGCGCGACCAGGTGAAGGACTCCGCTCCCGAGGCCGTCGCCGCGCTCCGCGGCATGGGCGTCGACGTGGTGCTGCTCACGGGCGACAACGCCCGCGCGGCCGGCGCCGTGGGGGAGGAGCTCGGCATCGAGCGCGTCATCGCCGAGGTGCTCCCCGGCGACAAGGAGGACGTGATCCGCTCGCTCCAGGCCGGCGGGCGCCGCGTCGCGATGGTGGGCGACGGCGTGAACGATGCGCCCGCGCTCGCCCGCGCCGACCTGGGCCTCGCGATCGGCACCGGTGCCGACGTGGCGCGCGAGGCCTCCGACCTCACCATCGTCTCGGGCGACCCGCGCGCCGCCGCCGACGCGATCGCGCTGTCGCGGCGGACCTACGCGACCATCCGTGGCAACCTCGTGTGGGCCTTCGCGTACAACGTCGCGGCGATCCCGCTCGCGGCGTTCGGCGTGCTGGACCCGATGATCGCCGCGGCGGCGATGGGGGCGTCGAGCCTCTTCGTCGTGGGCAACTCGCTGCGGCTCAGGGGCTTCAGGGGCCTGCGCGGCTGAATCGGTCCGCTCGCGCTCCCCACCGCAAGTGGTAGGCAGTGGTCGGTTTTCGCGGATTCGCGCCTCGCACCGGTAGGTCAGTGTCGGTGGGGCGTTGCGAGCGACCATCAGCCACCACTCTGGTATCGCGACCTGCCGAAACCGACACTCACCTACCACTTGCGATGGGGGCGGGCGGGCGGGGTCCGGTCAGGCCGAGGCGACGCGGATCAGCGCCCGACGATCGACCAGGCCAGCGCCGAGCGCGCGGAGGTCACGCGCCCCGCGGCCTCGGCCGCCCGGCTCGAGACCATCCCGTCGCTGTGCGCAGCGACCAGCAGCGCGAGCTGGGCCCGCTGCAGCTTGTGGAGGTCGCGCGCGGCCATCCGGCCGTGCCGCTCGCGCATCTCCGCGCGGGCGTGGCGGCGCCGGTTGCGCGTCGCGAGGCCCTCGAAGTCGGCCGGACTCACCAGGTGATCGGGCACCGTGACGCGCGCGGTCCGCGCGAAGATCGCGCGCTCGCGGCTGTGGCTCACATGGAGCGTCGTGAGCAGGACCGCGACGATCGGCACGCCCTTGATCAGCGCCGAGCTCACCTGCGTCCCGTGGATCACGGGGGAGTTGAGGAACGCGTGGAGCGCCATCGCGGCGCCGAGCGACCCGAGCGTGACCGCCCAACGCTGCACCGCCGGCGCGACCGACACGAAGAAGAACGCGATGCCGGCGCCCGCCACCGCCGAGAACGCCGCATGGCTCCACAGCCCGGCGACGATGCCCCGCAGCACGAACATCTGGGTCACCGTGTCCATGGCGTCGCCCGCGAGAGCCGCCGTGCGCGCGGTGTAGAGGAAGCCCTCGACCACCTGGAACCCGAGGCCGATCATGCCGCCGTAGAACGCGCCGTCGGCGACCGTCCTGATGCGCGCGCCGGGGATCAGCGCGAGCGCCACCACCCCGAGCGCCTTGAGGGGCTCCTCGACCAACGGCGCCGCGACCGCCGACAGCCACAGCGAGTCCTCGCCCAGGCGCGTCGCGACGATGGAGTGCATGGCCGGGCCCGCGACGTGGGAGACGCCGACCGCGACGATCGCGCCCCACAGCAGCGAGCCGGCGACGTTGAGGATCCTGCGTCTCTCGAACAGCTCGAACAGATAGACGGCGGAGGCGAAGGCGATGCCGTAGACGGCCCACACCGCGGCGGCGTAGACGCCCGAGGCCGGGTTCGCCAGCAGAGACTCGAGCACCAGGGGCGCGACCTGGGTGAAGGCGGCCAGCGTGAGCATCACCATGGTCCAGAAGACCCACGAGCGACCGTCGACGAACGTGGGCGTGCGCGGGCGCAGCGGGCGCATCCCGAGCTCGGCGGCGCCGCTCATGCCGGCTCCTCCGGGAACACCAGGGAGCGGAGCACCAGCTGCGCCGATGCCGACGTGGACTCCCAGCCGGCCTGCGGCGTGGTGAGCAGCGCCACCACCTCGGACGAGCCGTTCGACACCACCCACGCCTGGCCGCTGCGAAGCGGGTCCTGCAGCGCGACGGTCACCGCATCGTCCCCGGCATCGGTCTCGAACGCGCGAGGCGACGGGAGGACGGCGATCTCGCCGGGGCCCTGAGCCACCCACTCGTCGATGACCGCCTCGATGGTCTGGGCGGGGTGCTGCTCGGCCGGGTGCGGCTCGCTGATGACGAGGACCGCGCCGGACTGCGCGAGCGTGGTGTAGCCGGGGGCGCCCTCGGTGACGGTCCAGTCCTCGGAGACAGCGACGGTCGCGTCGCCGCCGATGGCGACCACGAGCGGCGGCGTGGGCTCCGACAGGGCGCGCGCGATGCCCGGGAGCACCACGGCGTAGGCGAGCGCGATCGCCAGCACCAGGGCCGCCCCGGCGAGCGAGCCCCGCCCGACGAGGCGCAGCGCGAGCGGCTGCGTGGTGCCCGCCGGTGCCGCGTCAGCGGCCGAGGATGCGCCGCTGCTCATGGCTGCGACGCTAACACGGGGGTCCGCCGCGGACCCGGGTGCCGGTCAGATCGCGTCGAGGGCGCGCGCGAGGTCCTCGCGCAGGTCCTCGACGTCCTCGAGACCGATGCTGAGGCGGATGGTCGCGTCGGACATCCCGACCCTCGCGCGGCGCTCGGGCCCGATCTTCCGGTGCGTGGTGGTCGCCGGATGCGTCGCGATCGACTTCGCGTCGCCCAGGTTGTTCGAGATCGCGACCACCTGCAGCGCGTCGAGGAAGCGGAAGGCCGCGGCCTTGGCCTCGGGGCCGTGGGGGTCGGTCCCCTCGGGCAGCGCGATGTCGATGGTGACGAGCGTGCCGCCGAGCGTCATCTGCGCCTTCGCGCGCTCGTGCTGCGGGTGCGAGGGCAGCAGCGGGTAGCGGGCGACGGCGACCTTGGGGTGCGCGTCGAGCCAGCCGGCGAGGTCGAGGGCCGATGCGGCCTGCGCCTTGACGCGCACCGCGAGCGTCTCGAGCGACTTGCCGAGCACCCAGGCGTTGAACGGGGACATGGTCGCGCCCATGGTGCGGACCATCTGGCGGACCTTGTCGACGTACTCCTTGCCGCCGAGCACCGCTCCGCCGAGCACGCGGCCCTGCCCGTCGATGTGCTTGGTCGCGGAGTACACGACGGCGTCCGCGCCCAGCTCGAGCGGCTTCTGACCCAGCGGCGTCGCGAAGACGTTGTCGACGATGAACAGAGCGCCCGCCTCCTTGGCGCGCGCCGCGACGAAAGGCACGTCGACCACGTCCTGCATGGGGTTGGTGGGCGACTCGCAGTACACCGCGGTGGCGGGCTCGGCGAGCGCGCGCTCCCAGTCCTCGTTGACGTGGCCGTCGACGTAGTCGACGCGGATGCCCCAGTTCGCGAAGTACTCGTCGAACGTGGTGATCGAGGTGCCGAACAGCGCGCGCGACGCCACGAGGCGGTCGCCCTGGCGCAGGATCGACGCCATCGACACGAACACCGCCGCCATGCCCGTCGCGGTGGCGAAGCAGTCCTCGGCACCCTCGATCGCGGCGAGGCGCTGCTCGAACATCGTCACCGTCGGGTTGGCGTAGCGCGAGTACTGGTAGCGGTCGATCTCGCCCGCGAACGCCGCTTCGGCCTCGGCGGCGGTGGGGTAGACGTAGCCCTGCGTCATGTAGAGGGGCTCTGCCATCTCGTCGAACGGCGAGCGCGTGTGGCCGGCGTGGACGGCGAGGGTGTCGGGACGGAGCTGCGGGGCGTCTGCCGAGGTCATGCGCCCAGGCTACCGGCGCGTGCGGGGCCAGCCGGGTGCGTCCCGGCACCTTCCCGGCGCGGCGTGCGCGCCGAGCCGCGCGAGCGGGCTCAGGAGACCCGGCGCAGCGGCGGGTAGCCGGGGTGACGCGGGCGCACGGAGCCGCGGTCGACGTAGGTCGGCGGGAGCAGGACCACGCGCGGCTCGCGGTTCCCGCCGTCGATCGCGTCGATCAGCATGTCGACCGCGGCGGTGCACGACGCGTGGGCGTCGAGCGGCATCGTGTCGAACGGCACCGGGAAGTCCTCCGTGGAAAACGTGACGCCGGCGGCGATCACCGAGACCTCGCGCGGTACGGTGAGCCGGTGCGCGCGCAGCGCGGTGGAGAGGGACGATGCGACGTCGGCCCCGGTGTTGAGCACCACGGCGTCGAGGTCGGGGAGGCTGTGCAGCAGGTGGTTCACGCTCTCGAGGGCGTCGTGGCCCTTGGGGTGCACCACCGCGTGGCGGACGCGGCGCCGCGCGCACTGCGCGACGAAGGCGCGCAGGAAGCGGTGGATGAAGTTCGAGCCCCGATCGAGCGGCGCCATGCGGTGCGAGATGAGCCCGATCTCACGGTGACCGCTCGCGGCCAGCCTGTCGACGGCCCGGCGCGCCGCCTCCTCGAAGTCGAGGTCGACGCACATGAGCCCCTCGGTGTCCGCCGGGATGCCCACGAAGACCGAGGGGCAGTCGAGCTCGCGCGCGAGCCGCGCGCGGGCATCGTCCTCGTCGACGTCGAGGATCACGATGCCGTCGGCGAGCTGCGTCGACGCGGACCGCTGCATCCCGTCGAGCGCGTCGTCGTCGACCAGCAGCAGGGTGTCGTAGCCGCGGGTGCGGGCGGTCTTGGTCGCCTCCATCGCGAACGCGCGGTGCGTCGCGTCGTCGGTGTCGGGGTGGACGGGCTCGCTCACCGCGACGATGTGGGAGCGCTGCGCCGCGAGCATCTGCGCGCTCGCGTGCGGGCGGTACCCGAGCGCCTCGGCGGTGGCGAGGACCCGGTCCCGGGTGTCCGCCTTGATCGAGCGCTTGCCGCTCATCGCGTACGAGACGGTGCTGATGGAGACGCCCGCGGCCTCCGCGACGTCGACGATCGTGGCCATCTCCGCTCCTTCGATGCCGGTGGCGGCCGTCGGGCCGGAGCGCGCTGCGGCATGTCCGCTTTCGAAGCGCTTCGACGACAACCTGGTGCTTCGAAGTTAAGGACCGCGACGCAACAAAGCAAGAGCACGCGGACATCTCTGACGCACGGGTCGCCGAAATCCGATGTCCCGCGCGGAGGCGGGGCGGGTCAGCCCTGCTGCCAGGGGAGGCCGGCGCCCTTCCAGCCCTGCCAGCCGCGGTGGCCGTCGCCGTCGGTCGCGCCCTCGAAGCCCTCGAGCACGTTGTAGGCCGGGCCCAGGCCCGCGGCGGTGGCGGCCTCGGCGGCGCTGATCGAGCGCGCGCCCGAGCGGCACAGGAACACGATGGGCTGGCCGGGCTCGACGCCGGTGGCCTTGAGCTGGTCGAGGAAGCCCGCGTTGCGGGACATCGCGGGGTACTGGACCCACTCGATGAGCGCGGCCTTCTTGTCGAGGCTCGACGCGTCCGGGACCCCCACGAAGCGCCACTCGGCCTCGGTGCGGACGTCGACCAGGATCGCGCCGGGCTCGTCCTCGAGCAGCTTCCAGGCCTCGTGCGGCGTCAGGTCTCCGGCGTAGGTCACGTGTCCTCCCTCGGGTTCGGTCCGGTCAGTCTAGGGGTGCGTGCGTCGCGCGGATATGCAAGCCCGGGCTTGCATGCAAGTCGACGCTTGCCTATTCTCGGAGCTGTGGCAGACGTGTACGACGCCCTTGCCGCGCCCGCCAGGCGCGCGATCCTCGACGTGCTCACGGTCCGTGACGACCAGAGCCTGTTCGAGATCACCACGCGGCTGCTGGGGGATCACGGCATCTCCCTCACGCGCCAGGCCGTCTCGCAGCACCTCGCGGTGCTCGAGGAGGCGGGGCTCGTGTCCTCGCGACGTCACGGTCGCACCCGCCTCCACACCCTCGATACCGGGCCGCTGCGCGAGATCGCGCGCCGCTGGCCCACGAAGGAGTCCTCATGATCCGCATCCACCTCGCCAGCGTCTTCGTCGACGACCAGGCCAAGGCGCTCGACTTCTACACGCGCGTCCTCGGCCTCGAGCCGCGCCAGGACATCGACATGGGCGACGGCAACCGCTGGCTCACCGTCGGCAACCCGGGCGCGCCGGGAGTCGAGCTGCTGCTCGAGCCCTCCGCCCACCCCGCCGTCGGACCGTTCCGCGACGCCCTCGTCGGCGACGGCATCCCTGCGACCCAGCTCGCGGTCGACGACCTCGACGCCGAGCACGAGCGCCTCACCGGGCTCGGCGTGACCTTCGTGCAGCCGCCCATGGACTTCGGACCCGTCGCCGTCGCGGTGATCGACGACACGGTCGGCAACCTCATCCAGCTCGCGCAGCTCAAGGGCTGAGCCGGGCGGTACGTCCGCGTGCTGCATGGGTGACAGATTCGGGCGTGATCTGACGCTCATGCAGCAGCGGGACGCGCATCGCGGCGCTCAGCGAGCGAGGCGCGCGGCCTCCTGCGGGGAGCGCGCGTCCACCCCGCGTGCCGCGAACAGCGCCGCGACACCGACGCCCACGGCGCCCGCGGCGACGATGCCGAGCGCGGCGACCAGCGAGCGTCCGCTCTCGACCGTCAGCGTCTCCCACGAGGGCACGCCGGGCCCGGGGGCGAGCGCCTCCATCGCCTCGAGCAGCGCCGAGGCGCTCAGCCCGAGGGCGGCGCCGGCCAGCAGCCCGAGCGTCATCGGAGCGGCCACGCGCGCGATCGCGGCGATCTGGCGCCCGTGACGGTCGAGGCCGAGGGCGCCGGTGGTGGCAGCCTCGCGCAGCGCCCGTCCGCGTCCCATCCACTCGGCGAGCCCCACGACCAGGCCGCCCGCCGCGATGAGGACCGCGCCGCCGAGCCACCACGGGAGCAGCTCGGACACCACACGGTCCCACGTCGCGACGGCGGCGTCGCCGTCCGATGGCACCGTGATCGCGGTCTGCGCGGCGAACACCGTGAGGGGTGCGGAGAGCAGCAGCGCGGTCGCCGCGGGGAACGTCCCGCCGGTCCGGTGCCGCAGCGAGTCGGCGGCGAGCAGGAGCGAGGGTCTGCGGGTCGCCTCGAGGAGCCGTGCCATCGGTGTCACCGCGGCCCGCAGCGCGACGATCGCGAGTGCGATCGCGGCACCCGCGGCGACCAGCCAGGCCGTGTTCACCGTCAGCTCCCAGAGGCGGCTCTCGGGAAGCAGCGTCAGCGCATCGGCCGACGCGACGGCGAGGGCGGCCAGGCATGTCACGGCGAGCGCGGCGGGCGACGCCTTCCGGCCGGCGCGCTCGGTCCGCAGGTCGAGCGGACCCGTGGGCTTGAGGGCCGCGCTCGGCTCGACGCGCGTCGCCCATCGTGCAGGTGCCAGCGAGATCACCAGCGCGATCACCACCGCCAGGCTGAGCAGCACCGGCACGAGGGGCCAGGGAAGCACGGCGACGGAGGGGCCGTAGAGAGGGTCGCTGGCGAGATGGGTGCCGGCCACGGGCACGGTCGCGGCGGCCCAGCCGATCGCCAGTCCTGCGGCGCCCGCCGCGAGCCCGCGGACCACGCCCTCCAGCGCCGCCGCCCGGAGCAGGTCCTCACGCGTCGCCCCGAGCGCCCTCGCGGTCGCGACCCAGCGAGTGCGCTCCTCGCCCTGCGCGCGGCCCGCGGCGAGCGCTGCGGCGACTGCGGTGACCGCGAGCAGGATCGCGCCGCCGACCGCGAGGTTCACGGACGTCGGAACGTCCCACACGAAGCCGGACGTCTCGTCCGTGCCCCACTCCGCGTCGCTCAACGCCGGCACGTCGGCGCCGTCCCAGCGCACTTGCGCGTAGTACGGCGCGGTACGGGTGCCGTCCTCGGACACCATCGCCTGGATGCTCAGCCGTGCGAGCGTCGGCATGTCCTCGGGGGCGGCGAAGAGCATCGGCTCGCGCCAGTACGGGTCCGGATCGACGCGCGTCAGCCCCGAGACCTCGACGGAGACCGGCTCGGCCGCGGGGACGCCGTCGCGCGCGAGGCCCGTGAGCGTGAGAGCGTCGCCGATGTCGACCTCGAGCTCTTCGGCGAGCGTCGCCGGCAGCGCGATCTGCCCGGAGGCGGGTGAGGCGCCCTGGTAGAGCAGCGTCTGCGGGATGCCGCTCACCGGCGACTCGACGAACACGACGCTATCGAAGCCGCGGATCCGCACATCGGTCGACAGCATGGTGAGCGGATCGACGCCCAGCGCCTCGGCTTCCTCAACCGCCGAGGCGAGCGCCTCGGGCGTCGTGTCGTGCCAGCCGCCGTCCCAGGGCTCGCCGTCGAGGAACCCCTGACCGTCGGTCCAGAGAGAGAACTCGGCCGAGTGCTCGCGGTCGTAGCCGAAGGCCTCCCACACGACCGCGTCCGCGGCCTCGCGCGTGGCCCACGACGCCGCGGCGAACGTCGCCAGCGCGACGGCCAGCGTCACCAGCACCCCCGCCGTCAGCGTGTACCGGCGCTGCGCGCGCCACTGCTCGCGCAGCAGCGCGCCCGTCAGCCCCCCGAAGATCCCCCGCATGGCGGCCACGCTAGCGGCGGCTCCGCGGCGCGCGCATCGTCCCCGCGCATCGTCCCCGGGTGATACCCAGGTATGACGCGCTCAGCCCTGCTCGGGGTGCGGCTTGCCCGGGGTCACGGGCGGGAGCGCGGACCACGGGAAGGTGATCCACAGGTCGGTGCGCTTCCACACGTAGTCGGGGTCGATGACCGAGTGCGACTTCGCGTAGAGCACCACGGTGCGGACCTCGCCCGCGTGCTGCTCCATGAGCGACTTCACGAGGGCGAGGGTCTCGCCGGTGTCCGCGACGTCGTCGGCGATGAGGACGCGCAGGCCCTTCATCGCGTCGGTGTCGAGCAGCGGCGGCAGCAGCACGGGCGCGGGGAGGCGCTCGTCGATGCCGGTGTAGAACTCGACGTTGAGCGTGCCGACGCCCTTGGTGCCGAGCGCGTAGGAGATCGCGCCGCCCACCGGCAGGCCGCCGCGCGCGACCGCGACCACCACGTCGGGCTCGTAGCCCGAGTCGACGACCATCTGCGCGAGCTCGCGCGATGCGTCGCCGTATCCCTGCCAGGTGAGGATCTCGCGCTCGGGGGTCTCGGTCATGGTGGCTCCTTCCGGTGAGGGAAGGCTACCCGCGTCGCGCGGGTCGCGACGCGGCTAGCCTGACCCGATGGGCTTCTTCACCTCCGAGGGCGACGAGCGGCGCTTCTACGAGTCTGAGGCGTGGTTCCAGGCCTGGCTCGCCGCCAGCCCCAAGAGCGCCGAGCACCTCGCGACGCGGCTGCGCAAGGCGACCGGTCACGACCTCCAGTTCACCGCCGCCGAGCTGCGCCCCACCATCGACTGGGTGACGCGGGACCTGCGCCGCGACCGGTCGGCGGTGAAGCCCGACTGGGCGTACCGCTCGGAGCTGGGGCGCGAGCTCACGATGCACGGGTCGGCGCTCATCGACGGGCTGCTCGTCTACGTCGGCGGGCTCGCGGACCAGCATCGTCCGCTGTCGTGGGGGCTCGACAAGCGCGAGGCGTCGCCCACGTACCTCGACCCGGTGCTCGGGCCGGGCGGCCCGCCGGTCGAGATGCTGCCGCACGCGGTGGCCGCGATGGGGCACGGTCGCGCGGCCTGGGACGTGGTCGAGGAGGTGCTGCGATGGTTCGACACCGAGGGCGAGCTCTCCTACGCCGACTTCGACACGCCCCCCGACGTGCGTGAGTCCTTCCAGCCCAAGGGCGGCCTGCTGCGCAAGGTCGAGCGCCCGAGCGAGCTGCCGCGCACCCCCGCGTCCGAGGCCCTCGGCCCGACGGGCGACGACGACCCGGGCCTGGTCGTGAACGATGCGGGTCCCGGCCACGCGCCCGGCACCCCCTCCGACGCCACGCATCACGCGATCGTCATGCTCGCCGCCGGCGCGATCGACGAGCCGGCGCTGCTGCGCTTCCTCCGCGGCTGCGACGCCGCCCCCGGCATCCAGCGCGTCGCGTTCCGCAGCCACCACGTGCTCGAGGTCTGGGCGCCCGGGCTGCTGACCGTCGAGGTCCTCGCGGCGCTGCGCGTGGTCGCGCGCAGCGAGCTGCCCTCGCGTGCGGACGATGCGCCGCTCACCGAGGACGACCGGCGCGGGCTCCTGCTGCGCGCGCCGTTCCTCGAGCGGCTGGGGCAGCACGAGGACCTCGCGGTCGCCACGATCGAGGTGGGCGGCTTCGATGCGACCGTGACCGCGCAGACGCCGTGGCTCGACGACTACACCCACACCGTCGCGCTGCACCCGCGCATCGTCGAGACGCTCACGGACGTGCGGATGCACGCGGTCGCGGACGCGCTGCAGGGCCTGCCCGGCGTCGAGCGCGTGCTGTGGGAGGACGCCGAAGGGGTGCATGTGCACGCGCCCGGGCTCGACCCGCAGGTGCTCGCGGACACGGTGGCGGCCGCCCTGCGCTGAGCGTTCTGGTGGACGCGCGGCTACCGCCGCGCCATGCTCGACCCATGCGCTCCTTGCGGATAGCAGGCTGGACGGCGATGACGGCGGCAGTGGTCGTCATCGCCTACTTCGGCCTGTGGGAGGCGCCGGCCCGCACTCCGACGCACGAGCTCGAGCTGCGCGGCGATCCGGTGGCGGTGGCGGAGGTCGCGGTCGAGACCCACGGCTGGTGGACGGTCTGCGTCACCGGGACGATTCCGGGCGGCGACGACATGGACGCGGAGCGGGTCGCGGTGGTGCTGCCGTCGACCTGGACAGCGCATGTGTCGGGCGTGCTCCCGCGCATCTTCCTCGTCGGGGTCGACACCGAGGTGCGCGACCGCGCCTCCGGCGCCGTGCTGCGCGACCAGTACGAGGCGACGGTCGAGGGGGTCGAGCTGGGCCTGTCCAACCCGGACGAGGCCGCCGTGATCGAGGCGTGGACCGACAGGTGCGGCGAGGCCGACGGCTACGTGGCGATGGTCCCCGCGACGTCCCTCGCCGAGTGAAACCCCTGGTGCGGCTCGGAGGCGTGGGGCATGATGCGTCCATGGGGGAGACGGCGGAGCAACGCAGAGCCACACCCGCCCGACGGGCGGCGCTGGCGGGGATGATCCTGGCGGGCGGTGGCCTGGCGCTCGTCCTGCTCGTGCCTGCGCTCACGGCGGCGATGCCGTCGTCGACCGAGTGGCGCGACGCGGCGTTGGTGACCTATCCGGCGACCGCGTGGTCGGGTGACGCCCGGCACGTGGCGGATGGGCTCGTCCTCTCCCTCACGGTCCCGAACACGTTGTGCTCGAGCGCGTCCGCGGCAGACGGCAGCGGCATCGCGGGGGTGGTCCTCGCCGACACGTGGCGGGGTACGTACCCGATCACCACCGGGTTGTCGCAGGGCTACGCGCCGCGGCTCCAGGATGGCGCGGATGGACTCCTCCTCGAGGCGCAGCCGCACGGCAAGGCGCCGATCGCGGTGTCCGGTCGCGTGCTCGATGTCTCCGTCGCGGCCGATGCGGTGCTCGCCGAGTCCTGGACGACCGCTTGCGGCGAGGCGGACTCCTATGTGCTCGCCGCGCCCGACGGGCTGATCGGCGGACGAGTGGGGGAAGAGGGATGAGCGCCGAGGCGCAGCGCGACGGTGAGGACGCCAAGATGCGCACCCAGGCGCCGACCAGGCGCGCGGCGCTGGCGGGGATGATCCTGGCGGGCGCGGCGCTGGTGATCGTCGGCGTGCTCGCCTTGGCGGAGCGGCCGGCGCGGCTGCCCACCTACGAGGTCTCGGCATGGACGGGTGAGGCCTCGGAGGTCGCGCAGGGGGTGCGCGCCGATGCGCGAGGCCTCTTCACCGTGTGCCCGACGACGGCCACGGAGGCGGACGGTGTGGTCGGGCTGCTGCTTGCGGACACCTGGAGCGCGACGACGCCTCGCGTCGGCCACCCCGGCGAGCTCGCCCACCTCCACGGCGGTCCGGTCGAGCTGACGGAGGTCGAGCTCGCGGATGACTACTACCCGCCGGTGGTCGGGCGCTTCCTCGACCCTGCGGTCGCGGCCGATGCCGCGCTCGCGGAGACCTGGACCGGCCTGTGCGGCGAGGTCGCCGCCGTGATCATGGTCGCGCCCGACGCGGCGATCGAGGAGATCGACTTCGCGCCGTAGGCCCGGGGCCTTCCGCAGGGGTGCGCGCGGCTAGGATTGCCGGGTATCCGCCGGCACTCTCACGAGGACACCATGACCGACGCCCCCGCCCAGCCCGCCGCCCACCTCGACACCGTCGAGCACGCGGCCGCCACCCCCGACGAGCAGCAGCCCTGGGGCGAGCTCGGCCTCAAGCACGACGAGTACCGGCGCATCCGCGACCTCCTGGGTCGCCGCCCCACCAACGCCGAGCTCGCGATGTACTCGGTGATGTGGTCGGAGCACTGCTCGTACAAGTCCTCCAAGGTGCACCTGCGCCAGTTCGGCGAGAAGACCACGCCGGAGATGAAGCAGCGCCTCATGGTCGGCATCGGCGAGAACGCCGGCGTCGTCGACATCGGCGACGGCTGGGCCGTGACGTTCAAGGTCGAGTCGCACAACCACCCGTCCTTCGTCGAGCCGTACCAGGGTGCCGCGACCGGCGTCGGCGGCATCGTCCGCGACATCCTCGCGATGGGCGCCCGCCCGGTCGCCGCGATGGACGAGCTCCGCTTCGGCGCGATCGACCACCCCGACACCGCGCGCGTGGTCCACGGCGTCGTCTCGGGCGTGGGCGGCTACGGCAACTCGCTCGGCCTGCCCAACGTGGGCGGCGGCGCGCGCTTCGACTCCTGCTACCAGGGCAACCCGCTGGTCAACGCGCTGTGCGTCGGCGTGATGAAGCACGAGGACATCCACCTCGCCTCCGCCGAGGGCGTGGGCAACAAGGTGGTCCTCTTCGGTGCGCGCACCGGCGGCGACGGCATCGGCGGAGCCTCGATCCTCGCCTCGGAGACCTTCGAGGACGGCGTGCCCGCGAAGCGCCCGAGCGTCCAGGTGGGCGACCCCTTCATGGAGAAGGTGCTCATCGAGTGCTGCCTCGAGCTCTTCGCCGCGGACGTGGTCCAGGGCATCCAGGACCTCGGCGCGGCGGGCATCTCGTGCGCCACCTCGGAGCTGGCCTCGAACGGCTCGGGCGGCATGCACGTGTGGCTCGACGACGTCCTGCTGCGCGACCCCACCCTGAACGCCGGCGAGATCCTCATGTCGGAGTCGCAGGAGCGCATGATGGCGGTGGTCCGCCCCGAGAAGCTCGACGAGTTCCTCGCCATCACCGGCAAGTGGGACATCGAGTCCGCGGTGGTCGGCGAGGTCAACGACTCCGGCCGCCTCACCATCGACCACCACGGTGAGCGCATCGTCGACGTCGACCCCCGCACGGTCGCGCACGATGGTCCTGTCTACAACCGCCCCTTCGCGCGGCCCGCGTGGATGGACGGCCTCCAGGCCGATGCGTTCGCGGGCGAGCTCCCGGCTTCCGGCGACGCGATGCGCGACGCCTTCCTCGGCCTGATCTCCAGCCCCAACATGTCGTCGCGGACATGGATCACGAACCAGTACGACCGCTACGTCCAGGGCAACACCGCGGCCGCGCGCCCCGACACGGCGGGCGTCATCCGCGTCGACGAGTCGACCGGCCGCGGCGTCGCGATCGCCACGCGCTCGAACGACCGCTTCACCAAGCTCGACCCGTACAACGGCGCGCGTCAGTCGGTGGCTGCGGCCTACCGCGCCGTCGCGATCACCGGCGCCGAGCCGACCGCCGTCACCGACGGGCTCAACTTCGGCTCGCCCGAGGACCCCGACTCGATGTGGCAGTTCGCGGAGGCCATCCGCGGCCTCGCGGACGCGTGCCAGGAGCTCGGCGTCCCGGTCACCGGCGGCAACGTGTCGCTGTACAACGGCACCGGCGAGCCCGGCAAGATCGACTCGTCGATCAACCCGACCGCCATCGTCGGCATCCTCGGCATCCTCGACGACGTCGCCCGCGCGACCCCGTCGGGCTGGCGCGAGGACGGCCAGCCGCTGTTCCTCATCGGCTCGACGAAGGCGGAGCTCGACGGCTCCGAGCTCGCCTCGACCCAGGGTCACCTCGGCGGCCTCCCGCCGGTGCTCGACCTTGCGTGGGAGAAGGAGCTCGCGGAGATCCTCATCGCGTGCTCGCGCGACGGCCTGGTCGACGCGGCGCGCGACGTCTCCGAGGGCGGCCTCGCCGCCGCCGCGGCCTACGGCGCCCTGCGCTACGGCGTCGGCGCGCGCATCGTCCTCGACGAGGTGTGCGAGCGCGACGGGCTCACCCCGGCCCAGGCGTTCTTCTCCGAGTCGCAGGGTCGCGCGCTGGTGACCGTGCCCCGCACCGAGGAGCCGCGCTTCGTGGCGATGCTCGAGGCGCGCGGCGTGCCGTTCGCCCGCGTGGGCGTCACCGGCGGCGACGCGCTCGACGTCCAGGGCCAGTTCGAGGTCCCGGTGGCCGAGCTCACCGAGGCCTGGGAGGCGCCGCTTCCCGCGCGCTTCGCCTGATCTCTCCTGCCCCTGACCAGGGACGATGCGACGCCCGGCCTGGGTTCAGGCCGGGCGTCTCGCTTCTCCACAGGGGGGTTGACCCACCCCGCTGGCGACGTACACTTTCTTGTACGTAGCGGAGGTGTGCCATGAAGACGATGTCCTACTCGGAGTCGCGCAAGAACTACGCCAGCGTCCTCGACTCGGTGGTCGACGATCGCGAGGAGATCGTCATCACGCGTGCCGGTCACGAGCCTGTGGTGATCGTGTCGCTCGACGACTACGAGTCGCTCAAGGAGACCGCCTACCTTCTTCAGAACCCCGCCAACGCCCGACGCCTGCTGAGCGCGATCGAGGAGCTCGAGGCGGGCCGCGGCGAGGTGCACGAGCTTCTCGAATGATGCTCGTATGGCAGGCCCGCGCCTGGGACGATTACGTCCGCTGGCAGGAGCAGGACCGGAAGGTGCTCCGCCGCATCAACCTGCTGCTCAGGGACATCCTCCGGGGTGCGGCCGAGGGTGCGCCGCACGAGGGTATCGGCAAGCCTGAGCAGCTCAAACACGGACTTCACGGCTACTGGTCGCGCCGCATCACCGATGAGCATCGGCTCGTCTACAAGGTGGTCGGCGACGAGGTGCGGATCGCGGCCTGCCGGTTCCACTACTCGGACTGACCCGTCGGCGGCATCTGGGATCCTGGGGTCATGCCTCCCCGCCGCCGCATCCCCGTCGCCGCCGGACGCGCAGCCGTCGCCCGGTGGGCCGCGCTGACCGAAGCAGGGAACGTCGAGCCCGGCATGGTCGCGATGGCCGTCCGCTTCTCGCTCGAGGAGCTCGCGGCCGTCGCGCCCGGCCGCTCGCTCGAGGTCCGCGTGCCGCCGTGGGGAGCGGTCCAGGCGGTCGAGGGCTCGGTCCACCGCCGCGGCACGCCGCCGGCCGTGGTCGAGATGGACGCGGAGACGTGGTTGGGCCTCGTCACCGGCCGCCTGCGGTGGGACGATGCGGTCGCCGCAGGCAGCGTCGACGCGTCGGGGGAGAGGTCCGACCTCTCCGAGCTCCTGCCGCTGACCCTCTAGCGCCCTGGCAGTCGATGGCTGCTGGATCCGGCCCGGATCCCGGCACTCATCGACTGCTAGCGCACGGGCTCCTGGACGCGGGTGCGAATCGTCGCGGCGACCACTGCGGCGCCGGCTGCGACGCATCCGAGCGCGATCCCGGCCATCATCAGCGCCGGCAGCAGCGCGTGCGTCGCGTGCACGAGCGCCCAGAGCGGACCGAAGCTCGTGAGCGGTCCGGCGGCATCCGCGAGCCCGAACGAGGTGTCGGCGGTGCTCCCGCTGAACGACGCAACCGCCCCGACGAAGCCCGTGGCGAGCCCCGCGGCGATGCCGACGACGAGCGGCAGCGCGAACTCGGCGGCGGTCGCCAGCCGTGCGGCGCCGTGCGGCAGCCCCATGGCAGCCCTCGCGTGCTGCTCGCCGCGGTACGACGCCGCGGTGGCGATCGCGGCGCCGCCTGCGACCGCGGTGAGCAGTGCGAAGGCGATGGTCGCAAGCGCGAACAGGGGGAAGCCATCCCAGGCCGTAGGCACGAGCATCGTGTCCGACCGCAGCGGCTCGGGCAGCCACGCGGGGATCCCCGAGCCGTGCTGCGCCCAGCTCTGCAGCGCCTGATGCGCCACGAACCAGCCGAAGCCCGCGGACACCACGGCGAACACTGTCGCCGGTCCCGCCGCCTGGCGAGGTCGCGACACGAGCGCATGACCCGCGCTGAGCGCCCACGGACGCGACGACTCCGCCAGCCGGCGCGCGACCGGGGCCACGAGCCGTCGCGCCCATGTCGCCGCGACCACGAGCATCATCACCCCGGCGACGGGGAAGACCAGCCAGGGCATCCGGAAGCTGATGAGCGGCAGCTCGTGATACAGCCGTCCCTGGTACGAGGCATACGCGAGCACCGGGATCCACGCCGCGACGAGCCAGCCGAGTCGCAGCCGATGGCGGGGCTCCGTGGCGGTCAGGGGTGCGACGGGCTTGAGGGCCGCGCTCGGCGTGGTGCGGACCGCCCAGTACGCCGGGATCGCGGCGACGATGCCGGCGAGAATCAGCGCCAAGACCACCAGTCCCGCGACGATCGGGACCGCGGGAGGCGCGGCGGCGCCGAGCAGCGTGTCCGGGTTCGCGGCGACGAACGCACGCCAGTCGAGGGCGGTCAGCGCCCAGGCGGCACCGAGCCCGGCGGTTCCGGCGCCGATGCCCACCGCCGCCGCCTCGGCGGCGGCCGCCCAGACGAGGGTCGACCGTCGGGCTCCGAGGGCCCGCGCGGTCGCGACCCACCGGGACCGCGACTGCGCCTGCGCGCGTCCCGTGGAGAACGCCATCCCGATCACGCCGCACACGAGCACCCCGGCGGTGAGGAGGAGCACGCTCGATCGCACGAAGTCGTCGGAGCTCCCGAACCATGGGCTGCCGGGCCATCCCGGGATGACGGCGAGGGCGGGCGTCTCGTGCGCTGCGCCCGCCTCGACCAGACCGTCCTCCGTCGCGTAGCCGCCGCGCGCGTTGACCTCTGCGCCGTACGCGACCGCGTCGTCCCAGGGCAGGATCCCGACGGGCAGCGAGAGGTCGTAGCGGCCGTTCGCCGACGAGCGCGTCAGCCCGGCCACCGTCACCTGCCCGAGCGTGAACTCCCCGATGGCGGTGTCGTTCCACATCTGGACCACGTCGAGCCGTTCGCCGACGTCGACGCCGGCGAAGCGCGCCCACTCTGCATCCACGGCGGCTTCGCCCGCCCCGGGAGCGCTTCCCTCGAGGAGCAGGGCGTCCCAGTCGACCGCGCCGCGCACGCCGACCACGCCACGCTCGCCCCACGATGCGGTCGAGACCTCGTCCGGATAGGCGCCGGGATCGGTGGGGCGCAGCGCGAACAGGCCAGGCTCGTGCAGCGCGGCGGTCTCCGCGCCTTCGGCGTCGGCCGAGTCGAGAGCGGCGTCGAGCTCGGCCCACGTGACGGAGAGGTCCGTGTCCTCGTAGGTCATGCCGATCCAGAGCCGGCGCGACCACTCGCCGTCGAGCCCGAAGGCGTCGTAGGCCCGTTGCTCGGCGGCGAGCTGCTGTGCGGCGGTGAGGGTGACGAAGCCGACGAGCGTGACGGTGACGGCGATGAAGGCTCCCGTCCATGCGAGGTACGCACGATGCGCACGTGCCTGCTCGCGCAGGAGATCGAGGATCATCGGACCGTCTCTTTTCGGGCCTGCGACGAGCGCACCATGGTCGCCGCCGCGAGGCCCGCGCCGAACGCGATGCAGACCAGCGTGGTAAGCGCCATGAGGATCATCGGCGCCGTCAGGCTTCCGGCGTGCGCGAGGGCCCACGTCGGCCCGAGAAGCTCGGCCTCGACGGTGCCGGTGAAGTCGAGCGGAAGCGCCTGCGGCATCCCCGCGCCGTGGAAGGTGAGGAGCACTCCGACCAGGCCTGTCGCCATGCCGAGCCCTACGCCGACGAGCAGCGGCACCGTGAAGCGAAGGGCCATCGCGGCCCGCGCGGTGCCGGTGGAGAGGCCGAGGGCGCGCCGGGCATCGTCCTCGGCGGCGGAGGCGCGCACGGAGGAGGCGAAGGCCGCGAACGCGACCAGCACCAACGCCGCGATGCCCGTGATGGCGACAGCCATGAAGACGTCCGCGATCACCGCGGCCGCCGGGACCTCGAAGCCGGCCGGGAGCCATCCCCACGCGCTCACGTGGAGCTCGGCTGTCGTGTACCCGGCCACCGTCGCGAGCACGTGCCACGCCACCGCAGCCGTGAGCGCCGCGGTGCCGATCGCGACCACGCCCGCGGGGATCGCGGCGAGGCGGAGCCGTCCGAGGAGCGCGTCCCCGGCAGGCATCTCCCAGGGCACGGAGCTGCGCGCGAGTGCACGGCCCGCGCGCGCCACCAGATCCCGCGCTGCCCGCATCAGCATCGGCACGGAGGCGACGATGACCGCGAGAGCGAGCACCCACGCGGTGTTCCGGCGCTCGTAGGAGAGGTCTGCGGGCCACGCGAGCACCACGAGCGCGAGGAACAGCGCCGCCCAGACCCCGTAGATCCACGCCGAACGGACCCGTGGCCCGGCGGGCTCCTCGATCACGGGGGTGACGGGCTTGAGTGCCGCGGCGGGCGTGACGCGCGCCGCCCAGAAGGCGGGGATCGCGCCGAGGATCGCCGCCATGACGAGACCGAGCGCCCCGATCGCGAGCACCAGCCATCCGCCGACGTCCATGCCCGCCGGGATCAGCGCGTCGGGATTGTCGGCCGCGAAGGCGGAGTACTCGAGCGCCACCGCACCCCACGCGATCGCCGTGCCCGCGACCCCCGCCACCAGACCCACGAGCAGGACCTCGCCGACGGTCGCCGCCGCGATCGTGGAACGCCGCGCCCCCAGCACTCGTGCGGTCGCGACCCACCGGCTGCGGGCCTGCGCCTGCGCGCGTCCCACGGCGAAGACCATCCCGATCATCCCGACGGGGAGCACGATGGCGGTGACGGCGAGGACCTGCAGACGCTCGCTCGAGTGTTGGGGGAGAGGGCCCGACCAGGACCCGCTCACCGGACCGCGAAGATCCGTCAGCGACTCCGTCGCGACCTGCGCTCCGACGACGGTGGTCGCGCTCCAGTCGAAGTCGCCGGCCCTGCTCTCCTGCGCCTTCCAGGTGTGCCAGACGGTCACCGCGTCGTCCCACTCCAGCACGGCATCGAGGGGTCCGACGGCGTAACGTCCCTCGGCGCCGTCCCGCAGAAAGCCCGAGACCTCGAAGGTGCCGAGGTCGATGGTGCTGTAGGCCCCGTCGGAGGTCGAGGAGTCGCCCGCGACCGTGAGGGTGTCGCCGATCTGCACGCGGGAGTCCGAGCTCGCCGCGATCGCGATCTGTCCAGGTCCGGGAGCGTCGCCCTCGGTGAGGAGCAGCTCCCAGTCGACCGCGCCGCGCAGGCCCCCCACGTTGTACGCGAGCCCGATGTCCTGGCCGAAGGGCGCGATCACCTCGATCGGGAAGCCGTGCAGCATCGCAGCGGTCCCGGCTCCCTCAGCGTCCGCCGCGTCCAGCGCGGCACCGAGCTCGGTGAGCGGCAGGGTGTCCGTGCCGTCGACCGCGAAGCTCCGGCGCCACTCGCCGTCCAGCCCGTACGCCGTCGCGGCGTGAGCGTCGACGGCGTCCTGCTGCGCGGCAGAGAAGGCCGCGTATCCCGCGAGCGCCACCCCGAGCGTGAGGATCGCGGCGGTCGAGACCAGGTAGCCGCGGTGCGCGGCCGCCTGCGCCCGCATGAGGTCGAGGATCACGCGACGCCTTCCTTCTCCGCCTCGCGCAGCTGCGCGGCGGGGGAGAGCGACTCGGCGCGCACGCGGATGAGCGCGGCGAGACCGGCTGCGAGGCCGGAGGCCAGCACCGCGAGCCCGATCAGCGCGCCCCACGGTGCCTGTGCAAGATCGAAGCCGATGTTCCACAGCCGGATCCCCAAGCCGCCCGCGTCGCCGACGCTCAGGAGGGAGAACAGCGACCCCAGCACTGTCCCGGAGACGAGGCCCAGCGCCGCGCCGACCGCGGTCACGGCGCCCGCCTCGAGCGCCGCCGCGCCCCGCATCGTGCCCGCCTGGGCGCCGAGGGCCACCAGCGTCGCGTGCTCGCGGGCCCGGAGGCGCTGCGTCGCGGCGGCGAGCACCACCACGATCGCGACCGCGCCGAGCAGGAACGGCCCCGCGACGGAGACGAGGCCGCGGGCGTCGATGCGCGTGGTGCCACCCCCGTTGTCGCCGATGCGCTCGGAGACGATCGCGTCGCCGAGGTCGTGCTCGGCGAGGATGGACTCGACGTCTGCCGAGTCATCGGCCCCGTAGATGAGCAGCGCGGCGTCGGGCGCCTCGCCGTAGGTGCGCTCGGCCCAGCCGCGCTCTACTGCCGCGAAGGGCGCCGAGACGGCCGGCCACACGACCTCGGCCTCGACGCCGCCGATCGCGAGCTCCGTCTTGCTGCCGCCGATCAAGACGGCGTCGTCGAGGTGCATCGGCCGCAGTCCCCGCGGGTCCACCGCGTCGAGCGCGTCGACCTCGAGCGCGAACACATCGCGCGCAACGGCAGCAGGGACCGCGATGAGGCGTTCGTCCGCCGAGAGCTCGGCGACGATGCGAGGGTCCAGCGCGGGGGCCCAGTCCGTCGCGACGATGCGATCGGTCCACTCGGAGAGCGGCTCGAGCATCGGCATCGTGGCGACCGTGGCGTCCGGCACCAGCTGCTCGGCGAGCACATTGCGCTCGGCTGTGCCGTTGACGGGGATGCTCACGCCCGTCGCGACGGCCACCACGAGCCCGATCGCGCCGATGGCGGCCGCCCGCAGCGGCGCGGGACGCACCAGGGCGTCGGCGGCGAGGCCGCGGGCGCTCGCGGGATCGGCCCTGCGCGACATGACCCGGGCGACCCGGGCGACGAGGCGCACGCCCACGGCCGATCCCCAGCGCAGCAGCAGCGCGGGGAGCGCGACGTACATGCCGAGCATCGCCACCACGACGACCACGCCGACGCGCCAGCCGGAGAGGTTCGACATCATCGGCAGCGCCTCCAGGGCGAGTGCGACGAGGACCAGCGCGATCGCCCACCACACCCACCGGGGCGTCCGACGCATCGCGCTTCCGGCCACGCCGGTCGCATCGTCCACCGCCGGACGATGCGTAGCCCAGGACGCGGCGAGCGCCCAGCCGAGAGCGGCGCCGCCTGCCAGCCCGACCCAGAACCATGCCAGCGCGCTGAGCCCGTAGATGTCCGGATAGCCCTCGCCGAACCCGACGCGGAGCTGACCGACGATCGACCCGAGCAGCAGCGCCGCGCCGCCCCAGGTCGCACCCGCGGCGAGCCCGCGAAGCGCCTCGGCGCCGATGAGCGAGCGCCGCGACTGCCCGAGCGCGCGCAACGAGGCGAGCTCGGCCCGCCGGGTCGCGAGGTGCGCCGCGCGCAGGACCCCGACGACGGTCGCGACCACGATCGCGATGATCGGTGCAGCGATGTACCCCGGCATCATCAGGAGCGTGGCGAGGTAGTAGTCGCTCGACAGCGGCTGCCACACCGGCGGAGCCAGATACCCCATCACCACGCCGCCGACGGCGAGCGCCCACGCAGCTGCATTCCTCATCGCACCGTCTCCTTGTTCCGAAGGGCCTCGGCGGGTGTGTCGAGGCGGATCGCGGCGGAGGCGAGCGCCGTCACCGCGGTGAAGATCCCGAGAATGAGGGCGCCCCAGATCACCAGGTACGCCCACGGCACGGACTCGAGAGCGAGCGTCGTATAGGAGTCCGTGATGACGCCGGTGAGCGAGCCTCGGGCGGCCCCGAGCACCGCCATCACCATGTGCGCCGCGGCTCCCATGGACATGCCGGCGGCGACGGCGGTGCCTGCGACCACGGCGCCCTCGAGGGTGAGGGCCTGCCGCATCAGGCGCGGCTCCGCGCCGAGCGCCGCGAACGTGGCCGCCTCGCGGGAGCCGGCCTTGACCGCGCCGAAGGCGACCGGTGTGAGCACGAGTCCCAGCAGGACGGCGATCGTCACGAGCGCGCCGGTCGAGTCGCCGCCCGAGGTGTACGAGGATGACGAGGACCACGTCGAGTCGGTCTCGACCGCCGTCGCGGCCTGATCGATGGCCTCGCGGTCCGCGCCCTCGTGGGCGTACACGAGGTACGTGGTGCCGGCCGTCGGTCCGGTGACGTCGGCGAGCGAGACGAACGTGTCCCAGCTGCCGTCGAGCGGCACGATCCCGCTCGGCCGGAACACGTCGGTGGTGATGTCGCGGACGTTCGTCTCCGCGGAGACGGCGGCTCCGGGATGCGTCTCGAGCGCATCCGCGACCTCGTCGTCGATGCCCCGCAGGTCCGCGGGATCGACCGCGATCGCTCTCTGCCACTCGTCGAGCCCGGCGAGCGCCTCGCCGACGACCACGCGCTCGACACCGTCGATCGCCGCGAGCTCGTCGCGGAGATCCGTGCTGTCCGCGGACACGCTCGTCGTGGTCACCAGGAGATCCGACTGCGCGACCGCGGTCGGACCCGTCGCGAGCGCGCCGACCGCGAAGGCGATCAACCCGACCGTCATGAAGGTCCGTCCGGTCGCCTTGGTGGGGGACGAGGCGCGGGCGGCGAGGACTGCGGCCAGGCGCGGTGCCCCCGCCCCGTCGGCGAGCCCGGCCGCGAGGGCAACGAAGCGCGGTGCGTATCCGCGCGCCCACGGCAGCACGGCCGCGAGTGCGAGCACCACGAGGAGGATCCAGCACGCGCCCCACGCGATGCCCGCGGCGTTGGTGACCACGAAGCCCTCGGCGAGCTCGTGGTCGAGCGCGAGCCCGACGATCACGCCGGCCGCGGTCGCGGCGAGGCCCGCCACGATGGCGGCGCCGCGGCCGAGCCGGAGCGGACGCATCGCCTCGGCGTCCTCGCGCAGCCGCTCGACGGGCGTGCGACGCGGCCGTCGCACCGCGATCACATGTGCGATGGAGAGCGAGAGCGCGACGAGGATGCCCTCCTCGGCGCGGACCGCCCAGGTCTCGGCCCCCGTGGAGAAGGGCTCCCATCCGTGCGCCTGCTCGAGCGCGACGTGCACCGCGCCGGCCATCACGTAGACGGACGTGGCGACGATCAGCCCGTGGCGCAGACCTGTCCACGCGGCTCGTCGCACCGCGGTGCCGGGCGTCTCGCCCAGCGCGGCGCGCACGGCGGCCTCGCCCGGATCCACGGCACGGATGCCGAGGATCGCGACGAGCATCGCCACCAGGATGGTGAGCGGGATTCCCATGTAGAGCACGAGGCCGAACGCCCACACGAGGGTGAAGGGATCTCCGGCCTGCGTGCACTGTCCGCCGCACTCCCCGATGTCCCACGGCAGCCCGAGCGCCATGAACGCCGCCGCTGCTGCGCCGGCGACCAGCGCCGCGACGCCCCTCATCGCTCGACCCCGGCGAGCGCGTCGAGCCCGGCCAGGACGGCATCGGGCGTCGGGTCGGTGACGTGGCCGGCGACCTTGCCGTCCGCGAAGAGCAGCACGCGCCCCGCGTACGAGGCGGCGGCCGGGTCGTGCGTCACCATCACCACCGACTGCCCCAGCTCGCGGCACGACTGCCGCAGGTGCGCGAGGATCTCCGCGCTCGCGTGGGTGTCGAGGTTGCCGGTGGGCTCGTCGGCGAGCACGATGCGCGGCTTGGTGATGAGCGCCCTCGCGATCGCGACGCGCTGCTGCTGGCCGCCCGACATCTCATAGGGCCGGCGCTCGAGCTCGCGCCCGATCCCGAGCATCTCCACCAGCGAGTCGAGCCAGGCGTCGTCCGCGGGGAGGGCGTTGAGCCGCAGCGGCAGCACGATGTTCTCCCGCGCCGTCATCGTCTGCAGCAGGTTGAAGCCCTGGAAGACGAAGCCGATGATGCGCCCGCGCACCTTCGCGAGCTGCTTGTCCTTCATCGCGGTGATCTCGTCGTCGCCCACCCAGACCTGGCCGCCGTCGGGGCGGTCGAGCCCGGCGAGCAGGTGCACCAGCGTCGTCTTGCCCGAGCCCGAGGGGCCCATGACCGCGGTGAGCACGCCCTCCGGGATGTCGAGGTCGACGTGGTCGACGGCTCGCACGGTGGCGCCGCCGCTTCCGTAGGTCTTGGTCAGACCGCGCGCCCTCAGCGCGAGCGCCGTGTCCCCCTGGTTCTCCATGCTGGCGAACCTATCGGCGCGCGTCGGGCCCGCACATCGTCCGTCGGCACCGTTCTCGGGTGATACCCAGGTATGACGCGTCAGGCCCGCGCGACCAGCCCGGCCTCGTAGGCGATCACCACGGCCTGCACGCGATCGCGCGCACCGAGCTTCGCGAGCACACGGCCCACGTGCGTCTTCACGGTCGGCTCCGCGAGGAACAGCGAGGCGCAGATCTCCTGGTTGGACATCCCGCGCGCCATGAGCAGCAGCACCTCGCGCTCGCGGTCGGTGAGGTCCGCCAGCCGCGCATCGTCCACCGGGTCCGGCAGCGCCGCCATGCGGGTGAGCAGCCGACGGGTCGAGGACGGTGCGATCACCGCGTCCCCCGCGTGCACCGTACGGACCGCGGCGAGCAGGTCCTCGGGCGGCGCGTCCTTGAGGAGGAAGCCCGAGGCGCCGGCCTTGATCGCCGCGACCACGTACTCGTCGAGGTCGAAGGTGGTGAGGATCACCACCTTCGTGGCGGACGATGCGGTGATGGCCGCGCAGGCGGCGATCCCGTCGGTGCCGGGCATGCGCACGTCGACGAGCGCGACGTCGGCGTGCGGCTCGAGCGCAGCGAGCGCATCGACCGCGGCCGCGCCGTCGCCGGCCTCCGCGACCACGGTCATGTCCTCCTGCGAGTCGACCACCATGCGGAAGCCGGCACGGATGAGCTGCTGGTCGTCGACCAGTGCGACCCGGATCATGCGTCCTCCTTGTCGTGCACCGGCGCGGTGCGAGGGGTGAGCGGCAGGCGGCCGCGGACCAGGAAGCCGCCGCCCGCGCGGGGCCCCGCGGTGAGCGTGCCGCCGAAGACGGTCGCTCGCTCGGCCATGCCGGCGATGCCGTGCCCGGCGCCGTCGCCCCGGGCCGCGGCGCCGCGGCCGTCGTCGGACACCGCCACGGCGAGCGCGTCCTCCTCCCACCGCAGCTGCACGAACGCGGTGACGTGCGGACCGGCGTGCTTGAGCACGTTGGTGAGCGCCTCCTGGACGATGCGGTACGCGGCGAGCCCGGCGCCGATCGGCAGGGGCCGCGGGGTGCCGGTGGTGACGTACGAGACCTCGAGGCCGCCGTCGCGCATCGCGGCGACGAGCGCGGGGATGTCCTCGAGCGAGGGCTGCGGGCCCATCTCCGCATCGCCGTCGCTGTCGCGCAGGACGCCGAGCAGCGCGCGCATCTCCGACAGCGCCGAGCGGCTCACCTCGGCGATGGTGTCGAGGCTGCCGACCGCGGCGGCGGGATCGGCGCGGCCGGCGAAGCGGCCGCCGTCGGCCTGCGCCACCACCACCGACAGGGTGTGCGCGACGACATCGTGCATCTCGCGCGCGATTCTTGCGCGCTCGTTGGATGCGGCGAGCGCGAGCGCCGCGGCGCCTTCGCGCGAGCGCTCCTCGGCGAGCGACGCGAACCTGCGGCGTTCGGCGCGCAGGCGCACGGCCAGGACGACGGCGACGGCCGTCGCCAGGCCGGCGAGCGCCACCGCGAGCCAGATCATGGCGGCCACTGTACGGCCCGGAGGCCCCGCATCGTCCCAGGTCACGCAGCCGTAACGATTCGGACGACACTCTCGCACAACTGTTGCGGGCCGGTACCGCTCCCACTACGTTCGGTTGCAAGCGCTTGCGTCGTCGGAGACGCGATCCCCGGCGAAGCTGGCGTCGTTCCGTGTCCTCGGGGGGTCACGGAAAAGCTCAACGTGGAGCCCAATGAGGAGGCGCAGGACCTATGACACGACGCATCATCTATCCCGCTGTGGGGCTTGCCCTCGGCGGGCTCGTGCTCGCCGGCTGTTCCAGCAGCGACGAGCCCGGCGACAGCGGTTCGAGCGGCGACGGCGGCGACGGCGGCGCGATGGCGGCTGGCTGCGAGGCCTACGCCGACTACGGCACGTTCGACGGCGAGTCCGTCGAGATCTACGGCACCCAGGTGGACGAGGAGGCCGACCGCCTCGTCGAGTCCTGGATGGAGTTCGAGGAGTGCACGGGCATCACCGTGGAGTGGATCGGCAACCAGGAGTTCGAGACGCAGATGAACGTCCGCGTCGAGGCCGGAGACCCGCCGGACCTCGCGATCTTCCCGCAGCCCGGCCTCGCGGCCCGCTTCATCGAGGGCGGCTCCGTGGTTCCGGCTCCGGAGTCCGTCGAGGCGAACGTCGACGAGTTCTGGACCGAGAGCTGGAAGGAGTACGGCACGGTCGACGGCACCTTCTACGCCGCGCCGCTCATGGCGAGCGTCAAGGGCTGGATCTGGTACTCGCCCACGCAGTTCGCCGAGAACGGCTACGAGGTCCCCGAGACGTGGGACGACATGATGGCGCTCACGGCGCAGATGGCCGAGGACGGCGCGGACAACTCGCAGTACCGCCCGTGGTGCATCGGCTTCGAGTCCGGCGAGGCCACCGGCTGGCCCGGCACCGACTGGATCGAGGACATCGTCCTGCGCCAGCAGGGCGCGGAGACCTACGACGCGTGGGTCGCAGGTGACGTGAAGTTCTCCGACCCGGAGATCGTCGAGGCCTTCGACACCTTCGGTGAGATCGCGCTCAACGCCGACTACGTCAACGGCGGCATCGGCGGACCCGAGACCATCGCGTCGACGGCGTTCGGCGACGGCGGTCTTCCGATCCTCGACGGCAACTGCTCGCTCCACCACCAGGCCTCGTTCTACGAGGGCTTCTGGCCCGAGGGCACCGTGGTGGCCGAGGACGGCGACATCTGGGCCTTCATCACCCCGAAGATCAACGCGGACGACCCGGACGCGGTGACCGGCGGTGGCGAGTTCATCACGGCCTTCAACGACAACCCGGCCACGGTCGCCTTCCAGACGTTCCTTTCGAGCGACACCTGGGCGAACATCCGCGTGGGCCTGGGCGGCGTCATCTCCGCGAACCAGGGCCTCGACCCGGCGAACGCGAGCTCCGAGCTCGGCACCGCCGCGATCGAGCTCCTGCAGAGCGAGGACACGCTGTTCAAGTTCGACGGCGCGGACCTCATGCCCGCCGCGGTCGGATCCGCCTCCTTCTGGACCGGTATCACCGACTGGGTCCAGGGCACCAAGTCCACGGAGGAGGTCACGTCCTTCATCGACGGGACGTGGCCCTCGTCCTGATGCCGACAGCGATGCGCCGGCCGGGTGGCCCCCGGCCGGCGCATCGCGCCATCGAAGGGAGTGGACGATGATGACGGTCCACGCAGGTCTGGTCGCAGGGGCGCTCCGCACGGAGGGCTTCTGGACCGAGCAGAGTCCCAAGCTCGGCTTCGCCGCGATCGCGATCGTGGTGTTCCTCGCGGTCATGGGGCTGGTGATGTTCCTCGCCGACAACGCGCCGCGCAAGGGACGCGACGTGGTGCAGCTGCTGCTGTTCGTGCTGCCGGCGATGCTGCTGCTCGCCGCGGGCATGATCTGGCCGGCGCTGTCGACCATGTGGCAGTCCGTGACCTCGAAGGCGGGCGAGTTCGTCGGCCTCGACAACTTCGTCACGATCTTCACCGACCCGACCGGCCAGGTGGTGCTGCGCAACACCCTGCTCTGGGTGGTCTTCGTGCCGCTGATCTCGACCGTGGTCGGCCTCGCCTACGCGCTGTTCATCGACCGCGCCAAGGGCGAGCGGATCCTCAAGTCGCTGGTGTTCATGCCCATGGCGATCTCCTTCGTGGGAGCGTCGATCATCTGGGGATTCATGTACACGTACCGGTCCGAGGGCTTCCCGCAGATCGGCCTCCTCAACCAGATCCTCGTGTGGCTCGGCATGTCCCCGTACCAGTTCGTCGAGACGCCGCCGTGGAACACGTTCTTCCTGCTCGTCGTCATGGCGTGGATCCAGACCGGATTCGCCATGGTGGTGCTCTCCGCGGCGATCAAGGGCGTTCCCGCGGAGATCGTCGAGGCGGCCGAGCTCGACGGCGCCAGCGCGTGGGAGCGGTTCCTCCACGTGACGCTGCCGTGGATCCGCGGCTCG
The DNA here is from genome assembly GCF_000759715.1 of Demequina mangrovi. Taxonomy (GTDB): domain Bacteria; phylum Actinomycetota; class Actinomycetes; order Actinomycetales; family Demequinaceae; genus Demequina; species Demequina mangrovi. The sequence goes on from NZ_BBLU01000014.1 coordinate 62,312, forward strand.
CTCGTGGTGGTGGTCACCACCATCACCATCTCGACGCTGAAGGTCTTCGACATCGTCCGCACCATGACGGGCGGCCAGTACAACACCTCCGTCGTCGCGAACGAGATGTACACGAGAGCCTTCCGGCTCGGTCAGCCCGAGATCGGCGCCGCGCTCGCGGTGGTGCTGTTCATCCTGGTGCTGCCGATCGTCATCTACAACATCCGAGTCCTGCGCCAGCACAAGGAGACGCACTGATGAGCGCCGCGATCGCACCCGAGCCCGTGGTCGACGAGCCGTCCGGCACCCCGTCGGGAGGCAAGGCGAAGCGGGTCAAGAAGCGCCTCACGTCGCGCACCGCGACGTTCTTCGCGATCGTCATCGCGGCCCTGTGGACCATCCCGACGTTCGGTCTGTTCGTATCGTCCTTCCGTCCCGACACGGACATCGCGAACTCCGGCTGGTGGACCATCGTCACCAACCCGAGCTTCACCCTCGACAACTACGTCGCGGTCTTCTCCGAGTCCGGCGCCTCGTCCGCGAGCCTCGGCGTGTACTTCATCAACTCGATCGTCATCACGCTGCCGGCGACGGTGTTCCCGATCACGCTCGCGCTCATGGCGGCGTACGCGTTCGCGTGGATCCCGTTCCGGGGGTCATCCTGGCTGTTCGTGCTGGTGTTCGCGTTGCAGATCGTGCCGCTGCAGATGGCGCTGATCCCGCTCCTGAAGATCTTCAACTACCCGTGGCTCGACATCGGCGGCACGTTCCCCGCGGTGTGGATCGCGCACACGATCTTCGCGCTGCCGCTCGAGATCTTCCTGCTCCACAACTTCATCTCGGAGATCCCCCGGGACGTGATGGAGGCGGCGAAGGTGGACGGCGCCAACCACGCGCAGATCTTCCGCCGCGTGGTGATCCCGCTGTCGGTGCCGGCCATCGCCTCGGTGGCGATCTTCCAGTTCCTGTGGGTGTGGAACGACCTGCTGGTCGCGCTGGTCTTCTCCGGCGGCACCGTGAAGACCGCGCCGGTGACACAGCGCATCGCGGAGTTCGCGGGCACGCGCGGCAACGACTGGGAGCTGCTCACCGCAGCCGCCTTCGTCGGCACCATCGTCCCGCTCATCGTGTTCTTCTCGCTCCAGCGGTACTTCGTGCGAGGACTGCTCGCCGGTTCCACCAAGGGCTGACACGGGGGAGAGTGGGGCCGGGTCCGTGAGGGCCCGGCCCCTTCCGCTGCGCGCGGTGGCGGACGATGCCCCGCGCGACGCCCGACCGGGGCCGCGCGCATCGTCCACGCGACCGTCCATGGCCCGCGCGGCCCTCGCCTAGACTGGCTCGCGTGAGCGACGTCCCTCAGCACGACAACGCATCCGCCGTCCCCGAGCCCCTTCCGGAGGACCTCGAGAGCGTGGCCGTCCCCGCACACGTGCGGAGCGCCCCGAAGTTCGGCAGCTTCATCGGCACCGGGGTGGGCGCGGGCATCATCGTCGCCGCGGTCCTCGCGATCTTCCTGCCGAACTCCACCGGGGTGGGTCGCTTCCTCGTATTCGTGGTGCTGGCGCTCGGCCTGTGCCTCCTGGGCGCCGTGATCGGCGGCGCCCTCGCGACCGGTCTCGACCGCGCATCGACCGCATCCAAGGAGAACCGATGACCCGCCGCAGCCCCGCAGGCGTGCCCATGCCCGCCCGCCGAGGCGGCGACGGTCGCCTCAACCATGACCTTCTCCAGGGCGAGGCCGCCCCGCAGGACGAGTGCGGCGTGTTCGGCGTGTTCGGCCCGGGCGAGGAGGTCGCGAAGCTCGCCTACTTCGGGCTCTACGCGCTCCAGCACCGCGGCCAGGAGTCCGCAGGCATCGCGACGTCCAACGGCGACAGCATCCTGGTGTTCAAGGACATGGGGCTGGTCTCGCAGGTCTTCGACGAGGCGGCGCTCGAGGCGCTCCAGGGCCACATGGCCGTGGGCCACACGCGCTACTCGACCACCGGCGCCTCCGTGTGGGCGAACGCGCAGCCCACGCTCGGTCCGACCGAGCACGGCACCATCGCGCTCGGCCACAACGGCAACCTCACCAACGTGCAGGAGCTGCTCGACCTGCTGATCGCGCGCGAGGGCATGGCCAAGCGCCTCGACCTCAAGGGCGGCAAGTGCACCGATACGGCGATCGTGACGGCGCTGCTCGGGGCCGAGGGCTTCGACTCGCTCGAGGAGGTCGCGATCGACCTGCTGCCGCAGGTCGAGGGCGCCTTCTCCTTCGTGTTCATGGACGAGCACCGCATGTACGCCGCTCGCGACCCGCAGGGCTTCCGTCCGCTGGTGCTCGGCTCGCTGCCCTCGGGCGGCTGGGTGGTCGCGTCCGAGACCGCGGCGCTCGACATCGTCGGCGCGAAGCACGAGCGCGAGGTCGAGCCCGGCGAGTTCCTGGTGATCGACGAGGACGGCGTGCGCTCGCGCCGCTTCGCCGAGGCGAACCCCAAGGGCTGCGTGTTCGAGTACGTCTACCTCGCGCGCCCCGACACCACCATCGCCGGCCGCTCCGTCCAGGCCGCGCGCCTCGCGATGGGCCGCGCGCTCGCGGCGGAGCACCCCGTGGAGGCGGACCTGGTGATCCCGGTCCCGGAGTCCGGCACGCCCGCCGCCGTCGGCTACGCGCAGGGCTCCGGAATCCCGTTCGCGCAGGGCCTGGTGAAGAACTCGTACGTGGGCCGCACGTTCATCCAGCCGTCGCAGACGCTGCGCCAGCTGGGCATCCGCCTCAAGCTCAACCCGCTGCGCGAGGTCATCGCGGGGCAGCGCCTCGTGGTGGTCGACGACAGCATCGTCCGCGGCAACACCCAGCGCGCGCTCGTCGCGATGCTGCGCGAGGCCGGCGCCGCCGAGGTGCACGTCCGCATCTCCTCGCCGCCCGTCCAGTGGCCGTGCTTCTACGGCATCGACTTCCCCACGCGCGACGAGCTCGCGGCCGTGGGTCACGCGGTCGAGGAGATCTGCGCCGAGATCGGCGCGGACTCGCTCGGCTACATCTCGCTCGAGGGCATGCTCACCGCGACCGAGCAGGCGGAGTCGCGCCTGTGCACCGCGTGCTTCACCGGCACGTACCCGGTCGATCCGCCCGTCAACGCGCGCCACCTGCTGGCGTCGCAGCCCGTGGAGGCCTGAACATGACCGATGGGATCACCTACGCCGGCTCCGGCGTCGACACCGAGGCGGGCGACAAGGCCGTCGAGCTGATGAAGGCGGCCGTCGCGAAGACCCACGGTCCGGAGGTGCTCGGGGGAGTGGGCGCGTTCGCCGGGCTCTTCGACGCCTCGGCGCTGAAGTCCTACGAGCGCCCGCTGCTCGCGTCCTCGACGGACGGCGTGGGCACCAAGATCGTCATCGCGCGCTCCATGGACATCCACGACACCATCGGCCAGGACCTGGTCGCGATGGTCGTCGACGACATCGTCGTGTGCGGCGCCAAGCCGCTGGTGATGACCGACTACATCGCGTGCGGGAAGGTGGTCCCCGAGCGGATCGCGGACATCGTGCGCGGCATCGCGGTCGGCTGCGAGATGGCCGGCGTCGCGCTCGTGGGCGGCGAGACCGCCGAACACCCCGGCGTGATGGAGCCCGACGACTACGACGTCGCGGGCGCCGCGATCGGCGTGGTCGAGGCCTCGGCGCTGCTGGGCCCCGAGAAGGTGCGCTCCGGGGACGTCGTGGTGGCCATGGCCTCGTCCGGGCTGCACTCGAACGGCTACTCGCTGGTGCGCTCGGTGGTGAAGCACGCCGGCTGGTCGCTCTCGACGTCCGTGCCCGAGCTGGGTCGCACCGTGGGCGAGGAGCTCCTCGAGCCCACGCGCATCTACTCGCAGCTGTGCGTCTCCCTCGCCGCATCCACCCCGGGCCTGCGGGCGTTCTCGCACGTCACCGGCGGCGGGCTCGCGGCGAACCTGGCGCGCGTGCTGCCGCAGGGTCTCGCGGCTTCGGTCGACCGCGGCGCCTGGGACCTCCCGGCCGTGTTCTCCGTGGTCCAGGCCGCGGGCAAGGTGCCGTGGCACGACCTCGAGTCGACGCTCAACATGGGCGTCGGCATGGTCGCGGTGGTGGCGCCGGAGGACGCGGACGCCCTCATCGCCGCCTCGGCGGCGGCCGGCGTGCCCGCGTGGGTGCTCGGCGCCGTCTCCGAGGACGCAGGCCTCCCGGTGGGCCCGGACGTGGTCCGCGGCGCCAAGGGCGTCGACGGCGGCTCCGTGGTGCTCTCGGGGGCCTACAAGGTCTAGGCCGAGCGCGACCGCTCGCGTCCCGCCTCTCCGAAGTGGTAGGTGAGGGTCGCTTCTGGCGGTTTCTCGCGCCACAGCGGTGCGTGAGGGTCGCTTCGGACGATGCGCCGTGCCGTCCGGCAGTCGACGGCCCCGATCGGGGGTCCGACGGGCGCGCCGGAGGCCCGGCAGGCGCGCGCGTAAGCCGCGAGGGCCGACCGACCCTTACCTACCGCTCACGCGCCGCGACCTCGCAGAAGCGACCGCTGCCTACCGCTTGCGGGCGGTGGTGCTCCGGGTCGGGAACCGCCTGCGGGCACCCGAGCGCCTGCTCGGCCCGACGACGCGGTGCCGGGGCGCGCGAGGATCAGTCCTCGTCGTCCGCCCAGCGGTCGTAGTAGTCGTCGGAGTCGTCGGTAGTCGTCGACGGGACGGACGCGCTCCCATCGCGGGAGATCAGCTCACGCTCGAGCTCACGGATGTCAGACCCGTGGTTCGTGTACTTGAGCTGACGAGCGATCTTCGCGTCCTTAGCCTTCTGACGGCCTCGCCCCATGTCGCCGTCCCTCCCGGTCTCTCGCGCCTCATGTGTGGGCGCCGCCTCGTCATTCCTGCCCTACTTTACAACGCGTGTCCAGGACGTTGCGACCTCCTGGGCGCTCCGGGATCCGCGCGGAGGTCGCCCCGGGGCGCCGACTGTGACCGGTCCCCGCCGAGTCGCGCCTGCGTGAGCCGCGTCACATCGTGCCACGAACGGTAATTTGCGACACGCCGTGCATGTCACAATACGGAAATTGCGGAAACACTGACCTTTCGCCGTCATAATCGGAATCGTCGAGTGTCTCTATGGTCACAACCGCCTCGCCCGAGGCGACTCGACACCGGACTGAGGGAATGAACATCCATGACTGAGACCGCCCAGGAGCCCGAGAAGCTGCTCACCCCGTCGGAGGTCGCTGCGATCTTCCGTGTCGACCCCAAGACCGTCACGCGGTGGGCCAAGGTCGGCAAGCTGAGCTCGATCCGTACGCTCGGCGGCCACCGCCGATTCCGCGAGGCTGAGGTCCAGGCCCTCCTCGCTGCCGCTCAGGAAGGCCGCTAGGCCGCCAGCACGCGAGAGCGCTCTCCCGCGCGGGCGGGGGGCGTGAAGCGCACGGCGACGTGCGTGGGCGTGACGCGCTGAGGCGCCGCGCCCACGCACGCCGTTGCCGTGTCCGATGGCCGCGTGCCGGCTGTCGGACGGCGGACGTAGCCTTCTGTCCATGACAGGCACCCCGCTCACCGGCACGTCGCTCGAGACGCCGTTCGGCACGCTCACCGTCCTCGTCACGCCCGAGGACGGCGTGGTGCGGTCGTCCGGCTTCCGCCCGATGCGCGACACCCTCGCGGCGCTTCCGTCGCGCCTGCAGGCGCGCGGGTGGGCCGAGGGTCCGTTGCCCGAGGTCGTCGACGCGATCGCCGCGTGGCTCGAGGGCGACGGCGATGCGATCACCGCCGTCCCGGTGGCGCAGGAGGGCGGTCCGTTCTTCCAGGAGGCCTGGGAGCAGCTGCGCACGGTGCCGTCCGGCTCCGCGGTGAGCTATCAGGAGCTGGCGACGATGGCGGGACGGCCGCGCGCCATGCGCGCCGTCGGGACCGCGTGCGCCCGCAACAACATCGCGCCGTTCGTGCCGTGCCATCGAGTGATCCAGTCCGGGGGTCGGCTCGGGAGCTACGGCTTCGGCGGCAACGAGGTCAAGGCGGCCATGCTCGCGCTCGAGGGCGCGTGGCCGCCGGCGGCTGCATCGTGACCACGGCGCCGGCCCGCGCCTGGGTGCCGGCCTTCATCCTCGCGGCGGTGTCGTGGGGATCGAGCTTCCTCTTCATCTCGATCTCGCTCCGCGGGCTCTCGCCCGCGCAGGTGGGCTTCGGGCGGGTGCTCGTCGGCGCGGCGGTGCTGTGGACGATGCTCCTGGTGACCAGGCGTCGGCCCCGGCTCAGCGCGGGCGACGTTCTGCGCATCGGCGTCGCCGCTCTGGGGCTGTCGACCGTGCCGTTCGTGCTCATCCCGCTCGCCCAGCAGCACATCACGTCGATCCTCGCGAGCCTTCTCAACGCGACGGTGCCGCTGTGGACCGCGCTGTTCGTGGCCCTGCTCATCCCGCACGAGCGGGCGACCCGCGCGCAGGTCGGCGGCCTCGTCATCGGCGCCCTCGGCATCGCCGTGCTGCTGGGGGCGTGGGACATCGACGGGCTGCCGGTGCTCGGCGCGATCCTCATGCTGTCCGCCACGGCCTTCTACGGCATCGGCTCGACCATGTCGCGCATGCTGCTCACGCGCGTCGACGAGGGTCCGACCGCGCTCTCCGCTGTCCAGATCGGCATCTCCGCGGTGCTGCTGCTGCCGCTCGCTCTCCTCGCGCCCGCACCCGAGCCAGGAGCGCTCGATCTCGACTCCGAGGTGCTGTGGGCGCTGCTCGCGCTCGGCGTGCTGGGCACCAGCTTCACCTACGTGCTGTTCTGGCGGGTGGTGAAGCTCGCCGGCGCCACGACGGCCGCCTCGGTGACGTACGTCGTCCCGGTGGTCGCGACCACGCTCGGCATCCTGGTGCTCCACGAGGAGCTGCGCTGGCACGAGCCGGTCGGAGCGGTCATCGTCCTCACCGGGGTGTGGCTGGCGCAGCGCACGTCGAGGCCCAAGACGGCGGAGGCAGGCGTCATCGAGCCGCCGCGCAAGGAGCCTGACCCGGCCGCCTGAGCGGCCCGCGACTACTTGTCGGTGGACATGCCCACGGTCGACTTGATGGTGTCGATCTGCTCGTGGGGGGTGAGGTCCTTGTTCTTCTTGATGAGCGCCGAGCCGATGCCCACGAGGATGAGCACGATCAGCAGGATCGCGCCGCCCACCGTGAGCGCGGCGAGCCAGGCGGGCCACACCGTGGCGAGCCCGAGGATCGCGGCGGCGATGAACACGCCGACCATGAAGAACGCGAAGACGCCGGCGCCGATGTAGAGCCCGACGCCCACGCCGATCTTCTTGAGCTTGCTCGAGATCTCCTGCTTGGCCTTCTCGAGCTCCGCCTTGACGACCGTGGCCATACGACCGATCAGGCCGGCGACGATCGCGTTGACGAAGTAGCGGCCGAAGTTGTCGGACATTGGCACCTCCACTGGGATTGTCCCTAGTCAATCCTGTATCGGCAGGTGTCCGCAAATGAATGAGCCTGGCGCGGCGGACGTCCGGTCGCTAGCGTCGGCGTCATGACGCTCCCCACCGGTCGCAGGGTGCCGCTCGTCATCGACACGGACACGGCATCCGACGACTGCTTCGCGCTGCTTCTGGCGCTCCTCGACCCCCGGGCCGACCTCCGCGCCATCACCATCGCGCAGGGCAACGTGAGCTTCGATCAGCAGGTCCACAATGCGTTCCTCACGCTCGAGGTCGCGGGTCGCGTGGGCGAGGTGCCCGTGCACCTGGGGGAGCGCGAGGCGCTCGCCGGCGGCTGGATCGGCGCGGAGGACGTCCACGGCGACGGCGTGGGCGGGCAACGGCGCACCAACGACGCGCAGGCGGACCCGGAGCACGCGGTCGACGCGCTGCTGCGCCTCACCCGGGAGGCGCCGGGGGAGCTGAGCATCGTCGCGATCGGTCCGCTCACCAACCTCGCGCGCGCGGTCGAGCGGGACGCGGGCTTCGCCGGCCGGGTGAGGGAGCTCATCGTCATGGGCGGCTCGCTCGACGGCGTCGGCAACATCACCCCCGCCGCCGAGTACAACATCTACGCGGATCCCGAGGCGGCTGCGGCGGTGGTGGGTGCGGGCTTCCCGCTGCTGCGCTTCATCACGTGGTCGCCGGTGACGCTTCGGGACGCGATCTTCGATGCCGGGCGCGTCGAGCAGATCCGCGCGCTCGGCACGGGGCTCTCCGACTTCTTCGTGCGGGCGAACCAGGCGCCGTTCGATTTCGACACGTCGCACGGCGTGGGCGGCTCGACGCATCCGGACACGCTGTCGGTGCTGGCGGCCTTCGACCCGCGCATCGTCCGCGAGGAGCGCCCCTTTGCGCTCGGTGTGGTGCTCGAGGGGGAGCGGCGCGGCGCTACGGACTTCGAGATGGCGGACGATGCCTCGGCCGCGAACTGCACGGCGGTCACCGTCGCGGACGGGGAGCGGCTCTTCGCGACGATGCTCGGGATCCTCGCCGGGGAGGACTGAGCGGCTGCGCCTCTGCGGCCGGGACGCTACTTGGCCAGCACGAGGGTCGCGGAGGCGAGCATCGTGCCGCACAGCCCGTCCAGCGAGCGGGTCTCGCCTTCCGCGAGCCACGCGGCATGGCCGGTGCGGAACGCCAGCACGCAGAGCCCGGCGGCGAGCTGCGCGCGACGAGCGGACTCCCCGCGCTCCTGGAAGGCGCGCTCGAGGGCGGCGGTGATGCGCTGGAGCTTGAGCGCCTCGCGCTCCTGAAGCCCGGCGTCGGAGGCGATGATCGCGCCCCGCCTGCGGGCGTCCGCGCGGGCCTCCTCGGGGCAGAGCACGGCGACGTCGCGCAGGACGGCGCGGATGAGGTCGCGGAGCCCGATGTCCGGGTCCTGTGCGACCGCCGCGCGGCTGAACGCCGTCTCCAGGGCGTGCTCCGGATCGAAGAGGACCTCGCGCTTGTCCGCGAAATGGCGGTAGAAGGTGCGCTCGGTCACGCCCGCCACGGCGGCGATGCTCGCGACGGTCGTCGCGTCGAATCCGTACGTCTCGAAGGCGTCGAGAGCCGCCTGCTGCAGCCGTTCACGCGCGCCGGGGGCCCATCTCGCCATGGTCGCGAGCGTAGTGATGTCAGCCGCTGACATCAAATGGCGCCGTGATGTCAGCGTATGACATCATCCGGCGCTGCGCTCAGGGAGACGATCGTGTCGCATCCGCGTCGCCAGGGGGGCAAGGCGGATGGCCCGGGCTCAGCATGGGCACACCGTTCGGGGCCGAAGAGGACTACTACGCTGACCAGGAATCACCCCGAGCCGCTTGCACGAAAATCCTGACAGACCCAACGGGTCAGGCTCCATTGGTGCTGTCGCGTACTAGGAGATTGGCGTTTCATTGCCCTACTTGTTGATGCTCGTTGGGTCGGCGCTGAGTCTCTTCGCAGTCTTGCTTCTGAGGGACACGCGCCTTCACCCCGAGCGGCCGGGTCGTTGGGCCGCGCTCAGGGGCATGGCGAAGACTTGGTCGGATCTCGGGGTTAGCGAGAAGTTCGTGACGAGGGGCTATTACCTGAACACGGCGGGTCTGGTTCCGCTCGGCCTGGCGATTGCGCTTGTCGGCGCATTGCAGGCCGACGTTGTCGACGAGACGCCTTTTCTCCCAGTCGTGCTTGGGCTCCTCACTCTCTACATTGCATTTGGGTTGCTCGCGATGTGGGTCGCGCACTCAGGGCGTCCCTCGTGGCTGGTACCGCATCCCTTTCGCGCGTAGCCGGGCCGTTGAACCGTCCGCGTTGGTCCGGCGCTTCTAGGCGGCATCAAACCGGGGACGGTTCACCCTGATCCTGCCCCGATTATCCGTACTCGCTGGTGAGGGGTGGTGCGCTTGATGTCGTCGAGGGAGACGATGCATCATGCTCAATCCGTATCCGTCGGAGCTCCGTCGCCGTGCACTCGATCTGGTCGAGTCAGGGCGAGCTGGACGCACGGCGCGCCGCTCGGGAGAAGCAGAAAGCCCCCGCCGTGGCGGGGGCTTCTCTCGATGGTGGCTCCGACGGGCGTCGATCCCGTGACCTCACGATTTTCAGTCGTGCGCTCTACCAACTGAGCTACAGAGCCTGGCGCAGGGGCGTCCCCCCACTGAGACGAAGGCCCCTTCGAAGAAGGGGCCGACGCTCCGCGACCCTGACGGGACTTGAACCCGCGACCTCCGCCGTGACAGGGCGGCGCGCTAACCAACTGCGCTACAGGGCCTTGATCTCGCGAGAACCGCGAGCAAGACGTATGAAGTTTAGTACATCCTGGGACCGACTCAGTACCCCCAACGGGATTCGAACCCGTGCTACCGCCGTGAAAGGGCGGCGTCCTAGGCCGCTAGACGATGAGGGCTCGCTTCCACGCTAGGAATCCTTGCGCCGAGGCCTAGAAAACTATAGGGGTAATGGAGCGAAAAATCCAATCGAGCGTCTGCCAGGGACGATGCTCGGAGCACCGGCTGGGCGCCGCCGGCGGCGAGGGCGCCGGCCGCGGCCGTGGGAGCATCGTCACCATGGTGGAGATGACCCGCGAGGACTTCGAGAAGGCCGTCGACGACGCGATCGACGCGGTCCCCGAGGAGCTGCTCGACCTCATCGACAACTGCGTGATCCTCATCGAGGACGAGCCCGAGGGCGAGGATAAGGACCTGCTCGGCCTCTACGACGGCGTGGCCCTCACCGACCGCGGCGACCTCTGGGGCGGCGAGCTCCCCGACCGCATCCTCATCTACATGAACCCCACGTTGCGCATGTGCGAGGACGTGGAGGATGTCCGCGACGAGGTCGCGATCACCGTGGTCCACGAGATCGCCCACCACTTCGGCATCGACGACGCCCGCCTGCACGAGCTCGGCTGGGACTGACTCAGCCCGCGGGCGTCCAGCCCTGCCGGTCGAGGTCGTGCAGCAGCTTGGTGAGCACCGCCTGCGCCTCGGCCTCGGACTCGCACGCCTCGTAGCCCACGTGCGGGGGGCGGTCCGGCTGCGCCGTGTCGGTCGTGGTGACCACGACGGTGCAGCCGTCGTCCTCGACGCTCAACGTGCGCACCTGGGTCCCGTGCGCCATCGCGAAGGGTTCCATCCGTTCAGGCTATCCCCGCGCATCGTCCTCGCGCCGGACATGACGATGCCCCGGCCGCCCTCCTGCCGGGGCGACCGGGGCATCGTGCGCGGGTCAGTCCTCGTCGCCCTCGATGAAGGCGGGGGAGGCGACGGCGTGCGTGCCGGCGCGGCGGCCGATCCAGCCGAGGCCGTGGTAGATCGCGAGGGCGGCGAGGGCGCCCAGCGCGATGCCGTTGAAGACCATCGAGCCGGCGGTCGCGGTGAAGTCGGCGGTGCCGACGATGAGCGCGACGCCCGCGGTCACCAGGTTGACCGGGTTGGTGAAGTCGACCTTCGCCTCGACCCAGATCCGGGCGCCGAGCACCGCGATGAGGCCGAAGAGCAGCACCGACAGGCCGCCGAGGATGCCCACGGGGATGACGGCGACCATCGCGCCGAACTTGGGCACGAGGCTCAGCAGCAGCGCGACCGCGGCGGCGGCCCAGTAGGCCAGCGTCGAGTAGACGCGGGTGGCGGCCATGACACCGATGTTCTCGGCGTACGTCGTGGTGCCGGAGCCGCCGCCGAGTCCGGCGACGATGGTGGCGGTGCCGTCCGCGAGGAGCGCGCGGCCGGTCTCGGGGTCGAGGTTGCGGTCGGTCATCGCGGACACCGACTTGAGGTGGCCGATGTTCTCCGCGATGAGGATGATCACCACGGGCACGAAGGCGACGAGCACGGTGCCGTCGAACGTGGGCGTGTGGAACTCGGGGATGCCGAACCATGCGGCGTCGCCGATGTGCTCGAGCGCCGTCTGGCCGCCGAAGGAGTCGAGCGCGGTGGTCCACTCGCCGCGCAGCGCGGAGAAGACCGCGCCGATGATCGCGCCGACGAGGATCGCGATCCGGCTGATGAAGCCCTTGAACGCGACCATCGCGACCAGCGTCGCGGTCAGCGTGACGAGCGCCGTCCACGGGCTCGCCTCCCACTGGCTGCGCGCGGCGCCTGCGAGGTTGAGACCGATGAGCGCGACGACCGCGCCGGTCACCACGGGAGGCATCGAGCGGTCGATCCACCCCGAGCCGAAGCGCGAGACCACGAGGCCGACGATCGCGAGCAGGATGCCCGCGAGGAGGATGCCGCCGAGGCCCTTCGAGATGGTCTCGCCGTCGAGCGGGCCGTTGGCGGACGTCACGCCCGCGGCGGCCAGGGGTGCGATGAACGCGAAGCTCGAGCCCAGGTAGCTGGGCACGCGGTTGCGGGTGATGGTGAGGAACAGCGCGGTGCCGATCGCGCTGAAGAACATCGTGGTCGAGGCGGGCATGCCGGTGAGGGCCGGCACCAGCAGCGTCGAGCCCATCATCGCGAGGACGTGCTGCGCGCCGATGCCGAAGGTGCGGGGGTAGGACAGACGCTCGTCGGGGGCGACGGCCTTGCCGGGTGCGGCGTGCTTGCCGTCCCCGTGCAGCGTCCAGCTGAACATGCTCATGGTTCTCCTTGATGCGGGGGGACTGCGGTGAAACCTACTGGGCGGATGGGCGCGCCGATGCACCCCTCCACACGGTCGGCGCCGATACGGGCTCCTGCGATGCATCTTCGCGCGTCAGGCGGCGCGATGCGTGGGGGAGCGCAGAATCCGTGTGGAGGGGTGCAGAGGCGTGCGTGCCTCAGGCCTTGGGGTGCGCCGCCCAGGCGCTGTCGACCATCTCCTGGACGGTGTGGCGCATCGCCCAGCCGAGGTCGCGGGCCGCGAGGGTGCCGTCGGCGACGATCTTCGCGGGGTCGCCGGGGCGCCGCGGGCCCACGAGCGGCTCCTTGTCGGTGCCGGTCGCCTCGACCATCGCCTCGACGATCTCGCGCACCGAGGTGCCCGAGCCCGAGCCGAGGTTGTAGATCGGCTCGAGGGTGTCGCCCGCGTCGAGGCGCTGCGCCGCGACCACGTGGGCCGCCGCGAGGTCGCTCACGTGCACGTAGTCGCGCACGCAGGTGCCGTCGGGGGTCGGGTAGTCGGTGCCGTTGATCTGCGGCGCCCTGCCGGACTCGATGGTGAAGAACACCTTGGGGAAGAGGTTGTGCGGCGACGCGTCGTAGATGTCCGCGTAGCCGGAGCCCACCACGTTGAAGTAGCGCAGGCTGGTCGCGGCGAGCGGGGCGCCCGCCATCTCCGTCGCGATCACCTGGTCGCGGATGAGCCACTCGCCGATGAGCTTGGACTCGCCGTAGGGCGACTCGGGCACGGTGGGCGTGGTCTCGGTGACGAACTCGACCCCGGAGTTGCCGTAGACGCCCGCGGACGAGGAGAACACGAGGCGGCGCACGTCGGCGCGCTCCATCGCCTCGAGCAGGCTGCGGGTGCCGTCGACGTTCGCCTTGTAGTTCACCAGGGGGAACTTCACGGACTCGCCCGCGTACTTGTACCCGGCGCAGTGGATGACGCCGACCACGCCGTGCTCGCGCAGGAAGGCCTCGACGGCGTCGGTGTCGAGGATCGAGGCGTGCAGGAACGGCACGTCGGCGGGCACGAAGGCCTCGATGCCGCTCGAGAGGTCGTCGACCACGACGGGCGCGATGCCCGCCTCGGTGAGCGCGCGGACCACGTGCGCGCCGATGTAGCCGGCGCCGCCGGTGACAAGCCAGGACATGTCTCTCCTCCTAGAGGTCGCGGTGCGCGCCCGCGGCGGGGTTGACCACGAACACTATCGGGGCGGTGAAACCGGACTCGGCGAAGGCGGCCTCGACGGCGGCCCCCACCTCCTCGGCGCGTCCCGCGTCGACCAGCGCGATCGCGGCGCCGCCGAAGCCGCCGCCCGTCATGCGGGCGCCCACGGCGCCCTGCGTGAGCGCGGTCTCGACCGCGAGGTCGAGCTCGGGGCAGGAGATCTCGAAGTCGTCGCGCATCGAGGCGTGCGACTGGACCAGGAGGTCGCCGATCGCACGGGGACCGTCCTGCTGCACCACCTCGGCGGTGCGTGCGACGCGGGCGTTCTCGGTGATGACGTGCTTGACGCGGCGGTAGGTCTCGTCGTCGAGCGTCTCGAGCGCGCGCGGCAGGTCCGCCTCGCCGAGGTCGCGCAGCGAGTCGACGCCCATCGCGGCGGCGCCGTCCTCGCACGACTTGCGACGCGCGCCGTAGCCGCCAGTCGCATGCTCGTGGTGGACGCGGGTGTCGATCACCAGCAGCTCGAGCTCCTCGTCCGCGAAGTGCAGCGGGACCGGGTCCGCGGTCTCGGCACGCACGTCGATCAGCACGCCGTGGCCCGGCTCGCCCATGAGCGACGCGGTCTGGTCCATGTTGCCGGTCGGCGCGCCCACGGCGCCGTTCTCGGCCAGCTGGCAGATGTAGATGAGCTCGCGGCGGGTCAGGCCGAGCTCCCATTCGTCGTTGAGCGCGATCGCGACGGCGCACTCGATCGCGGCGGAGGAGGACAGGCCCGCACCCAGCGGGACGTCCGAGGCGAGCATGAGGTCGAAGCCGGTGCGGCCCTCGAGCGAGACGCCGCGCTGCTCCATGGCCCACACCACGCCGAAGACGTACGCGCTCCAGCCGTCGAAGCCGTCGGGGGAGAGCGCGTCGAGCGAGGCCTGCGCGGGCTCGGGCATCGCGCCGGAGTGCACGGTGAGGAGGCGGTCCTCGCGGTGGCCGACCGCGGCCCACGTGCGGCGCTCGATCGCGAACGGGAACACCAGGCCGTCGTTGTAGTCGGTGTGCTCGCCGATGAGGTTGACGCGCCCGGGGGCGGACCAGACGCCGTCGGGGCGGCGCCCGTAGCGGTCCTCGAAGTCGTCGGCGGTGGATTCGGCCGAGGGGATGTCGATCACTGTGCGCTCCACGGGTCGTCGTCGTCCGCATGACGCCGCGGGTGCGTCATGCGTGCTGCTCCACGGGGCGTCCGCGTCCCATGCTCCCATGCGGGGCGGTGCCCCGCGAGGGGCCCGGTGCGCCGAGCGTCCCCGCGCACGGCCGCCGCCCGAGGGGGCGTCCGCCGTGCATCGTCCCCACGATGTTATCGTCAACATGGCGGCGTGGAGACGGGGCCGAGGTCCCGGCGGCGCGGTCCCGGTCGCCGCGCGACGGGGTCGGCTACCCTGACGGCCATGACACCCGAGCGCCCCGCGCCGCTGGCCAAGCAGGGCCGAGGGCCGAGCATGCACGATGTCGCGGCGAGGGCGGGCGTGTCCCACCAGACCGTGTCCCGCGTGCTCAACGACTTCCCCGGCATCCGCCCCGAGACGCGCGAGCGGGTCCAGCAGGCGATCCGTGAGCTCGGCTACCGCCGCAACATGGCCGCGCGGGCGCTCGCGACAGGCCGCTCCGAGGTCATCGGCGTGATCATGCCGGAGGTGCCGCACTTCGGGCCCACCAGCACGCTCTACGCGATCGAGCATGCCGCCAAGCAGGTGGGCTTCAAGCCGCTCATCACCACCGCGTCGTGGGATCCCGAGTCGATGGGGCAGGCGCTCGACTTCCTGCTCGGCCGCGCGGTCGACGCGCTCGTCGTGATGGCCCAGCACCCGGACGTGCTCGCGGCCGTCGATGCGATCACCGATGTCCCCGTGCTCTTCGTGCTCACCGGCAACTCCCATGCCGAGCGCTCGGTCGCGGTCGACCAGGAGCGCGGCACGCGCCTCGCGCTCGAGCACCTCTACGGCCTCGGCCACCGCCGCTTCCAGCACATCACCGGCATCGCCGGCCTCACCGAGGCGCAGCTGAGGCGCGACACCTTCGTCGCCTTCCTCGACGAGCACGGTCTCGAGCGCTACCCGATCCTCGAGGGGGACTGGAGCGCCGATGCGGGCTACCGCGCCGGCCTCGAGGTCGACGACGACGTCACCGCGCTTTTCGTCGCCAACGACCCGATGGCGATCGGCGCGATCCACGCGCTCGAGGAGCGCGGCAAGCGCGTGCCCGAGGACGTCTCGGTGGTCGGCTTCGACGACGTCCCGGAGGCCGGCTACACGCACCCCGGACTCACCACGGTGCACCAGGACTTCACCGAGGTGGGCCTGCGCGCGGTCTCGCTCATCTTCGCCGCGATCAACGGCAAGGAGCCCGGCGTGGTCGAGCCGGTCGAGCCGTGGCTGGTCGAGCGCGCCTCGACGGGTCCCGCGCCCTCCTGAGCCCTTCCGGGTGAGGACGAGGGGCGCCTCGGCTAGCGTGGACGAGGGCCGCGGCACGCCCGCGGTCGCGATGGGACCAACGGCCCCTGAACGGGGCGCCGCAACCGGTATGTTAACGTTAAAACCAGCGACACTCTCAGACAGGCGACGGGGCCTCAGGACCGGCATCAGGACGGTCACGAGCCCTCCGTGCCGGGCCGAGAGGTGAGCGCGATCGAACGGCACCGAGGCAAGGAGACCTCCGCATGACCAGCTTCACCCCCGAGCAGGAGGCAGCGATCCTCCGCAGCCGCGAGAAGGTCGCGGCGCTCCATTCCGAGCTCACCCGCTACAACCTCGTGGTGTGGACCGGCGGAAACGTGTCGGAGCGCGTGCCCGGCACGCAGCACTTCGTCATCAAGCCCTCGGGCGTGGACTACGACGACCTGGCCCCCGAGAACATGATCCTGTGCGACCTCGACGGCAACGTGGTCCCCGGCTCGCTCGGCTCGGACCGCAGCCCCTCCTCCGACACGGCCGCGCACGCCTACGTGTACCGCGCCATGCCGAGCGTCGGCGGCGTGGTCCACACCCACTCGACCTACGCGACCGCGTGGGCCGCCCGCAACGAGCCCATCCCCTGCCACATCACCGGCATGGCGGACGAGTTCGGCGGCGAGATCCCCGTCGGCCCGTTCGCGATCATCGGCGACGACTCCATCGGCCGCGGCATCGTCGCGACGCTCGAGGGTCACCGCTCGCGCGCCGTCCTCATGGCCAACCACGGCGTCTTCACCATCGGCAAGGACGCGCGTGACGCCGTCAAGGCCGCGGTCATGTGCGAGGACGTCGCCAAGACCACCCACATCGCCCGCCAGGGCGGTGCGCTCGTCGACATCCCCGAGGGCAAGATCGACGCGCTCTTCGACCGCTACCAGAACGTCTACGGACAGAAGCCGCAGGGAGGCATGCAGTGAGCTCCATCGTCCCGAACCTCGCCGAGTACGAGGTCTGGTTCCTCACCGGATCCCAGACCCTCTACGGCGACGAGGTCCTCAAGCAGGTCGCCGACCAGTCCACCGAGGTCGTCGAGACCCTGAAGGCCTCCGGGAACATCCCGGCGACGGTCGTGTGGAAGCCGGTCGTCAAGAACCGCGACGAGATCCTCGAGACCATCATGGCCGCGAACGCGGACCCCAAGGTCATCGGCGTCATCACCTGGATGCACACCTTCTCCCCGGCGAAGATGTGGATCGCGGGCCTCAACGCGCTGCAGAAGCCGCTGCTCCACCTCGCCACCCAGGCGAACCTCGAGCTGCCGTGGTCGACCATCGACTTCGACTTCATGAACCTCAACCAGGCCGCGCACGGCGACCGTGAGTACGCGTACATCGAGTCGCGCATGAACGTCGCCCGCACCACCGTCGTCGGCCACCCGTCGACCCCGGCCGTGTCCGAGCGCATCGGCGTCTGGTCGCGTGCCGCCGCCGGCGCCGCCGCCGCCAAGAACCTCAAGGTCGCTCGCTTCGGCGACAACATGCGCTTCGTGGCCGTCACCGAGGGCGACAAGACCGAGGCCGAGATCAAGCTCGGCGCCCAGATCAACACCTGGGGCGTCAACGAGCTCGCCGACCGCGTCAAGGCCGTCTCCGACGCCGACATCGACGCGATGGTGGACGTCTACCTCGCCGAGTACGAGGTGGTGCCCGAGCTGCTCAAGGGCGGCGACCGTCACGAGTCGCTGCGCGACGCGGCTGCGATCGAGGTCGCGCTGCGCTCGTTCCTCGAGGAGGGCGGCTTCGGCGCCTTCACCGACACCTTCGAGGACCTCGGCGAGCTCAAGCAGCTGCCCGGCCTCGCGGTCCAGCGCCTCATGGCCGACGGCTACGGCTTCGGCGCCGAGGGCGACTGGAAGACCGCGATCCTGGTGCACCTGTGCGCGGTCATGGGCGCGGGCCTGCCCGGCGGCTCCTCGCTCATGGAGGACTACACGTAC
The DNA here is from genome assembly GCF_000759715.1 of Demequina mangrovi. GTDB lineage: Bacteria > Actinomycetota > Actinomycetes > Actinomycetales > Demequinaceae > Demequina > Demequina mangrovi. The sequence goes on from NZ_BBLU01000014.1 coordinate 80,375, forward strand.
CACCTCGTGCCCGGCCAGGAGCTCTCGCTCGGCGCCCACATGCTCGAGGTGAACCCCGCCCTCTCGTCGAAGAAGGCGCGCCTCGAGATCCACCCGCTCGGCATCGGCGGCAAGGAGGACCCGGTCCGCCTGGTCTTCACCGCGGACGCGGGCGAGGCCGTCGTCGTGGCACTGTCCGACATGCGCGACCGCTTCCGCCTCGTGGCGAACGTGGTCGACAACGTCGACCTGCCCGAGCCCATGCCGAACCTCCCGGTGGGCCACGCGGTGTGGACGCCCCGCCCGGACTTCACCACGGCCGTCGCGTCGTGGCTGCAGACCGGTGGCGCGCACCACACGGCGATGTCCAACCAGATCGGCATCGACGTGATCAAGGACTTCGCGAAGATGGTGGGCATCGAGCTCCTCGTCATCGACGAGGACACCACCTACGAGGGCTTCGAGCAGCAGATCCGCTGGAACAACGCGTACTACGCGATGGGCGGCCGCTGACGGTCTGAAGGCGCCTGAGCGGCGCCGCACGGGAAGGCCCCGACCGGGTTCCGGTCGGGGCCTTCCTCGTGTCCGCAGGGCCGCCGGAGCGCCGCGCTCCGGGGGTGCGCCGGGCCGCGACATGTCCGTTTCGTCATCGCTCGAGCCGGCGCGCGGTTCCCGACTGTGCTCTCGAACAGGCTGAGAGCGCTCCCAGGATCTCGGCAAAAGCCCTGGTAAACCATTTTAATTCACGGTGTTCACGCCTCGTGATCGCATTGTGACGGATTTTGTTTGACGTTTGTTGTGAACGCAAACACACTTGGTGACGCACGGTCAGCAACGATGCGGACCGGTATCTCGAGGAGGAGATATGAAGTTCAGGAAGTTCCTGGCGGCAGGCGCCGGTGCGGCCCTCGCTTTCAGCCTGGCGGCCTGCTCCGGCGGCGGCGCGGGTTCCGAGTCGGAGAGCTCGGCGGACGCGACCGGCGGCACCGACGGCGGCACCATGACCGAGGCCGGCGGCACCATCGGTGTGGCGATGCCGACCCAGACCTCCGAGCGCTGGATCGCCGACGGCGACGCGGTCGAGGCGGGCCTGACGGAGCTCGGCTACGACGTCGACCTCCAGTTCGGCAACGACGACATCCCGACCCAGGCGGCGCAGATCGACGCCATGATCACCTCGGGTGTCGACGCGCTGATCATCGCCGCGATCGACGGCACCGCCCTCACCACCCAGCTGCAGCAGGCGGCCGACGCGGACATCCCCGTCATCGCCTACGACCGTCTCATCAACGGCAGCGAGAACGTCGACTTCTACGTGACGTTCGACAACTACACGGTCGGCGTCCAGCAGGCCACCTCGCTGCTCGTGGGCCTCGGCGTCCTCGAGGAGGACGGCGTGACGGAGACCGGCGAGACCGGCCCGTTCAACATCGAGATCTTCGCCGGCTCGCCCGACGACAACAACGCGACCTTCTTCTACAACGGCGCGATGGACACCCTGCAGCCCTACCTCGACGCCGGCACGCTCGTGGTGCCGTCGGAGGAGACGGACTTCAAGACCGTCGCGATCCTCCGCTGGCAGCAGGAGACCGCGCAGAAGCGCATGGAGGACCTGCTGACCTCCACGTACGTCGGCACCGACCTCGAGCTCGACGGCGTGCTGTCGCCCTACGACGGTCTCTCGCGAGGCATCATCACCGCGCTCCAGAACGGCGGCTACTCGGGCACCGTCGCCGACGGCTTCCCGGCCGTCTCCGGTCAGGACGCGGAGATCGCCTCCGTGAAGCTGATCGCGGACGACGTCCAGTTCGCGACGATCTTCAAGGACACCCGCAAGCTCGCGGCGCAGGCCGTGACCTCCGCGGTGGCGTTCCTCGAGGGCGGCGAGCCCGAGGCGAACGACACCGAGACGTACGACAACGGCGTCAAGGTTGTCCCGTCCTACCTGCTCGAGTCGGACATCGTCTACGCGAGCAACATCCAGTCGCTGCTGGTCGACTCCGGCTACTGGACCGCTGAGGAAGTGGAGTCCGGTCAGGCCTCCTGATCCGGCTGCGGTGCCGGCCCTTCGGGGCCGGCACCGCCCACCCCTTCCCAGACACCCCCTCTCTCACACCCATGGAGGTGAGACATGCCGAAGCACATCCTTGAGATGAGGAAGATCACCAAGACCTTCCCCGGCGTCAAGGCGCTCTCGGCCGTCGAGCTCAGCGTGATCGACGGCGAGATCCACGGCATCTGCGGCGAGAACGGCGCAGGAAAGTCGACGCTGATGAAGGTGCTGTCGGGTGTCTACCCCCACGGCACGTACGAAGGCGACATCGTCTACGACGGCGAGGTCCAGCAGTTCCACTCGATCCCCGACTCGGAGCGTCAGGGCATCGTCATCATCCACCAGGAGCTCGCGCTCATCCCCTACCTCTCGGTGGCGGAGAACATCTTCCTCGGCAACGAGCGCCGCGGGAAGAACGGCATGATCGACTGGAACCTCACCAACCACGAGGCCGCGAAGCTCCTCGAGCAGGTCGGCCTCCACGAGAACCCTCTGACCCCGGTCAACCAGCTGGGCGTCGGCAAGCAGCAGCTCATCGAGATCGCGAAGGCGCTGTCCAAGGACGTGCGGCTCCTCATCCTCGACGAGCCGACCGCGGCCCTCAACGACGACGACTCCGAGCACCTGCTCGAGCTGCTGCGCTCGCTCAAGGCGCGCGGCATCACGTCGATCATGATCTCCCACAAGCTCAACGAGATCGAGGAGATCTGCGACCGCACCACGATCATCCGTGACGGTCACTCGATCGAGACGATCGACATCGCCGAGGGTGGCGGCAACCAGGACCGCATCATCCGCGGCATGGTCGGCCGCGACCTCACCAACCGCTACCCCAAGCGCGAGCACGTGGTGGGCGACGAGGTCTTCCGCGTGGAGGACTGGACCGTCTACCACCCCACCCAGCCGGGCCGCGTGGTCGTGGACAACGCGACGTTCAGCGTGCGCAAGGGCGAGGTCATCGGAATCGCGGGCGTCATGGGCGCCGGCCGCACCGAGCTCGCGATGAGCATCTTCGGACGCTCGTACGGGCGCGACATCACGGGCCGCACCTACCTCCACGGCGAGGAGATCCGCATCCGCGACGTGTCCGAGGCGATCTCGCACGGGCTCGCCTACGCGACCGAGGACCGCAAGCGCTACGGGCTCAACCTCATCGAGGACGTGCGCCGCAACATCTCCGCCGCTGCGCTGTTCAAGCTTGCCAAGCGCGGGTGGGTCGACGGCAACAAGGAGATCAAGGTCGCGGAGGAGTACCGCGCCTCGATGAACATCAAGACCCCGTCGGTCATGCAGACCGTCGGCAACCTCTCGGGCGGCAACCAGCAGAAGGTGGTGCTGTCCAAGTGGATCTACTCGGACGCCGAGGTGCTCATCCTCGACGAGCCGACGCGCGGCATCGACGTCGGCGCGAAGTACGAGATCTACACCATCATCAACCGCCTGGTGGCGGCGGGTAAGGCGGTCATCATCATCTCGTCCGAGCTCCCTGAGCTGCTCGGCACGTGCGACCGCATCTACACGCTGGCCTTCGGCGTCGTGACCGGCGAGCTGCCGGTCGCCGAGGCCACCCAGGAGAAGCTCATGACCCTGATGACTCAGGAGAAGGCGAGTACCACCACCATGGACAAGGAGGCCCGGGCATGACCGGCACGGCTAACATCCGGGAGCTGATCACGCGGAACATCCGCACCAGCGGCATCTACCTCGCCTTCATCGCCATCATCGCGGTGTTCGCGATCTGGACCGACGGCAAGCTGCTGAGCCCCGGCAACGTCACCAACCTGGTGCTGCAGTACTCCTACATCCTGATCCTCGCGATCGGCATGGTGATGGTGATCATCGCCGGCCACATCGACCTCTCGGTCGGATCGGTGGTGGCGTTCACGGGCGCCGTGTCCGCCGTGGTGGTCATCCGGCATGACATGCCGTGGTGGGTCGGCGTGCTCGCCGCGCTCGGCGTCGGCTCCCTCATCGGCGCATGGCAGGGCTTCTGGGTCGCGTTCGTCGGCATCCCCGCGTTCATCACGACCCTGTCCGGCATGCTCCTGTTCCGTGGCCTCACCTGGGTGACGCTCGACAACATCTCGCTGTCGCCGTTCCCCGCGGAGTACCAGAACATCGCCAACGGCTTCTTCAACGGGGTCCTCGGCGGCAACGGCTACGACGTCTTCACGCTCGTGGTGTTCGCGATCGCGCTGCTCGGCTACTTCTACTCGACCTACCGCACGCGTCGCAGCCGCATCGCGTACGAGCAGCCGGTCGAGGCGTTCCCGCTGTTCATCGTCAAGCTCGTCGTCGTCTCGTTCGTCGTGATGTGGTTCGCCTGGCAGCTGGCCAACGCGCGTGGTCTGCCGTTCGTCCTCATCATCCTGGCGGCGCTCATCATCATCTACTCGCTCGTCACGCAGCGCACCGTCTTCGGTCGCCACGTGTACGCGATCGGCGGCAACCTCTCCGCCGCGATGCTCTCGGGCGTCAAGGTCAAGTGGGTGAACTTCGGCGTCATGCTCAACATGGGCATCCTCGCCTCGGTCGCCGGCGTCGTGTTCTCGTCACGCATGAACTCGGCCCAGCCCTCGGCTGGAAACATGTTCGAGCTCGACGCGATCGCCGCCTGCTTCATCGGTGGCGCGGCCGTCACCGGCGGTGTGGGCCGCGTGACCGGAGCCATGGTCGGTGGTCTGATCATGGCGGTGATGTCGAACGGCATGTCGCTCCTCGGCGTCGACCAGTCGATGGTGCAGATCGTCAAGGGCCTCGTCCTGCTGCTCGCGGTCGCCTTCGACGTCTACAACAAGCGCCGCGCGGGCGCCCGCTAGGACACCGCGTCGCACGAGGGGCCTCGGGGACTCCCCGAGGCCCCTCGTCGCGTGTCCGGGCGCCGCGTCGGGGGAGGCCCCGGGGCGTCGCGCGCACTGAGAGCGCTCCTAGTCCATACTCGTAAGCGAAGCGAGGAGAGATACCAGTGACGAAGCTGCGTGGACGCCGGCCCACCATCGACGATGTGGCCACGGAGGCGGGGGTGTCCCGCGGCACCGTGTCCCGTGTCCTCAACGGGAGCCATTGGGTCTCCGAGACCGCGCGCATCCAGGTCGAGAAGGCCATCAAGTCGACGGGCTACCGGATCAACCCGCACGCCCGCTCGCTCGCGACCAGCCGGACCGGCTCGGTCGGCTTCCTGCTCACCGAGTCCTACGAGCGCTTCTTCTCGGACCCGAACTTCCTGCACATCCTGCGCTCCTGCGCCGACGCGCTCGCGGAGCACGGCATGACGCTCGTGCTCATCATGGCGGACACGCTCGAGGAGCGCCGCCGGGCCACCGAGTACCTCACGGGCGGGCACGTCGACGGCGCGCTCGTGGTCTCCGCGCACCGGGACGGCCAGGAGTTCATGGCGGCGTTGCTCGAGGCGCGCCTCCCGGTGATCTCCGCGGGCATCCCGCTCGGCTTCGAGGAGCAGGTGGGCTACGTCACGGCGGACGATGACGGCGGCGCGCGTGCCATCCTCGAGCTGCTGCTCGCGCGGGGCCGCACCCGCATCGCGCACATCGCGGGTCCGCAGGACACCTCGGGCGGCACGGGGCGCCTGGCGGCGTTCCGCACGGTGCTCGGCGACGACTTCTCCGATGAGCGGGTGGTCTACGGCGACTACAGCCGCGAGTCGGGCGCGCGTGCGATGCGCGAGCTGCTCGCGCGCGAGGTCTCGTTCGACGCGATCTTCGCGGGCAACGACCTCATGGCGGCCGGCGCGATGGACGTGCTCGAGGAGGCGGGCATCCAGGTACCGGACGATGTCGCGGTCGTCGGCTTCGACGACGCTCCTGCGGCGTGCGAGACCGTGCCGCAGCTCACGACCGTGCGCCAGCCCTTCGACCGGGTGAGCGAGGAGATGGTGCGCCTGCTCGTGGACGAGATCAACGGCCGGCCCGCCGGCCGCGTGGTGATCCCGACCGAGATCGTGGAGCGCGGGACCGTCTAGCGTCCGCGCCTCACGGACGCGGCGGCGCGGTCGAGGAGCGTTCCACCAGCTCGCAGGGCACCAGCTCCGTGCCGGTCGGCTGCGAGGCGCCGGCGATGCGCGAGAGCACCGTGGAGACGAGGCGGCGCCCGACGTCGTCGAACGGCTGCCGGACCGTGGTGAGCGGCGGGTGGAGATAGCCGGCCAGCGGGATGTCGTCGAATCCCACGACGGAGAGGTCGCGGGGCACGCTCAGGCCCGCCTCGGCGCACGCGAGCAGCAGGCCCGCGGCCATCTCGTCGTTCGCGCAGAACACCGCGGTCGCCCCGGGCTCGCCCAGAAGGCGGGACGCGGCGGCGTGACCCGAGGCGGCGGACCAGTCGCCACGGACCGGGGCAGGCGGCTCGATGCCGTGCTCGAGCAGCACCGCGCGCCACGCGGTGAGGCGCGCCCGCGCGGGGATCGAGTCCTCCGGTCCCGCGAGGTGGTGGACGGCGCGGTGCCCGAGGTCGAGGAGATGCCGGACGGCCTCCCGTGCCCCCTGCGCGTGGTCGGCGCCGACCATGGGCAGGCGCCCGCCGAAGGTCGCGTCCGCGACCACCACCGGCAGGCCGGACGGCAGCGCGAGCCGGCCGACGTCCTCGATCTCGGCACGGATGATGATGAGCCCGTCGATCGCCTGGTGCGAGAGGCGGGAGGCGGCCTCGGACACGTCTTCGTGCTCGGTCGAGTCGATGTCGAGAAGGGTGACGGTGTGCCCGGCGTCGCGGGCGGCCTGGACCACCGCCTCCACGATGCGGGACTCGCCGGTACGGGCGAGCCGATGGGCGATGACCCCGAGCGTGTCGAAGCTGCCGCTCCTCAGCGCGCGGGCGGCGGTGTTGGGCGTGTACCCGACCGCGTCCATCGCGTCGAGCACCCGTCGGCGCGTGCCCGCGCTCACGTGGGACGAGCCGTTCGCGACGCGCGACACCGTCTGGCCCGAGACCCCCGCGAGCCGTGCGACGTCGGTCATCGAGGCGCGCGGCGTGCTCACGTCGTCACCCTAGTGGAGGTGCTCGCCCGTGAGCTCGATCAGCCGGTCGATCAACGCCTCCCGCAGCGCCGCATCGTGCGCCGCCGGGGGAGCGTCCTCCGCGCGCCGATGGTGGATGTACTGGCCGCCGCGCCGCGCGACCGGCTCCTCGGACGTCGCCATCCACACGGGGCTGTCAGCGCCGTCCGAGATCGGCAGCGCCGCCCGCGGACCGCCCATGCGGGTCCGCACCCAGCCGGGATGCACCACGTTGATGGGACGGTCCGTGTGCCGCGCCGCCATCTCGAAGGCGAGCATGGTGAGCAGCAGCTTCGAGTCCGCGTAAGCCTGCTCGCCGTCCCACGGCTCGAGCACCCCGAGGTCGACGCGCGGCCGCCCCGAGAACGCGGAGTCGGACCCGAGGAAGACGATGCGCCGCGGCACCGAGAGCAGCGCGCTGAGCAGGTACGGCGCGACCACGTTGACCTGCGTGATGCGCTCGATGCCGTCCTCGGTGAGCACCGGGCGGTCCTGGTCGGGTCCGAGCGCGGCGTTGTGCACGATGAGGTCGTACGGCCCGCGCCCGCGCGCATCGGCCGCGAGCAGGCGGGTCGAGGCGAGGGAGTCGAGGCGTCCGGTGACGCCGCCGAGGGCGCCGGGGGCGGCGGCGAGGGCGACCTCGGTCCGGGCGGCGTCGCGTCCGTGGACCACCACCTCGTAGCCGTGCGCGACCAGCCGGCGCGCGATCTCGGAGCCCAGCCCCTGGGCGGCTCCGGTCACGAGGACGCGTGTCATGGGTCAATCATCCTCGAAACTCCGGACATGGGAAGAGCGCTCACCGGAGATCGCGGCGCTGCGACGTGACATATGCTGACCCGCGACACCCGGGAGGACATATGGGAATCGCCGACGAGCTCATCGCGAACAACGCCGCGTACGCCGAGACGTACACGCCGGATCGCCCCCTTCCTCCGCGCCGCAAGCTCGCGGTGGTCGCGTGCATGGACTCGCGCCTCGACACGTTCGCGATGCTGGGCCTCGAGGTCGGCGACGCGCACGTCATGCGGAACGCGGGCGGCGTCATCACCGACGACATGATCCGCTCGCTGGTCATCTCGCAGCGCAAGCTCGGCACGCGCGAGATCATCCTCATCCACCACACCGACTGCGGTGCGCTGACCTTCACCGACGACGAGCTGCGCAACCAGCTCCTCGACGAGACGGGCCTCAAGCCGACCTGGAGCCCCGAGTCGTTCCGCGACCTCGACGCGGACCTGCGCCAGTCGATGGAGCGCCTGCGCCGCAACCCCTTCCTGGTCGACGCGACCCAGGTGCGCGGCTTCGTGTTCGACGTCCACACGGGTCGGCTGCGCGAGGTCCTCTGAGCATCGGCGGCTGACGTCGCGCGCCGCGAGGCGCATACTGACGTCATGTGGTGGAGCTTCCTCAACGCGGTCCGCACCGGGGAGCACCGGCTCGCGCCGACGACGTGGTTCGTCGGCCTCGCGGCGGTGCTCTACTCGCTGTGGCCGCTCGATTTCATCCCCGATCTGCTGCTGCCTTTCGGCATCGTCGACGACCTCGGGCTGTGGATGGTCGCGTTCACGCTCCTCGGGCGTGAGCGTCACCGCTTCGAGGCGCGCGAGGGCTCGCGCGCCGGCGGAGAGACCATCGACGTCGACGGCACGGTCCGGCGTTCCTGAGCCTGCGGTGCGGCCATGAGCGACGGCGACTTCTCCGACCTCACGGCCGTGGTGGTCAACTGCACGCTCAAGCCGTCGCCGACGCTGTCGCACACGCAGGGGCTGCTCGACAACGCGATCGCGATCCTGCGCGCGCAGGGCGTGACGGTCGACGTCATCCGGGCGGTCGATCACGTCATCGCGCCGGGCGTCTACCCCGACATGCGGGAGGACGTCCCGGGCGGGAACCAGGAGCGCGACGACTGGCCCGCGCTCGCGCCGCGCATCCTCGCCGCCGACATCCTCATCCTCGGCACCCCGATCTGGCTGGGCGACAAGTCGTCTGTCGCGACGCGGGTGATCGAGCGGCTGTACGGGCTGTCGGGCGACCTCAACGATCGCGGTCAGTACCTCTGCTACGGCCGCACCGCCGGCGTCGTGGTGACGGGGAACGAGGACGGGGTCAAGCACGTCGCGATGAACGTCCTCTACTCGCTCCAGCACCTGGGCTACACGATCCCGCCGAACGCCGACGCGGGGTGGATCGGCCCGGTCGGCCCTGGGCCGTCCTATCTGGACGAGGGGAGCGGCGGGCCGGAGAGCGACTTCACCCGCCGGAACACCGCCTTCATGACGTGGAACCTCCTGCACACGGCGCGGTGGCTGCGTGACGGGGGCGGCTTCCCCGAGGGCGGCAACTCGCGCCGCGAATGGGACGCGGGCGCGCGCTTCGATCACCCGAACCCCGAGTACCGGGCGTGATCCCCGGGTAGCTGCCCGCGACGGCGGGGGCGTTCCACCGCGACGCGGCGGGCCCGTCGGTCAGGCCGCGAGCGTGAACGAGGCGCGCGTCAGGGCGCGCGTGAGGCTCGGGCGCCGCATGTCGCCCTCCTCGTCGGCCTCCCGGTAGGCGACCATGCCGCCGGGGGCCGTGCATCGTCCGTGCCCGTGGTCCGCGACCTGCTCGCCCACGGTGAGGAGGTCGCCCGCGGCGGCGTCGATGCGCCACACGAGCATCGAGTCGCCGTCCGACATCAGGGCCCAGGTGCTTCCGACCTCCATGACCGTGCGGAGCAGCGGTCGCGTGCCATGCACGAGTCGGGCGCGGTGGGCCAGGGGAGCGGCGGTCATGAGGGCGACTGTACTCCTGCCGGTGGGGCGTCGATCGCGCCCCTGAGCGCCGTGACGAGGGCCGTCGGGTCGTCGGCGGCGACGGCGACCCCGGCACGGCCCAGCGCGGCGGCGGTCGCGCGGTCGAGGGCCACGAGCACGTTCGCCTCGCCCGCGTAGACGGTGCGTCCCGCTCCCGCCGGGAGCCCGTCGCTCGACGGCACGGTGCGGACCTCGGCGATGCCCATGAGGGGCACGATGCAGGGCCGACGCAGCCCCCGAGCGACGACGAGGCGGTCCGCCTCGAGCCGGATCGGCCGTCGCAGCGCGGCGCCCCAGTCCGCGAGCATGTAGGCCACGAAGAGGACCGACGCGACGGTGACGACGGTCGCGACCGTGCCGTTCCAGCGGGTGAGCAGCACGTGGGCCACCGGGATCTCGACGAGCGCCACCGCGGCCGTCGCGAGCACGAGCTGGCGCGCGAGGCCGCGGGCGTAGGAGAAGTCCATGAGGCGAGGGTAGGCACCGGCGCCGAGCTGCAGGCACCGCGGCCCTGCGCCCGCGTCGGCGCTACTGCTCGGGCTTCGGGTCCTGAGGCGGCTCGGACTCGCGGTGCGCGATGGCGATCGAGTCGGTGTCGAGCGACTCGTAGTGCGGCGCGGGTGCATCGTCCGCGGTGCCGGCCTCGGGTGCCGGCTCGGGTGCGGGCGACGCTGTCCCGGCCGCCGTCCCGGTCGCCGCCGTGCCTGTCGGGGGCCGGCGCCGCAGCCTGCCCATGAAGGACGGGCGCGGCAGCTCGGGCTCGGCGGGGCTCGCGTCGAGGCCGTAGGTGTCGCCGATGTGCTCGACGAACTGCTCGCGCGTGACGCGCAGGTAGGCACGATGCTCGCGTTCGAAGGCGCGGAACAGCGACACGACCATGGCGATCATGACGAAGCTGAAGGGCAGCGCGGTGATGATCGCCGCCGTCTGGAGGGCGGTGAGTCCGCCCGAGAGCAGCAGCGCGATCGCGACGGCCGCGGTGGTGCAGGCCCAGAACACGCGCACCCAGCGCGCGGGGTTCTCCTTGCCTCCGGTCGTCAGCATCGAGAGCACGAAGCTGCCCGAGTCGGAGGACGTCACGAAGAAGATGCCGACGAGCAGGATCGCGCCGAACGTGATGAAGGTCGACCCTGGGAGCGTGTCGAGCATGTCGAACAGCGCGCCCTCGTAGTTGATCGAGCCGTCCTCGGCGATGAGGCCGCCGCTGCCCTCGAGCTCCTGGTAGAGCGCGGTGCCGCCCATGACGGCGAACCATAGGAAGGTCACCATCGCCGGCACCAGGAGCACGCCCCACACGAACTCGCGCACGGTGCGGCCCTTCGAGACGCGCGCGATGAAGATCCCGACGAAGGGCGCCCAGGAGATCCACCAGCCCCAGTAGAAGGTGGTCCAGCTCGCCTGCCAGGCCGCGCCCTCGGCGCCGGCGTACGCGGACACGTTGAAGCTGAGCCCCACGAAGTTCTGGATGTAGTTGCCGATCGACTGCACGAACTCCCGCAGCAGGAACAGCGTCGGCCCCGTGAAGAGCACGTAGGTGAGGATCATGCCGGCGAGGGCGAGGTTGATGTTCGACAGCCACTTCATGCCGCGCGCGAGGCCGGTGAGCAGCGAGAACAGCGTGACGATGGTGATGATGACGATCAGCACCACCTGAGTGGTGGTGGTCGGCTCGGCGATACCGGCTGAGGACAGCCCTGCGGAGATCTGCAGCACGCCGAGGCCGAGCGAGGTCGCGATGCCGAACAGGGTGCCGAGCACGGCGGTGACGTCGATGACGTTGCCCCACGCCCCCTGCACGTGCTTGCCGAGCAGCGGCTCGAGGGCCCACCGGATGGAGACGGGTCGCCCGCGCCGGTGCACCGCGTACGCGATCGCGAGCCCGACGATGATGTAGATCGACCACGCGTGAAGGCCCCAGTGGAGGAAGGTCTGCGACATCGCGGACTGGGCGAGCTGCGACGGTGTGCCGGTGACGCCGGGCCGCGGCTCGGCGAAGTGGGCGAGCGGCTCGGAGACGCCGTAGAAGACGAGGCCGATGCCCATGCCCGCGGCGAAGAGCAGCGCGTACCAGGAGAACTTGCTGAAGGCGGGCTCCTCGCCGTCCTTGCCGAGGGTGATGTCGCCGTACCTGCTGAAGCCGAGGTACAGGGTGACCACCACGAAGAAGGCGGCGATGAGGACGTAGTACCAGCCGAAGGCCGAGATGATGTCGCGCTGGATCGCGTCGAACAGCGACTCGGCGATGTCGGGCGCGACGATCGCGAACAGCGCGAATCCCAGGATGAGCACGGCGGCCGGCCAGAAGACCCAGCGGGCCAGCTCCCGCCGCGACATGGGCGTCTTGGTCCTCGACTCGGTCGCGGTCATGCACGCCTCCCCTGGTTGAACGGGCTCCGGCCGTTCGGGCACGGAGCCCTGGGGTCAATCCTGCACCCCAGGGCTCCGGCCCGCGAGGGCTGTGTCAGCCGCGCGAGCGCCAGGCCTTGGTCGAGGCTCCGTTGAGGATCGCGATCAGTCGGTCCAGGTTCGACAGAGAAAGCTTGCCGTCGCTCCCCATCGCGACCATGCGCAGCGGGGCCTCGCGGGTTGCGGCGTCGAACATCGCCATCGTCGTCTCATCGGCGTCGGTGGTGTCGAAGGACTTCTTGGCCTGCTGGAGCAGGATGCCCGACATGAGCCGGCCGGCCGCGGTCTCCTTGAGGTCTGCGATGGTCGAGTCGCGGGTGAAGGGCAGGACCGAGGGCGCCTCCGGGATCTGGCTGCCGAGCATGATCCGGAACTCGTCGTCGTTGGCGACCCACGCGGTGGGGCCGAGGTTGGGGGAGACCGCCTCTCCGAACGTCACCTTGATGGCGCGACGGGCCCGGATGTCGGTCGAGGAGGCGCCCACGAGCACCTCGAAGGCCCCCGGCTCGACGCGCCACTGCTGCGAGCGGACGTCCCACACGGAGAAGGCGCGGCGGTCGAGCGTGAGGGTCACCTTCTCGGAGGCGCCGGGCTCGAGGTGCACCTTGGCGAAGCCCTTGAGCTCCTTGTCGGGGCGGTACGCGGCGCACTCGGGATCGCGCACGTAGACCTGGACCACCTCGGAGCCGGCGCGATCGCCCGTGTTGGTCACCGTGAGCGTCACCGTGTAGCCCTCGCCCGCCTTGCGGACGCTGAGGCCCGAGTAGTCGAAGGACGTGTACGACAGCCCGTGGCCGAACGGGAAGCGTGCGGGCACGCCCGCCGAGTCGTGGAAGCGGTAGCCGACGTAGAGGCCTTCGCGGTACTCGACCTGCTTGGGGTGGCGGGCGAAGTCGCGGTCGGCGGGGAGGTCGGCCGCGGAGATCGGGAAGGACTCCGCGAGGCGGCCTCCGGGGGCGACGTCGCCGAGCAGCACGTCGACGAGCGCCGAACCCGACGCCTGGCCGCCGAGGTACGCCTCGACGATCGCGGCGGGGCGGTCGGCCCACGGCATCTCGATCGGGGCGCCGTTCTGGAGCGCGAGGACCACGCGCTCGTTCGCGTCGAGGGTCGCGGCGAGCACGGCGGCGTGGCCGTCGGGGAGGCGGAGGTGGGTGCGGTCGAAGCCCTCGGACTCGTAGGCCTGGGGGAGGCCCGCGAGCACGATGACCACGTCGGCCTTGCCCGCGGTCTCGCGGACCTCGTCGAGCAGCGCCTCCTCGGTCGCGCCGGTCACCGGGTCGTAGCCGGGAGCGTAGTGGACCTCGGCGGCGTCGCCGAGGGTCTCCCGCAGGGCGGCGAGGAAGGTGTCGACCTTGGTCGGGTTCACGAGCGAGGAGCCGGCGCCCTGGTAGCGCGGCTTCTTGGCGAAGGCGCCGACGACGGCGATGCTGCCCTTGCGCTCGAGCGGCAGGATGCCGTCGTTGGTGAGCAGCACGGTGCCGGCGGCGGCGGCGCGGCGGGCGAGCGCATGGTGCTCCTCGGGGTCGACCTGCGAGGAGCCGCTCGACTCGGCGGCGCGGAGCGCGAGGTCGATGACACGGGTGGCGGCGAGGTCGAGCTCCGCGGTGGTGAGCAGGCCCTTCGCGTGCGAGTCCTTGACCTGGTTGTCCCAGGTGCCGTTGCTGCCGGGCATCTCGAGGTCGAGGCCGGCGCAGATCGCGAGGGCGCGGTCGGACACGGCGAACCAGTCCGACATCACCAGGCCGTCGAAGCCCCAGTCGTCGCGCAGCTTGTCGGTGAGCAGGCCACGGTGGACGTCGGCGTGCTCGCCGTTGATCTTGTTGTACGAGCACATGACGGCCCAGGGGTCGGACTCCTTCACGGCCATCTCGAAGCTCGCGAGGTAGAGCTCGTGGAGGGCGCGGTCGTCGACGAGGGAGTCGCACGACATGCGGAAGAACTCCTGGTTGTTGGCGGCGTAGTGCTTGAGGCACGCGCCGACGCCCTCCGACTGGATGCCCCGGACCATCGCGGCGGCGAGCTTGCCGGAGATGAACGGGTCCTCGGAGAAGTACTCGAAGTTGCGGCCGCCCGCGGGGTGCCGCTTGAGGTTGAGCCCGGGCCCGAGGAGGACCGAGACGTCCTGCGAGCGGCACTCGCGGCCCAGGGCGCCGCCGACCTCCTCGACGAGCTCGGGGTCCCACGTCGAGCCGAGGGTGACGGCAGGCGGGAAGCAGGTGGCCGGGACGGAGGCGGAGATGCCCAGGTGGTCGGTCCCCAGCTGCTGCTTGCGCACCCCGTGCGGCCCGTCGGTGAGCATGATCGACGGGACGCCGTGCTCGTCGAGCGCTTCGGTGGACCAGGCGTCCTTGCCGGACACGAGGCGGATCTTCTCGTCGGTGGTCAGGCGCGAGACGATCTGCTCGGCCCTCTCGTAGGTGGCGCGCATCATTTTCCTCTGTGGAGAAGGGGGACTGCTTCGTCGGTGATTCCATCCTATCGACGGGCTGTGCTGGGAAGACGGGCCGAAACGCCCGGTCCGACGGGGTCCCCGGAGGGGTGTCCCTGCAGCGCTCGGCGGCAACCACGAGCCACCCTTCCGGATGGAATCCGAATGGCACGGTTCGTCCCTCCGAAGTCACCGGGACAGGTGTCAGGTGGCGTCGGGTGGTGGTGCTGGCTCGGCGTCGGGGTCGTGGCGAGATGCGAGTCCGTGGGGTGCGTGGAAGCGGCGCCTGCCTCCGGGTCTGGGTTGTCGCGCGGGGTCGACGGAAGCCGGCGGGATGAAGTCGATGGTGGTGGCGGTGGCGTGGATGTCCCAGCCTTGGGTGTGGACCGTGGTGTGGCAGTGGCCGCAGAGCAGGACTCCGTTGGCGAGGTCGGTGCGGCCGTGGTCGCGTCCCCACCATTGGATGTGGTGGGCGTCGGTCCAGACTTGGGGTGCCCCGCAGAAGGCGCAGCCGCCGTCGCGTTCGCCTAGGGCCAGGCGCTGCGACCGGGTGAAGAGGCGTCGGCGCCGTCCGAGGTCGAGCAGCTCGCCGGCGGAGCCGAGGACGGCGGGGATGAGGTGCGCGTCGGCGGCCATCCGGCGCACGGTGGCGACATCGACCGGTGTGGAGGTGCCGTCGACCTCGCCCAGCCCCAGCCCTGCGTGAAGATCCTTCTCCGCGATGCGCACGATGACGGTGACGGTCGACAGGGGCAGGTCGGTCGCGGTGCAGCCCAAACCGTGACGGGATAGTGCGGACAGTGCGTCGGCGCGCATCTGGTCGGTCGAGCGGGTGTCTTCGCCGAGGGCGTCCTTGGAGCGGCGCATCGCGTCGCCGACGAGACCGTCGAGGGCCGCGCGGACGGGGGCGGCGGTCTCGGGGTCGAGACGGCCGCTGAGGACGACCATCCCGTCGCGGTCCTCATACATGCGTACCCACCGGCTCGCCCGCATCCGCGCCAGGCTCTTCTCGTGTGCGTGGATGTCGAGGGCGGCGCGGGTGCGGCGCACCACGGCCGCGAACCGGGTCGCCGACATGCCGCGAGCCCGCGCGACCAGCTCCCGCTCGGCACGCGTCAGCCGATCCGGCTCCACACGCTCTTCGAGGGCGTCGAGCATGTCGATGATCTGGGTGGCGCAGTCCACCGAGATCTCGAGGCGATCCAACGCGGCCGCGACATGAGGGTGGCGCGGGACGGGCGTAGGAGCAAGAGCGGGGTCTGACGTGGGCGCGGCAGGCTCGACCCCCTCGAGCGCCCGACCTGCATCGAGGAGCCGCTGTGCCTCGGCGCGGGTGCCGCCGGTGGTCGACGCCACCAGGTCCGCGGCACCGCGGTGACCGTGTCGGCGTGCCAACCCGCCCCCGGGGGCCTCGTCCGACAGGCGCTGCGCCTCACGGCTCAGCCGCGCCAGCACCATGTCGACCTCCCGGGCCAGCAGCGCCACCGCCTCGAGCTGTCCGAGAACCTCCCGACCCGGCGACCCGCCCTCGGCCGTCAGCGCCCGCATCGTCCCCACCGACTCCCGCGCCGCCGCGCACGCCCGCGCGAACCCGCCGACGGCGGTCTCACCACCGCCAGGCTCGGCATCAAGAAGGCTCGGAACGTCCATAGCCCCTAGTCAAACAGCAGGGGCTGACAATCCCCACGAAACGGACGCGCCCTGTGGAAGAGCGGGCGACGAGGCCGGGGGGAGGCCGCCGAACCCATACGATCGGCGCGTGCCCCGCCCCGAACGCCCCGATCGCCCCGTCCGCACCCTCACCGTCGTCCGCACCGAGCGCCTCACGCCGGCCATGGTCCGCGTGATCCTCACGGGTCCCGACCTCGACGCGTTTCCACCGCTCACCTTCACCGATCACTACGTCAAGCTGCGCTTCGGTGACGTGACCCGGACCTACACGATCCGCTCCCTCGACCTCGAGACGCGCGAGCTCGCGATCGACTTCGTGGTCCACGGCGACGAGGGCCTGGCGGGCCCGTGGGCCGCGACCGCTCAGCCCGGTGACGCGCTCAGGCTCGTCGGACCGGGCGGCGCGTGGGCGCCCAGCGCCGATGCCGACGCCCACCTGCTCGTCGGCGACGAGGCCGCCCTGCCCGCGATCGCCGCCGCGCTCGACCGCCTCGCGACGGCCAGGCCCGACGCGCGCGTCGAGGTCTACCTCGAGGTCGCCGGTCCCGCCGACGAGCAGCCGCTCGCGACCACGAGCCGCACCGCGATCCATTGGATCCACCGCACCGGCGCCGATGCGCACGGCGAGGCCCTCACCCGCGCCGTCGTCGGTGCGGAGCGTCCCGTCGGCCGCGTCGAGGCGTTCGTCCACGGCAACGCGGACATGGTCAAGCCCCTGCGGCGGCACCTCTTCCATACGTGGGCGATCCCACGCGAGCAGGTGTCGATCTCGGGCTACTGGCGCACCGGCATGAACGAGGACGGCTGGCAGGCCGGCAAGCGCGAGTTCAACGCGCGGATGGAGGCCGAGCAGGACGCTCCGGTCTGACCCGGAGCACGCGTACGGGTGAGAACCCGCGCATCGTCCGCGCTACATCTCCTCGTGCGTCTCCGGATCGCCGTCGAAGAGCCGGCCGTCGGGGCGGCCGAGCGCCGTGATCGCGTCGACCTCCGCGGGCAGCAGCGAGAAGCCGAGCACGTCGAGGTTCTCGGCCTGACGTGAGGGCGTCGCGGACTTCGGCAGCGGCAGCGTGCCGCGCTCGAGGTGCCACCGCAGGATCACCTGGGCAGGGGTGACGCCGAGCCGCGCCGCCGCCTCGGCCACGACGGGCTCGGCGTACGGCGCGTTGCGCTTGCCCAGCGGGCTCCACGCCTGGGTGACGATGCCGAGCTCGGCGTGCCGCGACAGGAGCTCGACCTGCGGGAAGTACGGGTGCAGCTCGACCTGGTTGATCGCGGGGACCACGCCCGAGTCCTCGATGATCTCCGCGAGCAGCCGCTCGTTGAAGTTCGAGACGCCGATGCTTCGCACCACGCCCCGGTCGCGCAGCTCGATCAGCGCGCGCCACGCCTCCTTGTAGAGGCCCGCCGACGGGTTGGGCCAGTGGATGAGCATGACGTCGATGCGGTCCAGCCCGAGCCGCGCGAGCGACTCGTAGCCCGAGGCGATCGCGCGGTCGAACGCGTGGTGGCGCCCGGGCAGCTTGGTCTGCACGGTGAGGTCGGTGCGTGAGGTCTTCCGCTTGACCAGGTATTCGCGGGCCGCGAGCCCGACTACGCCCTCGTTCTCGTAGTTCACCGCGGAGTCGAGCAGCCGGTAGCCGGCCTTGAGCGCCGACCGGACCGCGATGCGGCCCTCGTCGCCCACCAGCGGGTAGGTGCCGAAGCCGAGCGCCGGGATGGTGAAGCCGTCGTTGAGAGCGAGGGAGGGGAGGGCCATGCCCTCACCCTAGGACGATGCGCGGGGTTACCGTGGCGAGGGGAGGGAGGGCGATGCCATGGGTCGCCTCATCTACGCGTTCAACTGCTCGCTCGACGGGTACATCAACGACGTCGACGGAGCCTTCGACTGGTCCGTGCCCGACGAGGAGCTGCACGACTACTTCACGGACCTCTGCTGGACCGCGTCGACGCTCCTCTACGGCCGCCGCATCTACGAGACGATGCGCGTGTGGGAGGACCTCCGCGGCGATCCCGAGCAGCCGCGCGCGATGCGCGACTACGCCGAGGCGTGGTGCGCTGCGGAGAAGATCGTGTACTCCGCGACGCTCGACGACCCGGGATATCCGCGCACCCGCGTCGAGCGCGGATTCGACGCCGCGGAGGTGGCGGCGCTCAAGCAGCGCTCCGCGTCCGACCTCTCGATCGCGGGCGCCGAGCTCGCCTCGCATGCGCTCCGCGCCGGGCTGGTCGACGAGATCCAGCTGGCGATCGCACCGGTGATCGTCGGCGGCGGCACCCGGATGCTCCCCGACGGGATCGGGCTCGATCTCGAGCTGGTCGAGCATCGTCGCTTCCCCGAGGGCGCGCTGCTGGTGAGGTACGAGGTCAAGGGCGCCCGGGGAGGGTGACGATGCGCTACCTGTTCTCCGTGATCGACGATCGAACCGGCTCCTCGACCCCCGAGGAGGACGCCGCGATCGACGAGTTCAACGCACGCCTGCGCGCCGAGGGGCGCTGGGTGCTCGCCGCGGGGATCGAGGACCCGGCCGGGGCGACGACGATCGACGACCGGGACGGCGCCGGCGAGGTCTCGCCGGGGCCCTTCGTGCGCACATCCGAGCATGTGGCCGGCTTCTGGATCGTCGAGGCCGAGTCGCGGGACGATGCGCTGGCGCTTGCGGCGGAGGCCTCGCGCGCGTGCCATCGTCGGGTCGAGGTGAGGGCGCTCCTCTGACCTGCTCCCCGGCCCGGCCGCCGACGGGTATGTTCGCGGCATGCAGCACAGCGGCGGGCGGGGGTCCGCGCAGCGGTTCACCTGGGGTTTCTCCAGCCATGCCCCCAACCTTCTGCGGCGTCCATGCGTCCTCGCTGGTATGGATCCAGGGGGGACGGCCGCGTGAGCGGGTGGAGGGACGCTCTCGACGTGCTCATGCGCGAGCGCGGACGGGCGCTGTTCGGCTATGCGTACATGCTGGCGGGCTCGCGCGAGGACGCCGAGGACCTGCTCCAGGAGGCGCTGGTCCGCACGTTCCGCACGGCGAGGCCGGTGCGCGATGTCGATGCGGCGCACGCGTACGTCAAGAGAGCGATCGCGACCGCGTCGATCGACCGGAGCCGGCGAGACCATGCGCGCCCGCGCATCGTCGACGCGGACCTCGACGCGCTCCGCGTGCGGGGTGCGCGCATGGTCTCTCCCGACCACAGCGGCCTGGTGGACGCTGCGATCGACCTCCGTGCCGCCCTGCTCACCCTGTCGCCGCGAGAGCGGGCATGCGTGGTCCTGCGGTATCTCGAGGGGATGCCCGTCGCGGAGGTGGCCCGGACGCTGGGCCTCGCCCAGGGGACGGTGAAGCGGTACCTCTCGGACGGCATCGTGAAGCTGCGCGGGGCCCTTCCCGAACTCGATCTCGACGAACCCGAGACCGTCCCCGTCCAGGCCCCGTCCGGAGGTGTCTGATGACCGCCGACCGGAGCACGTTCGAGAACCTCCAGGCGCTCGCCGTCGCCGCCTGGGACGATGCGGCGCACGGCGTCGACGTGGAGGCCGTCGCCGGACGGGTGGCCCGTCACCGGCGCCGCCGTGGCCTCGCGGTCGGTGCGGCGAGCGTCGCGGTCGTCGCGCTGGGCTTCGTCGCGGCGTCGCTGTGGCTGCCCGGGCGTCCGACCGAGGTGGCACCGGCGACCTCGAGCACGCCTGCGCCCGCGGAGCCGACGGAGACGGCGACCGCATCGTCCCTGGACCTCGCCCTCGCCGCCGCGTGCAACGACGCGACGGAGATCTCGGGGAAGGCCATCGGCAACATCGGTGGCCTGGAGACGGACTGGAACAGCACCCCGGGCGCACCGTGCGACGAGTGGCCGATCGAGATCCTCGAGCACCCCAACACGGTGGTGGTCAACACGAGCGACGGCACGATGCTCCAGGCCGACTACCGCGTCGACGGGCCCGACATGGATCCGTACCGCGACCTCGGCCCGGCCTTCCTCATCCCCGATCCGGATCCGACGTGGCCGGCGGACAAGCTCGTGGTCATCGACGCGGCGACCCGCGAGGTCCTGGAGGTGAACGACATCCCCGACCATGCCGACACGTTCGGGTTGGAGGGGGAGATCCCGACGAGCCTGTCCGACGAGACCGCCGCGGTGCTCGAGGCGCTGTCGCACGGCGACACCCTGGCCCAGCACCTCGACGGGTGGGAGCTCGTGGGCACCTCGGAGATGACCGAGGCGTGGGGGAGCGTGCTCACGCTCGCGCCCACGGACGTCTACGACGCGATGGAGGCCGACCCGTCGGCGGGCATGACTGTGCACGCCAACGTGGTGCTCACGCCGGAGCCGCTCACCGCGGGCCAGACCGTCACCTCGGCGGAGGGGGAGGAGGTCCCCCTCGGGGACAACCCCCTCCTGGACCTGCTCTACTACTTCCCCGAACAGTTCCGCGGCGGCGGTTTTCAGTGTCCCATCGGAGACGAGGCGTTCCTGGTGGTGCAGTCTTACCCCGGCGATGATCCCCGCTTGGACGACCTTCAGGTGGACGTGTTCGAGGCGTTGCGCGCCATGACCGGGTACGAGCTGCCGAGGTGCGTGAATCGTGAGTGAGGCGGCGGCGGTCCCAGGCCTCGCGCATCGTCCCCTGGGCGCGTAGAAACAAGGCATGACCTGCACGAACGACTGGCTGGCCGGCTACCTCAAGGCATGGGAGACGAAGGCCGAGGACGACGTCCGCGCGCTCTTCACCGACGACGCGGAGTACTGGTTCCGACCGAACGACCCCGAACCGGTGCGCGGCATCGACGCGATCGTCGAGGCGTGGCAGGAGCCCGAGCCGGGCGTTCCCGTCCCCCGGCTGGCGGTCCTCATCGAGAACGAGCGGCTCGGCATCATCAAGGGCTCCGTCGACTATCCGGGGCACGAGACCTACACGAACCTGTGGGAGGTGTGGTTCGCCCCGGACGGCCGCGCGCTGAGGTTCGTCGAGTGGTACATGACGCCCCGCGCAGCGGGCTCTTGAGGGATCGCGCGCCGGCGCGATTCTCGTCGTGGCAGCCTGAGTGGGAAGCGCGCACCACTCATCTGCACGCCGACTCAAAGTCTCGTCTCCTGAAGAGGCGCTTCTTGTCTCAGGCGCAGGCGGTGGTGCTCGTCCACGGCGGCCTCGCCGGAGGCGAGTCCTGACGCAGCTGTGGTGAGCCCGCAGGTGCCGTGTGCGCAACGTCACCAGCGATGTGGTAGGCGAACACGCATCGGCGCAATAGCCTGCCCCTGTCCAACCTGCTAAACCATCTGGGGGAACCTTCATGCGTATCCGCGCTCTCGCCGCTGCTGCGGCGCTGACCTTCACTCTGGCCGCGTGCTCGTCCGCCGACGCTGACGACACCACGCTCGAGGCTGAGGCGACCGAGACCGCCACCGTCGTCGAGACGACCGAGACGACCGCGACCGCGACCGCTGACGTCGACACCGTCACCGAGTCGCCCGAGCCTGAGCCGACCGAGGAGGCACCGTCGGTGGTCGCCCAGCTCGAAGCCGGCGAGGTCACCCTGACCGGTATCCCTGAGGACTGGACCGTCGCCGAGTCGCAGTTCGAGACGATGCTCCTTGAGGTGCAGTTCAACGCGTTCCCCACGGCGATCGGTTCGGCGTACGTCGCCGACGTCGCCGTCGGCGGTGACGCGAAGGCACAGGTCGAAGGTGCGGCGTACGGCATGTCCGGTGGGCTGGCCGACACGACCGACTACGTCGTCGAGTACACCGATGGCCAGGTGCCCGGCTACTACGCCTACGTGCCCGGCTCGGAGGACCCGCTGCTCAACGCCTTCGAGATCTACGCCTTCGACCACGGCGACGCGGTCATCGTCATCAGCGCGTCGTACATGGACGCTCTCGAGGCCGACGCGGACTTCTCCGCCACGCTCGCCGAGACCGCGCAGACCATCACGCTCGGCTAGCCCCACACACCTACACCTGCGGCCCGTCACCTCACCAGGAGGCGGGCCGCAGGCACAATCCGAACCAGCGCCATCATCGGCGCACCACTGAGGGGAACACACGAATGCGCCACACCATCACCAGACATGTGCCCGCGGTGCTCGCGGGCATGCTGCTCATGACCGGCTGCGATGCGGCGGCCGAGGAGACCACTACCGCTGCGACGTCGGAATCGCCGGCCGCGACTGAGACCGTCACGACCGTCGACGCATCCGCATCCGCATCCGCATCCGCATCCGCATCCGCGACCGGGACCGCGACCGCGGAGCCGACCCCGGCCGTCGCGGACTGCTCCATCGAGTACGAGGACGGCATGGAGCTCGTGCCTGGCGTGAAGATCACCGATCCGGACGCTGAGCGCGGGTACAAGCCTGAGATCCTCGAGGACACGCCTGCATACCTGCACGACGGCGCATGGTGCGTCCTGGACACCACGGTCCCGTACAACGAGACCGTGATGGCGGAGTACTTCTACGACGACCCCGATCAGGGCATCTACGAGGCGAACTATCAGACCGCCTACGCAGTCAGAGACCTCATGGGATGTCTGTTCTACGTCTATGACGACGCCGGCTCAGTCACCGGAGACCTGCGGTACGGCGCGAACCTCCTCTGGTACGCCAAGGCAGGTGATGCGACCGCGCAGCACGAGGACTTCCGCGACGCGACAAGCATCGCCCTCAACAACTGGAGGCCGATGACGGACTGGCACCCCTCGGTCGAGGTTGCGCTCACGTCGACACAGGACGTGGCAGATGCCCACCGCGATGAGATCGACTGCTACAACTACGACCTCACCGTCCCGATCGTCAACGTCGCAGACGACGGCAGCAGCCACTGAGGGGAAACACGAATGCGACACGTCACCAGATACGTGCCCGCGGCACTCGCGGGCATGCTGCTCATGACAGGCTGTGATGCTGCAGCCGAGGAGACCACGACCGCTGCGACGTCGGAGTCGCCGGCTCCCGGCGAGACCGTCACGGTCGCCGAAGCGTTCGCGAGCGCGACGCCGTCACCGTCTGTCACCGCCGAGCCTGGTCCGGAGTGCCTGCCCACGGAGATCGACTGGACCGAGGACACGGACGGCTCGTACCTGGCGGGCACGTACGTCGTCGCGAAGGACGGCATTCAGGACACCACTGCGCTGAAGCCTGACGAGCTCAACGGCGTCTCCGTCGCCCTGTGCGACGGCAAGTGGCTGATCGTCGACCCGACCGAGGACCTCCCTGAGGAGATCTGGGAGATGGCCTCGGTCGACCGCGCAGACACACTGGCGGACAGCAAGCGTGCAGCACTGATGGTGAAGAACCTTGAGATCTGCTCCGTCCGCGCGCAGCCCTACGGAACGGTGCCGCTGTCGTGGGGACCCCGCCTCAACGCGTGGCAGGCGAACTCCGAGTGGCGTGAGGCGAACTCCAAGGGGCAGGTGGGTGACAGCACTTTCTGGTGGTCCGTGACGGGCACAGGCGTGTACACGGCTCGCTCCTTGGGCGAGTTCGTCGACGGCGAGCCCGTCACCGTCAAGACCGCTGACGACGCGCTCGAGTACGCAAGGACATACGCGACGCCTGAGCTGTGCCTCAACTACGGCACCAACTACCCGACGATCGTCAGATAGTCGTGACGCCAACGCCCTGGTCACCGTCGTGGTGACCAGGGCGTTGTGCTGTGTCAGGCGGTGAGCAGGGGCAGCGTCTCGGTGAGGTCGAAGGGGATGGTGACGAGGGAGCCGGTGCTCTCGGATCGGGCGGTCAGGCGGGCCACGCCGAACGAGTCGGTGACGGACAGGATGCGCCGCCCCCGAGAGTGGGCCCCGTGGGGCTCGAACCCACGACCTACGGATTAAAAGTCCGCTGCTCTACCGACTGAGCTAGAGGCCCGCCGACCATGTTAGTCAGCCCGGCGGCGCCCCTCTGCCGCCGAGTCGCCGAGAGCGAGGACGATGCCCGCCGCGAGGGCGCCCAGGAAGGCGCCGGCGGTGTTGAGGATGATGTCGTCGACGTCGGCCACGCGGCCCAGCAGGTACTGGGTCGACTCGATCGCGGTCGACAGCGCCGCCCCCAGGAACGTCGCCGTCAGCACCCGCAGCACGAAGCCTCGCTGGGTCAGGAGCGCGACCACGGTGCCGAACGGGAGGAAGAGCACGATGTTGCCCACGAGATTGAGCCACGGCTCGCGCGCGCCGGTGGTGATCGCGCGCCGGATCTCCTGGCCCGGATCGAGGTTGACGCCGCCCGTGCCCGGGTCGTGCGTCACGAGCGTGAGGCCGATGGTGATCCACCCGATCACCGCGAGGCACGTGAGCAGCGCGACCCACAGCGCGGTGCGACGCCCGTGGCCGAAGAGCGCGCCGAGGCCCCAGGCGATCAGCACGAGCACACCGCCGATCAGCGCGATCGGGAGCGCCATGCCGGCCTCCTCGTACCGCAGCATGGGCATCGTTCCTCCTGGTCGCACGGTCGGGGTCCAACGCTCAAGCGTACGGTCTGGAACCTGCCCGGGCGTCGCGCGCCGGGGTCAGACGAGCACGCCGAGCTCGCCGAATCCGCGCCACGCCATAGCGATGTTGAGCGGGCGGTCGAGCACCGCCCACGAGGCGCATTTCGCGACCGCGATGCCGCGCATCCGGCGTTCGAGCCCGCCATCGTCGCAGTCGGTGGCCTCGCGGTAGGCCGCCACGGCATCGTCCACGCCCGCCGCGGGCATCGCGGTGTAGAGGAAGGAGAGGTCCACGGCGCGCTCGCAGCCGGCCATCTTTCCCCAGTCGATCACCCCGGCGAAGCGTCCGTCGACACCCAGCAGGTTCGAGCCGTGCGGGTCGGCGTGCGACCACACCACGTCGCGCGGCGCGGGTGCGTCGAGCGCCTCGTCCCACACGTCGCCCACGGCGGCAAGGTCGAGCCGCTCTGCGCTCGGACCCTCGGCGCCGGCGAGGCGACGCAGCGCCCACTCGAGGTTCTCCGCCCGCTCGGTGAGTGTGATCGACTGCTCGGGGTTGAACCACGCGTCGTCGCCCGCGGGGGAGTGGACCTGGGCGAACGCCCGGCCCAGCTCCGCACCGGACGATGCGTCGAGCGGCGCCGCATCGGCCGCGCGGCCGGGCAGCCATGAGACGACGGCCCACGGCCACGGGTAGCCGTCCTGGCCCACGCCGCTCTCGACGATGCGCGGGTGGGGGAACGTCCAGCCTGCGCCGACGGTGCTGAGCAGCCGCGACTCGCGTGCGAGCGAGCCGACGGCGGCCTCGACGCGAGGCAGGCGCAGGCTGAGGTCCTCGCCCAGCCGGTAGACCACCATGTCCCAGCCGTCGAAGCGCTCGCCGATCTCCAGGTGCGCGAGGCCGGGCAGCTGCTGGTCCACGAGCGCGCGGGCGAGCTCCGGCGAGATCGCCGGGTGCGCGGGCGGCGGGCCGGAGTCGCGGATCACTCCGCGACGCTATCAGCGTGCGTGGCGGGCCGTCGGGGAGGGCCGGTGGAGGCGTTGTCAGACCCCGCCGATAACGTCGGCGGCATGATGGATGCGGAGCTTCTCGAGGGGATGCGGGCGGCGGCCAGCCGTGCCGCGGCGGGCATGGGTGCGGACGCGCGTCTGGCCGAGCGCATCGCGCAGGACGTGGTGGTGCGGATCATCGCGGAGGGGATCCCTCAGCTCCCCGACCCGGTGGCGCATGCGGCCGCGCTCGGGGCCGGCGAGGCCGTCGCGCGCGTGCCGCGCGGCCGCGCGGCCTGACGCGCCGAGCGCGGTGTCGCGGCGGGTCAGAGACCCGCGAGCAGCAGCGCCGCGAAGGCCACCGCCCCGGCCGCGATGGTGACGCCCATCGTGCGCTTCCAGAGGGCGACGCCCGTGGCGACGACGGCCGCGAGATGCCACGCGCCCAGCGCGCGCCATTCGGTGCCGTCGAGGAGCAGGGAGTTGGCGACGATGGCCGCCATCGCCGCCGGGCCCACGAGGTTGAGCGCCCGGGTCACGGCCGGCGGCAGATCGCGGTCGCCGCCGAGCAGCGAGATGCCCGACAGTCGGATGAGGTACGTGCCGATCGCGGCGAACGTGAAGACGAGGAACGCGGTCACAGGCTCGCCTCCGATCCGGTGGGCGGGTTCTCGGGGTCCTCGTTCGCGTCGTCGTGCGCCGCCGCGCGCCGCGGCACCATCGCGCCGGCGGCGATGCCGGCGAGCGCGCCCAGCAGCACGTTGAGGCCGTAGGGCAGCTCCTTGCCGAGCAGCACGACGCCGACCGACACGGCGACCGCGACGAGCGCGGGGGAGTCGCGCAGCCCCGGCACCAGCACCGCGAGGAACATGAGCGGCACGATGAACCCGATCTGCCAGGAGTCGGGGATCACCGGCCCGAGCGCGATGCCGGCCGCGGTCCCCATCGCCCACACGGCGACGAACGGGCCGGACGAGCCCCAGATGAACCAGCGGCGCCTCACCGGATCGGGCCAGCGCGGGGAGTGCTGGAGGGCCACCACCGCGGACTGGTCGGTCATGAGGTGCGCGAGGCCCAGCCGCCAGCGTGCCGGGAAGGCCTCGAACACGGGCGCCAGCGCGGCCGAGTACAGCGCGAACCGCGCATTGATGACGAGCGCCGTCAGCACCGCGATGGCCGCGGGCGCCCCGGCCCGGAGCTGCTCGACGATCGCGATCTGGCTCGCGCCGGCGACCACCGACACCGAGGCGAAGTTGCCCACCCATGCGTTGATGCCGGCGACGCGGATGAGCGCGCCGAAGGCCAGGCCGAAGAGGATCGCGCCGGGCATGAGCGGCGCGACCGCGCGCACTCCGGCCCAGGTGTCCTGCCACTGCTGACGGCCGATGCGCAGGAACGACGGCGAGGGAGAGGTCACCTCAGCGAGTCTGGCACGCCGCGATGACCGCGATGTCCGCCGGGCATGCGTCGGCCCCGGCGCGTGGCCGGGGCCGAGCGAAGGTCGTGGCTAGACGCGAGCCGCGAAGGTGAGGCAGTCGGCGACATCGGTGCTGCCGCCCACCGCGATGGAGTCAGCGGTGCACATGAGGTTCTCGTTGTGCTGGCACTCCTCGAGCGAGCATGCGCCCACCGCAGCGGTCGCGTCCGCGCCGCCCTTGCTCTCGGTGTCCACGAAGGTGTGGCAGGCGCCGTGCGCGCCGCCCACGGAGATGGCGCCGGCGTGGCAGCCGTCGTGGTTGTAGCCGCACGACTCGACCGAGCACGAGGAGACGATGGGGAGTCCGATCGACACAGGCATGGGGGCCTCCAGATATCCGTGCGCCGGCATGTTCCGGCGGTACTTCTTGCGAATATACGCGCGGATATCGGCCCGTGAGCCGTGTCGCGATATCTGTGCGATAAGCATGCCGATATTCGATTATCGCCACTGATATCGCGCGGAATTCGGTGCCGCGGCCCAGGCGGCTCGCGCGTCTGGGGCGCGCCCTCCTCGTGGCCGCGGCTCGCGCATCGTCCCGCGCTCCGCGCAGGCCCCGCCGAGAACCGTCTCGCCAGGCGGGAACAAATGCGCGCTGGTGAGCGTCTGTATGGGTGTACCCGCCACGGCGCGAGCCGCACGGGTGGCCAGGTGAGTACGCGTGGCGTCCGACCTCCTCCCCCCCTCGGAGGTCGGGCGCCTCGCGTCTTGATCTGTTCGGGCCGGTGTCGTCGGGCTCGGTGCGCGATTCGGGAGCGCGCCGCGCGCGTACGCTTGCCCGGGAAGGAGCAGACCTATGAGCCCCAACAAGATCGTGAAGACCGACGCCGAGTGGCGCGCCCAGCTGACGGACGTCGAGTTCCAGGTGCTGCGCGAGGCCGCCACCGAGCGTCCGTGGACCGGTGAGCTGATCGACGAGAAGCGCGACGGCGTGTTCCGCTGCCGCGCGTGCGGTGCGCAGCTGTTCCCGTCCGGCACCAAGTTCGACTCGCACTGCGGCTGGCCCAGCTTCTACGACGCCGAGGACGGCGCCGTCACCCTGCACGAGGACCTCACGCACGGCATGGTGCGCACCGAGGTCCGCTGCGCCGCGTGCGACTCGCACCTCGGCCACGTGTTCCCCGACGCCCCGCAGACGCCCACGGGCGACCGCTTCTGCATCAACTCGGTGTCGCTCACCTTCGACGAGTCCGAGGGCGGTCCCGCCTAGTGGTGGAACCGCGCTTCCGCCGGCCGGCCATGCTCGACATGGAGCTGGCGGACCAGATCGAGGGTGACATCGATCCCGCGGACCGCGGGCTGATCGCGCACGAGACCGCTCTCGCGATCGTCTCCCAGGCGCGCGAGTCGAAGGACCCCGCGCTGGTCGAGCGCCTCATCCGGCTGGTCGACGAGGAGGGCATCGACACCGTCGCGATGATGTGGTCGAAGGCGGGGGAGCACACCCTGCCCGGCGCGCTGTGGCGGATCTACATGATCCGCGAATGGGTGAAGCACGATGCGGCGAACGTCGCGCGCTCGTACCACCAGGGCGTCCAGGCGGCGCATGTGCGTCACGCGATCGCCGGCGTCGAGGACCCTCCCGGCCCCGACGAGGTCCGCACGCTCGCCGACGCGGTGCTGTCCGGCGTCTTCAGCGGCGACCTCGCCGTGGCGCTCGACCGCGCCGGGGCGTTCTGCCGCGTGGTCGCGACCGGCTCGGCCTTCGAGGCGGGCTCGGACGAGGGCCACGCCGACGCCCGCGCGCACCGCACGACGATGCGCGCCGCGCAGCTGCTGCGCACAGGCGAGGACCTCGAGCGCTGCGCCGCCATGTGGCGCGAGGACCGGCTCGACTAGCCGCACCCGCACCCGCACCC
The DNA here is from genome assembly GCF_000759715.1 of Demequina mangrovi. GTDB lineage: Bacteria > Actinomycetota > Actinomycetes > Actinomycetales > Demequinaceae > Demequina > Demequina mangrovi. Next base: position 109,460 of record NZ_BBLU01000014.1, read on the forward strand.
GCACCCGCACCCGCAGCCGCCGCCCGCAGCGTGGAATGGGGCGCTCACGGTCGAATCCGAGCCGCCTCCGACTCCTGTGGGGCACCCATGGTCGCCCCGCGCATCGTTCCTTCGCAAGAGGCGTTCGCGGAGCGCGAGAAGGGTCCACAGTCGCGTCCCGGCGTCAGGTTTCCGGCGTATGGTGGGGGTGACGTCGGACCGCGGTAGCCCCGGGCTCCAAATCCAGCCGCTTCGAGCGGCCTTCGCGCCGACTGGCGCTCCCGGTCCGGCGTCGCTTCATGTCCAGCTCGCGCATGGTTGCCCCATAGCGCGCAGCGACAGCCCGGGATCGACGGTGAGCGCCCCATTCCGGATCGGGACTGCCGGTGCCGCCGGGTGGGGTGGCGGGATGCCGGCGACCGCGAACGGTCAGACGTGCACGCGCAGGAGGTGGGTCTCCACCGCGACCACCACGGGGCCCGACTCGTAGTCGGCCACATGCGCGACCAGCACGCCGCCCGCGGGCAGGTACGGGTTCGAGCGCGGCAGCGCGCCGCGGGTGTACGGCCGCACCGCGGCGCGCAGCATCTCGATGATGGTCGGCAGCGTCGGCCGGTGCACGCACACCGCGCGCGGCGAGCGCTTGCGCAGCAGCTTCCCGAACACGGTCGCCGTCTCGAGCGGACGATGCGCGTGCCGGGGCTCGGTGAGCGCCTCGTGGACGTGGATGTCGGCGCCGATCGCGTCCGCGTAGGGGGTCACCGTGTCGACGCACCGACGTGCGGGCGAGGACTCGATCTTGCCGATCCCGAAGGACGCGATGAGCGGCACGATCTCGTTGGCGCGCTCCTTGCCGGACCTGCTCAGCGGCCGCGCCTCGTCGGCCAGCCTCCAGGCCTTGCGGCGCTTGGCGCGCGCATGCCGGACCAGCATGAACGGCCGGGTGTCGAGCCGTCCGGCCGCGTACGCGTCGACGAGCGCATCAAGAGGACGGAGGTCGTCGGGGAAGGTGATGAGCTCGTGCGCCTGCTCGACGCCGAGCCAGCGGACCTGGTCGATCTCGTTCTTCGAGGCGTCCTTGTAGCGCGGGCGCGCCTTCACGGCGGCGGCGTTGGGGGTCGCGACCTCGGCGGCCCAGTACTTCACCACCTTCTGCTTGCCCGACCCGATCGGGTAGCGCAGCGTGGGCAGCGGCTGTCCGAGCACCACCTGGCGGCCGGTCTCCTCGGCGATCTCACGCACCGCGCACTCGGGCAGCGACTCGCCGGGGTCGAGCTTGCCCTTGGGCCAGGACCAGTCGTTGTACCGGGGGCGATGCACCGCGAGCACCTGCAGGCGGCCGTCGCGGATGCGCCAGACCAGCGCACCTGCCGCGACGACGGTGCCCTCGGGATAATGGCTCACTTGCCCTTGGCCCTCCGCTTGGGCTGGCGGCGGATGTACGTGCCCTGGAGGTCCTTGAGGCGGTTGCCCTCGCCGTCGGTGACCCCGTGGCCCCACGTGCCGTCCTCGTGAAGCTCCCAGCCCGCGACCTGATGGCTCATCGCCATGTCGATGTTCTCGATGAGGCTCGCCGACTGCTGCGGGTCGGTCACCGTGATGAGCGCCTCGATGCGACGGTCGAGGTTGCGGTGCATGAGGTCGGCGGAGCCGATGAACACCTCGGGGTCGCCGTCGTTGGCGAAGGCGTAGATGCGCGAGTGCTCGAGGAAGCGGCCGAGGATCGAGCGGACGCGGATGTTCTCGGAGAATGCGGGGACGCCGGGACGCACCGCGCAGATGCCGCGGACGTTGACGTCGACCTTCACGCCCGCGTTCGAGGCGCGGTAGAGCGCGTCGATCGTCTTCTCATCGACGATCGAGTTGACCTTGATCTTGACCCACGCCTCCTTGCCGGCGGCGGCGTTCCGGGCCTCGCGGTCGATGCGCTCGATGAGGCCCTGGCGCACGCCCACCGGGGCGACCACGAGGCGGCGGAAGCGCGACTTGGGCGCGTAGCCCGAGAGCTGGTTGAAGAGCTTGGTGAGATCCGCGCCCACCTCGGCGTTCTTGGTGAGCAGCCCGTAGTCCTCGTAGAGGCGCGCGGTCTTCGGGTGGTAGTTGCCCGTGCCGATGTGGGAGTAGCGCTGAAGCCCGTCCTCCTCCTGGCGCACCACGAGCGAGAGCTTGCAGTGCGTCTTGAGGCCCACGAGGCCGTAGACCACGTGCACGCCCGCCTGCTCGAGCTTGCGGGCCCACGAGATGTTCCGCCTCTCGTCGAAGCGGGCCTTGATCTCGACGAGCGCGAGCACCTGCTTGCCGGCGTGCGCGGCCTCGATGAGGGCGTCGACGATGGGCGAGTCTCCCGAGGTGCGGTAGAGCGTCTGCTTGATCGCGAGCACCTTGGGATCCGCGGCGGCCTGCGCGAGGAAGGCCTGGACCGACGTCGAGAACGAGTCGTAGGGGTGGTGAAGCAGCACGTCGCCGCGCGTGATCGCGTCGAAGACGTTCTGCTCGTCCGCGGTCTCGACGGGCGCGAGCCGGTGGTGCGTGGTCGGGCGGAAGGACTCGAACTGCAGCGCGGGACGGTCGAGGTCCGCGATGAGGTTGAGCCCCGTGAGGTCGAGGGGTGCAGGGAGGTGGAACACGTCGTTCTCGGTGATGCCCAGCTCGCGCACCAGCAGCTCGCGGATCTTGGGCGGGAGGTCGTCGGCGACCTCGAGGCGCACCGCAGGGCCGAAGCGGCGGCGCAGCAGCTCCTTCTCCATCGCCTTGAGGAGGTTCTCGGCGTCGTCCTCCTCGACCTCGACGTCCTCGTTGCGGGTGACGCGGAACGTGTAGTGCGCGGCGACCTTCATGCCGGGGAAGAGGTAGTCGAGGTGCGCGCCGATGACGTCCTCGAGCGGCACGAAGCTGCGCGGCTCGTCGGACAGCGCGGCCGCATCGGTCACCTGGCCCACGTGGCCCGCGGCGTCGACGGACAGGAAGCGCGGCAGCGTCTCGGGGACCTTGACGCGCGCGAAGTAGTCCTTGCCGGTGTCGGGGTCGACGATCTCGACGGCGATGTTGAGCGACAGCCCCGAGATGTACGGGAACGGGTGCGCGGGGTCGACCGCGAGGGGGGTGAGCACCGGGAAGATGTCCGCGCGGAAGAGCTTGCGCAGGCGCTCGCGCTCGGCGTCGCCGAGGTCCTCCTGGCGCACCAGCTGGATGCCCTCGTTGGCGAGGGCGGGGCGGACCTGCTCCTCGAACGTCTCGGCGTGGCGGTCCATGAGCTCGTGCGCGCGCTCGGTGATGGCCTCGATCTGGCGCGAGGCGCTCATGCCGGTCGCGGAGGGCACCGCGAAGCCGGCGGCGATGCGGCGCTTGAGGCCCGCGACGCGGACCATGAAGAACTCGTCGAGGTTGGACGCGAAGATCGCGAGGAAGCGGGCGCGCTCGAGCAGCGGCGTGTGCGGGTCCTCGGCCATCTCGAGCACGCGCTCGTTGAAGGCGAGCCACGAGAGCTCGCGGTCGAGGTAGCGGTCGTCGGGCAGCGGCGACGGCGCCTCCTCCTCGTCGAACTCGACCATGGGCACCGGGTAGGTCTCCTCCGACTCGCGCGCGGGAGCATCGTCCTGCGGCGCGGGGGCAGGGCTGGCGGCGTTGACGTCGAGGCTCTCGGACATGGGGCCATGGTTCCACGCTGCGGGGGTGGTCGCCACCCCCTGAAGGGCCCGGGTCGCTTGCGTTCTTCAATGCTTTCAGGCATCGTTGAAATATGACGATGACCGAGGCGCAGCACGCGTACGTGGACAGGGTGGCGACCTTCTTCACGATGTTCGGCTCCGCTCGCGCGTGGGCCGAGATCCTCGGATGGCTCATGATCTGCGAGCCCGCCGAGCGCACGCAGGCGGAGATCGCCGCGGACCTCGGCCTCAGCGCCGGCACGGTCTCGACGCAGCTGCGCACGCACGTCCAGCTCGGCATGGTCGAGCAGGTCCGCGTGCGGGGCGACCGCACGCAGCGCTACCGTCTCCGCTCCGGCGCCTGGTACGGCGTCATGGCCTCCGAGCTCGAGCGCATCCGCGCCCTCGGCGACCTCGCGCGGGCGGGCGACGACATCCTTCCCCGGGACCGACCCGAGAGGGTCACGGAGCTCGGCGACCTCGCCGACTTCTTCGCACGCGAATGGCCGCCGCTGATGGAGCGGATGGCCGCAGAGCTGGACCCGTCCCCCTCAGAGACAAGGATCTGACATGACCTCCACCCCCGCCATCGAGACCGTCGGTCTCACCAAGAGGTTCGGCGACTTCACCGCCGTGCAGGACGTCTCCCTCCAGATCGGCCCTGGCGAGATCTTCGGCTTCCTGGGACCCAACGGCGCGGGCAAGTCGACCACCATCCGCTGCCTGCTCGACCTCATCCGCCCGTCCGAGGGCGAGTGCCGGATCGCCGGCCTCGACTCGCGCAAGGACGCCGTCGAGATCCGCCGCCATCTCGGCTTCCTCCCGTCGGACCTCGCGCTCTACCCGAACCTGTCCGGCCGCGAGACCCTCGAGTTCCTCGCGAACCTCCGCGGCGGGGTGGACTGGGCCTGGGTCGACTCGCTCGCGGACCGCTTCGATGCGGACCTCGGCAAGAAGGTCGGCGAGCTCTCCTCCGGCAACCGCCAGAAGGTGGGCCTGATCCAGGCCTTCATGAACCGGCCCGAGGTGGTGATCCTCGACGAGCCCATCACGGGCCTCGACCCGCTGGTGCAGCTCGAGTTCCACACGCTCATGCGCGAGCACGTCGCGGAGGGGAGCACGGTCTTCCTGTCGAGCCACACGCTGTCCGAGGTCGAGCGCGTCGCCGACCGCGTCGGCTTCATCCGCCGCGGCCACCTCATCGCCGTCGAGCGCATGAGCGAGCTGCTCGACAAGGCGCTCCGCCGCGTCACGCTCGAGTTCTCCGCGCCCATGCCCGCCGCCGCCTTCGAGGGGATCGAGGGCGTCCACAGCGTCGAGGCCGACGGCGCGACCGTCACCGCCCAGTACGAGGGCTCGATGGGGCCGCTCCTGCGCGCCGCGACCGCCCATGACGTGCTGTCGCTCGAGTCCTCCTCGGTCGACCTCGACGAGATCTTCCTCGAGTTCTACCGCGACGAGGTGACCGAGGCCGAGGGCGGGGACGCCCCGGAGCCGGCCGCCGCATCGTCCGCCGCGGAGCGTGCGTGATGCTGCAGACCCTCTACCTCAAGACGGTCCGCGACCGCTGGCTCGGTGCGCTCATCGGCGTCGCCTCGCTGTGGCTCGTCGCGGTGTTCGGCATGTGGGCCTACGCGGGCATCGGCGACGACGCGGTGGCGTTCTTCGACGAGATGCCGGAGTTCTACTCGTCGCTCATCGGCATCAGCGGCGACGCGGGCGTCACCGGGCTCATGATGTCGATGATGTTCAACTTCCTCGGGCCCTTCGTGGTCGCGGGGATCGCGATCTCGATGGGGGCCGCGGCCATCGCCGGCGAGGAGCGCGAGGGCACGATGAACGTCCTCACCACCGCGCCGCGCTCGCGTTCGCGGCTCTTCACCTCCAAGACGCTCGCGGTGCTGAGCATCGGCGTCGCCGTGAACGTGCTCGCGTGGCTCGGATACCTGGGCATCACGGTGATGTTCGGCGAGAGCGTCACGGGCGTGAACGTGGGCGCCGCGACGCTGCACGTGCTCGTGGTGTCGATGCTCTACGGCGCGGTCGCGCTCGCGATCGGCGCGGCGACGGGCCAGCAGCAGCTCGCCTCCGGCATCGCCACCGCGTTCCTGGTGGTGTCCTTCCTCGCCTCGGGCCTGCTGCCCATGTTCGAGGGCTGGGAGGACGTCGCCAAGATCTTCCCGTGGCACTACATCAACGCCTCCGCGCCTCTCACCAACGGCGTCGACTGGGGTCAGATGGCGGTGCTGCTCGCGATCACGGTCGCGCTCGTGCTCGTCGGCTGGGCCGCGCTGATCCGCCGTGACCTCCGCTCGGGCGAGGGCCGGCTGCCGCTGGTCGCGCGCCTCCAGGAGGACGAGCGGGTGGCGAAGGTGCTGACGATGCTGCAGGGCCGCCAGAGCACGCGCGGCATGACCGGCATGGCGCTGAGCGACTCGCGCGCGCTCGTCGCGATCGCCGGCGGCGGGATGTTCTTCATGATGACCGTCATGGGACCGCTGTTCAACGCGGTCTCGGACTTCGTGGGCGACTTCGCCTCGGCCTTCCCCGACTCGATCATGGCGATGGTCGGCTTCGCCGACTACTCGCGGCCCGAGGGCTGGTACCACGGCGAGGGGCTGTCGATCCTGGCGCCCGTCGCGATCGCGGTGCCGGTCATCGCGGCCGGCGCGGCCCTCGCGCGCGAGGAGCAGCGTCGCACCATCTCGGTGCTGCTGACCTCGCCGGTGTCCCGGTCCACGGTGGCGTGGCGACGTGCGGCCGCGATGCTCGTCGTCTCCTTCGCGGTCTCGGCGCTCATCGCCGCGGGCATCGCGCTGGGCAACTGGATCGGCGGCCTCGGGATGTCCTACGCGAACATCGCCGCGACGGGCGTGCTGCTCGCCGGACTGGGCGCGGTGCTGGGCGCGGCGGCCTTCGCGGCCGGCGCGTTCACCGGCGTGCCGCGCATCGCGATCGGCGCAGGCACCGGCGTCGCGATCGTCGGGTGGGCGCTCACGGCCTTCGCCGCGGTGAACGATGCGCTCGAGCCCCTCGCGCACGCGTCGCCGTTCTACTACGTCACGTGGGAGTTCCCGCTCGACAACGGCCTGTACTGGTACCAGCCGGTGGTCCTGTTCGGCGCATCGGCGGTGCTGCTCGCGCTGGGCGTCGCCGGCTACCGGGCGCGTGACCTCAAGGGCTGACCCCGCCGTCGTCGACTCCCAATGACACATGTGACACAAGTGACAGCGCGTGACGGACGAGGCATCCCCATCCGTCACGCGGCATGACTCCGGTCACAAGTGTCATTGGGAGTCGGCGCGGGTCGTTCGGAGTCGGCGCGCGGCGCTACACCTCGCGCGTGTAGAAGATCGAGTTCGGGTCCAGCGTGTACTTGCCGAAGGGCTCGCACTCGAGGAAGCCGTGGCGCTCGTACAGGCGGCGGGCGGGCGCGAAGTGCGGCTCGGTCCCGGTCTCGAGGCTCACGCGCGTGCGGCCGTGCTGCTGCGCCGTGGCGACCAGCTCGGCCAGCACCGCGGCCGCGACCCCCTTGCCGCGCGCCTGCGCCGTGGTGCGCATCGACTTGATCTCCGCGTGGTCGTCGGCCAGCGCGACCACCGCGCCGACGCCCAGGAGGTCGCCCGACTGATCCCGCGCCGCGAGGAACGTGACCTCGGGCCGGCGCAGCGCCTCGACGTCGAGCGCGTGCACCGACTCTGCGGGCGAGGTCGCGTGCATCTCCGCGAGGTGCTCGTTCAGCAGCGCGAGGATGTCGGGGGTCGTCGGGTCGGCCGGGGAGATCTGCATGGCCGGGATTCTTCCACGGGCCCGGCGGGGCGGGACGTCCGACCCCTCGCGCGGTCCCGGCGCGGCGACCATGCTGGGCGTGGGGGCGACACGCCTGCGTCGCGGGTTGCGCCGATGTTTCCCTATGTGGAGAATTAGCGGGACGGGCCACCCGGCCGACCGACGAGAGAGGCAGCACGATGAAGGCGATGATCCTCAAGGAGTTCCGCGAGCTGAGGCGTGACAAGCGCACGATGGCGATGCTCATCGTGCTGCCGATCGTGCTGCTCACGATCTTCGGCTACGCCGCGAACTTCACGGTGGACACGATCCCCACCCGCGTCATCGGACCGGGCGCCGAGCAGGCCGCCGCGAACGCCCCGGAGCTGTTCGACATCGGCGAGGTCGACGCGGAGGCGACCACGGACGATGCGCTCGCGTGGATGACCGACAACGCCACCGAGGTGGTGATCGACACCACCACGCAGCCCCCGACCGCCTACGTCGACGGCGCGAGCCTCTTCACCGCGCAGAGCGCCTCCGCGGCGTTCGGACGCATGGGCGACCAGGTCGAGGTCGACATCCTCTTCAACCCCGACCTCGAGACCTCGTGGGTGATGGTGCCGGCGCTCATCGGCCTGATCCTCACCTTCATCGGCACCATCATCACGTCGATCGGCCTGGTGAAGGAGAGGCAGTCGGGCACGCTCGAGCAGCTCGCGGTCATGCCGCTCAAGCCTGCCGACGTCATCATCGGCAAGATCGCCCCGTACTTCCTGCTCGCGTCCTTCGACATGCTCGTCGTCACGTTCCTGGGCGTGTGGATCTTCGACGTGCCCTTCAACGGCAGTCCCTGGCTGTTCGCGATCGGCGCCGGGATCTTCCTCTTCGTGGTGCTGGGCATCGGCGTGCTCATCTCCACCGTCTCGCAGACGCAGGCGCAGGCCATCCAGCTCGCGATCATGCTGCTGCTGCCGCAGATCCTGCTGTCGGGCTTCATCTTCCCGCTCGACGCGATGCCGACCGCGATCGCGGCGATCGGACGATGCCTGCCGCTCACGTACTTCGTCGAGATCGCGCAGGGGATCTTCCTGCGCGGCGCCGGCCTCGACGCGCTGTGGGTGCCGTACGCGGTGCTCACCGGGATGGCGCTGCTCGTCTTCACGGCCGCCGTGCTGCGCTTCCGTCGCGACCTCGCGCCGAGCGCCCACCACCGCGCGAAGTCGAAGGCCGCGTGATGGCCGCCTGGGGAGCCCACGGGCTCACCGTCGAGAGGGGCGGCCGGGCCGCGCTCGCGAACGTCACCCTCACGGTCGCACCCGGCGAGATCGTGGCCGTGGTCGGAGGCGACGGCGCGGGCAAGACCACGCTGCTGCGCACGCTGGCGGGCGCGATCGCCCCGACCGCGGGCGAGGTCGCCACGCCCGCCCTCGAGCGCATCGGCTTCATGCCCACCGCCGCGGGGGTGTGGCGCGACCTCTCGGTGGACGAGAACATCGCCTTCGTCGCCGCCGCCCACGGCATCGCGGGCGCCACGCTCGAGGAGCGCCGCGCCGCGCTGCTCGCGGGCGCCGGGCTCGAGCACGCGACCGAGCGCCTCGCGCGCAACCTCTCGGGAGGCATGCGTCAGAAGCTCGCCTTCTCGCTCGCGATGCTGCACCGGCCCGACCTGCTCATCCTCGACGAGCCCTCGACCGGCGTCGACCCCGTGAGCCGCGTCGACCTGTGGCGCATGGTCTCGCTCGCCGCCTCGCAGGGCGCCGCCGTGGTGATGGCGACCACGTACCTCGACGAGGCGGAGCGCGCGCATCGCGTCACGGTGCTCGACGCGGGGGAGGTGCTGCTCGAGGGCGCGCCCGCGGACGTGCTCGCCGGCATCCCCGGCCACGTGGTCGCGGCCGATGCGCCGGGCGACCCGGCGCGCACCTGGCGCCGCGGACGCGGCTACCGGATCTGGTCGCCCGAGGAGCCGCCCGAGGGCGAGCCGCGCGTGGCCGACATCGAGGACGCCGTGGTCGCCGCGGCCATCGCGAAGGGGGCCTGACATGGCCGAGCCGCTCATCCACGCGCAGGACGTCACGCGCCGCTTCGGCGACTTCACCGCGGTCGACGGGGTGTCCATCTCCGTGGCGGCGGGGGAGATCGTCGGCCTGCTCGGCGCGAACGGCGCCGGCAAGACCACGCTCATCCGCATGATCCTCGGCCTGCTCCCGCCGTCGGACGGCGCGCTCGCGCTCTTCGGCGCCCCGCCGTCGCGCGAGGGTCGCGCCCGCCTGGGCTACGTGCCGCAGGGCCTCGGGCTGTGGGACGACCTCACGGTCGCGGAGAACCTCGCCTTCGTCGATCAGGCCTTCGGGTCGCGTGCGACGGCCGTCCCGGACGCGCTCGCCGGCTCGCGGGACGGGCTGGTCGGCGGCATCGGCCTCGGCCGTCAGCGTCAGCTCGCCTTCGCCGCCGCGCTGGGGCACGGCCCGGAGCTGCTGGTCCTCGACGAGCCCACCTCCGGCGTCGACCCGCTCTCCCGCGCACGCCTGTGGGACACGGTCCACGAGAGCGCCGAGCAGGGCGTCGGCGTGCTCGTCACCACGCACTACATGCAGGAGGCCGAGCAGTGCGACCGGCTGGTGCTGATGTCGCAGGGCCGCGCGGTGGGCGAGGGGCAGCTCGCGGACATCGTGGCCGGCACCACCGCGCTCGCGGTCCGCACCGAGCGTTGGCAGGACGCGTTCGAGGCGCTGGACCGCGCCGGAGTGCTGGTGATGCTGTCGGGCACGCACGTCCGGGCGGTCGATGCGGACGAGGTGCGGGTCCGGGCGGCCCTCGGCGGCCTCGCGGCGGAGGTCGAGCCTGTCGGCGCGACGCTCGAGGAGGCGATGGTCGCGCGCGAGCGCTCCGCCGGCTGACGCATCGTCCCCGGTGGGGGAGCCCTTGCGGGCGCGGCGGCGCGTGCCGCCCGGCGCGGGGGTGCGCGCTGCCTAGGGTGGGCCGCATGACACGACGGATGCGACCCTCCGATGCGGCCCTCGCGCTGTGGCCGGCGGCGCTGCTGATCGCGATGGGCGTCGCCGGCTTCATCGGCGTGCTGGACTGGGTGGTCGAGAAGGAGGACCTGTTCCTCATCGACGAGCCGCTGCTCGAGCTGCTCGCGCAGCAGCGGTCGCCGGAGCTCGACACGCTGTTCAACGCGGTGTCGCTGGTCTTCGGGCCCGCGGTGCTGCCGGTCGTGGTGGCCGCGATCGCGCTCGTGTGGTGGCGCGTGTCCCGCTCATGGTGGGAGCCCGCGCTGCTCGTGGTCGCGATGCTGCTGTCGACTGGGCTCACCGTCGCGCTGAAGTCGCTGGTGGGGCGTGACCGCCCCGCGGACCTGCTCATGGTGGTGCCCGGCGGCGAGACCTCGGGGTCCTTCCCCTCGGGGCACACGGTGGGCGCGGCGACCCTGGTGCTGGTGGTCGGCTACCTCCTGTGGCACGAGGACGCCGAGGCGTCGTGGGCGCTCACCGGCTGGGTGGCGGCGTCGCTCCTCATCATCGTCGGGGTCGGCGCGAGCCGCCTCTACCTCGGCTATCACTTCCTCACCGACGTGCTCGCGGGGCTGTGCGTCGCGCTCGCGGTGCTGGGTGTGGTGGTGGGGGCGGAGCGCTGGCGCGACCTCTGGCTCGAGCGGCGCGACCCGCCTGCGCGTCCCACCGCGCTCGCGGTGACCGAGGAGGACCTCGCCTGGGCGCGCGACGGCGCGGACGATGCGGAGGACGGGGCCCCACGGCGGCCGACCGGGGCTGAGGCGCGCCCCTGCGCGGGGCAGAAGGGCCCGGAGACGAAGGTGCCCCGGGAGGTCGGCTGCGCTGGGGGGCACCGCGGCCGTCCCTCCCGGGGACGTCTTCGGCGATCGAGGCGGTGATCCGGCCTCTCGCCTGGTTCAGTGTAGGGCCTGGGATGCCCTCCGGCAATGAGGATCGCAACGTTTCTTCCCACGTTTCGCGCGGCGTCTGGGATCGGTCACAGCGGGTGGGCTCACGTCACGGTGAACGACACCTCCATGCCGCGCGACCGATGGTCGCCGACGGAGCAGTAGAGCGTGTAGGTGCCCGGGTCGAGCACCACCTCGAACGAGGCGGACTCGCCGGGATCGATGACCGCGGTCGCGCCGCCGGGGTCGCCCTCGAGCACGAGGTCGTGGCTCACGGCGCCGTCGTTGGTGAGCTCGATCGCGACGGTGCCGGAGGGGACCGTCGTGGACGAGAGGCTGTACGCGTACTCCGTCGCGGAGACGCTGAGCACCGTCTCCGCGGAGGGCGGCTGATCGTCGAGCGAGGGCACCTCCTCGCCGCCTCCGCACGCGCTGAGCGCGGCGGCGAGAGCGACGGCCGTGGCGGCGAGCGCCGCGCGGCTGCGGATGATGCGCATGGCGACCTCCTGACGCTCCACGGTACGTCGCACGCCGCGCACGTGCCCGTAACGATTCGGTCACGTCACACAGGGGTGCGGCGGCGGAAAGTTTCAGGAATGTAAAACATCCCTCACCGGCGGTCGCGAGGCCCCTGGTGCGTGCCAGGATCGCTTGCCACGGCCGACGCGCGCACAGGCGCCGGTCTTCTCTCAACAAGGAGGGCAACACCCATGCGGAACCCGTCCCACCTGCGTCGCACGGCCATCGTCGCCGGCGTCGCGGCCTCGGCGCTGACGCTCGCCGCCTGCTCCGGCGGCGACTCCGACACCGAGTCGAGCGCGGACGCGACCGGCGGCGCTGTCGCCGGCGCATCGGAGCCGATCATCATCGGCACCACCGACAAGATCACCACCATCGACCCGGCCGGCTCGTACGACAACGGCTCGTTCGCGGTGATGAACCAGGTCTTCCCGTTCCTGCTCAACACCCCGTACGGCAGCCCCGACGTCGAGCCCGACATCGCGGTCTCGGCCGAGTTCACCGCGCCGACCGAGTACACCGTGGTCCTCAAGGAGGGCCTGACGTTCGCCAACGGCAACGCGCTCACGTCCTCGGACGTGGTCTTCACGTTCGACCGCATGCAGGCGATCTTCGAGTCGGGCGCTGACGACGGCAACGGCCCGGGCTCGCTGCTGTGGAACCTCGACCACGCCGAGGCCATCGACGACACCACGGTGGTCTTCCACCTGCTGTCGGAGAACGACCAGACCTTCGCGCAGATCCTGTCGTCGCCCGCGGGCCCCATCGTCGACGAGGACGTCTTCGCCGCCGATGCGCTCACGCCGGACTCCGACATCGTCGCGGGCAACGCGTTCGCCGGTCAGTACGTCATCACCGACTACGACCAGAACAACCTCATCAGCTACGAGGCGAACCCCGACTACATGGGTCTGCTCGGCGCCGCCAACGCGGAGATCGTCGACGTGAAGTACTACGCCGAGGAGTCGAACCTCAAGCTCGACATCCAGCAGGGCAACATCGACGTCGCGTTCCGCTCGCTCTCCGCGACGGACATCGCGGACCTCCGCGAGGACGAGAACGTCCAGGTCGTCGACGGCCCCGGCGGCGAGATCCGCTACATCGTGTTCAACTTCGACACGATGCCGTACGGCGCCACCACGGACGAGGCCGACGAGGCCAAGTCGCTCGCGGTCCGTCAGGCCGTGGCCGACATCGTCGACCGCGAGGAGATCGCCGAGCAGGTCTACGCCGGGACCTTCACCCCGCTGTACTCCTACGTCCCCGCGGGCCTCACCGGCGCCACCGAGTCCCTCAAGGGCCTCTACGGCGACGGCGAGGGCGGCCCGGACGCCGACAAGGCGGCCGCCACGCTCGAGGAGGCCGGCGTCGAGACCCCGGTCGCGCTCAGCCTGCAGTACAACCCGGACCACTACGGCTCGGGCTCGGCTGACGAGTACGCCCTGGTCAAGGACCAGCTCGAGGCCTCCGGCCTGTTCACCGTCGACCTCCAGTCGACCGAGTGGGTCCAGTACGCCAAGGACCGCACCGCCGACGTGTACCCGGCCTACCAGCTCGGCTGGTTCCCGGACTACTCGGACGCGGACAACTACCTGACCCCGTTCTTCTACGAGGGCGGCTTCCTGGGCAACCACTACTCGAACCCGACCGTGGACGACCTGATCGTCGCGCAGGGCACCGAGGTCGACGCGGACTCGCGCACCGCCCTCATCGAGGAGATCCAGGACACCGTCGCGGGTGACCTCTCGACCCTGCCGCTGCTGCAGGGCGCGCAGGTCGCGGTGACCGGTGTGGACGTCTCGGGTGCTGCGGACACCCTCGACGCCTCGTTCAAGTTCCGCTACGCCGCCCTCTCGAAGGGCTGACACATCGGCGTGCGGGAGGGTCTCACGGCCCTCCCGCACGCCGCTGTCGTCCTCGCAGTTCATCGGCCCGTCGGGCCAGTCAGGACCCACGCATGACCACCACGTCGGAAGCCCCGGCGAAGCGAGCCGGCGCCCCCCGCGCCTGGGCGAAGAAGCCCGGAGGCTCGCTCGGCCGCTACATCGCGGTTCGCGCCCTTCTCATCATCCCCACCGTGTTCATCCTGGTGACCACGGTCTTCGTGCTGATGCGCACGACCGGTGACCCGATCACCGCCGCGCAGGGCGGCCGCCTCCCGGCGGACCAGCTCGCCGAGCGCATCCACGAGGCCGGCTACGACCGGCCCATCCTGGTGCAGTACCTCGACTACCTGGGCGGCGTCTTCACCGGCGACTTCGGCACCACGCTGTCCGACCGCCGCGAGGTCACGGACGTCATCGTCCACTTCGGCGCCGCGACGCTCGAGCTCGCGTTCTACGCGCTCATCGTCGCCTTCGCGGTCGGCATCCCGCTGGGCCGCCTCGCCGCCTTCCACCGCGACCGCTGGCCCGACGCGGTCTACCGCATCGGCGCGATCCTCGCGTATGCGACCCCGGTCTTCTTCGCGGGCCTCATCCTCAAGCTCATCTTCTCGGTGTGGCTCGACATCCTCCCGGTCGCCGGACGCGCGGACACGCGCACCGAGCTCACGCTGTCCCGGCAGGACGGCGCGACCGGGATCTACCTCATCGACGCGATCAAGACGGGCGATCCGGCCGTGATCGGCAACGTGCTCCAGCACGCGATCCTCCCGGCGCTCGCGCTCGGCCTGCTCACCGCGGGAGTGTTCCTCCGCGTGGTCCGCACCAACGTCATCTCGACCTTCGGCGCCGGCTATGTCGACGCGGCCCGCTCGCGCGGCGTCTCCGAGCGCCGCCTTCTGCGCAAGCACGCGTACCGGCCCGCGCTCATCCCGATCGTCACCGTGGTGGGCCTGCAGATCGCGCTGCTGCTCGGCGGCGCGGTCCTCACCGAGACCACGTTCGAGTGGAAGGGGCTGGGCTTCCAGCTCTCGCAGTACCTGCAGGCGCGCGACTTCGTCGCCGTCCAGGGCATCGTCGTGGTCCTCGCGGTCATCGTGGCCATCACCAACTTCATCGTCGACATCATCGCGGCGCTCATCGACCCGAGGGTGAGGTACTGACATGGCCTCCGCCGCCGCCACCGCCCCCGCGGCCACCGCATCGTCCCGTCCGTCCCGCTGGACCCGGCTCCCCGTGATCTCGCAGCTGCGTCAGAGCGTGGGCCTCCAGCGCGGCATGCTCGTCGCGGGCCTGGTGCTCACCGGGATCTTCCTGCTCACCGCGCTGCTCGCGCCGATGCTCGCGCCGTACGGCTTCTCGCAGCTGCGCGACGAGGACGGCAGCTTCGGCTCGCTCCAGGAGCCGTCGAGCGCGCACCTGCTCGGCACCACCGTGGGCGGCTACGACGTCCTGTCGCGCCTCATCTGGGGCTCGCGCACGGCGCTGCTCGTCATCATCGTCGCGGTCGCCGCCTCGATCCTCGTCGGCGTCACGCTCGGCCTCATCTCCGGCTACTTCGGCGGCTGGCTCGACCGGGTGCTCGTGGTGATCGCCGATGCGATCTACGCGTTCCCGTCGCTGCTGCTCGCGATCGTGCTCGCGATCGTCATCTCGGGCGGCCAGTCGAGCATGTGGGGAGGCATCCTCGCGGCCGCGCTGTCGATCACGGTGATCTTCATCCCGCAGTACCTCCGCGTCACGCGCGCCGAGGTGATCCGCATCAAGTCCGAGGCCTTCGTCGAGTCGGCGCGCGTCATCGGCGCGAGCCACGCGCGGATCATGATCCGTCACGTGCTGCGCAACTCGACTCGGACGATGCCGCTCATCCTCACGCTCAACGCCTCCGAGGCGATCCTCACGCTCGCGGGCCTGGGCTTCCTCGGCTTCGGCATCGAGCCGACCGCGGCCGCCGAGTGGGGATACGACCTCAACAAAGCCGTCTCCGACGTCACCTCCGGCATCTGGTGGACCTCGGTGTTCCCCGGCATGGCGATCGTGCTCGTGGTGCTGGGACTCACGCTCGTGGGCGAGAGCCTCAACGACCTCTCCGACCCGCGCCTGCGCAAGCGCGCCGCGGGCGCCGAGCCCGTCGAGGACCTCGGGGTCGACCTCGGGGACGATGCCCCGGTCGCGCCGGGCGCACCCGCCGGGGCTCCCGAGCCCGCCGCACCCGCCGCCGCGAAGGAGGCCTCCGCATGACCGACATCGTCGACATCCAGGACCTCTCGGTCACGTTCGCGACGGACTCCGGACCCGTCCGCGCCGTCGACGGGGTGTCCCTCAGCGTCCAGCCGGGCGAGGTGCTCGCCGTGGTGGGCGAGTCCGGCTCCGGCAAGACCGTCACCGCGAAGACCATCCTCGGCCTGCTCCCCGAGACCGCGCACGTGCGCGGCGCGGTGGTGCTGCGCGGGCGCGACGACGCCGAGGGGGCCGATGTGGCCGCCATGTCCGCGTCGCAACTGCGGAGGATGCGCGGCCGCGACGCCGCGATGGTGTTCCAGGAGCCCTCGACCGCGCTCAACCCCGTGTTCACCGTGGGCTGGCAGATCATCGAGGGCCTCCAGGCGCACGGCAGCTACACCAAGGCCGAGGCGCGCGAGAAGGCCATCGACGTGCTGCGGCGCGTGGGCATCCCGGACCCCGAGGTGCGCATCGACCACTACCCGCACCAGTTCTCGGGCGGGCAGAAGCAGCGCATCGTCATCGCGCAGGCGCTCATCCTCGACCCCGGCGTCATCGTCGCGGACGAGCCGACCACGGCGCTCGACGTCACGGTCCAGGCCGAGATCCTCGACCTGCTGCGCCGCTGCCGCGACGAGTTCGGCGCGTCGATCGTCCTCATCACCCACAACATGGGCGTGGTCGCGGACCTCGCCGACCGCGTCGCGGTGATGTACCAGGGCAAGCTGGTCGAGCAGGCGCCGGTGAAGGAGCTGTTCGCGGCTCCGCGCGAGCCGTACACGCAGCAGCTGCTCGCGGCCGTGCCGCGCATCGGCGAGGGCCTGGCGCGCGCCGAGGTCCGGGCCGCGCGCCGTCCCGAGGGCTGGGCCGACCAGGCGCCGGTGGTCTCCGCGAAGGACCTGCGCATCGTCTACCCCGGTCGCTTCCGACAGCCCGACTTCGTGGCCGTCGACGGCGTCTCGTTCGACATCCGTCCCGGCGAGGTGCTCGGCCTCGTGGGCGAGTCCGGCTCGGGTAAGACCACCATCGGCCGCGCGATGGCCGGCCTGACCAAGGTGAGCGGTGGCTCGTTCGAGGTGCTCGGCGTCGAGATGAACGGCGCGAAGGAGAAGGCCATCCGGCCCATCCGCCACCGCATCGGCTTCGTGTTCCAGGACCCGGCGACCAGCTTCAACCCGCTGCTCACCATCGCGCAGTGCGTGGCCGAGCCGCTGGTGGTCCACGGCCGCGCGGGATCCCCCGAGGACGCCCGCGCACGGGTCGACGAGCTGCTCGAGGCGGTCCAGCTGCCGGCGTCCTTCGGCGATCGCTTCCCGCACGAGCTCTCGGGCGGTCAGCGCCAGCGTGCGTCCCTGGCGCGCGCCCTCGCGCTCGACCCCGAGCTGCTCATCGCCGACGAGCCGACCTCCGCGCTCGACGTCTCGGTGCAGGCGCGCGTGCTCGACCTCTTCGACGAGCTCCACCGCGAGCTGGGCTTCGCGGCGCTGTTCATCAGCCACGATCTCGCGGTGGTGGACATGCTCGCGGACCGCATCGGCGTGCTGCACAAGGGCCGGCTGGTCGAGGAGGGCACGGGCTCCGAGGTGCTCGGTGCCCCGAAGGACCCGTACACGCAGCGCCTGCTCGCGTCGCTCCCCGTGCCGGACCCGGTGGCCCAGGCCGCGCGGCGTGCGGAGTGGGAGGAGCTCAGCGCCTAGCGCGGGCCGTCTCGCCGGCCCTCCTCCGGCCGGGACGCTCACCACGCTTTTCGAGCGTCTTTCGCGTCCTGCGGGACGATCATCTGCAGCGTCCGTGCGGCACTGCAGATGATCGTCCCGTGTCACGCCGTAGTGGCCGAGAAAGCGTGGTGGGTGTCCCGGCGGCGCGCGGGCGGGGAGGGCAGGCGGAGGTGCGGCGGCGGGTCAGTCGCCGGTGCCGGCCTCCAGGCCTGTGCGGATCGCGTCCATCACCGACGGGTCCGCGAGCGTGGTGACGTCGCCCGTGGGACGGTCCTCCGCCACGTCGCGCAGCAGCCGGCGCATGATCTTGCCCGAGCGCGTCTTGGGGACCTCCGACACGACCAGGATGGTGCGCGGCTTCGCGAGCGAGCCGATCTGGTGGCGCACGTGCTCGCGCAGCGCTGCGGCGACCTCGTCGCCGTCCTCGGGGACCCCATGGGCGTCGCCGCGGACGATGACGAAGGCCACCACCGCCTGACCCGTCACCTCGTCGGAGGCCCCCACCACGGCGGCCTCGGCGACCCACGGGTGCGCGACCAGCGAGTGCTCGATCTCGGTGGTGGTGAGCCGGTGTCCGGAGACGTTCATGACGTCGTCGACGCGGCCGAGCAGCCACAGATCCCCGTCGACGTCCTTCTTCGCGCCGTCGCCCGCGAAGTACATCCCGTCGAAGTGGTTCCAGTACGTCGAGACGTAGCGGTGCCGGTTGCCCCAGATGCCGCGCAGCATGCTCGGCCACGGCTCGGTGATGACCAGGTACCCGCCCTCACCGTTGGGCACAGGGCGTCCCGCATCGTCCACCACGTCGACGCACACGCCGGGCATGGCCGTCATCGCGGAGCCGGGCTTGGTGGCGGTGACGCCGGGCAGCGGGGAGATCATGATCGCCCCGGTCTCGGTCTGCCACCACGTGTCGACGATGGGGCAGCGGTCCCCGCCGATGACCCGCCGGTACCACATCCATGCCTCGGGGTTGATGGGCTCTCCCACCGAGCCGAGCAGCCGCAGCGAGCTGAGGTCGAACTGCTGCGGGATCGCCTCGCCCCACTTCATGAAGGTGCGGATCGCGGTGGGCGCCGTGTAGAGGATGGTGACCTTGAACTGCTCGACGATCTCCCACCAGCGGCCCTCGTGCGGGGTGTTGGGGGTGCCCTCGTAGAGCACCTGGGTCGCGCCGTTGATCATGGGCCCGTAGACGATGTAGCTGTGCCCGGTGATCCAGCCGACGTCCGCGGTGCACCAGTAGACGTCGTCGGGCTTGAGGTCGAAGACGATGCGGTGGGTGTGCGCCGCCCCGGTGAGGTAGCCGCCGGTGGTGTGGAACAGGCCCTTCGGGGTGCCCGTGGTGCCGGAGGTGTAGAGGATGAACAGCGGGTGCTCGGCCTCGACCCACTCGGGCTCGTGCTCGGCGGGCTGAGGGTCCACGGCATCGTGCCACCAGACGTCCCGGCCCTCGGTCCAGGCGGTCTCCTGCCCGGTGCGCCTCACGACGAGGACGTGCTCGACCGACGCGCACGGCTCGGGATGCGCGGTGCCCTCGCCGTGGCTCGCGAGGGCCTCGTCGACCAGGGGCTTGAGCGCGAGGTGGGCGCCGCGGCGGTTGCCGCCGTCCGCCGTGATGACGAGCTTCGCCTCGGCGTCGTCGATGCGCTGGCGCAGGCTCTCCGCGCTGAAGCCGCCGAAGACCACCGAGTGGATGGCGCCGATGCGGGCGCACGCGAGCATCGCGACCACGGCCTCGGGGATCTGCGGCAGGTAGATCGCGACGCGGTCGCCCTTGCCGAGGCCGAGCGCGACGAGGCCGTTCGCCGCCTTCTGCACGCGCTCGTGGATGTCGGAGTAGGTCAGCGTCTCGGTGTCGCCGGGCTCGCCGACGAAGTGGAAGGCGACCCTGTCCCCGCGACCCTCGCGCACGTGCCGGTCGACGGCGTTGTCGCACGCGTTGAGCGTGCCGTCGTGGAACCAGCGTGCGACCGGCGCATCGGACCAGTCGAGGATCTCGGTGAAGGGCTGGCGCCAGGCCAGGCGCAGGGCGGCCTCGCGCCAGTACTGGAGCCGGTCGACCCCGGCCTTCTTGTACTCGTAGGACGTGGCGTTGGCGTGCGCGGCGAAGGCCGCGTGAGGGCGGAAGGACCGCGACTCGTGGTGGAGGTTCTCGAGGGTATGGGCGACGTTGACCATGGGCGCCACCCTAGGACCAAGGTCCCGAGCGTGTGAAGCGTTTGTAAGAGGGCCTGGTAGAAGCCCGGTGGGCGGCCCCGCCGCGCGCATCGTGCCCGCCCGTGCGACGCTGGATCGATGAGCGCTCCAGAGGGATACGACTTCCGCACCCGGACCAACGGCGAGGTGCACATCTTCCATCACGGCAAGCTCGCGAAGATGCTCCGCGAGGGCCCCGCGGAGGAGTTCCTGGCGGCGGTGAAGGACGGCGACGCGCAGCTCGTCATGGCGTCCGCCGCGGGCAACGACGGCCAGGGCGGAGGGGTCCAGGGCTCGGCCTCGGGGCCCGGCACGCACCTGCACGGGAACGGCGAGGCGCACGGTCACCAGGAGTTCCGCCGCAAGAGCGGGTGACCGCGTGACCGTCTGAGCGGCCCGGGGGTCTACTCGACGGTGAACTCGGCCGCGAGCGAGATGGCGACGGCGGGCGGGGTGTCCGCGATGTACTCGACCGGCACCTCGCGCTCGAGCACCTCGGCGAGCACGTCCTCGGGGACGTCGCAGCTGCGCGACAGGAGGTTGCCGTCGCCGTCGACCTGATCCGTGCAGTGCTCCTGCACGCGCGCATCCTCGTAGAGCGCGGTGTAGCCGATGTTGTACTGGAGGCCGGCGAGCCCCGTGATGCCCTCCTCGGACAGCACGCGCGCGATCGCGGCGGGCTCGCCGAGGATGATCGGCGAGTACTGGTACACGCGGTAGGTGCCCGCCGGGAGCTGCTCGTGCTGCGCGTTGAACGCGGCCGTCTCCGCCTGCTTGGCCGCGATCTCGTCCTCGGTCGCGGTGGACCAGTCGAAGCCCTCCCAGATGCTGTTGAGCTCGTCCGCGACGTCGCACAGCGTCGAGCCGGTGAACTCGACGTTGTTCTGCGTGAGCGTGGTCTCGCCCGGGGTCGCGACGAAGTACTCGGGCACGAACTCGGCGCCCCACCCGGGGGTGACCACCACGTCGTCGCGGGTGACGATGATGCTGCCCTCGGAGGCGAGGAAGCCCAGGCCCGCGGTCTCGGTCGTGTAGCCGGGTACCACCGTGACGGTGTCGACGCCGGACACCTGGCGCAGCGAGGCGTCGACCTTGGGCAGCACGCCGTTCGCGGTGTCCGAGCTCGGGGTCCAGGTCTCGCCGCACGCGGGGGCGTCGAACAGCCCGTCGACCGACGCCTCCACCTCGGAGAGGCGGAAGGTCAGCGCGACCGTCTCACCGCTCGTGGTCTCCGTGGGGACCGAGGTCTGTTGGGGGTCGGGCGTGTCCTGCGACGCCTTCCACGCCTTGACGCCGAACCATCCTGCGGCGGCGGAGGCGAGCGCGACTGCGATCGCCGCAAGGGCGAGAAGGAACTTGCGCATCGAAATCCTCGGCAGGGGTGGGGCTCCGCCCGCCGGCGACGCGAGGGGCTGCAGCGAGGATACGTCATCTGAGCGGTCTGTCCGAAGCGGCTCGCCCGCCCGTCAGGGCCTCGGCGCGCGAACGCGCGGTGCGCGGTTCCGAGGGATGCGCGTGCGTCAGAGGGGCGCGGCGGCGACGCTGTCCCAGAGCCAGCCGGCCCCGAATCCGAGCGCGAGGCCGACCACGCCGACGAGCGCGCCCACGAGTGTCTTGTTCATGCGACCCCCCGGTCGTTCTGCTGTGCCGTGTGGTCGCGCGTGCTGTCGCATTCGCGCCTTTCACGGCACCCCCTGAGGGGACGGTATCGCGTTCAGGCCTCGCGGTCGCGTCGAGAGGTCAGCGAGAGGATCCACAGCGCGGCGACCGCGCCCAGGGCGACCGCCACGACGAGAGCGGGGCGGGCCTTCGACGAGGAGCGCAGGCCCACCGGCTTGCGGAACACGAGCATGCCCCAGCCGTGACGCCGGGCCGCCCGGCGCATGGTCCGGTCGGGGTTGACCGCGAAGCCGTGTCCGACCGCATCGAGCATGGGCGCATCGGTGATCGAGTCGGAGTACGCGTACGAGCCCGCGAGGTCGTAGCCGCGCTCCTCGGCGAGCGCGCGGATCGCCTCCTCCTTGGCCGGGCCGTACGCGTAGAACGAGATCTCGCCGGTGAAGCGGCCGTTCTCGACCTCCATGTGCGAGGCCACGACCGCATCGGCCCCGAGGAGCTCCGCGATCGGCTCGACCACCTGCAGCGCCGACGCGCTGACGATCACGACGTCACGGCCGTTCATCTGGTGGCGATGGATGAGGTCGAGAGCCTCCTGATAGACGATCGGATCGATGTGCTCGTGGAGCGTCTCCGCGACGATGCCCTCGACATGCGCCACGTCCCAGCCGGCCACCAGCCCGCTCAGCGCATCGCGCAGGCGCGACGTCTGGCGCTCGTCGGCGCCGCCGACCTCGAACAGGAACTGGGCGAAGGCCGTGCGCAGGGCCTTGGTGCGCGTGATGAGGCCGCCCTCGAAGAACGAGCGCGAGAAAGCCATGGACGAGGACCTCGCGATGATGGTCTTGTCCAGGTCGAAGAAGGCCGCGCTCCGGCGCGGTCCGAGTGCCTCCATGGCGTCACTCTAACCGCCCGCTCCGACAGCCCCTCGCGGGCGGCGCGGGAGGGGCGGGAGGGGCGGCGCGGGAGCGGGTGCGGCGGCGGGCGCGCCGGTGTGCGACGCCTGGCGGCGCACCGATGTCCCCAGGACGATGCGGCGTCCGGCGGCTCCCGAGCGTCACGGGTTCGGCTGCCCGGGGAGGTGCCGCGTGCGCAGCATGGCCGGGTGTCCTCGAACCCCGCGGCCCCGATCGCCCCGCTCCTCGCGCTGCCCGGCGTCACCGACGTCCTCCTCCAGCAGCCGGGGGTCGCCTGGATCGACCGCGGGCGCGGGCTCGAGCGGCGGGAGACCGCGCTCGCCGACGCGGACGCGGTGCGGGAGCTCGCCGTCACGCTGGCGTCCTCCGCAGGGCGTCGGCTCGACGATGCCGAGCCCACCGTCGACGCCCGCCTTGCCGACGGAACGCGCCTCCACGCGGTCCTGCCGCCGGTCGCGGACGGCTGCACGGCGATCTCGTTGCGCCGCGTGAGGTCGGCGCCGTTCGCCATGCCGGACCTGGTCGCCGCCGGCATGCTCACCGCCGAGGTCGCCGCGCTGCTCGCCGGGCTGGTGAGGAACCGCGCGGCGATGCTCGTGTCGGGCGGGACGGGCGCCGGCAAGACGACGCTGCTCGCGGCGCTCCTCGCGCTCGCGGACCGGGCGGAGCGCATCGTGCTCATCGAGGAGGCGGGGGAGATCGCGGTCAGCCACCCTCATGTGGTGCGCCTGGTCGAACGCCGGCCCAACGTCGAGGGCGCGGGAGCGGTGCCGCTCGACAGGCTGGTGCGCGAGGCGCTGCGGATGCGGCCGGACCGGCTGGTGCTCGGCGAGTGCCGAGGGCGCGAGCTGAGCGACGTGCTCGCCGCGGCGAACACGGGCCATCGCGGCTCGCTCACCACCGTGCACGCGAACACCGCCGCCGACGTGCCCGCGCGGCTCGCGGCCCTCGCGCTGCTCGCCGGGCTCCCCGGTCCGGTGCTCGCCGCGCAGGCGGCCGCGGCCTTCTCGGTCGTGGTCCACGTCGAGCGCACCGTGACGGGCCGCCGCGTGGCGGAGATCGCCCGGCTCGAGGACGGCGGGGGAGAGCTGCGCGTGCGGTCGGCGCTGGCGCTCGCCGACGACGGGCCGCGCTACGGCCCCGCGTGGTCGGCGGTGCGGGCGCAGGCCGAGGGGGCCGCGGCATGAGCGGGACGGACGAGGGGTGGGACGAGTCGTTGCCGCGCGTGGTGGGGCTGCTGCGGGCGGGGCTCCCGCCGAGCGAGGCCTGGCGGAGGGCGGGAGCGGCGCCTCCCCGCGACGCGGCAGGGACGCTCGACCGGGCGGTGCAAGCGGCCGATGCGCTCGCCGCACGCACCGGGGCACCGCTCTCCGCGATGCTCATGGCGATCGCGCGCGCTGCGGCCGACGAGCGTGAGGCGCATGCGCTGCGCCGGGCCGCTCTCGCGGGACCGCGACTGAGCGCGCGCATCCTCCTGTGGCTGCCCCTGGCGGGCGTCGCGCTCGGCGCGCTCGTCGATCCGCGCACCCTGCACGTGCTCGTCGGCACGCCGCTCGGCTGGGGGCTGCTCGCATGCGCGGCCCTGCTCACCGGGGCCGGGCGGTCGTGGATGAGGCGCCTCGTCCGTCGCGCCGAGGGCTCGGGCGGCGACGCCGATGCGGTCGTGGCGGGAACCGCGCTGCTCGCGGCCGCGCTCGCGGCGGGCGCACCCATGGACGGAGCGCTGCGCGCGGTCGCCGAGGCGTTGGACGAGCCCGGGCTCGCCGCGCTGGCGGACGCGCTTCCCGGGGGCTCGGGCGAGCCGCCGCCACCGGGGTCGAGATGGGCGCCCGTCGCTCGCGCGGTGGTGCCCGCGGCCCGCGCGGGCGCGAGCCCGGTGCCCTCCCTCGAGGCGGCGGCCGGCTCAGCCGCGAGGCGTGGGCGCACCGAGGCGGCGCTGGCGGCCGGCGAGCTCGGGGTGCGGGTGACCCTGCCCCTCGCGCTGTGCCTGCTCCCCGCCTTCGTGGCGGTCGGGCTCCTGCCGCTCCTGGTCGCCGTCGTGGGAGGGGTGGTCGTCGCCTCCGGCTAGGCCTCGGGCGAGGCCTCCGGAGCCGAGACGCGGACCCAGCCGTCGCAGCCCTCGCCGCGGAACTGCTGTCCCGTCTCCAGCGCCAGCTCGGGGCGCCCGTCGCGAGCGACCCCGAAGTCGATCATCTCGGCGAGCCAGTCGCGCCAGTCGGAGTCGATCTCCCACGAGCACCAGAGATCGGGGTCGTCAGGGTCGCCTGCGTCGTTCGCGCGCCACACGCCCGGCGCCATGTCCTCGCCCACGAGCCAGATCCCGTCGCCGATCTCCGTGGCGGCAGCCTCCGGTGCCGCGAACATCGTCTCCTCGTCGACGCGGTCCCAGCGCCCGCATCGCAAGGACACGACGCTCTGCCCCTCCTCGATGGTGAAGGTGGGTCGGCCCCGATCGTTGTTGCCCACGGAGACGATGCCCTCGAAGCCGGACGTCCCGCCCTCCCGCAGCCGCCACTTGCACGAGTGGTCGAACAGGATCCCCTGGTTGCCGTCGTCCTCGATCTCGAGGGCCGCCGTGCGATACGTGCCCGGCGCGATGTCGATCCCGGCGACGAGGTCCTCGGCGTCGAGCTCCCCGACGCCCGCGTCGTCGAAGGCGGTGGGCAGCCCCGACTCGGGATCCACGGGGAGCCCCGCCGGTGCGGATGCCGACGCCGCGGGGGTCGCGGACTGCGACGCGGCGCCGGGCGAGGAGCCGGCAGGCGCGTCCGCATCTGCGGCGGTGCAGGCCGCCAGGGCGACGGCGGCGAACAAAGCGAGCGGGACCAGGGGCGATGCTCGTCTGCGCATGTCCCGGACTCTAGCGGGCGCCCTCCTCGGCGGCGGCAGGCGCGGCGGGCGTGCCGTGCTCGTGGACCAGCATGTGCGGCACCCTCGTGAGCACGAGCCAGACCGGCAGCACCGCGATGCAGAGGATCGGCAGCACCGCGACCGAGCCGCAGATGAGGACCGCGCCGAACAGCGCGATCCACCCGTCGCGCCCCACGGCGAACAGCACGCCCATGACGCCGGCGGCGACCGCGAGCGTGAGGGGGATCTCGGGGAGCGCCGCGTGGGCGAGCAGGCCGAACGCGACACCGGTGAACATCGCGGGGAAGATGCGGCCGCCGCGGAACCCCGAGGCGCCCGAGATCACGATCGCGGTGAGCTTGACGAGCACGATCACCACGAGCGCGCCGACGCCGTAGGAGTCCTTGTCCGCGAGGATCTCGGCGGTCTGCTCGGCCCCCTTGAACATCGTGATCTGTCCGCCGATGAGGGCGAGCACGCCGAGCAGCGCGCCGCCGACGGTCGCGTAGAGCACGGGGTGCCCGAGGCGGCGCGACAGCCGGTACGCCGGGGTGAAGGCGTACGCCGCGACCGCGCCGACGGCGGCGCCCGCGGTTGCGACCACGGCGGCGGTGAGCAGGTCGATCCACGCGGGCTCGTAGTCCGGCAGCCCCATGTCCCAGCCGGTGCCTCCGAGCAGGTGGTACGTCACCGCGCCGGTGCCTGCGGCGACCAGGGGTGCGAACAGCCGGTCCCAGAGCTGACCGGGCTGCGCGCCGCCCATGACGGACGTGAGCACCAGCGCCGACGCGACCGGCGTGCCGAGCATCGCGCCGAGCATCGCGGCGGTCGAGATCATGAGCACCGCCGGGACGGGGACGTCCGGCAGGAACCTGCGGTACGCGATGACGGTGAGCCCGGTGGCGATCATGATGATGGGCCCCTCGGGGCCGAGGCTCACGCCGCCGGCGAGGCCCAGGATGAGCGCGACCGCGACGCCGGGCAGCGCGCGCAGCGGCAGGGGAGGGGAGACGAGGTCCACGGTCGCGGTGTCGTGTCCTCCGTGCCCGGGCGCCTTCCACAGCGTGAGGCCCACGAGCGCACCCGTGATCGTGAGGATCACGGCCGCCCACCAGCGGCCCCCGCCGTCGATCCCGAAGGTCTCGGGGAGCAGGTCCCACCACACGTGGTGGAGCACCTCCGCGACCTCGTCGACCCCGAAGAGGATGAGGGCCGAGACGACGCCGACGACCGCGGCCGGCATCCCCGCACGGGCGAGGGCGGCCGGTCCGGGGCTGGTGGTGGTCTCCGACATGTTCCCCCTCGGCTGAGCGGCCGGCTGGCGCCGTGCGTCCCTGCCGCCACTCTAGGGCTGCCGCGCTCGCGGGTCAGGGGCGAGGGCCGGCATCGTCGCACGTTCCTGGGGGGACGATGCGGCCCGCGGCGCCGCGAGGTGCGTGTCCGGGCGTCCCGTACCCTGGCCGGGACCGGGAGGATGCCGATGGATGCGCAGAGCGAGGCGCCGCGCCTGCTGTACCTCGTCAAGCGGCTCGAGCTCGCGGTGCGCGCGCGGCTCGACGCGGTGCTGCGGGAGCATCGGATCACGGTGCCGCAGTACACGGCGCTCACCGTGCTCGCCCGGCACCCCGCCATGACGGCCGCGGAGCTCGCCCGGCACTCGTTCGTCTCGGCGCAGGCGATGGACGGGGTGGTGCGCGCGCTGCTGCAGGCGGACCTCATCGAGCGCAGCGTGGACCCGGCGCATGCGCGGCGCCTCGTCATCTCGCTCACGCCCGCCGCGACGGCGCTGCTCGCGGACTGCGCCCCCGACGTCGACGGCATCGAGGCGGCGGCCTTCGGCGCGCTCGCAGAGGAGGAGCGCACCGCGCTGGCGCGCTGGCTGGGCGAGGCGCGGGCGGGTCTCGCGCCGTCGCGGGCTGCGACGCCCCAGGCAGGTGGGGTGGCGGAGGGCGAACCGGACATCTCTTGACTTGTTATCAACTTCCTTGATAATCGAAGAGCGTGGGCGGTACAACGAGGTGCCGCGGCGGTCCACGCGTCGACGAAGGGAAGTGCGATGATCCCGACAACGAGGTCAGGACAGGCGACGATCGGCAGCCCGCCGCGAGGCGGCGTGACGCGACGGCGGATCGCGGGGGTGCTCGCGATCGCGGGACTCGCGGTCGCGGGGCTGTCCACGGCGGCTCAGGCCCATCCGCGCGGCGGCGGCACCGGTCTGCCGCAGCTCTCCGCGGCGGCGCCGGGGACTCTCGCGGAATGCGAGGGGCTCGCCGGCTTCGCGTACGACGCGACGGTCATCACCACGGCCGAGCTGGTGCCGGCGGGTGCGCTCACGAACGCGGGCGCCGACGTCGGCGAGCACTGCCTGGTGCAGGGCCACATGAACGAGCGCGTGAGCGCCTTCGACGGCCGCACCTACCGCATCGGCTTCGAGATGCGGCTCCCGTCCGACTGGAGCGGGCGCTACCTCTACCAGGCCAACGGCGGGCTCGACGGGAGCGTGGCGACCGCGACCGGAACCTTCACCGGCGGGCAGCTCGAGAACGGGCTGCAGATGGGCTTCGCGGTCCTCAGCTCCGACGCCGGGCACACCGGCGCGCAGATCCCCGTCTTCGGCTTCGAGCCGCAGGCGCGGCTCGACTACGGCTACCAGGCGGTGGGCACGCTCACGCCGATGGCGAAGTCCCTCATCGAGGCCGCCTACGGGCGCGGCCCCGACCGCTCGTACTTCGCGGGAGGCTCGAACGGCGGCCGCCACACCATGGTCGCGTCGGCCCGGTACGCCGACGAGTACGACGGCTTCCTCGCGATCGCCCCGGGCTTCAACCTCCCGCAGGCCGCGGTCGCTCAGATCTGGGGCGCGCAGCAGTGGGCGACCGTGGCGACCGATACGGCCGACCTGTCCACCGCCTTCACCCAGGACGAGCGCGAGCTGGTCGCGGCCGCGCTGATCGATCGCTGCGACGGGCTCGACCGGCTGCGCGACGGCCAGGTGCTCGACACGGAGCGCTGCCAGAAGGTGTTCTCGATCGACCGCGCGGTGCCCACCTGCGAGGCCGACCGGGACGGCTCGTGCCTGACGGCGGAGCAGAAGGCCGTGATCCGCACGGTCTTCGCCGGTGCGACCACGAGCGACGGCGCCGAGATCTACAGCACCTTCCCGCTCGACCCGGGCATCGTCCAGGCAGGCTGGGGCTGGTGGAAGTTCACGGCCTCGGTGCAGCTCGACCCGCTGGCGGTCGGGACCGTGTTCGGCACCCCGCCCGCGTACATCGCCGACCCGCTCGCGCTCGACATCGACGCCGCCGCCGAGGCGATCTACGCGACCTCGGACGTCTACACCGAGAGCGGGATGGAGTTCATGACGCCGCCCGATCCGACGTCGCTCGACACGCTCCGCGACCGCGGCGCCAAGATGATCGTGGTGCACGGCACCGCGGACGGCGTGTTCTCGTCCGACGACACCGCCGCCTGGTACGAGGAGCTCGACGCCGCGTACCGCCAGAAGGCCGACGAGTTCGTGCGCTACTTCGAGGTGCCCGGCATGGGTCACGTGCGCGGCGGGCCCGCGACCGACCAGTTCGACGGGCTCGGAGCGCTGATCGCGTGGGTCGAGCAGGGCGACGCCCCCGACCGCATCGTCGCCACCGCGCGCGGCGCGGGCAACGCGGGCGGGGTCAACCCCGAGGTGCCGTCCGCGTGGGCGGACGACCGCAGCCGCCCGCTGTGCCCGTACCCGCTGGTCGCGCGCTACCGGTCCGGCGACCCCGAGGACGCCGCGAGCTTCGCGTGCAAGCACAGCGGCGGGGGGCACGGCCGCCGATAGCCCGCGCGCGGGCGGCGGCGCGGCGAAGGGGGGTCGCGGCGTCGCCGCCCGTGCGTGATGTCCCCGTGCCCGGTGGGCCGACGGCCTCTGCGCCGCCCGGTCCGCCGGTCGGCCGTGCTCCGGGCCCGCGAGGCAGCGTGGGTCCACCGGCGGAAAGGAGCACGGATGAACAGGGATCTGCACGATGACGAGGGGATGGCGACGGTCGAGTACGCGCTCGTGACCGTGGCCGCGGCGGGCTTCGCGGGCCTGCTCGTGGTCATCCTCAAGTCCGACGCGGTGCGCGAGATGCTCGTGGGCGTTCTTCGCGGCGCGCTCGGCGGATGAGACGGCGCGACGACCGCGGCGCGGCGACGCTCGAGCTCGCGCTCGTGCTGCCCGCCGCGGTCGTCGTGCTCGCGTTCATGCTCGGCGCGGTGCAGGCCGCGGCGGCCGGGCTGGCCGGACCGGCCGCGGCGCTCGCGGGCGCACGGGCGGCGACGGTGGAGGGGGACGATGCCGGAGAGGCGGCCGCGCGACGCGCGATGGGTCGCGCGGCGACCGTAGTGATCGCGCGGGACGGAGGATGGGTGCAGGTGACGGTCGAGGTGGACCTCGGCTGGCCCTGGGGAGCGCGCACCTCGCAGGCCGCGCTGCCCGCGCAGGGGTGAGCGCCGTGCGCGTGCGGGTGATGCGCCGGTGGACGATGCGCCGGTGGACGATGCGTGGCGACCGCGGCGCGGGCACGGTGACGGCGCTCGGGGTCGCGTGCGTCGCGATGCTCGCGGTGCTGGCGCTCGCGGCCGGACTCGGCCAGGCGGCGTCGCGAGGGCAGGCCCAGGCCGCCGCCGATGCGGGAGCGCTCGCGGGGGCGGCCGCGACCCGAGCGTCCGCGGCGCGTGCGATGCCGCTCGACGCGCCCGCGGCGTGCGAGGACGCGAGGACGGCCGTCGAGGCCGCCGGAGCGGTCCTGGCCTCGTGCGACGTCGACCCGGGAGGCGACGTGAGCATCGACGCGGACGTCGGCGGCTCGCGGATGCGCTCGCGCGCGGGGTGGAAGGGTGTCGGCGGCGGCCCGGGCTGAGGGGGGTTCGGGCCGCCGCCGACGTATTCCTGACACCGGACGGCTGAGGGATCGTGCCGCTGTCAGGAAATCTATGTGAGCGCCTTGTGGGGCGCCTGCCTCACCGATTCAAACGGTGGAAGCGCAACGATTCCATAACATCTTCGGGTGTGTCGGCACTTCCAGTGGAGAATGTGACATTTCCCACAAGTGCAACCCGACGGCCGTTCCAGCCGCGGCGCGGCGTTCCCCCTCTTTTCGTCCGTGGCCAGGGGGTTCAGCGCACGGTGATGGTGCCCAGCGAGGTCCACACCATGAGGTCGAGAGCGTCGTATCCGTCGGGTGCGACCGCCATCGCGGAGTCGGTGCCGACGGAGCCGCCGCCGACAGCCCCGGACGACGTCGCGACGCCCAGATCGACGTCGTCACCGTCGCTCTCGAGCCCGAGGCCGCCCGTGTCGCCGGTGTCCGGCCAGACGTCCTCGATCGCCGACTCGTCCTCCCAGGCGTCCCATTCGTCCACAGCGACGGCGTAGCCGCCGACCGAGAGGTAGTGGCCGGCCAGGAGCGTGTAGGACCCGGGGGTTACCGTCGTGGGGCCCGCGTCTGTCCAGCAGCCCTCGAGGTCGCGCCACAGGAAGTCGGATGCGCGCGAGGCGCCCGCTGCGAGCGTGCTCGTGTCGACGTAGGAGGGCTCGGCCCCGGCCTCCGCCTCCGCGGCGGCGATCATGTCGACCCCGTACATGTCCTGACGGTCCGGGTTCACGCCGTAGGCCTCGGCCGCCACGCGACCGTTCCGCACGAGCAGGAGGTGGAGCTCGGTCTGGCCCCAGAACTGCGTGAGGTCCTGATCGGACGTGTTGCGCACCTCGGCGCTCAGCACCGGGTTGCCGTCGACCACCCAGCCGTAGCTGAGGCCGATGGAGGCGGGCGCGGTCACGTCGACGTCGAGCAGGTCCATCTCCGCCGACCGCGCAGGGAAGGCGCCCTCGCTGCCGCAGCCGTACCACTGCGAGGCGATCTCGCCTCGGGAGTCGCTCGACACGGTCCACCGCTGGGTCCCCGCGGCCATGTCCCATGCGCCCGTGAGGCCTGCGAGGTACATCTCGCGCGCGCTCGCGGCGTCGAGAGCGGAGTCCGACGTGCCGACAGGGGGATCGGTGGCGTCGGGGTCCGCCGGGTCGGGCTCGGGCGCCGGCTCCACCGGCGCCGACAGGTAGTCGGCGAACGGCTCGTCGGGCGCGGCGCCCTCGATGACGAAGCCCAGCGGGTCCGAGACCGCGCGCATCGCGCCGCCGCCGGCGACCACCGTGTCGGGGAGCTCGTCGATCATCGGGGAGTCGTCGGCCGGGTCCGTCGCCTGGTCCTCGATCGCGGGCGCGGGCTCGGCCGAGTCCGTCGACTCCGCCGCGTCCGTCGACCCGTCCGAGCCCGTCGACTCGTCGGAACCTGCCGACTCCTCGGTCGCCTCCGGCTCGGGAACGTCCTCGAGCGCCGGCGGCTCCTCCGCCACCGCGGTCGCGTAGTACTCCTGCGTCAGCACCAGCTCGTACTTGCCCGCGGGCAGCGCCTCGCCGTCCCAGCAGTTCTCGAGCGGGACGGACAGCGCGTCGACGCTCTCGCCGCCCTCGTCCAGGGTGACCGCGGCGAGCTCCGAGACGGTCGCGTCGCCGGGATCGCCGGCGAGGGTCGCGACCACGACGCCGTCCCACAGCACCACGCCGTCGAGCCCGAAGGTCTCGAACGTGCCGTCCGTGTGCGAGGTGGCCGTCACGGTGACGGCGAGCGGCTCGCCCTCCGCCGGCTCGTTGCCGATGGCGGCCGACAGATCGACCGGCGCGCCCTCCGTGTCGACGTACGGAAGCGTCTGGCCGCACAGGCCCCACGCGAGCGAGGTCGAGCCCGCACCGGACGAGTCCATCTCGAGATCGCCGCCCATCTCGGCGCCGTCGTCGGCCGTCGCGATCGACGCCGAGTCGGACGCGGACTCCTCCATCGCGGCGGACTCGTTCGTCGAGGAGCCCGTCAGCCCGGAGATCCCGAAGCCCAGCACCACGACCATGCCGCCCGCGAGCGTGCCGTTGGCGCCCATGCGCAGCCCGCGCTGCGTGGTGACGCGGCGGCGGGCGCGGTCGGTGTCGACCTCGAGCCCGTCGAGCGGGGCGCGGTCCGCAGCGCTCCTCAGCGCATCCGAGAGCCTCATGTCACTCACCATCCCTTCCGTGCCGCGCGGAGACGTCCACCGCATCGGTCTCCTCGTGGTCGTCCAGCGGGCCGAGCACCAGCTCGAGCCGCGCCAGGCCGTCATGCAGATACCTCTTCACCGAGCCCGGCGCGAGGCCCAGCTGGTGCGCGATGTCCGGCACCGTGAGGTCGTCGAAGAAGCGCAGCACCACGCAGGCCCGCTCCCGCGGGGCGAGCGTGTCGAGCGCCTCGAGCACGTCGGCGCTCGCCTCGACGCCGGCGAGCGGGTCGATCGCCTCGGTGGTCGGGCGGAACAGGTGCTGGACGCGGCGCCACCGCTGCTCGCGCCGGTAGCCGTCGATGTACGTGGTCGTGATCGCGCGACGCACGTACGCCTCGGCCTTCGCGACTCCGAGCCCGGGCCGAGGGCGGGCGAACGTCCGCACGAGCGCGTCCTGCACCAGGTCCTGGGCGAGGGTGCCGTCGCCGCACACCACATAGGCGTATCCCAGGAGCGCGCGTTCGCGGTCGCGCATCAGATGCTCCATCGTGTCCCGCCAGTCGCTCATCACGTCCCCCACCTCGTCGTGCCTCGCAGTATCGACGTGCCTGGCCCGCAAATCGTTGGGGCGCACCGGTCGCGCTCGGGGCCGCGTCGCCTAGAGTGGCGAATACCCGCGCGGGCGCGACAACGGAGTCGCGTCGGGGAGGACGTCAGGGAGGACGTATGCACGCCGCCGCCACCACCGTCGAGGTGGGCTCGAGCAGCCTCACCATCGTGGTCGTCATCGGGATCATCGCCGCCGTCGCGCTGCTCGCCTCCTGGCTGCTGCGCGCCCAGGTGCTCAAGGCCCCGGACGGCACGGAGACGATGAACGACATCGCCACCGCGGTGCAGGAGGGGGCGTCCGCGTACCTGAGCCGCCAGCTGCGCACGCTCGCGCTCTTCGCGGCGCTGGTGTTCGCGCTGCTGTTCCTGCTGCCAGGAGACACCGGCGTGCGCATCGGCCGGTCGCTGTTCTTCCTGCTGGGCGCCGGATGCTCGGCGACCATCGGCTACATGGGCATGTGGCTCGCGGTGCGGGCCAACGTGCGCGTCGCGTCGGCGTCGACCCGCGAGGGCGGGCGCGCCGAGGGCGCGCGCATCGCGTTCCGCACGGGCGGCGCGGTGGGCATGTCGGTGGTCGGCATGGGCCTCGGCGGCGCGGCTGCCGTGGTGTTCCTCTACCGGGACGATGCGGCGGCCGTGCTCGAGGGCTTCGGCTTCGGGGCGGCGCTGCTCGCGATGTTCATGCGCGTGGGCGGCGGGATCTTCACCAAGGCGGCCGATGTGGGCGCGGACCTCGTGGGCAAGGTCGAGCAGCACATCCCGGAGGACGATCCGCGCAACGCCGCGACGATCGCCGACAACGTGGGCGACAACGTGGGTGACTGCGCCGGCATGGCCGCGGACCTCTTCGAGTCCTACGCCGTGACGCTCGTGGCCGCGCTCATCCTCGGCAAGGCCGCCTTCGGCGAGGACGGGCTGGTCTTCCCGCTCATCATCACCGCGATCGGCGCGCTGGTCGCGGCCCTCGGCGTCGCCATCACCAAGGTCCGCGGCGACGAGCCCGGGCTCAAGGCCATCAACCGCGGCTTCTACATCTCGGCCGTGGCGGGCGCGGTGCTCGCGGCGGTCGCGTCGTACGTCTACCTCCCCTCGAGCTTCGCGGACTTCGACGGCGCCGCCGTCGCGGACGCCTCGGGCGACCCCCGGGCCATCGCGACCGTCGCGGTCTTCGTCGGCATCGGCCTCGCGGGGCTCATCCTGTGGATCACCGGCTACTTCACCGACACCGCGAAGCGGCCCACGCGCCGCGTCGCGCGCACCTCCCTCACCGGTGCCGCGACCGTGGTGCTCGCGGGCATCGGCGTGGGCCTCGAGTCCGCCGTCTACACGGCGACCGTGATCGCCGGCGCCATCGTCATCCTCTTCGCGATCTCCGGAGGGTCGATCGCGCTCGCGCTGTTCCTTGTCGCGCTCGCGGGCTGCGGGCTGCTCACCACTGTCGGCGTCATCGTCGCGATGGACACGTTCGGGCCGGTCTCCGACAACGCGCAGGGCATCGCGGAGATGTCCGGGGAGGTCGACGAGGAGGCCGCGAAGACCCTCACCGACCTCGACGCGGTGGGCAACACCACCAAGGCCATCACCAAGGGCATCGCGATCGCCACGGCGGTGCTCGCCGCGACGGCGCTGTTCGGCAGCTACTCGGACGCGGTGACGCACGCCCTCGAGGAGGCCTCGGCGAACGCCGCCGACTTCTTCAGCTACGAGGTCATCCACCCGCTCACCCTCGTCGGCCTCATCATCGGCGGCGCGACGGTGTTCCTCTTCAGCGGGCTCGCCATCGACGCGGTGACCCGCGCGGCCGGGGCGATCGTGTTCGAGGTGCGCCGCCAGTTCCGCGAGATGCCCGGGATCATGGACCGCACGCAGCGACCCGAGTACGGACGCGTGGTCGACATCTGCACGCGCGACTCGCTGCGCGAGCTCGCGACGCCGGGCCTGCTGGCCGCGATGGCGCCCATCTTCGTGGGCTTCGCGCTCGGGGTCGGCGCGCTCGCGGGCTTCCTCGCCGGCGCGATCGGCACGGGCGTGCTCATGGCGGTGTTCCTCGCGAACGCGGGTGGCTCGTGGGACAACGCCAAGAAGATCGTCGAGGACGGCCATCACGGCGGCAAGTACTCCGCCGCGCACGAGGCGACCGTCATCGGCGACACCATCGGCGACCCGTTCAAGGACACCGCCGGCCCCGCGATCAACCCGCTCATCAAGGTGATGAACCTGGTGGCCCTGCTCATCGCGCCCGCGGTGGTCGCGCTGAGCTACGGCGACGGGGCGAACGGGCTGTGGCGCACGGTGATCGCGGCCGTGGCCGCCGCGGTCGCGGTGACGGCGGTCGCCTTCGCGTCGCGGCGGGCGCACGCGGGCGGGATCGCGAGCGAGGCCGATGCGGCGGAGGCTGAGGAGCACCCCGACGAGCCCGCGGGCGGCGTCGAGGAGCGCGCCGAGGCCCGCTAGCGTCGACAGCCCTTCCAAACGGGGTCTCCGCGCTGGTAGAACTTGCTCATCTCGACTCGATCGAGGGTCGGAGGGGCGCCCATGAACCGGCCGATGCGCTGGGCTGTCGTGATCGTGGGGCTCGCTGCGGAGCTGGCCTTCCTGGTGGCGCTCGACGGGCTCGGCGTGCCCCGATGGGTGGTGTGGCTGTGCGTGGTGCCCGCGGCGTTCGTCGCCGAGGCGTACCTGCTGCCGCTCGTCCGCCGACCGCGTGTCCCGGACCGGCCCGCGCGCGATCCCGGGCACTTCATGGTGTCGGTGACCGACTGGGGGCGGGCGCCCATCCAGGTGCTCAAGGCGGTACGCGAGGAGGACGGCGACGCCCGGGCCTTCGAGGTGCTCTCCCGTGCGATGCATGGCAACGGCACCCTCATCGTCCGCACGGGGCTGTCGGGGTCCGCCGCGTCGCAGGTCGCCCGGGCTCTCGAGGGTGCGGGCGCGGTCGTCGCGATCGAGCACGCCCGCGGCTGATCGCGTCCTCGTGCCATCCTGGCCCGATGGACACCACCCGCCCGCGGATCCTGGTCGACATGTCGCTCCACCCGAGGGCGCGCGCGGCGCTGACCGCGGCGGCCGACGTCGCCGGCCTTCCTCGCGACGGTGACGCCCGTGCCGCCGCCCTCGCCGGCGCCGACGGCATCCTCGCGTACGGCCCACCCGCCCCGACCGAGCTCGCATCGGCGCCGCACCTCCGTGCGCTCGCGGTCCATCTCGCCGCGCCCGACGTGCACGCGTACGCCGCCGAGCAGGGCGTCGCGGTGATCGAGTCGAGCCGGCTGTGGCGGACGGTCGCCGAGCACACGCTCGCGCTCCTGCTCGCCACGCTGCGGCGCGTCCCCGCGGCCGATGCCGCGATCCGCGCCGGACGCTGGCCTCGCGAGGATCTCAAGGTGCCGTACTCGGGCCGCGACCTCGCGCGCTCCACGGTGGGTGTGCTCGGCGCGGGCCGCATCGGCGCCCCGCTGCTCGGGATGCTCGCCGCGCTCGAGGCGCGCCCGCTCTTCATGGACGCGACGCCGATGCCCGACCTCGAGGCCGCGACGGGAGCGCGCCAGGTCGATCTCGACGCGCTGCTCGCCGAGTCGGACGCGGTGGTGGTCCTGCTCCCGCTCGACGAGGCCACGCGCGGCACCCTCGGCGCCGCGGAGCTCGCGCGGATGAAGCCGGACGCGGTGCTCGTCAACACGGCGCGCGGGCCCGTGGTGGACGAGGACGCGCTGCTCGCCGCGCTCCGGGACGGCACGCTCGCGGGGGCCGGCCTCGACGTCCACGGCGACGAGCCGCTGCCGGCGGACCATCCGCTGCTCGCGTTCGAGCAGGTGGTCATCACCCCGCACCTGGGCGGGTCGACGCTCGAGTGCGATCTCGAGCTGGTGGACGGGCTGCTCCGCGCGCTCGGCGGGGGAGCCGCACCGCCGGCCTGAGCGGCCCAGGTCTCAACCTCGTCACGATGCGAGAGGCGCCCCGCTCGCCGCAACGTCCGGGACACATGCCTCTGGGAGCATGCGGCCATGAGACGCTCGACCGCACCTTTGGCCGGAGTCGTCGGAGCCCTCGTGGTGGTCGAGGCGACGTCCGGCGTGATCCAGGGCTTCTACACGCCGCTCCTGCCCGACATCGCCCGCAACCTGGGCATCCACGACGCGGACGTCAACTGGTTCGAGGCCGCGCAGCTGCTGCTGAGCGCGATCGTGGTGCCGCTGCTCGCGCGCCTGGGCGACATGATCGGGCACCGCAAGGTGCTCATCGGCTCGCTCGTCGTCACGGCGGCGGCCTCGTGGGCGATCGCCTTCTCCGGCACGTTCTGGCTCTTCACCCTCGTGTGGGCCATCCAGGGCTTCTACGTGGTGTGGCTGCCCATGAACGTGTCGATCATCCATGCGCGGGCGCGAAAGCATGAGAACACCGCCGAGCTCACCGCGAAGGGCGCGGGTCTCATCGTGGTCGCGCTCGAGGGCGGCGCGATCGGCGGCGCGCTGCTCGCTGGCCAGCTGGGCGGCATCTTCGCGGACCGGCTGTGGATCTCGCTGTCCGTCCCCGCGGTCCTCGTGACCGTCGCGCTGTTCGTGGTGATCTTCAAGGTCGAGGACCCGGGCACCCGCGCCGGCGGCCGCATCGACTCGAGCGGCACCGTGCTGCTCAGCCTCGCGCTGCTCGCGATCACCGGCGGGCTCTCGCTCGTCCGGGTCAACGGCTTCACCATCTGGGTGTGGGCGATGATCGCGGCCGGACTCGCGCTCCTGTGGTGGTTCGTGCGCGTCGAGAAGCGCAAGGACGACCCGCTCATCGACATGAGCCTCATCGCGCGCCCCACGCTCTGGCCCGTGATCCTCACGTCGGCGCTGTTCGGCGTCTCGGTGCTCGGCGCGCAGGGTCCGCTGTCGACCTTCGCGGCCACGGACCCGACCGAGGTGGGCTACGGGCTCGGCCTCGACTCCGCGTCGCGCTCGTACCTCATCGGCGCGTACGTCTTCTCGCTGCTCATCGGCGCAGGCGTGTACGCGCGCCTGTCGCGCCGCTTCGCGCCGCGCGCGGTGCTGCTCGGTGCCGCCGGGATGGTGTCGGCCGGCTACCTGCTGCTCATCCCGTTCCACGGCGGCGTCGGGATGGTCACGACGCTCATGGTGGTCGCGGGCCTGGGCTCGGGCGCGCTCGTCGCCGCGCTGCCCGCGACGGCCGCGGCGGCCGCGCCGCCCCACCAGACCGGCGTCGCGACCGGCCTCACCAACACGACCAAGACGCTCGGCGGCGCGTTCGCGTCCGCCATCTTCGCGCTCGCGCTCTCCTCGGGGATCGACGATGCCGAGACGACCGCCGCTCCGCTCGCCGGCTACCAGGCCGTGTGGGCGATCTGCGGCGTGACCGCGCTCGTCGCCGTCGGCGCGATGCTCACCGTCCCCAAGGCCGCCTTCACAGCCGCCGATCCCGAGGCGCAGGGCCTCGGCGACCGCTCCGACGCCATGGCGCTCGAGGCCGTGGGTGCCGACGCGGTGGTCTCCGAGAAGCCGTTGCCGCGCCCTGAGAAGTTCGAGGCGGGCGAGGAGGACCGCGCGTGACCGTCCCCTCCGCCGAGGCCGTCGCCGAGCACCTCGCGGCGCTGGTCCGCATCCCGACCGTCACGCCGAAGGACGCCGGACCTCACGACGCGGTCACCGCCGCCACCTTCACCGCGCTCCACGACGCGCTGCGCGCCTTCTATCCGCGCGTCTTCGCGCATGAGGTCGAGGACATCGGCCGCGCGGGCCTGCTCGTGCGCATCCCGGGCGCCGCCGCCGACCGGCCCGTGGTGCTCATGGCGCACCAGGACGTGGTCCCGGTGCCCGCGGACTGGGAGGCCGAGGGCTGGGAGCACGAGCCCTTCGCAGGCGCGATCGTCGACGGCTGGGTCCACGGCCGCGGCACGCTCGACGACAAGGGCGCGCTCACGGTGATGCTCGAGGCGATCGAGTCGCTGCTCGCCGAGGGTTGGACCCCGGCGCAGGACCTGCATCTACTCATGGGCGCCGACGAGGAGTCGTACGGCGACTGCGCCATCACCGCCGCGTCGGTGCTGACCGAGCGCGGCATCGTGCCCTGGATGGTGCTCGACGAGGGCGGCGCGGTCGCGACGGGCGCGTTCCCCGGGCTCGATGGCGAGGCCGCGGTCATCGGCGTCTCCGAGAAGGGGATCGTCGACGTGCGGCTCACGGTCGAGGGCCTCGGCGGCCACGCGTCGACCCCGCCCCGCGAATCCGCGCCCGGGATCCTCGCGAACGCGCTCGCCCGGATCGAGGCCCACCCGCACCCGGCGGCCGTGAACGACGTCTCCGTCGAGATGCTCGAGCTCGTCGGGGGGCGGTTGCGGGGCCCGCTGGGCGCGCTGCTGCGCCGCGCCTCGT
Source organism: Demequina mangrovi (assembly GCF_000759715.1). GTDB lineage: Bacteria > Actinomycetota > Actinomycetes > Actinomycetales > Demequinaceae > Demequina > Demequina mangrovi. The sequence continues at coordinate 148,720 of NZ_BBLU01000014.1, forward strand.
CCCTTCGCGGGGTGCTCGCGCGGGTGATGCCGCGCCTCAGCCCCGAGCTCGCGGCGATGGTCCGCACCACGGTCGCGATCACGCAGCTCGAGGGCAGCCCCGCGCACAACGTCCTCGCGACGCGTGCGACGGCGGTGCTCAACATGCGTATCGCGGTCGGCTCCAGCGTCGAGGAGGCCGTGGCGCATATCCGCGCGGTCGTGAAGGACGGCCGGGTGGAGATCGAGCCCGAGCTGCCGTCGGAGCCGTCGCCCGTGTCCCCGCGCGGGGACGATGCGCGGTGGGCGGCGATGCTCGAGGCTGTGGGCGCGTCGTACCCCGACGCGCTCGCGATCCCGTACGTCATGCTGGCCGCGTCGGACTCGCGCCACCTCGCGCCGATGTCGGGCGCGACGTACCGCTTCGCGCCGCTCCGGATGGCCAAGGCGCAGCGCGAGGCCGTGCACGGTCCGAACGAGAAGGTCGAGGTCGAGTCGCTCGGCCGCGGGGTCGCGTTCTACCGCGCGCTCCTCACCTCCGACAGACTGACGTGATGGCCCCGACCATCCGGCGCATCGTCCCCGAGGACTGGGCGCGGGCGCGAGACCTGCGGCTCGAGGCGCTCGCCGACCCGGAGGCGCGCATCGCCTTCCTCACGACGTTGGACGATGCGCGGGCCGAGCCGGACGAGTTCTGGCGGGATCGCGCGGCGCGGGCCGCGTCCGGCGGGGAGGTGCTCCAGCTGCTCGCCGAGGACGGGGGCGCGCTGGTCGGCACCGTCGCCGTGCTGGTCCAGGGCGAGGGGTCGGCCGACTACTTCGGGGCGATCGTCACCGAGCGCCGCGCGGCGCTCATCGGCGTGTACGTGGTGCCCGCGTCGCGCAGTGCGGGGCTGCTGGCGGCGCTGGTCGACGAGGCGTGCGCGTGGACGCGCTCGCACGGCCTGGCGACGCTGTACCTCGACGTGCACGCGGACAACGTGCGGGCCCGCCGCGCCTACGAGAGGCTCGGCTTCGCGCTCGCGGGCCACACGTTCGAGAGCGCGAGCGGTCACATGCTGCAGATGGTCCGCGCGCTCTGACGTCCGCGCCGCACTAGCCTCGAGGGCGTGACCCTCGACACCCCCGTGCTGCCCGATCCCGCCTCGGCGGAGGCCCTCCGTCGCGACCTCGACGGGTGGACCGTCGATGCGGTCGAGGCCGTGGTCGGGGAGCGCGCGATGCGAGCCTTCGGGCGCGAGCAGGTGCTGCCGGCGCGCATGGCCGCCCGCGCATCGTCCACGCCGGAGGCGACGCTCACCCGGCTGTTCCTGCTGGGCGACACGGTCCCGCGCGCGGCGGTCGACGCCGCGCTGCCGGCCACCGGCGCCGAGGGCGCCGCGGCGCTCGGCCTCGTCGAGGTGTCCGGGGGAGAGGCTCGCGGACGCGTCGACCTGCGTCCCTTCGAGGCGACCGCGGAGGGCGGAGAGGCGCGGTGGTGGGTCGCCTCGGACCACGGCGAGGCGGTGACGGGCGCGCGGCTGCGCGACGACCACGTCCTCGGCATCGGCGGCGCCTCGCTCACGCTTGCGGGGATGACGATGCGCTCCCCGGTCGGACGGGTGCTCGACCTGGGCACGGGCTGCGGGATCCAGGCGCTGCACGCCTCGCTCCATTCCGAGAGCGTGGTCGCGACGGACATCTCCGGCCGCGCGCTCGCGTACGCGGCCTTCAACCGGGCCCTCAACGGCGCCGCGTGGGACCTGCGCGAGGGGTCGATGCTCGAGCCCGTCGCGGGGGAGGAGTTCGACCTCGTGGTGTCGAACCCGCCGTTCGTCATCACGCCCGAGGGGGCGCCGAGCTTCGAGTACCGGGCGTCCGGGGTGCCGGGCGACGGGATCGTGTCCGCGCTCGTCTCGAGCGTCGGGACGGTGCTCGCGCCCGGGGGCGTCGCCCAGATGCTCGGCAACTGGGAGATCCGGGGCGGCTCGTGGGCCGAGGGGCTCGAGGCGTGGCTCGCCGCGTCGCCCGTGGCCCTCGACGCGTGGGTGATCGAGCGCGACGAGCTCGATCCGGCCGAGTACGCCGAGACCTGGCTGCGCGATGCGGGCGTGACCCCGGAGCGCGGGCGCGCGGAGTTCGACGCCGCCTACGGCGCGTACCTGGAGGACTTCGACGCCCGCGGCGTGCAGGCCATCGGCTTCGGGATGGTCCTGCTGCGACGGTCCGTCACGGGGACGCCGACGCTCCGGCGGCTCGAGCAGCACGAGGGCGCCCTTCAGGAGCCCTTCGGCGGCTACCTGGTGAAGGCGCTCGCGGCGCACGACCGCGTCGCGGCGCTGTCCGACGAGGTGCTGCTCGACACGGCCTGGACGGCGGCGGCCGACGTCACGCGCGAGTCGTACGGGCCGGTCCTGCAGGCCGATCCGCAGTACATCCTGCTGCGCCAGGGCGCCGGTCTCGGGCGCTCGGTGTCGATGGACACCGCGCTCGCGGGCTTCGTGGGCGCCTGCGACGGCGAGCTCACCGCGGGCCAGATCGCGCACGCGCTCGCAGCCCTGCTCGACGTGCCCGCGGGGACGATGCTGTCCGGGCTGGTGCCGGCGATCCGCGACCTGGTCGCGGACGGCTTCCTGGAGTAGTCCGCGACACGCCCGGGGTGGCGAGATTCACAGGGAGTTTCCTGGGAATTCACCCGCGGGACAGGCATTGCCGAGCCTTGGCCTCGGGGCGGGTGGCTTTACCATGCGTTGGTCCCGACCTGGTGCCGATAACACCGGAATCGGGACCCTGGTCCGAAGCGGTCACCCAGTGGCAAAACTAACCTTGAAGGGTGACATCGACGTTCGCGCCAGGGCCTCCGGGGGAGACCCCGCAGGTGGTTCTGGCCGGCTCCTCACGGGGTCAGAATGGTGATGTCGAGGTGGTGCAGGTGGACCCCCGCCGCCCCCTCGCCGACGAATCCCACCACGACGGTGTGTCGACGCGTCTCGCGACGCGGACTCGGCGCACCCTGAAGACGTCCGGACCGGTCGTCAGAGAAGGACTCCGCGAAGATCTCGCGGGGAAGCCGAGCCAGGAGGCACGCACCATGACCACCACCGAGATCGACCTGACCGCCATCGCGTCGCAGACCGCGGACTCGCTCGTCATCGCGGACTTCCTCTCCTCCTGCACGCACGCGTGGCCCGGGCGTATCGCCGCGACCGTCACGCTCCAGGGCTGCCCCTGGCTGTGCGCGTACTGCGGCACGCCGGAGAGCCACGACCCGACCGGCGAGGGCACTGTCGCGTGGCAGCGCGTCCGCGAGCAGCTCGAGTCGCACCGCGGCCTGGTCGACGCGGTCGTGTTCGGCGGCGGCGAGCCCGCGCGCCAGGACGGCCTCCTTCCCGCGATCCGCGAGGCCCGCGCGCTCGGTTACGCGGTCGGCCTCCACACCATGGGCGCGCACCCCGGCCGTCTCGCCTCCGTGATCCCCTCCGTCGACTGGGTCCGCTTCGACCTCAAGGGCACCCCCGGCATGTACGAGCACATCACCGGCTCCGACACCGCGGGCTTCCAGGCGTGGGCGTCGCTCGAGGCGATCCACGAGTCGGGCGTCGACTACGAGGTCCAGCTCATCGTCGACCCGACCGTTCACACGCGCGAGAACGTGCTCGCGACCGTGCGCGAGGTCATCCACCGCGGCTTCCACGCGCCGGTGCTCCAGCAGCCCCGTCGCGCCGGCGCCTCGGCGGGCTACCGTCGCGCGCTGCGCAACCGCGGCCTCTACGACGTCATCTCGCACGAGGACCTGCCCGACCTCGCGCGCCGCTGACAGCTTCTCCGAAGGCCCCCGTCGCTCCCGCGGCGGGGGCCTTTCGCATGTCCGACCGCGGGTGACGATGCGCCGGCGCGGCCTCGCCCGGGCGGGCCGTCTGGGCCCGAGGTCCCAGGTATCGGGCCATCGTGCGCGAGCATAACGCCTGTTATTCGGCCATATTTTGCCTAACCGTTATCGAATTCCCGTGTTTCGGGATTGTTTCGGGGCCTACGTCCCGGGCGTGTGGCCCGGCGGGGCGGAAAGGTTCTGGGTGACAGCTCAACAAGTCACCCGAACCCCAGAAAGGAACCATCATGGTCACCAAGCTCCGCATCGTCGGTGCCGCTCTCGCAGTCGCCGGTCTCGGCTTCATCGGCGCCGCCGGCTTCGCCTACTCCGAGGTCGCCGCAGGCCAGAACTCGCTTCAGAAGTTCTCCGAGGCCCAGGGCGTCGAGCTCGCCTACAACGAGGACGGTCAGCTGACCGACCACGGTTCCGTCGAGGGCGCCGAGGCCATCCTCGACCGCCTCGAGAACGAGTGGGGCTACAAGGTCGTCGCCTCCGAGCTCGACCCCAACGACCCGCTGGTCAACACCGGTACCGAGTACATGTACCAGATGGCCACCGTCGGCACCCACATCCTGTCCGGCACCCAGACCGTGACGGTCACCGAGACCACCGAGTACCTCGGTGAGACCTACGAGCCCGGCGAGTACGAGGTTCCGGTCGACGGCCAGTACTGGGCCGACTTCGAGTACGGCAACGAGATCGCGATGCAGGTCCGCGCCCAGGCCTGGACCGGCGTGGCGCACGGCCTCTTCGGTGAGCTGGGTGTCGGCTCGGTCACCGCGTCGACCCTCAAGCTGGGCCTCGGCATCGTCGGCCTGATCGCCGGCCTCGGCGCCCTGTTCCTCGCCCTCGGCGGTGCGACCTTCTGGATCGCCGGCGACGTCGCGAAGCGCGACGCCGCGAAGGTTGAGGAGAAGGAGCTCGCGACCGCGTAGTCGCCCGTCTCTCCTCCTGACGAGCGGGAGGGTCCTCCGGGACCCTCCCGCTTCGTCGTGTCCGCGCTCTTTACCAGGCGAGAGGCGTGTCCTACGCTCGGGCCCGTGGCCCAGGGGGTGTACCGCTTCGGAGAGTTCGAGCTCGACCCTGCCCGTTTCCAGCTCACCTGCGACGGGGAGCCTGTCCGTGTCGAGCCGCGCGCCTTCGATCTGCTGAGGCTGCTCGTCACGCATCACGACCGTGTGGTGACCAAGCAGGAGATCCTCGAGCACGTCTGGCAGACCGAGTACGTGAGCGACGCCGCGCTCACCACGGCCCTGCGGACCGTGCGCCGGGCCGTCGGCGACACGGGCGCGGATCAGCGGGTGATCCGGACCGCGCACGGGCGCGGCTACCAGGTGGTCGCCCCCGTCGAGATCGTCGGCGCGGCGGCGGACGATGCCGTGGCTGGCCTCATCGTGCCCGTCGCCCCGTCGCCGGAAGCTCCCGCGGCGTCCCCGGCCGCGCGCGAGGCCGAGCGTCCGGCGGTCCGCCCGAGCGCGGAGCTCCAGACCATCCGCTACTGCTCCGCGGCGGACGGCGCGCGGATCGCCTACGCGACCGTGGGCGAGGGGCCGGTGCTGATGAAGGCCGCGAACTGGATCACCCACCTCGACCTCGAATGGGACAGCCCGGTCTGGTCGCATTGGGTGCGCGGGCTCGCGCGCGGACGCACGCTGGTGCGCTACGACGAGCGCGGCTGCGGGATGTCCGACTGGAGCGTCCCGGGGTTCTCGTTCGAGGACTGGGTCACGGACCTCGAGACCGTCGTCGCCGCGACCGGGCTCGAGCGCTTCCCGCTGCTCGGCGTCTCCCAGGGCGCGGCCGTGGCGATCGACTACGCCGCCCGTCACCCCGAGAAGGTCTCCTCGCTCATCCTCGCCGGCGGCTACGTGCTGGGCCGGATGAAGCGCGCGCGCGACGACGCGGAGCGCGCGGCGGCGGCGCTGGACATCGACCTCGCCCGCGTGGGCTGGGGGCGCGAGGACCCGACCTTCATGAGGGTCTTCGCCTCGCAGTTCCTGCCCCGCGGCTCGCAGCGGGAGTGGGACGAGTTCACCGCCTTCCAGCGGCGCACCACCTCGGACGAGAACGCGGTGCGGTTCCTCGAGGAGTTCGCGCTCATCGACGTGAGGGAGCAGGCGGCGCGGGTGAGCTGCCCCACGCTGATCCTGCACTCGCGCGACGACGGGCGGGTGCCCATCGATCAGGCGCGCGAGCTCGCATCGCTCATCCCGCGCTCGCGGCTGGTGCTGCTCGACAGCGCGAGCCACCTCATCGGCGAGGCCGAGCCCGCATGGCCCGAGTTCCTCGCCCACATCGACGAGTTCCTGTCGGATCCGTCCCATTCCTGAGGACTTCTGAGGGAAGCCCTGGGGGACTCCTGCGCGCGGTCCGGACACCATTGTCCGCAGGCATCCTCCCTCGTACGTTCGCAGCAGCCCCGCGCCATCCGGGGTCACGCCATCGAAAGAGGAGCTTCCTGTGTCCCCGACCACCTTCCCGCTGCGCTCCGCCGCGGCCGCGACCCTCGTCGCCGGCCTGCTGGTCGTCGCGCCCGTCCTGGGCGGCGCCGCCGCCCTGGCCGAGGAGCCCGGTGCCGCGGCATCGTCTCCCGTTCCCACCGAAGCGGCGAGCGAGGTTCCCGTCGAGCCCGCCGTCGAGCCTGCCTCCGAGGAGGCCGACGCCGAGCCCGCGACCTCTCCATCGGCGGAGGCCGTCGCGCCGGCGTCCGAGACCATCGCAGCGCCGACTGCCGAGGAGGAGCCGGAGCCCGAGGCGTCCGCGCCTGACTCGCCCGAGTCCGTCGAGCCCGAGCCCGCCGCCGAGGAGGGCGGCGAGGAGCAGCCGGTCCTCGTGGCGCAGCCCCAGGCGCTCGCCGCGCCGGCCGCGCTCGAGGAGTTCGTGATCGAGGAGGCCACCCCGCAGCTCATCGGCGCGGACGGCTGCGAGTACACCTTCGTGGTCCAGGAAGGGTCGGTGAGCATCTCCGACATCACGGGCTGCACCGACGTGGTGGTGCCGGCGGAGATCGGCGGCTTCCCCGTCGAGCGCGTCGGCGCCTTCTCCACGGAGGTGACGATGTCCGGAGCGCCGCAGTTCACGTCGCTCGTGCTGCCGGACTCCCTCTTCGCGGTCGGCCCGGGCGCGTTCAAGAACGCCGACGCGCTGGTGAGCGTCGACTTCGGCACGGGCGTCCAGCGCATCGAGGGGCGGGCGTTCGCCGACGCCGACGCGCTCACGGCGATCACGCTGCCCAACTCGGTGAGGTTCGTGGGGGCCCGCGCCTTCGAGGGCGCCGGCGCTGTCGCGAGCCTCGACCTCGCCTCGGTGCAGCAGGTCGAGGGGCTGGCGTTCTCCGGACTCGGCCAGGTGACCGAGCTCGTGGTGCCCGCGACCGTCACGCGTGCGGCGGACACCGCGTTCGGCAACATGCCGCGCCTGCGGTCCGTCCTCATCGAGGGAGACCCGTCGGCGTTCGTGAGGTTCACGTTCGTCAACTCCGTCGCGCTCGAGGACGTCGAGTTCCGCAACCGCTCGGCCACCGCGACCATCGCGGGCAACATGTTCGTGGGCGCGGGCCTCCTCGCCACCCCGACCGTGTTCTTCCGCGACGGCGCCTTCGGGAAGAGCTGCGCGCTCGACGACGGCGAGACCCTCAGGTTCGGCGGGACGACGATGGTCCCGCAGTGCCTCTTCGACGTCACCTTCGACCTCGACGCGGGCCTCCGTTCCGAGCTGCGGCAGTTCAACATCCGCGAGGGCTCGGTGGTCACCGACGTACCCGCGGTGGAGGTCCCCGACGGCAAGGTCTTCGCGGGCTTCTCGCCGGATGTCGCGGAGCCGGTCGTCGCGGACACGCTCTACGTCCCGGTGTTCGTCGACCCCGTCCCGGGCGACTACACCCCGAGCGAGGACGACCTGATCGAGGAGAAGCAGTGCTGCTTCGTGGCCCCCGCGACGGTCGAGGCTGGCCAGGAGATGACGCTCACCGTCATCGACGAGGAGCCCGACCCGGGCGAGACCATCGAGCCGCTCCCGCTCGAGACGCCGGACCCTGCCCCGAGCGAGCCTGCGACGGAGAAGACCCTCGTGCCGTCTCCGGAGAAGACGGCGATCCCTGCGCCTGAGCCGACGCTGCCGGAGGACCCGGCCGAGGACGAGGGTCTGCCCGAGGACTTCGATCCGAACGACTTCATCGACGTGTTCCTCTTCTCCGAGCCGATCGAGCTGCTCATCACGGGCTTCAGCGAGAACTCGGTGACGGTGCTGGTCCCGGAGACCGTCGAGCCGGGCGAGCACAAGGTCGCCATCTACTCGGTGTTCGGCGAGCTCTTCGGGTGGCAGCCGATCACGGTGACGGCCGCCGCGCCGCCCGCGGGCGAGGAGCCCGGTGACGAGGCGCCTGCCGACGACGCGGCCGGCGACGACGAGGCCGCGGACGATGCGGCCGGCGACGACGCTGCTGCGGACGACGCTGCCGCCGATGCCGGTCTGGACGAGGTGGCTGACGAGGCCGCCGCTGTCGATGCCGAGGCGGACGTCGAGGCCCCGGTCGGCCTCGTGCTCGCGGCGACGGGTGCTCCCGAGGTCTGGCCCGCGGTGGCCGGCGCGCTCGCGCTGCTCACCATCGGCGGTGCGCTCATCGTGAGCAGGCGGCACAGCGTGGGGCGGCGGACCCAGCCGTAGCCCCCGGCGCGATCAGATGGCGGTCGCGCGGCTCCGGCGGGGTGGCCACCCCGCCGGAGCCAGCCGCCTGCCTGCGTCGCCGCCCGCCCCCGACGCCTGCCTGCGCCGCGAGCCTCGGGCCCCTCCGGAATGGGGCGCCGAGCGTCGGTTCTCCCGCCCCGACGCCTCCCATGGGGCACCGACCGTCGCCGCGCCGTTCGGCGGCGCGGCGGGGGTTACAGCCCGAGGTTGCGGGCGAGCACCTCGCGGATCGACTCCCAGCGGTCGGTGCGGGCCGCGAGCAGCGGAGCCCCGTCCTCGATCGCCGGCCGGTAGCCGCTGCCGTCGACGCGGCCGACTGTGAAGCCCGCCTCGGCCGCGATCGCGGCGCCGGGCACGTGATCCCATGGCTTGGCGCGCGTGTAGACCAGGTAGCCGACCTCCTGCGTCACCAGGTCCGCGTAGTCGAAGCCCGCACACATGCGCAGCTCGTCGTAGCCGCCCAGCTCCGCCTCGGCGGCGAGCAGCCCGTCGCGCACCGAGTCGACCGCGAACCTCACCGACACCGCGCCGCGGGGCTCCTCGAGCGCGAGCGCCGCACGTGCATCGTTCCCGCGGGACCGCTCGACGCCCGCCGCGAGCGACCGTCCGTCCAGGAACGCCCCGACGCCGCGCAGGCCCTCGAACATGCGCCCGTGCTCGGGGTGGTAGATCCACCCGCCCACCGATTCGCCGCCCTCGACCAGTCCGACCATCACCGCGTAGGTGTCGGAGCCCGCGACGAAGTTCGCGGTGCCGTCCACGGGGTCGACCGTCCACACGGTTCCCTCCGTCGCGAGCAGCCCGGCGATCGAGGGATCCGCGGCCGTCGCCTCCTCGCCCACGACCGGCACGTCGAGGATCTCGCGCAGCAGCGGGGTGAGGGCGCGCTCGGCCGACTCGTCCGCCTCGGTGACGTAGTCGCCCGGGCCCTTGAGGCGGATGTCGCCCTCGGCGAGGGCGCGGAAGCGGGGGCGGATCTCGGCGTCGGCGACGCGGCGCATGGCCTCGCCGACCGCCGCGCGCTGGGAGGCATCGAGCAGGGGTTCCATGCGCCCATCGAACCACGGGGCACCTCGGCGAACGCCCTGGGACGATGCGGCGTCACCCGACGTTCATACGATCCGGCCCTCCACACGTCCCGGTGGCGGCGCCGCACCCCGTATGTATATTGAGTGCGTCTCAGGCAGGTGACGCCGCCGGGACGCTAAGCCCAGAGAGAAGGTTCCATGGCCCGCAAGCTCGTGATCGTCGAGTCGCCCACCAAGTCGCGCACCATCGGCGGCTTCCTGGGCGCCGACTACGACGTGGTGTCCTCGGTGGGCCACATCCGCGATCTCGCGGAGCGCTCGGACCTTCCGGCCGAGGTCAAGAAGACCGACATCGGCAAGTTCGCGATCGACATCGACGCGGGCTTCCAGCCGTACTACGTGGTCAACTCGGACAAGAAGAAGATCGTCGCGGACATCAAGAAGCGCCTCAAGGAGGCGGACGAGCTCTACCTCGCGACTGATGAGGACCGCGAGGGCGAGGCCATCGCGTGGCACCTGCTCGACGTCCTCAAGCCCAAGGTGCCGGTCAAGCGGCTCGCGTTCCACGAGATCACCCGGGAGGGCATCTCCCGGGCGCTCGAGCAGCCCCGCGAGGTCGACATGGAGCTCGTCGAGGCCCAGGAGGCCCGCCGCCTGCTCGACCGCCTCTACGGCTACGAGGTCTCGCCCGTGCTGTGGCGCAAGATCCAGTCGGGCCTGTCCGCCGGCCGCGTGCAGTCGGTGACGCTGCGCCTGGTGGTCGACCGTGAGCGGGAGCGCATGGCGTTCCAGTCGGCGGAGTACTGGGACCTCAAGGGCATCTTCACCGCGACCGAGGGCAAGGACGCCGGCCGCAGCTTCGAGGCCAAGCTCACCTCGGTCGACGGCAAGCGCGTCGCCTCGGGCAAGGACTTCGACGACCGCGGTGCGCTCAAGAACGACAAGGTCATCCACGTGCACGCGGCGCTGGCGGGCGCCCTCGCGGCCGGCCTCGCCGACGCGAAGTTCACGGTCAACGGCGTCGACTCGCGTCCGTACAAGCGCCGTCCCGCGGCCCCGTTCATCACCTCGACGCTGATCCAGGAGTCGAGCCGCAAGCTCCGCCTGGGCGCACGGCAGGCGATGGGCGTGGCGCAGGCGCTGTACCAGAAGGGCTACATCACCTATATGCGTTCCGACTCGCCGGGCCTGTCCGGCGAGGCGATCCGCGCCGCCCGCAAGCAGGCGACCGCGCTGTACGGCGCCGACGCCGTCGCGGCGAGCCCGCGGGTCTACGCGACCAAGGACTCGAACGCGCAGGAGGCGCACGAGGCGATCCGCCCCGCGGGCGACAGCTTCCGCACCCCTGACTCGGTGCGCGCCGAGCTCACGGGCGACGAGTTCCGCATGTACGAGATGATCTGGAAGCGCACGCTCGCCTCCCAGATGGCCGATGCGGTGGGCACCACGTCCACGGTGCGCATCGGCGCGACCACGGCCGCGCACCACGCGGTCGAGTTCTCCGCCTCCGGCACCATCCTCACCAGCCCCGGCTTCATGGCGCTCTACGAGGAGTCGCGCGACAAGGCGCGCTACGAGGAGGACGAGCAGAAGGTCGAGAAGGAGTCCCGCCTCCCGGTGCTGGCCGAGGGTCAGAAGGTCGACGCCGACGGCATCGAGCCGCTCACGCACGCGACCACCCCGCCGCCGCGCTACACGCAGGGCTCCATGATCAAGGAGCTCGAGGACCGCAAGCTCGGCCGTCCGTCGACGTACGCCGCGATGGTCGACGTCATCATCGACAAGGGCTACGTGCGCGTCGAGAAGCAGGCGCTCGTGCCGACGTGGCTCGCCTTCGCGATGATCCGCCTGCTCGAGGACCACTTCGCGTGGCTCATCGACTACGCGTTCACCGCGGACATGGAGGAGGGTCTCGACGAGATCGCTTCCGGCCGGGTGTCCCGCGTGGACTGGCTGAGCGAGTTCTACTTCGGGTCGGGCGCGTCCGACGACGAGGGCCGCGCGCAGGGCCTCAAGCGCCTGGTCGAGGACCTCGGCGAGATCGACGCCCGTGCCAACTCGACGTTCGAGATCGGCTCGGGGATCGCGCTGCGCGTCGGTAAGTACGGCCCGTACCTCGAGCGCGAGGTCGACGGCGAGAAGCAGACCGCCTCCGTCCCCGAGGAGCTCGCCCCCGACGAGCTCACGGTCGCGAAGGCCGAGGAGCTCATCGCCAACCAGGGCGGCGACGAGCGCGTCCTGGGCCAGCACCCCACGTCCGGTCTCGACATCGTCGCGAAGGCGGGCCGCTTCGGTCCGTACGTCACCGAGGTGCTTCCCGAGGACGCCAAGGGCCGTCCCAAGACGGCGAGCCTGTTCAAGTCGATGGACCTCGAGACCGTGACGCTCGAGGACGCCCTCAAGCTCATGAGCCTGCCGCGCGTCGTGGGCGTCGACCCGGCGACCAACGAGGAGATCACGGCGCAGAACGGCCGCTTCGGTCCGTACCTCAAGAAGGGCACGGACTCCCGCACCATCGAGTCCGAGCAGCAGCTGCTCGACATCACGCTCGAGGAGGCGCTCGCGATCTACGCGCAGCCCAAGCGCGGCCGCGGTCGCGCTGCGACGCCGCCGCTCAAGGAGTTCGGCGAGGACCCGACCTCGGGCAAGCCGATCGTGGCGAAGTCGGGTCGCTTCGGCGACTACATCACCGACGGCGAGACCAACGTGACCATCCCCAAGTCGGAGTCGGTCGAGTCAGTCACGCCCGAGCGTGCGATCGAGCTGCTCGCGGAGAAGCGCGCGAAGGGTCCGGCCAAGAAGCCGGCTCGTCGCACCGCCGCGAAGAAGACCACCACCCGCGCGAAGAAGAAGTAGGCCATGGCGGAGAGCAAGGCCCCCGACTCCGTCGCGAGCCCCGCCCTGCGGTGGCTCGGCTACCTGGGGCTTCTCCTGGGGTTCGGGACGGTCGTGCTGACCGTCGACTCCGGATCCGTGTCCGTGATGGGCTTCTCGTTCGACATCGCCGTGCCTATCATCGCGGCCGTCGCGTTCGTGGGCGGCATGCTCGCGGCGCGCTTCGGCCCGCGCAAGGGCGAGCTCTAGCCTGGCCCCTCACGCCCTCCCGCGGTGTCGAGGATGGCACGCCCGGGCGCCGCAAGCTGGATCGTCGCTAGGGTGAACCCATGAGTGCACCGATGCCCATGTCCGCGCCTGCTGTTCGCTGGGGAATCCTCGGCGCCGGCGGCATCGCCCACAAGCTGGCCGACGCCGTCTCGAGCCACACCGCCTCCGAGGTGGTCGCCGTCGGCTCCCGCGACCAGAGCCGTGCCCAGGCCTTCGCCGACGAGATGGGCATCCCTAAGGCCTACGGCTCGTACGAGGACCTGGTCGCGGACCCGGACATCGACGTCGTCTACGTCGCGACGCCGCACTCGCGCCACCACATCGACGCGACGCTCGCGATCGAGGCGGGCAAGCACGTCCTGTGCGAGAAGGCCTTCACCCAGAACGCCGCGCAGGCGCGCGAGGTGGTCGCGGCGGCACGCGCGAAGGACGTCTTCCTCATGGAGGCGATGTGGACCCGGCACCTGCCGCACGTCCACGCGCTGCGGGAGGCGATCGCGCGCGGCGAGATCGGCGACGTGATCTCCGTCCAGGCCGACCACGGCCAGGCCCTCACCCACGTCGAGCGCATGTGGAACCCCGAGCTCGCGGGAGGAGCCCTGCTCGACCTCGGCGTGTACCCGATCGCCTTCGCCCACGACATCCTCGGCGTCCCCGACAAGATCACCGCCACCGCCCGCCTGCGCGAGACGGGCGTCGACGGCCAGACGTCGATGATCTTCGACTACGCGCACGCCCAGGCGAGCCTCACCACCACCATGGAGGTGCGCACGCCCAACATGGCGCTCATCGGCGGCACCGAGGGCCGCATCGAGGTGCACGACACCTTCTACACGCCCACGTCCTTCACCCTCACCAGGAACGACGGCACCGAGATGTTCTTCGACGGCGACGTCCCCAACGGCTTCCAGTACGAGGCCGCCGAGGTCGCGCGCCGCATCCACGCCGGCGACAAGGAGAGCGCGCTGCTCACGCTCGACCAGTCGCTCGAGATCATGGACATCATGGACGAGGTCCGCGCGCAGATCGGGCTCATCTACCCCAACGAGCAGTAGGACGATGCGGCGCGGGCCTGTCGCACCCTCCCGGTAGATTGCTCCCCATGACGTACGCGGGCTTCTGGGTGGTGTTCGAGGGAGCCGACGGCGTCGGCAAGACCACGCAGGTCGATCTGCTCGCGGCACACCTCCGCTCGGCCGCGGGCGGCGCGCGCGACGTGCTCACCACGCGGGAACCAGGGGGGACGCCTCTCGGCATCGAGCTGCGCCAGGCGATCATGCACGGCGATCACGTCGTCCCCCGCGCCGAGGCCCTGCTCTACGCCGCCGACCGCGCGCACCACATCGGCACCAAGGTGCGTCCGGCCCTCGAGGCCGGGACCGTGGTGCTGCAGGACCGCTACCTCGACTCGTCGGTGGTCTACCAGGGCGGCGCGCGCGGTCTCGGTGACGAGGTCGAGCGCATCTCGCTGTGGGCGACCGAGGGCATGCTTCCCGACCTCACCATCGTGCTCGACATGGCCCCCGACCCCGCGCGCATGAGCCGCGACCTCGACCGGGTCGAGCGCGAGACCATCGCGAAGTCCGAGGAGATGCGCCAGGGATTCCTTGCGCGCGCGGCGCTCGACCCCGGCCGCTACGCCGTGATCGACGCGGCCCGTCCGGTCGAGAGCGTCCACGCCTCGGTGGTCGAGGCGGTGGCCGCCGCGATGGACCGCCGCGACGGCATCCCCCTCGAGCCGTGGGGCACGCCGTGACCGCCCGCGCTCCGCGCGCCCACGCCGGAGGTGCGGCGTGACCGTCTGGGACGAGGTGGTGGGGCAGGAGCGCCCCGTCGGGCCGCTGCGCGCGGCGATCGACGACCCCGGCTCGATGACCCACGCATGGCTCATCACCGGTCCGCCCGGCTCCGGACGCTCCTACGCGGCGCGCGCCTTCGCCGCCGCGCTGCAGTGCGAGCGCGGCGGGTGCGGGGAGTGCCGCGAGTGCACCACCGCCATCGCGGGCTCCCATGCGGACGTCACGCTCGTCGCGACGGAGAAGGTCACCATCGCCATCAGCGAGGTCCGCGACCTCATCTCGCTCGCCGCGACGTCGCCGAGCCGGGGACGATGGCGCGTGATCGTCGTCGAGGACGCGGACCGCATGGCGGAGCGCACCTCGAACGTGCTGCTCAAGTCCATCGAGGAGCCGCCGCCGCGCACCGTCTGGGTGCTGTGCGCGCCCAGCCCGCAGGACGTGGCCGTCACCATCCGCAGCCGCTGCCGCGTGGTCGGCCTGCGCACACCCGACCCCGAGGACGTCGCGCGCCTGCTCACCGCGCGCGACGGCACCGACCCCGCCCTCGCCCTCGAGTGCGCGCTCGCGGCGCAGAGCCACATCGGCGTCGCCCGCCGTCTCGCGCGCGATCCCGAGGCGCGCGCCCGCCGCGATCAGGTGCTCGCGCTCGCGACCGACATCCGCGGCGTGGGCGACGCGATCTTCGCCGCCGCGGACCTGGTCGAGGTCGCCGAGACCGATGCGAAGGCAGCGACGGAGGAGCGCGACGCCGAGGAGCGCGCGCAGCTCATGGCGACCCTGGGCGTCGAGGACGGTACGCGCATCGCGCCCGCCCTGCGCGCCCAGCTGCGCCAGCTCGAGGAGGACCAGAAGCGGCGCGCGACCCGCCACAAGCGCGACGTGTTCGACCGCGCGATCACCGACCTCATGTCGCTCTACCGCGACGTCGTCATCGTGCAGACGGGCGCGACGGTGCGCCTGGTCAACGTCGCGCACGAGGGCCACATCCGCGACCTCGCCGCGCGCACCGCGCTGGCGGACACGATGCGCTGCCTCGACGCGCTCGGGACCGCGCGCGAGCGCCTCGCCGGCAACGTCGCACCGCTGCTCGCCCTCGAGGCGATGGCGCTCGAGCTCCGCCCCCGGACGCCCGCGCGTCGCTAGGGTGGCGGGATGAGACGCCCCCTCGCCTCGCTCGTCGCGCTGCTCGCCGCATCGTCCGTCCTCGCCGCCTGCACCGCCGGGCCGACGGAGATCGAGCCCTCCGACACGGGCTCCGGGTCAGGTTCCACGGCGGACCAGGGCGCGGTGGTCGCGCCCGACCAGGCGGCGGTGTACCAGCAGGAGGCCGTCTGGAGCTCGTGCGGTCGGCTCCAGTGCGCGACCCTCCAGATGCCCGTCGACTGGAGCGACCCCAACGGCGACACGTTCGACCTCGAGCTCAACCGGAGGCCCGCGCTCGACCAGGACGCGCGCATCGGCAGCCTGCTCATCAACCCCGGAGGCCCCGGCGCCAGCGGGAAGGACCTCACCGAGGCCGTCGCGACGATGGCGGGGGAGGACCTGGTGCGCACGTTCGACATCGTCGGCTTCGACCCGCGGGGCACCGGCGACTCGACGCCCCTCGCCTGCGGCGACACCGACGAGATCGACGCGTACTACCTCACCGACCTCTTCCTCGACTCGGAGGCGGCGCTCGAGGAGGCGCGCCGGACCACCGCGGACTTCGCCGAGCGCTGCCGCGAGCTCAGCGGCCCGCTGGTCGAGAACGTCGACACCGCTTCGGCGGCGCGCGACATGGACGTGATCCGGACGGTGCTGGGCGACAGCGAGCTCTACTACCTCGGGTACTCGTACGGCACGCAGCTGGGCGCGACCTACGCCGAGCTGTTCCCCGAGAACGTGGGCCGCATGGTGCTCGACGGCGCGGTCGACATCTCGCTCCCGTCCGAGGAGATGGCGATCGGCCAGGCCGAGGGCTTCGAGGGCGCGCTGATGAACTTCATCGACTGGTGCCACACGCAGGACTCGTGCCCGCTCGACTCGGACCGCGAGGCTGCACGGCAGCAGGTGCAGGACATCGCGCTGACCGCGCGCGACGAGGGCTATCCCACGCCCGACGGCGAGACGGTCAACGGCAACGTCATGGTCTACGGCATGGTCGTGACGATGTACGACGAGGCCTCGTGGATCTATCTCCAGGCGGGCCTCGACGAGGTGCTCGCGCGCGGCACCGCCGACATCTTCTGGCAGCTGGCGAGCTTCTACCTCGACAAGGACACCAACGGCGAGGAGTACCTCTCGAACTCGATGTGGGCCTTCACCGCGATCTCGTGCCTCGACGGCGCCGTCGCTGAGCCCACCACGCTCGACTCGCTCGCCGAGCTCCGCGGCGACCTCGAGGAGGCCTCCCCGACCTTCGGCTGGTGGTTCGCCTCGTCGCTCGGCTGCGACGGCTGGCCGTGGCAGGCGAAGGAGACGGTGACGGAGCTCGTGGCCGCGGACGATGCGGCGCCCATCCTGGTCATCGGCACCACCGACGATCCGGCGACTCCGTACGCCTGGGCCGAGGCGCTCAGCGAGCAGCTCGCGGGGTCCACGCTGCTCACCTACGAGGGCGACGGGCACACCGCGTACGGACGCTCCAACCAGTGCATCATCGACGCGGTCGACGGCTACCTCGTCGGCGGGGAGATGCCGGTTTCAGGATTGCGCTGCTGAGGCGCTATCATGTCTTTCCGTGCCCTCAGGGGCATGGACGCGATCCCCTCGGGATCGCACCGCCGCCTTAGCTCAGTCGGCAGAGCGATTCACTCGTAATGAATAGGTCGTGGGTTCGATTCCCACAGGCGGCTCG
>NZ_BBLU01000013.1 GCF_000759715.1 Demequina mangrovi
GCTCGCCCCCGGCGGCGGGGGCGCGCGGGGTGCGGGGGACCGGCTCCGCTGGCGCGCTCCGGCGCCGCGCGCGACGCGCCACGCGTGGCGTCCGTCGCACGCCGTGCCCGCGCTCCTCGTCGACGATGTCGTGACCACCGGCGCCACCCTGGTGCGCGCCGCGGAGGCGCTCGCTGGCACCCCGCTGGTGCCGGTCGGAGCGCTCGTGCTCGCATCCGCCCAGGGTCCGACGCAAGGGGCGCACGTCCGTCGCGGATGACGCCCAAGGAGGGCTATGGTGGGAGATCCAGGACGACGAAGAACGTCGGACACCTTCATGGCGAGGAGGTGAGGCCCCGGGCGCGACAGGCGCCGACCCCTTGCCCCGAGCCCGTGCGCGGGCTTCAGCGACACTGAAGGAGTTTTCGTCATGGACATCGCCATCGTGGGACGTCACACCAAGGTCTCCGAGGACATGCGGCAGAGGATCTTCGAGAAGATGGAGAAGGTCGAGTCTCTCGCCCCTCGCGCGACCCGAGCGGACATCCATGTGGTCCATGAGAGGAATCCCAAGCACGCCAACGACCGGGAGCGCGTCGAGATCACGGTCCGCGGACGCGGCGTGGTCCGCGCCGAGGCCGCAGCGGAGGACCGCTTCATCGCGCTCGACGGCGCGATGCAGAAGCTGGTCGAGCAGCTGCGCAAGCTCCACGAGCGCAAGGCGCACCGCCATCAGGGGAAGGCCGGGCTCCACACGGTGCCTCCGGTCGACCTCGACGAGGCGTCGAGCGACGACCGCGCCGGCAGCGTCGAGGCGTGGGAGGGAGCACCCGAGGGCTCGCACCGCGAGATCCCGATCGACGGGACCCCCATCGTCATCCGCTCCAAGACCCACTCCGCCCCGCCGATGAGCGTCGCCGACGCCCTCGACCAGATGGAGCTCGTGGGCCACGACTTCTTCCTCTTCCACGACGTCGACTCGGGTCTGGCCTCCGCGGTGTACCGCAGGCGCGGCTGGACGTACGGCGTGATCCACCTCGAGCAGGGCGTCGCCGAGGAGACGCGCGAGTCCGCTTGACCTGACCTCTGTCGCGGCGGGGCTGCATCCGGCTAGATTTCCCGGGTGCAGCCCCGCCATTTCATGTCCGTGGTCCTCGCTGCCTCGCTGTGGGGCACCGGCGGCGTCCTGGGGACGCTTCTCGCGCAGCGCGACGGCATCCCGCCCGCGTCCATCGCGATGTGGCGCATGCTCATCGCGGGCCTCGCGCTCAGCGCATGGCTGCTCGCCCGCCGCGCGCTCGCGCTGCGCGCGCTCGACCGCCCCATGGCGATCCGCATCCTCGCGACCGGCTCGCTCACCGCGGTCTTCGAGGTGCTCTACTTCACCGGGATCGCGCTCGCGGGCGTCGGGCTGGCGACGCTCGTCGCGATCGGCTCCGCGCCCGTATGGGTCGCGTTGTGGGACTGGTGGCGGCGCGGCGACCGGCCTGCGGGACGGCGCGTGCTCGCGCTCGTCCTCGCCGTCGCCGGCCTCGTGACGCTGCTCGGCTCATCGCTCTCCGTGGCGGACGGTGCGGCGCTCGGCGTGCTGATCGCGCTGGTGACCGGCGCGACCTTCGCCGGCGTCACCGTCGTCAACCGCGAGCCGGTGCCGGGTCTGGGCGCGGCGCGCCTCACCGCGCTGTCGTTCGCCGCTGGCGGGGTGCTTCTGGTGCCTGTCGCGCTGGTGCTCGGCTGGGGCGCCCCGTCGGGTGCGGCCTCGTGGGGGCTCGCGACCGCGCTCGGCATCGCGTCGACGGCGCTCGCGTACGTCCTGTACCTCGGCGGGCTCCGCACCGTGCCGCCGTTCGTCGCGACCATCGTGTCGATGCTCGAGCCCCTGGTCGCGGCGATCCTCGCGGCGATCGTCTTCTCCGAGCGGCTCGGGTGGACCGGGATCGCGGGTGGTCTCGCCCTCGGCGCGGCGATCGTCCTGTTGCGCCCACAGCGAGACGAACCGGAGAGCATCCACTGACCGCCTACGATGGTCGGGGACTACCCGAGGGTTGAACAGGAGCGCGACGTGGCATTGATGGACCGCATCATCCGTATGGGCGAGGGGCGAGAGCTCCGCCGTCTGGAGAAGGTGGTGACGCTGACCAACGCTCTGGAGGAGTCGTACGAGGCGCTCTCGGACGACGAGCTGCGGGAGCTCACGGTCGAGTTCAAGGAGCGCCGTGCGAACGGCGAGAGCCTCGACTCCCTCATGCCGGAGGCGTTCGCGGCGGTCCGCGAGGCCTCGCGACGCACGCTCGGCATGCGCCACTTCGACGTCCAGCTCATGGGCGGCGGCGCGCTGCACCACGGCAACATCGCCGAGATGAAGACCGGTGAGGGCAAGACCCTGGTCGCGACGCTGCCGGCGTACCTCAACGCGCTCGAGGGCAAGGGCGTGCACATCGTCACGGTCAACGACTACCTCGCGAGCTACCAGTCCGAGCTCATGGGCCGCGTGTTCCGCTTCCTCGGGATGGCCACCGGCTGCATCGTCGCCGGCCAGTCGCCCGAGGTGCGCCGCCGCCAGTACGAGGCGGACATCACCTACGGCACCAACAACGAGTTCGGCTTCGACCACCTGCGCGACAACATGGCGCTGCAGCCCTCGCAGCTGGTCCAGCGCGGCTACCACTACGCGATCGTCGACGAGGTCGACTCGATCCTCATCGACGAGGCGCGTACTCCGCTCATCGTCTCCGGACCCGCCTCGGGCGACAACAACCGCTGGTACGTCGAGTTCGCGCGCCTCGCGCAGCAGCTCGAGATCGACGTCGACTACGAGGTCGAGGAGAAGAAGCGCGCGGTCGGCATCCTCGAGCCCGGCATCGACAAGGTCGAGAAGGCGCTCGGCATCGAGAACCTCTACGACCCCGCCAACACGCCGCTCATCGGCTTCCTCAACAACGCCATCAAGGCGAAGGAGCTGTTCCGCAAGGACCGCGACTACGTGGTGCAGGGCGGCGAGGTCGACATCGTCGACGAGCACACCGGCCGTCTGCTCAAGGGCCGCCGCTACTCGGAGGGCCTCCACCAGGCGATCGAGGCCAAGGAGCGCGTCCCGATCAAGGCGGAGAACCAGACGTACGCCTCGATCACCCTCCAGAACTACTTCCGTCTCTACGGCAAGCTCGCGGGCATGACCGGTACGGCGCAGACCGAGGCGGCCGAGCTCCATGCGACCTACGGCATGGGCGTCATCCCCATCCCGACCAACCGCCCGATGATCCGTCAGGACCAGTCGGACCTGCTCTACAAGAACGAGCAGTCGAAGTTCACCGCCGTCATCACGGACATCCTCGAGCGGCACGAGAAGGGCCAGCCGGTGCTGGTCGGCACGGTGTCGGTCGAGAAGTCCGAGTCGCTGTCGCAGGAGCTGCGCAAGCGCGGCATCGTCCACACCGTCCTCAACGCGAAGCAGCACGAGCGCGAGGCGGCGATCGTCGCCGAGGCCGGCCGCAAGGGCGCCGTGACCGTCGCGACCAACATGGCGGGCCGCGGCACCGACATCATGCTGGGCGGGAACCCCGAGTTCCGCGCGGTCGCCGAGATGCAGGCCCGCGGCCTCGACCCGAACGAGAGCCCGGAGGAGTACGAGGAGGTCTGGAAGGACGTCTTCGCCGCCGCTCAGGAGGAGACCTCGGCCGAGCGGGACGAGGTCCTCGAGGCGGGCGGCCTCTACGTGCTCGGCACCGAGCGCCACGAGTCGCGCCGCATCGACAACCAGCTCCGCGGCCGCTCGGGCCGCCAGGGCGACCCGGGCGAGAGCCGGTTCTACCTCTCGCTCGAGGACGACCTCATGCGGATGTTCCAGTCGGGCCTCGCGGCCAGCGTGATGAACTCGTCGGCGCTGCCCGACGACATGCCGATCGAGTCGAAGGTGCTCACGCGCGGCGTGCAGAGCGCGCAGGCGCAGATCGAGGGTCGCAACCACGAGATCCGCAAGAACATCCTCAAGTACGACGACGTGCTGAACTCGCAGCGTCACATCATCTTCGCCGAGCGCCGTCGCGTGCTCGACGGCGAGGACCTGCACGAGCAGATCCAGCAGTTCATCGAGGACGTGGTCCGCGCGTACGTGCGCTCCGCGACGCTCGTCGGCTCGCCCGACGACTGGGACCTCGAGGCGCTGTGGAAGGACCTGCGCTCGGTCTACCCGGTGTCGATCGACATCGAGGAGGTCATCGAGGAGGCCGGCGACCTGTCCGGGCTCACCACCGCGTTCCTCGAGCGCGAGCTCGTGGCCGATGCGCGCCTCCAGTACGAGCTGGTCGAGACCAGGCTCGGGGCCGACGTCATGCGCCAGGTCGAGCGCCAGGTGCTGCTGCAGGTCATGGACTTCAAGTGGCGCGAGCACCTCTACGAGATGGACTACCTCAAGGAGGGCATCGGCCTGCGCGCGATGGGTCAGCGCGACCCGCTGATCGAGTACCAGCGCGAGGGCTTCCAGCTCTTCGAGGCGATGTCCGACGCGATCAAGGAGCAGGCGGTCTCGATCCTCTACCGCGTCGAGAAGAAGGAGGCTCCCGCGCAGGCCCCGGTGACCGCGGACTCCGCGGCGGCCACGGCGCAGGCCGGCGCGAAGGCTGCGGCGCCCGCGCAGGTCCCGGCAGCCGCCGGCCGTCGCGTCTCCTCGCGTCCCGCCACGGGCTCCGTGGGCGGCCCCGTCCAGGCGAGCATGGGCGCGCTGACGTTCTCCGGACCGTCGCAGGACGGCTCGGGCCAGGCGGCGGCGACCAAGCAGGCCGAGGGCGCGCACCCGTGGGACGACGGCCGCGTCTTCGCGGGTGCGGGCAAGAACTCCCCGTGCCCGTGCGGCTCCGGACGCAAGTACAAGATGTGCCACGGCAAGAACGAGGACCAGACCGAGCTCTGACCTCCGCCGTCTCCGTCGCCGAGGGCGGCCGCCTGCGGGTGGCCGCCCTCGGCGCGTCTCAGCCGATGTCGAGCACGGTGATGACCCAGCGGCCCGCGAGGTCCTCGAGGCGGATGGCGACGGCGTGGACCCGGTCGCCGATGCGGGCGACCGCCGCGATCTCCGTCGCGGTCGGCGAGACCCGGCATGACCGCGCACGGACGATGCGGGCGGGGATCCCGCCGCGCCGCCCGAGCCGGTGGGCGAGCGAGTGCTGGCGCGCGAGCCGCTCGCGCACCTCCGGGGTGATCCAGCGGAGGAGGGTGTCGAGCCCCTCTCCGCCGTGGACCACCTCGATGGCGGTGAGCGCGCAGGTGCACGCGAGCGGGGTCGGATCGCCGAGCGTCGCGCGCGTGCGTCCGTAGATGTCGGCGCGAGGCGGCCGTGGCGCCCATGCGGGCTCGGCGCTCATCGTGCGTCCTCGACGAGACCGTCCGGAAGGACGAGCCGCAGGCCCGGATGGATGAGGTCGGGGTCCGCCCCGATCGCGTCCGCGTTCGCGGCGTAGAGCTCGGGCCACGCCGCCGCGATGTCGGCGGCCGACGCGTCCGGGCCTTGCTCGTCGGCCGTGATGGACCACAGGCTCTCGCCTGGGCGGACGGTGCGGACGTGCGCGGTACCGTCCCCGGGCGACGATGCCGACGCGGAGCCGGGCGCGGCTGCCGCCTTCGCTGCGACGGCCGGCGCAGGAGCGGCGGTCTCCGCGCGCGGCGACGTCGGTGCGGAGGGCAGCCAGCCGACCGCGGGAGGGGGCTCGTCCGCGTGCGCGGCGCCCGTGCCGAGCAGCAGGGCGGCGAGCGTGGCGGCGACCGTGCGCGCGAGGCGCCCGGTGGCCGGGGGAGCGGCGCGTCCACGCAGCTGCGCGCCGAGCGCTCGCGCGACGTCGAGCAGGAACCCTGCGGAGACGAGGGCGGCGAGCGCGCCCGCGAGCACCGCGACGAGGTCCGCGGGCTCCCACAGCCTGGCGTCGAGCGAGAGCGCGGCGTGCCACGCGAGCGCGCCGCCGAGGGGTCCGAGGGTCGCCGCCGCGAGGACCGCGGCCAGCCCGATCGCTCCGCTCGCGGGGCCCACGCCACCCGTGGTGCCGCCGTCCCCCTTCGTCATGATGCCGTGCCTGGTCATCCCTGCCCCCTTTTTGATCACGTTTGATGCTGTTTAGTGTTATTCGACACCTCCTGATGTAGTCCTCTTCGCCGCTTCTGTCCAGATCGGGGTGCCGCTCTGGGGATGACGTCGATAGCGTGACGCCATGCGCTGGGAGCTGCTGTTCGCCGATCTCGAGGCCTCGCTCGACGCCGCCGACCGTGCGGACCTCGACGTCGAGATCGCCGAGCGCACCCGGGACGAGCGCGCGACGGTCCCCCTCGCCGGGAGGCTCCTCGCGCACCCGGGCGTCGCGGTGCGCCTGGTCCTCCATGACGGCGCCGCGATCGAGGGGGCCGTCGCGGACGCGGCGGGCGCGTGGGTGCTGCTCGACGGCGCTCCGGGACAGGTGCTCGTGCCGCTGGCGGCGGTCTCCTCGTGCGAGGGCCTCGGGCACGGCGCCACGGAGGTCGGAGCGGTGCGGCTCCGCATGGGGGTGGGCACGGTGCTGCGCGAGATCGCCGAGCGCGGCGACGCCGTGTCCGTGCAGACGCCCGGCGGACGATGGCACGGCAGGGTCGCCGCGGTCGGCGCGGATCACCTCGAGCTCGCGTCGGAGCGGGGCATGCGCACCGTGCCGCTCGCGGCGGTGCTGGCGGTGCGAGCGGGCTAGCGGGCCTCGCGCTCGCGGAGGTGCTCGCGGGCGACCGCGTACTGACGGGCGATGTAGCTCTCGAGCTCCGCCTCGTCGACGCGCCACTGCCCACGCCCGCCCACCTGGATCGCCGGCAGGTCGCCGGAGCGCACGAGGGCGTACGCCTGCTGCGAGGAGATGTTCAGGATCTCCTGAACGTCGCTGAGCTTGAGGAACCTGGGCGGCACCTCGTCATTGTGACATGCCGGAGCCGCGCGCGCCGGATGTCCACAGGTCTTCCCGTGCGCCCCGACACCAGGCATGATGGGCGGCAGCCGACAACGTCGCTGGGGGGTGACGATGCGTGATGCGGGGCGACCGGTGGTGGCGCGTCTGCGCGCTCCGGGTTGGCGCGATCCGCGGCTCGTCGTGGGCGTCCTCCTCATCGCGATCGCGGTCACGGGCGTGGTCGCGGTGCTGCGCGCGGCCGACGACACCGTGCCGGTCTACGCGGCCGCCGAGCCGCTCGCTCCGGGCGCGGTCCTCGACGAGTCCTCGGTCGCCGTCGCGCATGTGCGCGTCGGGGAGGGCTACCTCGAGGCCGTCGACGACGCGCCCTGGGGCGCGGTCCTCACCCGCACCGTCGGGGAGGGAGAGCTCATCCCGGCGAGCGCGGTGGAGTCGCCCGAGGCGTACGACGCGCGGCGGGTCGCGGTGCTCGCGACGGTGCCCGTCGCGTCGGATGTGACCGTCGGTGCGGCCGTCGACGTGTGGGCGACGCCGGCCGAGGGTGGCGCCTCCGCGAGGGTCGCGGCGTCGCTCCCCGTCGCGGAGGTCGAGCGCGACGACGACGCCTTCGGGCTCTCCGGCACCACCGTCTACCTCGCCGTCCCGCAGGACGAGGTCGGCGCGCTCCTCGACGCCCTCGCGACGGCCGCGGCCGTCGCGGTCGTGGGGGCGGGGTGACCGCCGCCGCGCGCGCCGTGATCGCGGTGCGGGGGCCGGACGAGGCGCGCGTGGTCGCCGCGCTGGACGCGCACCCCGGGATCGTGGTGGTGAGGCGATGCCCGGACCTCGCCGAGGCGATCGCCGTCGCGCAGGCCGGGCTCGGCACGGTGGTCATCGTGTCCGACCAGCCGCACCTCGACGCGGACGCGGTGGCGAGCATCCGGTCGGCGGGCGTCGGGCTCGTGGGAGTGGCGTCCGGGCCGGCGCCGCGGCTGGACATGCTCGGGATCCGCATCGCGCGCGAGGATCTCGTCGACGCGGTGCTCGCCGCGGTGGCGCGGCCCGCGCCGGCGCTCGCGGCGCCGGTGCCGCGCGGCGAGGGCGGGCTCGTGGCGGTGTGGGGCACCGGGGGCGCGCCGGGGCGCACCACGGTCGCGGTCAACGTCGCGGCGGAGGCGGCGATCGCCGGCCATCGCACGCTGCTCGTGGACCTCGACATGTACGGGGCGTCGATCGCGACGGCGCTCGGACTCGTCGACGAGGCGCCGGGCGTGGCCGCGGTGACGCGTGCCGCGACGCGGGGCGAGGACGTCGCCGCGGCGCTGTCGCGGCAGCTCACGGAGGTCGCACCGCGGCTGAGCGTCCTCACGGGGCTCCCGCGGGCCGCGCGCTGGCCCGAGGTCACGCCGGGCGGGCTGGAGAGGCTGTGGCCCGCGCTGCGGGCGGCCGCCGACGTGGTGGTCGTCGACGTCGCCGCGCCCGTCGACCCGGGCGGCGGATCGCTCGCGCGGCCGGGCCGCGACGGCGCGACGCTCGCCGCGCTCGCGGAGGCCGATGTCGTCCTCGCGGTGGGCGGTGCCGAGCCGCACCAGCTGGTGCGGCTGGTGCAGGCGCTCGTCGACCACGAGGGCCCCGCTCCGGTGGTCGCGGTCAACCGCATCCGCTCGTCCGTGGCGGGGAGCCGCCCCGAGGACGCCATCGCGGCGTCGCTCGGGCGGCACGCCGGCGTGACCGAGGTGTGGCCCCTGCCGTGGGATCCGCGCGCATGCGACGCCGCCGCGCGCGAGGGCAGGGCGCTCGCCGAGGTGGCGCCGCGCTCCCCGCTGCGCGCCGCGATCGCGTCGATGGGCGCGGCGCTGGTGGAGGACGCGCGCGCCTCGCGCCGCAGCCCCGCGGCGGTGACAGACTGATCCCATGCGCGTGTACATCCCCGCCACGGTCGACGATCTGCCCCGCTGCGCGGACGGCCTCTGGGAGCCTCCCGTCGCCTACGCCGTCACCGAGCGCCTGCTCGAGATCGTCGCGAGCGACGACGCCGACGAGCTCGCGGAGATCGCGCGCGACGTCGCGGCTCGCGCCTCGGTCATCGAGGCGGGCTCGCCGCTGCGTGTGGTCGTGGTCGCCGAGCTCACCCGCGCCGAGTGCGACGCGGACCCGGAGGTCCACCCCGCCGCGGTGCGCGTCCACGGCAGGATCCCGGCCTCGGCGATCGCCTGCGCGTTCGTCGACGAGCCGGAGGCCGCGGGCGATGTGAGCGCCGCGGTCGGCGGCGACGAGGACGCGCTCGACGTCCTCGAGGAGCGCGACCTGCTCTGGTACGACGCCTCGGAGCTGGGCAGCCTCAAGCCGGTCTGAGCATCGTCCTGGGAGCGGCGCCCGCGAGCGTCAGGAGCGTCGGGGCGCGAGCCGCGCGAGCACCTCGTCGTGCAGCAGGCCGTTGGTGACGAGCGCGTTGCCGCCGTGCGGGCCGGGCGTGCCGTCCACGCCGGTGAAGCGCCCGCCCGCCTCCTCGACGATCGGCACCAGCGCGCCCATGTCGTAGAGCTCGAGCTCGGGCTCGGCCGCGATGTCGACCGCGCCCTCGGCGACCATCATGTAGCTCCAGAAGTCGCCGTACGCGCGCGTGCGCCAGACGTCGTCCATGAGGCCGAGGAAGGCGTCGAGGCGTCCGAAGTCCCGCCACTCGGACAGGTCCGAGTACGACAGCGAGGCCTCGCCGAGCGTCGCGACGTCGGAGACGTGGATCGGACGCGCGGTCGCCTCGGACTGCCCGAGCCACGCGCCCTGGCCGCGCGCCGCGAACCAGCGCCGGTGCAGCGCCGGCGCGCTCACCACGCCCACCACCACGTCGTCGCCGTCGAGCAGCGAGATGAGCGTCGCCCACACCGGCACGTCGCGGATGAAGTTCTTGGTGCCGTCGATGGGGTCCATCACCCAGCGTCGCGCGCCCGTGCCGGTGGTGCCGTACTCCTCGCCCACGAACGCATCGTCCGGACGGTGCTGCCCGATGAGGTCGCGCGCCATGCGCTCCGCGGCCCGGTCGACGGCCGTGACGGGGGTGTCGTCGGGCTTGGTCTCGACCGTGAGGTCGCCGGTCGCGAAGTTCGGCATCGTCACGCCGTCGACCGCGTCGGCGATCGCGAGGGCGAGCAGGAGGTCGTCGGCGTAGGGGGCGTCCGTCATGCCCTCAACCTACCGGGCACGATGCGCGGCGGGAGCGTTCAGTACGCCTCGCCCGCGGCGCGCGAGGCGAGCAGGCGGCGGATCGAGTCGACGCGCGCGTGGCGGTCCGGCTCGTCCCCGGCCCAGGCGTCGAGCTCGCAGCCGGCCTCGGCCGACTCGTGCGTGCAGCCCCGCGGGCAGCGCTCGTCGGCCGCATCCGCGATGTCGGGGAACGCGAGGATGAAGTGCGAGGGGTCCACGTGCGCGAGCCCGAAGGACCGCACGCCCGGGGTGTCGACGATGCGCCCGCCGGTGGGCACCTCGTACAGCACCGCCGAGGTCGAGGTGTGGCGGCCGCGCCCGGTGACGTCGTTGACGATGCCGACGGCGCGCCCCGCGTCGGGCACGAGCGCGTTGACGAGCGTCGACTTGCCCACGCCCGAGTAGCCGACGAGCACGGTGGTCTCCTCGACCAGCGCGTCGCGCAGCTCGACGAAGCCGGGATCCGCCTCGGGCCCGCCGTCGCGGCGCACCGACATCTCGAGCACGCGCACGCCCAGCGGCTCGTACGCGCCGCGCAGCTCGCTCGCATCCGCGAGGTCGGCCTTGGTCAGCACCAGCAGCGCGGTCATGCCGGCGTCGAAGGCCGCGACCAGGCACCGGTCGATCATGCGCGGGTTGGGCTCGGGGTCCGCCAGCGCCGTGACGATCGCGAGCTGTCCCGCGTTCGCGACGATGACCCGCTCGGTCGCGTCGGTGTCGTCGGCGGTGCGCCGCAGCGCGGTGGCGCGCTCCTCGCGCTTGACGATGCGCGCGAGAGTGTCCGGGCGGCCCGACGTGTCGCCGACCACCCCGACGCGGTCGCCGATCACCAGCCCGCGGCGCCCGAGCTCGCGCGCCTTGACCGCGGTGATGACCGCATCGTCCATGCGGACCGTGTACCGGCCGCGGTCGACGCCGATGACGATGCCCGGCTCGGCGTCCTCGTGCGCGGGACGGATCTTGGTGCGCGGCCTCGAGCCTCGGCGGTTGGGGCGGACCTTCGCGTCGGACTCGTCGTACTCTCGGCGGGCCATTCAGCTGGCCGTCGGATCCGCGTCGAGCATGTCGCGCCACATCGTGGGGAAGTCGGGCATCGTCTTCGACGTGGTGCCCACGTTGAGGACGTCGACGCCCGGCACCGCGAGGCCGATCA
This sequence comes from Demequina mangrovi, assembly GCF_000759715.1. Taxonomy (GTDB): domain Bacteria; phylum Actinomycetota; class Actinomycetes; order Actinomycetales; family Demequinaceae; genus Demequina; species Demequina mangrovi. Next base: position 11,230 of record NZ_BBLU01000013.1, read on the forward strand.
CCGCGGCGAAGGTCGCCATGCGGTGGTCGTGGTACGTCTCCATGACGGCGCCCGCGAGGCCGGTGGGAGGCCTCCCGCCGAACGTCAGCGCCTCGTCGCCGGCGACGCAGCGCCCGCCCAGACGCTCGACCTCGGCGGCGATCGCCGCGAGCCGGTCCGTCTCGTGGCCGCGCAGGTGGCCGATGCCGGTGAGCTGCGAGGGTCCGTCCCCGAGCGCGCACAGCGCCGCGATGGTGGGCGTGATCTCTCCGGCGGGGGAGAGGTCCGCGTCGATGCCGCGGATCTCGCCGGTGCCGGTCACGGTCATGACGTCGCCGTCGAGCGTGCACGTCGCGCCCATGCGCGTGAGCAGCTCGGGGAAGTACGCGCCGGGCTGCGTGGTGACCGCGGGCCAGCCGGGGACGCGGACGGTGCCGCCGGCGACCAGCGCGGCGGCCATGAACGGTCCGGCGTTGCTGAGATCGGGCTCGACGCGGACGTCGCCCGGGCGGATCTCGCCGGGGTGGACCACCCACGTGCGCTCGTCGGGCTGGTCGACGCGGATGCCCGCGGCGCGCAGCGTCTCGCAGGTCATGTCGATGTGGGGAAGGCTCGGCAGCGTCTCGCCGGTGTGCCGGACCGTGAGCCCCTCGGGCAGCCGCGGCGCCGTCAGCAGGAGCCCGGTCACGAACTGCGAGGACGACGACGAGTCGACCTCGACCACGTCCGGCACCTCGAGCGGCGGGGTGACGGTGAAGGGCAGCGTGCCGCGGCCCTCGTCCTCGACGGTCGCGCCGAGCAGGCGCAGCGCGTCGAGCAGCGGTCCCATGGGGCGCACGCGCGCGCCCTCGTCGCCGTCGAAGCTCACGGGCCCGTCGGCCAGCAGCACCATCGGCGGGACGAAGCGCATGACCGTGCCCGCGAGGCCGCAGTCGACGTGGACGCCGCCGCGCAGCGGGCCGGGCGTGACACGCCACTCGGCTCCCGCATCGTCCACCTCGACGCCCAGGCCGCGCAGCGCGCCGATCATGAGGTCGGAGTCGCGCGAGCGCAGGCCGCCGCGCACGGTGACGGGCTCCGCGGCGAGGGCCGCGAGCACCAGGAAGCGGTTGGTGAGGGACTTCGAGCCGGGTACCGAGACCGTCGCGTCGAGCGGACGATGCGCGAGGGGCGCGGGCCACACCTCGCCGATCCCGGTGCCGAGAGGGAGGGTGCCGCTCACGCGGCTCGCTTCCACTTGGACTTCTTCGCGGGCTCGGGCTCGGGCTCGCCCTTGGCGGCGGCCTTGGCCTTCGCCTTGGCCTCCTTCTCCTTGGCCTTCGCGGCGGCGGCCTTCTCCTTGGCCTTGACCTTCTTCGCCTTCTTGCGGTCGATGTGCCGCTGGCTGTGGCCCGCGGTCGCGGCGACGAGGACGCCGCCGACCAGCGAGAGGTTCTTGAGGAACTGCTCGAGCTCCTCGTCGCGCTTGGCCTCGTCCTCCTCCTTCCAGAAGGGGTGCGACAACGCGGTGGTGACCCCCGCGAGCCCGGCGAGGCCCAGCGCGGCGGAGCGCGGCGCACGCGACAGCGCGAGCGCCGAGGCGAGCGCGATCGAGGCGATGCCGTGCGCCTTCACCAGGTCGACGGTCTTGACGTCCTCGAGCCCGAGCTCCTCGAGCGCGGGCTCGACGGTGGGAGCGACGCGCGCGGCGCGCTCCTCGGGCTCGAGATAGCTCTGGACCCCTCCGTAGACGAACCAGGAGGCGAGCATGGGCCGGGCGAGTGCGCGCAACATGCCTCCTACGCTACCAAGCACGCGCGCCCGCGTCAGGGGTAGCGGCCCGACGGGAATGGATGCGGCCGGCGCGACGTTGAGCATCGGCGTGACGACAACCGTGGAGAGGCCTCGCCCGACCGCTGCTGCTGCACGCAGGCGCGGGGCTGTACGCTCGCAACCGATGACCGACACGACAGATTTCGACTTCGAGGCTGAGGCGCTGTCCTACATGGACCAGCTCTACGCCGCCGCGCTGCGCATGACGCGCAACGGTGCGGACGCGGAGGACCTGGTCCAGGAGACGTTCGCGAAGGCCTTCGCGGCGCAGGACAAGTTCACGCCGGGGACCAACCTCAAGGCGTGGCTGTACCGCATCCAGACCAACGCGTTCATCAACACCTACCGCAAGAAGCAGCGCGAGCCCAAGCGTTCCGACGCGGAGACCGTCGAGGACTGGCAGCTCGCCGCCGCCGCGGAGCACACCTCGTCGGGGCTCGCCTCTGCCGAGGACCGCGCGCTCGACGCGATCGGCGACGACGAGGTCAAGCGCGCGCTCTCGGAGCTGTCGGACGACTTCCGGATGGCGGTCTACCTCTCCGACGTCGAGGGGTTCGCCTACAAGGAGATCGCGCAGATCATGGACACCCCCGTGGGGACCGTGATGTCGCGCCTGCACCGCGGGCGCAAGCTGCTGAGGGAGAAGCTGAGGGACTACGCCGCGGAGCGCGGCGTCTACGAGAAGGCCCCGGTGAAGAAGAAAGAGGACGGGGGGACCTGCCGTGTCCAAGCCTGAATGCGAGGAGGCGCTCGACCGTCTCTTCGAGTACATCGATCACGAGCTTCCGGAGGACGAGATCCACCGGATCGGCGAGCACCTGCGCGAGTGCCCGCCGTGCGAGGCGGAGCACCGCATCAACGAGAAGATCAAGCGGCTCGTCAACCGCACCGGACACGACGTCGCTCCCGACGAGCTCCGTCAGCGCATCCTCACCACGATCCGCGCCACGCGCCCCGACGCGGGGGCGTAGGCGAGCGGGGCCGGCACCGGTCCCCGGAGATGACAGAAGCCGCATCGGCCATGCCGATGCGGCTTCGTCTCTATCCGGGCGGGACGCGGCTCAGGCGTTGGGCCGCTTGCCGTGGTTGGCGCCGGACTTCGCGCGCGACTTGCGCTTGCGGCCTCGCTTGCTCACAACGTTCCCCTTTCTGGACGCGTAACAAAGACCCCCTATCCTCCCACATCTGAGGACCTCGTCACACCTGCGTCCGAAACGTCCAGCTCGGCTGTACTCTCCGGATCAGCGCGGCGGCTCCACCCCTTCAGCAGGACCGCCCCGATGCCGATGGAGGAAGCGTGACCGATCAGCCCCAGTCCGTGATCCCGTTCCTGCACGCCCTCGCCTCGACGGGCGGCTCCGACCTCCACTGCAAGGTGGGCTCGGCTCCGCGCGTGCGCGTCGACGGCCGCCTGCGCAAGCTGCAGGTGCCGCCGCTCACGCCCGAGGACACGCGCAACATGGTCGCGCAGGTGCTGCCCGAGGACCTGGTCGCGCAGTTCCGCGACACGCACGAGGCGGACTTCGCGTTCTCGCTGTCGGGCGTGGGGCGCTTCCGCGTCAACGCGTACGTCGCGCGCGGCACCGAGGGCCTGGTGTTCCGCCGTGTCGCCGTCGGCGCGCAGAGCTTCGAGGAGCTGGGCCTGCCGCCCGTCATCGCGGACCTCTCGCTCGAGCCCCGCGGCCTCGTGCTCGTCACCGGCCCCACGGGCTCGGGCAAGACCACGACCCTCGCGTCGATGATCGACCTCATCAACAGCTACCGCGAGGTCAACATCGTCACCATCGAGGACCCCATCGAGGTGCTCCACCAGGACAAGAAGTCGATCATCTCGCAGCGCGAGGTGCGCGCGGACACCCTCGACTTCACCAGCGCGCTGCGCGCCGCGATGCGCCAGGACCCCGACGTCATCATGGTCGGCGAGATGCGCGACATCGAGACCGTCCGCGCCGCGCTGTCCGCCGCGGAGACCGGCCACCTGGTGCTCGCGACGCTCCACACCGTGGACGCGCAGGACACCATCAACCGCATCGTCGACTTCTTCACGCCGCACGAGCAGGAGCAGGTCCGCGCGACGCTCGCGCAGACCCTGCGCGGCATCGTCTCGCAGCGCCTGGTCCGTCGCGGCGACGGCGGCGGCCGCACGCTCGTCGCGGAGGTGATGGTCAACACCGGCCGCACCGCCGAGGCGATCGTCGACCCGTCGAGCCAGCCGCCCATCGTCGACCTCATCGCCGAGGGCGAGTACTACAAGATGCAGACGTTCGACCAGCACCTGTTCCAGCTGGTCCAGGACGGCGTGGTCAGCCTCGACGACGCCGTGGCGATCGCCTCGCGCCCGCACGACCTCATGGTCGAGCTCCGCGGCGCGGGCGTCATCGCCTAGCCGCTCCGATTCCCAATGACACTTGTGGTCTGAGCGTCAGAAGGGGCTGGTGGGAATCAACGGGTCCACCGTTGATTCCCACCAGCCCCTTCTTTCACATGTGTCATTGGGAGCCGATTGGCGGCGGATCAGCCTGCCGGCGGCTCGATGCCCAGCCACGAGTGCCAGCGCGAGTGCAGCACCAGCCACGCCATGAGGCCGTAGCCCGCCTGGAGCGGCAGCGCATCGTGCCCGGTGGCCATGTCCGCGGCCCACTGGTCGTGGCGCGCGAGCGGGCCGTACATGTCGATGTAGCCGACGCCGCGGCGCGAGGCCGCGTCCTCGCACACCGCCGCGAGCTCGGCGATGCGCGGGTTGTCGGCCTCGTCGCCCGGGGGCGGGCCCGCGATGAGCGTCTCGAAGCCGAGCGCGTGCGCCCGGTCGAGGAAGTTCGCGATGTTGAGCCGCGTCATCGTGGGGGAGACCCCGCGGTGGACGTCGTGGCGGCCGATGGCGAACAGCACGTGGTTCGCCACCGGCTCCGTCTGACGGATGCGGCGCAGCGCCTCCTCGTCCCACCGGCTGGTGAGCTCGCCCGTGGTCTCGCGCGGCACCGCGAGGGTGTGGAACGCGAGGTCGGGCGCGAGCGGGAGGGTGCGCGCCGCGACGCGCCCCACCCATCCGAGGGCCTTGGGGTCCCCGTGGCCGGCGACGAGCTCGTCACCGACGAGGAAGACGTTCCTCATCGGTCGAACGCCCGTGCGACCAGGTCGGACTGCTCGGCTGCGTGGCGGGACGCGAGGCCCGAGGCGGGCGACGCGGAGGCAGGTCGTGACACGACTCCGAGGGTAGTCCCGACGATCTGCGGAAGGCTCAGCGACATGCGCGACCATGCGCCCTGGTTGAGGGGCTCCTCCTGGACCCAGACCAGCTCCGCGCCGTCGAACGGCGCGAGGGCCTCACGGATCGCGTCGTGCGCGAGCGGGTACAGCTGCTCGAGCCGGACGATGGCCGTGCTGGTGTCGCCCGACCGGTCCCGCTCGGCGACGAGGTCGTAGTAGACCTTGCCCGCGCACAGCAGGACGCGGTCCACCGACGCCGGATCCACCGCATCGTCCCCGATGACCTCGCGGAAGGTGCCCGTGGTGAAGTCCTCGACCGCGGACTGCGCCGCACGCAGGCGGAGCATCGACTTCGGGGTGAAGACGATGAGCGGCTTGCGCGGGCGATCGTAGGCCTGGCGACGCAGCAGGTGGAAGTAGCTGGCCGGGGTGGACGGCATCGCGGCGATCATGTTCTCCTCGCCGCACAGCTGCAGGAAGCGCTCGACGCGGGCCGACGAGTGGTCCGGCCCCTGGCCCTCGAAGCCGTGGGGCAGCAGCAGCACCACCGAGGACGACTGCCCCCACTTCTGCTCGGCCGAGGAGATGAACTCGTCGATGATGGTCTGCGCGCCGTTGACGAAGTCGCCGAACTGCGCCTCCCACAGGACCAGCGAGTCGGGCCGCTCGACCGAGTAGCCGTACTCGAAGCCCAGCACGCTGTACTCCGACAGCGGCGAGTCGAAGATGTGCAGGCGCGCCTGGTCCGAGGCGAGGTAGAGCAGCGGGGTCCACTCGGCGCCGGTGGCGCGGTCGTGATAGACGGCGTGACGCTGCACGAACGTGCCGCGTCGGCTGTCCTGGCCGGACATGCGCACGGGCACGCCCTCCTGGAGCAGGGTGCCGAAGGCGAGGATCTCGCCGTAGCCCCAGTCGATCCCGCCGTCGCGGCTCATGACCTCGCGGCGCTCGAGCAGCTTCTCGAGCTTGGGGTGCACGGAGAAGCCCTCGGGCGGACGCACGTGGGCCCGCCCGATGCGTTCGATCTGGCTCGCGGCGACCGACGTCTTCCAGCCGACCATGATGCCCGCGTCCGACGACTGCGACGACGGCAGCTCGAGGCCCGAGATCGACTCCGAGTCCGAGGACGGCTGATAGCCCTCGCGGGTCTCGATGAACACGCGCTCGAGCTGGGCGAGGTAGTCCTTCGAGACGGCCTCGGCCTCCTCGGTGGTGATGTCCCCGCGGCGGATGAGCGACTCGGTGTAGAGGTGACGCACGGAGCGCTTGGCCTCGATGAGGTCGTACATGCGCGGCTGGGTCATCGACGGGTCGTCGCCCTCGTTGTGGCCGCGGCGGCGGTAGCAGACCATGTCGACGATGACGTCGCGGCCGAACCTCTCGCGGTACTCGAACGCGAGCCGGGCCGCTCGCACGCACGCCTCCGGGTCGTCGCCGTTCACGTGGAAGATCGGGATCTGGTAGCCCTTGGCGATGTCGGTGCAGTAGCGCGTCGACCGCGAGGACTCGGGCCCGGTGGTGAAGCCCACCTGGTTGTTGATGATGACGTGCACGGTGCCGCCGGTGCGGTAGCCCTTGAGCTGCGCCATGTTGAGCGTCTCGGGGATCACGCCCTGGCCCGCGAAGGCCGCGTCGCCGTGGACGAGGACCGGGAGGACGGGGTAGCCGTCGGTCGCCGGGTCCGCGCCGAGCGCGTCGAGCTTCGCGCGGACGATGCCCTCGAGCACCGGGTCGACCGCCTCGAGGTGGGACGGGTTCGCCGCGAGGTACACGCGCGTGGTCGCGCCCGACTCCGCGGTGAAGGTGCCCTCGGTGCCGAGGTGGTACTTGACGTCGCCCGAGCCCTGCACGAGACCGGGCACCGCGGTGCCCTCGAACTCGGAGAAGATCTGCCCGTACCTCTTGCCCGCGAGGTTCGCGAGCACGTTGAGGCGGCCGCGGTGGGCCATGCCGATGCAGACCTCGTGCACGCCCGACTCGGCCGCGGCGCTCATCACCTCGTCGAGCAGCGGGATGAGCGACTCGCCGCCCTCGAGGGAGAAGCGCTTCTGGCCCACGTACTTGGTCTGGAGGAAGGCCTCGAAGGCCTCCGCCGCGTTGAGGCGGTGGAGGATCCGCAGGTGCTCCTCGCGCGTGGGCTTGGTGTAGCCGTGCTCGAGGTGCTCCTGGAAGAAGGCGCGCTGCTCACGGTCCGCGATGTGCATGTACTCGAGGCCGATGGTGCGGCAGTACGCGTCGCGCAGGCGTCCGAGCACGTCACGCACGGTCCACGAGCCCTCGCCCGCGAAGTCCGCGGTCTGGTACGTGCGGTCGAGGTCCCACAGCGTGAGGCCGTGGGTCTGGACGTCGAGGTCGGGGTGCTTGCGCGGGCGCGAGCTCAGCGGGTCGACGTCCGCCATGAGGTGGCCGCGCGAGCGGTACGCGTGGATGAGCTCCGCGATGCGCGCGGGCTTGGCCGCCTCGGTCGCGGGGTCCGTGGCCGCGTCCATGACCCAGCGGACGGGCTCGTAGGGCACGCGGATCGAGGAGAAGACGCGGTCGTAGAAGCCGTCGAGGCCGAGCAGCTTGCGGTGCACGATGCCCAGGAACTCGCCCGACTGCGCGCCCTGGATGACGCGGTGGTCGTACGTCGACGTGAGCGTCATGACCTTGGACACGCCGAGGCGGGCGACCGTCTCCTCGGACGCTCCCTGGAACTCCGCCGGGTAGTCCATCGAGCCCACGCCGATGATCGCGCCCTGGCCGTTCATGAGGCGCGGCACCGAGTGGACCGTGCCGAGCGTGCCCGGGTTGGTGAGCGTGATGGTGGTGCCCTGGAAGTCGGCGGCCTGGAGCGCGCCGGAGCGGGCGCGGCGGATCATGTCCTCGTACGCCGACCAGAACTCGCCGAAGTCCATCGAGTCGGCGCCCTTGATCGAGGGCACGAGCAGCTGGCGCGAGCCGTCGGGCTTCGCGAGGTCGATCGCGAGGCCGAGGTTGACGCCGGCCGGGGTCTGGATCGCGGGGCGGCCGCCCTCCTCGGCGTATGCGGCGTTCATCGAGGGGAACTCCGCGAGCGACTCGACGATCGCGAAGCCGATGAGGTGGGTGAAGCTCACCTTGCCGCCGCGGGTGCGCGCGAGGTGGTTGTTCACCACCACGCGGTTGTCGATGAGCAGCTTCGCGGGGATGGTGCGCACCGACGTCGCGGTCGGGACCGTGAGGCTCGCCTCCATGTTCTCGACGACCTTCGCCGCGGGACCGCGCAGGCGCGTGACGCCCTGCTCGACGTCCTGAGGCGCGAGCGGCGAGTAGTCGGGCCGCTGCAGGTAGGCGGCCGTCGGGGCCTGGGCCGTCGCGATCGGCTGCGTGTGCGGGGCCGCGTCGGCGGCCGCGCTCTCGGAAGCGGTGGCCGAGGCGGGCGCGGGCGCCGGAGCCGGCGCAGGCGCGGGCGCCGGAGCCGGCGCAGGTGCGGGC
>NZ_BBLU01000012.1 GCF_000759715.1 Demequina mangrovi
CGGTGTCCGAGGGGGGACTTGAACCCCCACGCCCTAATACGGGCACTAGCACCTCAAGCTAGCGCGTCTGCCAATTCCGCCACCCGGACAGGTGGTCCGAGGAGCTCTTCCGAGCGCCTCAGCGCGAGAAGAACTTTAGCACGGTCTGGAGACGGCTCTTGACCACTTTCCGGAATGACTTGGTGATACCGCCGTCATGTGAAGATGCTGACGCCACCCGGGCCGACCAGCAGACCGACGACGATCAGGACGATGCCCCAGAGCACCTGCTTCTGGAAGAGGCGGATGATTCCCGCGACGACGAGGATGACGGCGAGGAGCCAGAGGATGAAGGTCATGGTGCTTCCTTTCGTTCGGTCATGCGATGTCAGGTTGTTGCACCGGGGTCAACCATCGGCGACGCCCCAGGTATTCCAACCTCTTGCTCATCGTCGCTCAGAACGCCCGTTCGCGCGCGTCGACCGGAGGGACCTTCGACCCTCGTCGGAGGTGCCCGCGCGCGTAGCGTGAGGAGCGGTCCCCCACAGCCCGTTCGGCGGCAGGAGGTGCACCGTGATCGCGTCGGTGCGAGACGTGATCTCGACCGCGTTCGTCGCGGTCGCGGCGGCGCTCGCGTGGGGGCACGCGACCGGCGCGGACATCCCCTTCACGGACTCCGCGCGCGTGACCGCAGGGCTCGTCTACCTGTTCGGATTGGGCGCGTGCGCGACCTTCTCGGCCGAGTCCTGGGAGTCCGACCCGACCCGCAAGCGGTGGTACCACCGGATCGGCTCGCTGCTGAGCGTCGTCGCGACCGGCGCGCTCGTGTGGGCGCTGGTGACCGGCGCGACGGCGGCGGTGGTCCTGCTCGCGGTCACGGTCCTCGTGAAGTGGGCCATGGCGACGCTGCGGCACCTGCTCACGAAGGCTCCTGTCGCCGCCTGACGGGGGCCCGCGCCGGGCCGCTGCGGCGGCGACGCGTGGGTGACGGCACGCCCCGCGGGGCGTCGAACGCGTAGCGCCGTACCGCTGGCAGCCAGTGCGCCGCGTCCGCGCACACGGGCGGCTCCGCGTCGGCCTCCGTTTGCGCGACCACCGTCCCCACCAGCGCCGCGAGGCCGCTGGGGAGTCCGCTGGCGATCTCGGCGAGAGGCGCCGCATCCTCGCTGACAGCAAGGACGTCGAAGAGGACACGCGCGTCGGCAAGGTGCGCGACCTGCGCGGCAATCAGCATCACGAGGGCCGCACGCCGCGCCGAGGTGATGCCCTTCCCCGTCGGGTCGTTCGCGGCGCGCACGAGGCGATAGATATTCACCATGCGCACGCCATTGCGAGGAGACGTGAGGTGCGGCATCACCGCGGCGATGAGGGCGATCTCCTCAGGCTCCAGCAGCAACGCCCGCGCCTCGACCTCGACCGGGGGCCTCGGAGCGGGCGCACTGGGCGCCGTGAATATCGCATCCGCCTCCGCGCCTTCGCCTAGATTGTCCGCGACCTCTCGCAGCAAGTCCGCATCCGAAAGCGGCACCGAGCCCCGTTCTTCTTCTCCGAGTAGGCGCAGAGTGTTGGCCGCTTCGTTGCGCCCCTGGGGTGCGGATCCGACCACAGGCCCGCGTTCCCGACCAGCGGCGCCAGCTGCGCTTGGGTCGCCGTCGCCCACGGGCTCGGCCGCGTCGACTGCGCCCTGCTCGCCGACCAGCCCCTGCACGAACGACCCGAAGTCCTCCACGGTCCGAAAGTCCGGGATCTTGTAGGCGATCTGGAAGATCTTCTCCAGGTACTCGACCGTGGTCGCGGCGCGCCCTGCATGCGCACGCGACAGGCCTGCTCGATCGGCACGAGCGGTGAGCATGTCGGGGAACTTGCGGGTGAGCGACGCCTCAAGCCAACGGGGGTCGACCGCGACCACCACCACGAAGCCTGTCTCAGCGAGCAAGAGGTGGACGGTTTCGAGGACCTCCACCACGCGCTCATGCGAGCAACGGTCGAGGTCGTCGACGTATAGGACGATGCGCTCCCTGGCGGGATCCTGCCCGACCACGTCGAACAGTCGCCTCAGTTGCCCCTGGGCGATCGCGTGGACACCCAATCGCTCTCGTAGCGCGTGATCCGCCCGGAGCTCGTTCGCGAGGTCGGCGACGGTCGGGTTCCGCAGCGTCCGCCGCCGCTTCTCGAGGTTCTCGATGCGAGCATCGATCGCGTGCATCTCGTCGTCGACTGCACGCGACACCACCCCAAGCCGTGCGAGGGACCGCCGCAACGGACCCACCGCAGCACCGAGGGCCGCGATCACCGCTGCCGCCACGGCGAACCCTCCAGGAAGCGCGAGATGGGTGAGCACGATCCCGGCAGCAGCGAGCACGAGCGCCACGACGATCAGCACCAGGTCGCGCCAATGCGGACGCGCGGTGCGGACGACGTTCCATGCGTATCGCGTCCCACGCAGCTCGTCAGCGAGCCTACCGAGGTTGAGCCCCTTAAGCGGGCCGCTCTCGTCGAGCGCGTTCGCAGCCTCCTCAAGGACCACTCTCGCCTGCCTCGCCTTGAGCGCGTCGCGCTCCGCGCGCGCCTGTGCCAGGTCAGCTGCCGCGTCTTTCGCGACCGAGGCCCTGACGACCTCCTTGTCGCCGATCTCGTCCCAGACCGCCTGCAGCAGGCTCGCAAGCAGTTCCGACTCGGCGTAATGCCAGGCGTTGAAGCGCACGTGACGCACGCGTCGCACGAAGCCGGGCTTGCCTTGGTGCGAGTCGACCTGTTCTGCGAGCTGCTCCATGAACGACGACTTCCCCGACCCCCACGCACCGAAAACCGCGATCGCGATCGGTGGGCTCACGGCCTTCGACGCGATTAGCGCCGCCATCGCTGCCCGATCCCGTGTCGAGCGGTGCAGCGTGTCGGTGACGCTCGGAGTGTCGGGCGAGTAGCCCGCGGTGAGCAGACCTGCCCCGTCCGACTCCTCTGCCTCAACTGCCGCTGGTGCAGCAAGCATGCGTTCGACGGCGTCCAGGTCCTCACCCGCAGGCTTGTTGCGCCAAGCCTCAAGCAGTGCGGTCCGGAAGTCTTGCGGGGTGATGCCGAACACCTTCGCGACCGCGGGATCGCTGTCGGCGCCTCGGACCGCGACGGCGACGACATGGCGTGAGTCCACCTCCAGCGCGCCGACCGCGCCGCAGACGTCAACGGCCTGGTCCACGAGGTCATGCGCGGTCGGAAGCGACGCGTCGGTAGGGCGGCCCGACCTCATACGCCCCAGCTCCACCCCCAGTCCAGCGAGCGCCTGCGCGACAGATTCTCGGGACATGCGGCCGATCGCCGCATACGGCGCCGCCGTGACTGACGATGTGCGCGCCGCCTCGCGGTCCCGCGTGGCGAATGGGCGCCCGATCGCCGCGACCAGCAGATCGCCGGGCGTCGCCGCAGAGTGCCCCCGCATCCCCGCGACCTGACGTGCGAAGACCAGGAGCTCGTCTGCAGAGGGGCTGCGGCGCACATCGGTTCCGGGCGGCGCGGAGTCACCTAGCACCTCCCGTGAGCCCGTGGCGGTCGCGCGATTCCCCATTCGCACCAGAATGTCACCGAGTGCATCGACGTCTTGTGCGCGGTCCAGCGCCTCGGCCAACCTCGCGACCAGGAGCTCAGCAATCGCGCCGTCGCCTCGCGCCATCCAGCCGCGAAGATCAACCGGCTCCTCGCCGCGAATCTGTTGAGGCAGGGACGTCTCATCGATGGCTGCGACCACACCCTTGCCCGCAGCGACGACGATCTCCACTCCCATGGCGAAACTCATGCTCCGGACCGCAGCGGCTGACCACACTACGATCGCTGGATCCGTCCGTGCGGCCTTACCGCCGAGCAGCGGGTCCAGCACGCTCCACCCGCCGGGTGCCTTCGTGACTTCCAGCCCGGCTTCTTCCAGTTCGGCGGCAAGGCGTAGCGCGATCTCTTCGTCCTCGCGCACGTATTCGAGCCTCACAGTGCCGGGCGCGCCTGTCATGGGCCATTCTCACCACGGCACGCGACAAGAGTCCAGGGAGATCCCGCCTTGGAGACAATTCGTACGCCTCAAGACGAAGACGTCACCGGAAGTCGCGGCTCTTCGAGGGCACCTTGAGCGACAGCGGCGAAAGGTGCTCCGCGACGAGGTTGGTCGCGCCGTCGGCCCGCTCGATGCGGCCGCGGATGATGAGCGCGGGCGAGCGGCGAGCGACGGCCTGGAACCTCTTCCACACCCCGACCGAGCAGATGACGTTGAGGAAGCCCGTCTCGTCCTCGAGCGAGATGAACGTGACGCCGCGCGCCGTGCCGGGCCGCTGGCGGTGCGTGACCACGCCGGCGACGGTGACGCGCCGCTCCGCCTCGTGGGTGAGCACCTCCGCGACGCGGAGCACGCCCGCCTTGTCGAGGCCCTCGCGCACGAAGCGCGTCGGGTAGCCCTCGACCGAGACGCCCGAGGCCCACACGTCGGCCACAGCCTCCTCGACCACGCTCATGCCGGGCAGCATGGGCGCCTGCGCGCCGGGCACGGTCCCGGGCAGCGTGTCGGGTCCCTCGCGCGACAGCACCCCCGACGCCCACAGTCCCTCGCGTCGCGTCACGCCGAGACGTTCGAGCGCGCCCGCGGTGGCGAGCGCCTCCCACTGGGCGGTGGTCAGCCCCTTCTCGGGCGCGAGGCCCGCCTGACCGGAGACGCCCTTGGGTCGGATGCGCACCCGGCGCGCCATGTCGTGCAGATCCGCGAACGGACGCTCCTCCCGCGCGGCCACGATCGCCGCCGCGGCATCGTCCCCGAGCCCGCGCACCGCGCCCAGCCCCATCCGCACGCCCAGCAGCGGGTCGACGTGCACGAGCCGCGCCATGTCCTCGCGCACCTCCTCCGGCGTCGGGAACGGCGCCTCGAGCTTCTCGACGCGCGCGAGCGCCTCGGAGCGCACCACGCAGGGTCGCAGGATCGCCTGACCGTGGCGGCGCGCATCCGCAGCGAGCGACTGCGGCGAGTAGAAGCCCATGGGCTGCGCCGCGAGCAGGCCCGCGTAGAAGGCTGCGGGCCGGTTCACCTTGAGCCAGCTCGACGCGTAGACCAGGTACGCGAACGAGAACGAGTGCGACTCCGGGAAGCCGAAGTCCGAGAACGCCTTGAGCTTGTCGAAGATCTGGTGCGCGACCTCGGCTGTGATCCCGCGCTCGTTCGCGCCGACCATGAAGCGCGCGCGCAGCGCCTCCATCCGCTCGGGGCTGCGCTTGGAGCCCATCGCGCGGCGCAGCTGGTCCGCGAGGGCGCCGTCGAAGCCGGCGGCGTCCATCGCCATCTGCATGAGCTGCTCCTGGAACAGCGGCACCCCGAGGGTCTTGCCCAGCGACCTCTCGAGCAGCGGGTGCAGGTACGTCACCTCCTCCCGTCCGCGCGCCCGGTTGATGTAGGGGTGCACGGAGCCGCCCTGGATGGGGCCGGGTCGGATGAGCGCGACCTCGATGACGATGTCGTAGAACCGCCGCGGACGGAGCCGGGGCAGGGTCGCCATCTGGGCGCGCGACTCGACCTGGAACACGCCCACGGTGTCGGCGGCGCACAGGAGGTCGTAGACGGCCGGGTCCTCCTGCGGCAGCGAGTGCAGGCCGAGGTCCTCGCCTCGCACCTCCTGCATGTAGCGGAACGCGTACTTGAGCGCGGACAGCATCCCGAGGCCGAGCAGGTCGAACTTCACCAGGCCCGCGTCGGCGCAGTCGTCCTTGTCCCACTGGAGCACGGTGCGCCCGGGCATGCGCGCCCACTCCACCGGGCACACGTCGATCACGGGCCGGTCGCACAGCACCATGCCGCCCGGGTGGATGCCCAGGTGGCGCGGCAGCCGCATGAAGCGGTCGGCGAGGTCGAGGACGTTCTCGGGGATGTGGTCGAGCTCCTGCGCGGGCGGCGGCTCGGGCCACATCGCGTCGCGCTGCTTGGCCGCCCACTCCTCCTGCTTCTCCGGCGGGACGCGCAGCGCGCTCCAGCGGTCGATGGACTTGGACCACGCGTCCTGCTGGCCCACGTCGAAGCCGAGCGCCCGCGCGGCGTCGCGCACCGCGGAGCGCGGCCGGTACTGGATCACGTTCGCGACCATCGCCGCGTTGATGCGCCCGAAGCGCTGGAAGACGTACTGGATGACCTCCTCGCGACGGTCGGACTCGATGTCGACGTCGATGTCCGGCGGCCCGTCGCGCTCGGGCGCGAGGAAGCGCTCGAACAGCAGCCCGTGCGTGACCGCGTCCACCGCGGTGACCCCGAGCGCGAAGCACACGGCCGAGTTCGCGGCCGAGCCCCGCCCCTGGCACAGGATGTCCGACCTCCGGCAGAACGCCACGATGTCCTGGACGATGAGGAAGTAGCCCGGGAAGTCGAGCGCCTCGATGACCGTGAGCTCGTGCTCGATCTGCCTCCACGCCCCCGGCACCCGCTCCGCGTCGGGAGGACCGTAGCGCTCGCGCGCGCCGCGGTAGGTGAGCTCCCGCAGCCACGTCGCCTCGGTGTGGCCCGGGGGCACGGGGTACGGCGGGAGGTTCGGCGCGACGAGGTCGAGGTCGAAGGCGCATTCCGCGCCGAGCCGCGCGGCCGTGGCGACCGCCTGCGGGTGGCGACGATGCCGGAAGGCCATCTCCCCCGCGCTGCGCAGGTGCTGGCCTGGAGAGCCGGGCAGCCAGCCGTCCATGTCGTCGAGCGAGGACCGGGCCCGGACGGCCGCGAGCGCTCCCGCGAGGTCCGCGTCGCGCGGGGTCGCGTAGTGCGCGTTGGTGGTCGCGACCAGGGGCAGCGAGGCGTCGAAGGCGAGGTCCGCGAGCGCGGCGTTGACCTCGGAGTCGTACGGCGATCCGGTGTCGGTGATCTCCACCGCGACGCCCTCGCGCCCGAAGAGCGCGACCAGCCGGTCGAGCTCGCCCCGCGCCGCGGCGTAGCCCTCGCGCGAGATGCCGCCGGCGAGCGCATCGGCCCCCGCGCGTCGCGCGCCGCCTCCCAGGCCCGCACCCCCGAGCCCCGTGAGCGCCGCCCGCACCGGCCCCTTGCGGCAGCCGGTGAGGACCAGGAGGTCCCCGCCTCCCGCCTCGGCGAGCGACTCGAGCGTGTAGCGGGCCATGCCCTTCTCCCCCGTCGCGAGATGCGCCATGCCGATCGCGTGGCTGAGACGCGAGTAGCCGGAGGCGCCGCGCGCGAGCACCACGAGATGCGAGGCGCGCGGGTCGGGCACCCCGGTGGGCGGGTCGAGGACGGGAGGCCCGCCCGGACCCTCGACGGCGAGGCTGAGCTCCGCGCCGAACACCGTGGGCAGGCCGATCTCCCGTGCCGCGCCGGCGAAGCGCACGGCGCCGTAGAGGCCGTCGTGGTCGGTGATCGCGAGCGCGCTGAGGCCCAGCCGCCCCGCCTCGGCCGCCATCTCCTCGGGCTGGCTCGCGCCGTCGAGGAAGCTGAAGGCGCTGTGGGAGTGGAGCTCGGCGTACTCGGGCACGTCAGTCATAGACGGCCTCCAGCGCCCACGCGCCGCCGCCGTACGCGAGCAGCACCGCGGTCACCTCGTCCTCGCCGTCGCGCAGCGCGACCTGCACGTACGCCCGCCGCGAGGCGTCCTCGGACCACCAGCGCTCGGAGACCGGCCACGGTCCCGCCCAGGACTCGACCGGCCGGGGGCGGTCCCACACGGGGCCCTCGACGTGGCCGACGTGGCCCGAGGAGGGGTGGCGGTTCGCGGCGCGGGCGCGCTCGTCCGACGCCTCCGCCTCGAGCCGGACCCAGGTGGGCGGCGCGCTGACGGCGAGGCGCCTGCTGATGGTGACGGGGCTGCCGCCGGCGTCCAGCACGAGCGCGGGACGCGCCACGGGCGGCACCGTCGCGGGAGGCGGGTCGGGGATCCGGCCCGGCCACGGGTGCGCGACCGCGCGGGCGGGTGACGCCTCCTGGCCCCAGGGCGCCGCATGCACCCTGTCGCGGGGAGAGCGTCCGCCCTGCTCGGCGACCGCGAGCACGCCCTCGAGGCCCAGCAGCCCCTGGACGCGTTCGAGGGCACGATGCGCGCGCGAGTCCGCGCCCGACGTCCCGCCCCACAGATAGGCCTGCTCGGCTCCGAGCGGGACCACGTCCTCGGCGACGAGCCCGAGGGAGACCAGCCCCGACGGCGCGGGAGCCTCGCCCCCCTTCTCCCCGCCGCCCGCGGTGCCGGACAGCCAGCCCTCGAGCTGCCAGCGCACGCGGTCCGTCATGTGGCGCGCGAACGCGCCGGCGCGCGTGCCGACGTCGGTGCGCCACACGCGCTCGAGCTCCTCGCCCTTCTCGGTGCGCGCCGTGATGCGCACGCGCCCGCAGCGCACCCCCGCGTCGAGGAGCGCCTGGTCGAGGCTCGCGGCGGCGACCGCCGCGGCGTGGGTGAGCTGCTCGATCCGTTCGGCGGGGTCCTCGAACACGTGCTCGACGGCGATGTCCTCCTCGCTGCGGCGCAGCACCGGCGGCGCGAGGTCCTCGCCCGAGGCGAGCCGATGCGCCCACACCCCGACCGGGCCGAAGCGCGCGAGCACGTCCGCGAAGGGCAACGCCGCGAGGTCCCCGAGGGTCATGATGCCGAGCCGCGTGAGCACGCTCGCGAGACGGTCCACCTCGGTGCGCTGCACCCGCTCCATGGCCGCGAGCGCGAGCGAGTCGATGGGCGCGGGCGCGAGGTAGTCCCGCGAGGCTCCCGCGGGCACCAGCTCCGAGGACCGCGCCGCGAGCACGGCGGCGAGCAGCCCGTCCGCCGCGCCGACCGCGCACTCCACCCCCGCCTGCTCCGCGACCGCGCCGACGAGCGCCTCCGCGAGCGCCTCCTCCGAGCCGTGGAAGCGCGCGGCACCGTCCGCGGGGATCGCGAGCAGCCCCGGGCGCGTGATCTCCACGCCGGAGACCACCTGCTCGGCCGCCGCGGCGACGGCCTCGAAGCGGCGCGAGTCCCGCCCCTCGTCGTGCGGCAGGATCACCAGCTCGGGGCAGGCGCGCTGCGCGAGCCGGCGCGTGCTCCCTCGCCTCACCCCGGCGGACCGGGCCGCGGCGGACACCGCCACCAACCCGCGCCCGTGCAGCACCGCGGCCGGCGCGTCCGCGCCCAGGCCCGCCTCCGTCATCGCCGCGACCACGGGCCAGTCCGGCACCCACAGCACGGCGCGCCGCACCACGGTCACCACGCTCATGCCGCACCCCCGAGCGCGCGCAGGGACATCGACGGCGCCTCCGCACCGCGCCGCACCGGGGCGACGCCCACGGACGCCCCCTCGATCGGCAGCGTCACGAGCCGCGCGAGACCCCCGCGACGCTCCTCGACGCGCACGGTGAGCTCGCGCCCGCGCAGGCGGCCGTCGCCCGCGCCGAGCCCGTGCCAGCGGGAGGCGACCGCGGTGAGGGCGACATGCGCGCCCGTCCATGGACCCTCGGCGAGGATGACGGAGCCGCGCTCGCGCGCACGGGAGGCGAGCCGGCGGCGGTCCGCGTCGGACAGCGCGAGCCGCGGCCCGAGCAGCACCACGTCCATGCCGTCGACGCAGGCGCCGGCCACCGTGGCCGCCTGCGCGCCGGGATGAGGCATGAGCGCCAGCCGCGCGAGATCGAGCCCGCGCCTCGCCGCCGCGACGACCCCGAGCGACGGCATCCCCACCGCCGCGGTCCACGAGCCCTCCTCGGAGGCCGCGGCCGCGAGCGCGAGCATGAGGGAGGTCGAGCCGACCACGGAGACCACCTGACCGCGGCGCAGCCCCTGGGGCATCACCTGGTCGAGCATCGGGGCGAGCGGAAGCGCGGGCGCCTCCCAGCGCTCTCGCGTGGTGCCCACGCGCCGCTGCACCCCCGCGAGCGCCTCACGCGCCCGGGCGAGCCTCGCCTCGGCCGTCTCCATGAGGCCCCACCTCCCGCATCGTCCCCGCGCCGTCGACCATCCGCTCGAACATTCGTTCGAACATATGTTCGATTATGACGCGCCCCTCCGACAGCGGGCAACACCGCAGGAAGGCGCGGAGGGGCGGGACGGAACGGACGTCAGCGCACGCGCAGCTCCCACATCGCGACCGCCGAGGCGGCGGCGACGTTGAGCGAGTCCACGCCCCCGTGCATGGGGATGACGACCGCCTCGTCGACATGCGCGAGCGCCTGGCGCGTGAGCCCGTCTCCCTCGGTGCCCATGAGGAGCGCGACCCGCTCCCCCGCGCGCGCGGCGAAGTCGTCCAGCGCCGCCGCATCGTCCCGCAGCGCCAGCCCGGCGACCGTGAAGCCGAGACCGCGCAGCTCGTCGAGCGCGTCGGGCCAGGACTCGGCGCGCGTCCACGGCACCTGGAAGACCGTGCCCATGGAGACCTTGACCGAGCGCCTGTACAACGGATCGGCGCACGTGGGCGAGACGATCACGGCGTCCGCGCCGATGCCCGCCGCGGACCGGAAGATCGCGCCGACGTTGGTGTGATCGACCAGCCCCTCGAGCACCACGACCCGTCGTGCGTCGCGCACCAGGTCCGCGAGCGCCGGCAGCTCGGGCCTCTCCATCGACGCGAGCGCGCCCCGATGCACCTGGTAGCCGGTCACGTCCTCGAGCAGCGCCGCGGGCGCGAGGTACACCGCGGTCCCGTCGGGCACCACCGGCGTCACCGAGTCGAGCCAGCGCTCGCTCACCAGCACCGAGCGGGGACGATGCCCGGCCCGCAGCGCCCGCGCGATCACCTTCGCACCCTCCGCCATGTAGAGGCCGCGCTCGGGCTCGAGCACGCGCCGCAGCGCGACGTCGGTGAGCCCGCGGTAGTCGGCGAGGCGGGGGTCGGCTGGGTCGTCGACGGCGATCACGGTCATGAGGGCATTGTCCCAGCGTCCGCGGGCGGCCGGGCGCCGTCGGGCGTAGCGTGGAGGTATCGACGATGCCGTCGATACCGCTGGAGGGAAGCGGCCATGCACGGGCTCGACCAGAGGCTCGACCGGTGGGTCGAGGCGGGGATCATCACCCCGGAGACGGCGGCCGACCTGCGCCGATTCGAGGCGGCGCACCCGGAGCCCGCGGCCGCAGAGACGCCGACCTCGAGCCGCTCGCTCGCGCTCATCGGCGAGGTCATCGGCTACCTCGGCGCCGTCCTCGCCGTCTCGGCTGTTGCGTTCCTCCTGGGGCGCGCCTGGGAGGACCTCCCCACCGCCGGACGGATCGCGCTGGCCGCCGCGCTCACCGCGCTCGTCGCCACCGCGGGAGCCATGGCGGCGCGCACCGCCGCGGCGCCGGCGCAGCGTCTCGCGTCGGTGCTGCTGGTCGCGGCGGTGGCGCTCAGCGGATGGCTCGCCTGGGTGGTCGCGGACGATGCGGCCGGCGTCGACGACGAGCACATCGGCCGATGGGTGACGGGCGTGGTCGCGCTCGCCGCGACGGCCGTCTACCTGGCCAGGCGGCGCGGGCTCACGCAGATCGCGCTGCTCGTCTCGCTCGCCTGGGCGCTGCAGACCTTCACCGAGCCGTGGGAGGCGGAGCGGACCGCGCTCGCGCTCGGGCTGCCCTGGACGGTGCTCGGGCTCGGCTGGGTCGCGCTCGCGCTCACGCCGCTCCTGCCGCCCCGCACGCCCGCGCTCGTCACCGGCGGTCTGATGGCCTGCCTCGGGCTGCAGATCGCGGCCGAGGGGGACGTGCGCGGCTGGATGCTCGCCGCACTGGTCGCGCTCGGTGCGTGGGCCGTGGTCGTCGCGGCCGTCCGCCGACCGCTGGTGCCGCTCATCGTCCCTGGCGCGGTCGGGGTCCTCGCGGGGGTGCCGCAGCTGATCGATCACCTCGTCGGCGACGCGGTGCTCACCTGGCTGGGCGTGCTGGTCGCGGGGCTCGCGCTCGTCGGCGTCGCGATCTGGATGGTCCGCGAGCGCCGCCGCCCGCCCGGCGGGCCGGGACCCGCGGCCGACGCCGAGGACGAGACCGTCGTCACGCCCTGAGGCCGTCCCCGCCGCGGGCCGTCACACGCGGCGGGGACACGCGGGGGCCCCGGAGGATCGCTCCTCCGGGGCCCGTCGGGAACCTGCTACTGACCCTTCTCGGCGTCCGGGTCGAACGGCTTGCCGGAGCCCGTGCCCGCCTGCTCCGCCTCGGCGGAGAAGCCCTCCGCCTGGCGGCGCGCCTCCTCGAGCGCGGCGCGCGGGTCGGCGAGCGCCGACGTGATCCGCGAGGTGCGCTGCTTCGCGCGCTCCGCGTCGCGCTCGAGCGGCTCCGCCTCGTCGGTCACCCCGAAGCCCGCGGCCACGGCCTTGAGCGCACCCGTGAACTCGGTGGGCACGAACCACATCTGGTTGTTGTTGGCCTTCGCGACCTCCGGAAGCATCTGGAGGTACTGGTAGGACAGCAGCTTGGAGTCCGCGTCGCCCTCGTGGATCGCGTCGAACACCTGGAGGATCGCGCGCGCCTCACCCTCGGCCTTGAGGATCCTGGACTGCGCCTCGCCCTCGGCCTTGAGGATCGCCGACTGCTTCTCGCCCTCCGCGGTGAGGATCGCCGACTGCTTGACACCCTCCGCCGTGAGGATCGCGGCGCGGCGGTCACGCTCGGCGCGCATCTGCTTCTCCATCGAGTCCTTGATGGACAGCGGCGGCTCGATCGACTTCAGCTCCACGCGGTTGACGCGGATGCCCCACTTGCCGGTCGCGTCGTCGAGCACGCCGCGCAGCTGGCCGTTGATCTGGTCGCGGCTGGTGAGCGTCTGCTCGAGGTCCATGGTTCCGACGATGTTGCGGAGCGTGGTCGTCGTGAGCTGCTCGACACCGGTGATGTAGTTGGCGATCTCGTAGACCGCCGACTTGGGGTCCGTCACCTGGAAGTAGATGACCGTGTCGATGTCGACCACGAGGTTGTCGGACGTGATGACCGACTGCGGCGGGAAGGAGTACACCATCTCGCGCAGGTCGACCTTGGCGCGCACCTTGTCGATGAAGGGCACCAGCAGGTGCAGGCCCGCGTCCATGGTCGAGTGGTAGCGCCCCAGGCGCTCGACCAGGTAGGCCTGCGTCTGCTGCACCACGATGATCGCGCGCGCGATCGCGGCGATGACGAAGATCGCGAGGACGGCGAGCGCCACCCAGACGATGATCGTGCCGATGTCATCCATCTCAGCTCTCCTTCTCGGGCGCGACCACAGCGGTCGCGCCATCGATCCTCAGCACGGTCACGTCCGAGCCCTCGGGGATCGCAGGCGCATCGTCCTCGGTGCGCGCCGACCACACCTCCCCGTTGAGCTTGACCCGACCGGTCGTCTCCGTGACAGCGTCGATCGCGCGGGCCTCCCGGCCCACGAGCGCCGCCGTGTTGGTGCTGGCCGCACCCTCGCCCTTCGCGCGCAGGGAGCGCAGCAGGAAGGGCCGGAGCCCTCCGATCAGCGCCGCCGCGACCGCGAGCGCGATGATGACGCTCAGCCACCAGGGCGCGCCCAGCAGAGCGGCGACACCGCCCGCGATCGCACCGCCCGCGAGCATGATGAACAGCAGGTCGAGAGTGAAGATCTCGACCGCGCCGAGCACCATCGCCGCGATGAACCACCATAGGAACTGTTCCACAGCATCCTCCTTCTCCTGGGACGCTAGCAGGGACGCGAGGAGGCGCGCATCGTCCGCCGGGACGATGCGCGCCTCCTCCCCCAGGATGGAGCGTCATGCCTGGTGTCAGGCGGCGAGGGGCTCCGAGTTACGCGCCTCGGTCGCGGCCGCCCGGTCCGCGCGGTGGCCGCGCCACGCGCGCGAGATCGCCCACGCCCAGACCGCCACGATCACGGCGTAGACGGCCCATGCGTACGGTGCCACAGCCGCGAGCGTGTCGGTGTGCAGCAGGGTGCGCGCGTTGGTGAGGAGGATCATGCCGCCGACCGCCGCGCCGAGCATGCGCGGGGGCACGTGCCGGACGAGGTAGGCGGCGAGCGGCGCGGCGACGAGGCCGCCCGCGAGGAGGGCGAGGACCCAGCCGAAGTCGATGCCCGAGGTGCCGAGCCCGAAGAGGAAGCCGACCGAGGCCGCGGCGGCGACGAGGAACTCCGAGGTGTCGATCGAGCCGACGACCTTGCGCGGCTCCATGCGGCCCGAGGCGAGCAGCGTCGGCGTGCCGATGGGGCCCCAACCGCCACCTCCCGTCGCGTCGACGAAGCCCGCGACGAGGCCGAGCGGGCTGAGGAAGCGCGTGCGCAGCGGGCGCGCGGCCTTCTCGGCGCTCACCTTGGTGCCGGTGAAGCGGGTGAGGACGTAGATGCCGAGCGCGAACAGGACCATGGCCATGATCGGTCCGGCGGCGTCGGTCGAGATGCTCGACAGGAAGGTGGCGCCGGCGAACGCGCCGATCGCGCCGGGGACGCCGACGCGCCACACGACGCGCCAGTCGACGTTGCCGAAGCGCGCGTGCGCGATGCCCGACGCGAGCGTGGTGCCCACCTCCGCGAGGTGGACGGTCGCCGAGGCGAGGGCCGGGGACAGCCCCACGGCGAGCATGAGCGTGGACGAGGTGACGCCGTACGCCATGCCGAGGCTGCCGTCGACGAGCTGCGCTCCGAAGCCGACGATCGCCACCAGGACGAGTGTGCGCATGAGATGCCTCCACCCGAGCCGGGCGCGCGGCGCGACCATGAGTCGGGTGACGCTAAACATACCTACCTAGTGGGTAGGAATCAATCCCTACTCAACAGATAGGTTGGTCTGCGCGTCCTCCCATGCCGACTGGTCGTCGACGAGCGCACGGATCTCCCCCGGCAGCGCGCCGGCCGCGAGGTCGGCGACGGTGACGCGCTCGAGCACGCCTCGGATCGCGGCGCGCACCGCGACCCAGATGGTGAGCAGCTCGGAGGCGGCGCCGTCGTACTCGAGTCCCGACGGCCGCTCCCCTCGCACGAAGATGAGGGGGCCGTCGACGGCGCGCACCACGTCCGCGAGCGAGATCTCGGAGGCGTCGCGCGTGAGCCGGTAGCCGCCGCCGATGCCGCGCTGGCCCACCACCAGCCCCTCGTCGCGCAACGCGGTGAGGATCCCCTCGAGGAACTTCCGCGGGATCGCCTGGCTCGCGGCGATCTCGCTGGTGGTGCACGGCACGCCGGCGCGGGCGAGCTCCGCGACGGCCCGCAGGGCGTAGTCGGCGCGCGCGGAGATCTTCATGCGTCAGGCGCGGCGGGCGGCGTAGCGGCCGCCGGAGGCGACCAGCTCGACGGGCATGCCGTAGGTCTGCGACAGCGCCTCCGCGGTGAGCGTCTCCTCGATGGGGCCGGCCGCGACGATCTCACCGCCGCGCAGCAGCATCACGTGGGTGAAGCCCACGGGGATCTCCTCGACGTGGTGCGTCACCATGACGATCGCCGGGGAGCGCCGATCGCCGGCCAGCTCGGAGAGCGCGGAAAGCAGCTCCTCGCGGCCGCCGAGGTCGAGGCCGGCCGCGGGCTCGTCGAGCAGCAGGACCTCGGGGTCCGGCATGAGAGAGCGCGCCACCTGGACGCGCTTGCGCTCGCCCTCGGACAGCGTGCCGAACTCGCGGTCCGCGAAGCCCTCCATGCCGAAGGCCCACAGCAGCGCGTCGGCGCGATCCTCGTCGAACGAGTCGTACTCCTCCTGCCAGCGCCCGGTGACCCCGTGCGCGGCCGTCATGACGACGTTGCGGACGGTCTCGTGCGGAGGGATGCGCTCCGCGAGCGCGGCGCTCGACAGGCCCACACGCACACGGAGCTCCCGCGTGTCGGTGTCGCCCAGGTGCTCGCCGAGGACGGTCGCCGACCCCTCGGTCGGGAACATCCGCGCGGACGCGATCTGCATCAGCGTGGTCTTGCCCGCGCCGTTCGGACCGAGGATCACCCACCGGTCGCTGTCCGCGACGCTCCAGGACACGTCCCGGAGGATCTCGTTGTCACCACGGCGCACCCGCACGCCCTCGAAGCCGAGCACCTCAGTCATGGCGGTGAGCCTATCCAAGAATCGAGCGGTACACGCCCAAGGTGCGCTCCCCGATCGCCTCCCACGAGAAGCTCTCCGCGGCGCGACGACGGCCCGCCTCGCCCATCGTCCGCGCACGCTCCTGGTCCGACACCATGTCGGTGAGCGCGGCGGCGAGGTCGCCGGCGAAGCCCTCGGGGTCGAGCGGCGTGCCCGTCCCGTCCTGGACCTGCTCGATCGGGACCAGCGTGCCGGTCTCGCCCGGCACCACCACCTCCGGGATGCCGCCGGTCGCGGTCGCGACCACCGGCAGGCCCACGGCCATGGCCTCGAGGTTGACGATGCCCAGCGGCTCGTAGACCGACGGGCACACGAACGCGGTGCAGGCGTCGAGCACCGCGACGAGGTCGGGGCGCGGCAGCATCTTCTCGATCCAGACCACGCCGGAGCGCTCCTCCTGGAGCCCCGCGACCGCGCCCGAGACCTCGGCGGCGATCTCCTTGGTGTCCGGCGCGCCCGCGCACAGCACCACCTGGATGTCCTTGGGGAGCTGCTCGACCGCCTTGAGGAAGTACGGCAGGCCCTTCTGACGCGTGATCCGGCCGACGAAGACGATGGCCGGGCGGGTCGGGTCGATGCCGTGCTCGGCGACCACCGCATCGGCCTTCGCGCGCGCCTCGTCGGTCGACGGCGCGGCCCAGGCGTCGACGTCGATGCCGTTGTGGACCACCTGCACCTTGGCGGGATCGACGTCCGGGTAGCAGCGCAGCACGTCCTGACGCATGCCCTCGCTCACGGCGATCACGGCGTCCGCGGCCTCGTAGGCGGTCTTCTCGATCCAGCTCGACACACGGTAGCCGCCGCCCAGCTGCTCGGCCTTCCACGGGCGCAGCGGCTCGAGCGAGTGCGCGGACAGCACGTGCGGGACGCCGTGCAGCCGCGCGGCGAGGTGGCCGGCCATGTTCGCGTACCACGTGTGCGAATGGACGAGGTCGGCGCCGGCGCAGTCCTTGGCCATCGGCAGGTTGTGCGCGAGCACGTCGAGCGAGGCGTCGCCGACCCCTCCCCCGAGCGCGTCGTAGCCGGTGACGCCCGGCTCCTCGCGCGGTCCGTCGAACGCGCGCACGCGCACGTCGAGGTGCTCGCGGAGGACCGCGGCGAGCTCCGTGACGTGGACGCCGGCACCTCCGTAGATGTGGGGCGGGTACTCGCGGGTGAGGATGTCGACGCGCATGGCCCCACGCTAGCGGCTCGCCCGGCGCGGGGCCTCCCTCACCCGCCCTATGCCCCTTATGCTGGACATATGTCAGCGCCGAAAGTTCTCGCCATCGTCCTTGCTGGAGGTGAGGGCAAGCGACTGATGCCCCTCACCGCGTCGCGTGCGAAGCCCGCCGTCCCCTTCGGAGGCACGTACCGGCTCATCGACTTCGCCCTGAGCAACCTGGTGAACTCCGGGTACCTCCATGTGGTGGTGCTGACGCAGTACAAGTCGCACTCGCTCGACCGCCACATCGCCCGCACGTGGCGCATGTCGCCGCTGCTCGGCAACTACGTCGCCCCCGTGCCCGCGCAGCAGCGCCGCGGCCCGCACTGGTACCTCGGCTCGGCCGACGCGATCTATCAGACCGTCAACATCATCGAGGACGAGTCGCCGGACATCGTCGTGATCGTCGGCGCGGACCACGTCTACCGCATGGACTTCTCGCAGATGGTCGACGCGCACATCGAGTCGGGCGCGGAGTTCTCCGTCGCGGGCATCCGCCAGCCGATCTCCCTCGCCGACCAGTTCGGCGTCATCGACGTCGACCCCGCGAGCCCCGACCGCATCCGCGCCTTCCTCGAGAAGCCCAAGGACCCGGCCGGGCTGCCGGACAGCCCCGGCGAGATCCTCGCCTCGATGGGCAACTACGTCGCCAACGCCGACGCGCTGCTCGAGGCACTCACCGCGGACGCCGACAACCCCTCGTCCAAGCACGACATGGGCGGCGACATCGTCCCCTACTTCGTCGACAAGGGCACCTGCGGCTTCTACGACTTCATCCGCAACGACGTTCCGGGCTCGACCGACCGCGACCGCGACTACTGGCGCGACGTCGGAACGCTCGACATGTACTTCGACGCGCACATGGACCTCATCGCCGTGCAGCCGGTCTTCAACGTCTACAACGACAAGTGGCCGCTGCACCAGGGCCTCGTCACGCACCCGCCGGCCAAGTTCATCCACTCCGAGGAGGGACGCCTCGGCCACGCCGCGGACTCCATCGTCTCCCCCGGCGTGATCGTGTCGGGCGCGACGGTGACGGGTTCGGTGCTGTCGCCGGGGGTGCGCCTGCACTCGTGGTCGACCGTGTCCGACTCGGTGCTGCTCGACGGCGTCCAGGTGAACCGCCACGCCCAGGTGCACCGCGCGATCCTCGACAAGAACGTGGTGGTCCAGGAGGGCGCGCGCGTCGGCATCGACCGCGAGGCGGACCTCGCGCGCGGCTTCACCGTCACCGAGACCGGGATCACCGTCGTGGCGAAGGGGACGGTCGTCGACCGATGAGGCTCTGCGTCCTCGACGTCGACTCCACCCTGATCACCGCCGAGGTCATCGAGCTCATCGCCGCCCGGGCGGGCACGCGCGAGCGCGTCGCGGAGATCACCGAGCGCGCGATGCGCGGGGAGCTCGACTTCTCTTCCTCCCTAGCCGAGCGCGTCGCGACCCTCGCGGGCGTGCCCGACACCGTGTTCGCCGAGGTGCGCGCCGAGGTCGAGTTCACCCCGGGCGTGCGCGAGCTCATCGCCGGGCTCCAGGCCGCCGGCTGGGAGGTCGCGCTGGTCTCGGGCGGTTTCGAGGAGGTGGTCGGCTCGCTCGCGTCCGCGCTGGGGATCACGCGCTACCGCGCGAACCGCCTCGAGGTGGCCGATGGCCGGCTCACCGGCCGCACCGTCGGCCCCGTGATCGACAGGGCGGCCAAGGCGCAGACGCTGCGCGAGTTCGCGGCGGAGGTCGGCTGCCCGCTCGAGGACGCGGTCGCGATCGGCGACGGCGCGAACGACCTCGACATGATGGCGACCGCGGGCCTCGGCATCGCCTGGCGCGCCAAGCCCGTGGTCCAGGAGAAGGCGGACATCGCCCTCAACGGCCCCAGCCTCGCCGAGGCGCTGCCGCTCCTGCTCGGCCGCGGCTGAGCGACGCGTTCCTCGTCGCGCGCTTGCAGTCGCGTGCGCGCGCATGCGGATGGACCGTGCGACATGAAGACGTGCTGTGCTGCCTCCTCGCACCTTTCACGCACGAAGGCCCGGGCGGCGAGGGGCTGATGGCACGCACTCGCGCCTTTCACGGACGAGCGTGGTGACGGGCTGGTCGGATCGTGGCGAACGCCGACCCTCGTCGCGACCGCGCGCTCGTGCATGAAAGGTGCGAGGACGCCGACACGAAGGTGTCCACCTTGCGAGGCCGCCGCCCCTTCGTGCGCCGCGGCCCTCCGGTGGCGAGACTCCGCGGGCCCGACGCGCCGGAACCGAGCGATCAGCTCAGGCGTGCGCGCGCGGCGATCGCCATGATCGCGAAGGCCTGCGCCTCGGCGCTGGTGCCGGGCGCGTCGAAGCCCGGTGCGCCGCACACCTCGTGCGCGAGGCCGTCCGCGTCGACGTGCGCGAGGGCCGCGTCCGCCCAGCGCGCCGCATCGTCCGCGTACGAGGCGGGGAGCCAGCCGTCGGCGACGCCCGTGAAGGCCGCGTACGCCAGCATGAGCCCCGCGGTGCCGTCCACGAAGGACGAGGCGTCGTCGAGGACGTCGTGGAAGCGGCCGTCCTCGCGCTCGTGACGCGCGCACGCGTCCAGCAGCGCGCGGGTCTCCGCCTGCCAGCGCTCGCGCACCGTCTCGGCCTCGACCCCGAGGTGAAGCGCGCGGGCCATGCCGGCAGCGATCCAGCCGTTGCCGCTCGCCCAGAACGCGTCACGGGTGAAGGTGCGGGAGGCCATGTCGAAGCGATGCCGGTACAGTCCGGTCGCCTCGTCCCACAGCTGCTCACGATGCATGCGGTACTGCATGTCCGCGGGCGCGAGATCGCCGGCGGCGACGAGCGCGGGCACCACCATGTACACGGAGTCCGCCCAGACCTCGGACGAGCCCTTGAGGTGATGCAGCACGCCCCAGTCATCGCGCGGCGAGTAGCGCAGCAGCCACCAGCGCTGGCGCTGCGCGGCCTCCGCGGCGGCGTCATCGGACACGCCCAGCAGCAGCGCGGCCTCGATGAGCGAGCCGGAGTTCACGGCCCCCGCATCGTCCATCGCGCCGAGCTGACCGTCGGCGTCCTGGCGCGCGACGGCGTCGCGCGCGAGCAGGCGCGCGAGCACCTCATCGCCCGAGTCGATCGCGGCGTGCGAGGCAACGCCCTGCTCCCACGCGAAGCGCTGCATGCTCAGCAGCGCACGCCAGAGCGAAGCGGTGGAGACGGAGGTCACTCCTCGACGTCGCGGCCCGAGAGGACCGCGGTGAGGCGACCGCAACGCGAGGTGATCTCGGACCACGGGCAGTCGAACTCGAGCACCGCGGCGGTGCCCGTCGGCAGCCCGTGCGCGACGCGCTGGAGCGCGGTCTTGTCCGAGCCCGGGCCGGCGAGGTGCGCGGCCGCGGCCGACGACGTGGGCTCGTGACCCACGACCACGACGGTCTCGGCGTCGCCCGCGCCGTTCAGCACCTCGAGGAGCCCGGCGACGTGCGTCTCGTACAGCTCCTCCTCGAACCGGGTGTCGCAGTCGGGCAGCGCGGCGGACATGAGCTTCCACGTCTGCTGCGTGCGCACCGACGGCGAGACGAGCGCGAGGTCGGGGCTGAGACCCGCCTCGGCGATCACCTGGCCCAGGCGCGTGGAGGCCTTGCGACCGATGAGCTCGAGGGCGCGGTCCGAGTCGTTGAGGCCGGGCGCGGGGGCCTCGGCCTTGGCGTGGCGGGCGAGGATCAGCGTAGGCACGGTGTCACTGTCCCATAGCGTGCACGCCGCCGTCCACGTGGATCATCTCGCCGGTGGTGGCGGGGAACCAGTCGGACAGCAGGGCCGTCACCGCGCGCGCGGTCGGCTCGGTCGCCTCGGAGTCCCAGCCCAACGGCGCGCGCTCGGACCAGCGGCCCTCCATCTGCTCGAAGCCGGGGATGTGCTTCGCCGCGGTCGTCTTGATCGGGCCGGCGGAGACCACGTTGCAGCGGATGCCCTGCGGGCCGAGGTCGCGCGCGACGTAGCGGTTGACGGCCTCGAACGCGGCCTTCGCGACGCCCATCCAGTCGTAGACCGGCCACGCGAAGCGACCGTCGAAGGTGAGGCCCACGATCGAGCCGCCGCCCGTCATCAGCGGCGCGGTCGCCTGCGCGAGCGCCTTGAGCGAGTACGCCGAGATGTGGACCGCGGTGGAGACGTCGTCCCACTCGGCCGACATGAAGTTGCCGCCCATGACGGACTGCGGGGCGAAGCCGATGCTGTGCACCACGCCGTCGAGGTGCGGCACGTGCGCGCGGACCTTGTCCGCGAGCGCCTCGAGGTGCTCCGGGTCGGTGACGTCGAGCTCGACCACCTGCGCCTCGACGGGGAGGCGGCGGCCCATGGCCTGCGTGATCTTGAGCGAACGGCCCACGCCGGTGAGCACGACGGTGGCGCCCTGCTCCTGGCACAGCTTGGCGACCTCGAACGCGATCGAGCCCTCGGTGAGGACGCCGGTGACGAGGATGTTCTTGCCTTCGAGGATTCCCATGGTTGCTCCTGAGGGGGTGGGGACGATGCGGAAAGGAGGGTGAGGCGCGGCGCTCAGTGGCCCATGCCCAGGCCGCCGTCGACGGGCAGCACCGCGCCCGAGACGTAGCCCGCGGCGTCGGAGCCAAGGTAGACCGCGGCGGCGGCGACCTCGGCGGTCGCGCCGAAGCGCTTGGCGGGGATGGTCCCCTCGTACTGCTTGACGGTGTCCTCGGGCAGCTGCGCGGTCATGTCGGTGGTGATGAAGCCCGGCGCGATGACGTTCGCGGTGATGCCTCGCGCACCGACCTCGCGCGTGATCGAGCGCGCCATGCCGACCAGCGCGGCCTTCGAGGACGCGTAGTTGACCTGGCCGGGGTTGCCCATGAGTCCCACGACCGAGCCGACCAGCACGATGCGCCCGTACTTCTGGCGCATCATCGAGTTCACCGCGCGGCGCACGCAGCGGAAGGTGCCGGTGAGGTTGACGTCGACCACGTTCGCGAAGTCCTCGTCGCTCATGCGCATGAGCAGGCCGTCCTTGGTGATGCCCGCGTTGGCGACGAGCACGCGCACACGCCCGTGCTGCGCCTCGAGCTCGTCGAAGGCCGCGTTGACGGCGTCGGTGTCGGTGATGTCGGCGATCGCGCCGTTGACACCCTCGGGGAGGTCGCCCCCGCGGTAGATCGTGGAGACGGTGTCGCCGTTGGCCACGAAGGCCTCGGCGATGGAACGGCCGATGCCGCGCGCGGCACCGGTGACGAGGACGTGGCGGGTCATGGGGGCCACGCTAGCGGAGGCGCCGTCCGATCCGCGAAAGCGCGAGCACTAGCATCGTCGGGTGACCACCCCCTCCCGCTCCTCGCGCGTGCTGCGCGTCGTCGGGATCGTCCTGGTGTCGCTCCTGGTGTGCGCCGTCGCCGTGCGCGCCGGCTTCTGGCAGCACGGCCGCCATGTCGAGCGCGCGGACGCGATCGCCCTGTACGAGGCGAACGCCGAGGCGGAGCCGGTCCCGCTCGCGGAGGCGGTGCCGGAGGGCGAGGCGGTCGGCGACGCCGAGTGGACGCGCGTCACCGTCGAGGGCGAGTTCGTGCAGGGCTCGACCACGCTGCTGCGCAACCGCCCGGTCGACCGCCAGCGCACGTGGCACCTGCTGGCCTGGTTCGACACCGTGGACGGACGCGCGCTCATGGTCGACGCGGGCTGGGTCCCCATCCCCGAGAGCGGCGAGCCCGCGGACGTGGTCCCCGACCTTCCCGAGGGACCCGTCACGCTCACCGTGGTGCTGCGCGCCGCCGAGCCCGACGACGGGCGACGCGACGAGGGCGCGACCCGCATCACCCCCGCGCAGATGCCGGCGCCCGACGCCGAGGCGATCGACGGCTACGGGATGGTCCGCGAGATCTGCGGCGCGGACGGGTGCGTCGAGGCGCTCGGCTCGCCGGTGCCGCTGCCGCACCTCAGCCTGGGCTCGCACCTCGCGTACACGTGGCAGTGGTTCGGCTTCGCGGTGATCGCGCCGATCGGCGGCGTGCTGCTCGCGCGCCGCGACTGGCAGCTCACCGGTGAGGACGGGGACGATGCTCCCCGCCCGGCCCGCGCATCGTCCCCGCCGAAGACGCCGCGGCGCCGCCGCGAGCGCGGCCCCTCCGACGAGGAGATCGAGGACGCCCTCTAGCCTTCACGACTGCCGATGACGAACGTGACAGGTGTGACCGCGCGAGCCGCGCCACGCTGTCACATCCTTCACATGCTTCATTGGGAGTCGGTCAGGCGAGGGAGATGAGCTCCCGGTAGGACTCGTTGTAGAGGTCCTCGACGGCGTCCGGCAGCAGCAGCACGCGCTCGGGCTCGAGCGCCTCGACCGCGCCCTCGTCGTGGGTCACGAGCACCACCGCGCCCTCGTAGGTCCGCAGCGCGCGCAGGATCTCGGCGCGCGAGGCGGGATCGAGGTTGTTGGTGGGCTCGTCGAGCAGCAGCACATTGGCCTGCGAGACCACGAGGGTCGCGAGCGCGAGGCGGGTCTTCTCGCCTCCCGAAAGCACCTTGGCCGGCTTGTGCGCGTCATCGCCGATGAAGAGGAACGAGCCGAGCACGTTGCGCACGGCCGTGTCGTCGAGGTCCGGAGCGGCGTGACGGAGGTTCTCGAGCACGGTCGCGTCCATGTCGAGCGTGTCGTGCTCCTGCGCGTAGTAGCCGAGCTTGAGACCGTGCCCCGGCTGGACCTCGCCGGTGTCCGGGTCCTCGACGCCGCCGAGCAGGCGCAGCAGCGTGGTCTTGCCGGCGCCGTTGAGGCCCAGCACCACCACGCGCGAGCCGCGGTCGATCGCGAGCTCGACGTCGGTGAAGACCTCGAGCGAGCCGTAGGACTTCGACAGCTCCGCGGCGCGCAGGGGCGTCTTGCCGCACGGCGCGGGCGTGGGGAACCGCAGCGCGGCCACACGGTCCTGCACGCGCTCGCCCTCGACGCCGGAGAGCATCCGCTCGGCGCGCTTGGCCATGTTCTGCGCCGCGACCGCCTTGGTGGCCGTCGCCTTCATCTTGTTCGCCTGCGCCATGAGCGCGGCCGCCTTCTTCTCGGCGTTGTCGCGCTCGCGGCGACGGCGCTTCTCGTCCGTCTCGCGCTGCCTGAGGTAGAGGTCCCAGCCGAGCGCGTACTGGTCGAGCTCGCCGCGGTTGGCGTCGAGGTGGAACACGCGCGTCACCGACGCGCGCAGCAGCTCGACGTCGTGCGAGATCACCACGAGCCCCCCGGGGAACGAGGCGAGGAAGCCGCGCAGCCACACGATGGAGTCCGCGTCGAGGTGGTTGGTGGGCTCGTCGAGCAGCAGGGTCTCGGCGTCGGAGAAGAGGATGCGGGCGAGCTCGACGCGGCGGCGCTGACCGCCGGACAGCGTGCCGAGCGGCTGCGACAGGATGCGCTCGTCGAGGCCGAGGTTCGCGGCGATGCGCTGCGCCTCGGACTCGGCCGCGTAGCCGCCGGCCGCGCGGAAGCGCTCGTCGAGGCGCGGATAGGCGTTCATCGCCTTCTCCATCACCTTCGGGTCGGGGCTCGCCATGCCCTCCTCGGCCTCGCGCAGCTTCCTCATCAGCCCGGCGAGGTCGCGCACCGACAGGATGCGGTCGAGCGCGCGCTGGGTCGGCTCGCCCTCGCGGGGGTCCTGCGGGAGGTAGCCGATGCTGCCCTTGTGGGTCACCTGGCCGCCCGTGGGCTGGCCCTCGCCCGCGAGGATGCGCGTCATCGTGGTCTTGCCTGCGCCGTTGCGGCCCACGAGGCCCACCCGGTCGCCGGGTCCGATCTGGAAGCTGGCGGGGTGCACCAGCACCCTCGCGCCGATGCGGATCTCCAGATCCTTGGCGATGATCACACGTTCTCCTTGCCGCCGGGTGGCCGATGTTGTGGTGTCCCCACAACGTTTCTGCACCCGTGAGAGAACCCGGCCTCGGGGACATGCGGCGCGGATAGGGTGACCGCGTCCATTATCCCAGGGGGTCCCCATGTTCCAGCACCGCGGCTTCACGGCCCAGTCCATCGCGCTCGTCGCGGTCTTCGCCGGCCTCATCGCCGCCTCGACCCTGACCCCCGAGATCACTCTCGCCGCCGGGGTCCCGCTGTCGCTCCAGACCTTCGCGGTCGTGGTGACGGCGCTGGTGCTCGGCCCCTGGCGGGCGCTCGCCGCGACCGCGCTCTACATCGCCGTGGGTCTCGCGGGCGCGCCGATCTTCTCCAACGGGGTCGCCGGCTTCGCGATCTTCGCGCGCCCCAGCTGGGGCTACCTGCTCGGCATGCTGGTCGCGGCCCCGGTGGTGGGCCTCATCGCGCAGCTCCTCGCGCGCCGCGGCAGCCTCACCTACGTACCGCTCCTGGGCGCCGGTCTCGTGTCGATCCCGATCATCTACGCCTTCGGCGTTCCCGTCCTCGCGAGCAAGCTGGGCCTCAACGTCTTCACGCTGCCCGCGGACTGCGAGGGCGTGGGCGACTTCGCCAGCGGGTGCGTCACCGGCATCACGGTCGGCACCGTGCCGTTCCTTCCCGGCGACCTGCTCAAGGTCTTCCTCGCCGCGCTCGTCGCCGCGGCCATCCACCGCGCGTACCCGGGCCTGCTCGGCGCCGCCCGCCGCGCCGCCTCCGGCTCGGTGCACGCCGACGAGGACGCCCCCGAGGACGAGGCGGCGCGCGCCACCGCGTAGCCTTGTCGCATGATCGAGTTCAAGGACGCGGCTGTCGTCGCGCCCGATTCCGGGGTGCCGATCCTCGAGCCGACCACGCTGACCCTCACCGAGGACCGTGTCAGCATCATCGGCGCCAACGGTTCGGGGAAGTCGACGCTCGCGCGTCTCATCAACGGCCTGGTGCTCCCGGTGTCCGGGTCCGTCGAGGTCGACGGGCTCGACACCCAGAAGCATGGGGCGCAGGTGCGTCGCAAGGTCGGCTACCTCTTCACCGACGCCTCGGCGCAGCTCATCATGCCGACCGCGATCGAGGACGTCGCGCTGTCGCTGCGTCGCGTCATCAAGAACCGTCGCGAGCGTGACGATGCGGCGCTGGCCGCGCTCAAGGAGATCGGCCTCGCCTCGAAGGCCGACGTCTCCGTCAACGCCCTCTCGGGCGGGCAGCGTCAGCTCCTCGCGCTCGCGGGAGTGCTTGCGTGCACGCCGTCGATCGTGGTCGCCGACGAGCCCACGACGCTGCTCGACCTGCGCTGGCGCGCCCACGTCGGTGCGCTCCTGCGCTCGCTGCCCCTCCAGGTCATCGAGGTGACCCACGACCTCGACTCGGCGGCCCGCGCCGAGCGCACGCTCGTGGTCGACCTGGGGCGCGTGGTCTTCGACGGCGACCCCCGGGAGGCGGTGCAGCTCTACCGCGACCTCATGTTCGGCCGCGCGTCGCAGGGCGCCACGGCGTGATCACCCTCCTCGGTATCTACCGGCCGGGGCGCACCCCGATGCACCTCGCGCCGGCCTGGTTCAAGATGCTGCTGCTGGTCGGGATGTCGATCGCCTGCCTCGTGATCTCGGATCCCGTGACGAGCGTCGGCATCACCGCCGCCTGCGTGCTGCTGCTCGCCTCGACCCAGCCGCCGCTCAAGGCGACGGTCAAGGGCATGGCGGTGATCGTGCTGATCGCGTGCCTCACCACGGTGTTCCAGCTGCTGCGCGGCGACTACGTGCGCGCGCTCGACCTCGCAGGCGACCTCATCTCGATCGCGGCGCTCGCGCTCGCCGTCTCCAGCTCGACCTCGATGAGCGACATGCTCGAGCTCATCACCACGCTCGCGCGTCCGCTGCGGTGGATCCTGCCGCCCGAGACCATCGGCGTCATGGTGTCGCTCACGCTGCGCTCCATCCCCGAGGCGGCGCGCATCATCACCGAGGCGCGCGTCGCCGCCCGTGCGCGCGGGCTCGACCGCGACATGCGCGCCGTCCTCATCCCCTCGGCGTCCCGCACCGTCGGCTTCGCGCTCCAGCTGGGCCAGGCGCTCCACGCGCGCGGCATCGCCGAGCACGGCCGCTCGAAGTACCAGGTGCCCGAGCCCCGAGAGCAGGAGGAGGCCTCCGCTCCCCTGCTCGCCGCGCCGCCCGTGCGCGAGGTCCCCAGCGGCGAGACCCCGACGGTGACCCCTGCCGGCACACGGCGCTCGCGCCGGGAGCGCCGGGAGCAGCGCGAGCGGGAGGCGCAGCAGGCCCAGGAGGCCCCGCAGCCGCCCCTCGAGGACGACCCGACCGCCTAACCGTCGAGCATCGCGACCAGGGTCGTGGTCGTGGCCCAGTTCCGGATGGTCATGTCCTTGTAGAACGGCGTCGACATCACCTTGTTCATGCGGCTGCGCGTGCGCTGCGCGCTGAGCCGGCGGAAGTAGATCACGCCCTTCCCCGCCCAGCCGGCGTCCACGCCCTCACGCATGGCGAAGGCGCCGAACGCCTCCCCCACGTCCACCCCCGCGCGGAGGAAGGCCACGTCCGAGTGGTAGACGTCGGGCTCGGTGCCGAAGCCGGACGGCGCATCGTCGACCGCGGCCCGCAGGCGCTCCGCGGCCACGGCGACCACCACTGTCACCACGTCGAACTCCTCCGCCAGCACCTGCTCGACCAGCGCGCCCACCTGCGCCTCGTCGCTGTCCGGCGTCTCGACCAGCACGTTGCCGGACTGGATGTACGTGCGCGCGGTAACGCCGCGCTCCTCGAGCGCCGAGCGGAGGCGCGCCATGGGCACGGCGTTGCGTCCGCCGACGTTGATCCCGCGGATGAGGGCGACATGGGTCGCTGCGGGCATCGTCCCTCCCCTGCGCGCTCGTGCTGGACCCGCCCATCGTCACACCCGCGCGGCCTCCCCCACAACGCCGAGAGCCCCCGATCCCGGAGGGATCGAGGGCTCTCGCGACGAGGCTGCTCAGACGTTGAAGCCGAGCGCGCGCAACTGCTCGCGGCCGTCGTCCGTGATCTTGTCGGGGCCCCACGGCGGCATCCACACCCAGTTGATGCGGAAGCCGTCGACCAGACCCGAGAGGGCCTGACCCGCCTGGTCCTCGATGACGTCCGTGAGCGGGCACGCCGCCGACGTGAGCGTCATGTCGATCACCGCGTGGCGGTTCTCGTCGAGCATCACGCCGTAGACCAGTCCGAGGTCGACGACGTTGATGCCGAGCTCGGGGTCGATGACGTCGCGGAGCGCCTCCTCGACGTCCGCGGCATTGGCCGGAGCCTTGGTCTCCTCGGTCATGCGGTTCCTCCTTCCGCGCCGGCGGACGATGCGCCGCGCGCCTGGATGAGCGCGTCCCGGAGGGCCACCCAGCCCAGGAGCGCGCACTTGATGCGTGCAGGATACTTGCCGACCCCGACGAAGGCCGTCGCGTCGCCCAGCATGTCCTCGCGCTCCTCGTCGAGGTGCTCGC
Organism: Demequina mangrovi; assembly: GCF_000759715.1. GTDB lineage: Bacteria > Actinomycetota > Actinomycetes > Actinomycetales > Demequinaceae > Demequina > Demequina mangrovi. The sequence continues at coordinate 28,465 of NZ_BBLU01000012.1, forward strand.
CCTTGGACTGCATGAGCGCGCGGAACGCCTCGAACGTCTCGTCGGCCGTCTCGAGGGACTCGCCCTCGAGCAGCTCGGAGAGCACCGAGATCGACGCCTGAGAGATCGAGCAGCCCTGGCCCTCCCACGCGATGCGCGCGAGCGTGTCGCCGTCCACGCCGACGCGCAGCGTGACCTCGTCGCCGCAAGTGGTGTTGACCTGGTGCGACTCCCCGCGGTGCGGGAGGTCGATCTCGACCAGGCCGCGACCATGGCCCTCGCGGGCGTGGTCCATGATGACCTGCTGGTACATGGCCTCGAGGCTCATACGGTGACTCCGAAGAACTCGCGGACTCCGGCCAGCGCCTCGAGGAAGGCGCGGACATCGTCCTCGGTGGTGTACAGGTGGGCGGACGCGCGGGTCGAGCCCGTGACGCCGAGGCGGCGATGGAGCGGCTGGGCGCAGTGGTGGCCCACCCGCGCGGCGATGCCGCGGTCGTCGAGGATCTGGCCCACGTCGTGCGCGTGCACCCCGTCGACCACCACCGCCGCGAGGCCGAGCACGTCGAGCGCACCCGACCCGCCCACGGGGCCCAGCAGCCGCACGCCGGGGAGCGCGGCCACGCCCTCGCGCAGCAGCTGCGCGAGGTGCGCCTCGTGACGGGCGACCTCGTCCATCCCGACGTCCATGAGGTAGCGGGCCGCGGCGGCCATGCCGACCGCCTGAGCGACCGGCTGGGTGCCGGGCTCGAAGCGCTGCGGCGCCTCGAGCCACGTGGTGGTCTCCATGGTGACGACCCGGATCGCGCTGCCGCCGAACATCGAGGGCGGGAGCGCGTCGAGCAGGTCCTTGCGACCCCACAGCGCGCCGATGCCGGTGGGACCGAGCATCTTGTGGCCCGAGAAGGCCATGAGGTCGACGCCCAGCTCGGCGACGTCCACGGGCAGGTGCGGCACCGACTGGCAGCCGTCCAGAACCGTGATCGCCCCGACCTCGCGCGCGCGGCGCACGATCGCCTCGACGTCCGTGACCACGCCGGTGACGTTGCTCGCGTGCGTGAAGGCCACGACGCGCGTCTCCGGGGTGATGACCGAGTCGACCTCGTCGTACCGGAGCACGCCGTCATCGTCCACGGGGATCCAGGCGAGCTCGGCGCCCGTGCGGGCGGCGAGCTGCTGCCACGGGATGAGGTTCGCGTGATGCTCGAGCTCGGTCACCACGATGCGGTCGCCGGGGCCGACCCGGAAGCGCTCGGCCTCCGCGCCGCCGGCGCCCAGGGACGCCTGCAGCATGCCGTTCGCGACGAGGTTGATCGCCGCGGTGGCGCCGGAGGTCCACACCACCTCGTCGGCCGCCGCGCCGATGAGCGCCGCGACGTCCGCACGCGCGGACTCGAAGGCCTCGGTCGCCTCCTCCGCGAGGAGGTGGGCGCCGCGCGCGACGGCGCCGTTGCGCTCACGGTAGAAGGCGGCCTCGGCCTCGAGCACGGCGAGCGGCTTCTGCGCCGTCGCGCCCGAGTCGAGGTACACGAGCGACCTCCCGTTCCTCACCGTGCGGGCGAGGAGCGGGAAGTCGTCGCGCAGATCCGGGGACATGTCAGGCGCTGGCCAGGTAGCGGTCGTAGCCCTCGGCCTCGAGACGCTCGGCGAGCTCGGGGCCACCCTCCTCGGCGACGCGGCCGTTGACGAACACGTGCACGTAGTCGGGCTTGATGTAGCGCAGGATGCGCGTGTAGTGCGTGATCAGCATGACGCCCAGGCCGGTGTTGTCCTTGGCGCGGTTGACGCCCTCGGAGACGATGCGCAGCGCGTCGACGTCGAGGCCCGAGTCGGTCTCGTCGAGGATCGAGATCTTGGGCTGGAGGAGCTCCATCTGGAGGATCTCGTGGCGCTTCTTCTCACCGCCCGAGAAGCCCTCGTTGACGCCGCGCTCGCCGAACGACGGGTCCATGCGGAGGTTCTCCATGGCGCCCTTCACGTCCTTGACCCACGTGCGGAGCTTGGGGGCCTCGCCGTCGATCGCGGTCTTCGCGGTGCGGAGGAAGTTCGACACCGAGACGCCGGGGACCTCGACCGGGTACTGCATCGCGAGGAACAGGCCGGCCTTGGCGCGCTCGTCGACCGACATCTCGAGGACGTCCTCGCCGTCGAGCGTGACCGAGCCCTCGGTGATCTCGTACTTGGGGTGACCGGCGATCGAGTACGCCAGGGTCGACTTGCCGGAGCCGTTGGGGCCCATGATGGCGTGCGTCTCGCCCGAGTTGATGGTCAGGTCGACGCCCTTGAGGATCTCCTTGGTGCCCTCGGGGGTCTCGACGGTGACGTGGAGGTTGCGGATCTCCAGGGTGCTCATGCGTTCTCCTTCTGAGAATTCTTGGGTGCGTCGACGTCGACGAGCACACGCTCGCCGTCGACGCGGACGGGGTAGGTCTTGACGGGGGTGATCGCGGGCAGTTCGTCCGGCTCGCCCGTACGGACGTCGAAGCGGGAGCCGTGGCCCCAGCACTCGACGAAGCACCCTTCGACGTCGCCGTCGGAGAGGGAGACCTCTCCATGGGTGCACATGTCGTCGATCGCGTAGAAGTCGCCGTCATCCGCGCGCACGATGGCCACGGGGACGTCGGCGCCGTTCTCGAGAGTGAGCTCGGCGAGCATGGCGGAGCCCGGCTTCAGGTCCGCCACCATGCACGCGAGCTGCTCACTCATTCTCGAGCTCCTCCTCGACGTGAGCGATCTCGAGGTCGATCTGGCGCATGAGGGACTCCTCGACCGCCGGCACGCCGATCTCGTGGATGAGGTCGGCGAAGAAGCCGCGGACCACGAGCTTGCGGGCCTGCTCCTCCGAGATGCCGCGCGAGCGCAGGTAGAACATCTGCTCCTCGTCGAAGCGGCCGGTCGCGGACGCGTGACCCGCGCCCTCGATCTCGCCGGTCTCGATCTCGAGGTTCGGGACCGAGTCCGCACGCGCGCCGTCCGTGAGGACGAGGTTGCGGTTGAGCTCGTAGGTGTCGGTGCCCTCGGCCGCGGCGCGGATGAGGACGTCGCCGATCCACACGGAGCGTGCGGTCTTGCCGGCGAGCGCACCCTTGTAGGTGACGCGCGAGGTGCACTTCGGGACGGCGTGGTCGACGAAGAGCTGGTGCTCCTGGTGCTGGCCCGAGTCCGCGAAGTAGAGGCCGAAGAGGTCGACGCTCGCGCCCTCGCCGGCGAAGGCCGCCGAGGTGTTGAGGCGTACGACCTTGCCGCCGAGCGTCACCACGGTGCCGCGCAGACGCGAGTCGCGCCCGAGACGGGCGACCACCTCGCCGGCGTGGACCGCGTCCTCGTCCCACTGCTGCAGCAGCACGAGGTTGAGGCCCGAGTTGTCCTTGAGGTCGACGGAGACGAGCTCCGAGTAGCGCGCGGTGCCCGTGCGGGTGATCACCACGGTCGCCTCGGCGCTCTGGCCGATCTCGACGAGGAGGTGGCCCCGGACGTCGCCGCCCGTGCCGTTGAGGTCGATGGTGATGGGCTCCTCGACCACGGTGTTCGCCGCGATCGTGAGCGCCATCGCGCCGCCGGAGCGCTTGGCCGCGATGGCCGACGCGCGGTCGCCGGGGGCGCGCACGGAACGGGCCTGCGCCTCGTCCACGGGCACCTCGACGAGGCTCACGCCCTCGGGGAGGTCGCTGGTGGTCCACTCGAGGTGGCCGTCGGCCGCCTCGTCCGCGAACAGCGGCTTGAGGTCGCGCACCGCGCTGAAGCGCCAGTTCTCCTCGCGACCGGTCGGCACGGGGAACACGTCCACGTCGAAGGACGTGGGACGGTCCGCGCGGGACTTGTCGGGGATGATGCCGTGCGAGTGCGCGGCGTCAGCGGTGGCCTGGGTGTGATCGGTGACGGTCAACCGACGGATCCTTCCATCTGGAGCTCGATGAGGCGGTTCAGCTCGAGGGCGTACTCCATGGGGAGCTCGCGCGCGATGGGCTCGACGAAGCCACGCACGATCATCGCCATGGCCTCCGACTCCTCGAGACCGCGGGACATGAGGTAGAACAGCTGGTCCTCGGACACCTTCGAGACGGATGCCTCGTGGCCCATGTGGACGTCGTCCTCGCGGACGTCGACGTACGGGTAGGTGTCGGACCGGGAGATCTGATCGACGAGCAGCGCATCGCACAGCACGTTCGACTTCGAGTTCTTGGCGCCCTCGAGGACCTGCACGAGGCCGCGGTACGAGGTGCGGCCGCCGCCGCGGGCGACGGACTTCGAGATGATCGACGACGAGGTGTTCGGGGCGGCGTGCACCATCTTGGCGCCCGCGTCCTGGTGCTGGCCCTCGCCCGCGAAGGCGATCGACAGCGTCTCGCCCTTGGCGTGCTCGCCGAGCATGAAAATCGCCGGGTACTTCATGGTGACCTTCGAGCCGATGTTGCCGTCGACCCACTCCATGGTGGCGCCCTCGGCGGCCGTGGCGCGCTTGGTCACGAGGTTGTACACGTTGTTCGACCAGTTCTGGATGGTCGTGTAGCGCACGCGGGCGTTCTTCTTCACGATGATCTCGACGACGGCCGAGTGCAGCGAGTCGCTCGAGTAGATCGGCGCGGTGCAGCCCTCGACGTAGTGCACGTACGAGCCCTCGTCCGCGATGATGAGCGTGCGCTCGAACTGGCCCATGTTCTCCGTGTTGATGCGGAAGTAGGCCTGGAGCGGGATCTCGACGTGGACGCCCGGCGGCACGTAGACGAACGAGCCGCCCGACCACACGGCCGTGTTGAGGCCCGCGAACTTGTTGTCGCCGACGGGGATGACGGTGCCGAAGTACTCCTCGAACAGCTCCGGGTGCTCCTTGAGAGCCGTGTCGGTGTCGAGGAAGATGACGCCCTGCTCCTCGAGGTCCTCGCGGATCTGGTGGTACACCACCTCGGACTCGTACTGCGCGGCCACACCCGCGACGAGGCGCTGCTTCTCCGCCTCCGGGATGCCGAGCTTGTCGTACGTCGCCTTGATGTCCTCGGGCAGGTCCTCCCAGCTGGTGGCCTGCTTCTCGGTCGAGCGGACGAAGTACTTGATGTTGTCGAAGTCGATGCCGGTGAGGTCGGAGCCCCAGTTGGGCAGCGGCTTCTTCTCGAACATCTTCAGACCCTTGAGACGCAGGTCCAGCATCCACTGGGGCTCGTTCTTGAGCGCCGAGATCTCGCGGACGACGTCCTCGTTGAGGCCGCGCTTGGCAAGCGCGCCGGCCTCATCCGAGTCATGCCATCCGAACTGGTAGTTGCCGATCGAGGCGATGGCCTCGTCCTGCGTCATGGGCTCGGTCGGAGCACTCATGCTCATCCTTCCTTACGGGTGGGGGTGGCGAGCGGGATCGTGGTGGTGCAGACATGCGCGCCGCCCGCGAGGGTCGACAGCCGCTGCACGTGCACGTCGAGGACCCTGGAGAAGGCGCGGGCCTCGGCCTCGCACCATTCCGGGGTCTTCTCCGCGATGGACTGGACGGGGCAATGCCCCTGGCAGAGCTGGACGGTGATGCCGCCCGGCCCGGGACGGACCGATGCCGCGAAGCCGCGCTCGCCGAGCGCGGCGGCCAGCTCCTCGACCTTGGTGGCCATCGGCGCATCGGGGTCGACGGCGCCGGAGACGGCGTCCTCGAGCTCCTTGGCCTTGGCCTCGACGAACGCCTCGAGACCGCCCGCATCGCGGAGGAACTCGACGGCGTCGACTGCGACGTCCTTGTACGCCGTGGCGAGGGCGCGCTGGCCCTCCCCGGTGGCGACGAACGAGCGGGCGGGACGGCCGCGGCCGCGGGCCTGCTGCCCCGGCGGCTCGTGGTCGACGATGTGCCCCTCGTCCTCGAGCGCGGTGAGGTGACGGCGCACGCCGGCCGGCGTGACGCCGAGCTCGGTCGCGAGGGCCGCCGCCGTGATCGGGCCGGCCGTCGCGATGAGGCTCAGCACGCGGTCGCGCGTGGTGTCGGCATGCATCCGGTGGCCTCTCCTTCGTCCCGGGAGCGGGCGCGCTGACGCCCTCGCTCCAATTAAGCAACATTTTGATTCATTAAAAAAAACGCCGCAAGCAAGGCCACCCTTACCCGCGCCGGCTCCCTCGGGTCGCCCCAGGTGCAACGCTTCCGGCCTCCCGGATGTGCCCGGGATCCGGCCGTCCATCCTACGGGGACGCGGCGCGCATCGTCCCCTCCGGCGCCGCACCTAGACTTGCCCGGTGAGCACGACCGAGCAGCCCCCCGTCGCCCCCTCCCCCGCCCGCGGAGTCCGCGGCCTGCCCGGACGCGTCGGCGACGCGATCGGCCGCCGCACCCGCGGCCTCACGCTGCTCAACATCGGCACCCAGGCGGGCATCATCGTCACCGGCGGGGCCGTGCGGCTCACGGGCTCGGGCCTGGGCTGCTCCACGTGGCCGCAGTGCGAGCCCGGCTCCTTCACCCCGGAGTTCCACGAGGGCCTGTGGTTCCACCCGGCCGTCGAGTTCGGCAACCGCACGCTCACGTTCGTGCTCCTCGTCGTCGCCGCGCTCCTCGCGATCGGCGTGTGGCGCACGCGCCGCGACCTCCGGTGGTGGGGCCTCGTGCCGCTCGCCGGCGTGCTCGGGCAGGCGGTGCTCGGCGGCATCACCGTGCTCGTCGAGCTGCACCCGCTCGTGGTCGCGCCTCACATGCTGCTGAGCCTCGCGCTCGTCTGGTACTCCGTCCGCTTCGCGCTGCGCTACCGCGACGCCCGTGGGCGCCTCGGCGGTCCTCTCGTCATCGAGCGTTGGGCCTCGGCCGCGCTCCTGGTGGTGCTGCTCGTGCTCGGCGCGCTCACCACCGGCGCCGGCCCGCACTCGGGCGACGCCGAGGCGACCGAGCGCCTCGCGCTCGATCCCGCGCTCATCGCGCGTGCGCACGCGATGGCGGTGTGGGCCTTCATCGCGCTGCTGGTGTGGATCGGCTGGCGGATCCGTCGTGACCGCAGCGCGGACGACCGCGACGAGGCCCGCCTGTCGTTCTGGGTCCTCGCGGGCGTGACGCTCGCCCAGGGAGCGATCGGCTACGTCCAGTACTTCACCGGGCTGCCCGCGCTCATCGTCGGCGCGCACCTGCTCGGCGCCGCGGTGCTCACCGCCGCTCACTCGGCGTTCTTCCGCCTCACGGCCCGCGACACGGCGGCCTGACCGTGCACGAGGTCACGCTAGCGCACGTCGAGGACGCCGCCTGCGCCCTCGCCGGCGTCGCGCAGCGCACCCCGCTCGACCACGCGACGTACCTCTCGGAGCTGCACGGCTGCCCCGTGTCGCTCAAGCTCGAGAACCTCCAGCGCACCGGCTCCTTCAAGCTGCGCGGCGCGACCTACCGCCTCTCACGACTCACCGACGAGGAGCGGGCGCGAGGCGTGGTCGCGGCCTCGGCCGGCAACCATGCGCAGGGCGTGGCCTTCGCGGCCCAGCAGCTGGGCGTCGAGGCGACCATCTTCATGCCGCTCGGCGCGCCCGTGCCCAAGCTGCTCGCGACCATGGGGTACGGCGCGACCGTGGTGACGGACGGCGCGACCGTCGAGGAGTGCCTCGCGCTCGCCGCCGCGCACGCCGAGCGCACCGGCGCGATCATGATCCACCCGTTCGACCACGCGGACGTGATCGCGGGTCAGGGGACCATCGGTCTCGAGATCCTCGAGGACGTCCCGGACGCGGACACGATCGTCGTGCCGATCGGCGGAGGCGGGCTCATCGCCGGCGTCGCCGTCGCCGCGAAGGCCGTGGCCGCCCAGCAGGGCCGCGACATCCGCATCGTCGGCGTGCAGGCGGCCGCGACAGCCGCCTTCCCGCCCTCGCTCGCCGCCGGCCACCCGGTCACCATCGAGCGCGGCGCGACCATCGCCGACGGCATCGCGGTCGTGAGGCCCGGCGAGCACACGTTCCCGATCGTCCGCGACCTCGTGGACGAGGTGGTGACGGTCGAGGAGGACCACCTCGCGCGCGCCGTGCTCACCCTGCTCGAGCGCATGAAGCTGGTCGTGGAGCCGGCGGGTGCCGCTGCGGTCGCGGCGATCCTCGAGGGGCTGATCGAGCCCCACGGGTCGACTGTCGCGCTCGTCTCGGGCGGCAACATCGATCCCCTGCTGCTGCAGCGCATCGTCGCCCACGGGCTGGTCGCCTCGGGGCGGTACATGACCATCCGCATCCCGCTCCCCGACCGCCCGGGACAGCTCGCGCGCGTGTCCGAGCTGCTCGCTCGCGAGGGCGCGAACGTCATCGAGGTGCTCCACACCCGTCACGACCAGGGGCTCACGCTCAACGACGTGGTGCTCCAGATGAGCGTCGAGACCCGCGGTCCGAACCATCAGACCGCGGTCATCGACGCGCTGCGCGCCGCGGGATACGCGCCGGAGGTCGTCGGCGGCTGAGCCGCGACCTCACGCGCCGCTCAGTCGAGCAGCGAGGGGGGACGGCGCCACGGCGCGTCGGCCGGGCGCAGCAGCTCCCATCCCGAGCGCTTCGCGGCGTCGAGCGCGAGCGCGCCCGCGACGATGGTCGGGCTCTGGGCCTCGCCCGCCCAGATCGAGGCGAGGACCTCGGCGAGAGGCACCCAGCGCCCCTCCATGTCCCGCTCCTCCTCGTGCCGCGCGTGCCGCTCGGCCTCCGGCACCTCGGAAAGGTCCCGCGCGAGGAAGATCCGGATGCCCTCGGAGGAGCCGCCGGGGGACGTCATGAAGTCGAGCAGCGTGTCCCAGCGGCCCGCGCGCAGGTCCGCCTCCTCGTGGAGCTCGCGCGCGGCGGCGTCGACGGGAGGCTCGCCCGCGAGGTCGAGCAGACCCGCGGGCGGCTCCCACGTCTCGGCCTGCACCGGGTGGCGGTACTGGCGGACCAGGTACAGCTCGTCGGCGTCGTTGAGCGCCATGATGGCGACCGCGCCGGTGTGGTGGATGTAGTCGCGCGTCACCACGCCCGACTCCCCCAGATCGACGTCGTCCGAGCGCACGTCCCACACGCCGCCCTGGAACACCAGGCGCGACTGCGCGACGGGCCGTGCGCCCGGGACGTCGGCGATCATCAGACGGTCGCGGTGTCGACCGGTGCCGCGGCCTCGTCCTGGCGCGCGATCGACGCGCCGATGAGCCCCGCGAACAGCGGGTGCGCCTTGGTCGGGCGCGAGAGGAACTCGGGGTGCGCCTGGGTCGCGACGTAGTACGGGTGCACGTCGGCCGGGAGCTCGACGAACTCGACGAGCGAGCGGTCGGGGCTCTCGCCGCACACCACCAGGCCCGCCTCCTCGAGCTGCTCGCGGTACGCGTTGTTGACCTCGTAGCGGTGGCGGTGGCGCTCGCCCACGGTCGACTTGCCGTAGGTCGCGGCGACCACCGAGCCCTCCTTGAGGACGGCCTGGTACTCGCCCAGGCGCATCGTGCCGCCCAGGTCGCCCTTGCCCTCGACGATGTCGAGCTGCTCCTCCATGGTCGCGACCACGGGGTGCGGGGTCTCGGGGTCGAACTCGGAGCTCGACGCGCCCTCGAGGCCGAGCACGTTGCGCGCGTACTCCATCACCATCGTCTGCATGCCGAGGCAGATGCCGAGCGTCGGCACCTGGTTCTCGCGGGCCCAGCGCAGCGCGCCGATCTTGCCGTCGACGCCGCGCACGCCGAAGCCTCCGGGCACCAGCACGCCGTCGACGCCGCCGAGGGCCTCCTGCGCGCCCTGCGGGGTCTGGCAGCGGTCCGAGGCCACCCAGCGGATGCGGACCTTCGCGTTGTGGTGGAAGCCGCCGGCGCGGAGCGCCTCGGAGACCGAGAGGTACGCGTCGGGCAGGTCGATGTACTTGCCGACCAGCGCGATCTCCACGTCGCGGGCGGGCTTGTGCACGCGCTTGAGGACGTCGTTCCAGGCGCCCCACTCGACGTCGTGGAAGGGCAGGTCGAGGCGGCGCACCACGTAGGCGTCGAGGCCCTCGGCGTGCAGCACCTTCGGGATGTCGTAGATGCTCGGCGCGTCGACGGCGTTCACCACGGCGCCGGGCTCGACGTCGCACATGAGCGCGACCTTGTTCTTGACCGAGGTCGGGACCTCGCGGTCGGAGCGCAGCACCAGGGCGTCGGGCTGGATGCCGATGCTGCGCAGCGCGGCCACCGAGTGCTGGGTCGGCTTGGTCTTCTGCTCGCCCGAGGGGCCGATGTACGGCACCAGCGAGACATGCAGGAAGAAGACGTTGTCGCGGCCCACGTCGTGGCGGACCTGGCGCGCGGCCTCGAGGAAGGGCTGCGACTCGATGTCGCCGACGGTGCCGCCGATCTCGGTGATGATGACGTCGACCGACGGGCCCGCCTGCTGGCGCATGCGGCGCTTGATCTCGTCGGTGATGTGCGGGATCACCTGCACGGTGTCGCCGAGGTACTCGCCGCGGCGCTCCTTGGCGATCACCTGCGAGTAGACCTGGCCCGTGGTGACGTTCGAGGCGGCCGAGAGCTCCACGTCGAGGAAGCGCTCGTAGTGGCCGATGTCGAGGTCGGTCTCGGCACCGTCATCGGTGACGAAGACCTCGCCGTGCTGGAACGGGTTCATCGTTCCAGGGTCCACGTTGAGGTAGGGATCGAGCTTCTGCATCGTCACGCGCAGGCCGCGCGAGCGGAGAAGCCGTCCCAGGGAGGAGGCCGTCAGGCCCTTCCCGAGGGAGGACACCACGCCTCCGGTGACGAAGATCTGACGGGTGACATGGTCCGTGCCGGACGAGAATCGCGTTCGCTCCACGGGCTTCAATGCTAACAGCCGGAAGACCCGGGTGCGTCTCAGGAAACGCCGAGAAGTCCCGGGACGGCCCCGTCGGCGTAGTGCGGACGCTCTCCCGCGAGGGTCTCGGCCACGGTCGCGACGGCGGTCACGGAGCCGAGGGTCCAGTCGGACGATGCGACGGTCGCGACATCGTCGCGCCTGGTGTCGGCGGCGATCGCCCCGGGGGCGCCCACCACCGTCACCGGTGCGTCGTACGCGGCGAAGGCCTCCACGAGCACCTGCGTGGCCTCGGCGTCACCCGCGATGAGGATCACGGCATCGGCGGATTCCGCACGGTCCCCCTCGGCCAGCTCCGCCTGCGTGAGCAGGTCCCACAGGACCGGCCCGCGGTCGGCGCCGGCCGCGGAGACGTCGGCGCGGCCCGCGCCCGTGGGGGCGGCGCCGGTGGCACCCTGCACGAACGCATGAGCGAGGACCGTCGCCGGGTCGGAGGCGTCGACTCCCACGAGGGACGGCACCACCTGGTCGGCCAGCGCGGCACGGAACTCGCTGGTCGCGGCGTCCTGCCAGCCGTCGCCGAGGCTCACGGCCGCGGCCTCGGTCGCGCCTGCGAGCGGCAGGCGCGCGGACACCGCGTCGCGGGCGGCCGCCGGGGCGCCCGGCGCCGAGACGAGGACCACGTCGGTGCCCGGCAGGAGGTCGATGAGGAGGGTCGGCGCCGTGGCGTCGACGTAGTCCACCGCGACATCCGCGCGGGCGTCCGCGTCGTCGACGTGCTGCTCGGCGGCGGCGAGGTCGCTCTCGAGGGAGTCGATCCGCTCCCCTGTCTCGCCCAGGAGCGCGGCCCGCAACGGGCCGGAGCCGAGCACCACGCCGATCGCGAGGACCGCGACGCCCGCGCCCGCGGAGACGAGCCTGGTGCGGGCGTCGGTCATCGACCGCCTCCGACGGTCGCCGCGAGCCAGTCCCACGCTCCCGCGATCGCATCGTGCCCCTCGGGGGTGCCCCACGCCGCCAGCGCGAGCGCCGCGCACGCGAGGCCGAGCGCGCCCCACGTGGTGAGCGCGCTGTACCGGTGCCGGTACACGGCGGGAAGGACCGCGGCGTCGACCACGGATCCGCTGGCGACCAGGCGAGACAGCAGCGCGCCCGCGCCCGCGGTCGACCGGTCGGACACGTGGTCGAGGAGCCCGTCGCGCGCGCCGGCGACCACGACCACCGAGGCTCCCGCGCGGTGGGCGGCCAGCAGCGCGACGTCCTCGCTCGCGAGGTTCGCGTCGCACGAGTCGTGCGTGAGACCGATCGCGAGGGCGCGGGCGCGGCCGCCGTCGCGACCGTCCGCATCGTGCACGATCACCTGCGCCGCGCGGCGCAGCGCCTCCTCGCTCACGCCCTCGATGTCCCCGAGGACGATGCGGGGGTTGAGCCCCGCCGCGCGTGCGGCGTCGGCGCCCTCGCCGATGGCGATGACCACGGGCCGCCTCTCGCGGGCGAAGCGCGCGAGCACCGGGTCGGCTCCCGCGAAGCGCTCCGTCACCACGACCACGGGACGGCCGTCGATCGGGAGCCTCAGCTCGGGCAGGCCGACGCCGTCGAGCAGCAGCCCGGCGTCCTCGTTGAGCAGGTCGAGCGCCGTCACCGTGAACGACGCGACGTGGACGTGGAGGTCCTCGTCGGCCGCGCGGACGCGCTCCTCGACGTCCTCGCGCGTGAGCCGCGTGCCCTCGGGCGCCTCCACGCCGGGGCCGGAGACGCGCGCGCCGTCGACCGTCACGCGTGCACCGTCGCGGATGGCGAGCACGCCGGTGCCCGCGGACTCGACCACGGGGATCCCCGCCTCGAGGAGCGCGAGCGCGCCGGTGGTCGGCAGGCGTCCGGAGATGCAGGACCGCGCGTTCACCACCGCCGCGGGACGCCGCTCGGCCAGGGCCGCCGCGGCGCTCCTGTCGAGGTCGAGCGCGTCGACGATCGCCACGTCGCCGGGCTGCAGCCGCCGCGCGAGCGCGTGCGGCGACGGATCCACCCGGGCAGGTCCCGAGACGAGCGTGGCGGCGGTGGTCATGGCGGCTATGGTGCCACGCGGGAGGCCTCCAGCAGCTCACGTGCGTGGGCGAGTGCGGTCTTCGAGTCCTCGTGGCCCGAGAGCAGGCGTGCGAGCTCCTCGACGCGGCTCTCCCCGGCGACCTCGTGGACCTGCGACCGGGTCACAGAGCCGTCCGAGGCCTTCGCCACCACCACGTGCCGGTCCGCGTGCGCCGCCACCTGGGCGAGGTGCGTCACCACGAGCACCTGGTGGGTGCGCGCGAGCTCCGCGAGACGCCTGCCGATCGCGATCGCGGCCTTGCCGCCCACCCCCGCGTCGACCTCGTCGAACACGAACGTGTGGCCAGGCGCGGCGGCGTGACGCGCGAGCGAGACCTCGATCGCGAGCATGATGCGCGAGAGCTCGCCTCCCGACGCCGCCTCCGCGACCGGACGATGCGGCGCGCCGGGATGGGACGCGAGCGTCATCGAGACCTCGTCGGCCCCGGAGTGGCGCAGCTCGGCGCGCGCGACCTCGACCGCGAAGCTCGCATCGGGCATCGCGAGCCCTGCGAGCTCGGCGTCGACGTCGACCGCGAGCCGCGCGGCCGCCTCGCTCCGGCTCGCCGAGAGCTCGTCGGCCAGCGCCTCGACCCGGGCAGCCGCCACTGAGACGGCCTCGCGGCGCGCCTCAAGCGTCTCGTCCCACGTGTCGTCCTCGAGCACCGCCGCGGCCGCCCGCTCGCGGTACGCGAGAACGCCGTCGAGATCCGCGCCGATGCGGCGCATGAGGCCGCCCAGCTCGGCGCGACGCAGCTGGATCTGCTCGAGCCGCGCGGGGTCCGCCTCCATGCGGTCGAGGTACGACGCGAGCTCATGGCCGATGTCCGCCGCGGCGTACGCGACATCGTTGAGGCGCGTCTCGAGCTCCTCGAGCGCGGGATCATGGCGCGCCGCCTCGCCGAGCGCGCGGCGCGCGGCGTCCGCGGCGATCACCAGCGTCATCTCGGACTCGCCGTCGATCGCCGCCATCGCGCCGGCGACCCCGGCTCGGACTGCCTCGGAGTTCTCGAGCACCTCTGACTCGGCCTTGAGGCGCGCCTCCTCCCCCGCCTCGGGGGCGACGGCGTCGATCGCGTCGAGGTCGTCGCGCATGCGCGCGGCCTCGAGACGGGCACGCTCGGCTCCGGACTCCATGCGCTCGAGCTCGTCCTGCGCCTGCCGCCACGCCCACCAGGCCTCCTGGTAGCGCTCGAGCAGGGGGCCGTGGTCGGCGTAGCCGTCGAGGATCGCGCGCTGCTCGGCGGACGAGCGCAGCCGGGCCTGGTCGCTCTGGCCATGCACGGTGAGCCAGTGGGAGGCGACCTCGGCGAGGACCGCCTGCGGCATCGTGCGTCCGCCGACGACGGTGCGCGAGCGCGTGGTGGCGCCGACCGACCGGCTCACGATCACCGTGCCGTCGTCGTCGAACGCGGCGCCGGCCTCCTCGAGGCGCTCCGCGGGCCACGAGCCGGGCGCGACGTCGACAACCGCCTCGGCGACGGCGGCCTCGGCACCGGTGCGGACGGTCGCGCGCACGGACTTCGAGCCCATGATGAGCCCGAGGCCGGTGAGCACCATGGTCTTGCCGGCGCCGGTCTCACCCGTCACGCAGGTGAGACCGGGGCCGAGGTCGACCCGGGCGGACTCGATCACCCCGAGGTTCTCGATCGCGAGCTCGTGCAGCACTAGATCCCCGCCCCGGAGTCGGAGATGGGGCGCTCGCCGCGGAAGCCGTCGACCGGCAGCGCGAACTTCTGCACCAGGCGTTCGCTGAACGGCGCGTCGGACATGCGCGCAAGCCTCACCGTCTGCGAGCCGCGGGACACCTCGACGCGGCCCCCGCGGGCGAGGTCGAGCGCACGCGCGCCGTCGAGGACCACCTGGCCGTCGCTGGACGAGCGGTCGAGGATCTCGACGCGCACCTGGGAGGACGGGCTCACGACGAGCGGGCGCGAGAACAGCGCGTGGGCGGCGAGCGGCACCACGAGGAGCGCGTCGACGTCGGGCCACAGGACGGGGCCGCCGGCGCTGAAGGCGTGCGCGGTCGAGCCCGTCGCCGACGAGATCACCACGCCGTCGCAGCCGAAGGTCGACAGCGGGTGGTCGTCGATGTCGAGCGCGACCTCGATCGTGGTGCGGAGGTTCGCGCGCTCGATGGTGACGTCGTTGAGCGCCCACCCGGAGGTCTGCTCGCCCGTGGGGAGGGTCACGACCACGTCGAGCGTGCCGCGCTCCTCGATGTCGTACTCACCCGCGGCGAGCCGGCGCGCGGCGTGGGCGACGTCGTCGCGCTCGAGCTCGGCGAGGAAGCCGACGTGCCCGAGGTTCACCCCGAGCAGCGGGATGCCCGTGCCGCGCGTCATGTCGGCGGCGTGAAGGATGGTGCCGTCGCCGCCGAGGACGAGGGCGGCCTCGATCGGCGCGTCGACGCCGCGCTCGAAGTCGGTGCAGGTCGCGATGCCGTCAGCCTCGAGCGCCGCGGCGGCGAGGCTCGCCGCCTCCTGCGCCTCGGGACGATGCGGGTGGACCACCAGCAGGATCCTGCGTGTCATGGCGTCCCTCCCGTCTCATCCTCGATCGCGGCCCGGACCTGGGCTTCTGTCAGCGGCGCCGGTCGGTGGCGCGCGTCGTCACCAGCCTGCCATGCGCGCGACGCCCACACGAAGAACTCGACGTTGCCGTGCGGACCGGGCAGCGTCGAGCGCGCGATCCGATGGACCGCCAGGCCTGCGGACATCATGGCGGACGCCACCGACATCACGGCCCGGGCACGGTCGCCAGGGTCGGTCACGACCCCGCCCCGGCCGAGCCGGTCCTTCCCCACCTCGAACTGCGGCTTGACCATGAGAAGGAGGTCGGCATCGTCCGCGAGCACGCCCACGATCGGCGTGAGAAGCAGCGTGAGCGAGATGAAGGACACGTCCGCCACCACGAGGTCGGGCGGGGGCCCGGTGAGGTCCGCGGCGACCAGCTCGCGCGCGTTCAGGCCCTCGCGGGCGATCACCCGCGCATCGTCCGCGATCCGGGGGGCGAGCTGCCCATGACCCACGTCGATCGCGTGCACGAGCGCGGCGCCGCGCTCGAGCAGCACCTGCGTGAAGCCGCCGGTCGAGGCGCCGACGTCGAGGCACGTCCGGCCGTCCACGTCCAGCTCGGGGCATGCGTCGAGCGCGCCGATGAGCTTGTGCGCGGCGCGCGACACGTAGCCGTCGTCGGCCGTCACCTCGACCCGCGCATCGTCCGCGACGTCGAGCGACGCCTTCACGACGGCGACGCCGTCGACCTCGACCGCGCCCGCCGCGATGAGCTCCTGCGCACGGGTGCGGGACGTGACCAGCCCGCGCGCCACGAGCGCGCGGTCCAGCCGCATGCTCAGCGCGATTCGTCGCGGAGGCGCGTCGAGAGCGCCTCCTGCACCTTGTCGAAGAACTCGGCCTGCTGCTCCGGGTCGTCCGGAAGCTCGGTCACGGCCTGCAGAGCCGCCCTCACCTCGGCCGGGTACTCGAGCTGGCCCTTGAAGTCACGCGAATTGTTGAGGTCCGCCATGGGTCAGGAGGCTAGCCGAAGTGCGGAAGGGTGTCGACATCGACGCGCGCGCCGGAGTCGGCGGCCTCCCAGGCCGCGGCGCAGGCCGCACGGACGCGATCGATCGGCGAGCCGCCGTCGACCGAGAGGTGGCCGTCGGTCACCCGCGCACGCGCGTCGCCCACGTGCCACCAGCTCTCCGCGAGCACGGGCAGGGGGTGGCTCTCGGCCAGCGTCGAGAGGTCCTCGCCGATGAACGACGGGCGCTCCCCCGGCACCGCCAGCACGGCGTCGCGGGCCGTCGACACGCCCGTGAGGACCAGCAGCCCCGGGACTTCGGCGGCGCGCGCGCCCTTGAGATCGGTGTCGAGGCGGTCGCCGATCATGAGCGGGCGGCTCGCGCCCGCCTTCCTGGCGGCCATGTGCAGCATCGCGGGCTCGGGCTTGCCGGCGGCGAGCGGGTCGACACCGGTGGCGGTGCGCACCACGCCCACGAGCGAGCCGTTGCCCGGCGCGAAGCCGCGCTCCGTAGGGAGCGTGAGGTCGAGGTTGGTCGCGAAGTAGCGGGCGCCGGCGTTGATCGCGTAGGTCGCCTCCGCGAGCTCCTTCCAGCCGAGGTTCGGGGCGAAGCCCTGGATCACGGCCGCCGGGTGATCGTCCGCGGACTCGACGATGACGTAGCCCTTGGCGTGCACCGCGGTATAGAGGCCCGCGCCGCCGACCACGAGCACCTTCTGCCCCGCGGGGATGTGCTCCGCGAGCAGCTCGGCGCCCGCCTGCGCGGCGGTCATGACCTCGTGCGGGGCGCACGGGATGCCCAGCTCGGCGAGGTGCTCTGCGACCGTCTCGGGCTCGCGCGACGCGTTGTTGGTCACGAAGACGACCGCCATGCCCGCGTCCCGCGCCTCCCCCAGCGCCGGCGGCGCCGAGGGGATCGCGTTCGCGCCCTTGTAGGCGACGCCGTCGAGGTCGACGAGCGCGACGTCGAACGTGTCCTGGAGGGCCGCCTCGGTGCCGAGCAGGCCTGCGGTCATGCCTTGTCCTCGTCCTCGTCGACCTCGTGGAGGCCGTCCTCGTCGTCGTACGCGACGTCCTCGTCCTCGTCCATGGCCTCGTCCTCGTCGGAGGGCTCGGGCTCAGGCTCGGGCAGCTCGGCGGTGTCGTAGAGGACGATGTCCTCCTCGATCTCCTCCTCGACCTCCTCGGGCAGCGAGGCCTCGAGCTCGTCCGCCTCGGCGTCGCGGCCGAGCGCGCGCAGCACCGCGACCCGCGCCTCGTCGGCGCGGACCTGGAGCTCCTCGTTCTTGGTCTCGAGGCGCGTGAGGACCAGCAGCGCGGCCTCCGGGTCGCCCATGTCGAGGCGAGCGCCGGCGATGACGATCTGCATCTCGACCGCGGAGTCGTGCGGGAGCAGCTTCGCGTCGGGCTCGTCGGCGATGGCGAGGGCGCGCTCGGGCCGGCCGAGGCCGCGCTCGCAGTCCGCCATGAGCGGCAGGTGCTCGATCGACCCGCCGAGACGGCGGACGGTGCGCAGCTCGCGCAGCGCCTCCGCGTAACGCCCGGTGGCGTAGGCGGTGAGCGCGGCGGCCTCACGGACCACGTCGACGCGGCCGCCGCGCTGAAGCGCGACCTGCGCGTGGCGGTAGGCCAGCTCGGGGTCGAGGTCGACGAGGTTGCCCGCCATGATGAGGTGGCGGCCGACGTCCTCGGCGTTGTCCTTGCTCAGCGTGCGCAGACGAGCCCGGACCGCGCGGTCGAGCTGGCCGTACGTGATCTCCTCGGGAACCTCGGGGGCCTCGACGATCTGCGACTTGGTGAGGGGCACGCCGGCGACGCGGGCGGTGCGCTCCTCCGACTCGGGCCGGGTACGGCCGCCGCGGTCGGGGCGCGCGCCGGGACGGCCGGAGCCGCGGGGCGCGCGGTCACGGTCGAAGTCGCGACGGGGTCCGCGGTCGCCGTCGAAGCTGCGACGGGGACGGTCGTCGTAGGAACGCTGCGGACGGTCGCCGTCGCGGCGGGGGCCACGGTCACCGTCGAAGGAACGCC
>NZ_BBLU01000011.1 GCF_000759715.1 Demequina mangrovi
CGCGCCCGGAGGGATTCGAACCCCCAACCTTCTGATCCGTAGTCAGATGCTCTATCCGTTGAGCTACGGGCGCGTGGCCCTCGCGGGCCGAGACACAACTATACAGGCTTTCCGGAGTGGTTCCGTACACGGGCCGCGAATCGGACGGCGGGACCGCGCGGCGGCCCCGAGGCGCATCGGCCCGTCACGCATCGATCGCGCGCAATTCGCGTCCAGGGCTTCACATCCATGCGCCCGGAGCGGCATGATCGACATGTCCGATTCGTCCCAGGGGCGGCGGACGCGGTCGAGGGGGATCTCGAGGGGGGATTGAGATGACCGACGCATGGCATGGACGGGCCTGTCTGGTGACGGGCGGCGCGGGGTTCGGCGGCAGCCACCTGGTGCAGGAGCTGGTGGACCGCGGGGCACGGGTGACCGTGATCGACCGCGATCCGATCGCGGGCAAGCCGCTCGAGGACATGGGGGTCGAGGACGAGATCACCTTCGTCCACGGCGACCTGCGAGACGGGCCGCTGGTGCGGAGCGTGTTCTCCGAAAAGCCCTTCGACGTGGTGTTCCACCTCGCGGCTGATCCGATCGTCATCAACTCGATCCGCGAGCCCGCGGCCGTGGTCGACACCAACGTGCGCAGCACCACCACCCTGCTCGAGGCCTGTCGGCTCGCCGACACCGCTCCGCTGTTCGTGTTCGCGTCGAGCGGCGCGTACTACGGCGACCACTTCAGCCCCGAGCCCATCCCCGAGTCCCACGAGCCGGGCCCGGCGGCCAACCTCTACGGACCGTCCAAGGCCGCCGCGGAGATGATCGTGCGCGGCTACGGACGCGCGTTCCGCATGCCGGTGACCGCGTGCCGCTTCATGAACACGTACGGCCCGGGCGACCGCCACGAATCGCGCCTGGTGCCCCGCGCGCTCGCACAGCTCGCCGGGGGGACCGAGTACGACTTCGGCGACCGCGACGACGGCAGCACGAGGCTCGACTTCCTCTATGTGGGCGACATGGCCCGCGCGTACATGAGCGCCGCGGAGCACCTCGCGACCGGCGGGAGCGAGATCGCCTTCAACTTCGGCACGGGCACGCTCACCTCGGTCAAGGACGTCGCGGAGCGCGTGAGCCTCGCGTACGACGGCGAGCCGCGCGAGCCCCTGTTCCGCGGGGTGCGCACCGGACCGGTGCGGCAGAAGCGGCTCGACGTGGCCCACGCCGCGGCCGTCCTCGGCTGGAACGCGACCACCAGCCTCGACGACGGGCTCGCCGCCACCGCGGCGTGGCATCGTGCAGCCGTCCCCGCGGCCTGAGCCCGGAGCGACCTCTCCCCTGCCCTCACCTCCCCCGCGACCCGGCGCGCACGCCGGCGCCGGGCTACAGTCGAAGGACCGGGACAGCGTCGTTCGGGAGACCGCCATGTCACAGCAGACCGGCGTCGACGGGCCCACGGGAGCACGACTCTCGCTCGCCCCAGACGCGCACGCCATCCTCACCGCCGCGCTCGAGGAGATCCGCGCCCACGGGTACCGCGAGGGCTCGCTCGACCGCATCGCGGCCGCCGCGGGCACGTCGAAGGATGCGCTCCGCGCGCGGTACCCCGACGAACGCGTGCTGCTGCTCGAGACGCTCCAGCTGCGCGACGACCGCTGCGTGGACGCGCTGTCCGAGGGCCCCGACGACGGCCGCGCGCTGCTCCAGACCTTCATCGACGCGGCGCGTTACGGCACCGAGACGCCCGGTGCGGTCGAGCTGTTCGCGACGCTCACCACCGCCGCGGCCGCGCCGTCGCACCCGGGGCACGAGTACCTCCGCGCGCGGTACTCCTGGCTGCGCGGGCTGCTGGTCGACGCCCTGCGGGAGCTCGAGGAGGAGGGCGAGCTGCGTCGGAGCGCCGATCCGCAGGAGGTCGCCACCCAGGCGCTCGCACTGCTCGACGGGCTCCAGGTCCAGTGGCTGCTCGACCACGACCAGGTGGACGTCGAGGGGCTGCTGCGCGGCTTCCTCGACCGCTTCCTGCACCGGCCGCTCGAGCCCGGCCGGCCCATCGTCCTCCCGGCGGCCTGAGCGGCATCGGCCCTGGAACGAGGGAAGGCCCCGCCTGACGGCGGGGCCTTCCGAACGCGGACACGGTGGGATTCGAACCCACGGATGAGTTGCCCCATCACATCCTTAGCAGGGATGCACCTTCGGCCGCTCGGTCACGTGTCCTCGGCGCGGGCCGGGGACCAGGGTACCGGTCCCGCGAGGTGCCGGGCAACGCGGCCCCGTCGGAGCCGGAAGCGGAGAGTGCGGGATTCGAACCCGCGGAGACGGGTTACGCCTCAACAGTTTTCAAGACTGTCACCTTCGGCCGCTCGGTCAACTCTCCTCGGCGCCCTCACGGCGCCGCAGGCGCTCACGCGCCCGTGACATTGTGCCAGCCCGGAGCGAGGCCCGGGCTCAGCACCTGCAGCTCGTACAGCTCGGCGGCCCGCGCGAGCTCCGCGTCGTACGTGAGGATCGCGTGGATCTGCGAGTGCGCGACGGCCGCGCCCAGGTGCAGCGCCGCGAAGGGCTTGAGCACCGCGACGGCGTGCGTCGACACGGAGACGTTGTGCTCCGAGAAGCGGATCACGGGGATCGCGCCGCGCACCATCTCCACGACGTCGAACGCCGCGGCCTTCTGATCGCGCGGGTACAGCTCCGCGGCCTGCCGCAGCTCGGTGAATCCCAGCTGCGTGGTCGCGAGCTCGTGGATCCGCGGCACCGCGAAGTCGTTGAACTCGTCGAAGTAGCGGACACCCGGCAGGAACCTGCACAGCGCGGTGCCGTCGACGTAGATCACGGTAGAAGGGTAGCCCGGGCATGGGAACGCCCCCGCAACCGCGGGGGCGTTCCCTGCCTCAGCCGTGTCGAGCGTGCTCTGCTCAGCGGTCCTGGATGCGACGCATCGCGAGCTGGACCACGGAGATCAGCGCCTGCTTGGTGGCCGCCTTCTCACGGGCGTCCGTGTACATGATCGGCGTGTCCTCGGAGATGCCGAGCGCCTCGCGCACGTCCTCGAGGGTGTGGCGGGCCACGCCGTCGAAGCAGTTGACGCACACGACGAACGGGATGCCCCGACCCTCGAAGTAGTCGACCGCGGGGAAGCACTGGTCGAGACGCTCGGTGTCGACCAGCACCACGGCGCCGATCGCGCCGCGCACCAGGTCGTCCCACATGAAGAGGAAGCGGTCCTGGCCCGGGGTGCCGAACAGGTAGAGCCACAGGGAGCCCGGCAGCGCGATGCGGCCGAAGTCCATGGCGACGGTGGTGGTGGTCTTGCGATCGGTCACGCCGCCCGCATCGTCCACGCCCACCGAGTGCTCCGTCATGGCGGCCTCGGTGTTGAGCGGGTCGATGTCGGAGATCGAGCCGATGAAGGTCGTCTTGCCGACGGCGAAGCCGCCCGCGACAACGATCTTGACGACGGTGGGAGCCGCGACTCCCGCCGGGGCGACTGCTGCGTTAGAGGGCTGCGATGCCATCGAGGACACTCTCCAGGAGACTCAGGGACAGGCCGCCGGACGCGTCATGGGTGGACGCGTCGTCCGCGGTGCCGCCGACGTGGATCTTCAGATAGTTGACTTCGGCAAGATCCGTCACGAGCACCCGGACCACACCCAGCGGGAGCCGGGTGTGAGCGGAGAGCTCCGCGACGGACTGGTACTGACCTGTAGCGAGCTGCAGGATCTTCTTCTTCTCGGGGGTGAGCCCCGTCAAAGCCTCGGGGTCGGCGGTCGCCTCGACCAGGGCCTCCATCGGGAGGTCCTTGCTGGCTGCGCTGACCCGGCCACCGGTGACGGCGTACGGACGGACCGTGTACGCCTCCTCCTCATCGCCGAACGGCGTCATGGCATCCGACATGTCAGGCCCTCGTCTGGCCGTTCGTCGGGAGGTTCTGACGCATCTCGGTGATGAGCTGCGGGGTGAGGGCGTTCTCGAAGCGCGAGACCAGGAGCGTCATCTCGTAGCCCACGAGGCCCACGTCGCAGGTCGAGTCCGCGGCGACCGCGAGCACCGAGCCGTTGCTCACGCTCATGAGGAACAGGAACAGCTCGTCCATCTCGACGATCGACTGACGCACCTCGCCGGCGGCGAGCTGGCGGGCCGCGCCGCGCGTGAGGCTCGACATGCCGGCGACAATCGCCGCGAGGGTGTCGCCCTCGGTGCGGTCGAGGTTCTTCGACATCGCCATGAGGAGGCCGTCGGCCGAGACCACCAGGGTGTGGCGGGTGCCGGGCACGGACTCGACGAAGTTGTCCAGGAGCCACCCGAAATTGGTGGCCTCGGTGCTGAGGGCGGTCACATGTGCTCCTTGTGTGTGATGCGCGGCCGGGTGGCCTCGTGGGTGTCGTGGTCGGTCATGTCACTGCTCGTTCGCCGGCTGCGGCATGGACCGCAGGTCGAGTCCGGCGGCATCCGTCCGGGCCCGCTGGGTCCCGGAGTAGAAGCTGCTGAAGCGGCTCCGCACCGCGTCGGCGTCCCGCTCCTTGGGTGCGAGCGAGACCTCCTCGGTGATCGGCTTCACCTCGACCGGAGCGGCCTCGGGGCTGCGGCGCTTCTGCAGACCCGCCTTGGTCTTCTCCACCGTGGGACGCAGCTCGGAGAGCGAGCTGAGCTCGGAGAAGGCCATGCGGGTCATGTCGGCGTCGTCGTCCGAGAAGACGCGACCGGACGAGTGCTCCGTGTCGACCACCGGCTGGTAGCCGCCCGCGCCGTTGTCGGAACCGGCCGCGGCGAGGGCCGAGGCGCCCGCCGATGCCCAGCCCGAGGGCTGCGCGAGCTCGTCGGGCGAGTAGCCGACCGGGCCCGACTGCGGCTCGAACACCGGAGACTCCGGGGCGAACGAGGTCGGCGCGGGCTCCGGCGTGAACGCCGCGGGCTCGGGCGCCGGGCGCGGCGCGGGCACCGGCTCCGGCTCGGGTGCGAACGATGCGGCGGGCTCGGGCTCGGGCGCGATCTCCGCCACCGGCTCGGGCTCGGGCTCCGGCGCGGGCGCCGTGGGCCACTGCTCCGACGCGGTGGTCATGGGCCAGGCGCTCTCGGCCTCAGGCTCGGAGGCCTCGACGGGAGCGAACGACGCCGTGTCCGCGTCGATCGGGGCGAACGGCGCACGCGCGGGCGGCGGGGACACGGGGCTCGCCGTCTCCTCGTCGCGCGCACCGCGCCCGAAGAGCCGTCCGAAGAAGCCGGCATGGCCGGACTCCTCGCCGGAGGCCTGGGCGATGATGTCGTCCATCGACGGCTCGGTCGGCTCGCCGTACGTGTACGGGTCGTCGAGCAGCGCATCGGTGACGCCGGCGGTGGGCGCAGGGGCCGCCGGAGCGGCGGCGAACGGTGCGACGGGAGCCTCGGGCTCCGCCTCCGCGGCCTCCGCGCCGTAGCCGCCGTCACGCTCCGCGGCGGCCGAGGCGAACGCCGCGGCGTCGAGCCACGGGGCGCGCTGAGCCTGGGACGCAGGCTCCTCGGCCGCGACCGGCGCGGGCTGCTCCGGAGCCGCGGCGACGGGCTCGGACTGCTCGGGTGCGGGCACGGGCTCGGCCGAGGCCCAGGGGGCGGTGGGCTGCCACGGGGCCGGCTGCGGAGCGGGTGCGGGCGCCGAGCTCTGCTCCGGGGAGATCACCGACGACCACGGCATCGCCGGGGCCTCGGGCTCCGGTGCGGGCTCGGGCTGGGGCTCCTCCGCGATCGCCTCGGCCTGCGGCGCGACCGCGAGCTCGTCAGCGGCGCTCTCGTCCGTGTCGGGCTCGAGGATCGGGACGGAGAACGTGTCGGGCGCCGGCTCCTCGAGAGCGGGCTCAACCAGCGGCGGGACCTGCGCGGTCTCGGCCGTCGGAGCCGAGAAGGGCGCGCCGTACGGGCTCCGTGCGAGCGGGGACGCGGGCGCGGCCGGAGCCTCAGGCTCGGGCTGCTCCGCGCGAGCCTCGTCGCGATGGACGAGCGGGATCTCGGTGGTCGCGAGCTTGGGAACCGAGAACGTCGGCAGCGCGGGGACCACGGGCTCGGGCTCCGGGGCGGGCTCGGGCTCGAAGGCCGGGACCTCGGCCTCCGGCTCGAGCGCGGGCTCCTCGGCTCGCTGACCCTGGTCGGCGGCCGCGGCGCGACGCATGCCGTCGAAGGCCGCGAAGGCTCCGCCGATGCTGCGCTGCGGCAGCTCCGGCTCGACGGCCTGGGTCGGCTCGACAGCCTCGACCGGTGCGGTCGGCTCGCCGAGCGCCTCGGACATGACCGGCGGGACGGCCTCGGGGAGGTCGGCGGCCGGCTCGGGCTTGACGGCGTCGCGGCGCGAACGGAAGCCGCGGAACACCGAGGCCCGCTCCTCCGCGGTCTGCGGGTCGATCTCGGCGGGCGAGACGCTCGGCGTGAAGGCCGCGGCCTCGGCGTCGAGCGCGCTCAGCTGAGCGGCGGTCGCACGCACCGGGAGGCCGATGACCTTCTCGGCCTCCTCGGAGCCGCCGGACTTCTCGGCGTCGTCGGAGCGGCGGCGGCGGGTGGGAAGGCCGGACTCGGAGGTGCCGGACGTGAGGTCCGCGCCGTCGACCGGCTGCGCGACGGGCGCCTCCGCGGCATCGGCGGCGATGAGAGCCTCGATGCCCTGCGGCATCGGGATCGAGTCCTCGTCGTACTCCGGCTCGGCGGCGCGGCCCGAGAGGCTCGCGCCCGCCACCATCGAGGAGGGCGCGTACGGCGCCGAGGCCGCAGGCGCGGACGTGGGAGGCGTCGCGGGCAGCTCGGGTGCCGCCGGCGCCTGACGCGAAGGCAGGCTGCCGCCGGCGGGAGCGACGGTCGGCGCGGTCGCGGGAGCGGACGGCGCCGGCGCGGCGGCCTTCGGCTGGGCGGTGTCCCCGCCCACGGCCTCGAACAGCGCCGACGGCAGGAGGATCGTCGCGACGGTGCCCTCGCCCTCGACCGACGACAGCGCGACCTGCGCGCCGACGCGGCGGGCGATTCGACCGACCACGAAGAGGCCGAGGCGCTGGGCGCCCAGGATCTCGGAGGCGGCGGACGACTGGACGCGAGCGTTCGCCTCCGCGAGCTCCTCCGTCGTCATGCCGATGCCGGTGTCGATCACCTCGACGGTGAACCCGTCCTCGGTGCGGCCGGTGCGGACGATGACGCGCGAGCCGGGGTCGGAGAACACGGTCGCGTTCTCGAGGAGCTCGGCGAACAGGTGCGCGGCGGTCAGCGCCTGGTGGCCGTGCATCGCGGGGTCGACCACGAGCTCGAGGTCGATGCGCTCGTAGAGCTCGATCTCGGAGGAGGCGGTACGGACCACGTCGGACAGCGGCATGGCGCGACGGATGCGTCGACCGGTGTCGATGCCTGCGAGCACCAGGAGCGACTCCGAGTTGCGGCGCATTCGCGTCGCGAGGTGGTCGAGCGCGAACAGCCTGGTGAGGCGGTCCGGGTCGTCCTCGGTGCGCTCCATCTCGTCGATGCTCGCGAGCTGACGGTTGAGGAGCAGCTGGTCGCGGCGGGCGACGTTGACGAACATCTCGGAGATCGAGGAGCGCAGCGCGGCCTGCTCACGCGCGATCTCGAGGGTCGCGGCGTTGACGCCGTTGAACGCCTCCGCGAGGCGTCCGACCTCGTCCTGCGACTCGACGCGGATCTGGACCTCGGAGACGTCGACCTCCTCGCCCGGCATCGCGACGCGCTCCACCAGTCGGGGCAGCTCCTCGCGGACCGCGGTCGCCGTCGTGGTGAGGCGACGGAGCGGCACGGTGATGCGGCGGGCGATGACGAACGTGATGAGCAGCGAGCCCACGACGGCCGCGACGGCGGCACCCAGGGTGATCCAGGTGGCGGAGGCCGCGTTGACCGTGTTGGCCGAGATCGCCTCGGTGGTGCGGTCCCACATCTCCTCGCGGAGCGGCTCGTAGACGTCGAGCTCGGCCTGCACCAGGGCGGGCCAGTCGACGTCCTGCGCCGCGATCAGCGACGAGTCGAGTCCGTTGAGGATGTGGTTCTGCGTGGTGACGAACGACGAGCTCGAGGTCGCGGTCGACGCGAGCTCCGGCACCTCGATGGCCGGCGCGAGGTTGTCCGCGCGGTCCTGGGCGTCCTCGAGCGCGATGGTCGTGCGCTCCACGTACGAACGGGAGGACGCGACGTCCGTGGCGGTGAACGCACCGGTGCGGATCATGCGGTTGAACGTGTCGCCCTCGAACCGGATGCGCTCGATGAGCTGGTCGATCGCGGCGTACGCCTGGATGGTGCCGACGATCTCGCGGTCGGGGATCGCGAGGGCGATCGCGTCGGCCGAGCCGACGAACGTGTCGATGACCTGCGTGTAGTAGCTGATGACGGTCGCGGGCGAGACGGCGGCTGCCCGGACGCCCGCGCGGATCTGCGGCAGCGAGTCGCGCAGCTCATGACCGGCGCTCACCGCCGCGAGCGCGGCGGCGTTGTCGTCGGTGAGCTCCACCTCGGCGGCCTCGGTCGCGATGTGGTCCAGACCGGCGTCGACCGCCGGGAAGATCTCGTCCAGCTGGTCGCGGTAGTCGGCCGACTCGGCGAGCAGACGGTGGACGTAGAAGGCCTCGTTCTCGATCGCGTACGCGAGCGCCGCGAACGGGATCTTGAGCGCCTCGCCGCTCGTGGTCGAGAGCGTGTCGAGCTGGCGTGCGGCGCGGGCGTAGTCCTGGTCGAGCTGCGCGACCTCGTCCTCGGTCGGCAGGACCAGCCAGCCGCCCTCCTCCTCGGGAGCCGCGAGCGTGACGCTGCGCAGGCCGGCGAGCAGCTGTCCGTCCTGGCGGTCGAGCTGCTCGTTGGCGAAGTCGAGCAGCGAGTCCGCCTTGGCGGAGTCTGCGGCCTCCACGCGCTCGACGAGCGTCCCGTAGGCGACCTCGACATCGGCGCGGGCCTCGGCGAGCTTCTCCTGGGTGTCCTGGATGGTGTGGACGAAGTTGAGCGCGGCGGTGCGCTCCTCCTGGATGAGCTGCTCGGTCGTGCGCGCCTCGGTCGCCACCTCGATCAGCCGCTCGGCGTTCGAGTTCACGGAGTACGAGTTGGCGGCGGTGAGCGTGATGTACGACACCGCCGACAGCAGGACGAGAATGGGCACCATGACGACGGCGAGGAGCTTTCCTCGAATTCCGAGCCTCTGGAGCATGAAACCTTCCCCTCACAAGCCGCCGCACGGAAGGGCTCTCCGTGCATGGATTCGGACGACTGCTCCCTTGCCCTATCGGCCGTCTCCGGCGGGAACATAAGTCCTGATCCACGTGCGATGTTTGATGAGAGGATAGAGGGCAGCCGCTATGACGCCACCGACCGGAGCATCTGCATGAAGGCATGCACCATGTCCGAACCCGGCGGGCCAGAGGTCTTATCCCTGGTAGAGGTCGACATTCCGACGCCGGGACCCCATGACGCTGTGATGGGGATCACAGCGGCCGGAATCAACCGTGCGGACGCCCTCCAGCGTCAGGGCAGGTATCCGGCCCCTCCGGGCGCACCCGCGTGGCCCGGGCTCGAGGCGGCCGGGACCGTCCTCGCGGCACCGGCATCGTCCCTGCTCACGCCCGGGGATCGCGTCTGCGCGCTGCTGCCCGGCGGCGGCTACGCCGAGCGTGCCGTGGTCGACGCGTCGCTCGTGCTGCCCACGCCGCCGGGGCTCGACGACGTCGAGGCGGCCGCGCTGGTCGAGGCCGCCTGCACGGTGGTGTCCAACCTCGACGCGGCGGATGCGCGCGCCGGCGAGACCCTGCTGATCCACGGCGGGTCGGGCGGGGTCGGCACCGCGGCCATCCAGATCGCGAAGGCGCGCGGCATGCGCGTGATCGCGACCGCCGGCGGCCCGGAGCGCGCGGCACGATGCGCGGCGCTGGGGGCGGACGTCGCGCTCGACCACCGCACCGGCTGGGTCGAGACCGTGCGCGCCGAGGGCGGCGCCGACGTGATCCTCGACGTGGTCGGCGCGGCCTACCTTGAGGCGAACCTGCGCGCGCTGCGCACGGGCGGCAGGCTGATCGTCATCGGCATGCAGAAGGGCGCCCGAGGCGAGATCGACCTGGGCACCCTGCTGATGAAGCGCGCGACGGTGCTCGGCACCACCCTGCGGGCGCGGCCGCTCGCGGAGCGCGCCGCGATCGTCGCGCGGGTACGCGAGGAGGTCTGGCCGCTGGCGCCCGACGCCGTGCGGCCCATCGTCCACGCGACCTTCCCGCTCGAGCGCGCCGCGGACGCGCACCGCATGCTCGAGTCGGGCGAGGTGTTCGGCAAGCTGGTGCTCACCGTCGGCTGAGGCGCCGCCTACATCACCGCGAGGCGCTCGGGGTCGATGAGCCGGTCGAGCAGGGTGAGCACGCCGTCCTCCTCCACCGAGCCGAGGACCTCGTCCGCGACGGCCTTGACGTGGTCCGGCGCGGTGCCCATCGCGGCGGACTGGCCCGCCCACTCGAGCATCGAGATGTCGTTGTTGCCGTCGCCGACCGCGACCGTGTGGTCCGGGTAGACGCCCAGCTGGCGGCGCAGCGCCTCGAGCGCGGAGGCCTTGGTCACGCCGGGCGGCGTGAGGTCGAGCCATGCGGAGTACCCGACCGCGTACGTGACGTCGTTGAGGCCGATGCGGTGGACCAGGTCGTCGAAGTGGTCGACGTCGACGCCGGGCGCGCGGATGACGACGCGCGTGGCCTCGTCGTGGCACAGCTCGTCGAAGCTCGCGACCCGCTGCCTGCCCACCAGCTCCCCGTGGGGGAACTCGCGGTTGACCAGGAAGCCGACGCCCAGGTCCTCGACCGCGAAGAACGCGTCCGGCATCTCCTCGCGGATCAGCTCGAGCGCGGCGCGCGGGTTGAAGGTGACCTTCTCGACGATGTCGTAGCCGCCGGTCGCGCGCGGGTTGAGGCGCACCGTCACCGCGCCGTTCGAGCACACCGCCCAGCCGCGCCGCAGGCCGAGGCGCTCCGCGACCGGCAGCATCCCCATGATGTTGCGGCCCGTCGCGAGGATCACGTGATTGCGGCACATGCGGGCGCGCTCGACGGCCTCCGCGACCGGGTCGGAGATCTCCCCGCCCCAGTGCATGAGCGTGCCGTCGATGTCGACCCCGACGAGCCTCCACGAGTCCGGGCCGAGCGGGGGGCGCATCTCCTGGGGATCCATGCGACGACCTTACGACGACCCCCCGCCGCGAGGCGACGGGCCGTGGTGACGGTCACATGAACGTCAGCGGACGGGCTCGAGCACCTCGAGACCGCCGAGGTACGGGCGCAGCACCTCGGGCACGTGGACCGAGCCGTCCGCCTGCTGGTGGTTCTCGAGGAGCGCGACCAGCCAGCGGGTGGTGCCGATGGTGCCGTTGATGGTCGCGACCGGCGCCGTGCCGTTCTCCACCCGCTCGCGCGTGTTGAGGCGTCGGGCCTGATACGTGGTGCAGTTCGAGGTCGACGTGACCTCCATCCAGCGCTCCTGCGACGGGAGCCAGGCCTCGCAGTCGAACTTGCGGGCCGCGCTCGAGCCCAGATCCCCGGCCGCGGTGTCGATCACCCGGTACGGCAGCTCGAGGGCCTGGAGCATCTCCTCCTCGATCGACAGGAAGCGCTCGTGCTCGGCCGCCGCGTCCTCGGCGTGGGCGTACGCGAACATCTCCACCTTGTGGAACTGGTGGACGCGGATGATGCCGCGGGTGTCGCGTCCCGCGGAGCCGGCCTCGCGCCGGTAGCAGGCGCTCCAGCCGGCGTAGCGCAGGGGGCCGTCGGAGAGGTCGATGATCTCGTCCGAGTGGTAGCCCGCGAGCGCCACCTCCGAGGTGCCGACCAGGTAGAGGTCGTCGCGCTCGAGGAAGTAGATCTCGTCGGAGTGCTTGCCGAGGAAGCCGGTGCCGGCCATCGTCTCGGGGCGCACCAGGGTGGGCGTGATCGTCGGGCTGAAGCCGCGGCGGTACGCGAGGTCCATCGCGGCGTTGAGCACCGCAAGCTCGAGCCGCGCGCCGATGCCGGTGAGGAAGTAGAAGCGCGCGCCGGACACCTTCGCGCCGCGCTCCATGTCGATGGCCTTGAGGCCCTCGCCGATCGCCAGGTGGTCCTGGACCTCGACGCCCTCGGCCGCGAAGTCGCGCGGGGTGCCGACGTGGCGCATCACCGTGAAGTCGTCCTCGCCGCCGGACGGGACGCCCGGCTCGGGGATGTTGCCCAGCGAGCGGGCGAGCTCGACCGCGCGCGTCGCCGCCGCATCGGCCGTGGCCTGCAGCTCCTTGACCTTCGCCGACAGCTCCTTGGTGCGCGCGAGCAGCGCCTGCTTCTCCTCGCCCTGGGCCTTGGCCACGTCCTTGCCGAGCAGCTTCTGCTCGGCGCGGGCGGTCTCGAACTCCTGCAGCGCCGCGCGGTTGGCGGCGTCGGCCGCGAGGACCTCGTCGACCACACCCGGGTCGTCGCCGCGCGAGCGCTGGCTCTCCCTCACGACGTCGGGGGTGGAACGCAGCAGCTTGAGGTCGATCATGACCGCAAGTCTATCGACGCGCGACGTACGCTCTCCTCATGACCCTCGGGACGGGAATCGCGCTGATAGCGCTGGTGGTCGCGCTGATCGCGCTGTCCCTGGCGATCTCGACCACGCGCCGCATCGGCGTGCGCGACCCCGTCGCGGTGCCGCCGGCGTGGCGCAAGGTGCTCCGGATCAAGCCGCTGCCGACCATGAAGCTCGGGGAGGCGACCGCCCGTTCGGACGCGGGCGAGCGCATCGCTTTCATCGCCAACCCCACCAAGGACGGCATCGCGGAGCTGCGCGAGCAGGCGCTGCGCGCGTGCGCGATCCGCTACCTGCCGCAGCCCATGTGGTTCTACACGACCGAGGAGGACCCGGGGACTGGCCAGGCGCGCGAGGCGATCGCCGCGGGGGCCGATGTGGTGGTCGCCGTCGGCGGCGACGGCACGGTGCGCGCGGTCGCGGAGGGCACGGCCGGCTCCGGCGTGCCGATGGCGATCCTCCCCATGGGCACGGGCAACCTCTTCGCCCGCAACCTCGACCTGCCGCTCGGCGACCAGGCGGCGCTGCTGCGCACCGCACTGGAGGGCACCGAGCGCCGCTCCGACGTCGGCTGGCTCACGCTCGTGCGGACCCCGGACGCCGAGGGCGAGGGCGAGCGGCACATCTTCCTCGTCATCGCGGGCGCAGGGCTCGACGCGGAGATGGTCGCCGGCGCGGACGACCGCCTCAAGCGTCGCCTCGGCTGGGCCGCGTACTTCTTCGCCGCGGTGCAGCACCTCGGCAAGCGCATGATCGCGCGCATCTCGGTCGACGACGGCGAGCCCGTCGAGAGCCACATGCGCACCGTGCTGCTCGCGAACGTGGGCAAGCTCCCCGCCGGCATCCAGCTCATCCCCGACGCGACCTTCGACGACGGCATGATCGACGTCGCGACGCTCGACGCCCGCGGCGGCATCGTCGGCTGGACGGAGCTGTTCGGCACCGTGGTCGCGCAGGGCGCGGGGATCCGCGAGCCGTGGCACACGCGCGTGTGGCGCACGTCCCGCATCGACCACGTGCGCGGTCAGCGCGTCGAGATCCGCTTCGAGGAGCCGCAGAAGGTCCAGGTCGACGGCGAGTCGCTGGGCCGCGCGACCCGCGTGCTCGCCGAGGTGGACGCGTCGGCGCTCGTGCTGCGGGTGCCGACCGCGAGCGCTCCCGCGCACGAGACCGTCCGGGCCGCGGAGCCCGAGGAGGCTCCCGCCCCCTCCGACGCCGCCTGACCGGGTTCCGACCGTCAGCGCCCCATGGCGCGCAGCTGAGCCAGCAGAGCGACCGTCAGCGCCCCGTCTCGTGCGAGGTGGCGGTGGACTCGGGGGGATGAGGCTGGGCGCGCGGCGCGGACGGGCCGACGATGCGCGAGCCGACGCGGCCTAGTGGCGGCCGGAGCGTAGACCCTGGACCCACGCGCGGGCGTCCGCGAAGTCCTCCTCCGAGGTTCCCGAGGCGACCGGCGTCGGGTAGCCCGTGGCGGCCGGGTACGAGCCGAGGAAGATCACCACCGGGTTGGTGCGCTTGAGGCCCACGAGCGCCTCGGCCATGCGGGGCTCGTCGATGTGCGCGAGCGCGTCGACCGAGAACGAGTACTCCCCCGGCCGGTCCGAGCGCGGGCGGCTCTCGATGCGCGAGAGGTTGACCCCGCGCGCCGCGAACTGCTCGAGCATCGCGAGCAGCGCGCCCGCGCGGTCGTCGGGCAGGCACACCGAGAGCGTGGTCTTGTCGGCGCCGGTGGCCGGGGGCACGGCCGCGGGACGGCCGATCTTCACGAAGCGGGTGGCGGCGTGCGCGTTGTCCGCGACGCCCGTCTCGAGCACCTCGAGCCCCAGCCGCGCGGCCAGCCCCGGAGGCGCGAGCGCGGCCTCGAAGCCGGCGACGCCCGCCGCGAGCTCCTCCGCCGCGGCGGCGTTGGACGATGCGGCGATCTGCACCGCGCCCGGGAGCGTCTCCGCGAGCCAGCGACGGCACTGGTTGAGACCGTGCGAGTGCGCGGAGACCGCCGTGACGTCCGCGAGCGCGGTGCCGGGCCGGACCGCGAGCTCGAAGGACACGGGCAGCACCACCTCGCCCAGGATCACGAGCGGCTCGCCGCGCGACAGCGTGTCGAGCGTGGCCGTGACGCCGCCCTCGACGGTGTTCTCGATCGCGACGACCGCGAACTCGACGTCGCCGGAGCGCACCGCCGCGAGCGCGGCCGGCACGTCGATCATGGGAACGGCCTCGACCTCGTCGGCGTCGACCATGGCGAGCAGCGCCGCCTCGGTGAACGTGCCGGACGGACCCAGGTACGCGTACCTCGGCTGCGTCACTGCTCCTCCTCGCGCTCGGGCGTCTCGGGGGCCGGCTCCGGCGCCTTGTCGCCCGGCCGGAGGCGGTTGCCCACGGAGGCCCGCGTCGACTGCATCCGGGAGCGGATGCGCCGCGAGCTGACCACCGTCAGCACCTCACGGTAGCGATTGGCGCGGCCCACCGGGGTGCGGTCCTCGATCGAGGGGCCCTTGTGCCGGATCTCGCACTCCACCTCGGTGATCGCGAGACCCGCGTGCAGCACGTCGAGGGTCATGGCGACCTCGAGCCCGTTGCCGCGCGCGAGCGGCATCGCGATCTCGAGGGCCTCGCGGGTGAGGCACCGGATGCGCCCGAGCGGCTGGCGCGGGGACCAGCCGGTGGCCTTCTCGACCGCGGTGCGCGCGATCTTCGAGGGCACGCCGGGCGCGAGGGACTGCGAGTCCGTCAGCGCGACCGCGAGGTCGCACACGCCCTCGAGGACCGCGGGCACCAGCGGGGCCGCGCCGATCGCGTAGTGCCCGAGGTTGGGGTCGAGGATGAGGATCGCGCGGGGCGGGCGATCCGGCTCGTCGCGCATCGCGATGACCGAGGCGCCCGTCTCCACCGCGGCGGAGCGGCCGCGGATGTGCGAGTGGCGGACCACCACCGCGCCGGCGCGACGCGCGAGCTCCTGCGTGTTGTCGGTCGAGGCGTCGTCCACGACCAGCACGAGGTCCACACCTGGGATCGCGAGCGCGGCGCGCACGGTGGCCGCGATGCGTCGTGCCTGGTCGTGCGCGACGATGAGCGCGGCCACCGACGGGCCGGCATGCGCGGCGGGCACGGCCATGCGGCCGCGCGCACGGCGCAGGCGTGCGCGGGCGAGCGCTTCTCTCGAGGCGCTGCTCCGGTCGGAACCCTCGGCTGTGGACACGTCGACCAGCCTAGTTGCCTGTGACTCGATCAGGTACCACTCTTTGCCTCCCCCTTACCTGCCCGTGGCATCGTCCGGACCCTGGCACGCGCCGGACCGGCGTGGAAGAGTAGGCCTCATGCACGAGCGCGCCGGCACCATCGCCCTTCCTGAAGACCTCATCGACATCGACGCCCTCCTGGGTGAGTACTACGACAGGATTCCGGATCCCACGGTCGCCTCGCAGCGCGTGGCCTTCGGCACGTCGGGGCATCGCGGCAGCGCGTTCGACGCCGCGTTCAACGAGGCGCACATCGTGGCGATCACCGCCGCGATCGTCGAGTACCGCCGCGACCAGGGCATCGACGGCCCGCTGTTCATGGGCAAGGACACGCACGCGCTGTCCGGCCCCGCCCAGGAGACCGCGCTCGAGGTGCTCGCGGCGGCGGGCGTCGAGGTGCGGATCGACGCGCGCGACGGCTTCACCCCCACCCCCGCGGTCTCGCTCGCGATCCTGGTCGCCAACGGCGCCGTGTCCGAGACCGGCCTGCGCACCTCCGGGAAGGGCCTCGCCGACGGCATCGTCATCACGCCCTCCCACAACCCGCCGCGCGACGGCGGCTTCAAGTACAACCCTCCCCACGGCGGACCCGCGGACACCGATGCGACCGGCTGGATCGCCGACCGCGCGAACGAGCTGCTCGCGGGCGGCTGGAAGCAGGTCCCCCGCCTCCAGCTCAAGCCGGCGCTCGCGGCGGACACCACGCAGGGCTTCGACTTCCTCGACCTCTACCTCGACCACCTCCCCTCGGTGATCGACCTCGACGCCATCAGGAAGACCGGCGTGCGCATCGGCGCGGACCCGCTGGGCGGCGCCGCGGTGGACTACTGGGGCGCGATCGGCGAGGAGTTCAAGCTCGACCTCACCGTGGTCAACCCCAAGGTCGACCCCGCCTGGTCCTTCATGACCCTCGACTGGGACGGCAAGATCCGCATGGACTGCTCGTCGCCGTCCGCGATGGCGAGCCTGCGCACGCTCATGGCCGGCGCGGACAGCCCGTACGACGTCGCCACCGGCAACGACGCCGACTCGGACCGCCACGGCATCGTCACCCGCGACGGCGGGCTGATGAACCCCAACCACTACCTCGCCGCCGCGATCTCGTACCTCTACGGAGGCGCGCGCCCGCAGTGGCCCGCGCACGCGCGCATCGGCAAGACGCTGGTCTCCTCGAGCCTCATCGACCGCGTCGGCAGGGACATCGGCCGCGAGGTGGTCGAGGTCCCGGTGGGCTTCAAGTGGTTCGTGCCCGGCCTGCTGAGCGGCGACATCGCGTTCGGCGGCGAGGAGTCCGCGGGCGCCTCGTTCCTGCGCCGCGACGGCCGCGTATGGTCGACCGACAAGGACGGCATCATCCTGTCGCTGCTCGCGTCGGAGATCATCGCGACCACCGGCAAGTCGCCCTCGGCGCTGCACCGGGGCCTCACCGACCGCCTGGGCGAGAGCTGGTACGCACGCGTCGACGCCGCCGCCACCAAGGAGGAGAAGGCCAGGCTGGGCGCCCTCTCGCCCGAGAAGGTCCCCGCGACCACCCTCGCCGGCCAGACCGTCACCGCGAAGCTCACGGCGGCGCCGGGCAACGGCGCGAAGATCGGCGGCCTCAAGGTGACCACGGACGATGCGTGGTTCGCCGCGCGCCCGTCCGGCACCGAGGACGTCTACAAGATCTACGCGGAGTCCTTCGTGTCCGAGTCGCACCTGGGCGAGGTCCAGGCGGCGGCGCGCGAGGTGGTGGCGGAGGCCCTCGAGGGCTGAGTCCCCGGCCCCACAACTGGGGCTGGCGCCATCGGGCCTGGTCTGGCAGGGTGTCCGCCATGTCGAGAACCCTCCGCACGCTCGCGCTGGCCGTCGTGGCCACGCTGACCCTGTCCGGCTGCCTCAAGATGGAGATGAGCTTCACGCTCCACGAGGACGACACCGTCGACGGCTCGATCGTCATGGCGATCCAGAAGGGCGTCGGCGAGGCGATGGGCATGTCCGACGAGGACCTGCTCGCGGAGCTCGACGCCGAGGGCTCGTTCGAGGACATCGAGGGCGGCTCGGTCGAGCCCTACGACGACGGCGAGTTCGCCGGCACCACCGTGACGTTCACGGGCCAGCCGCTGAGCGAGATCTCCGAGGAGGACGAGGGGATCACCATCGTCCGCGAGGGCGACGAGTTCGTGGTCGGCGGCGAGTTCGACACCGGCGGCGAGGACATGAGCATGCTCACCGGCGCGACGATGACCCTCGCGGTCACGTTCCCCGGCGAGGTGTCCGAGCACAACGGCACGCTCGAGGGCACCACGGTGACGTGGGACCTCCTCACCCAGACCGAGCCGATGAGCGCGCGAGGCGCCGCCACGGCCGGCGGCTCGGGGCTTCCCGTGTGGCTGTGGGCCGTGATCGGCGCCGTGGTGCTCGCGGGCGCGGCGGCCGCCGTCATCATCGTCACGCGTCGCCGCTCGTCGGAGGACGCGGCGACGGAGGGCGAGGACGCCGCCGTCGAGCCGGAGGTCGAGACCTTCGCCCCCGCGCCGACCGCCGGGGAGGACGCGCCGGTCACCGAGCCGATCGCGCCGACCGTCGAGCTCCCGACCCCCGAGGCTACGATCGAGGAGGGCCCCGTCGAGGGCACGGGTCCTGAGGAGGACAATGCTCGATGAGAAGGACCGCGGCCGCGCTGGCGATCGCAGCGTTCGCCCTCACGGGCTGCGTGCGGGTCACCGCCGCGACCACCTTCTCTGACGAGGACACCCTCTCCCAGCACACCGTCATCGCGATGACGAGCCAGGCGCGGACGGCGTTCGGCCAGCAGCTCGATCAGCTGGGCGATCTCGACCTGCCCGAGGGCACCGAGCTCCCCGAGGGCGCGGACGCCGACGTGCTCGACGGCCTCGACGCGCTGCTCGACCCGGAGACGATGCGCGAGGGGCTCGCACCCCTCGAGGAGGCCCACCCGGGCTCGGTCTCGGTCGAGCCCTACGAGGACGAGGACGGGCTCGAGGGGGTCGAGATCGAGCTCACGGGCATCCCGATCGACGAGCTCGCCGACGCGGGCGGCGCGGCACCCGTGGGAGGCGCCTCGTCCGTCACCCGCGAGGGCGACTCGTACGTGGTGCAGATCGAGTCCGGCGCCGCGAGCGGTCTCGCCGCCGCGGGCGCCGGCGCGGACGACCTCACGCTCCTCGGCGCCGCCGTGGACATCGAGGCGTCGTTCACGTTCCCCGGCCTGGTGACCGAGGCCACCGCGGGCGAGATCGTGGGCAACACGGTGACGCTCGGGCTGTCGGACCTGCTCGCCGCGGACACCATCCGGATCGTGGGCGGCGCGACCACGGAGCACGACTGGGGCCCGCTGCTCAAGTGGCTGGCGGTGATCGCGGGCGCGCTCGTCATCATCGGCGGCGCGACCGCGCTGGTGCTCCAGGACCGCCGCCGCAGGCACGAGTCGCACCTGCCGCCGCCGCGTGGCTCCGAGGGCGGCCCCGGCACGCTCGACGACCGCACCGGCTGACCTCCGGGTCGGCGCCGCGTCGCCGCTGGTGGGACCATGGCGGACGTGCTCGACACCTACCGCGGAATCCTGTCCCACCCCGGCGCGAAGGCCTTCGCGTTCGCGGGCCTGCTCGCACGCCT
Organism: Demequina mangrovi; assembly: GCF_000759715.1. Classification (GTDB taxonomy): domain Bacteria; phylum Actinomycetota; class Actinomycetes; order Actinomycetales; family Demequinaceae; genus Demequina; species Demequina mangrovi. Next base: position 19,341 of record NZ_BBLU01000011.1, read on the forward strand.
GCCCATCTCGATGTTCAACATCTCGATCATCCTCATGGTGCAGCTGCAGTACGACAGCTACGCGATGGCGGGACGCGTCGCCGCGATCGGCACGCTCATGTGGGCGGCTCAGACCGTCCCGACCGCGCGGCTGGTCGACCGCATCGGCCAGCGCGCCGCGATGATCCCCCTCACCGCGATCTTCGTGGTCGGCGCGGTCATGGCCGTCGTCACCGCGATGTCCCACGGGCCCGAGTGGCTGCTGTGGGTGTCGGTCGCCATCGCCTCGTTCCAGGGCCCGCTCGGCTCGCTCACGCGCGCCCGCTGGTCGCATCTGCTGGACTCCGACCGCGACATCCACACCGCCTTCGCCCTCGAGGGGGCGCTCGACGAGGTGCTCTTCATCACCGGACCCGCGCTCGCGACCATCCTCGCGACGCTGGTGTGGCCTCCGCTGGGCGTGGTGGTGTGCCTCGTCGCGCTCGTCATCGGCATGACGATCCTGCTCGCGCAGACCGGGACCGAGCCCGCGCCTCATGCCGGGACCGACGCCGACTCCCTCGGCTTCCGCCTCCCGCCCGCGGTGCTCGCCGTCTCGCTGGTGACGCTCGGCATCGGCGCGATGTTCGGCGCCTTCGACATCTCCGTCGTGGCCTTCGCGGACGAGGCCGGCCACCAGACGCTCTCCGGCGTGATCCTCGCGATCGTGTCCGGCGGCTCGCTCCTGGGCGGCCTGCTCTACGGCGCACGCCACTGGACCATGCCGCTGTGGCTGCGCACGGTGCTCGGCGCCCTCGCCATGACAGTCGGCTTCGGCGTGCTCGCGCTGTCGCCGAACGTCATCGTGCTCGCGCTGCTCGGCTTCCTCGCCGGCCTCACGATCGCGCCGACCATGACCAACGCCGACACCGTGGTGCAGCGCGTGGTCAAGCGGCACCAGATCACCGAGGGCATGGCGTGGCTGCGCATCGGCATGGGCGTGGGCGTGGCCTTCGGCGCGTGGTTCGCGGGCGGCCTGGTGGACGCCTCCGGCGCGCGCGCCGGACTGGGGGTCTCCGCCGCCGGCGCGGCGCTCGCCCTGGTATTCGTCCTGGCGAGCGCGGGCATCCTCAAGCGCAGCACCGAGCGGGGGGACGAGGCGGGCGAGGACGATGCGCCGCCGCCGTCCGAGCGCGACGTGCCGGTCGAGCAGCCGCCCACGCCGCCTCATCTCTGAACCTGGGAAAAGAGGGGACCAAGGTCCCCGAGGTCGGGTTCCGGCGCCGCCTATCGTCGAAGACACAACAGAACGTGGGCGGCAGCGAAGCCGCCCGAACACCCGTGGCTCGGGCGATCATCCGGGGACTTGGTCGCCCGAGCCGCACCCTATTCCGTGCGCCGGTGCCCCGCTCCCTCCCCCTGGGGCGCCGGCGCCGGATCATGTCCGGGCCAGGGTCGTCTCTCGTAGGGTTCATCCATGGGGCCCGACCTCCGCATCGACACCGCCATCACCGCCGTGCTCACGGTCGCGGTGCTGCCCGTCGCGATGCTCCCCGCGCTCGGGGTGGTGGTGCGCCGCTACGGACGCCTGCATGCGTGGCCGCTGGTGTGCGCGGTGGCGCTGCTCGGATCCGCCTCGGCTCTCGCGGCCTTCACGCTCTTCCCGCTGCCGGAGCCGGGGACCCTCGACTGCTCGACCGCGGGGATGACCGACCGGTGGGTGCTCGACCCGTTCGCGCAGCTGACCCAGGTCGTGCACGCGGTTGAGCGGCGCGGCATCCTGTCCGCGCTGGACGGCTGGATGGTCCGCTTCGCGGTGCTCAACGTGCTGCTCTTCGTGCCGTTCGGGCTGTTCCTCCATCAGGTCGCGCGCTGGCGCGTCGGACGCATCGCGTTCGTCTCCGCGGGGACCTCGCTCGCGATCGAGCTCACGCAGGGCACCGGGGTCTTCGGCATGTACCCGTGCCCCTACCGCACGCTCGACCTCGGCGACGTGCTGCTCAACACCGCGGGCGGCACCCTCGGGGCGCTCGCGTCGGTGCTGCTCGCCCGCGCGAGCTTCGCGAGCCCGGTCCCGGTCCCCGACCTCGACCCGCCCACCCGCACCCGCCGCGCCGTCGCGGTGCTCGCGGACGTGGTGCTGGTCGCCGGCCTCACGCTCGCCTCCGCCGCCACGGTGCAGGCGGTGATCGCCCGGTCCGCGACGCTCGAGCGCGCGCAGGAGGTGGTCGGGGCGCCGTGGATCGAGATCACCATCGACGTCCTCGCGGCCGCGGCGGCGACGCTCCTGCCGATGCTGCTGACGCGCGACCGCGCGACCCCCGGCGAGCTGCTGCTCAACGTCGCGCCGGCGCGGCTCGGCAGCGCCGATCCGCCGCCCGCCGGCCGCCTGATCGCGCGGTGGGCCACGCGCTGGCTGCCGTGGGCGCTGGTGCCCGCGCTGCTCCCGGCGATCCTGCTCGCGGAGATGCTGGTCGCGGTCGCGCGCCGCGACGGCCGGTCCCTCAGCTCGGTCGTGTCGGGGACCGCGACGCTCACCCGCCCGGCTCTCGCGGCCATGCGCGCGCGGCGGGACGCCGAGGAGGCCCTGCAGCCCGAGGAGGCCTGAGGGCTCAGGCCGACGGCCGCAGCGGCAGCGAGACGCGCACGCTGAGCCCGCCCTCGCTCCCCGGCCGGGCGTCCACCGCACCCTCGTGCACCTGCGCGACGCGCGCGACGATGGGCAGCCCGAGCCCGTGGCCCGCGACCTCGGAGCGCTGCCCGCCGCGGGAGAAGCGGCGGAACAGCGCCGGGATGTCCCCGGCCTCGAGCTCCGGCCCCGAGTTCGCGATCTCGACGAGCGCGTGGCCGTCCTCGCCGCGGACGCGGCAGCGCACCCAGCCCTGCTCGGGCAGGTTGTAGCGCAGCGCGTTGTCGAGGAGGTTGGCGACCAGCCGCTCGAGCAGCACCGGGTCGCCGAGCACCGGCGCGTCCTCGATCTCGAGGTCGATCGCGACGCCCAGCTCGGTCGCACGAGGGGAGGCGGCGGACACGACGTCGGCGGCCACGTCCGCGAGGTCGACGGCCTCCCGGGTGTGGATCACGTCGTCGGCGCGCGCGAGCGTGAGCAGGCTCGACATGAGCGAGTCGGCGCGCTCCACCTGGATCTCGACCTCCTCCGCGAGCTCGCGCGCCTGCTTCGACGGGCGCGACAGCGACAGCACGTTGTCCGCGGAGGCGCGCAGCACGGCGAGCGGGGTGCGGAGCTCGTGCGACGCATCGGCGGCGAAGCGCTGGCGCGCGTCGAAGGCCGCCTCGAGGCGCGCCAGCATCCCGTTGAACGCGCGGCTGAGGCGTCCGAACTCGTCGTCGGGGCCGTCCTCGGGCAGGCGGCGGTCGAGCGTGCGCTCGGACAGCGTCGAGGCGGCCCGCGCGATCCGGTCGACCGGCCGCAGCACGCGACCCGCGAGCCACCACGCGAGCGCCACCGCCACCACGGCGGAGAGCGCGAAGGCCAGCAGCGACCGGGTGAGGAGGTCGTTGAGCACGTTCGCACGCGCCTGCGCGGCGATGTCGGTGAGCGCCTGTCCGATCGCGTCGCCGGGGCCTCCCGAGGGCATCGGGCTGGGCCCGCCCGCGGGCTCGGGGATCTCGAGCCCCTGGTCCGCGAGCGCCTCCTCGAGGAGCTGCTGGCGGTCGGCCTGCTGCGCCTCGGGGGTGGTCGCGCTCGCGACGAACAGGTACGCGGTGGTCACCAGCACGCCCGCGAGCACCACGAACAGCAGCGCGAACATCGCCGTGAGCTTGACGCGGATGGTCACGTCACGCGTCCCCGTCGGCGCGGAGCACGTAGCCCACGCCCTTGATCGTCTCGATGAGCGCCGGCTCGCCGAGCTTGCGGCGCAGCGTCACCATCGTCACCCGCACGGCGTTGGTCAGCGGGTCCGCGTACTCGTCCCAGACCTTCTCGAGCAGCGTCTCGGCGGACACGACGCGGCCCGGCTGGGCCGCGAGGACCTCGAGCACGCCGAACTCCTTGGGCGAGAGCGCGACCGGACGCCCGTCGCGCGTCACCGCGTGCTCGTCGGGGCGGATCTCGAGCCCGCCGATGCTCACGCGGGGTCGGGGGGCGGCGCCTCCGCGGCGGCCGAGCGTGCGCACGCGGGCGATGAGCTCGACCATGGCGAAGGGCTTGGCGAGGTAGTCGTCGGCGCCCAGGCCGAGCCCCTCGACGATGTCCTCGAGCGAGCCGGCGGCCGTGAGCATGAGGACGCGCGGCGCGGGCTCCTGCGCGACCAGGGTGCGGCACACATCGTCGCCGTGCACGCGCGGCAGGTCGCGGTCGAGCACCACGACGTCGTACGCGCTGACCCGCGCCTTGTCGAGCGCCTCCTCGCCGTCGCGCGCGACGTCGACCGCGAGCCCGTCGCGACGCAGCCCGGTCGCCACCTCGCGCGCGAGCACGGCATGGTCCTCGACGACGAGCACCCTCATGCGACGGCCCCCGGCATCACGGGCCCGCCTCGGTGCGGGCCACCGCGTCGGCGTCGAGCGACAGGCGGTACACCTCGTCGTCGTCGACCCCCTCGAGGCAGTAGACCTGGAGGTCGCCCGGATCCTCGTAGGTGCCGGGGATGTAGGTGCCGGCCGCGGCGCGGCACAGCCCGTCGGGAAGGCGCGCCTCGGCGAGGCGCCACTGGTCGGTCACGAGGTCGACCACCACCCATGTCCCGCCGCCCGTGCGCCATGCGGCGGCGCGGCGCTTCTGCGCGCGGGTGAGGTCCTTCGCGTCCGGATCGCTCGCGGGTTCGTAGGCCTCCTGCACCAGGATCATCGCGACGGTCCCGTCGCGGTCGAGCCACACCTCGTCGCCCGCCTCGCCCAGGCCGTTGACGCCGTCCTGCGCGAGGAGGCTGTCGACCGCCTTCTGGGCGCCGAGCCCGCGGAACTCCGCGCCCTCCTCGCGCACGAAGAGCGACTGGAGGGTCCCGGTGGCGGAGTAGCCCGCCCACAGCGTGCCGTCGCCGCCGAACGCGTCGAGCGGCGCGACCGAGGTCACCTGGTCCTCGCTCACGAAGCGCTGGAGCGCCGGGATCGCGTCCCCGCCCCAGTCGTCGATCACCAGTCCGGTCTCGAGCTCGATCTCGACCACCTGGTAGGCGTCGGCGTCCGAGACGCGCGCTGTCCACGCGAGCCGCGCGTCGAGGTCGGCCTCGAGCAGCACCACCTCGACGTCGGTGCGCAGATCGAAGAGCTTGAGCAGGTCGCCGTCGGGGGCGGCGAGGTAGAGCGCCTGCGCCGTGCCGCCCGCGCGCCATCTGTCGCCGTCCGCGGAGTGCACCTCGACGGCCCAGCCCTCGCCGACGCAGCCCCACACCGCGTCGGTCATGCCGCGCGCCTCGGGCAGCCCCTCCGGCTCGTCCTCGAGCACCGCGGGTCGCAGGTCCTCCGGCAGGCGGTCCCACGAGCAGTCCCCGGCGATGGCCGTCGGCGCGGGCGAGGGCGATGCCGAGGCGCTGGGCGAGACGGACGCCGCCGGCGCGGGCGCGGCCGTGCTCTCGACGAGGACGATGGGCTCGACCGTGAGGTACGCGGTGTACGCGATGCCGCCGCCTGCGGCGATCCCCGCGATCCACGCCACGGCCTGGCTCCAGCGCGACATGTGCACCTCCTGTCCGCGAGGGTAGCCGCGCCCGCGGCACGCGCCCGCACGGCACGCGGCCCGACCCCCGTGAGATCGCTCACGCGCGCGGTCCGCCCGGGAGGTCCCGGGTCCGCCGCTAGGTTGAGCCCCATGGCACCCCGGATCGCCCTCGTCACCACGCGCGAGCTCGCCGCTCCCGACGCCGACGAGCTGCTGCTGCTCCCCCACCTGCCCGAGGCCTCGCTGGTCGCCTGGGACGACCCGTCGGTGGACTGGGCCGCGTTCGACGTCGCGATCCTGCGCAGCACCTGGAACTACCACGACGACGTCGCGACCTTCCTCGCGTGGGCGCGCCGCGCCTCGTCCGTCACGCGGCTGCTCAACCCGGTCGCGACGGTCGAGTGGAACACCGACAAGCGCTACCTCGCGGACCTCGCCGCCGCGGGCTTCCCCGTGGTGCCGACCACCTTCGTCGCGCCGGGCACGGAGGTGCCGGACGATGCGGTGGTCGCCCTCGACGGGCACCTCGTGGTCAAGCCGTCGGTCGGCGCGGGCTCGAACGGCGCGCTGCTCTTCGACGGCGACGCCGCGGGCGCGCTCGCGCACGTCCGCGCCCTGCACGCGCAGGGCAAGGTCGCGATGCTCCAGCCGTACCTCGCGGAGGTCGACACCGCCGGCGAGACCGCGCTGGTCTACCTGGGCGGACGCTTCTCCCACGCCGCGCGCAAGGGCGCGATCCTGTCCCGCGAGATGTCCTTCGACTCGGGCCTCTACGCCGAGGAGGAGATCGATCCGACCGTGCCGACGGCGTCCGAGCGCGAGGTCGGCGACCGGCTCGTCGCGGCGCTGCCGTCGCTCGGCCACCCCGGGCTCGCCTACGTGCGCGTGGACCTGCTCCCCACGGCCGCGGGACCCGTGGTCCTCGAGCTCGAGCTGACCGAGCCGAGCCTGTTCCTCGGCCTCGACCCGGACGCGCCCTCCCGCGCGGCGGCGGCCTTCCGCGCGCTGCTCTGATCCCGTCGTGACACTCAGAACGGATCTCGAGGCGACACGCCGGCCCGGACACGTCCACATCGTCCGCGACCCGGCGTGTCGGATCCTTTTCCGTTCGGAGTGTCGGGAGGGGGAGGTGATCCTCTACTCTTGACCCCCGAGGGGAGTACTTCTCAAGCCCCGTTCCGGTCAATACGAGATCTTCGTGGATCCTCCCGGGCGGGCGCCGCACCAGCGGCGAAGGAGACCTCAGGACTTCGCCGTACCTGAGGAGACCCATGTCCCCGCTCATGCTCGAGACCTCGACCACCGAGGCCGCGCTGCACACGATCGCCACACCCGGCCTGTGGATCGGCACCATCGTCGCCGTGATCGGCCTGCTGATCTTCGACTTCGTCATCACGCGCAAGCCGCACGAGGTCTCCTTCAAGGAGGCGCTCGGCTGGACCGCGTTCTACATCGCGATCCCGCTGGCCTTCGGCGGCTGGGTGTGGGCCGCGCACGGCTCCGACATCGGCGTGAAGTACTACACGGGCTACATCGTCGAGAAGTCGCTCTCGGTCGACAACCTCTTCGTCTTCATCCTCATCCTCAGCGCCTTCGCGGTGCCGCGGATGCTCCAGCAGCGCGTGCTGCTGTTCGGCGTCGCCGGCGCGATCGTGCTGCGAGGCCTCTTCATCGCTCTCGGCGCGGGCCTCATCGCGACCTTCGACTGGACCTTCCTGCTCTTCGGCGCGATCCTCCTCGCGACCGCGGTCAAGGTCTTCCGCGACGCGCGCAGCGAGGAGGACGAGGAGATCGACCCCGAGCAGATGCGCATCGTCAAGCTGATGAGCCGGTTCTTCCCCGTCACGGGCGAGTACGAGGGCACCAAGGCCACCGTCATCCGCAACGGCCGCCGCGCCCTGACCCCGCTCGCGCTGGTGATGGCGGCGATCATCTTCACCGACATCGTCTTCGCGGTCGACTCGGTCCCGGCCGTCTACGGCATCACCGCGGACCCGTACCTCGTGTTCGCGACCAACGCCTTCGCGCTGCTGGGCCTGCGCGCGCTGTACTTCGTGCTCGAGGGCGCCCTGTCGAAGCTGGTCCACCTGGGCTACGGCCTGTCGGTCATCCTCGGCTTCATCGGCGTCAAGCTGGTGCTGCACTGGGCGCACGGCGTGTGGCCCGGTGTCCCGACCATCCCGACCGTGCTGTCGCTCGTGGTGATCGTCGGCGTGCTCGCGATCACCACCGTGACGAGCCTGCGCGCCTCGAAGCGCCTGGAGGCCGCGGCCGCCGAGGCGGCTCACGCCGGCTTCGTCTCCCCGACCGCGGACTCCGAGCAGCGCTGACGCACCTCCACCGCCTGCCCGCGCGTCACCGTCGGCGCGCGGGCAGCGCCTCCGCGGTCCCGGCGACCAGCCGCTGCAGCAGCGCCGGGTCCTCGACGGCGTCCGCGCCGACGATGCGATGCGGCTTGGCGCCCGGGTACGGGGAGCCCTCCGCCAGGCCCTCGGTGGCCGCGGTCGGCTTGAGGTGGAGGACGTCGTCGCACACCACGCCGACGAAGCGCTCGTCGCAGTAGAGCCCGTACTCGCCGAACATCGCCCGGACGCGCACCGGAAGCGGCTCGAGCTGCTCGAGCAGGTGGTCGACGGTGCTCCGCGAGGTGCTCACGCGCCTCACGCTACGCTCGGCCGGGAAGGTCCTGCGCCGCGAGCGCGTTGGCCTGCACGGAGGTGCACGGATGAGACGCAGGTTCGGACGATGGCTGTTCATGGCGATCGCGATCCCCGTGGCGGCGGCGCTGCTGGGACGCATCGCGGACGAGGTGGAGGCGCGCCAGGGCGCCGACTCGAAGGTCGCCAAGGGGCTCAGGGTCGGCAAGGGGATCCTCCGCCCAGGCGCCTGAATCGCTCCGTTTGACGGGTATGCTCCCGACTACCAGGCTGATGACGTGAACACACAGCGGCCAGGTCGAGCTCAGGAGCGTGACATGGACATCTCGGTCGAGGCTCCCGCCGAGCCCCCGGTCCTCGTCGCCACCCTCCGGATGCCGTTCCCGCTGTCGCGCGTGTGGACCGCGGTCACCGAGCCGCTGTACATCCAGGAGTGGTTCGCTCCGCACGGCTACACCAACCGCTCGGTCGAGATGGACGTCTCCCCGGGCGGCGCGTGGCGGATGTCGCAGATGGACCCCGAGGGCAACGCCTTCGCGTTCTACGGGCGCTTCGACATCGTCGAGCGGGAGTCCCGGCTGCGCTTCTCGCAGACGTCCGAGATCTTCCCGGACGTCACCACGTGGCTGCGCGTCGAGATGGCCGGCTCCCCCGCGGGCACGATGATGGTGGTGAGCCACCTGTTCCCGTCCGACTACCACCGCACGGCGTACCTCAACCTGGGCGGCCTGGCCCGCCTCCGCGAGCCCCTCGAGCGGCTCGACACCCTGCTCCGCTCGATGAGCTGAGCCCGTTCCCCGCGACGCGGGCCTCGGATACGCTCGGCCCATGACCGTGGACCCGTTCACCGTCCCGCTCGAGCGCCTGCGCCGCCGGACGTCCGCCAAGTGGACCAAGTTCGATCCGGACGTGCTGCCCCTGTGGGTCGCGGAGATGGACGTCGACCTCGCCGAGCCGATCCAGGAGGCCCTGATCCGCGCGGTCCGCGACGGCGACATGGGCTACCCGACCCCCGGCCCGTACGTCGACGCCTTCGTCGACTTCGCGCGCGCCCGCTGGCCTTGGGAGGGTCTCGACCCGGCGCGGGTGCTGCCGGTGCAGAGCGTCATCATGGGCTACGTCGACGCCCTCGTCGAGGTCACCGACCCGGGCTCCGAGATCCTCGTGAACTCGCCCGTCTACCCGCCGTTCTTCGCCTACCTCAAGCAGGCCGGACGCGTGCTGCGCGAGGCGCCGCTCGGACCCGACCTGCGCCTCGACCTCGAGGCGATCGACCGCGCCATGGAGCTCGCGACCGCGGGCGGGCGCCGCGCGGGATACCTCCTGTGCAACCCGCACAACCCGGGCGGCGCGGTCCACACGCGCGCCGAGCTCGAGGCCGTGGCCGAGCTGTCGCGCCGCCACGGCGTGCCGGTGGTCTCTGACGAGATCCACGCGCCCATCGTCTACGCGCCCCACGAGTTCGCGCCCTACCTCGACGTCGACCCGACGGGCGTCGCGCTCCACGCGGCGTCGAAGGCGTGGAACCTGCCGGCGATGCCGGCCGCGCTCATGGTCGGCGGACCCGAGGCGGCCGGCTTCGACTCCTTCGCGCACGGCAAGCACCACGGCCCGAGCCACCTGGGCGCGATCGCGCAGATCGCGGCGTACCGCGAGGGCGGCGAGTGGCTCGAGGGCATGCTCGCGGGCCTCGACCGCAACCGGCTCCTGGTCCGCGACCTGCTGGCCGCGCACGCGCCCGAGGTCGGCTACCTGGTGCCCGAGGGCACCTACCTCACGTGGCTCGGCTTCGGCACGATGCTCGGCGACGTGCCCTCGCACGCGCTCATGACGCACGGCAGGCTCGCGCTCAACGTCGGCACCGACTTCGGCACCGGCGGCGCGGGCCACGCGCGCATGAACATCGCGACCTCGCCCGAGATCCTCGAGGAGGCGGTGCGCCGGATCGCGCGCACGCTCGAGGTGGCTCAGTCCGAGGGTCGGTCCCAGGTCAGCGTGTAGCGCCACAGCAGCTCGCGCGTGTAATCGGAGCCGGGCAGCAGGCGCTCGGCGGCGGCGCGCACGTCCTTGAACGAGTGCGGCGCGGGCCACACGCAGTCGCAGCCGTGATCCCAGTAGCCGCGGAACAGGCGGTGGAACTTGTCGACGAAGGTCGCCCACACGTCGCGCGGGAGGTCCTGCGGCCAGTTCGGCGTCGCCATGCCCACGATGACGAGCCGACCGCCCGGCGCGACGCGGTCGCGCAGGTAGGTCAGCCCCTCCTCGAGATCGAGGTGGTGGAGCGTCGCGGACGCGGTGACGACGTCGTAGGTGCCGTGCTCCTCCGCGAGCGCATCGCCCACGCGGTACGTGATCGACGGCGACTGCGCCGGCTCCTCCTCGGTCGAGTCGAGCAGCTCGACGGTGTGGCCCTGCGCGCGGGCCCGCGCGATCGCGGCCGCGTCGACGTCGATGCCGGTGACCTCGAGGCCGCGCGCGGCGAGGCGGCGCGCGAGGTAGCCCTCGCCGCAGCCGACATCGAGCGCCGTGCGCGCGTGCTCGGGAAGCGCCGCGACGAGCGGCTGCATGTAGTGGATGTTGTAGTTCCAACGCTGGTGGTCGGGACGCACCTTCGCGTCCGTGGGCGTCTCATCGCTCATGGCGCACCATCCTCCCCCACCGCGGCGGGTGCGCGGAACACCGTGGGACCTCGGTCCCGGTGCGTGCGAGAATCGACGCCGTGAGCGAGGGCATGTCGAGGCTGGGTCGCGCCGGAGGCGCGGCCGCGCTGTCGACGCTGTCCGCGCTCGGGATGCACATGCTCGCCGGCGGCGAGGCGCCCTCGCTGCTCGCGGTCGCGGCGCCCCTCGCGGCGGCCTTCGCGATCGCGGCGCAGCTCGCCGGACGGCCGCTCGGCCGCTGGCGGCTCGCCGTCGTGGTCGCCGCGAGCCAGGTCGCGCTCCACACGACGTTCTCGCTCGGCGCGTCCGAGCCCACGGGCCTCGGCGGCCACGCAGGTCACGATGCGGCGGCCCTCGCCGGCACGCTCGACGGCGCCGCGGTGCATGCGCACGGCGCGATGCCGGTCGCGCACGCGATCGCGGGCGCGGCCACCTACGTGGGGATCCGCGCCGCAGACACGGTCCTTGGAGCCCTCGCTGGCATCGTCGCGCTCGCGCTCGACGCTCTCGTCGCGGCGCTCCGGCTCCGCCCCGCGGCGGCCCCGTCCCCCGCGCCCCGCATCGTGCCCGCCGCCCAGGGCCCGCGCCTGGTGCGCGCGGTCGCGCTCGCCGTGCCCTCGGGACGCGCCCCTCCCGTGACCGCCTGAACCGCGTCACCCGCGAGCCTCGCTCGCACCCCGTTCAGGCACACCCGCGCGCCGACGTGCCGGCGCACGCGCGCGCACCACCATCACAGGAGAGTCATGTTCACCCGTCCCCGTCTTCTTGCGACCGCCGCGGTCGCCCTCGCCACCGCCGGGCTCGCCGGCTGCGCCTCCGACGCCGCGAGCGCCGATGCCGCTCTCGCCGTCACCGACCCGTGGGTCAAGACCGCCACCACCGAGGACATGATGTCCGCGGCCTTCGGCGTCCTCGCCAACACCACGGACGAGGACGTCACCGTCGTCGCCGCCACCTCCCCGCAGTACCCGGCCCTCGAGCTCCACGAGGTGGTCGACGGCGCGATGCAGGAGCTCGGCGACGGCATGGTCGTCCCTGCCCACGGCGAGCTCGTGCTCGAGCCCGGCGGCTTCCACATCATGATCGTCGAGCTCCCCGAGGCCATCGAGGCCGGCGACGAGGTCGAGATCACCCTCGAGCTGTCCGACGGCGGGACCGTCGACTTCACCGCGACCGCCAAGGACTTCGACGGCGGCAACGAGGAGTACCACGAGAGGGACGGCGAGGACATGGACATGTCCTCCGACGAGGCGACCGCGGAGCACTCGCACTGATCATGGGCGCCACCGATCGCACCGGCGTCAGCCGGCGGCGGCTCCTTCTCGGAGGGGCCGCCGCCGGCGCGGGCGCCGCCGTCACCCTCGGCGCGGAGCGCGCGGGTCTGCTCCCGGGCTCGGCGACCGAGCCCGCCGCGGACACCGCGGGGATCAACGGCGAGCGCATCGTGCCCTTCCACGGAGCGCACCAGGCGGGCGTGACGTCGGCGCCGGGCGCGTACGCCACGTACCTCGCCTTCGACCTGCTCGACTCCACGGACCGCGAGCGGCTGCGCGCGTGGCTGCGACTGCTCTCGGACGACGCCGCGCGGATCACGCAGGGCCGCGGCGCGCTCGCCGACCTCGAGCCCGAGCTCGCGGTCCGTCCCGCGGGCCTCACCGCGACGTTCGGGCTCGGCCGCGAGGCCGTGCGCCGCACCGGGGCCGAGGAGCCGGCCTGGCTGGGCCCGCTGCCCGCGTTCCCGCAGATCGACGCGCTCGAGGACCGGTGGTCCGACGGCGACCTCGTGGTGCTGCTCCACGGCGACGACCCGACCGCGATCTCGCACCTCGCCCGCATGCTCGTGCGCGACTCGCGCGCGTTCGCGACGCTGCGGTGGCGTCAGAGCGGCTTCCGCCGCGCATACGGCTCCGACGCGGCGGGCACGACGATGCGCAACCTCTTCGGGCAGGTCGACGGCTCGACCACACCCAAGCCCGGCAGCGCGGACTTCGACGCCGCGGTGTGGGCGGGGGACGACTCCCCCGCATGGCTGCGCGGCGGCACGTCATTGGTGCTGCGCCGCATCGCGATGGACCTCGAGGGCTGGGACGAGGTGGGGCGCGAGGGCCGCGAGCACTCGGTCGGCAGGCGACTGTCCGACGGCGCACCCCTCACCGGCGGCACCGAGCGCGACGACGTTGATCTCGAGGCGACCGACGCGAGCGGCTTCACGGTGATCAACCCGGCCGCGCACGTCGCCCGCTCGCGCGTGAGCGACCCGGCCCAGGGCATCGTCCGCATCGGCTTCAGCTACGACGATCCGGTCGAGGAGGGCGCGCTCGACGCGGCGGGACGTCCCGCGGTGTCCAACGTGGGCCTGCTGTTCGGGTCGTGGCAGCGCGACGTCGACGCGCAGTACGTCCCGATGCAGCGCCGCCTCGCCGAGGCGGACCTGCTCAACACGTGGACCACGCCCATCGGCTCGGGCGTGTGGGCGATCCCGCCCGGCTGCGACGAGGGAGGGTTCGTCGGCGAGACGCTCTTCGCGTGACGGGGCGTGTGGGACGATGCGCCGATGACGGCTCGCGTGCTCCTTCTCCACGGCTACCAGCACATGCGTCCGCGAGCGCACTGGATGTGGTGGCTCGCGGAGGAGCTGCGCCGGCGCCGGGTCCCCGTGCAGTACCCGCAGCTGCCGAACCCCGGCGACCCGGTCCTCGAGGACTGGTCGGCGATCGCGGCCACGGAGATCGACATGACGGGCGCGGCCGACGACGAGCGGATCGTGATCGCGCACTCGCTCGGCACCGTGCTGTGGCGCCATCTCGAGACGGTCCAGGGGCGCCCCCTCGCGGACCGCGTGCTGCTGGTCGCACCGCCGGGGCCGGAGCAGCTGTCCCGGATCGGCGACTTCGCGTCCGCCGCGGGTGCGCCGGACACCCCGCTCGCTGCGGCGACGATGCTCGCGCGCGAGGTCGACCCCTACCGGCGGGAGCCGCTCGAGGCCGTCGCGGCGAGCTGGGGCGTGCCCGGCATCGTCCTCCCGGGAACGGGGCACCTCAACCCCGACGACGGGCACGGGCCGTGGCCCGCGGTGCTCGAGTGGACGATGCGAGGCGACGCCGAGTGGCGGCTCGCGGAGGGCGCCCGTAGCCTCGACGCATGAGCACAGCGTCGTGGTCTCGGCCCACCGCCGACGTCTCGGTGACCTCCTCGATGATCCACGACCTGCTGGCGCGCGATCACCCCGATCTGGCGGGGCTCGAGCTCGGCGACGCCTACGAGGGCTGGGACAACGTCACGGTCCGACTGGGCGCGGACCTGGCGGTACGCGTCCCGCGGCGCACCCATGCGGCGCAGCTGATCGAGCGCGAGCACGTGTGGCTCCCCCGGCTGGCGGAGGGCTGGACGTTCGCCGCGCCGGTGCCCGCACGCCTGGGCGGACCCTCTGAGGAGCTGCCGTGGGCATGGGCCGTGGTGCCGTGGCTCCCCGGGGTGCCGGCGTACACCGCGCCGCTGTCGAGGGCCGGCGCGCGCGCCCTGGGCCGGGCGCTGGCGGAGCTGCACGCCCCCGCGCCGCCGGAAGCGCCGCGCAACCCGTTCCGGTCGACTCCCCTCGCCGAGCGCGCGGAGCGCTTCGACGACCGCATCGAGCGGCTGCTCGCGACGGGCCTCACGCTCGACGACGAGCTCGCGCGCCAGCAGTTCCACCTGGGCGCCGCGCAGCGCCGGCCGCTCGAGGTGTGGTGCCACCTCGACCTGCACGGTGCGAACGTGCTCAGCGCGGACGGCGCTCTCGGGGGCATCCTCGACTGGGGCGACCTCGGTGTCGCGGACCCGGCCACGGACCTCGGGCAGGCGTGGTGCCTGGTCGGGAGCTCGCGCATGCGCGACCTGCTCGACGGCTACGACGACGCGATCACACCGCTCGACGAGGGCGCGATGCTGCGCGTGCGCGCCGAGGCGCTCGCGTACGCGGTGACGCTCGCGGCGCTCACCGAGGAGCCGTACGCGGAGGCGGGGCGGCGGGCGCTCGTCGACCTCGAGGTGCTCGCGGCCTGACGCCCAGGCGGGTGCCTGAGGTCAGGCGCCCATCTTCTGGAGGAAGGGCTCGAGCTCGACCCAGTTCTCCTCGTCGCTGCGGTCGTCGCGCCACAGCGACATGTACTCGGCCTTGGTCTCCTCGGAGGCCTCGTTCCACACGCGCAGCGCGTGCTCGAGGTCCTTGTGCCAGTAGCCGACGATCCGGATGTGCGTGAGCGGCAGACCGTACTCGCGGCGCAGCATCGTCCGGATGGCGCGCGAGTCCTTGGCCTCGCACGCGACCCAGACGTACGAGCCGGCACCCGGGTCGAGGTGCGTGTCGGTGAGCGCGACGAGGGCGTCCTTGAGGATCGAGGCGCGCACGCCGTTGCCGCCGAGCCGCCACTCGACGGTCGCCTGCGCGGCCGTGGGCAGCTCGCGGACGTCCGCGAGGTCCGCGAGCTCGACCACCACGTGGAAGACCTCGTCGGCGCCCGCCTCCGCGAGGATGCGCGCGATCGCCGGCAGCGCGGTGGCGTCGCCCACGAGCACGCGCACGCCGGCGCCCGCGGCGGGGACCTTGTAGTAGCCCTTGGAGTCGGAGACCTCGGTGCGGTCGCCCGGGACGACGGTGCGGGCCCAGGTCGCGCCCGGGCCGTCGCCGTGGAGGAAGACCTCCATCTCGAAGCCCCCGTCGATGTGGCCGCTCACCGTGTAGTGGCGAGCGCTGTGACCGTCGGCGTCGTCGGTCTCGGCTCCCACCTCGACGTGGACGCACTCGTCCGGCGTGCCGTCGGAGACCCACGCGGCCGGCTCGTCGAGCCGCAGGGCCACGCGCCTCATGTGCGGCGTCACCTCCACGACAGAGGTGACGGTGGCGGCGTGGACGGTCTCCATGAGGCTCCGTTCGAGGGGGACGCGGGATCCTGAAGCGAGGTGAGGCTCACCTCACCTCGTGAGTGTAGACCACATCCGCAACGGCGACGTTTCCTAATTGAATGGGTCACAGGTCCGGCATGACGGGGTTATGTATGGCTACTGTGTGGCCGTGGCCTTCGCTCCGATCGATACCGCGAGACTCGTGCTGCGCCCCTTCTCCGAGGAGGACGCCGAGGACTTCGCCGCGCGCCGCTCCGATCCGGAGACCGCGATGTACCAGGCCTGGCGCGTGCCGTACTCGGTCGAGAAGGCGCTCGCCGTCATCAAGGAGAGCGAGCATCACGACGGCCCGGTCCCGGGCCACTGGTTCCAGCTCGACGTCCAGCGCCGCGCGGACGGCCGCACGGTCGGCGACGTCGCCGTGTACCTCCACGAGCACGGCCACACCGCGGAGATCGGCTACACGCTGCACAGCTGGGCGCGACGCAAGGGCTACGCGACCGAGGCGTCGATCGCGCTGATCGACTACCTGGTCGAGGTCACCGGCGTGCACCGCGTCGAGGCCGCGACCCATCCCGACAACACGCGCTCGATCGCCGTGCTCACGCGGCTCGGCTTCGCAGCCGAGGGGATCAAGCGCGAGGCCTTCTGGGTCGAGGACGACGTCTCGGACGACGCGATCTTCGGCCTCCTCGCGCGCGAGTGGCGCGCCCACCGCACCACCCTCGAGGCGTAGCTTCACGGAATCTTCACACCGGCACCGCCCGACGCTTCATGCGCGCGCGATGGACTGGGGTCATCCGAGACGAGGAGACCGTGATGACCACCTGGACCAGGATCGCGTGGGGTGCCGCCGCCGGCGCCGCGCTCATCGCCGGCACGGCCGGCGCGGCGTGGGCGGCGTCGAGCGGCTCCGGCGACGATGACGACAGCACCTACGGCTACGAGCGCGGCTACGGCATGGGCGGCGGCATGGGGGGCATGATGCGCGGTCGCTCGTGGGACGACGACGCGGACGCCCGCGACTGGCGGGGCGCCGGCGGCTGCCTGGGCGACGTCCACGTGGACGATGCCCCCGCCACCGACGCCGACGCCGCCTCGCTCGCGGCCATGGCCGAGGAGGAGCGCATGGCGGGCGACCTCTACGACGCGCTCGCCGACACCACCGGGCTTCGCACGTTCGCGATGATCGCGCACGCCGAGGACATGCACCTCGCCGCCGTGCAGGGCCTGCTCGAGGCCTACGGGCTCGACGACCCGTCCGAGGACGCGGAGCCGGGCGTCTACGACGACGCCGACCTCCAGGCGCTGTACGACGAGCTGCTCGCGCAGGGCACCGCGTCGGAGACCGGCGCGCTCACGGCCGGCGCGCTCGTCGAGGAGACCGACATCGCCGACCTCCGCGCGCAGGACGTGGACTCCGAGGCGATCGCCGCGCTGTACGACCGACTCGAGCACGCGAGCGAGCATCACCTCACCGCCTTCGTGCGGGCGCTGGACGCCGACGGGCAGGCGTACGAGGCATCCTTCCTGGATCCGGCCGAGGTCGCCGACATCACCGGTGTCCCCGCTCCCTAGGATTGCTGGTGTGGGAGCGCGCACCGTGCTGGTGGTGGACGACGAGACGAGCATCAGGGACCTCGTCGGCGAGTACCTGCGCCGCGACGGCTTCGAGGTCCTCGCCGCGGGCTCGGGCGAGGACGCGCTCGACGCGCTCCGTCACGAGCGCGCCGACCTCGTGATCCTCGACGTCCGGCTCCCCGGCATCGACGGCATGGAGACGCTGCGGCGGATCCGCCGGTCGTCGTCCGTGCCCGTGCTCCTTCTCACCGCCCGCGCCGAGGAGGCCGACCGCATCGTCGGACTCGAGCTCGGCGCGGACGACTACGTCACCAAGCCCTTCAGCCCGCGCGAGGTGGTCGCGCGGGTCCGGGCGATCCTCCGGCGGGGCGACGCCTCGGCCCTCGACGACCGGATCGTCGCCGGCGCGCTCCAGGTCGACACGGGCGCGCACGAGGCCACGGTCGACGGCCGGGCGATCGCGCTCACCGCGCTCGAGTTCGACCTGCTCGCCGCGCTCGCCTCGGCGCCGGGGCGCGTCTTCACGCGGCGTCAGCTCATCGAGCGCGTGTGGGGCTGGGACTTCTACGGCGACGAGCGCATCGTCGACGTGCACGTGCGCAAGCTGCGGCGCGCCCTCGGCGACCCGGCCGAGGACCCGCGGATGATCCTCACCGTGCGCGGGGTCGGCTACAAGCTGGCGGCGCCGTGAGCACGCTGCGCGCCCGGCTGCTCGCGTCGCATCTCGCGGTCGCGGCGGTCGGGGTGATCGCGCTGATCGCCGTGGGCGCGACCGTCGGCGGGGTCGCGGTGCAGCGGCGCATGGGCGCCGACCACGAGTCGATGATGCGCGGCGTGCGCGTCCAGGAGGCCGTCGCGGACGTGCTCCCCCTCGCGCTCGGCTGGGGCGCGGTCGCGGGCATCGTCGCGGCGGCGCTCGCGGCGCTGTGGATCTCGCGCCGGGTCGCGGGCCCGCTCGCGGAGGTGCAGGAGGCCACGCGTGCGATCGCGGCGGGCGACTACTCGCGTCGCGTGCCCCGACCGCCGGAGGCCGAGCTCGCCGGGGTCGCGGACGACGTCAACGCGCTGGCCGCACGCCTGTCCGACGCCGAGGAGCGGCGGGCACGCCTCATCGACGAGGTCGCGCACGAGATGCGCACCCCGCTCACCGTCATCGGCGGCACCGCGGAGGGGCTCATCGACGGCGTCGTGGAGCCCGGTCCCGAGTCGTACGAGCGCATCGCCGCCGAAGCCTCACGGCTGCGGCGGCTCGCCGAGGACCTCTCGACGCTCTCCCGCGCCGAGGAGAGCGCGTTGTCGCTGAGCCTCGGACCCGCGGATCTCGGTGACCTGGTCCGGGCCGCAGCCGACCGTCTGCGGACGCAGTTCGACCACCGCGGCGTGGGGATCACGGTCGAGGCTCCCGCGCCGGTGCCCGTGACGGCCGACGCCGATCGCGTGATCCAGGTGCTCGTCAACCTGCTGGGCAACGCGCTCGCGCACAGCGCCGAGGGATCGACGGTCACGATGCGCGCGTCGACCCGCGGGGACGAGGCCGTCGTCGAGGTCGTCGACACCGGCTCCGGCATCGCACCCGAGGAGCTCGCCCGGGTCTTCGATCGCTTCTACCGCGGGTCGGGCGCCGAGGGACGGACCGGCCGCGGCATCGGCCTCACCATCGCCCGGTCGCTCGCGCGCGCCCACGGAGGGGACGTCACGGCGGCCTCGGACGGACCAGGGACGGGCGCGACGTTCACGCTCGCGCTCCCCGTCGGGGCGGGAGCGTGAGGCGCGATTCTCGCGCGCGGCGGGCCGCGGGTCTCGCGGGTCCCGGGTGCACCCCGCTAGGGTGACGGCCATGCTGCCCAGCTCGCGGATCGCGCGGCCGATCACCATCGACGACGCGCAGGTCCGCGCGCTCATCGACGATCAGTTCCCGCATCTCGCCGATCAGGAGGTGGGCAGGCGGTACACGCATGAGGACCACATCTCGGTCCGCATCGGCGACCACCACGGTGCGCTGTTCCCCCGCTTCGCCCTCGACGACCCGCTGTTCGCGCGCGTCGCGGACGTGATCGCGCCGTCGCTCGACCGCTTCTCGTTCCCCGTGAGCGCGCCGCTCGAGACCGGCCGCCCGGGTCACGGCTTCCCGTACCACTGGACCCTCGTCGAGTGGGTGTCCGCCTCGACGGCGGCCTTCGTCCCGCTGCACGCCTCCTCCGCGAAGGAGCTCGGCTCGGCGGTGCGGCAGATCCACTCCCCCGCCCCCAAGGACGCCCCCGCCAACCCCGCCACGGCGCCCGGGCTCGGCGCGCTACTGCCCGAATGGGACCGGCTCCTCGTGTTCGCGTCGCTCCGCGGCGCACCCGAGAACCGCGTGCTCGACGTGGAGTCGATCGACGCGCTCTTCCGCGTCGGTGCGGTGGCGCCGGTCGACGTCGAGCCGACGTGGACGCACGGCAGGCTCGAGCCCCGCTCCATCCAGTCGGACCGCGGCCACTTCGCGGGCATCCTCATCTGGCACCGCTTCGGCGCCGGCGACCCGGCGGCGGACCTCGGCGGGGCGGCGACCGTGATCCCGCTCGACATGC
Organism: Demequina mangrovi; assembly: GCF_000759715.1. Taxonomy (GTDB): domain Bacteria; phylum Actinomycetota; class Actinomycetes; order Actinomycetales; family Demequinaceae; genus Demequina; species Demequina mangrovi. The sequence continues at coordinate 39,271 of NZ_BBLU01000011.1, forward strand.
GCGACGAGTTCTACGCCGGCTACGGCGAGGTCTCCACGGCGACCGCGTGGCGCGCGCAGTCGTACCAGCTGTTCAGCGCGCTCCACCACATCGAGATCGATGACCCGTTCCTCGCCCGCATGGCCTGGGAGCGGCTCATCGAGCTCGGCCTGGCGCACGAGGCGTAGGCGCCGGTCGCGCCGGGCCGTAGCCCGTCGCCCCTCGTCCGTGGGACAGTTAGCACCATGGACATCTTCGAGACCCCGCTCCCCGGAGTCGGCGTCCGCTACGAGTTCACCGCGGAGACCGGTGACCACGTCGGTGTGGTCGTGCGTCGCGACGGCAAGCGCGACATCGCGCTGTACGACCGCGACGATCCGGACTCGTGCCGCGGGACCGTCGAGCTGTCCGAGGGCGACGCCGGCAAGATGGCCGAGCTGCTCGGAGGGTCGAACATCATCGCGCGGCTCGAGGACCTCCGTCACACCATCGTCGGTCTCGCGATCGAGTGGGTGACGATGCCCGCGACCGGCGGCCTCGTGGGCCGTCCGCTCGCGGAGGGCAGGATCCGCACCGAGACCTCGGCCTCCGTGGTCGCGGTGATCCGCGGAGACCAGGGCATCCCGGGCATCGAGCCGTCGTTCGTCTTCGAGCAAGGCGACGTGGTCCTGGTGATGGGCTCCGACGAGGCGGTCGACCGCGCGGCCGCGATCCTGACGGGCTGAACGATGCTCGCCGCGACCGCACCCCTGACGGGCCTGCGCGGCGAGCTGGTGAGCGCCCACGCGAGCGAGACCTCGACCGTCCTCATCGAGCTGGGCCTCGTCTTCATCGTCCTGGCGCTGCTCGGCCGGGTCGCCAACCGCATCGGCATCCCGTCGATCCCCCTGTACCTGCTCGCGGGCCTCATCATGGGCGAGGGCGGCTTCATCCCGATCGACGCGGGCGAGGAGTTCCTGTCGATCGGCGCGCAGATCGGCGTGGTGCTGCTGCTCCTGCTGCTGGGGCTCGAGTACTCCCCCGCCGACCTCAAGGTCGGCATGCGCACCACGTGGAAGGCCGGCATCGTCGACCTGGTGCTCAACGCGGCGCCGGGCTTCGCGGTCGGCATGCTGCTCGGCTGGTCCGCGCGGGCGTCGATCCTGCTCGCCGGCGTGACCTACATCTCGAGCTCCGGCATCATCGCGCGCCTGCTCGACGACTTCGACCGGCTCGCGAACCGCGAGACTCCGGTGATCCTCAGCCTGCTGGTGATGGAGGACATCGCGATGGCGGTGTTCCTGCCGCTGCTCGCGGTCATGCTCGTGGGCGCCAGCTTCGTGCAGGGCGCGATCGCGGCGGGCATCGCGATCGCCATCGTCGCCGCGGCGTTCCTGCTCGCGGTGCGCTTCTCCGGACATGTGTCCGCGGTGGTGCACTCGCACTCCCGCGAGCTGCTGCTGCTCGGCGTGCTCGGCCTCGCGTTCCTCGTGGCGGGGCTCGCCGAGGCCGTCCAGGTCTCCGCCGCGGTCGGCGCGTTCCTCCTGGGGCTCACGCTCTCGGGCAACGTCGCCGACCAGATCCGAGGCCTCATGCCGCCGCTGCGCGACGTCTTCGGCGGGATCTTCTTCGTGTTCTTCGGGATCAGCATCGACCCTCGCGACCTCGGCCCGGTGCTGCTGCCGGCACTCGGGCTCGCGCTCGTGACCGCGGTGACCAAGATCATCACGGGCATCTGGGCCGCGCGCCAGGCGGGCATCGGCCCCAAGGGCCAGTGGCGCACGGGGCTGTCGCTGGTGCCGCGCGGCGAGTTCTCGATCGTCATCGCCGGCCTGGGCGTGGCGGCGGGCGCGCAGCCGCTGCTGGGCCCGCTCGCGGCGGCCTACGTGCTCGCGCTCGCCATCGCCGGGTCGATCCTCATGCGCTTCGCGGACCGCATCCCGAGCCCGCTCAAGGCGCCGGTCAAGGGCACGTCCTCCCGTATGAGACGATGAGCCGTCGCCCCCGCCGTGGCCCTGCCCCGGGGACGATGCGCCGGCCACACCGCGCAGTTGGTGCGGCTTCCGCGCGAGGACGCGCGAGATCTCTGGTCTTGTGAGGTTCCGTCATGCTCTCCCCCTACCGAGGCATCCTTGCCCTGCCGGGCGCCCGCGCGTTCACCGCCTGGGGTCTCGTCGCGCGCATGCAGATGGGCCTCACGGGGCTCGCGACGTTCCTGCTGGTGCAGATCGAGTACGGCCGCTACGAGTACGGCGGCATCGTGCTCGCCGCCGTCGCGCTGTCCTACGCCGCGATCTCGCCGCAGGTGGGCAAGCTGGTCGACGCCTACGGCCAGTCGCGGGTGCTGCGCATCGGCTACGCGATCGCGATCGCGGGCAGGCTCGCGCTCATCGCCGCGGCGCTCACGCATCAGCCGCTGTGGGTCCTGCTGCTCCTCACTCCGCTGTTCGCGGCCGGCGGCACGCAGTCGACGCACACGCGCGCCCGCTGGACGCACATCGTTCCGGACAAGAACGCGCTGAACACGGCCTTCTCGCTCGAGTCGTCGCTCGAGGAGGTGCTGTTCATCGCGGGTCCGGCGCTGGCGACCGTGCTGGCGACGCAGGTCGCGTCGTGGGTGCCGTCGGCGCTCGCCGTCGTGACGCTCGCGATCGGCGGCTACGCGTTCCTCGCGCTCAAGTCGACGGAGCCGCCGGCCCGCCGCGCGGACGCGCGCCGGCTCCAGGCCGAGCGTGAGCACAGCACCGCGCTCGTCATCGACGGCACCCTCGAGCGCATCGGCCTCCCGCCCCGCCCGCGCGGCCTGCGCAAGTACCGCGGCGCGCTGCGGGGACACCTGCTCGTCACCACGCCCGCGCTCGTCGTCACGACCGCGATCTTCGCCACGCAGGGCGCGATGTTCGCCTCGGTCGACGCGGCGACGGTCGCGTTCGCGGAGGAGCTGGGCCACAAGGACATGGCGGGCCTCGTGCTCGCGGTGTGGGCCGTCGGGTCTCTCGTCGGCGGTCTCGCGTACGGCTCCCGCGTCTGGGAGTTGACGCTCGCGTCGCGCATGCTGTGGGGCGTCACCATCACGGGCGTGGGCGCGGTGTCGTTCATGTTCGCGCCCGGGCTGCTCGTGCTCGCGCTGCTGATGTTCCTCACCGGCCTCGCGATCGCGCCGACGATGGCGGTGGGCGACGGCGTCACGCATGCACTCGTGCCGCGGTCGCGGCTCACCGAGGGCATGACGTGGACGCGGACCGGCATGGACCTCGGAGTCGCGGCTGGCGCGTGGCTCGCGGGTGCGGTGATCGACCGGTCGGGTGCGTCGGGCGGCTTCATGGTGACCGCGGGGGCGGGCGCGCTGGGCGTCCTCATCGCGTTGGCCTCGTGGCGCTACCTGCGGGCGCGTCGCGCGTACGAGGAAGAGGTGTCGCGAGACGAGCCGCTTCCCGTGGCCGGATAATGGCGCCGTGATCCGAGACGCCCACGCCGCTGACGACGCGGCCCGCATCGCCGCCATCTACGAGCACTACGTGCTCCACGACACCGCCACGTTCGAGATCGAGCCCGTCACCCCCGAGCAGATGGGGGCGCGGATCGCGGGCGTGCAGGGTCGCGGCCTCCCCTGGGTGGTGCTCGAGGACGAGGACCGGGTCCTGGGGTACGCCTACGCGGCTCCGTACCGCGATCGGGTGGCGTACCGCCACACGCTCGAGGCGTCGGTGTACCTCGACCCGGAGGTGCGGCGCGGAGGGCTGGGTACCGCGCTGTACATGGACCTCATCGGCCGGGTGCGCCGCCTGACCGACTCGGAGCACGCGCCGGTGCACTCGCTGCTCGGCGGGATCGCGCTGCCTCACCCGGCGTCGGTCGCGCTGCACGAGCGGCTGGGCTTCCGCCACGTCGGCACCATCGAGGACGCGGGCTGGAAGTTCGACCGCTGGATCGCGGTCGGCTTCTGGCAGCTGATCCTCTAGGGACGCCTGCGCGGCCAGCGCTTCCCGAGGATGCGGTCTGACGCATCGAGCCGCCGCTGCCCGGCGGCGAGCCTGTCGAGCTCCCGCAACGGCACCCGGCGCACGAGCCGATCCGCCGCATCGAGCGCGTCGTAGCGGTCACCCGCACGCGTCGGGCTGTGGAGCAGGTCGAGGACCGTCTGCGCCGGTGTCGTCACGAGGGGCATGCAGATCTCCCCGCGCATCTGCGTCACGGCGATCTGCTCGCCGCCGGTCAACCCGAAACGCTCCCGCTGAAGCTTGGCCACCTCCTCAGGATCGCGTTGATGGAACCGCACCGTCATCGCGAGCGCGGGCAGCTCCAGCGCCCTGGCCTGAAAGGGCACCGTCACGTGCACCTCGTCATGTGGCCGGGCGGCAGCGCCGTGAAGCGCCGCCGCCGAGAGCCCGCTGATGTGCGGGCGATGCGGTGCGAAGCGGGCTGCCGCGATCAGCCAGGCCGCCTCGACCGGGTCCGGAAGCCATCGTGCCCCCGCACCCCGAGGCACCACGACGTGCTTGCCACGCGCGACTGTGACGATGCGGTGCTCCGCCGCCAGCATGGGCAGGCGGCGGCACGCACCAGCGGTCGCGCGTACCGCGTCCGCCGTCGTGAAGTAGGGGAAGAACCGGGGCGACGGCGCAGCGGTTCCCAGCAGAGCGCTCCAACTCTCCCAGTCGCCGCCCATGCTCCTCCTCGCCCACCCCAGCGTGGGGCGGCAACGAGGTACCACGGAGCTCAGGGAGAACGTTCGCGAGCGCCGGCCGCATCTCCCCAGGGTTGGGGACATCACCGAGCGCGCAGGAGGAAGGTGTGAGGTGCTGGGTACTCGCACCTTTCATGCACGAACGCGCATGGCGGGCAGCGCCTCAGCGCTCGTGCCCCGTGCCCCGTGCCCCGTGCCCCGTGCCCCGTGCCCCGTGCCCCGTGCTCGTGCTCGTGCATGAAGAGTGCGAGGACGCGAGCGACGACACCAGGTTCACCGCGACGCTCGTGCGTGAAAAGTGCGAGGACCCTGCATGCAACGTGTCGAGCGCGGATTGCGGCGCGCGTGACGTCCCGCTCACGGATCGCGAACCGGCCGGCGTGCGATGCGCGCGGCGGTCAGCGCTCGGGGTTCACCCCGCGGCGCGGGCGATGAGGTCCGCGATCTGCTGCTCCTCGGCGTCGCCGATCGCGAGGACCGCGAGCGACGTGGGCCACAGCGCGCCATCGTCGAGCGCGGCCGCGTCCTCGAAGCCCAGCGTCGCGTAGCGCGACTTGAACTTGCCCGCGGGCTTGAAGAAGCACACCACCTTGCCGGCCTTGGTGTACGCCGGCATGCCGTACCAGGTGCGAGCCGCGAGCTCGGGCGCCACGCGGCCCACGATCGCGTGGATGCGCTCCGCGAGCGCGCGGTCGTCATCGGGCATCTCGGCGATCTTGTCGAGCACGTCCTGGAGGTCCGCGGCCTCCTTGTCGGCGGCCTTCGCGCGCTTCGCCTGGGCGCGGCGCTCCGCCGCGGTCTCCTTCATCGCGGCCCGCTCGTCTGCGGAGAAGCCCTGCTCGTCATCGCTCATGGAAGCGATCCTGTCACGCGGCGGGTGATGGCGGGAAGGGATGTACGGCCGGGAGACCGGGGCGGACGGATAGCGGAAGCGGGGCCGCAGGGCGCACGGCGTGCGGGGCGGGCGACGGGCAGGCGAGAGCCGTGCCGCACCGGGCGGCGTGAGGGAGACGCCGACGGCCCGGCACCACGCGGGTGCCGGGCCGTCGGACCGGGGACGATGCGGTGGGCGGACGCCTAGGCGCGCACCGCCGCGGTCGCCGCCATCATGTTCTCGAGCGTCGCGGTGGTCTCCGCGTACGCGCGGGTCTTGAGGCCGCAGTCCGGGTTGACCCACAGCTGCTTGCCGGGGATCGAGTCCTTGGCGAGCGACAGGAGCTCCGTGATCTCGTCCGTGGACGGGACGCGCGGCGAGTGGATGTCCCACACGCCCGGCCCGATCTGGCGCTCGTAGCCGTGCTGCTGGATCGCGGGCAGCACCTCCATGCGCGAACGCGCCGCCTCGATCGAGGTGACGTCGGCGTTGAGGCCGTCGATCGCGTCGATGATCTCGCCGAACTCCGAGTAGCAGAGGTGCGTGTGGACCTGGGTGTCGTCCTTGGCGCCCGACGTCGCGAGGCGGAACGAGTTCACCGACCACTCGAGGTACGCCGCCTGGTCCGCCTTCTTCAGCGGGAGCAGCTCGCGCAACGCGGGCTCGTCGACCTGGATGATGCCGATGCCGGCGTCCTCGAGGTCGCGGATCTCGTCGCGCAGGGCGAGGGCGACCTGGTTGGCCGTGACGCCGAGCGGCTGGTCGTCGCGCACGAAGGACCACGCGAGGATGGTCACCGGACCGGTGAGCATGCCCTTCATCGGCTTCTCGGTGAGCGACTGCGCGTACGCGGACCATCGCACCGTCATCGGCTCCGGCCGTGTGACGTCGCCCCAGAGGATCGACGGACGTGTGCAGCGCGAGCCGTACGACTGCACCCAGCCGTTGACCGTGACGTCGAAGCCGTCGAGCAGCTCCGCGAAGTACTGGACCATGTCGTTGCGCTCGGCCTCGCCGTGCACCAGGACGTCGAGACCCAGGTCCTCCTGCAGCTTCACCACGCGCGCGATCTCGGCCTTCATGGCCTCCTCGTACGCCGCATCGTCGATCTGGCCCTTCGCCCACGCGGCGCGCGCCTTGCGGATGTCCTGCGTCTGCGGGAACGAGCCGATCGTGGTGGTGGCGAGCTCGGGAAGCGCGAAGCGCGAGTCCTGCGCCGCCGCGCGCACCGAGTACGCCGGGCGGTCGAGGTCCGCGGGCGTGACGGCGGCGAGCGCCTCACGGACATCGGCCTTGTTGGTGCCCGGGTGCGCCTTGCGCGACGCCAGCGCGGCGCGGGTCGCGGCGAGCGCATCGGCCACCGCCTCCTCGCCCTCGGCGCGGGCCGTCGCGAGCGTGACGATCTCCCCGACCTTCTGATCCGCGAAGGCGAGCCAGGACAGGAGCTCGGCTCCCAGGTGCTCCTCGCCCTCGAGGGTGTGGGGCACGTGGAACAGCGAGGTCGAGCTCGAGACGGCCACGGTCGCGCCGAGCGCCTCGATCTCCTTGGCCTTGCGCAGCGCCGCGTCGAGGTCCGTGCGCCAGATGTTGTGGCCGTCGACCACGCCCGCCACCACGGTGACGCCGGCAAGGTCGGTGCCCGACGGCACGCCGCCACGCACCAGGTCGAGGCCGATCGCCTCGACGCCCGAGTCCTTGAGCTCAGGCAGCGCGTCGTCGAGCGCGTTGTACGGCGCGGCGACGAAGAGCTGCGGGCGGTTCGCGAGCGCCGCGAGCGAGCCGTAGACCTTCGCGGCGTTGGCGAGGACCTCGTCGCGCGGGGCGTCGATGTCCGCCACCAGGATCGGCTCGTCGATCTGCACCCACGGCGCACCCGCGGCCTTGAGCGCCTCGAGCAGGTTGCCGTAGACCTCGAGGACGTCCTCGAGGCGGTCGATCGGGCGGAAGCCCTCGGGCGCCTCGTCGCTGGCCTTCGACAGGTAGAGGAACGTCAGCGGACCGGTGATGACCGGGCGGGTGACGTAGCCGGCGTCCTTGGCCTCGACGAACTCGTCGACCCAGCGGGTGCTCGACAGCGCGAACACCGTCTCGGGGCCGATCTCGGGGACGAGGTAGTGGTAGTTCGAGTCGAACCATTTGGTCATCTCGAGCGGGGCCTTGTCCCCCACGCCGCGCGCGATGGTCGAGTAGCCGGCGAGGTCGACGCTGCCGTCCGCCGCGCGCAGGTCCGCGAACCGCGTCGGCACGGCGCCGAGCGTGACCGCGGCGTCGAGCATGTGGTCGTAGAAGGAGAAGTTGCTGGGGATCGCCGCATCGTCCCGCGTGAGGCCCAGCGCGGACAGGCGCGCGAGGTTCGCGAGGCGCAGGTCCCGGGCGGAGGCCTCGAGCTCGGACGCGCTGGTCGCGCCCTTCCAGAAGGACTCGAGCGCCTTCTTCAGCTCGCGCATGCGTCCGATGCGCGGGTAGCCCAGGATGGTGCCGCCAGGGAAGGCCGGCGCGGGGACAGGGACGGAGTTCTGCTCTGTCATGGTTCCTCGAAGAGGCTTGGTGCGCGGCGGGCTCGCCATTGCGCTTGGTCGACGCCACACGCGCCGAGTTGCGCGGACAGATTACCCCGGTACGTCGCGTTGCGCTAGAGGCAATGTCCGCGAGTTGGACGCAGCGTCCCACTTGGTGGACACTTGTTGAGCAGGTGTTGAACAGTCCGCGCGGGGCTCAGGCGTCCCGCATCTCGACCACCGCGAGGGTCGCGCCGGTGCGGCTCACGCGCTCGCCGCGACCGGTCACGCGCATGCCGAGACGCTCGTAGACGGCGATGTTGCCGTCCTCCTCGGCGCGCACCAGACACGACAGCCCCGCGAGCCCCTCCGCGTGGGCGCCGGCGCGCAGCGCCCGGACCAGCGCCGCAGCGATCCCTCGACCGCGCGCCTCCGGCACCACGCCGAGGCGCCCGAAGTACAGCGTCCCGTCGGACGCGGGGTGATGCTTGGCGACGGCCACCGCCTCGCCGTCGAGGCGCACGAGGGCGATCCTCTCCCCCGCGGCGATCTCCTCACGCAGCGACTCGGCCGTCTCCAGCAGCGCGCCGGACATCTGGCCCTTCGCGGTGTACTCGGCGAACGCGCGGTGCATCGCGGCGACCGCATCGTCCGCGCCGACGGACCCGGCGTCGAGGACGATCTCGAGCGCGGGACCGGCGGAGGGCTCGGTCACGCCTGGGAGTCGGGCGCCTGCTCGAGCGCGACGGGCACGCCCGCCTCGACCGTGCGCGAGACGGTGCAGGACTTCTCGTGCGACGAGCGCAGCGCGGCGCCGATGCGCTTGCGGGCGGCATCGCCCTCCGCGCCCTCGGGGAACGCGAGGTCGAAGAGCACGCGGATGTCCTCGAGGATGTTGGCGCCGTCCTCGGTGACGTACTCGGCCGAGGCGGTGACGTCGAAGCGCTCGGGCTCGGAGCGGCGCGAGGTCATGACGTCGACGTCGATGCTCGAGCAGCCCGCGATCGCGGCGAGCATGAGCTCGACCGGGCTCAGCAGGCCCTCGCCGCGGCCGAAGCGGAGGGTGTCGCCCTTCGCGTTCGTGGCGATGTACACGCCCTCGGACTCACGGGACAGCTGGACGGTGCGGGGCGAGGAGCTACGGGTCATGCACCGATGGTCGCATGGCCGGGACGATGCTCCGGACCGCGCCCGGCGCGGGGGTCAGTCCCGCACCAGGCCCATCGCGTCCACGAGCTCGAGCGCGGCACGATGCTGGTTGAACGTGATGATGTGGATGCCGGGCGCCCCGGCCTCGAGCAGGTCGCGCGAGAGGCGCGCGGCGTGGGCGACGCCGGCGGCGCGGGCCGCGTCCTCGTCGGGCGCCCCCTCGAGCGCCGCGAACAGGTCCGCGGGCGTCTCGACGCCGGTGAGCTCCTCGGCGCGGATCGCGCGACGCTCGCTCACGAGCGGCATCACCTCGGGGATGATCGGCAGGTCGATTCCCTGCTCGCGCGCATCCTCGACGAGCGCGACGTACTGGGAGACCTCGTAGAACACCTGGGTGATGGCGAAGTCGGCGCCGGCATCGCGCTTGGCGCGCAGCACGTCGAGCCCCAGCTGGCGGTAGCGCTCCTTCGCGTGCTGCGCGGGGAAGGCGGTCACGCCGACGCTGAGATCGTCGACGCCGTGCGCGTGCGCGACCTCGCGCAGCAGCTCGACCAGCTGCGAGGCGTAGAGCAGCCCGTCTGGGTGGGGACGCCAGTCGGCCTGACCGCGCGGCGGGTCGCCACGCAGCGCGAGGAAGTCGCGGACCCCCTCGGCGAGGTAGGTCTCGATGACCTCGACCAGCTCCGCGCGGGACTGGTCGACGCACGTGAGGTGCGCGAGCGGCGGGATGGTGTGCTCGACCGCGAGGCGGTGGACCACGCCGCGCGACGTGCCGCGGGTGGAGCCCGAGGCGCCGTAGGTGATCGACATGAAGTCCGGGCGCGTGGCCGCCAGCATGCGCATCGTCTCCTCGAGCGTCGACTCGGCGGCGGGCGTGCGCGGCGGGAACAGCTCGTACGAGAGCGTCGGCCGCGGCTGGGCGAGGAGGTCACGGATCGTCATGGCGCGCTCACGATACCCGGGACGTTGGTCCGCTTCCACACCTGATGTCCCCAGGTCTACCTCGCATAAAACTGTCCTCTGGTGCCACAAATCGCGGACCACGATGTCCGCCGGTGCCGCCACACTGGTCCCATGACGGCGGAGACGAACGACGCGCAGGCACCCGCGGCGGTGCGCTGCTTCGGTGCGGGAGACGCGCTCTACGAGCGGTATCACGACGAGGAGTGGGGCATCCCGGTCCACGGCGACGCCGCGCTGCTCGAGCGCATCGTGCTCGAGGGGGCCCAGTCCGGCCTGTCCTGGCTCACCATCCTGCGCAAGCGCGAGGGCTACCGCGAGGTCTTCGAGAGCTTCGAGCCGGCGGCGGTCGCCACCTTCACCGAGACGGACGTCGAGCGGCTCATGGACGATGCGCGGATCGTGCGCAACCGCCGCAAGATCGAGTCCGCGATCGTCAACGCGCGCGCCACCGTGGCGCTCGCCGAGGCGGGCACCAGCCTCGACACGCTCTTCTGGTCGTTCGCGCCGGAGCCCCGCGACGTCGCGCCGGGCAGCTGGGCCGACGTGCCGGCCTCGACGCCGGAGTCGATCGCGCTGGCCAAGGCGCTCAAGAAGGCGGGGTTCGTGTTCGTGGGGCCCACGACGATGTACGCGGCGATGCAGGCCTGCGGGCTGGTCGACGACCACATCGCGGGATGCGTGGCGGCGCAGCGCTGACCGGTCTACATCGTCGGAAGCAGCACGTTGTCCACATTTGTATCCACTAGATGTGGATATGTCCGGATTGATGCGCGAGGGTCGCAGCAGCCTCAGCAGTAGGCGCGGCGGTGGCGCTCGACGGCATCGTCGAGGAGCGCCTCGACGATGCGCTTGTCCGCGGGCAGCCACGGCACGTCGCGCCACGCGCCCGGCTCGAGCCAGCGCAGCTCGTCGTGGTCCTCGAGCGGCCGCGGCTCGACGGCCGCACCGTCGGCACCAGGGAGGATGCGCGCCCACCACACCCGCATGACCAGGCGGTCGACATCGGCGTCGCCGGGCCGGAGCATCCACACGGGGCACTCGCAGGAGGACTCGACGCCGGCGCCGTCGTCCGGACCGACCAGCTCGTCGCCGATCTCGATCTCGACGCCCAGCTCCTCGCGGATCTCGCGCCTCAGCGCGGCCTCCGCGGACTCTCCGCGCTCGACCTTGCCTCCGGCGAACTCCCACAGGCCTGCGAGCGCGGACGGCGCGCTGCGGCGAGCGGCCAGGAGCTGCCGCGGGGCGTCGAGCGAGTCGGTGATCGCCGCCGCCACCACGAGCCTCGTGTTGACACCCATGGCCCGGTCCCGCCCCTACGCGATCGTCGCGGCGTAGGCCTCGGCGTCGAGCAGGTCCGTCGCGGTCTCGGTGAGCTCGACCTTGAAGATCCAGCCGTCGCCGTACGCGTCCGAGCCGACGGTCTCGGGCGACGCCTCGAGCGACTCGTTCACCGCGGTCACCGTGCCGGAGACGGGCGAGTACAGCTCGCTCACGGCCTTGGTGGACTCCAGCTCCCCGCAGACCTCGCCCGCCACGACGGTGTCACCCACGCGCGGGGCCTCGACGTAGACGATGTCGCCGAGCGCCTGCGCGGCGTGCTCGGTGATGCCGACCGTGACCTCGGCGCCCGCGTCGGGCTCGCCGGAGACCCACTCGTGCTCGGCCGAGTATGCGAGCTCGTCGGGAACGTTCGACATGGCAACCCCTCTCGGGTCTGAACTATGGAGATCCGCGGGCCGGGGCCCGCTCTGGGACGAGCCTACGAGGCCCGCGAGTAGAACGGTAGCGCCGTCACGGTCATGTCCTCGCGCCTGCCGCGCACATCGATGCCGACGACGGTGCCCGGCTCGGCGAGCGAGGCCGGCACGTACGCCATCGCGATGGGCCTGCCGAGCGTGGGCGACGGCGCACCGGACGTCACCTCGCCCACGGCGGCACCGGCCTCGTCGAGCACGGCGTAGCCGGTGCGCGCGGCACGGCGGCCGTCGCCGACGAGCCCGACGAGCACGCGGTCGGGCCCCTCGACCTTGGCCTTGAGCAGCGCCTCGCGGCCCACGAAGTCCCCGCGCGGCTTCGCGGCGGTGCCGAAGACCGCGATGCGGCCCAGGCCCGCGTCGAAGGGCGTGGTCTCGCGCGTGAGCTCCTGCCCGTACAGCGGCATGCCCGCCTCGAGGCGCAGGGTGTCGCGCGAGGACAGCCCGCACGGGACGATGCCGTCCGCGGCCCCCTCGGCGAGCGCGAGCGCCCACACGGCCGCCGCCTCGTCCGCTCCGACGAACAGCTCGAAGCCGTCCTCGCCGGTGTAGCCGGTGCGCGCCACGAAGGCGTGGATGTCGCCCTGGAGCAGGACGTTCGCGGTCGAGTAGTACTTCATCGCGTGGATGTCGTCGTCGCCCCGCGTGCACATCCGGGCGACGATGCCCTCGGCGAGCGGCCCCTGGACCGCGATGAGGGCGATCTGCGCGGACTCGTCCTCGACCGTCGCGTCGAAGCCCTCGACCCGCGCCGCGAGCTCCTCGACCACCACGTCCTTGTTGGAGGCGTTGGCGACGATGACGAAGTGGTCGTGGTCGCGGCGGTAGACGATGAGGTCGTCGATCACGCCGCCGTCCGGCGTGCAGAGCATCGTGTACTTGGCTCCTGCGAGCGCGAGCGCGGAGAGCCGGCCCACGAGCGCGAAGTCGAGGAACGCGCCGGCGTCCTCGCCGCGGATGGCGATCTCGCCCATGTGCGAGAGGTCGAAGAGCCCCGCGCCGGTGCGGACCGCCGTGTGCTCCGCGATGTCGGAGGTGTAGCGCACCGGCATCTCCCACCCGGCGAAGGGCACGAGCGTCGCACCGAGCGCGACGTGCTGGTCGTGGAGAGGCGAGCGCAGGATGGCATCGGACATGGCCCTCAGCCTAGCGAGCGGACGCTTCCGATCCGCACCGCCCCGAGCCCCGCGCCCGCTCCTCAGAGCAGGGTGGCCGCCACCGCGAGCGCGGCACCGACCGCGACGACCGACGAGGCGACGAGGGCCAGCCGCCGCCGACGCGCGGACCGCTGCCCCGCGGCGCGACGCTCCTCGCGCCCCGCGGCATCGAGCACCTGCGGGTGGTGCTCGTCGACATGCGGCGGACGGGGCCAGACGCCCGCACCCGCGGCGTCCTGCGTGTGCCGGATGCGCGGGTAGTAGTGCTGGGGCTCCGACCCGAACTCCCCCGGCACGGCGGCATCGGCGTCGACGCGCGCGGCGAGGTCGGGCGGCGGGCGCAGCGTCGCGTCCTCGGGGGCCGTCGACCGGCGCCGGCGCGGAGGCATCGTGTCGCTGAGCTGATGCGGCTGCGTGCTCGGCTGCGTGTCCGGCGGGGGCGCGGCCTCGGTGGCGGGCTGGGTGGCCGCCTCCTCGATGCGGCGACGCGACAGCCGCGTGCTGTCGCTGCGCGAGCGGCTCCCCAGCGAGGTCGCGTCGTCGTCCGCCGCGTCGGAGGGCGCGGGCGGGTCGGTCGGCGCGGGCTCGCCCGTCCCCGCCGCGCGGCGCGCGGAGATCCGGGTCTCGTCCTCGCTCACGCCTCGCCCCGCCTCCGCGTGCTCGGGGTCGTGTCCTCGTGCTCGATCGCGCCCCAGACGGGCCAGGGCGCGGGCGAGGCATCCTCGGCGGTCGTGGATCCCGCGTCGGCGACCACGACGGTGACGTTGTCGCGCGCCCCCCGGCCGACCGCGAGCTCGACGAGGGCTGCCGCCGCGGACCCCGCATCGCCGATGAGCGCGGCGAGCTCGCCGATCTCGCCGTCCTCGACCTCCTTCATGAGGCCGTCGCTCGCGACGATGAGGCGGCGGCCAGGCACCTGCGGCACGAGCCATGCGTCCATCTCGGGGATCTCGTCCCCGATCGCGCGCGTGAGGATGTTGCGATCGGGATGCACCAGCGACTCCTCGACGGTGATGCGGCCCGCGTCGATGAGGTCCTGGACATGCGAGTGGTCGCGGCTGACCTGGTGGAGCACCCCGCCGTCGAGCGCGTACGTGCGCGAGTCGCCCACGTTGATCACCATCCACCAGGGGCTGCCGTCGTGCATGACGGCGACCGCACCCGTGAGCGTGGTGCCCGATGCCGCGCCGACCTCCAGCTGGAGCCGCGCGACCAGGCGTCGCGCCTCGAGATGCGCGCGGTCGACGTCGTGCGGGGTGACCGCGACCGCGCCGACGAGCGGCTGGAAGGCCGCCATCGCGGCGGCCGACGCCTCGGCGCCGGCCACGTGCCCTCCCATGCCGTCGGCGACCAGATAGACCGGCGCCTCGGCGACGAACGCGTCCTCGTTGCGCGCGCGGCCGCCGACCGCGGTCGCGCCGCCGCCGGACACCTCGGGTGCGCCGCCTGCCGTCATGCCTCGACACCTCGGCGGCGGATCTCGATCTCGACGTCGCCGAGGATCAGGCGGCCCGAGACCGGCGTCGGGACGCCGTCGGGGACCTGCGCCTCGTGCCCCGAGGCGTCGACCAGGTAGGTGCCGTTGGTGGAGCCGAGGTCCTCGACCCACCAGGTGCCGCGCTGGAGCACGAGCCGCGCGTGCGCCTTGGAGATGGTGCGCGTCGAGTCCGCGAGGTCGAGCCGCCGGGTGCCGTCGACCGGCGGCAGCCCGCCGCTGCGGCCCACGAGCACCGACGCGGCGTCGAAGCCGTACACGCCCCCCTCGGAGGTCACGAGCTCCCACGCGTCGCGCTGACGCGCGGACACCTGCGTGCGGTCGTCGGGGTGGTCCTCCGGCGCGGCGGGACCCGCGGGCGCGGGGGCGACCGGCTCGTGGGTCTCGGGCTCGCGCGGCACGGGCGCGACGGGCGGCGGGGCGATGACGGGGAGCGCAGCGGTGTCCGGCGCCGGCTGCTCCTGCGGAGCGGACTCGGGCCGAGGCTCGGGCTGCGCGGCGGGCGCGGTCGGTTCCGGCGCGCGGACGGGGGCCGAGGGCGCCGCGGGCATCTCGAAGCGGGGGACGGAGGCCGGCGCCTCGGGCGGCGCCGCGGCGCCGCCGC
>NZ_BBLU01000010.1 GCF_000759715.1 Demequina mangrovi
CCCGCGGGGACGCCGCGACGCGCGCCGCATCGGCGGCCCCGTCGCGCGCCGCCTGGGCGACCCAGCGCGCGCGGCGCTCCTCGGAGGCGAAGCGCGCCTCGGCGAGCCGGCGGACGCCGATGGTCCTCACGCCGACGTACCCCAGGGTCGCGTGGCGCATCGACGCGATCATCGCGTCGCGGTAGACGAGCGCGTTCCACCAGGTCGGCGAGTCCATCGTGGTGGTGAGGCGCGCGGTCTTGCCCGACCATAGCCGGGTGGGGGTGCGGTCCTCCTTGAGGTACGCGACCCCGCTGAGGAACGCGCGGTCGACGAAGGCCTTGAAGACGGCCGGGTACGTGCCCCACCACTGCGGGTAGAAGAACGCGAGATGGTCCGCGGCCTCGAGGTCGACGACCATCCCCGCGACCGCCTCGTCGAGGTGCCGCAGGTCGCCGCCCGGCGCGCGAAGATCGTCCGGGGCGGCGGGGTTCGGGTCGAAGTCGCGATCGGCGAGGTCGATGATGCGCACGTCCGCGTGGGCCGACGCGGCCTCGGCGTAGGCGCGGGCGAGGCGTGACGTGAGGGTGTCCGGAAGCGGGTGCCCGATGACGACGGCGATGGTGCTCATGGCTGCTCTCCTGGGGTGTCGGGGAGCCCGAGCACCCCGGCGAGGGTCTCGAGCTGGTGGCGCAGGGCTGATTCGTCGAGCTGCGGATGCAGCGTGAAGAGGTCGGAGAACTCCGCCTCGAGGCGCGCCCCTGCGGCCGCGATGAGCGCGTACGCCCGGGGCGTGGGGACGATGCGGAGCCGGCGCCCGTGGTGGGGGTCCGGCTCGGAGGTGAGGTAGCCGTCGCTCACGAGCGGCGGGATGCGCTTGCTGGCCGCGGCCTTCGACATCCCTGCGCCCCGGGCGAGCGACGTGACGTCCGCGCCCGGCATCGACGCCGCGACGGCGAGGAAGCCGAACGTCGCGAAGGTGACGCCGTGCTCGCGGCGCAGCAGCTCGTCGGCGTAGGTGTCCATCGCGACGATCACGCGGTGGAGGAGGAAGGAGGTCGGTTCGCTCACGCCCTCATGTCAACACGTTGACATTCCTGTGTCAACTGGTTGACAACCTTTGTGCGTCCGGGCCTGCGCGGCGCCGTGACAGACTTGTGCGCATGACCGACCTTGACCTCGGTGGCATGAGCCTCGAGGAGGCCGAGCGCGAGATCTACGCGCACATCGTCTCCCGCAACCCCGAGCACGACTTCGAGCCCACCCTCGACCGCGTCCGCGAGGCCTGCGACCTCCTGGGCAGCCCGCAGGACGCCTACAAGGTGATCCACCTCACGGGTACCAACGGCAAGACCTCGACCGCGCGCATGACCGAGTCGCTGGTGCGCGAGCACGGGCTGCGCACCGGGCTGTTCACGTCGCCGCACCTCACCACGGTGCGCGAGCGCATCCAGATCGACGGCGAGCCCATCGCGCTCGAGGACTTCGTGCGCCTGTGGCTGGAGGTCGCCCCGATCATCCACCTGGTCGATGCGCGCGCGACCGCGGCAGGCGGACCCCGCATGAGCTTCTTCGAGGTGCTCGTGGTGCTCGCGTTCGCCGCCTTCGCGGACGCGCCCGTCGACGTCGCCGTCATCGAGGTCGGCATGGGAGGCGTGTGGGACGCGACCAACGTCGCGACCGGCGAGGTCGCGGTCGTCACGCCCGTGGGCCTCGATCACCAGGAGTGGCTGGGCGACTCGCTCGCGGACATCGCGGCCGAGAAGTCCGGGATCATCAAGGACGGCGCCGCGGTCGTGATGGCCGCGCAGTCCGAGTCGGTCGAGCCGGTGCTCGACGCGGCGATCGAGGAGCGCGGCGCACGGGCCTACCGGGA
This sequence comes from Demequina mangrovi, assembly GCF_000759715.1. Lineage (GTDB taxonomy): Bacteria > Actinomycetota > Actinomycetes > Actinomycetales > Demequinaceae > Demequina > Demequina mangrovi. Next base: position 1,856 of record NZ_BBLU01000010.1, read on the forward strand.
GGGCGAGGCGCTCGAGGTGATGGAGCGGCAGCCGGGCGTCGGGGGACAGCTGGCGACCCTGCGCACCGCGGCCGCGACCTACACCGACATCTTCATCCCGCTCTACGGGCCCTACCAGGCGCACAACGCGCTGCTCGCGCTCGCGGCGACCGAGCTGCTGCTGGCCGCGGGGGGAGAGCCGGCATCGCTCGCGGGCGAGACCGTCGAGGCGGCCTTCGCCCAGGTGAGCTCGCCCGGGCGCCTCGAGGCGGTCCGCACGGCGCCGCTCATCCTCGTCGACGCCGCGCACAACCCCCACGGCATCGAGGCGTTGGTCTCCGCGCTCGACGAGTCCTTCGCGTTCGAGACGCTCGTCGGCGTGGTGGGGATCCTCAAGGACAAGGACGCCGACGGCATCCTCGCGGCGCTCGAGCCCGCGCTCGCGCACGTGGTCCTCACCGCATCGTCCTCGCCGCGGGCCGTGCCCGTGGAGGAGCTCGAGCCGCTCGCGAACGAGATCTTCGGCGAGGACCGCATCACCGTCGCCGAGTCCCTGCCCGACGCGATCGACGCCGCGGTGCAGCGCTCCGAGCGCGACAGCGACCTGGGCGCGGGGGTCCTCGTGGTCGGCTCGATCACGCTCGTCGCGGAGGCGCGCGTGCTCACCGGCGCGGACCGCCGCAAGGGCCAGGGGAAGGCTCGATGAGCGCGCGACCGCAGCGCTCCGCGCGGCTGATCTTCTGCCAGGCCGTGCTCGCGCTCGAGGCGTTCGCGGCGCTGTTCGCGACCCTCGTGCTGTGGGGCCTGAGCCGCGCCGACGAGATCGACGTGCCCGGCGCCGTCGTGTGGGGCGGCGGGCTCGGGCTCATGGTGCTGCTCGGCTACGCGGCGGGGCAGCAGCGCAAGCGGTGGGGCCTCGCGCTCGGCTGGGCGCTGCAGGTGCCGATGATCGTGGGCGGCCTCATCGAGCCGATGATCGCCATCATCGGCGTCGCCTTCCTCGCGACCTGGATCACGGGCGTCCGGCTGGGCGGACGCATCGATCGCGAACGCGCGGAGCGCGATGCCGCGGCTGCCGCGGCGGAGGCGGCGGGCGAGACGGCGTGAGCGGCTTCCTCTGGCGCATGAGCGGCGCGCTGGCCGCCGGCGTGCTCGGGCTCACCCTGATCTTCTGGCAGCTCGAGCATGCGCAGCTCCACGCCTTCGCGGGGCTCGGACGTCCGTCGCCCGCGGTCTACGCGCTGCTGTTCGCGGGGCTGCTGCTGCTCAACTTCTCGGTGTTCTACGCGCTCACCCGGTGGGCGCGCTTCGTGCGGGAGCACCCCGACACCCGCCAGCTGCCGCCGTGGTTCCTCATCGCGATCATCGTGATCTCCGGAGGAGTGCTGGTCACCGGCATCGCGGTGCACGCGGGGTACCTGCGCTCGCTCGACCCGCTGCCGATGACCATCAGCCAGGGCTTCGTGGCCTTCGAGGCGGCGTTCGCGTCGCTCGCTCTCGTGCCGCTGGTGCTGCTCGCGGTGCGGTGGTCCGGCGGATACCGCCGCTAGACCACCACCACCGACGTGACCTCGTAGCCCTCGAGCACGTCGCGGCCCGGCAGCTCGCCGATCTCGATGAGGAAGCTGAAGCGCACGGATGCGGCGCCGCCGCGCTCGAGCATCTCCGCGACCGCGCGGGCGGTGCCGCCGGTCGCGAGCACGTCGTCGATCACCAGCACGTGCTGTCCCTCGACCGAGCTCGCGCTCACCGCGAGATCGCGCGCGCCGTACTCGATCTCCGCGGTGGACTCGAGCAGATCGTCGCCGGGCATCTTGCCCTTCTTGCGCACCATCGCCATGCCGACGTCCAGCGTCTGCGCGACCACCGGGGCGAAGATGAACCCGCGCGCGTCCACGCCCGCGACCACGTCGACCTGCGCGCCGCTGGGCGGCATGAGCTGCACGCACGCCTCGCGGAAGCGCTCGGGGCTCGCGAGGATGGGCGCGATGTCGTAGAAGAGGATCCCCTCGATGGGGAAGTCGGGATACGTGTCGAAGTCGTCGATCGTGATCACGGGTCCATCCTGTCACGCTGGATCGGGCGGACCGTGTCGCTTTCCCGAGGCGTCCCGCTAGGCTCCCCACCATGACGGAACGCACCCTCATCCTGGTGAAGCCCGACGGCGTGAAGCGCGCCCTGTCCGGGGAGGTCCTCCGGCGGGTCGAGGCGAAGGGCTACACGCTCGTCGCGGTCGAGCTGCGCCAGGCCACCCCGGAGCTGCTCGCGGAGCATTACGCCGAGCACGTGGGCAAGCCGTTCTACGACCCGCTGGTGGAGTTCATGCTCTCGGGTCCCGTGCTCGCCGTCGTCGCCGAGGGCGAGCGCGTGATCGAGGGCTTCCGGTCGCTCGCGGGCGCCACGGACCCGACCACCGCGGCGCCGGGCACCATCCGCGGCGATCTCGCCCGCCAGTGGGACCTCCCGGTGATCCACAACATCGTCCACGGCTCGGACGCTCCGGAGTCCGCCGAGCGCGAGATCGGCATCTGGTTCCCCGGCCTCTGAGCCCGATCCCGGACCCCCGCTCGCGCCTCGGCTGAGCGGGGGAGACGTTCCCCTACACTCGCACCCATGCATCTCAAGACGCTGACGCTGCGCGGCTTCAAGAGCTTCGCGTCGGCGACCACCCTGGAGTTCGAGCCCGGCGTCACCTGCGTCGTCGGCCCGAACGGCTCGGGCAAGTCCAACGTGGTGGACGCGCTCGCCTGGGTGATGGGTGAGCAGGGCGCCAAGACCCTGCGCGGCGGGCAGATGGCGGACGTCATCTTCGCCGGCACGTCCGGCCGCGCACCGCTGGGCCGCGCCGAGGTGTCGCTCACCATCGACAACTCCGACGGCGCTCTGCCGATCGACTACACCGAGGTGACGATCAGCCGCACGCTGTTCCGCAGCGGCGGCTCCGAGTACGCGATCAACGGCTCCGCGTGCCGCCTGCTCGACATCCAGGACCTGCTGTCCGACTCGGGTCTCGGTCGAGAGATGCACGTGATCGTGGGCCAGGGCCAGCTCGACGCGGTGCTCCGCGCGACCCCCGAGGACCGCCGCCACTTCATCGAGGAGGCCGCCGGCATCCTCAAGCACCGCCGCCGCAAGGACAAGGCGCTGCGCAAGCTCGACTCGATGCAGGCCAACCTCACGCGCGTGCAGGACCTCACAGGTGAGATCCGCCGCCAGCTGGGCCCGCTGGGCAAGCAGGCCGAGGTCGCGCGGCAGGCGCAGCGCATCCAGATCGACGTCCGCGACGCGCGCTCGCGCCTGCTCGCGGACGACATCGCGACGCTCACCGAGTCGATGTCGAAGGACAAGGCGGACGAGACCGCGCTGCTCGAACGGCGCGCGACGGTCGAGAAGGCGCTCGCCGAGGCGCGCGACCAGCTCGCCGAGCTCGAGCGTCAGGCCGCCGAGGCCGCGCCGGCGCTGACCAAGGCCAACGACGTCTACTACCGCCTCGGCGCGATCCGGGAGCGGCTGCGCAACCTCCACACCCTCGCCGAGGAGCGCGTGCGCATGCTCGGCAGCACGCAGAGCGAGGCGCCGCCGACCGACCTCGTCGACCTCGACGAGCAGGTCGAGCGCGCCAAGGCCGCCCGCGCCGAGCTCGAGGCCGAGGTCGCCGCCGCGGACGAGGCGCTCGAGGCCGCGATCGAGGCGCGCAAGGACGCCGAGGACACCGCGTTCCAGTCGGACCGTCACCACGCGAACCTGCTGCGCTCGGTCGCCGACCGGCGCGAGGGCGTCGCCCGCCTCGCGGGCCAGGTGGCGGCCAAGCGTTCGCGCGTCGAGTCGGCGGAGGCCGAGATCGGCCGTCTGCAGGAGCAGCTCGCCTCCGCGGAGAAGCGCGCGCACGATGCGAACGCCGAGTTCCAGAGCGTCGAGACCTCGGTCGCGACCGTCGAGGGCGGCGAGGATGATCTCGACGCGCTTCACGAGGCCGCGACCGGCGCGTGGGAGCAGGCCAAGGCCGCCGTGGCGGAGCTCAAGGACGCCGTGCACCATGCGATGCGCGAGCGGGACACGTGGGCCGCGCGCGGCGAGGCGCTCGAGCTGTCGCTGGTCCGCAAGGACGGCGCCGGGGCGCTGCTCGCGAGCGGCACCCGTGCGGTGCAGGGCTCGGTCGCCTCGCTGATCGACGTGGCAGGCGACGCCGAGGACGCGATCGCCGCGGCGCTCGGCCCCCTCGCGGACGCGCTCGCCGTCGCGACCGTGGACGACGCGGTGGACGCGATCCGCTGGCTGCGCGACGAGGACGCCGGCCGCGCCCGCTTCCTCGTGGCGGACCCCGACGCGGTCGCCCAGAACCCCGCGGTCGAGCTGCCCGCAGGCGCCGCGTGGGCGACCGACCTGGTGTCGGGCCCGGCGGGCCTGGTCGAGACGGTCCGCGCGCTGGTCGCCGGAGTCGCCGTGGTCGACGACCTCGCCGCCGCCCGCGCGCTGGTCGCGACGCACGGGCATGTCACGGCCGTGACGCGACGCGGCGACGTGCTGGGCGGGCGCTCGGCCTCGGGAGGCGCGGGAGACGCGCCGAGCATCATCCACGTGCAGGCCGCCTACGACGACGCGCGCGACAAGCGCGACGCCGCGGCCGCCGAGGTGACGCGCGCCGAGGAGCGCCTGCGTGCCGCCGAGGAGACGGAGGCGGAGACGCGAGGTGCGCATGAGCGCACGCTCGCCCGCCTCAGCGAGGCCGACGCGAAGGCCGCCGCGGTCGCGGAGCAGCTGGGGCGCCTGGGCGCCGAGGCCCGCGCCGCGAAGGCCGAGGTCGAGCGGTACACCGAGCAGCTGACGCAGGGGCGCGACCGTCTGACCGCCGACGAGGACGAGCTCGCGAGCCTCACCGAGCGCCTGGCCGCGGCCCAGGCCGAGCCCGAGCAGTTCGAGGCGGACACGCGCGAGGCGCAGGAGCGTCGCGACGCGGACGAGCTGCGCGCCCGCGAGTCGCGTGCCCACGAGACGGAGGCGCGGCTCGCGCTGCGCACGTCGGAGGAGCGGGCGCGCGCGCTCGCCTCGCGTGCCGAGAGCCTCGAGCGCGCCGCGGTCGCCGAGCGCGAGGCTCGCGCCCGCGCGGAGGCCGCCGCCGCGCGGCGCGAGGTCCAGGCGCAGGCCGCACGCGAGGTGATCGCGGGTAGCCGCGACGCGCTCGCGCTCATCGACGTGTCGGTGCAGCGCGCGGACGACAACCGCGCCGCGGTGGAGGCTCAACGGGCCGAGCGCACCGGCACGCTCGCGCAGGTGCGCCGCTCGGTCGACGAGCTGTCGACCGAGCACGCGCGCCTCACGGACGACGCGCACCGCGACGAGGTCGCGCGCGCCGAGCAGAACGTGCGCCTCGAGCAGCTCCGCCAGCGCGCGGTCGACGAGCTCGGCGTGGACCCCGACCGCCTGGTCGAGGAGTTCGGCCCCCACCTGGGCGTGCCGGTCGTCGACACCGACGCGGATCCCGAGGCCGAGCCGGAGACGGTGCCGTACGTGCGGGAGCAGCAGGAGACTCGCCTGCGCAAGGCCGAGCGTGCGATGAACCAGCTGGGCCGCGTCAACCCGCTCGCGCTCGAGGAGTTCGCGGCGCTCGAGGAGCGCCACAAGTTCCTCACGGACCAGCTCGCGGACATCAAGCGCTCGCGCGAGGACCTCCTCACCATCGTCAAGGAGATCGACGAGCGCGTCGAGGTGATCTTCGCGGAGGCCTTCGCGGACACCGCGGCGCAGTTCGACCGCGTGTTCCCGCGCCTGTTCCCCGGCGGCGAGGGCAGGCTCGTGCTCACCGACCCGGCGAACATGCTCACCACCGGCATCGAGGTCGAGGCGCGCCCCGCGGGCAAGAAGGTCAAGCGCCTGTCGCTGCTGTCCGGTGGCGAGCGCTCGCTCACCGCGGTCGCGCTGCTCGTGTCGATCTTCAAGGCCCGCCCCAGCCCGTTCTACGTCATGGACGAGGTCGAGGCCGCGCTCGACGACGTCAACCTCGGGCGCCTGCTCGAGATCTTCCGGGAGCTGCAGGAGGACTCGCAGCTCATCGTCATCACGCACCAGAAGCGCACCATGGAGATCGCGGACGCGCTCTACGGCGTGACGATGCGCGGCGACGGCGTCACCACGGTCATCAGCCAGCGGCTCAAGGACGAGGCCGCCGTCTGACGCCCCTGCTATCCCGGCGTCGTGCGGCGCCCGGGACTTTTCGGCGCGCTCGTGCGTTATCCCTGCGGGTCGACGCGCTCCATTCGTGGGACTTGTCCGATCTGTGAGGATGGGGCACCATGCTGGGGCTGCAAGGTCCAGCGGAACGAGGAGCGAGATGTTCAGTCAGATGGTGGGGACCCTCGTGGTCGGCGCGATCATCGCGCTCGTCGTGTTCGTCGCGGCCTTCGCCGCCGAGGGCCGCGGGCGCCGGGTCGTGCGCCTCGTGCTCGGCGAGGAGGAGCGCCGCTCCGTCCGCGAGCACCTCTACGACGACCTCGACCGCCCCGCCTCCACGCTGGACGTGGTGGGCGAGCTGGGCCGCGAGACCGCGTCCATCCCCGTCGTGCAGCCGCGGGCCCGCCACCGCCACTGAGAGCCTCGCGCCCGCCGAAGCGGAGCGCCGCCCCGCGCCGCACCGGCGCCCGTGACGACCTGAGAGACTGTGCCCGTGGACGTTGCATGGATCCCTGGTGACAATGACCTGATCGTGGCCCTGGTCACGAGCCTCGTGGTGCTGGGCGGCGTGGGTGCCGCGCTCGCCGGCAAGGTGCGCAAGGCGCCCCCGCGTGAGGCGCCTCCCCGTGCGGACGATGCGCCGGTGGCCGCCCCGGAGGCGCCCGCCGCGCCCGTCGAGGAGCAGGCGCCCGCGGTCGAGTCGCCCGAGGCGGTCGACCATCGCTTCGGACGCCTGCGGCGGCGCGTCGGCACCGGCCTCGGGCAGTCGCTGCTCGCGATCTTCCGCCGCGGCAGCCTGTCCCAGGACGACTGGGACGAGCTCGAGGAGACGCTGCTCATGGCGGACGTCGGCGCGGCCGCGACCGACGAGCTGATGGCGGACCTCAAGGCCCGCGTCAAGGCGGATCCCGACGGCGACCCGCGCACGCTCCTGCGCGCGGCGCTGCTCGACGTGGTCGACCCGAGCCTCGACCGCGGCCTCGCCCTCGGCGAGGCGGGCGACGGCGCCCTGCACTCCGCGATCGTCGTGGGCGTCAACGGCGTCGGCAAGACGACCACCGTGGGCAAGCTCGCGCGCGTGCTGGTGGCGGAGGAGCGGAGCGTGGTGCTCGGCGCGGCCGACACGTTCCGCGCAGCGGCCGCCGACCAGCTCGAGACCTGGGGCTCCCGCGTGGGCGTGCCGGTGGTGCGCTCGCACGTCGACGGCGCGGATCCGGCCTCGGTCGCCTTCGAGGCCGCGGACCGCGCGCGCTCCGAGCAGGCCGAGGTGCTGCTCGTCGACACCGCCGGACGCCTCCAGAACAAGCAGGGCCTCATGGACGAGCTCGGCAAGATCGTGCGCGTGGTGTCGAAGGTGAGCCCGCCGTCCGAGGTGCTGCTCGTGCTCGACGCCACCACCGGGCAGAACGGGCTCACCCAGGCCCGCGTCTTCGGCCAGGTCGCGCCGCTCACCGGCATCGTGCTCACCAAGCTCGACGGCACCGCCAAGGGCGGCATCGTCCTCGCGGTCCAGCGCGAGCTGGGCGTGCCCGTGAAGTTCGTCGGGCTGGGCGAGGGCGCGGACGACCTCGCGCCGTTCGACGCCGCGGGCTTCGTGGACTCCCTGCTGGGGGAGTAGCGCGCTCCGGTGCCACGAGCGGCACCCGTGCGCCCGGCGCACGCCGCTCCAACGTGCCTGCCACCAGCGCTTTCCGATTCGCCCCACCTCGCAACGCACCTTTTACTTTCACCAAGCGGTTGTAACCATTCGGAAACACGCGGGTCGTTCAGGGGTAACAGATCTACGGAAGTCTCGTCCGTGACTAGCCGGAGGGTTAGCGAAAAGGAGAGACAACCAATGGAAGACGCAATGGCATATGCCGACGGAGTAGGGGCCCTGGGTTGGCTCCTCGTGTCGGCTTCGCTGGTGCTGCTGATGACGCCCGCACTGGCGTTCTTCTACGGCGGCATGTCGCGCAGCAAGTCCGTCCTGAACATGATGATGATGAGCTTCGGCGCCCTCGGCGTCGGCATGCTCGCGTGGGTCCTGTTCGGCTACTCGATCTCGGCCGGCCCCACCGTCAACAACCTGTTCGGTGAGCCGTTCTCGAACTTCGGCATGATCGACGTGCTGAACAACTACGCCGAGGACCCCACGTCGGTCATCTCGGCCGGCTTCGGCGCCACCTTCGCGATCATCACCGTCGCGCTGATCTCGGGCTCGGTCGCGGACCGCATGAAGTTCGGCTCCTGGCTGCTCTTCGCCTTCATCTGGGTCGTGCTCGTGTACGCGCCCGTCTCGCACTGGGTGTGGGGCACCGGCACCAACGGTGAGGGCTTCGACGCTCTCCTCGGCGGCGGCGGCCCGCTCTTCGCGGACCTCCCCGGCCCGTACGACTTCGCCGGCGGTACCGTCGTCCACATCAACGCCGGTGTCGCGGGCCTCGTGCTCGCCCTCCTGCTCGGCATCCGCAAGGGCTTCGGCAAGGAGCCCATGCGTCCGCACAACCTGCCGTTCGTCATGCTCGGCGCCGCGCTCCTGTGGTTCGGCTGGTTCGGCTTCAACGCCGGTTCGGCCTTCGCCGCCGACGGCTACGCCGCCCTCGCGTGGGTCAACACCACCACCGCCACCGCGGTCGCGATGCTCGGCTGGCTGCTCGCGGAGAAGATCCGCGACGGCAAGGCCACCTCGCTCGGTGCCGCCTCCGGTGTGGTCGCCGGTCTGGTCGCCATCACCCCGTCGTGCGCCTCCGTGGACACCTGGGGCGCGATCGTCATCGGCTTCGTCGCCGGTGTCCTCTCGGCTCTCGCGGTCGGCCTCAAGTACAAGCTCGGCTACGACGACTCGCTCGACGTCGTGGGCGTCCACCTGGTCTCCGGTCTCTGGGGCACCCTGGCCATCGGCCTGGTCGCCTCGGGCACCATCAACGGCGACGCGGGTCTGTTCTACGGCGGCGGCATCACGCTGCTCGGCGTCCAGGCTGCTGCCGCGGCGATCACCATCGTCTACTCGGCGATCGCTACGCTGATCATCGGACTGCTCATCAAGTACACGCTCGGTCTGCGTGTGAGCGAGGATGTCGAGGTGTCGGGTATCGACCTCGCCGTCCACGGTGAGACCGCCTACGAGGAGGCTAAGTAACCATGAAGCTGGTCACCGCAATCATCCAGCCCCACCGCGTCGACGAGGTCCGTGCGGCCCTCGAGGCCGCGGGCGTCAAGGGCGTCACGGTCTCCGAGGCCGCCGGGTACGGCCGCCAGAAGGGTCACACCGAGGTCTACCGCGGTGCTGAGTACACCGTCGACCTGGTGCCGAAGACGCGTCTCGAGGTCCTCGTGGACGACGCCGACGCCGCGACCGTGACCGAGGCCATCGTCTCGGCCGCGCAGACCGGCAAGATCGGTGACGGAAAGGTCTGGGTCGTCCCCGTCGACGACGTGGCCCGTGTCCGTACCGGCGAGCACGGCGCGGACGCCCTGTAAGGGGAACCGCATCACGCATGGGTAGCCACGACGGCTCCCGCGCTGAGGTCCCGCACCCCGCTGGGGTGCGGGACCTCAAGCGTCTGAGGAGAGAACGCGCGGAGATGCTGGCCGCGAGCGCGCTGAGCGGTCGCGAGCGCCGCCAGGCCATGAGCGACCTGGTGTTCGCGCATCTCAAGGAGCACTGGGACGAGCACAGCGGCGGTCTGCGCGACGGCGTCGCGTTCGGCGCCGTGGGATCGATCGGCCGCGGGGACGCGGGTCCGGCCTCGGACCTCGATCTGGTGATCCTGCACGACGGCTCGAGCCACGGGAAGGACGAGATCGCGGATCTCGCGCAGCGGCTCTGGTACCCGATCTGGGACGCCGGCCTCGAGCTCGACTACTCGACGCGCACCCTCACGGAGTGCCGTCAGGTCGCGTCGAAGGACCTCGCGGCCGCCGCAGGTCTGCTCGACCTGCACCTCATCGCGGGCGACGAGCAGCTGCTGGTCCAGGCCCGCACGCACATCTACCAGGACTGGCGCGCTGCCGCGCGGAAGCGCCTGCCTGACCTTCTCGCCGCCTCGCGCGCCCGCGCCGAGCGCCACGGCGAGCTCGCGTACCTCATCGAGCCGCACCTCAAGGAGGCCCGCGGGGGCCTGCGCGACTACGTCAGCCTCACCGCGCTGTCCGCGACCTGGCTCACCGACCGCCCGCACGGCGCTGTCGACGCGGCGGGCGACCTGCTGCTCGACGTGCGCGACGCGCTGCAGCTCGAGACGGGTCGCTCCGTCAACGTGCTCGGCAGGCACGTCGCGCCCGAGGTGGCCGACCGCCTCGGCTACGACGATCCCGACGATCTCCTCGCGGCCCTCGCGGAGGCGGGCCGCACCGTCGCGTACGCGCTCGACACCACCGAGCGCGGAGCGCGCCGGTCGCTCGAGCGCTCCGGCGTCGGGTCGCGCGCCTTCCTCGCGCGCCGCCGCGCCGCCGCGCCCCGCCACGTCAAGGTGGCCGAGGGCCTCATCGACGTCGACGGCGAGCTCGCGCTCGCGCCGGGGCATCGCGCCGAGGACGATGCGCTGCTGCCGCTCCGCGCGGCCGCCACCGCCGCCTCGACGGGCCTCACCTTCACCCCGACCCTGCTCGACGCGCTCCAGCGCTGCCCGGACCTGCCAGTGCCGTGGCCCGAGGAGGCCCGCGGTCACCTGCGCGACCTGCTCCGCTCGAGCGCGCACCTGCTGCAGGTGTGGGAGGCCATCGACCTGCACGGCCAGGCGGTGCGCTGGATCCCGCAGTGGGAGGGCGTGCGCAACCGCCCCCAACGGAGCCCCATCCACGTCTACACCGTCGACCGGCACATGCTCGAGGCGGTGACCATCGCCTCGAAGCACCGGCGCGGCGCCCCGCGCTCGGACCTGCTGCTGCTCGCGGCGCTGCTGCACGACATCGGCAAGCGCGCGGGCGCGACGGACCACTCGGTCGACGGCGCCGCGCTCATCCCCGCGATCGCGGCCCGCATGGGGCTGTCGGCGGAGACCGCGCACGATCTCGAGCTGCTGGTGCGCGAGCATCTCACCCTCGCCGGCCTCGCGACCACGCGCGACCCGGAGGACCCCGCGACGGTCGCGGCGCTGCTCGACGCGGTCGAGCATCGTGCCGATCTGCTCGAGATCCTCCGTCATCTCACCGAGGCCGATGCGCGCGCCGCGGGACCCAAGGTGTGGACGTCCTGGCGCGCCTCGCTCATCGACACGCTGACGGCGCGGGCGAGGGCCGCGCTGGCCTCCGGAGGGGCGCCCGCGGACCGGTAGAATCGGGCGCATTCTGCGAAGGGATATCCGTGTTCGCCAACCTCTCCGACCGCCTCACCGAGACGTTCCGCAACCTGCGGGGCAAGGGCCGCCTCACCGAGGCGGACATCGACGGCACCATCCGTGAGATCCGTCGGGCGCTGCTCGACGCCGACGTCGCGGTCCCCGTGGTCCGCACCTTCACCGGCAACATCCGGGAGCGCGCGCTCGGCGCGGAGGTCTCGGGTGCGCTGAACCCGGGCCAGCAGGTCGTGAAGATCGTCAACGAGGAGCTCGTGGCGATCCTGGGCGGCGAGGCCCGCCAGCTGCGCTTCGCCAAGAACGGCCCGACCGTCATCATGCTCGCGGGTCTCCAGGGTGCCGGTAAGACCACCCTCGCCGGCAAGCTCGCGCACCACCTCAAGCAGCAGGGCCACACGCCGCTGCTGGTCGCCGCGGACCTCCAGCGCCCCAACGCCGTCACGCAGCTCAAGGTGGTCGGCGAGCGCGCAGGCGTCCCGGTCTTCGCCCCCGAGGCGGGCGTCACGCGCGAGGACGAGCGTCCGCGCGGCAACCCGGTCAAGGTCGCGAAGAAGGGCCTCAAGGAGGCCGAGCAGCGTCAGCACAGCGTCGTCATCGTCGACACCGCGGGCCGTCTGGGCATCGACCAGGAGCTGATGAAGCAGGCCTCCGACATCCGCAAGGCGGTCGAGCCCGACGAGGTCCTCTTCGTCATCGACGCGATGATCGGTCAGGACGCCGTGGCGACGGCCACCGCGTTCCAGGAGGGCGTCGACTTCACCGGCGTGGTGCTCACCAAGCTCGACGGCGACGCGCGCGGCGGTGCCGCGCTGTCGGTGGCCGAGGTCACCGGACGTCCCATCATGTTCGCGTCCACGGGCGAGAAGCTCGACGACTTCGAGGTGTTCCACCCCGACCGCATGGCGTCGCGCATCCTCGACATGGGCGACATCCTCACGCTCATCGAGCAGGCCGAGCGCACGTTCGACCAGGCCGAGGCCGAGCGCATGGCCGAGAAGGTCACCAAGGGCGAGGACTTCACGCTCGCGGACTTCCTCAGCCAGATGCAGCAGCTCAAGAACATGGGCTCGATGAAGAAGATGCTGACGATGCTCCCGGGCATGGGTCAGATCCGCGACCAGATCGAGAACTTCGACGAGCGGGAGCTGGTGCGCACCGAGGCGATCATCCAGTCGATGACGCCCGCCGAGCGCGACAACCCCAAGATCCTCAACGGCTCGCGCCGCTCGCGCATCGCGGCCGGCTCGGGCATGCAGGTGTCCGACGTCAACTCGCTGGTCAAGCGGTTCGAGCAGGCGCAGCAGATGATGCGCGCGATGTCGCGCGGCGGCGGCATGCCCGGGATGCCGGGGATGCCCGGCGCGGGCGGCGCCCCCGGCGCGTTCGGCGGCCTGCCCGGCGGCAAGAAGTCCAAGGGCAAGCAGGCGCCGCAGCGCAAGGTCAAGGGCAAGTCCGGCAACCCCGCCAAGCGTGCGCAGCAGGAGGCCGAGGCCCGCAACCGGACCACGTCGGCACCGGCCGCGGCGCCGGGCTCGGCCTTCGGGCTCGGCCAGCCCGCGCCAGAGGAGGTCGACATCTCGTCGCTCGGCGGGGACCTCGGCAAGTACCTGGGGCGCTGAATGGCGCTCCACCTCACGGGCCCGGTGGTCGTCGGCGATGACGACGTCCGCGATGAGGCCTGGGTGGTGGAGGGTCGGATCACGTTCGAGCGGCCCTCGCAGGCGGTCAAGCATGAGCTCGACGGCGTCGCCGTGCCCGGGCTCGTCGACGTCCACTGCCACGTGGGCCTCGACAGCGGGGGAGCGGTCGACGCGGACCTCGCGCTCAAGCAGGCGCTCGTCGACCGCGACGCGGGCACGCTGCTCATCCGCGACGCGGGCTCGCCGTCGGACACACGCTTCCTCGACGAGCTGGCGACGGCGCCGCGCGTCATCCGTGCGGGACGCTTCATCGCGCGTCCGATGCGCTACCTGCGTCACTATGCGCGCGAGATCGAGGTCGCGGACCTCCCGCGCGTCATGGCGGAGGAGGCGCGCGCCGGCGACGGCTGGGTGAAGATCATCGCCGACTGGATCGACCGCGAGGCAGGCGACCTCACGCCGCTGTGGCCCGCGGACGTGCTGGCCGAGGGCATCGCCGCGGCGCACGAGGCCGGCGCGCGCGTCACCGCGCACACCTTCGCGACCGAGACGATCGACGCGCTGCTCGACGGCGGCATCGACTGCATCGAGCACGGCACGGGCATGACCGCGGACCACATGGCGGAGGCGGCCGCGCGCGGGATCCCCGTGGTGCCGACGCTGCTCCAGGTCGCGAACTTCGAGGGCTACGCCGCGCAGGGCGAGGCCCGCTTCCCGGCGTACGCCGCGCGCATGCGGCCGATGCACGAACGTCGCCTCGCGCACGCGCTCGCGCTCCACGAGGCCGGCGTCCCGCTGCTCGTGGGCACCGACGCGGGCGGCACCATCGGCCACGGCGCCCTCCCCGCGGAGGCCGCGCTGCTGGTCGCCGCGGGCATCCCCGCGAGCGAGGTCGTCGCGATGGCGTCCTGGCGCGCGCGACGCTTCCTCGGGGTCCCCGGGATCGAGGAGGGCGCCCCGGCGGACGTCGTGGTCTACGCGCAGGATCCGCGCGAGGACATCGCGGCGCTCGGCGCCCCGCGCCACGTGGTGCTGCGCGGCGCCGTCGTCTGACTCTCAGCGAACTCCGAGGATCGACCCCGGCGGCTCCCAGGTTCGAGGAGTCGTATGGGGAGCATGAAGCGCTCGTCAGGCATCATCGTCACCGGGATCTCCGCCACGCTCCTCTCCGCGGGCGCGGTCATGGGCACGGGCTTCCTCGAGCCCGACGCCTCGACCGCGGACACCGCCGCGGCCGCCGAGCCCGACACCGCGGCGTCGACCGGGTCGACCGGGTCGACCGCGAGCGAGACCGCCGCCCCGGACACGGCCGACTCGTCGACCGCGCTCGACACGCCCGCGGAGGAGCAGACCGACACGTCGACGGACTCCTCGACCGACGCGGCGGCCCCCTCCGAGACCGCCACCGCCGAGGCGACCGACACGGGCGTCTACGACGGCGAGGCGATCAGCTCGCGCTACGGCGTCTTCCAGGCCGAGATCACGGTCGAGGGCGGCACCATCACCGCGATCGACTGGCTCCAGTCGGGCGAGTCGGACCACCATTCGCAGCAGATCAACGACTACGCGATGCCGGTCCTCGAGGACGCGATCCTCGAGGCGCAGAGCGTCGACGTCGGCTACGTCTCGGGGGCGAGCTTCACGTCCGAGGCCGTCGAGGACGCGATCTACAGCGCGATGCAGGTCGCGGGGCTCGCATGACCGCCCTCGCGTCGCACCAGGCGGCACCGCGCAGGGTCGCCGCTCCCCGGGTCGCCGCGCGCGCGGACCGTGCCGCGAGGGACCACGGGCGGCGCGACGCGCTCGAGGCCTCGGCGTGGCTCGCCGGGGTGCTCGGGGTGTCGCTCATGCTCGCCTCCGGCTCGGTCGACGTCACCTCGATGCCGGGCCTGCTCGTGACCCTCGGCCGCGTCGCCGGGATCGCCGCCTCCACGATGATCATGACGCAGCTCATCCTCATCGCGCGCATCCCGCCGGTCGAGCGGGTCGTCGGCCACGACCGGGCCGCCCGCATCCACGGCCAGCTGGGCAGGCTCGGGTTCGTGGTGATCCTCGCGCACATCGTGCTCATCGTCGCCGGCTACGCGATGCCCACGCAGACGGGGATCCTCGCGCAGGCGTGGGACCTCGCGATCGGCTGGGGCGGGCCCATGTTCATGGCGTGGGCCGGCTTCCTCGTGCTCGTCGCCGTGGTGCTCACCTCGTACGCCATCGTGCGGCGGCGGTGGCGCTACGAGAGCTGGCACGCGGTCCATCTCTTCAGCTACCTCGCCATCGGGCTCACCATCCCGCACCAGCTCACGGACGGGGAGACCTTCGCGCCGATGGGCGCCGCGTGGTGGTACTGGGTGGTGCTGTGGTCGGTCGCGGTCGGAGGGCTGCTGATCTACCGCGTGGCGCGCCCGCTGCTCCGCTTCTGGCGTCACGACATCCGCGTCACCGCGGTCGGCACCCTCGAGGACGGCTCGACCGTCATCGCGATGCACGGCAGGCACCTCCGGCGCCTCGGGACGAAGGGCGGGCAGTTCATGCTGTTCCGCTTCCTCCAGGCCGACATGTGGGGCCAGGCCCACCCCTATTCACTGTCGCGCACCGTGCGCGACAGCTGGATGCGCATCACCGTCAAGCCGCTCGGCGACGGCTCCTCGGCGCTGCGGGATCTCCGGCCCGGCACGCGGGTCATGGTCGAGGGGCCTCTCGGCACGTTCACCGACGAGGCGCGTTCCGGGGACCACCTCGTGCTCGCCGGCGCGGGCGTCGGCATCACTCCGGTCCTCGCGCTGCTGGAGGACGCCGACATCGGTCCGGGGGAGTGCACGGTCATCGTGCGCGCCCGCACCGACGCCGACATCCCGCACCTGGACGAGCTCCTGTCGCTGTCGGCGGCGCGCGGCGCGCGGCTCTACGTCCTGACCGGCCGTCGCGGCGGCAGCTGGACGCCTGCGGACACCCCGGTCGACCTCGCGGACCTCGTGCCCGGGATCGCGACGGCCGACGTGTTCGCGTGCGGGCCCGAGGCCTGGGTCGCCGAGCTCATGGACGATGCGGCGCAGGCCGGGGTCCCGGAGGAGCGCAGGCATCTGGAGGAGTTCGCCTGGTAGCACGTGCCATGCGCAGGCGCGCCGCGGGCCGCCTCCCGAGGACTCGCGGGAGCATCTCGCCGCACTCGCGCGACGCCTCGGCGTGGCGAAGCGCTCAGCGGTCGTGTCGCGACCTTCAGGGAATCCTCAGGAATCGCGAAGCCGAGGCCGAGCCCCCAGCACGTACGATGCACATGCGCGACCCGGGACGCCTCCCGGGCCGCCCGCATCGCAGTCCCACCGTCCCCAGTCCCCGGAGGCCATGTGAGCACGCTCGAGGTGTACGCACGGCGCGCTCGGGCGCGCGGATGGTGGCGAGACGGGCTCGAGGCGTCGATCTACCTGGTCGCCGCGGTCGGGGTCGCGTTCTTCATCGCGTCGGGAGGGCTTCTCACCACGGCGCCCCGCGACTACGCCTACGGGATGGGACGCGTCGCCGGCATCGTCGCCGCGGTGCTGG
The DNA here is from genome assembly GCF_000759715.1 of Demequina mangrovi. GTDB lineage: Bacteria > Actinomycetota > Actinomycetes > Actinomycetales > Demequinaceae > Demequina > Demequina mangrovi. Next base: position 18,462 of record NZ_BBLU01000010.1, read on the forward strand.
TCCTCACGCAGATCACGCTGATCTCGCGCGCGCCCTTCGTCGAGCGCGCCTTCGGGCACGACCGCGCCGCCGCGGTGCACACCCGGATCGGCAAGGTGGCGTTCATCCTCATGCTGGTGCACGTCGCGCTCATCGTCGTGGTGTCCGCGCAGTACGACGGCCGCTCGGTCCTCGCGCAGACCGCCGCGTTCTGGGACCTCGGCTGGTTCATGGTCGCGGCGCAGGCCGGGCTCGGGCTCTTCACCATCGTCGTCGCGACGTCGCTGGTCGCGGTGCGGTCCCGGTGGCGGTACGAGCGCTGGCACCTGGTCCATCTGCTCGTGTACCTGGCGATCGCCGCCGTGGTGCCGCACCAGTTCCTCGAGGGCTCGACCTTCCGCGGCGCGGGCGCCGCCTGGTGGTTCTGGCTCGCGCTGTACACGGTGGCGATCGGCTCGTTCGTGATCTTCCGCCTGGTGCGTCCGCTCGTAATGATGGCGCGGCACGACCTCCGCGTCGCGGCCGTCGAGCCCGAGCCTGACGGCTCCACGAGCATCGTGATGACCGGGCGCGACCTCGACCGCCTGGGCGCGCGTCCAGGCCAGTTCATGCTGTGGCGCTTCCTCGACCGCGAGCGGTGGACGCAGGCCCACCCGTGGTCGCTCTCCCGCGCACCGCGCCCGGACTCGCTTCGGATCACCGTGAAGCCGTCGGGCGACGCGTCGACGCGGCTGGCCCACGTCGCCGTCGGCACCCGCGTGCTCGCGGAGGGGCCGCTCGGGATCTTCTCGGAGGTGTCGCGCACCGCTCCCGCCGCGGTGCTGCTCGCCTCGGGCATCGGGGTGACGCCCATCCGCGCGATGCTCGAGGAGGTCGACGGCCCGTGCACCGTGGTGCTGCGGGTGCGCTCGCGGGCCGAGGCGCCCCTGCTCGACGAGGTCGCGGCGCTCGCGCACGAGCGCGGGGCCGAGCTCGTGGTGGTCGAGGGACCGCGTGGGGCAGGATGGGGCACCGCCGCGGGCGAGACCCTCGCCTCGCTGGTGCCGGAGGTCGCCGAGCGCGACGTCTACGTGTGCGGCCCGCTCGCGTGGGCCGACGCGGTCGAGGCGGACGCGCGCGCGGCGGGCGTGCCGGGGCACGCGATCCATCGTGAGAGATTCGGTTGGTGAAGGAGAACGGATGAGGACGACGACGAGGACCGCGGGAACGCTCGCGTTCGCGGGCGCGGCGGGCACGCTGCTGGCCGGATGCGGCGGCGACGCGGAGGCCGAGGCCCCCGACGTCGCGATCGCGGCCAACTACGTCGACGGCACCTACGACGGCGCCCGCGTGGAGAACGAGAAGGGCGGCTTCCAGGCGCAGGTGACCATCGAGAACGGGGTCATCGCCTCCGTCGCGGCGATCGAGGCGGGGACCCAGGACGCGCAGTCGGTGCAGATCAACGCCACCGCGATCCCCGAGCTCGCGGAGCGTGTGGTCGAGGCCCAGAGCGCCGACGTCGACGCGGTCTCCGGCGCGTCGTTCACCTCGCCCGGCTTCCTCGCGTCGATCGAGGACGCGCTCGAGCAGGCGACGGCGTAGACGATGCGCACCTCCCGGGCAGCGATGGTCGCCGGCGGCTGCGCCGCGATCGTCGGCGCGGGCTGGGCGGCGTCCCCCAAGGAGCTGCCCTCGCTCGATCTGGTGGCGCCCAGCAGCCCCGAGTCGTCCGCCGGCGCGGAGGCGTCTCCGAGCGCGTCCGCGAGCGTCGGTTCGAGCCCGTCACCCAGCCCCTCCGCGACGGAGGCGCTCGACGACGACCACGACGACGACCACGAGGACGAGGTCGAGATCGAGGACGAGCACGAGGACGGCGACGATGACGACGGCGATGACGCTCCCGTCGTCGCCGCGCCGACCGAGACGGCGGCGGCCGAGCCCGACCCGGTGGTGACCAGCGCGCCCGCCGAGCCGGCGCAGCCCGCCTCGCAGTCCGTCGACGGTCCGGTGGTGACCAACGCCCGCGGCGAGTTCCAGGCCCGCATCACCGTCGAGGGCGGCACCGTCACCGACGTGCAGGCGATCCGCGCGGGCACGCAGGACGCGCAGTCGGTGCAGATCAACGCGCGCGCGATCCCGATCCTGCGCGAGGAGGTCCTCGCCGCGCAGTCGTGGGACGTCGCGGCCGTCAGCGGCGCGTCGTTCACGTCGCCCGGCTTCCTCGAGTCGGTGCGCGGCGCGTTCGCGAGCGCGGGCCTGTGACGACGGAGACGTTCCGCACCACCGTGCAGGCGATGGCGATGCCGTTCGTCGTCGAGCTCGACGAGCCGGACCCGGTCGAGGCCGAGCCCGCCGTCGCGGCCTTCCACGCCGACCTCGTCTGGGCGGACGAGGTGTTCTCGCTGTGGAAGGACGACTCCTACCTCAGCGCGTACCTGCGCGGCGAGATCACGCTCGACGAGGCGCCCCACGAGCTCCGCGAGGTGCTCGAGGCGTGCGAGTGGTACCGGGGCGTCACCGCCGGAGGGTTCGACGCGCGCCGCGCCGACGGCACGCTCGACCCGACCGGGATCGTCAAGGGCTGGGCCGTGGCGCGCGCGAGCGTCCGGCTGCGGGCGGCCCGCGCGAGCGGCTGGATGATCGGCGCGTCGGGCGACATCCTCGTCGGCGGCGACCGTACGCGACGCATCGGCATCGCCGACCCGCGCGTGACGGGGGACCCGGCCGGCACCCCCGTGATCGACGTGGTCGAGCTCGGCGGACAGTTCACCGCGCTCGCGACCTCCGGCGGCGCGCAGGTGGTCGACCACATCTGGGACCCCGTGACCGGCGAGGTCGCGCGGCACTACATGCAGGTCTCGGTGGCGGGCCGCGACCTGGTCGAGTGCGACGCGTTCGCGACCGCGATCGCCGGCGGCGGACCGCGCATCGTCCCCGCCGCATTCGAGCGGGGGCTCGAGGTGCTGCTCGTCACCGGCGGCCGCTACGACGGCGCGTACGATGCGAAGACGTCCCCCGGTTGGCCGAGCGTGCGGTGACGCGCGCGCGGCGATTGGCCGCGCATCGTCGGTTCTGGCACAATGGGTCGCTGGCGAGCGCGGCCCTCTACCCGTGCCCGTCGATTCGTCTTGCCAGCGAGCGAACCCGTGATTCCCCGGGGGCTGCCCGTCGGCTCACACCGAATTCAGAAGGAGACAGCCATGGCTGTGAAGATCCGCCTCAAGCGCTTCGGCAAGAAGCGCGCCCCGTTCTACCGCGTCGTCGTCATGGACTCGCGCACCAAGCGCGACGGCCGTGCGATCGAGGAGATCGGCAAGTACCACCCCACCGAGGAGCCCTCGGTCATCGAGATCGACTCGGAGCGCGCGCAGTACTGGCTCTCCGTGGGCGCGCAGCCCTCGGAGCAGGTCACCGCGCTGCTCAAGCTCACCGGCGACTGGGCCACCTTCAAGGGTGAGAAGGGCGTCAGCACCGTCAAGGGTGCCGCCGCCAAGGCCGACGCCGCTGACGCCATCAAGGCTCACGCGGACGCCGCGGAGAAGGCCAAGGCCGACGCCGCCGCCAAGAAGGAGGCCGCCAAGGCTGAGGAGGCCGCCGAGGCCCCCGCCGCCGACGAGGCCGCCGAGGCTCCCGCCGAGGAGAACTGACGATGGTCCTCGACGCTCTCGAGTTCCTGGTGCGCAGCATCGTCCGCAACCCGGACGACGTGCGCGTGACGGAGCGCTCCGGGCGTCGCGGCACCACCATCAACGTGGTGGTGCACCCCGACGACCTCCCGCGGGTCATCGGCCGACGCGGTCGTACCGCGACGGCGATCCGCACCGTCGTCGAGGCCATCTCGCGCGATGACGTCCGCGTCAACATCGTGGACGTCGCCTGATCTCAGGCTGAGCGCACGCAAGGGCGCCCCTTCCTACCGGAGGGGGCGCCCTTGTCGTCTCCGGACGATGCGGCGGCTCAGTCGCGCGCGGCGCGGAAGAACGCGGAGGCCCGGCGCGTGGTGAGCAGCCCGATCACCGCGACCGCGACGATCATCTCGACCACGGCGTGCCACGCCGCCGTGCCGACCACGTCCACGAGCACCAGCACGGCGCCCACGATCCGCAGCACCATCATCCCGACCACGACCGCGCGGGCGAAGCGCGAGCCCGCCATGAGGCCCGCCGCGACGGCCGCCGTGAGCACCCCGAGCACCATGAGCGCGATCCCGTACCACGCGAGGCGGTCGATCTCCGCGATCGCCCCCGCGTCCTCGGGGTGGTAGTACAGCCACAGCGTCCACGCCCCGACGGCGAGGTCGAGCAGGGCGGTGAGCCAGGCGATCACCGCGACCAGCGTCACGGAACCGGGGCGTTCGACGGTCATGGGGCCTCCTTCATCCGTGCGGGAGAGCCCGCTGACTCATGATCGCCGGAAGTAGGCGAACGCGCTCGGCGTGGACAGCGCGACGATGATGAGCACCGAGCCGAGGATCTGACCGACCACCTGCCAGCGGACCAGCTCCCCGAGCACGGAGGTCGCGTAGACCGCGCCGGCGATCCTGCCGACCATGAGGAGCATGACCAGCACCCGGGAGAGCTGAGAGCCGGCCGCGACTCCGAGCGCGAAGGCGGCGGCGAGCAGACCCGCCGCGAGCAGCGCGAAGCCGTAGCCGCGAAGCTCGGTATCGGTGAGCGCGAGGTCCACGCCCGACATGTGGAGGCTCAGCCAGACGAAGGCGCCGCCGGTGACCAGGTCCGTCACCGCGGCGACCCAGGTGAGGATCACCACGAACGTGACGCCCGCCGGACGTCGTTTGGTCTCCGTCATCGCGCCTCCTCCCTGGTCGACGGGACCACGCTAGCGTGCGGCGGGCGGGCCGCGGCGGTGAAAGTACCCTGGTGTCATGAGATTGACCGTCGCCCGCATCGGCCGCGCCCACGGGCTCAAGGGGGAGGTGTCCGTCGAGCTGCGCACGGACATCCCCGAGGACAGGCTCGTTCCCGGCGAGGTGTTCGACACCGAGCCCGCGTCGGCGGGCCCTCTCACCGTCGGGCGCGTGCGCGTCCAGGCGGGACGCTGGTACGTCCAGTTCGAGGAGCTCAGGAACCGGGACGCGGCCGAGGCCGCGCGCGGCGTGGAGCTCACCATCGACGGTGAGGAGTCCGACGAGGACGACGCCTGGTACGTCCACCAGCTGGTCGGGCTCGCCGTGGTCCGCCCCGACGGCTCCGCCGTCGGCGAGGTGGTCGACCTGGTGACCATGCCCGCGCAGGACCTGCTCGTGGTGAAGCAGCCCGGCGGCCACCGCGCGATGATCCCCTTCGTCGAGGAGTTCGTGCCCGAGGTCGACATCGACGCGGGGCGGGTCGTGGTGACCCCTCCGTACGGGCTGCTCGCGGGCGAGGAGCCCGAGGTCACGGGGGAGACGTCCGCATGAGGATGCGCATCGACGTCGTCACGATCTTCCCGGAGTTCTTCGGGGTGCTCGACGTGTCGCTGCTGGGCAAGGCCCGGCAGGCCGAGCTGGTCGAGACGCACGTCCACGACCTCCGCGACTACGCGGCCTTCAGGGCCGACGGCACCGCGGACGTGCACCGCACGGTGGACGATGCGCCCTTCGGCGGCGGCGCCGGCATGGTGATGAAGCCCGACGTGTGGGGCAAGGCCCTCGACGACGTCCTCAAGCCGACGGGAGTGCTGGTGGTCCCGTCGCCCGCCGGCGTGCCGTTCACGCAGGCACTCGCGCAGGAGCTCTCCGCCGCGCCGCAGCTGGTCTTCGCGTGCGGGCGCTACGAGGGCATCGACGCGCGCGTGGCGGAGCACTACGCGAACGACGGCTACCGCGTGGTCGAGGCGAGCCTCGGCGACTACGTGCTCAACGGGGGAGAGGTGGCCGCGGTCGCGATGATCGAGGCGATCACGCGGCTCATCCCGGGCTTCATGGGCAACGCCCAGTCGATCGTCGAGGAGTCGCACTCGGACGGCCTGCTCGAGTACCCGAGCTACACGCGCCCGGCCTCGTGGCGCGGCCTCGACGTGCCCGACGTGCTGCTGAGCGGCCACCACGCGAAGATCGCCGAGTGGCGCCACGAGCAGCAGCTGTCGCGCACGCGCGAGCGTCGGCCGGACCTGCTGCCGCCGGAGTGACGGCGCGCCTGGCCCCCACCGGGCACGGTGTGGCAGAATAGATCCTCGGTGCGCGCGGGGACACGACCTGCCACAGGGGGTCCGGCCCACGACGTGACGCATCGTCCACTATCGATCGCCGCAAGGCGGATACCGCGTGTGACCTGTGGCATGTGCGAGGAGAGACAGTCATGCAGAAGCTTGACAACGTGGTCGCGGATCAGCTCCGCGACGACGTCCCGGCGTTCCGCGCCGGTGACACCGTGAAGGTCCACGTCAAGGTCATCGAGGGCAACCGCTCGCGTATCCAGGTGTTCCAGGGCATCGTGATCGCGCGCCAGGGCCAGGGTGTCGGCGAGACCTTCACCGTCCGCAAGATCTCGTTCGGCGTCGGCGTCGAGCGCACCTTCCCCGTCCACGCCCCCACGATCGAGAAGATCGAGGTCGAGCGTCGTGGTGACGTGCGCCGCGCGAAGCTGTACTACCTGCGCGGCCTGCGCGGCAAGGCGGCTCGCATCCGCGAGAAGCGCGAGAACTAAGATCGCGACCAGCGCTGACGTGCCGGCGGAGGGCAAGCCCTCCGCCGGCCGTCGTGCATGGGGCTGGGCGAAGGAGCTGGTCCTCGTCATCGTCAGCGCGCTGCTGCTGTCGCTGGTGATCAAGACCTTCTTCTTCCAGTCCTTCTACATCCCCTCGGAGTCGATGGAGCCGACCCTCATCAAGGGCGACCGGATCCTCGTCACCAAGTGGCGGCCCGACCCGCTGGCGCTGCGCCGCGGCGACGTGGTCGTCTTCAAGGACCCCGCCAACTGGCTCGGACGCGCGACCGTCGACGAGTCGGGCCTGCACCGCGTGGCCAAGGACGTGCTCACGTGGACCGGGCTCCTGCCGGAGGACGCGGGCGAGCACCTGGTCAAGCGCGTCGTCGGGCTGCCCGGCGACGTGGTCGAGTGCACCGACCCCGACGGCCAGGTGACCGTCAACGGCGAGGCGCTCGACGAGGAGTACATCGCCGAGGGCTCCCGCGCGTGCGGCACCGAGTTCCGCGTCGAGGTCCCCGAGGACTACATCTGGGTCATGGGCGACAACCGCGACGACAGCGCCGACTCGCGCGCGCACATGGGTGATCCGGGCGGCGGCACCGTGCCCATGGACAACATCGTCGGCACCACCTTCGCGGTCGTGTGGCCGTTCGACCGATTCGGCGGCGTCGGGAACCCGTGGGGCGACGACGCCCCCTCGACCGACGACTGACATGACGGTCTCCCTCACCCACGAGGCCGCGCTCTGGGACGCCGGCTTCGCCGCGGTCGCCGGCATCGACGAGGTCGGGCGCGGCGCGCTCGCCGGTCCCGTCTCCGTGGGCGTCGCGGTCGTGACCCGCTGCGACACCTGGCCCGACGGGCTCACCGACTCGAAGCTGCTGAGCGCCGCCCGGCGCGAGGCCCTCATCGGCCCGCTCCGCGAGTTCGGCATCGGCCGCGCCGTGGGCCACGCGACGGCACCGGAGATCGACGAGGTCGGCATCGTCGCCGCGCTGCGCCTCGCCGCGCGCCGCGCGCTCGACTCCCTTCCCGTGGCCGTCGACGCCGTGCTGCTCGACGGCACGCACGACTGGCTCACCCCGCCGCCGCCGGACCTCTTCGCGGATCACGCCGAGGACTGGGCCGCACCCCCGGTGACGATGGTGGTGAAGGGCGACCGCGCCTGCGCCTCGATCGCGGCGGCCTCGGTGCTCGCGAAGGTCGAGCGCGACGCGCTGATGGCGGCCGCGCACCAGGAGCACCCCGAGTACGGGTGGGAGGGCAACAAGGGCTACGGCGCCGCCGCGCATCTCGACGCGCTGCGCGAGCACGGACCGTCGCCGCTCCACCGCGTCTCGTGGAAGCTTCCGTTCCGCGCCTGACGCCCCGAGCCGCGCCGATCCGGCGGGGGAGTCGCGCATCGGCGCCCGTTCGCGCCATCATTGACGGGTGAGCCACGAAGACCTCGAGAACTATGAGACCGAAGCCGAGCTCGCCCTCTACCGCGAGTACCGGGACGTCGTCGGACTGTTCCAGTACGTCGTGGAGACGGAGCGCCGCTTCTACCTGTGCAACAAGGTCGATCTCCAGGTCAAAGCCTCCGGCGGTGACATCTACTTCGAGGTCACCATGGCCGACGCGTGGGTGTGGGACGTCTACCGCAGCGCGCGCCTGGTGAAGAACGTGCGCGTCGTGACGTTCAAGGACGTCAACATCGAGGAGCTCGCGCGCGACGACGACCTCCCGGACATCCGTCAGCTCCGCGGCCGCTGAGGCCGGGCAGACGTGGCGCCCCCGTGGCGTGACGGGGCGGCTTGCTCTCTGCAAATCTGCACTTGACGCAAAAGTGCAGTGACTGCAATAATCGTGCCGTGACCACCTCGACCCCTGACGCCCCGGCCCCCGGTCTGCGCGAGCGCAACCGTGTCCGCCGGACGCGCCGCGTCGAGCGTGCCGCGCTCTCGCTCGCGCTCGAGCATGGCGTCGAGAACGTGACCGTGGACATGATCTGCGAGGCGAGCGACATCTCGCCGCGCACGTACTTCAACTACTTCGGCACCAAGGAGGGCGCGCTGCTCGGCCAGCCCGCCCCGTCGCCGGACGAGTCGCTCGTCGGCGGCTTCCTCGAGGGGGACGGCCCCATCGCCGAGGACCTCATGGTCCTCATGGCGCGCACCTTCCTCGCCTCGTCGCCGGACCGCGAGGTCTTCGCGATGCGCCGCCGCCTGTTCGCGAGGGAGCCTGAGCTCCACGCGCTGCAGGTCACCCGCATGGCGCACAAGCGTCAGGCGACCGCGGAGCTCGTGATGCGGCGCCTCGCCGAGCGATGCCCCGATCTCGACGCCGACGCCGCGCGCGACCACGCGCAGCTGGTGATGAGCGTCGCGATGGGCGCGTTCCCCGTCGTCAGCCTCCAGTGGGCCGAGGCCTCGGGCGCCGACTCCGACATCGAGACCTACATCCACGCCGCGATCGCCCAGATCCGGCGCATCGTCACCCCCTGACGCGCGATCCGCGTCACCGGGTCCTGTGCGAAAGAAGGACCATGACCTCCACCACGCCTGCGCGCGCCCGAACGGCGCCCGCCACCGACCGCAGGGGCATCCTGCTGGTCTTCGTCGGACTCATGACGGCCATGCTGCTGTCCGCGCTCGACCAGACCATCTTCTCCACCGCGCTCCCGACCATCGTGGGCGACCTCGACGGCGTCGACCACATGCTGTGGGTCACCACCGCGTACATCCTGGCGGCCACGATCACGATGCCCGTCTACGGCAAGGTGGGCGACCTCATCGGGCGCAAGCCGCTGTTCATGATCGCGATCGGCCTGTTCATGCTCGGCTCCGTGGTGGGCGCGATGTCCACCGGGATGACCGAGCTCATCGTCGGCCGCGCGATCCAGGGCCTCGGCGGCGGCGGGCTGATGATCCTCTCGCAGGCCGTGATCGCCGACATCGTGCCGGCGCGTGAGCGCGGCAAGTACATGGGCCTCATGGGCGGCGTGTTCGCGCTCGCCTCGGTGATCGGGCCGCTGCTCGGCGGCTGGTTCACGGAGTCGATCGGCTGGCAGTGGTGCATGTGGATCAACATCCCGCTCGGGCTTGTCGCCATGGCGTCCGTCGCGATCTTCCTCCAGCCCACGCCGCGCGACCGCGCCAAGCCGCGCCTCGACATCGCGGGCATGGTCCTCATCGCGATCGCCTCCGCCTCGCTCGTGCTGCTCACCTCGTGGGGCGGCGGCACCTACGAGTGGACCTCGCCGATGATCCTCGGCCTCATCGCGCTCACGGTCGTCGCGGGTGCCGCGTTCGTCGCGGTAGAGCTGCGCGCCGCCGAGCCGATCATGCCGATGACGCTGTTCAAGGAGCGCAACTTCACGCTCACCACCGCGGCCGGCCTGCTCACCGGCATCGCGATGTTCGGCACGCTCGCCTACATGCCCACCTACCTCCAGATGGTGGCGCAGGTGGATGCGACCACGGCCGGCCTGCTCATGATCCCGATGATGGGCGCGATGCTGCCCACGTCGATCATCGTGGGCCGCGCGGTGTCGCGCACCGGCCGCTACAAGGTCTACCCGCTCGTGGGCGCGGCGGTGATCGCCGTCGGCATGTTCCTGCTGTCGACCATGTCGTACACCCAGCCGGTGTGGGTGACCTGCGTCTACCTCGCGGTCTTCGGCATGGGCCTGGGCTTCGCGATGCAGACGCTCGTGCTCATCGTGCAGAACACCTTCCCGCTGACGATGGTCGGCACCGCGACCGCGGCCAACAACTACTTCCGCCAGATCGGCGCCTCGCTCGGGGCCGCGGTGGTGGGCTCGATCTTCACGAACAACCTCATCGCGCTCCTCACCGAGCGCGCCCCCGGCGGCGCGTCCGGTCTGGGCGGGGCGAACAGCCTCACCCCGGAGGCCGTGCAGCAGCTCCCGCAGCAGGCGCAGGACGTCATCGTGAGCTCGTACAACGACGCGCTCACGCCGGTGTTCCTCTACATCGTGCCGCTCGCGCTCCTCGCGCTCGTGCTTCTCGCGTTCGTCAAGGAGGTGCCGCTGCGCACCACGCTCGAGCGTGACGCCGCGGAGCCGGGCCTCGATGCCGATGGCGCCATGCCTCTCGTGGCCGACGCCGTCGGGCGCGATGCGGCGGGCGCCGAGGACCGCGACCGCCGGGAGCCCTCGCTGGTCTGAGGGCGCTCGTCACGGGTGACGCCGCGGGGGCGGGGAGGGGAGACCCTCCCCGCCCCCGCGCATTTCCGCGCGTACCGGGACGAAGGGTCGTCATGCCTGGTTGATCGGTGCACTTGACGCAAACTTGCAGAGACTGCAATGATGCGTCTCGTGCACGATGCGCCGCCGCGCCGTGCCGAGTCCCCACCGACGCGCCGCGCGCGTCCCAGCCCTCGAGGAGGACCCTCTCGATGACGACCACGCTCGACGCCGGTACGGAGGCACCCGCCTCGTCGCGCAGCGGGGTGATCCCCGTCTTCATCGGCCTCATGACGGCCATGCTGCTGGCCTCGCTGAGCCAGACCATCTTCGCGACCGCGCTGCCCACCATCGTGGGGGAGCTCGACGGTGTCGATCACATGCTGTGGGTCACCACGGCGTACATCCTCGCGTCGACCATCATGATCCCCGTCTACGGCAAGCTGGGCGACCTCATCGGCCGCAAGGGCCTGTTCATCTCCGCCATCGCGATCTTCATCGCCGGCTCCATCGTCGGCGGCCTCGCCGGGACCATGCCGATGCTCATCGCCGCACGCGCGATCCAGGGCCTCGGCGGCGGCGGGCTCATGATCCTCGCGCAGGCGATCATCGCCGACATCGTGCCGGCGCGCGAGCGCGGCAAGTACATGGGGATCATGGGCGCGGCCTTCGCCGTCTCGTCGGTGGCCGGGCCGCTGCTGGGCGGCTGGTTCACCGAAGGAATCGGCTGGCGCTGGGGCCTGTGGATCAACATCCCGCTCGGCGCGCTCGCGATCGTCATGGCGGCGGCGTTCCTCCACCCGGCGCCGCAGGAGCGCGCGAAGCCGCGGCTCGACATCGCCGGGATGGCGCTGCTCGCGATCGCGTCGACCGCGATCGTGCTGGTGACGTCGTTCGGTGGACGCACCTACGACTGGGGCTCGGTGCAGATCATCGGGCTCGTCGTGATCGCGGTGGCCGCCGCGGTCGCGTTCGTGCTCGTCGAGCGGCGTGCGGCCGAGCCCGTCATGCCGCTGCACCTCTTCGGCTCGCGCACCTTCAACCTCACGACGGTCGCGGGCATGCTCACGGGCGTCGGGCTGTTCGGCGTCATCGGCTACATGCCGACGTACCTCCAGATGGTCGCGTCGGTCGATGCGACCGAGGCGGGCCTGCTCACCGCGCCGATGATGCTGACGATGCTCGTGACCTCCACCGTGACCGGCTTCATCGTCTCCCGCACGGGGCGCTACAAGTGGTACCCGGTGATCGGCTCCGTCATCATCGCGGGCGCGCTCTACCTGCTGTCGAGCCTCGAGTTCGACACGGCGCTGTGGGTGACCGTCTCGTACCTCGCGCTGCTCGGCCTCGGCCTGGGCCTGTCGATGCAGACCATCGTGCTCATGGTGCAGAACGCGTTCCCGCTGCGCATCGTCGGCACCGCGACCGCGGCGAACAACTACTTCCGCCAGGTGGGCGCCTCGCTCGGCACCGCCGTGGTGGGGTCGATGTTCACCACGCGGCTGCTCGATCTGCTCGAGGAGCGGCTCCCCGCCGGTGCGCTCGCATCGGGCGGCGGCACCAACGCGCTGACCCCGGCGTCCGTCGCCGAGCTTCCGGACCAGGTCCACGACGTCATCGTCGGCGCGTACAACGACGCGCTCACGCCGGCCTTCCTCGTGATGATGCCGCTCGCGATCGTCGGCGCCGTGCTGCTGCTTTTCGTCAAGGAGATCCCGCTGCGCACCACGCTCGCGAAGGACGCGGTCGCCGAGTCCGCCGAGATCGACGGCGAGACCGCGGTCTACCTCGAGCCGCACGCGGACGATGCGGCGGAGGCCCAGGCGCCGACCGGCGCGCCCGTGCGCGGCTAGCGGCGGATTGGCTGGGGGCGGGGAGGAGCTAACCTTCCCGCCCTTCGTCGTGTCCGGGCCATGCTCACCGGGGCCGATCCGGTGACCCCGGCCCGTTGCCGACCCGGTGCCGTCCACAGGCGGGCGTGCCTGCGCGCTCGCGGCTTCCTTCGTCGACCACCGTGATCCGCGGAGGTGGCGCATGGCGGTCAAGGACGCGGTGGGCAGGTACGGCGAGGATCTGGTGGCGCGAACCCTCGCCGAGGACGGTTGGGAGGTGCTCGCACGCAACTGGCGATGCGGGCTCGGCGAGGTGGACATCGTCGCGCGCGACGGCGCGGAGGTCGTCTTCGTCGAGGTGAAGACGCGTCGCTCGGAGGCCTTCGGCGGAGCGCTGGCGGCGGTGACGCGCGGCAAGCTGGCGAGGCTGAGGCTGCTCGCCGGCGAGTGGGTCGCCACGCATGACGAGCCGCGACGGGGGATCCGGATCGACGTGGTGGGGGTCACGCTCCCGCGCGCCGGCCGGGCCGCGATCGAGCACCTCAGGGGCGTGGGGTGATCGGGCGCTGCCGGTCCGTGGTGCTCACCGGGCTCACGGGGCACGTGGTCGACGTCGAGGCGCATGTGGCGAGCGGGCTGCCCGCGTTCAGCATCGTGGGGCTTCCCGATGCCTCGCTCGCCGAGGCCAAGGATCGCGTGCGGGCGGCCGTCGCCTCCTCCGGCGTCGACTGGCCCCGTCACCGCATCACCGTCAACCTCTCACCGGCCTCGCTGCCCAAGTCCGGCCCGGCCACGGATCTCGCGATCGCCGTCGCGGTGCTCGCGGCGGCCGGCACGGTCGACGCCGCGCGGGCGCGCGACCTCGTCCTGCTCGGGGAGCTCGGGCTCGACGGACGGGTGCGGCCGGTGCGGGGCGTGCTGCCCGCGGTCGCCGCGGCGGTGGGTGCGGGGGCCGCCCGCATCGTCGTGCCGGCGGGCAACCATGCCGAGGCGGCCCTGGTCGCGGGCGCGCGCGTCGACGGGGCGGTCGCGCTCGCGACCGTCCTCGCCGCTCTCGGGGCGGATGCGGTGCCCGAGTCGATGGTGCCCGTGCCGGCTCCCGTGATCCGCGCCGCTGCCGCCGATCCTCCCGACCTGTCCGACGTGCGGGGCCAGCCCGGCGCCCGTCGCGCGCTCGAGGTCGCGGCCGCGGGCGGGCACCACGTGCTCATGATCGGCCCGCCGGGGGCGGGGAAGACGATGCTCGCCGAGCGGCTGCCGGGGATCCTGCCCGACCTCGCGGACGACGAGGCGGTCCGCGTCACCGCGGTCCACTCGCTCGTGGGGGCCTTCGACCCCGCCGCGGGGCTCATGCGTCGCCCGCCCTTCGAGGCGCCTCACCACACCGCCTCGTCCGCGGCGATCGTCGGCGGAGGCTCGGGCCTCGCGCGACCGGGTGCGGTCTCCCTCGCGCACGGGGGCGTGCTCTTCCTCGACGAGGCGCCGGAGTTCTCGACCCGGGTGCTCGACACGCTGCGTCAGCCGCTCGAGCGCGGGGAGATCGTGCTGCATCGCGCCCACGGCGCGACCCGCTACCCCGCGCGCTTCCAGCTGGTGCTCGCGGCGAACCCGTGCCCGTGCGGCATGTTCGCGGGGACGGGGGAGGGCTGCACCTGCGCGTCGATGGTGCGGCGGCGCTACCTCGGACGGCTGTCGGGGCCGTTGCTCGACCGGGTCGACATCCGGGCGGAGGTCGGCGCGGCCGCCCGGTCCGATGCGCCGGGGGAGTCGACCGCGGCGGTCGCCGCGCGGGTCGCGACGGCGCGCGAGTCCGCACGGGAGCGGCTGCGTCCCCACGGCTGGAGCGTGGGCGCGGAGGCGTCGGGGCCGTGGCTGCGGCGCGTCACGTCGCGCGCGGCATGCGACGGGCTGTGGCGCGCGGTCGAGAGGGGAGCCCTCACGGCCCGCGGCTTCGACCGCGCTCTGCGCCTCGCGTGGACCCTGAGCGATCTCGACGGGGCGACCTCGCCCGGCGTCACGCACGTCGCCGAAGCGCTCGCGCTCCGCGCCGGAGCCGGCGCATGACCGGGGAGGCCGACGCGGCCGTCGCCTGGAGCGCGATCGCCGAGCCCGGAGACGTGCAGGCCGCGTGGCTCGTCGCGATGCTCGGCCACGCCGGGGCTCTCGCGTGGGTGACGCACGCACGCGACGACCGAGGTGCCGCGCTGGCGGCGCTCACCGCGGAGCCGTGGCGGATCGAGAAGGTCATGGCCGCGCACGGACGATGGGCGCCGCGCCTCGTCGGATCGCGGCCCGAGGCGCTGCGAGAGCGGGCGGCACGGGTCGGCGCCAGGGTGCTCGCCCGCGGCGAGCCCGGCTGGCCCTCGGCGCTCGCGGGTGTCCCGCTCGGCGAGCCGCATGCCCTGTGGATCCGTGGGGACGTCGACCTCGACGCAGCCTGGGGCGGATCGATCGCGATCGTCGGTGCGCGTGCCGCCACCGCCTACGGCGAGCACATCGCGGCGGAGATCGCCGCGATCGCGGCCGACCGCGGCTTCGCGGTGATCAGCGGGGGAGCCTTCGGCATCGATGCGGCCGCTCACCGAGGAGCGCTCGCGGCGGGCGGTGAGACCCTCGCGGTGCTCGCGGGCGGGGTCGATCACCTCTACCCGGCGGGCAACTCCATGCTGCTCGCCCGGGTGATCGACGCCGGCGCCGTGGTGAGCGAGGTCCCGCCGGGCTTCGCCCCGCATCGCAGCCGCTTCCTCACCCGCAACCGCCTCATCGCCGCCGCGCGTGCGACGGTGGTGGTCGAGGCGGGGGTGCGCTCCGGGGCGCTCAGCACCGCGCGGCATGCCGGGGAGATGGCGCGTCCGGTCGGCGCCGTGCCGGGGCCGCTCACCTCGGCGTCGTCGGCCGGCTGTCATCGGCTGGTGCGGGACGGTGAGGCGACGCTTCTCGCGCGCCCGGCGGACGCGCTCGAGCTCGCCCTCCCGATCGGCCAGGAGGCGGAGCCCGAGGTCGCGCCCGGCGGACCCGACTTCGGGTCGGCGCACGAACGGCAGGCCTACGGCGCGATCCCGCCGCGCGGCGCCCCCGCGGACGCCGTCGGGCTGGCCGCCGGGCTCGCGCCGAAGGAGCTCGCGGCGGCGCTCAGGGGCCTGCGAGGGAGGGGGCTCGCGCGTGTCTCGCGCGGCATCTGGACCCGGGTGGCGGAGGGCGATCGGCCTGATAAAAAGGACAATCTCCTACAAACACGGAGTGAATCCTGAGGTTGGTGTGACAAATGTTACTGGAGGTATTGATTTGACAGATGTGGCGGTGCCATGGTGGCCGCATGGTCACCACCGACACCACCGCGAGCAACCTGCTCGCCGCCTTCCAGGGGCACCTGCGCGACGAGCGCGGCCTCTCGGGCAACACGGTGCGCGCATACGTCGGTGACCTCGCCCACCTGGGCACGCATCTCGGGGCCTCCGCGGGTGAGCTCGACGACGCCCTGCGCGGCGTCTCGCTCGCCGATCTGCGCACGTGGCTCGCCACGATGGCGGCGGAGGGCCTGAGCCGCACGACGCTCGCGCGTCGGGGGGCCGCGGTGCGCGCCTTCTACGGCTGGGCCGCGGACACGGGCCGGATCGAGCCGAACCCCGCGATCCGGCTCGCCTCGGCGCGGCCGGCCTCGACGCTTCCGACCGTGCTCTCCGCCACGGACATCACGAGCCTGCTCGACGTCGCCCGCACCCGGGCCGACGACGGCGACCCGATCCACCTGCGCGACTGGGCGGCCGTGGAGCTGCTCTACGCGACGGGCATGCGCGTCGGCGAGCTCGCGGGCGTGGACCTCGGCGACCTCGACCTCGACGAGCGCCTCGTGCGCGTGGTCGGCAAGGGCGACAAGGAGCGCATGGTCCCCTTCGGCGTACCGGCCGCGACCGCCGCGACGGAGTGGCTCGAGCGCGGCCGCCCCGGTCTGGTGAGCGGGGAGACCGGCGCGGCGCTGCTGCTCGGCCGCCGCGGCCAGCGCGTCGACCAGCGCCAGATCCGTGAGGCCGTCCACGAGCTCTGCCGGCTCGCGGGCGTCGAGGAGATCGCTCCTCACGCGCTGCGCCACACCGCCGCGACCCACCTGCTCACCGGGGGATCCGACCTGCGCAGCGTGCAGGAGGTCCTCGGCCACGCGAGCCTCGCGACCACCCAGCGGTACACCCATGTTTCAGCCGAGCGGCTCCGCGCCGCCTATCACCTCGCACATCCGCGCGCCTAGAGGGGGACGCCGACATGACCGAGCTCAACACCGTGCTGTCAGAGACCGAGCCTGAGGTGCCCGTGGCGATGCCCGCGGCCACCGCCGAGTGGTGGGACATGCTCGCGGCGGGAGGCGAGGACCGCGCCGTGGCGCGCGACGCGCTCATCACGCACCACGCCCCGCTGGTCACCCATGTGGCGACGCGCATGATCGGCAAGCTGCCCGACACCGTCGAGCTCGCCGACCTCGTCTCGTACGGGATGTTCGGACTCATCGACGCGGTCGAGCGCTTCGAGCCCGCGCGCGGCTTCAAGTTCGAGACCTACGCCTCGACCCGCATCCGCGGGGCGATCATCGACGAGCTGCGCGCCGCCGACTGGGTGCCGCGCTCGGTGCGGACCAAGGCGCGCACGGTCGAGCACGCGGTGCGCTCGCTCGAGCAGGAGCTGCTCCGCCCGGTGACCGACGAGGACGTCGCGACCCACCTCGGCTGGGCGACCGCGGAGGTCCGCACGGTCCGCGCGCAGGTCGCGCTGTCGCACTTCGCGGCGCTCGACGGCATGCCGTCCGAGCCCGACACGCAGCCCATCCCGACCCTCGGCTCCGCCGCGATGGAGCACGCGTCCTCCCGGATGGAGGCACGGGAGGCGCAGACGCTCCTCGCCGCGGCGGTCCAGGGCGTCCGCGATCGCGAGCAGGAGGTGCTGCGCCTCTACTACTACGAGAACCTCACGCTCGCGCAGATCGGCGAGATCCTCGGAGTCACCGAGTCCCGCGTCTCCCAGATCCACTCCGCCGCCGTGAAGAAGCTGCGCGAGTCCCTGGTGCGGACGGGCGCCTTCTCCTAAGGCGCCGGGAGCAGCACCACGGGGCCGAACCCTTCGAGAAGGTCGAGGGGATCGGCGTAGCGTCCGTCGACCCGCACGCCCCAGTGCAGGCAGACCTGCGGCGCACAGTGCCCCGCGACGGACGCGACCGTGCCGACGGGATCGCCCCGCGACACGGCGGTGCCGACCGCCGGCGGATCGGCCACCGGCTCGAACGAGGACACCGTGCCGTCGCCGTGGTCCACCGTCACCACCACGCGGTCGACCACCGGACCTGCGAACATCACGACGCCGCCGGCCGGCGCGCGGACCGGGTCGCCGACAGCCGCGCGGAGGTCGATCCCGCGATGCCCGGCGGCCCATGGCTGCGCGGGCGCCGCGAACAGGCGCACCGCGCGCATCGGCTCGAGCGGCGCGATCATCGCGCCGGGGGAGCCCTCCGCCGTGAGCCCACCGAGCAGCGTCCACGCCATGACCAGCGTCGCGATCGCGGCTCGGCTCCCCATGGGACAATGCTGGGGTCATCGCGCCCGCGCAGAGGAGCCCCGCGCGCACGCCTCGGGACCTCCCTGGCAGGCGGCGCGCCCGTGGACATCGCGCGGTCGCCGGTCCCGGCCCCGATCCGGTACTCTTGAACCCGCATCCGGCATGCCCGGATGACGTCGCGCGTCATTCGCCTCCCGTCGGAGGCGCCGGAAGGGCGAGGTCCGAGCAATCGGTGCCCGACCGCGTTGGCGCCAGGGATGTGAGCCGCCCGGCCCGCATCGTCAACCGCAACAGGCGCCCGCGAGGGCGCCGCAGAACAGAAGCACGCGCCGCGCGCGTGCGAAAGGAAGTGCCATGGCCGTCGTGACCATGCGCCAGCTGCTCGACTCGGGTGTCCACTTCGGTCACCAGACCAGCCGCTGGAACCCCAAGATGAAGCGCTTCATCTTCACCGAGCGCAACGGGATCTACATCATCGATCTGCAGCAGTCGCTCGCGAAGATCGACGCCGCCTACTCGTTCGTGCGCGACACCGTGCAGCACGGTGGCACCGTGCTCTTCGTCGGCACCAAGCGCCAGGCGCAGGAGCAGATCGCCGAGCAGGCCAAGCGCGTGGGCATGCCCTACGTCAACGAGCGCTGGCTGGGCGGCATGCTCACCAACTTCCAGACGGTGAGCAAGCGCGTCGCGCGCCTCAAGGAGCTCGAGGAGATCGACTTCGACGACGTCGCCGGCTCGGGCCGCACCAAGAAGGAGCTGCTCAACCTCCGTCGCGAGAAGGACAAGCTCGACAAGACCCTCGGCGGCATCCGCGACATGGGCAAGGTCCCCTCGGTCGTGTGGATCGTCGACACCAACAAGGAGCACCTCGCGGTCGACGAGGCGAAGAAGCTCGGCGTCCCCGTCGTCGGCATCCTCGACTCGAACTGCGACCCCGACGAGGTCTCGTACGGCATCCCCGGCAACGACGACGCGATCCGTTCCGTCGGCCTGCTCACCCGCGTGATCGCTGACGCGGTCGCCGAGGGCATCCGCCTGCGTCACTCGGGCGGCACGACCGGTGCCGAGGACGAGGCGAAGGCCGAGGAGCCCCTCGCCGAGTGGGAGCAGGAGCTGCTCGACGGCGCGAAGGACGAGGCCAAGGACGAGGCGAAGGCCGAGGAGCCCACCGCTGAGACCACCCCCGCCGCCGAGGCCGCCGAGGCCCCGGCCGCGGACAAGTAAGCGACTAGTCAAAGGACGCAACACCATGGCGAACTACACCGTTGCTGACATCCAGGCGCTCCGTGAGCGCACGGGTGCCGGCATGCTCGACGTCAAGAAGGCGCTCGACGAGGCGGACGGCGACCTCGACAAGGCCGTCGACATCCTCCGCGTCAAGGGCCTCAAGGGTGTGACCAAGCGTGAGGGCCGCGCGGCCTCCGAGGGTCTCGTCCTCGCGTCGATCCAGGACGTGGACGGCGGCCAGGCGGGCACGCTGCTCGAGCTCAACTCCGAGACCGACTTCGTGGCGAAGAACGAGAAGTTCATCGCCCTCGCGGCGAAGGTCCTCGAGGCGGTCGTCGCGGCCGGCGCGTCGAACGCCGACGAGGCGCTCGCCGCCGAGCTCGACGGCAAGACCGTCAAGGAGATCGTCGACGAGAACGCCGGCGTGCTGGGCGAGAAGATCGTCCTGCGTCGCGTGGCGCGCGTCGAGGCCCCGGTCGTGACCGAGTACCTCCACCGCACCAACAAGGACCTCCCGGCTCAGGTCGGCGTCCTCGTGGGCACCGACGAGAAGGCCGCCTCGGTGGCCAAGGACGTCGCGATGCACACCGCCGCGTACTCGCCCGCGTACCTCACCCGTGAGGACGCCCCCGAGGAGACCGTCGCCAACGAGCGTCGCGTCGCCGAGGAGGTCTCGCGTGCGGAGGGTAAGCCCGAGGCTGCGCTCCCGAAGATCATCGAGGGCCGCCTCAACGGCTGGTTCAAGGAGAACGTGCTGGTCGACCAGGCGTTCGCCAAGGACCCCAAGACGACCGTCGGCAAGGTCGTCGCGGAGACGGGCGGCGCTCTGGTCGCCTTCGCCCGCTTCCGTGTGGGAGCCTAAGGCTTAGCCTTTCCCCACCACCCATATATGAGCAAGGCGCGGCGCGCCGTCAGGAGGAATCCGTGTCCGAGACCAGCGATCTGATCCCGGGCACGGAGGCCCCGGCGGCGCGCCGCGTGCTTCTCAAGCTCTCCGGCGAGATGTTCGGCGGAGGCCAGCTGGGCCTCGACCCCGACGTCGTCAGCCGCGTCGCGCGCGAGATCGGCGACGCCGTCCGTCAGGGCGTGCAGGTCGCGATCGTCGTGGGCGGCGGCAACTTCTTCCGCGGCGCCGAGCTCTCGGAGCGCGGCATGGAGCGTTCGCGCGCCGACTACATGGGCATGCTCGGCACCGTGATGAACGCCCTCGCGCTCCAGGACTTCCTCGAGCAGGCCGGCGTCACCACGCGTGTGCAGACCGCCATCACCATGGGCCAGGTCGCCGAGTCGTACCTGCCGCTGCGCGCGATCCGTCACATGGAGAAGGGCCGCGTCGTGATCTTCGGCGCGGGTGCGGGCATGCCGTACTTCTCCACGGACACCGTCTCGCTCCAGCGCGCGCTCGAGACGCGCTGCTCCGAGGTGCTCATGGGCAAGAACGGCGTCGACGCGGTCTACTCCGCGGACCCGCGCAAGGACCCCGACGCCGAGCGGCTCGAGCACGTCACCTACGCGGAGGCGCTGCAGAAGCGCCTCGCGGTGATGGACGCCGCGGCGTTCTCCCTCGCGATGGACAACCGTATGCCCATGCAGGTCTTCGGGCTCGACACCCCTGGAAATGTGACTCGCGCCCTCCTGGGTGAGAGAATCGGAACCCTGGTGACGGCCTGACGCCGCACCGTTAGGAGACAAGCGTGACTGAGATGATCCTCCTCGAGGCCGAGGAGAACATGGACCAGGCCGTGGCCGTCGCGAAGGACAACTTCGCGAAGATCCGCACCGGCCAGGCGAGCTCCGCGATGTTCGCGAACATCGCCGTCGACTACTACGGTGCACCCACGCCGCTGCAGCAGCTCGCGTCGATCAACGTGTCCGAGGCCCGCACCGTCGTGATCTCGCCCTACGACGCGAGCGCCAAGAAGGAGATCGAGACCGCGCTGCGCAACTCGGACCTCGGCGTCAACCCCTCGGACGACGGCCAGGTGCTGCGCGTCGTGCTCCCGCAGCTGACCGAGGAGCGCCGTCGCGACTACGTCAAGCTCGCCAAGACCAAGGCCGAGGAGTCCCGCGTCACGGTGCGCAACATGCGCCGCAAGGCCAAGGACCAGATCGACGCCGCCGTCAAGGACGGCGAGGTCGGCGAGGACGAGGGCCAGCGTGCGGAGAAGGAGCTCGACGCGCTCACCAAGAAGCACGTCGACGCGATCGACGCCCTCCTTTCGCACAAGGAGAGCGAGCTCCTGGCGGTCTGATGCCTGACGCGACCGTGCGACAGGGCGTCTCATGAGGTGGGGGCGCCGCCGCGAGGCGGAACCCGACACCTCGGTGCCGAGCGCCCTGCCCGAGCACACCTTCGAGTCACGCGTCTTCGCCCCCGTCCATGCGGCGGTGCCGGACGAGCCGCCTGCCGAGGTCGCGGATGCCGTCGCGCCCGCCGAGGCCCCGGCCGTGCCGCGCGCGGCGGAGGAGGACGATGCGGCGGACCCCGTCGACGTGACGGTCCCGCTCGAGGACGCCGTGCCCGCGCCTCGCCGCAAGGCGGGCCGCAACCTCGGTCTCGCGACCGTGGTCGGCGTGGTGCTCGGCGTCGGCGCGCTCGCCGCCGCCTGGTGGCACCCGCTGCTGTTCGCTGTCGCCATCTACGGCTTCGCGATCGCGGCCATCGTCGAGTGGAGGGCGGCGCTCGCCCGCCACGGCATGCACGTCGCGCTCACCCCGGTGATCCTCGCGACGCTCGGGATGGGCGTCGCCACGTGGTTCGGCGGGGGAGAGGGCCTCGTCGTCGCGCTGCTCGTGGCGTGCGCCGGCACGGTCGCGTGGCGCATCGTCGACGACCGCGTCGAGAACACGATGGCCGACTCGCTCGTGTCCATCCTCACGCTCACCTGGATCCCGTTCCTGGCCTCGTTCATGCTCCTCATGGAGCTCGCGGACGACGGCTGGAAGCGGATCGTCATCGTCATCGCCGCGGTGGTGGCCAACGACACCTTCGCCCTGTTCACGGGGATGCTGCTCGGACGTCGCAAGCTCGCGCCGCGCGTGAGCCCCAACAAGACGTGGGAGGGCGCGATCGGCGGCGCGGTGTTCGGCATCGTCGCGGCGTCCGTCGTCGCGGCGGTGCTGCTCGACGGTCGGTGGTGGATCGGCTCGGCCGTCGGCGTCGCCTCCGTCATCGCGGCCGTCCTGGGCGACCTCGCCGAGTCCGTCCTCAAGCGCGATCTGGCGGTCAAGGACATGTCCAGCGCGATCCCGGGTCACGGCGGCGTCCTCGACCGTCTCGACTCCCTGCTCCCGGCGGCCGCGGCCGCCTACGTCGTCTTCGCACTCTTCCTGGGGACCTCATGACCTCGCTTCCGACCCTGCCCATGCTCGCGCCCCGTCGGGGGAAGCCGCCGCGGCACTTCGCCGACCTCGACCAGGTCGAGCGGGTGGACGCGCTCAAGCAGCTCGGCCAGCCCGGCTTCCGCGCCAAGCAGCTCGCGACGCACTACTACGACCACCTCACGGTCGACCCCGCCGACATGACGGACCTGCCGGCGGCCGCGCGCGACACGCTGGTGGGCGAGCTGTTCCCGCCGCTCCTCACGCACGTCACGCAGCTCACCGCGGACGACGGCGCGACGGTGAAGACGCTGTGGAACCTCATCGACAACGCCAAGGTCGAGTCGGTGCTGATGAAGTACCCCGACCGCGCGACGCTGTGCGTCACCAGCCAGGCGGGCTGCGGTATGGCCTGCCCGTTCTGCGCGACCGGCCAGATGGGCCTCACCCGCAACCTGTCCGCGGGGGAGATCGTCGAGCAGGTGCGTCTCGCGGCGAAGCAGGCGCGCGACGGCGAGCTGGGCGGCGACCCGGTGCGCCTGTCGAACGTGGTCTTCATGGGCATGGGCGAGCCGCTGGCGAACTACGCCGCGGTCATCACCGCGGTCCGCGCGCTCACCAGCCCCGCCCCCGAGGGCTTCGGGATGTCGGCGCGTCACGTCACCGTCTCGACGGTGGGCCTGGTGACCGGCATCGACCGCCTCGCCTCCGAGGGCATCCCCGTCACGCTCGCGCTCAGCCTCCACGCCCCCGACGACGAGCTCCGCGACACGCTGGTGCCCATCAACGCGCGCTGGAAGGTGGACGAGGCGCTGGACGCCGCGCGCCGCTACTTCGACGCGACCGGGCGCCGCGTGAGCATCGAGTACGCGCTCATCCGGGACATCAACGACCACGCTCATCGTGCGGAGCTTCTCGCCAAGAAGCTCAACGCGCGCGGCGACGGCTGGGTGCACGTCAACCCCATCCCGCTCAACCCCACGCCGGGGTCCAAGTGGACCGCCTCGGACCCCAAGGTGGAGCAGGAGTTCGTTCGTATCCTTCGAATGCACGGGATTCCGACGACCATCCGCGATACTCGAGGTAGCGATATCGACGGCGCCTGCGGCCAGCTGGCCATCAAGGAGAGGTGATGACGGTCCTGTTCCCCAAGGTGGGCTCACTGAAGCTCGGCTACCACCCGACCCAGGTCGAGGAGTTCTTCGACAAGGCGCGCTCGGCGTACGAGCGCACCGGCACCGAGCAGACCTCGCTCGAGCCGCTCGAGGTCCGCCGCACGGCCTTCGACCTCAAGCACGGCGGCTACGAGACGGGTGCCGTCGATGCGGCGCTCGACCGGCTCGAGACGGCCTTCGTGGGCCGGCAGCGCGAGACCTACGTGCGCGCCAACGGTCAGGACGCGTGGATGCAGGAGCTCGCGACGCGCGCTCAGACGCTCTACCCGCGCCTGCGCCGTCCCGCCGGGGAGCGCTTCTCGCACCCGTCGATCATGGCCACGGGCTACCGCGCGTCCGACGTGGACGAGCTGCTCGCCCGCGTCACCGCCTTCTTCGACCGCGGCGCGCCGCTCACCGCCGACGACGTCCGCGGCGCGACGTTCCGCACCTCCCGCGGCTCGCGCGCGTACGACGAGGCGACCGTCGACGCCTTCCTCGCGCGGATGGTCGACATCCTCCTCGGCGTCACCGAGGGATGAGCCGGACCGTCTCCCTGCTGGGGTCGACCGGCTCGATCGGCACCCAGGCGCTCGACGTCGTCGCGCGTCACAGCGACCGGCTCGACGTGGTCGCGCTCGCCGCGGGAGGCGCCGATCCGGACGCGATCATCGCCCAGGCGCGCGCGCATCGTCCCCGCTACGTGGCCGTCGCGCGCGAGGAGGTCGCGCCCCGCATCGCCGAGGCGCTGCCCGGCGTCGAGGTCCGCGGAGGGGCCGATGCGGTGGTCGAGGCCGCGCGCATCGGCGCCGATGTGGTGCTCAACGGCATGACCGGCTCGGTGGGCCTGCGGCCCACGCTCGCGGCGCTCGAGGCGGGCTCGACGCTCGCGCTCGCCAACAAGGAGTCTCTGGTCGCGGGCGGCGCGCTCGTGCTCGCGGCGAAGCAGCGCGAGGATCAGATCGTCCCCGTCGACTCGGAGCACTCCGCGCTCGCGCAGTCGCTGCGCTCGGGCACGCACGGCGAGGTGCGCCGGCTCGTGGTGACCGCGTCGGGAGGCGCGTTCCGCGGCCGTTCGCGGGCGTCGCTCGCGGACGTGACGCCGGCGGACGCGCTCGCGCACCCGAACTGGGACATGGGCCCGGTGGTGACCATCAACTCCGCCTCGATGGTGAACAAGGCCCTCGAGGTCGCCGAGGCGCACCTGCTCTTCGACATCCCGATGGACCGCATCGACGTGGTGGTGCACCCGCAGTCGATCGTCCACTCGATGGTCGAGTTCGTCGACGGCGCCACGATCGCGCAGGCGTCGCCGCCCGACATGCGGCTCCCGATCGCGCTGGGCCTCAGCTGGCCCGAGCGCCTCGCGGACGTGTCCCCGCGCCTCGACTGGACCGAGGCCACGGCATGGACCTTCGAGCCGCTCGACGAGGACGCGTTCCCCGCGATCCGCCTCATGCGCGACGCCGTCGCCGCCTCGGCGCTGCACCCCGCGGTCTACAACGCCGCGAACGAGGAGTGCGTGCAGGCCTTCGTCGACGGCGCGCTGCCGTTCCTCGGGATCGTCGACACGGTCCGGCGCGTTGTGGAGGAGTACGAGGCCCCGACGAGCGTGACGCTCGACGCGGTCGACGAGGCCGAGGGCTGGGCCCGTGACCGCGCACGCGCGGTCATCGCAGGGATGGGAGAGTAGGACGCATGGCTGAGGTCGTGGGCTGGCTGGTGCTCATCGTGGGGCTCCTGGTGTCGGTGGCGCTGCACGAGCTGGGGCACATGATCCCCGCGAAGCGCTTCGGCGTCCGCGTGAGCGAGTACTTCGTGGGCTTCGGCCCCAAGATCTGGTCCCGGAAGGGCAAGGAGACGGAGTACGGCCTCAAGGCCATCCCGCTCGGCGGCTACGTCCGGCTCATCGGCATGATCCCGCCGGCGGACCGCGTGAAGCCGGTCCGCGGCACGGGGCGCGTCGCCCGGCTCATCGCCGACACCCGGGAGGCCTCGGTCGAGGAGATCCCCGAGGGGCAGGACCACCGCGCCTTCTACCACCTCACGTGGTGGCGCAAGGCGATCGTGATGTTCGGTGGCCCGGTGGTGAACCTCATCATCGGAGTGCTGCTGTTCACCGGCGTGCTCTTCGCGATGGGCACCGCGGGCGACCCGACCCTCACCGTGCGCAGCGTCTCCGAGTGCGTGACCGCGGTCGACCAGGTGGAGTGCACCGCCGACGACCCGGTGGCCCCGGCGGCCGCCGCGGGTCTCGAGGCTGGCGACACCATCACCGCCGTCGACGGGACGGCGGTGAGCACCTGGGAGGACTTCACGTCGTACGTCGCGGCGCGACCCGACCAGGAGATCATCCTCACGGTCGAGCGTGCCGGCGACGAGCTCGAGCTCGCGATCACGCCCGCGCTGCGCGAGCGCTACGTCTTCGAGGACGACTACACCGTCGCGACCGACGCCGCGGGTGATCCCGTGACCGAGGAGGTCGGCTTCGTGGGTCTCTCGCCGGTGACGCCGACCGAGCACAGCCTCGGCGCGGGCCTCGAGTACACCGGCTACGTGTTCACCGCGACGGTCGACGCCGTCGCGCACCTGCCGTCGAAGGTCTACGACGTCGCGCTCGCCGCGACCGGCGCGGAGGAGCGCGGCACGGACTCGCTCATGAGCGTGGTCGGCGTGGGCCGCGTCGCCGGCGAGATCAGCGCCGCGGACGTCGACGGCTACGGCATCGGCGGCAAGGTCGCCGATATGCTCATGCTTCTCGGCAGCCTCAACATCGCGCTCTTCGCCTTCAACATGATCCCTCTGGTGCCGCTCGACGGCGGCCACATCGCCTCGGCGTTCTGGCAGGGGATCAAGAACGGGTGGGCGCGGCTGCGCGGCCTGCCCCGCCCCGCGCCCGTCGACGTGGCGCGCATGATGCCCGTCGCGTACGGCGTCTTCGCGCTGCTGCTCGCCATGGGGGCGATCCTCATCTATGCGGACATCGTCGCGCCCGTCAGCGTGGTGTGACGACCGACCGCTCTTGACCTTGGGAGATACTGGAGAAGTGACCGCCATCGGACTCGGCATGCCCGCCATGCCCGCACCTGTGCTCAACCCCCGCCGCAAGACGCGCAAGATCAAGGTCGGCGACGTGTACGTGGGCGGCGACGCACCCGTGAGCGTGCAGTCGATGACCACCACCAAGACGCACGACGTCAACGCGACGCTCCAGCAGATCGCGGAGCTCACCGCAGCGGGATGCGACATCGTGCGCGTCGCGTGCCCGACGCAGGACGATGCCGACGCGCTTCCCGCGATCGCCAGGAAGTCGAACATCCCGGTGATCGCCGACATCCACTTCCAGCCCAAGTACGTGTTCGCCGCGATCGAGGCCGGCTGCGCCGCCGTCCGCGTGAACCCCGGCAACATCAAGCGCTTCGACGACCAGGTCAAGGAGATCGCGCAGGCGGCGAAGGACCACGGCACGTCGCTGCGCATCGGCGTCAACGCCGGCTCGCTCGACAAGCGACTGCTCGAGAAGTACGGCAAGCCCACGCCCGAGGCGCTCGTCGAGTCCGCAGTGTGGGAGGCGAGCCTGTTCGAGGAGCACGACTTCCACGACTTCAAGATCTCCGTCAAGCACAACGACCCGGTCGTCATGGTGCGGGCCTACGAGATGCTGAGCGAGCGCGGTGACTGGCCGCTGCACCTCGGCGTGACCGAGGCGGGCCCGGCGTTCCAGGGCACCATCAAGTCCGCGACCGCCTTCGGCGCCCTGCTGAGCCAGGGCATCGGCGACACCATCCGCGTGTCCCTCTCCGCCCCGCCGGTCGAGGAGGTCAAGGTCGGCATCCAGATCCTCCAGGCGCTCAACCTGCGCCCGCGCAAGCTCGAGATCGTCTCGTGCCCCTCGTGCGGCCGCGCCCAGGTGGACGTCTACGAGCTCGCGGAGAAGGTGACCGCCGGTCTCGAGGGTATGGAGGTCCCGCTCCGCGTCGCCGTCATGGGCTGCGTGGTCAACGGACCGGGCGAGGCGCGCGAGGCGGACCTCGGCGTCGCGTCGGGCAACGGCAAGGGCCAGATCTTCGTCAAGGGCGAGGTCATCAAGACGGTCCCCGAGAAGGACATCGTCGAGACGCTGATCGAGGAGGCGATGAAGATCGCCGAGACGATGGAGCCCGTCGAGGGAGCCTCCCCGGAGGTGATCGCCGCGTCATGACGGACTCGTTGCTCAGGCGCGCCCAGCACACGCTGGCGCCCCTGCAGCGACGGGACCTCGACGCGGCCATCGAGATCGCGCGGCTCGACCCGGTCTCCCATGTGGTGCCGCTCATGCATCTCGAGGCGGCCCGCGCCTCCGGGATGATGCCCGCCTCGCTGTGGGGCGTGCGACGGCGCTCGGGCCTGCACTCGACGCTGGTGGGGGCGCTGTGGAACGGCGCGAACCTCTGCGCCGTGCTGCCCGAGGACGACGACGATGACGCGCTGCTAGCCGAGGTCGCAGCGGCCGCCGTCACGCGGCTCACGCGCCCCGCGGCGCTCGTGGGGCCCGCGCAGGTCACGCTCGACCTGTGGGGCCGCGTCGAGCCGTGGTGGGGTCCCGCGCGCGAGGTCCGCCCGCGCCAGGTGTCGATGGCGATCGCCGCGGATCCGGCGCCGGTGACCGGGATCGCGGCGGGCGACCTCGCGCTCGGTCCGGTGAGGCTGTCGACGCTCGACGACTACGACCTGCTGCTGCCCGCATGCGTGCACATGTTCATCGGGGAGGTCGGCTACGACCCCCTGCGTCACGGTCGCGCCGGCTACGAGGAGCGCCTGCGGTACCTGGTGCGCGCGGGCCGGTCGTTCGTGCAGATGGGCACCGTGGCCGGGGAGCGCCAGGTGGTGTTCAAGGCCGAGGTCGGCGCACTCGGCGGGGGAGTGGCGCAGCTCCAGGGCGTCTGGGTGCACCCCGACGTGCGCGGCCGGGGGCTCGCACGGGCAGGGATGGCCGCGGTGGTGTCGCAGGTGCGCGCACGGCTCGCGCCGACCGTCAGCCTCTACGTCAACGACTTCAACCCGGTGGCGATCCGCGCGTACGACGCGGTCGGGTTCGGCGAGGTCGGGACGTTCGCGACCGTGATGTTCTAGGTGCCTCGGGCCCTCCGGCCGCCCGTGAGTGGGCCCGCAACATGGTAGAGTTTTCGCGCCGTGTGCCAGAATCTTGGTACGCACGGACGGACGTGCCGCACGAGCGTGGCGCCTCATCCAGAGCCGGACATGCCGGTAGCGGTGTCTGAGGGGCCTGTCGGCGCGTCCAAGCGCTGGGAGGGGAATTTTGACAGGCAGCAATCGACGCGCGCTCTTCCTGGCGCTGCTCACGGTCACGAACATCGTGGTCGTCGCGGGATCGCTGGCGATCCTGGCGGTGACAGGGGAACGCTACCTTGCGGCGCTCATCGCCGTGGTGCTCGGCGTCGCGGGCGCCGTCTCGGTGCCGCCGCCCGTCATCTATTGGGAGCGCTTCATGGCCCACCGCGCCCAACGCGTGCGGATGCGCCACCTGCAGGCTGGCATCTCGCTGGTCTTCGCCTTGATCGGCGTCACCGGCGCGTGGATCATCGATGGTCCTTTCGCGGCCCTGGCGATCTTCATCGCTGCCGTGGGTGCGAGCGCGAGCGTCGCAATCTCGTGGCGCGCGCGGCGCCACATCGTCGCGATTCCTTTCGTCCGCCAGTTCGCCGTGCGCGTGACCCTACCGCGCGAGCGGCAGCCCGGCACCGGCGCCAGCAAAGGCGTCCTGCGCTCCCCCGCGAACGTCACACCGCATGCGTCGCACATCACGGCGCGGGTGCTGACGGTCAGTGCCAAGCCCGGCGCAGCTTCCGCCCCCGAACTCCAGAGCGAACGGGGCCGCGGCACGGGAACCCGGGCGCTCCCGATTGGATCAGACAAGCGCCGTCGAGTTGCTCCCGCATCTTCGGAGTTCAGGAAGCGCATCGCGCATCTTGAGCACGCCGCGCGCCGGGGATACGAGACTGCTGCGCTCGACGCGCTCGAGTCCTACGCCTCGACTCCCGGGCTGGACTCACGGTTCCGGGCCGAGGCTCGCTTGGCCCGCGTCTACGTCCTAGACCACGTCGGCCGGCAGGCCGACGGCGACAAGGAGCTCCTGCGGGCTGCGGTCACCGATCCGGCAGTGCTCGCCGGCAAGCGGGCCGCCGCTCGTTGGGTTCACGGGCGAGCCCGTTCCGGCGCGGTGGACGAGGCGCTGTCGTTCATCGCTTCCCGTCAGGTGGAACACGGCTTTGAGCCTGAAGTGCACATCGCGCTTCTGAGCGCCGATACTGAGGCGCTGCCAGACGACGCACGTCTCGACGCGCTTTCGCGCTGCTATCTCGATCGCGGCTTCTGCGGTATAGCGCGGATCGACCCGGGCAGGCCAGCGACGCTCGGCAACATCCGCGGCGCCGTTTCACCGGGTGCCTCGTATGAGGACGGCCCGTTGGTATCGGTGCTGATCCCGGCCTTCAACTGTGAGGACACGATCGGCTACGCCATCGACTCGGTGCTCGCACAGACGCACCGCAGCCTCGAGGTCATCGTGGTGGACGATGCAAGCACTGATGGCACGCGTGCGGTTGTCGAAGACCGCATTGGTCGCGACTCGCGCCTCAGCCTGGTCCGGCTGACTGCCAATGGCGGTGCGTACGCGGCGCGGAATATCGCGCTTGCCGGCGCCGCTGGCGACCTTGTGACTGTGCACGACGCAGACGACTGGGCACATCCTCAGCAGATTGCCACGCAGGTCGCACGTCATGCCGAGGCACAGGGGGTGATCGCAACCGTTGTCGAGCGCGTTCGGGTCGATGATGCGCTGCAGCTTCGTAGCGGGTTTGCCCGGAGCTCGCCGACGTTCATGGTCGCCCGCGCGGTGTTCGACGAACTCGGAGTATGGCAAGAGTTGCGGATCAACGCCGATACGGAGTTCACCGACAGGTTCGCACGTATGTACGGACGCGACGCTATCGTCACCGTCTCTGGCCGCGTTCCGTTCACCCTTGCTCGCATCTCGGGCCGGAACCTCACTGCCGATGGGCCGCGAGGTCTGCGGTATATCGCGCATGCGTCCGGCGCCCGTGCTCAGCATCTAGAGGCATCCAGGGCTTGGCAGAATAGCGCCGCGTTCTCCACCGGCGCGCCCACCCTCGATCCTGATTGCGACCGCCCGTTCCCGATACCACGTCTCATGGATCCGGCACTACAGTCTCAGGCGACGACTCGCCATCTCGACGTTGTCCTGATGTCCGACTTCGTCCTGCCGGGTGGCACGACTTCCGCGAACATCCGGGAGATCCGGGCCTGGCGTGAGGCAGGCATGACCGTGGGCCTCATCAATCACCCGCGCTTTCCTGACCGCGTCCGTGGCCCCATCAACGCCAAGTACTGGGACGTCATCGACGGTGACCAGGTGCGCTTGCTCAGCGTCGGGGAGTCGATCACCACTGACCTGCTGGTATTCGTGCATCCCCCCATGGCGGTCCATCTCGCTGACGAGCTTCCGTGCGTCGAGGCGGACAGAGCCGTGCTGGTTGTGAACCAGGCACCCCGGCGCCTCTACGACGATTCGCCGGACGACGTCCACTACTACGACCTCGACAAGGTGGTCGCGTCTCTTGAGCGACGCTTCGGCGTGGAGGTGCTCGTCGCTCCGCTGTCGCCATCGATTCGAGGCGTACTGCGAGAGAAGCACGCAGACGAGCTCTCGGGCGTGACCATGTCGGAGGAAGACTGGCTCGTGTGCCTCGACCCAGAGGACTGGGCACGTCCCGCCCCGCGGCGGCGCGACGGCGCGATCGTCGTCGGTCGGCACTCCAGGGATGGTGTCGAGAAGTGGCCGCTCTCCGCGGAGGACCTTCTCGGCGCATACCCCGAGGCAACTCCGTTCGAGGTCCGAGTCCTTGGAGGGGCTCGGGTCCCGGCCACGCGGATCGGTCACCTCCCCGCGAATTGGACCGTCACGGAGTTCGACTCGGTGCACCCCCGCGACTTCCTCGCGGAGCTCGATGTCTATGTGTACTTCACGCATCCCACGATGATCGAGGCATTCGGTCTGGCGCCGCTCGAGGCGCTGGCTGTCGGAGTGCCGTTGGTCACCAGCCGGTCCTTCGAGCCGATCTTCGGTGACGCAGCGCTGTATTGCACGCCGAGCGAAGTCGCGACTGTTGTGACGGCTCTGATGGCTGATCCGGCGCGATACGAGGACATGGTGGAGCGGGGGCGGCGACTCGTACGCAACCATTACTCCTTCGCCCGACATGTGGCGCGTGTGTCGCGGTTCTCCGGCGCATTGGACGTGCCTGCGGGCGAAGTGCTTCCCGTGCCAACCCACTAGCGTCGTGGCGCGAATCCTTGCGGTGGTTCACGAGCACCGCATGTGTCGGCGAGGGTCACGCAGCCTCGAAACCCGACGCGGCCCGGTCGGCCGTGTGCACCGGGCTAGAATAGTTCGGCACTCGGTGTCAGCTGCCATGGGGCCATGCGTCGCGATACAGCGCAGATGTCGATGATTTTCACAGCTACACCTGAACGCCCGCACTGCGCGGGCCCGACACCACGGAGGAAACACCCATGCGACCACGTCTAGTCATCGGGGCCTCGGCAGTTGCGACGGTCGCCGCAACCCTTGGACTCGTCGGTTTCGTTGACGCAGCGTGGGGGATTGCCGTGGGCATCGCGCTCCTCGCGGTTCACTCGTCGCTGCTCGCGCACTTCGTGATCCGGCAGCTGCAACGGTCGAGCAGGAACGCTGAGCGGTTCCATCGGGAGTCTTCGCGCCGCGTGAAGCGCCTGTCCGACGCGAACGAGCGGATGGAGCGGAAGGTTGGCGACAACGCGGAGGCGCTGCGCACGGTGAAGCGCAGCCTCAACCTTACGGCGCAGGCTGTCGATGCCCAGCGTGCGGTGAGCACCGAGATCTTCGTCCGGACCCACGGACTTGCGCAGCCGGCGCCGGGTCGGGCGACCGCTGAGGCCGATGTATGAGTGACCGTTTTGACGTCGCATCTGTGCAAATTCCGTTCGCGGATCGGGAGCTGACGCTCTCGGGGTACGTCGGCGAATACGTCTTCGAGACCGTTCGTAGCTACCGTCGGTTCTACGAGGGCGACCTTCTCGAGTTCGTCGCAAGCCTCCCGCTTGCGCCTGGCGCCATCATCGATGTCGGCGCGAATCTCGGCAACCACACGGTGTACCTCGCGGAGGCGTTCAGCGAGGCGAAGGTCTTCGCTGTCGAGCCGCATGGGCCGAACATCGAGCTGCTGCGCCGCAATGTCGCGGAAAACGGACTCGATCAGCGCGTCGAGGTGGTGGCGGCCCTTGCCTCGGACGGCCACCACTCCTACGAGCTGACCCAGAACCTCGACGGCAACCTCGGCACCATGGCCGCGACCCGAGCTGCAGGGGGCGACATCCAAAGCGTCATCCTCGACGAGCTTGTCGGTGAGCAGCAGGTGTCGCTCGTCAAGGTCGACGTCGAGGGTATGGAGCCTGATGTCCTTCGCGGGCTGGAGCGGACCATCGGGCGCTGTCGTCCCGTGATCGTCACCGAGGCTCACGACCCCTCGCACACCCGGGCGATCGCCGGCTTCCTGAACGCATTCGGCTACCGCGAGGTGGCCATTCGTGGCCGTTCCCGCAACGTGATCTGGGCCGCACCGGGAGCGACCCTCGACGCTCACGCTGTGGATACTGTGATCGGCCAGGGCTCGGCGGACAGCCTCTTCACCCTGGGCCGGGAGGTGCGCAGCGGTCGCGATATGACGGGCCGCGTCGGTGCCCAGTTGAAGGACGCGATCGAGCGCAACGTCGCGGCGACCGAGCAGATCGCAGCGCTGCTCGGCGACGTCAAGCGGGTGCGGGAGGAGAAGGACACCGAGGTCGAGACCTGGAAGGCTGCGTTCACCAGCCTTTCGCGCGTCATGTCGGTCGCGGTACCTCATGCATGGGATCACGAGAGCGCCGTCCGGGGTGCCGGGCTCCCCAGCGAGGTCGCCGGACGCCCGGGTCCACTGGAGACCACTGGCGCGGGCTCCGCTCGCGAGGTGACCCGGAGTGCCAACCGCGACGGCGTGCGTGTCGGCATGGCCACCATGCCCGGCAGGGAGAAGAGCCTGGCGGCTGCCTTGGCGAGCCTCGCACCGCAGGCGGATGAGGTGTTCGTCTGGCTCAACGACATGGCTCAGCCGCCCGCGTCGATCCCGCTCTACGATAACGTGCGCTATTTCACGGGAGAGGACCTCGGCGATCGTGGCAAGTTCATGTTCCTCGAGGGATTCACCGGGTACTACCTGACCTGCGACGACGACATCCACTATCCGCGCCACTACGTCGACTCGATCGTCGACGGCATCGAGCGGTACGGCCGCGCACGCGTGGTCGGGTGGCATGGCTCGGTCTTCAAGGAGCCGTTCGAGAACTACTACGATTCCGGCTCCCGCCGTGTCTTCGCGTTCTACTCTCATCGTCCGCACGACACCGCCGTTCATCTGCTTGGCACCGGTGCGACGGGGTTCCACACGTCGACCATCGACTTCGCGATGTCCGACATGCCGGTCGCGAACATGGCCGATGTGTGGTTCGCGATCAACGCACGTGAGCAGGGCGTGGGCCTGGTGGTGCTCAAGCACGAGAAGAAGCTCGCATATCCGCTCGACACGGAGGCGCCCTCGATCTCGACGGCGTCCATGGGGCGCGACGAGGGAACCGCTGCTCGTCGACTCGACATGCGCCAGATCGTGACGCAGGAGATCGCCGCGCGGGCGCCATGGCCCGATCTCTCCGCGTTCCGGCCGGTGAAGCGCGACACGATGAATGTCGCGATCGTCGGTCGCACGGATCGCAAGCGATGGAAGAAGGGCGGCATCCTCAAGTCGTGCCACCTCATGGCAGACGTGCTTCGCAAGTTCGGTGCGGAGGTGACGCTCGCGGACATCGAGACCGGTGATCCGATCGGCCTCGGCGGCGTCGATGCGGACGCGGTGATCGTCTATGTCGGCGATCCGCAACGGCCCGATTTCGCCCGCGTGATCGAGACGGTGCGCACCCACGCCGCGCGTGGTCGGGTGGTCCTCGTCAACCTGTCTCTGCTGGCTTCGGATCACCGTGCCAACTTCATCGTGGAGCAGATGCAGGAATGGATCGCCGAGTACGGTGACCTGGTTCAGGTGCTCGTCTTCGCGAACTCCGCACGAGATACGCCCGAGCTCGCACCGATCCGCGACAACATCGTCACTCTGCCCAAGACGATCCAGCCGCTAGAAGGGGCGACCGCGACCTTCGCCGGCACGCGGGGCGTGTTCGTCGGCGACATCGCGAAGCTCTCCGACGAGCGGATCATTGAGGGCGACGCCCGGGAGTGGATCGGCGCGATCCGCGAGGCCCTCCCCGGCGTTCCGCTGATCGGGCTGCGGCAGTACAATCCGCGTTTCGATCACGATTTCGGGCTGGACGAGATCTGGCCCTATTCGCACCACGGGCTGGCGGACCGCCTCGTGAAGATGAGGGCGATGGTCTCGCTCGCTCGGCAGCTGACCTTCGAGATGGTGCCGGTCGAGGCCGCATCGCTCGGCGTGCCTGTCTTCTATCGGCACATGCCCCACTCGCTGTCCGAGACCTTGAGTCTCGGCGGCGTGCAGGTGGAATCGCCGGACGAGCTTGCCGCGGCGATCTCCACCGTCTACCACGACCCGATCGTCTGGCGTTCGTTCTCCGCGGCAGGCCAGCGCACTGCGTCGGCGGTAGACGTTGACGCGATGGCGGGGCAGTTCTACCTGCGGATCAAGATGCTGGTCGACGGGGCGCGACGCGCCCAGTGATCGGTCAGCAACGCAACCAGGCCCACGAGTGTGAGGGGCAGGCCACGGGCCTGCCCCTCACACTCGTGCGTCGCGCCGCGTCCGTCCCACGTGGCGCAACTGGGTGCGTTGGTGTTGGCCCGAACGGCGTGTCTGCGGCATCCAGTTGTCGGCTGATCCGAGCTGGACGAGCTCCGCGGATCAGCGGGCGTCCTGCGTGAGTCAGGCCCGCGCCCCAGCTGACGAGATCACTTCGCCGGAGGCGGCGTGAATCGGCGGTACTTCGCCTCGGCTCGGGGCAGATCGGCCTGCTCGAGCCGATCGAGGGAGGCGTTCACATCGCCGTCGACGAGTTCACGCAGGACTGCGGGCTCGAGTTCCCACCAACGGCTCGCGAGCAGGCGATCTGTGATCTCCTTGTCGAACCGTTCGCGTATCAATCGCGCGGGGACTCCGCCCACGATCGCGTAGTCCGGCACGTCCTTGGTGACCACGGCGCCAGCAGCAATCACGGCCCCGTGCCCGATCCTGACTCCGGAGGCGATCTTCACGTCGTCCCCGATCCACACGTCGTTTCCCACGACGACGCGGCGTTTGGGGTCCTCGGAGGCCAAATGAGATTGGGACATCGGTTCGGAAATCTTGAAGAACGGGGAGGTGGAGAGGTGATGCAGAGCATGGACGCCCATGCCTATGGTCACGCCCCGACCGATCGAGCAGTATCGGCCGATCTCCACATACGACCGAATGAGCCCGCCACGGTTGACGTACGTGCCGAAACCGACCCAGATGGTTCCGAGGACCTCTGTGCCGTTGAGCACGACCTCATTCTCTAGGAAGCACGCCCACGGGCCTGGCGCGATCCCGCGCATCTTGGGCGCTGCCCAGCCAACTGTGTTCACTGAGCAGACACTAGCGCAGTACGGTGGCGAGCTCGAACTGCTCGCTCCCGTGGACAACGGCGTCGCATATCGGTGCAAACACGCCAGCGTCCCCCGCCGGTCCCGGTATCTCCTCCAAGGGCGGATCCGACGGCGGCTCTGCCCATAGAATTGCCCCCATGCTTCGCATGTCCACGCTCTTCCTGCGCACGCTGCGCGAGAATCCCGCCGACGCCGAGGTCGCGTCGCACCAGCTGCTCGTCCGCGCCGGCTACATCCGCCGCGCCGCCCCCGGCATCTACACTTGGCTGCCGCTGGGCCTCAAGGTCCTCGCCAAGGTCGAGGCCGTGGTGCGCGAGGAGATGGACGCCGCCGGCGGCCAGGAGGTCCACTTCCCGGCGCTGCTGCCGCGCGAGCCCTACGAGGCGACGGGCCGCTGGACCGAGTACGGGCCCAACCTCTTCCGCCTCCAGGACCGCAAGGGCGGCGACTACCTGCTCGCGCCCACGCACGAGGAGATGTTCACGTTGCTGGTGAAGGACCTGTACTCCTCGTACAAGGACCTGCCGCTGACGATCTACCAGATCCAGACCAAGTACCGCGACGAGGCGCGTCCTCGCGCAGGCCTGCTGCGCGGTCGCGAGTTCGTCATGAAGGACTCCTACTCGTTCGACATCTCGGACGAGGGCCTCGATGCGTCGTACGCGGCGCAGCGCGCGGCCTACATCCGCATCTTCGAGCGGCTCGGCCTCGAGTACGTGATCGTGCAGGCGCAGGCCGGCGCGATGGGCGGCTCCAAGTCGGAGGAGTTCCTCTCGCCCACCGAGGTCGGCGAGGACACCTTCGTGCGCTCGCCCGGCGGCTATGCGGCCAACGTCGAGGCCGTCACCACGCCCTCACCCGCCGCGATCGACTGGACCGATGCGCCCGCGGCGCACGTGGAGGACACCCCCGACACGCCCACCATCGAGACCCTGGTGGCCTCCGCGAACGCCAACCACCCGCGCGAGGACCGGCCGTGGACCGCCGCGGACACCCTCAAGAACGTGGTGATCGCCACGACCAACCCCGCGGGCGAGCGCGGATTGCTCGTGGTCGGCGTGCCAGGCGACCGCGAAGTCGACATGACCCGCCTCGAGGCGGCCCTGTCGCCCGCGACCGTCGAGGCCGCGAACGAGGACGATCTCAAGGCCCACCCCGAGCTGGTCAAGGGCTACATCGGCCCCGGCGTGCTCGGCCCGCAGGCCCGACCCGAGGGCGTCGCGTTCCTCTCCGAGGACGACGCGACCATCCCGTACATGCTCGACCCGCGCATCGTCCCCGGCACCCGCTGGATCACCGGCGCCAACGCGCACGGCAAGCACGTGTTCGACCTGGTCATGGGTCGCGACTTCATCGGCGACGGCACCCTCGAGGCGGCCGACGTCCGCGACGGCGACGAGGCTCCCGACGGCTCCGGCCCGCTCGAGCTCGCGCGGGGCGTGGAGATCGGCCACATCTTCCAGCTGGGCCGCAAGTACGCCGAGGCGCTCGACCTGCGCGTGCTCGACGAGAACGGCAAGCAGCAGGTGGTGACGATGGGCTCGTACGGCATCGGCGTCACGCGCGCCGTCGCGCTGCTCGCCGAGAACAACCACGACGAGCTGGGCCTGAGCTGGCCGATCCACGTCGCGCCGTACCAGGTGCACGTGGTCGCGACCGGCAAGGACGCGACGGTCTTCGACGCCGCCGCGGGCCTCGCGGCCGACCTCGAGGCCGCGGGCGTCGAGGTCTGCTACGACGACCGTCCCAAGGTCTCGCCCGGCGTGAAGTTCAAGGACGCCGAGCTCATCGGCGCACCGTACATCCTCGTCGTGGGCCGCGGACTGGCCGAGGGCACGGTCGAGCTCAAGGTGCGCGCGGAGGGCTCCAGCGAGGCGCTGCCCGTGGACGATGCGGCGGAGGTCCTGATCGCACGCGTCAGAGGGGCGCTGGGAGCCTGAGCGGGGTCGCTCGCGGCGGGCACACCTAGCGCGAGCGCAGGCCTTCCCCGAGGGCGCGCTTGCTCAGCTCAAGCGTCGTGGAGTAGCCCCGGGAGAGGAGACGCTCTCGGGTGCCCCTCGACAACGCCTCGTATGCCTCCACGTGCGCGGCGTGCCAGAGCGCTTCGGCGCACATGTAGGTGTCCTCCGTCGCTTCGGCGCGAGTCTGCCACGGCTTGGCGGCCACGTAGTGGAGCACCCGTGTCGGCGTCGCGGCGAACTGTTCCTCGATCGGTCCTGAGCGGTCGGGGAAGTGACGCTTGGTGACGTTCAGGCTCGGGTCGAGGTACGACCTGCGCGCGGGGCCGAAGTACGCGTTGAGCAGCAGCTGGTCCGCCATGCCCGTGCCGGGCGGCAGGTGTGCGACGGTGGTCGAGTGCAACAGGTCGTTGTAGGTGGTTCCGGTGAGGTGACGGGAGCCGATGCACATCACTCCCGAGTTGAAGAAGCTCTTCGGCAGGTCGCCCTGGCCATCGAAGGCGCGAACTGCGGCGAAGTCGGCTGTCGTTTCGAAGAGCTCGCGACAGCTGCGCAGGAAGAGCAGGTCGCTGTCGAGCGTCACCACGCGTGCCGGACCCGTGATACGGAACGCCTCGAGGATGAGGAAGGCCGCTGTGAGCCGCGCAGGCGTACCGAGCTTCCGTGCGAGCCGATCCCGCGCCACCCAGAACTCGGCGTCTCCCGCCGCGATGCAACGCACCCGTGGAGAGAGTTCCTCCAGTACCTCGCGGTGAAGCTCCGTCAGAGGTGCGCGCTCGTCGTGATGAAGAATCAGGATCGGATGGGTGTCGTCGGGGTGATGCTTCAGGAGGCTTGCCAGCATGACCACGCCCCCGGCGAAGAAGTCATCGGTGACGACCGTCACGATGCAGGTCTCGGCCTCGATGTGGATGCTGCTCGACGTGCTCATCGACTCGCCACGCTGCCTCGCTGCCTAGGACGCATGCTTCGGAGACCCTCGCCCGCGTGCCCGACGATGGTGCGGATGCCGTCGCGTTCGAGCGCCGTGACCATGAGTGAGAGTGCGCTGCCCGGGGACTCATGCACGGACCCGAGGATTTCGCCGTCGGCCTCGCATCCGATCAGCACCACTTCAGAGAAGCCCATGAAGCGCGCGAGAGGCAGTGCCATGGTGACCGCATCGGTGTGGCCATGCCGCAGAGGTTCTGCAACGTTGAGGTTGACAGAGCCCTGGGCGTCGATGCGCACAGAGCGCTGTGCGAGCAGCACCCTTGTCACGCAATGCGGATCGCCTGTGTGGTCCCCCTGAGCGAGGAACGGGGCGAAGACGGTCGCGCCACGCTTCGCCGCACGCCCGACAGCCGACGGAGTCGACGTGCAGATGTATGTCGGAGCCATCCCCACGAGCTCAGACTGCGGCACGAAGTGGTCGGTGGCGAAAGTCGTCTCAGAGCTGAGAGCGTCGAGGTCGGCATCGGTCAGGCCGACGCCGTCGGCGATGATCACGCACCGCTCGCCTTGGTGCGTCGCGCGAAGCCTCTCGAGCCGCGCCAAGGCGCCTGAACGGGCGAAGGCGCGAATGCGCGCCGCTCGCCCCTGCTCCGGCGCAGGGGCTCGGCGCACAGGAGCGGGCGCGTCCAGCCCGGAGACAGCGTCAGCGGCGTGCGCGCCTCCGCGAGCGATGCGA
Organism: Demequina mangrovi; assembly: GCF_000759715.1. Classification (GTDB taxonomy): domain Bacteria; phylum Actinomycetota; class Actinomycetes; order Actinomycetales; family Demequinaceae; genus Demequina; species Demequina mangrovi. The sequence goes on from NZ_BBLU01000010.1 coordinate 58,697, forward strand.
CCATCGCGGTTCCCTTGCGGTTCCGCTTTCAGCCTCGCACGGCTGGGCATCTCCGTTGCCGGCGTGCCAGGAGCGACGCCGACCGCGTCGTAGATCCGGTCGATGCGCTCTTCGTATCGCGCGAGTTGCGCGCTCTTTTCTGCGACGAGCGCACGGAGTTCGCTGACGGCTGGATCGGACGCCGCCTCGGCTGGGTCCGAGAGCACCGCGTGGAGGTCGGAGGTGGTCGCATTCGGCCACGGGCCCCAGCCCGTGAGAGCCTCGCCGTCGAGCACTATGCCGAGGCGGCGGAGCCACGCTGTGTAGTCGATGGCAGCCGTCACAGCGGGATCCACGCCGAACCTTGCGTGGGTGACGCCGAGGCGGATCATGACTGCCACCGCGTCGGCTCCTGCGGACAGCTCGTATCGGCGCGGCGCGATCGAGCCGACAGGCGCTTCGTTGCTGGGTCCGGCGAGCGCACCATGCGGTCCGCCGTGATCGGAGACCTTCAGCACCTGGTCGGCCGGTAGGCGACCGAGCGCTCTCGACCGTGCGTCAAGGTCAGCGAGCACGGCGAAGTTGAGCCCCATCGCCTGCTGATCGTGCGGTGCGAGCTGCGAGAGGGAGCACGTCGAGGCGGCGGCCTCGCCCACCGCGTCGACATGCCGGAGGAAGTCGATACGCGCCACGACATCCATCCGATGGGGCCATACCAGGTCCTCGAGCCTCAACCTCACACGTCTACCCAGCACTGCACTTCCCGTTCGTCGATACGCGCGGCCCACCTCGGGCCGACTAATCTTACACGGCGTGTCAGTGGACCCTCGGGGCCGCGCTGCGCCCGTCCCGACCCTGACAGCGCGGACTGCGCTGCCTGCGACTCGCGGGTGGCATCGTCACCAGCGCGGACGACTCCGAGGATGCTCTGGTCTGGCCCCGCGCCCGGCACGCAACACTCGGATTCACCGGGACACGCTGAGGCCGGGCAGTGCCGGGATGTCCGCGACTTCGAAGCCCGGGAGGGAGGCGGCCTGCGCGAAGGCGTCGTAGGCCGCGTCGAGGATCCACCCGGCGTCCTGGGCGCTCGCGCCGTCGATGAGCGCGGCGTACGCCTCCGCGAGGGCCGTCTCGAGCGCGAGCGCGGTCGCGGCGCGCTCCTCCGCGGTGCCGGTGCCGGCGGACGGCACGTCGTAGAGCGTCTCCCGGCGGTCCTCGACCCCTGGCAGCGCGAGCAGCGCCGCGGCGCGGTCCTCGTGCAGCCGCGAACGCGTGAGCGCCTCGGCGCGCGCGTCCTCGTCCTCGGAGCGGGCAGCGATCACCTCGTACGTGAACGCGGCCTCGTCGTGCGCGAGGGCGAGCGCGGCGAGCACGTCGCCGTCGACCTCGGTGGCCTCCGCGGGCGCCAAGTCCGGGACGCCGTCGCCGCCGGGCAGCGAGCGGTCGCCCGGCTCGGCTCCCGCGAGGTCGGCGACGGTGGTCGTCATGGCGTGCGACAGCGCTATCGAGCGCAGCAGCGCCGCGAGCCCCGGGTCCTCGTCCTGCGCGGCGTCCGCCCCGCGGAGCGCGTCCGCGATTGCGGCGTCGACCGCCTCCGCGAAGGAGGGCTGCTCGCCTGTCGGCGACGGCACGGGGGAGGCGGAGGGATAGGGGACGTAGACGCCGCCGAGCGCCTCGAGACGCACGGGTGCCAGGGCGGATTCGAGCGCGCCCGCCTCGGAGGAGTCGGCAGCGTCGATCACGGCCTGCTCGCGCAGCGCAGCGTCGTCCCGCAGCACCACGGTGGCGGTCGGCGTGCGGCTCGGGATGGGCGGGGTCTCGAGCCGCCAGCTGCAGCCGGTCGTCGCGACCGCGAGCACCGCGGCCGCCGCGAGTCCGCGCATCCAGCGGGACGGGGACGGCGTCATGGGCGCCATCATGACACGCCCCCGAGAGGGCCCTAGAATGTGACCGACCGAATTTCAGGAACGGAGCGCGTGCCGCGCGTGGGAGGCGATGCCATGGACATCTCGAGCCGCATCATCGAGCTTGCCGCGCCGGCGGCGGAGGCGGTCGGACTTGTCGTCGAGGGGGTGGACGTCACCGCCGCAGGCAAGCGCTCGCGGGTGCTCGTGACCGTCGATCTGCCGGAGACCGAGGTCGGCAGCGCCGACCTGGACAAGGTGGCCGAGGCCTCCCGCACCATCGGCGCCGCGCTCGACGAGGCGAACGTGCCCTCCACGCCGTACGTCCTCGAGGTCTCCACCCCCGGCACCGACCGAGCCCTCACCGAGCGCCGCCACTTCCTGCGCGCCCGCACCCGGCTCGTCGAGATCCGCCTCGCCGACCGTTCCGTCACCGGACGCGTCCAGGACGTCGACGGCGACACGGTCGTGCTCGACGTCGACGGCGAGCTGCAGCAGGTGCCGCTGGGCGAGATCAGCGAGGGACGCATCGTCGTGGAGCTCAAGAGGCTGGGAGAGAAGTAGGACATGGACATCGACATGCAGGCCCTGCGGGGCCTCGAGCGCGAGAAGGACATCCGTCTGGACGTGCTGGTCGACGCGATCGAGCAGGCGCTCGTCTCGGCGTACCACAAGACCCCCGGCGCCTACCGGCATGCGCGGGCGCACCTCGACCGCGTGACGGGCAAGGTGACGATCCTCGCGCGCGAGGACGCGGAGGAGGGCGAGGAGGCCGCCGACCTGCCGGAGTTCGACGACACCCCGAAGGACTTCGGCCGCATCGCGACGTCGACCGCGCGCCAGGTGATCTTCCAGCGTCTGCGCCAGGCAGGGGACGATGCCGTGCTGGGCGAGTACGCCGGCCGCGAGGGCCAGCTGGTCTCGGGCGTCATCCAGCAGTCGTCGGACCCCAAGAACGTGCACGTCGACCTCGGCGACGTCGAGGCGATCCTGCCTCCCCACGAGCAGGTGCCCACCGAGGTCTACGTCCACGGCGAGCGTCTCAAGGGCTACGTGCTCGACATCGGCCGCGGCCAGAAGGGGCCGTCGATCACGCTGTCGCGGACCCACCCCGGGCTCGTGCGCAAGCTGTTCGAGCTCGAGGTCCCCGAGATCGCGGACGGCACCGTCGAGATCATGAGCCTCGCCCGCGAGGCGGGTCACCGCACCAAGATCGCGGTCCGCGCGACCGTCCCCGGTGTCAACGCCAAGGGCGCGTGCATCGGCCCCGTCGGCTCGCGCGTGCGCGCCGTCATGAGCGAGCTGCGCGGCGAGAAGATCGACATCATCGACTGGGACGACGACCCGGCGACCTTCGTGGGCAACGCCCTGTCGCCCTCGCGCGTCGTCTCGGTCGAGGTCGTCGACGAGGAGGCCCGCGCGGCGCGCGTGGTGGTGCCGGACTTCCACCTCTCGCTCGCGATCGGCAAGGAGGGCCAGAACGCCCGCCTCGCCGCGCGTCTCACGGGGTGGCGCATCGACATCCGCTCGGACGAGCAGCCGGACGTCCCCGGACGCGCCGGTTCCGGCCGCTGAGCAGGAACCGCTAGACTGGTGCAGCCGAGAGATCCGTCTCGTGACGTCGGCGCCCCCGCCCCCGCCTCCCAGGAGCCGGTGCGGACGTGCGTCGGCTGCAGGGGTCGGGCGTCTCGGTCGGTCCTTGTGCGAGTGGTGCAGGTGGACGGCCGCGCGGTCGTCGACGAGCATCGCCGCATGCCGGGCAGGGGAGCATGGCTCCATCCCGACCCGGCATGTCTCGCGCAGGCGCTCAAGCGCCGGGCCCTGCCGCGTGCGTTGCGCGTGTCGGAGCTCGACGTCGCCGGCCTCGCGGTCGGCTAGCGTGGACCGTGCCCACCATCGAATCAGACGGGATGAAAGCCCATGGCCCAGCGATGAGCAGCTCACGATGAGCACCCAGCCGTAACGATGGCTCGACCCTGTCTTGGTCGAGCCGAGACAGGAGAGAAGTGGCAAAGCCCCGCGTCCATGAGATCGCGAAGGAGCTCGGAGTCTCGAGCAAGGACCTGATCACCAAGCTCAACGAGCTCGGCGAATACGTCAAGGGTCCGTCCTCCACCCTGGAGGCACCCGTGGTGCGGAAGGCGCGCGACGCCTTCCCCACGGCCAAGCCCGCCGCCGGCGCGAGCGCGCCCGCGCCCGCGTCGAAGCCCGCCGCGAAGCCCGCGGCCAAGCCCGGCGCCCCCAAGCCCGGCCCCAAGCCGGCACCCAAGCCCGAGC
>NZ_BBLU01000009.1 GCF_000759715.1 Demequina mangrovi
GTCACCCGCTCTCGCACGATGAAGGCCCCCTCCGCACAGAGGGGGCCTTCATCGTTCCCGGGGTCCGCGGGCCCGCCGGAACCGCGCCTACGCGGACGCCGCGGTCAGCGCCGCGAGCTCGAAGTCCGAGAGCTCGAGCGTCATCGCCGTCAGCAGCGGCTCGAGCTGCTCCAGCGTGCGTGCCGACGCGATCGGCGCGGCCACCGTCTCCTGGACGCGCAGCCACGCGACCGCGACGGCGGCGACGGGCGCGCCGTGGTCGGCCGCCACCGCGTCGAGCACGGCGAGCACGCGTCGGCCGCGGTCGTCGAGGTACTCGCCCGCCTGGGCGGCGCGCGGGCTGTCGACCTCGGCACCGTCGCGGTACTTGCCGGTGAGGAAGCCCTTCGCGAGCGCCCAGTAGGGCAGCACCCCGAGCCCGTGCCGCACCGCGGCGGCCCTCAGGTCCCCCTCGAAGCCGCGCTCCATGAGGTTGTAGTGGGGCTGCAGGGCCACGGGCCGGTGCAGGCCGTCCCTCTCGGCGACGCCCATCCACTCGTCGATGCGCGCGGCCGTGTAGTTCGAGATGCCGATCTCGCGCACGAGGCCCTCGTCGACCAGCGCCGAGAAGGCGGCGGCGGTCTCCTCGAGCGGCGTCGACGCGTCGTCGAAGTGTGCGTAGTAGAGGTCGATGCGGTCGGTCTGCAGGCGTCGGAGGCTCGCCTCCGCAGCGCTCCGCACGGTCGAGGCGGCGAGGCCCTTGTGCTCGGGGTGCTCGCTCACCTTCGTCGCGACGATCACCTCGTCGCGCCGCCCGCGGCTCGCGAGCCACTCCCCGATCACGGTCTCCGACTCACCGCCGCTATGGCCGGGCGCCCACGCCGAGTACACGTCGGCCGTGTCGATCATCGTCCCGCCGCCGGCGACGAAGGCGTCCAGCACGGCGTAGGACGATGACCGGTCGGCCGTCCAGCCGAAGACGTTCCCACCGAGCGCGAGGGGCGCACGCGACAGGTCGAGGGTTCCCAGAGTGGCGGAGGCGAGGTTCGCTGTCATACATGTGTCAACTGTCGAGGGGCGCGCGTCGTTCCCGATCGAGGCGGGCGACGATGCTCAGAACAGCCCGAGCACGAGGCCGGCAAGCGCGAGCCCCACGGTGTCGTGCGCCGCGTCGATCACGGTGACCATGGGGCTGCGGACCGCGAAGCCGTTGTGGATCGCGTGCGCTCCGCCACGGATCACCAGGCCGAGCACGGCCCCGAGCAGCAGCCCGCCGGACCAGTCGTCGACGCCGAGCCCGTTCATCAGCATCGCGAGCACGATGACGCCGAGCAGGTTGAACAGGACCGTGCCGCCGAAGGCCGCGCCCATGTTGGCGTCCTTCATGAGGTCGTCCGTCACCCCGGCCCTATCGCGCCAGACCTTCCAGAAGCCCGCCGGCGAGTACCACCACCAGCCGATCGCGAAGCTGACGACGAACGCCACCAGCACCCCGATCCACGAGATCCCGTCGAACGTGAACCAGTCCATGACCCCTCCCCGGGTCCGCGGGGCCGCGACGCGAGCCCCTCAGCGTGAGAGTAGCCCGCGCGCCGTCACTCGTCCTCGACGTGCTCGGCGGCCTTCGCGACGTGGTCGAGGTCGTCCGCGAGCGCCTTGCGCGTCGCCTTCATCCCCGCCTTGCCGAAGAGGAACCACCCGACGCGCTGCGCGGGCCCCGGATGCGGCGTCTCGGCGCTGAAGTCGCACACGATGCGCGTGCCGTCCGCGAGCGGCTCGAGCGTGTAGGTGGTGACGTACTCGGTGCCGCGGGACTCCGCCCTGACCGTGGTCGACCGCGGCGCATCGACGGTCTCGACCCACATCTCCTCGGTCTCCTCGCGCCCCCACATCTTGCGCGTCTCGCGCCACCGGACCCCGACCTCGTAGCCCTCGCCCTCGAGCCGCTCGATGTGCAGGATCGCGGGGATCACCTCCGAGGCGTAGTCCAGATCGGTGATGACCTCCCAGACGCGCTCGACGTCCGCCGCGATCTCGCGCTCGGCCCGCACGCTGTGTCCGACCATCGTCCGTCCCCTCGTCGACTCCGCTCAGGCTAACCCGGGCGCACGCGCGCGGCGCGGCGAGCCTCAGGCGAAGTGCCTGGTGAGGTCGCCGATGTCCGCCTTGAGGCGCACCGTGCCGCCCAGCGAGAAGAAGGTGACGATCGCCTTGCGCATCGCGCGCTCGGCGAGCGAGGGCTCCGGATGGAAGACGTGGAAGACGCGCTTGACGAGCGTGCCGGTCCCCTCCTCGGCCAGGAGCGTCGTCGAGGTGAAGTGCCCGTCGGGACCCGTGCGCTCCTGCACCAGCCGCCGGTACGGCTCCGACACCACGGTGGTGAGGCGCACCACGCTCGGCTCGCTGCCGGCGTCCCGCTCCATCATCTGGAGCACGTGCCCGACCTCGCCCGGCACGCCGTCCTCGGTCACCGCCTGGGTCACCATGGAGAAGATCTCGACACGCAGCTCGGGCTCGGTCAGCGCACGCCAGACGTCCTGTGGCGACGCGGCCACGATCCCCTCACGCTCGACCGAGACATCCAGCGGCCCCGACATGACGACTCCCTCCCGGCTCAGGCGCCCGTTCCATCCGATTCGTCCCACCGTAGTGCCAGGTGCGGGCCCGCGTCAGGAGGGTTGCCGGGTCCGCCGGTGCGGCGCTAGCCTGAGCGCGAAGCCACGAAAGGTCCGGACGATGAGCATCGAGAGCAGCGCGATCCCCGCGCCCGCCTCTGCCGTCCCCACGTGCGCTCCCGCTGACACCTGCTGCCGCTGCTGCGGCTGCTGCTGTCTGTAGAGCGCTGGCAAGCGCAGCCCGGCTCCCGCCCGGCCCCGCCTTCCACCAGCGCTCGCCCCGGCATCGATCCCGATGCCCCTGCGTTGCACCCGGACCCACTCATCTCTCAAGGGAAAGAGACACCATGGCTCGCATCTACGAGGACGCCACCGCCCTCATCGGCAACACCCCGCTGGTCAAGATCAACGCCCTCGCCGAGGGCGTCGACGCCACCGTGCTGGGCAAGCTCGAGTTCTACAACCCCGCCAACTCGGTCAAGGACCGCCTGGGCGTCGCCATCGTCGACGCCGCCGAGGCGGACGGCTCGCTGGGTCCCGGCGGCACCATCGTCGAGGCGACCTCCGGCAACACCGGCATCGCGCTCGCCATGGTCGGCGCCGCGCGCGGCTACAACGTCGTCCTGACGATGCCCGAGACCATGTCGAAGGAGCGCCGCGCGCTCCTGCGCGCGTTCGGCGCGGAGCTCATCCTCACGCCGGGCACCGAGGGCATGCGGGGCGCGGTCGAGGCCGCCAACAAGGTCGCCGAGGAGCGCCCCGGCTCGGTGCTGGCCCGCCAGTTCGCCAACGAGGCCAACCCGGCGATCCACCGGAAGACCACCGCGGTCGAGATCTGGGACGACACCGACGGCGAGGTCGACATCGTCATCGCGGGCATCGGCACCGGCGGCACCATCACCGGCGTCGGCGAGGTGCTCAAGGAGAAGAAGCCCTCGATCCAGATCATCGGAGTCGAGCCGGCCGAGTCCCCGATCCTCAACGGCGGCCAGCCGGGTCCGCACAAGATCCAGGGCATCGGCGCGAACTTCGTGCCCGAGATCCTCAACACCGAGATCTACGACGAGATCATCGACGTCGACGCGGAGACCGCGGTCGCGACCGCGCGCGCCGCGGCGCGCAAGGAGGGGCTGCTGGTCGGCATCTCCTCCGGCGCGGCGCTCCACGCCGCAGTCGAGGTCGCGAAGCGTCCCGAGAACGCGGGCAAGACGATCGTCGCGATCATCCCGTCCTTCGGCGAGCGCTACCTGTCCTCGGTCCTCTACTCGGACCTCATGGACTAATCTCACGCCTTCGTGCGTTCTGCACCCAGTCCCCACCCGGAAGGTACCCAGATGGCATCCGAGATCGGACTCCTCCCCCGCATGCTGGAGGACGTCCGCACCGCGAAGCGGCGCGACCCCGCGGCCCCCGCATGGTGGGTCATCGCGGGCTCCTATCAGGGAGTCCATGCCGTCTGGTACCACCGGGTGGCGCACTGGCTGTGGAACAAGGGCGCACGCTCGTACGCGCGCCTCGTGTCCCAGTACGCACGTCGGGCCACCGGCATCGAGATCCACCCCGGCGCCCAGCTGGGCCGACGCGTCTTCATCGACCACGGCATGGGCGTGGTGATCGGCGAGACCGCCGTGGTCGGGGACGATGTCCTGCTGTTCAACGGCATCAACCTCGGCGGCACCACCATGAGCCCCGGAAAGCGGCACCCGACCATCGGCGACCGCGTCGTCATCGGCGCGGGAGCCAAGGTGCTCGGCCCGCTGCGCGTGGGGCCGGACGCCCGCATCGGCGCCAACGCGGTGGTGGTGAAGGACGTCCCGGACGGCGCGACCGCGGTCGGCATCCCCGCCGTGATCCGCAACCACCCCGGGGCCACCGAGGCGTCGACCGCCGCATCGTCCATCGACTCTGGCGACTCGCACCGCCACCCGGACCCGGACGCACCGCCGCTGCAGTCGCACGAGCCGGCGATGTACTACATCTGAGCCGCATCGACGAGGGCCCCCGCAGGCGCGGGGGCCCTCGTCGCGTCCCTACACTGGACGGGTTCCCCCTGACAGAAGGAGTGTCGATGAAGACGTTCACCATGCCCGGAACCGACATCACGGTCCCCGCCGCGGTGCTGGGCCTCATGCGCATCGTCGAGAAGTCCGATGAGGAGGTCCGCACGCTCGTCAAGACGGCGATGGACGCCGGGATCGACTTCATGGATCACGCGGACCTCTACGGCCCGCCGTACCACGGCTGCGAGCGCCGCTTCGCGGAGGCGCTGCGCCTCAGCCCCGCCGAGCGCGAGGCGCTCACCATCCAGACGAAGTGCGGGATCCGCTACCCGGGCCCGTTCTTCGACTTCTCGTACGAGCACATCGTCGACTCGGTCAACGGGTCGCTCGAGGCGCTCGGCACCGACTACCTCGACATCCTGCTCCTCCACCGCCCCGATGCGCTGATGGAGCCCGACGAGGTCGCGCGCGCGTTCGACGAGCTGCACGCGAGCGGCAAGGTCCGGCACTTCGGCGTCTCGAACCACACGCCGGGACAGATCGAGCTGCTCAAGCGCAGCGTGCGCCAGCCGCTCGTGGCGAACCAGATCCAGCTGTCGGTCACCCATGCCCCCGCCGTCGCCAGCGGCATCGCGGCGAACATGGGCGACCTCGACCAGTCGATCGACCGCGACAACGGGATGATCGACTACTGCCGCCTCAACGACATCACCATCCAGGCGTGGTCGCCCTTCCAGGCGCGCTTCTTCGACGGACCGTTCCTCGGCAACCCCAAGTACGCCGAGCTCAACGAGGTGATCGACCGCCTCGCATGGAAGTACGAGGTTCCTGCCGAGGCGATCGCCGTCGCATGGATCACGCGCATCCCCGGGCACATGCAGGTGGTGCTGGGCACCACCACGCCGTCGCGCGTCGAGGCCGCCGCGAAGGGCGCCGACGTGCACCTCGCGCGCGCCGAGTGGTACGAGATGTTCCGGGCCGCGGGCCACACGGTTCCCTGACCCGGTCCTGACGCGACGATGCCCGGCTCCCCTTCGCGGGGGCCGGGCATCATGCGTGCGGGGGGCTTACGCGGCGAACGACCGCAGCATCCACGCCGCCTGCTCGTGCACGGCGAGGCGCGCGTTGAAGAGGTCCGCGGTCGCGCCGTCGCCCGCGTCCTCGGCGACCTCGACGAGCGGCCGGATGAGGCGCGCGAGCGTCTCGTGGTCGCGCCCGAGGTTCGCCACCATCGTCATCGCGTCCGCGGTGCGCTCGTTGTCCTTGATCGACGCGTGCTCGAGGAACTCGGCGTAGGAGCCCGGCGCGCCCGAGCCGAGCGCGCGCATGCGCTCCGCGAGCACGTCGGCGGCCGCCCACAGCTCCTGGTACTGCTCCTCGAAGAGCAGGTGGAGCGAGCGGAAGTGCGGACCGGTGACGTTCCAGTGGTACCCGTGCGTCTTGAGGTAGAGCGTGAACGTGTCCGCGAGGACCTGCGAGAGGCCCGCGTTGATGGCCTTGAGGTCCTCCGCCTTGATCCCGATGCTCGGGGTGGACTCGGTGGTGCGGATAGGCGTCGTAGCAGCCATGTCTCCTCCTCGTTGCTCTGTCGCGGCACCGCGGGATCGCGGCGCCGTCCACCAGGGGCCAACCGTGCCGGCCCGCGCCGCATTCCCCGCCGCATCGCGCCGACCGGTCTCCCCGCGCGGCGGAATGCGACAGATGGCTGATACGTTCCGGGGGCATGGAGCACATCAGCCTCGACCCCCGCCACCAGGTCGCCGAGTCCTGCCCTGCCCCCGAGATCGCGGACGTCCCGGGAGACGACGAGCTCGCGCTCGCGCTCGCCCGGACCTCGCGCGTCGCGATCGTCGGCGCGTCGCCCAACCCGTCGCGCACCAGCTACCAGATCGCCGTCTGGCTCATGGAGCACACCCCGTACGAGGTGTACCTCGTCAACCCGGCCGCGGCCGGCGAGGAGATCCAGGGGCACGGCTTCTACGACTCGCTCGCGGATCTTCCCGTGAGGGTCGACCTGGTCGACGTCTTCCGTCGGGCCGAGCACACCCCCGCGGTCGCGGCCGACGCCGTGGCGGCGAACGCGAAGGCGCTGTGGCTCCAGCTCGGCATCACGAACGCCGACGCCATGGCGCGGGCGCGAGCGGCCGGGATGCTCGCCGTTCAGAACCGCTGCATCAAGGTCGAGTACCGCCGACTCCAGGACCGCATCACCTCGTTCCGCGCGCTCTGAGCCGCGCATCGGCGGGCGGTCCGCCACCGCCCGCTCACCGCGACGCGCATCGTCCCAGGTGACACGATGACCGTATGTCCGTGTCACCCGGGTACCGACTGATCTCGCTCGCGCCGGACCGCGCGAACGACATGCTCGACGTCAACACGTGGGCCTTCACGGGCGAGATGCGCGCGGAGGATCTCGAGGCGTACGCCTCCGAGATCCCGTTCTCGCGGACGCGCGCGATGGAGATCGCGGATCCGACGCTCGGCGAGGTCGGCGATCTCGCCGGGGTGGCGGCGTCCTACACGTACCGCATGCGGGTGCCCGGTGGAGCGCTCGTCCGCGTCGCGGGGCTCACGTGGGTCGGGGTGCACCCGGGCCATCGCAGGCGCGGCCTGCTCCGCGCGATGATGGGCGACCATCTCGCCGACGCCCGGGCCCGCGGCGAGGTCGCGTCGGCGCTGTACGCGGCCGAGACGGAGATCTACCAGAGGTTCGGCTACGGCCTCGCCGCTCGGCAGATGGACGTCTCGCTCCCCCGCGGCGCCGACCTTCGCGAGGTCCCCGGCGCCGATGCGCTCCGCGCCCGCATCGAGGACGCGAGCCTCGAGCGCCATGGCGGCATCCTCGCCGACCTCCAGCGCCGCATGGAGCGCCCGGGCACGCCGACCCTCGACGACGGCGACGCGCTGCGCGCCCGCTTCGCCGACCCGGGCGCGCACCGCCGCGACAGCGAGCGGATGAGGATCCTCACCATCGAACAGACCCACGGGACCCCGGTCGCGTACGCGTTGTTCAGGCGTGCCGGGAAGTGGGACGACGACGGGCTGCCGAGCGGCACGGTGCACACCTGGTCGTTCGGCGCCGTCGACCCGGCGGCCACCCGTCGCCTGTGGTCGGTGCTGCTCGACCTCGACCTCATGGGCACGGTCAAGGCGAGCCCGCTCGCGCTCGACGATCCCCTGCTGTGGCTCCTCAAGGACCCCCGCGCGGCTCGTGCGCGTGTACGGGACAACATCTGGCTGCGCATCGTCGACGTCCCCGCCGCGCTCACCGCGCGCGAGTACCTCTGCCCCGTCGACGCGGTGGTGAGCGTTCCGGACCCGCTGTTCCAGGACAACGCCGGACCGTGGCGCGTGACGTCCCGCGACGGTGAGGGCCACGTCGAGGCGGCGCCGGGGGTCGAGCCCGACGTGGTCATCGGCGTGCAGGAGCTCTCCGCTGCCTATCTGGGCGGGGTCAGCCTCGCGTCGCTCGCCGCGGCCGGTCTGGTCGAGGAGCGCACCCCCGGAGCGGTGCACGCGCTGGCCGCGGCCTTCGAGTCGACGTCCGCCCCCGTCTGCAACCTGTTCTTCTGATAGTCGCGCGGGTGCGCGTACCGCGCCGCCGCGGCGCATTCCGCGTGTGAGCGACCCCACAGGATTCGGCTCGCGTCTCGCATCGTGACACGGTGGAGGGATGAAGAAGGCAGAGGGATACCGGCCCATCAGCGTCGCCGAGGAGCGGCTCGACGAGTTCTTCGACGTGGTCCAGTGGGCCTTCGTCGGCGAGTGGCTGCGGGAGGACCGGCAGGACTACGTGGACGCGCTCCCGGTGGAGCGGGCACGCGCGCTCGAGGTGACCGATGCGCGCCGCGGCCGCGTGAGCGAGATCGCCGCGGTGCACGCGAGCTTCGGCACCGAGATGGTGGTGCCCGGCGGGCGCAAGGTGCCCACCGCGGGGCTGTCGTGGCTGGGCGTGCACCCCGCGCATCGTCGCCGCGGGCTCATGACCCGCATGATCCACGACCACTTCGAGCGCTCGCTCGCCCGCGGAGAGGCTGTGTCGGTGCTGTACGCGATGGAGGCGCCCATCTACGCGCGCTTCGGCTACGGCATGGGCTCGCAGACCGTGAAGGCCGAGATCCCGCGTGGCGCGCGGATGTGGGCCGTCGACGGCGCCGACGATCTCACGGTGCGGCTCGAGCGCGCGTCCTTCGACGAGCACGACGAGCTGGTGGCCGGCCTCCAGGCACGGCTCGACCGCCCGGGCACCGTGATCAACGCGGTCGGCTCCGGCCGCAACGCGCGCTTCACCGATCCCGTGGGCAACCGTCGCGGCATGGAGAAGTGGCGCCTCGCGATCGTCGAGGACGCGGGCGATCCGGTCGCGTACGCGTTCTTCCGCCGCCACGCCCGCTCGTCGGTGGGCATCCACGACGGCGTGTGCCAGGTCCGTGAGCACGGCTCGATGTCCCCCGCGGCCTCGCAGCGCCTGTGGCAGACCCTCACCGACTTCGACCTGGTCGAGACGACCATGACGGAGAACCTCGCGACGGACGACCCGCTGCTGCACCAGCTGCGCGATCCCCGCGGGGTGCGCTCGAAGGTGATCGACAACCTGTGGGTGCGCCTGCTCGACGTCCCGACCGCGCTCGAGGCGCGCGAGTACTTCCACGACTGCGACGTGGTGGTCGAGGTCGCGGACAAGCACGTGCCCGCGAACGCCGGCCGGTGGCGGGTCCGGGTCGCCGGGGGCGACGCCCAGGTGTCCCGCACGGACGATGCGCCGGACCTGTCGATGGACATCCGCCACCTGTCGCAGTGCTACCTGGGCGGCACCTCGCTCGAGGCGCTCGTGCGTGCGGGCCTGGTGCGTGAGCACACGCCCGGCCAGGCGCGCGACCTCGCGACGGCGATGCTGTCCCCCGTCGCGCCCCTGGCGAACTGGGACTTCTGAGGGCCGCGCCGGCGCAGCGCAATCTGACGCCGGCTCACGCGCACCGTGGCGGGTGCGCCGAGAACGCGGACGCGCCCGCATCGTCCCCGGTGGGACGGTGCGGGCGCGGCGTCGTCTATGCGAAGCGGGCGCGCGTCAGCGCTGCGCCTCGTAGTCCTTCATGAGGTCGATGCGGCGCTGGTGGCGCTCGTCGCCCGAGAACGGCTCGGCGATGAACGCGTCGGCGATCGCGGTCGCCTCCTCGAGCGAGTGCATGCGGCCGCCGAGCGACCCGACCTGCGCGTCGTTGTGCTGACGCGCGAGCTTGGCGGTCTCGACCGACCAGATCAGCGCGGCGCGGATGCCGGTGACGCGGTTCGCGGCGAGCTGCTCGCCGTTGCCCGAGCCGCCGATGACGATGCCGAGGTCCGCGCCCTCGCTCGCCGCCACGGCCTCCGCGGCGGCGATGCACATGGGCGGGTAGTCGTCGAGCGCGTCGTACTCGTGGGCGCCGTGGTCGACCACGTCGTGGCCGGCCTCGGAGAAGTGGGAGATGAGGTGCTGCTTGAGCTCGAAGCCCGCGTGGTCCGCGGCGATGTGGATGCGCATGGCGCCCATTGTGCCAGCGCCCGACGCGTCGATTTCCAATGACAAAGGTGAAGGACGATGCGCGCGGGATGGGTGGGACTGATGGTGAGCGTCCTGCGAGTCGCACTGGTCACTCTTGTCATTGGCAATCGTCCGCGGGGGCTCGCCGTCAGCGAAACTCGCGACGGGCGTCGCACCGCGCCCCTAGGGTGAGAGCCATGACGCTTCGCTCCGGCATCGACCAGTCCGAGTTCTCCCCCACCGTCCGCGCGCAGGACGACTTCTTCCGGTACGTCTCCGGGCCGTGGGAGGAGACTCACGAGATCCCCGGCGACCGCGCCGCGGACGGCTCGTTCTACACGCTGCGCGACGAGGCGGAGAAGCAGGTCCGCGTCATCATCGAGGAGGCGCCGCGCGAGTCGCAGATCGGCGCGCTCTACGCGGCCTTCATGGACGTCGACCGCGTCAACGCGCTGGGCGTCGCGCCGCTCGACGCGGACCTCGCGAAGGTCGAGGCCGCCGGCACGCATGAGGAGCTGGCCCGCGCGATGGGCGAGCTCCAGCGCGACGGCGTCTCGGGCGCCGCCGGCTACTACGTCTTCGCGGACCGCCTCGACCCCGACCGCAACGTGGTCTACCTGGGCCAGTCCGGCATCGGCCTGCCCGACGAGGCGTACTACCGCGACGAGGCGCACGCCGAGACCCGCGAGAAGTACGTCGCTCACGTCGACCGGATGGCCGGCCTCACGGGCCTGGCCTTCGACTCCTCGACCGTGGTGGGGCTCGAGACCGCGATCGCACGCGAGCACTGGGACGTGGTGAAGACCCGCGAGGCCGAGCTCACCCACAACCCGACCACGCTCGACGGTCTCGCCGCGGACGCGCCGGGCTTCCCGTGGGGCGTCTGGGCCGAGGCGATCCGCCTCCCCGAGGCGGCGCACGGCCTGCTGGTCGCGGGCGAGCCGAGCTACTTCACCGCCTTCGCCAAGATCTGGGCCGAGACCGAGCTCGACACGTGGAAGGCCTACCTCCGCTGGCGCATCGTCAACTCGCGGGCCGCGTACCTCACCGAGGAGCTGTCCAAGGCGAACTTCGACTTCTACGGCACGGTGCTGAGCGGCGCGACCGAGCAGCGCGAGCGGTGGAAGCGCGCCGTCGGCCTGGTCGAGGGCGTCGTGGGCGAGCTCGTGGGCCAGGAGTACGTGGCCCGCCACTTCCCGCCGGCGTACAAGCAGCAGATGGACGCGCTCGTCGAGAACCTCGTCGAGGCGTACCGCGTGTCGATCGAGTCGCTCGAGTGGATGACCCCGGGCACCAAGGACAAGGCGCTCGAGAAGCTGCGTCAGTTCACCCCGAAGATCGGCTACCCCGACAAGTGGCGCGACTACACCGGCCTCGAGGTCTCGCCCGAGGACCTCGTGGGCAGCATCCGCGCCGCGAGCGCCTTCGAGGAGGACTGGGAGTGGGCGAAGATCGGCAAGCCGGTCGACCGCTCGGAGTGGCTCATGACGCCGCAGACCGTCAACGCCTACTACCTCCCCGTCGCCAACGAGATCGTGTTCCCGGCCGCGATCCTGCAGCCGCCGTTCTTCCACCCCGAGGCCGACGCGGCGGTCAACTACGGCGGCATCGGCTCCGTCATCGGTCACGAGATCGGTCACGGCTTCGACGACCAGGGCTCGAAGTACTCCGGCACCGGCGCGCTCGAGGACTGGTGGACCGAGGAGGACCGCGAGGCCTTCATGGCCCGCGCCAAGATGCTGATCGCCCAGTACGACGGCTACTCCCCCAAGCAGCTCGACGGCTCGCACCACGTCAACGGCGCGCTCACCGTCGGAGAGAACATCGGCGACCTCGCGGGCGTCGAGATCTCGCTCAAGGCCTACGAGATCGCGCTCGGCCACCCCATCGCCGAGGCTCCCGAGCTCGACGGCCTCACCGCGGTGCAGCGCTTCTTCATCGGCTACGCGCTCACCGAGCGCATGAAGGTTCGCTCCGAGGCGCTCGTGACGCGCCTCGCGACGGACCCGCACTCGCCGAGCGAGTTCCGCGTCAACGGCATCGTGCGCAACATGGACGCCTGGTACGAGGCCTTCGAGGTCGCGGACTCGGACGAGCTGTGGCTCGCGCCC
The DNA here is from genome assembly GCF_000759715.1 of Demequina mangrovi. Classification (GTDB taxonomy): domain Bacteria; phylum Actinomycetota; class Actinomycetes; order Actinomycetales; family Demequinaceae; genus Demequina; species Demequina mangrovi. Next base: position 12,227 of record NZ_BBLU01000009.1, read on the forward strand.
GAGGAGCGCGTCTCGATCTGGTGACGGCCGCCTGACTCGGCATCGGCCCGGTCCCCCGGCGACGGAGGGCCGGGCCGATGCGCGTCCGGGTGAACGCTCGCTGAACGCCGCGCGAGGGCGCGTCCCCGGTGCTAGAACGGGTGGAGGGGGAGCTCGACACGGACAGAGGGGGTCCGGATGAGCATCAGGATGTGGGCGGGGACCGCCGCCTTCGCGACGGGCATGGCCATGGGCATGGTCGGCTGCTCGGGTGGAGACGACCCGCCGTCGGTGGATGAGGTGACCTCGGAGGAGAGCGCGGTCGACGACACCGCCGCGGCGACCGAGGAGCCCCAGGCAGGGACCGACGACGAGGACGCCTCCGACCCGACCGAAGAGACGGAGGCCGCCGGCGGCGGCGATGCGGACGTGTGCGCGCTGCTCGGCGACGCCGATCTCGAGGACGTGACGGGGCTCGCCTTCGACCAGGGCGTGTTCGACACCGACCTCTCGAGCGACCTCCAGTACGTCTGCAACTGGACGCACAGCGGCGACACGCTCGCGATCGTCCAGGTGCTGGTGCTGCCGGGCGTGGGGGACGTCGTGTCGCAGCGTGACTCGGCGGAGGAGTGGATGGGCGCGACGGAGGACGTCGAGGTCGCGGGCGCCACCGATGCGTACTCTGTCGCCTCGGGCTCCATCATCGGGATGCGTGCGGGCGACGACTTCGTGCAGGTCTCGTACATGTCCGCAGACGCGGACGACGTCACCGACATGACCGTCGAGCTCGCCGAGATCGTGGTCGGCAACCTCTAGCGCGCGAGGTAGATCCGGGCCCCCCACGGGCCGAGCGGGATCTCCCCCGCGCCGGCCGGGTACGGCGTCGCCTCCGTGCCGAGGTTGTGGAGCACCAGGGCGCCGTGCGCGACGTCGACGTGGGCGATCACCTCCTCGCCCGAGATGTTCGCCACCACGGTGAGCACCGTGCCGTCGAGGACGCGGCGGTACGCGAAGACCTGCGGGTGCTCGGGCAGCAGCATCGTGAAGTCGCCGTGCGCGACCACGGGCTCGTCGTGGCGCATCGCGATGAGCGCGCGGTAGAACGAGGCGACCGAGTCGGGGTCCTCTCGCTGCGCCTCCGCGTTGAGCCATGTGTGGTTGGGGGTCGCACGGAGCCACGGGGTGCCCGTGGTGAAGCCCGCATGCGGCGAGGCGTCCCACTGGACGGGCGTGCGGGCGTTGTCGCGGCTCATCGCGGACATGCCGTCGAGGATCCGCTGCTCCGGGACGTCGATCTCGCGCAGCTCGTCGTACGCGCCGAGCGACTCGACGTCCCGGTACTCGTCCACCGAGGCGAAGCCGGCGTTGGTCATGCCGATCTCTTCGCCCTGATAGACGTACGGCGTGCCGCGCATGAGGTGCAGCACCGCCGCGAGCGCCTTCGCCGAGGCCGCCCAGTGGTCGCGGTCGTCGCCGAAGCGCGACACCACCCGCGGCTGGTCGTGGTTGTCCCAGTAGAGCGAGTTCCACCCGCGCTCCGCGAGCCCGGCCTGCCACCGCGCGAAGATCGCCTTGAGCCGGACCAGGTCGAGCGGCTGCGGGTCGAACTTGCCCAGCGGCCCGTGGTCGACGTCGACGTGCTCGAACTGGAAGACCATGTCCACCTCGGCGCGCGCGGGATCGGTGAAGAGCACCGCATCGTCCACGGTCGCTCCCGGCGTCTCGCCCACCGTGAGGAAGCGCCCCTCCCTCCCGGCGAACACCTCGCGGTGCATCTCCTGGAGGAACTCGTGGTTGCGCGGGCCGCACGCGTACAGCGGGAAGCCGTTGCCCAGCCCGCCGGGCAGGGGCTCGCCGTCGCGCAGCGGCAGCACCTTCGAGATGAGGTTGATGACGTCCATCCGGAAGCCGTCGACGCCGCGGTCGAGCCAGCGGTTCATCATCGCGTAGACGGCCTGGCGGACCTCGGGGTTCTCCCAGTTGAGGTCGGGCTGCTTGGGGTGGAAGAGGTGGAGGAAGTACTCCCCTGACTCCTCGTCGAAGGCCCAGGTCGGGCCCGAGAAGAACGCGCGCCAGTTGGTGGGCTCCGCGCCGGGCGCGCCGGGCTCGAAGCCGTCGCGCGGGGGCCTCCACCAGTACCAGTCGCGCTTGGCGCTGTGGCGCGAGGCCCGCGACTCGAGGAACCACGGGTGCTCGTCCGACGTGTGGTTCACCACGAGGTCCATCACGAGCTTCATGCCGCGCGCATGCACGGCGGTGAGCAACGCGTCGAAGTCGTCGAGCGTGCCGAAGGCGGGGTCGATCGCCTCGTAGTCGGAGATGTCGTAGCCGTTGTCCGCATGCGGCGACGCGTAGATGGGCGACAGCCAGATGACGTCGACGCCGAGCCACGCGAGATGGTCGAGCCTGCTGAGGATGCCACGCAGGTCGCCGATGCCGTCGCCGTCGGAGTCCTGGAAGCTGCGCGGATACACCTGGTAGACCACGGCGGACTTCCACCAGTCATCGGTCACGGAAGGCTCCTCTCAGCGTCGGGCGGGGCTCTGTCCACCCTAGTCCGCCTGCTGGGCCGCAAGCCTGGCGTAGAGCCCGCCGCGCGCGAGGAGCTCCGCATGAGACCCGGTCTCGACGATGCGTCCGCGGTCGACCACGTGGATCACGTCCGCGCGCGCGATGGTGGACAGCCGATGCGCGACCACCAGGGTGGTGCGCCCCTCCGCCGCGCGGTCGAGCGCTGCCTGCACCACCCGCTCCGACACGGTGTCGAGCGCGCTCGTCGCCTCGTCCAGCAGGAGCACGGGCGGATCCTTGAGCAGCACGCGCGCGATCGCGACGCGCTGCTTCTCGCCGCCCGACAGGCGGTAGCCGCGCTCGCCCACGATCGTGTCGTAGCCGTGCTCGAAGCCCTGGATCGCGTCGTGGATGTTCGCGCGCCGGCACGCGTCCTCGAGCTCGGCATCGGTCGCATCGGGCCGCGCGTAGCGCAGGTTCTCCGCGATGGTCGCGTGGAACAGGTACGTCTCCTGCGACACCACGCCCACGTGGTCGACCACGGACTCGTGCCGCAGGCGCCGGACGTCCTCGCCGGCGAAGAGCACCGCTCCGCCGCTCGCCTCGTGCAGGCGCGCCGCGAGGTAGACGATGGTGGTCTTGCCCGCCCCCGACGGCCCGACGAAGGCGTGGGTGGTGCCCGGGTCGACCCGGAAGCTCACGCCGTCGAGCGTCGCCGGGGCGTCGTCCCGGGCGCCCGGGTAGCGGAACTCGACGTCGCGGAACTCGACCGCGCCCAGCGGCCCAGGCGCGTCCTCGACGCCCACCGCATCGTCCGCGTCGCGGATGGCCGGCTCGAGGTCGAGGTACTCGAAGATCCGGGCGAAGAGCGCGCGCGAGGTCTGCACCTCGAGCGCGACGCGCATGAGCGCCATGAGCGGGAACAGCAGCCGCGACTGCACGGCGGTGAACGCGACGACGGTGCCGGCGGTCAGCACCGAGGACCCACCCGAGATCAGCAGGCCCGCCGCGAGGTAGATGACGGCCGGGACCGACGACATCACGATGGTGACGAGCCCGAAGAACCACTGGCCGGTCATCGCCTGCTGCACCTGGAGGCGGATCTGCGTCGCGTTCTCGGCCTGGAACCGCTCGGTCTCGAGACGCTGCCGGTTGTAGACCTTCGACAGCAGGATCCCGCTCACCGAGAGCGTCTCCTGGGTGATCGCGGTGAGCTCGGACAGCGACTCCTGGGTGCGCGACGCGATGCGCGCGCGCACGCGGCCCACCCGGCGCTGCACCGTGACGAGCGCGGGCATGAGGATGACCGCGAGGAGCGTGAGCCGCCAGTCGAGCAGCAGCATCGCGACGAGGCTCGCCGCGACGGTGACCGAGTTGCCGACGATGCTCGACACGAACGTGGTGAGCACGCCGGAGACGCCTCCCACATCGTTCTGGAGCCGCGACTGGATCACGCCCGTCTTGGTGCGGGTGAAGAACGCGAGCTCCATCGACTGGAGCCGCGCGAAGAGCCGTTCGCGGAGGTCGCCCGTGACGCGGTTGCCCACGGACGCGGTGAGGTACGTCTGCCAGATCTGCAGCCCGGCGGCGGCGATGAAGATCACGATCATCACCGCCACGAGCTCGGCGAGCAGCGCCCGCCGCGGCTCGCCGTCGGGCGGGAACAGCGCCTGGTCGAAGATGCGCTCGACCAGCAGCGGCGGGATCACGGTCGCGCCCGCGGCGGCGACCACGAGCACGGCCGTGGTGACGAGCGCGCCGCGGTAGGGCTGGAAGAGCGCGATCACGCGGGGCCAGAGGTCGGGGATGTCGGGCGCCTCGGCGTTGAGGGCGCGCTGCGCGTCCTCGTCACGGCTCGCGAAGCCGCGCCCGGGCATGCCTCCCATCGCTGCGCGGCGGCTGCCGGGGGGCGCGGGATGGCTCATGCAGAGAGCCTAGGACCTGCGTGCGACACTGGCGCCATGCCTGTCGCCCTGCCGTCCATCGCGTTCTTCGAGCCCCGGATCCCCGAGAACACCGGCAACGCGATCCGGCTGTCGGCGGTCACGGGCGCGCCCCTGCAGCTGATCGAGCCGCTCGGGTTCGAGCTCGAGGACTCGAAGCTGCGGCGCGCGGGGCTCGACTATCACGACCTCGCGACGGTGACGGTCCACACCGGCCTCGACGCGATGCTCGACGCGCTCCCCGACGCCCGCGTCTACGCGTTCACCGCGCGCGCCGACGTCACCTACACCGACCTCGCGTACGAGGCCGATGACGTGCTGCTGTTCGGCCCCGAGCCCACCGGGCTGCCCGACGAGGTGCTCGACCATCCCCGCATCACGTCGTGGGTGCGGATCCCGATGCTGCCGGGCAGGCGCTCGCTCAACCTCTCGAACGCCGCGGCGATCGTGACGTACGAGGCCGCGCGTCAGCTCGGCTTCTCCGACATGGAGTGACGCGCGGGCTCAGATCCCGAGCTCGAGCAGATCGGCGGCGTGCGGCTCCCCGGCCGCCCGCGCGAACGCCTCCATCCCTGACCGCAGGGCCTCGCGCTCGGCCGGCGCCATCGCCTCGATCACCTCGGCGATCATCGCGCGGCGGCGGTCGGTGACGGTGGCGACGAGCGCCTTCCCCTTGCCCGTGAGGTCGACCCGCACCTGGCGCCGGTTCTCCTGATCGGCCGCCCGCACGATCCACCCGCCGTGCTCGAGCCGCTCGACCGTGCGCGTTAGCGTCGACGGATGGACGCCGATGCGCTCGGCGAGGTCGCCCATGCGCAGACCTCCGCCCTGCGTGAGGACCACCATCACCCGGAACTGCGGGACCGTCACCTCGCTGATCGCGGGCACGAGCGAGCGCGCGACGATCCCGAGCAGCGCACGGGAGCTGGCGATGGTCGCCTCGGTGACCGGGGAGGCGTCGGCGGGCATGCCTCCACGGTAGACCCGGGAGCGGACGATGCCGCGGCGCCCGGGCCCGGTCAGCGCGCTGGCCGCGCCGCACGCGTCGGCGCCCTCCCGCAGAGACCTGGGGCGTCACGGGGACCGTCCTCGCGGATGCTAGCGTCAGCGTGATCGAAGGGACCTCCATGACGCCTCGCCAACTGCTCACGAGCGCCGCCGCCACGGCGTCCGGGGTCGCGCTGCTCTCGGGCTGCACGCCGCTGGGCTCCAGCGGCGACCCGTCCGCATCGGCGACGCCGACCGCGCTCTCCACGGCCTCGCCGGTGGCGCACGCCCCCGCGGGAACGGTCGATCCCTGCGCGCTCGTCAAGAGGGGCAACGTCTCGAACGCGGTCGGAGCTAACCTCGCGCAGGGCGTCTTCAACTCCGCGCTCTCCACCGACGGCCGCAACATCTGCGACTGGCGGCCCGAGAACGAGGACAAGACCGAGCCCCGGGTCCAGGTCGAGATCAACTGGGCGTTCCCCGACGCCTCGAGCCACCGCGCGCTCGCGGAGGAGGTCTTCGGGAAGACGCTCGACGTCTCCCGCGAGGTCGAGGGCGCGACCGACCTCTACATGACACCGTCCCGGCACACGCTCGGCATGAGCGTCGGCGACTATTTCGTCAAGGTGTCGATGATCGACCCCGACGCGAGCCGGAGCGAGGGCGCCGACGCGATCATCGACATCGGCCGCAGGGTCGCAGCCAACCTCAGCTCCTGACCGCGCTCAGGGGGTCGGCGACGTCGCGTCGTACTCGCGCCACGCACGCTGCGCGCGGGTGAGGATCACGATCAGCGCGATGATCACGAACCCGCCGAGCAGCGGAGGGAACCACAGCGCGGTGACGGCCGCGAGCGCGCCCGCGTACATGTCGCCCAGGCGCGGGCCTCCCGTCACCACGACGATGAAGACGCCCTGGAGCCGGCCGCGCATCTCGTCGGGCGCGGCCTGGATGATCATGGTCTGGCGGAAGATCGCGCTGAGCTCGTCGGAGGCGCCCATGCCCGCCATCGCGAGCGCCATGAGCGCCAGCGTCGAGAAGTCGGTGCCGCCCCAGCCCTCGCCCGCCGCATGCCCGCTGTGCATGCCCACCCACGTGAACACGCCGAACAGCACGGCGAAGGCGCCGAACACCTGGATCGCACGCGAGATCGCGATGCCGTGCCGGTGCACGTGCGCGATGCGGCCCGAGAAGAGGCTGGTGAGCATCGTGCCGATCGCGCCCGCGGCGGTGAGCGCGCCCACGGTGAGCGCCCCGCCACCGACCACGAGCGCGCCGAGCGCGGGGAACAGCGCGTACGGACGCCCGAACGTCATCGCGATCGCGTCCACGATGAAGCTCATGCGGATGTTCGGCGACCTCCGCAGGAAGGTCAGCCCCTCCTTGAGGACCGGCCAGCCCGCCTCGACCCGCTCCCCCAGCCGCGGCAGCGACGGAAGCATCCAGATCCCGAGGAAGCCCGCGGTGAACAGCACCGCGTCGATCGCGAAGGTCCAGGGCAGGCCGATGCTCGCCGCGAGCACGCCCGCGAGCGCGGGCCCGACGGTCACCATCGCGCCGAACGAGATGCCGTTGAGCGCCGTGGCGCGGCTGAGCATGTCGGCGGGGAGGATGCGTCCGACCACCGAGCCGCGGGTCGCGTTCGAGACGGTCGACGTGATCGCGTTGACCGTGGTGACCAGGTAGAACGGCCAGACCGGGGCGTGGGTGCCGAGGCCCTGGAGGTGCTGCTCCCAGAACGCGAGCACCACGAGCGCGAGGATGGACGCCCACGACGCGAGGGACGAGGCGATGACCACCTTGCGACGGTCGAAGACGTCGGCGAGCACGCCGCCCCACAGCCCGGCGGCGATCATCGGCACCAGCGCGATGCCGCCCACGAGGCCGACCGCGAACGTGGACTCGGTGATCTCGTAGATCTGCAGCCCCACCGCGACGGTGGTCATGAACGCACCGACTCCCGAGATCGCGCCGCCGATCCACAGGCGCGCGAACGCGGGGCTGGCCTTGAGCGGGGCGATGTCGACCAGGTGGCGGGACAGCCCGCGTCGGGACGATGCGGGCGCGCCGGACGCGTCGCTCGAGGTCTGCGGGTCCTGGGTCACCGGGTGATTCTAGGGCCGATGCGCCGGCGTGCCGGGGCCTCGCCGCACTCGCACCGCTCCACTCGCGAGGCAGGCTGTCGATAGTGAAGGTGTGAGACTTGTCAGCACCACCGCCGGGGTCGTGGCGTGCGCGATCGCGTTCGGGCTGACGGGCGTGGTTCTCTACGCCACGGGCGGCGAGCTCGTCCGGGGTGCGACCATCACCGCGTCGAGCCTGGTCGTCGCGGGCGTGGTGGTCCTCCGCATGGTGGGGACGGCGGGGATCGCGCGGCGCGTCTACCTTCTGCTCTTCTCCGGGTTCGCGCTGCTCGCCACCGCGAACATCGTCTGGTTCGCGGTGGTCGGGATCGGCGGCGCGGCGCACTCGCCGCAACCTGCCAACCAGCTGATCATCGGCACCGCTTATCTGTGCCTCCTCGGCGCGGCCTTCATCGCGATCGTGCCCACCGTGCGCACCGACGTCGGCGGGGTGCTCGACGCCGCGACGCTGGGGATCGCGGTGGCCGCCGCGCTGTGGATCGCCGTCCTGGCGCCCGCGCTCGAGCGCGCGGGGGCGTCCACGGGCGACCAGATCTACGTGTTCGCCATCACGGTGCTGATGAGCGGGGCCGCAGGGATCGTCGTCGGCGTATCGATCAACGGCGCGATCCCGCCGACCGCCCGTCCGGCGCTCACGGGCTTCGTCGCCGCCATCGTCGTCGCGGTCACGACCAACTCGCTCAGCGTCATGTACGTCGATCCTGTCACCGGGCTCGCCCCGTGGTGGGTCGGCATCGGATGGCCGTTCGCGTACGCCGCGGCGTGGGCCGCGATCGCCCACCCGGCGGGACCCGACACGTTCACCGTCGGATCGCCCCGTCCGGTGCGCCTCACCCGCGGGCGCATCGTCGCGCTGGGGCTCGCGCTCGTCAGCACGCCGCTCATCGCGGTGCTCCGTGCGCTCACCGTGGGCTCCGCCGACTGGTTCACCGGCGCGATCGCGCATCTGGCGGTCATCCTCCTGGTGCTGGCGCGGGTCAGCCAGCTCGCGACCGCGCATCGCTCCGCGGAGGCGCGCCTGCAGCATCTCGCCGATCACGACGCGCTCACCGACCTGCCGAACCGGCGGTCGGTCGAACGGCACCTCGAGTCGCTGCTCGCGCGTGTGTCGGCGGGGCGGGCCGAGGGGGCGGTCGTGGTGTTCATCGATCTCAACGGATTCAAGGCGATCAACGACACCTACGGCCACACGGCGGGGGACGAGCTCCTGGCGGCTGTCGGCACGCGCCTGTGCGGCACGGTGCGTGCGGGGGCCTCGGACATGGTCGGCCGCTTCGGCGGCGACGAGTTCGTCGCGGTCGTCGAGGGCGATCCCGCGGCGGCGGTGGAGCCCGCTGCCATGCGGATCCTCGACGCCTTCGACCGGCCCTTCGCGCTCACCGACGCCGTGGTGCCGGTGGCCGCCGGCGTCGGCTTCGCCACCGTGAGCCCCGGGGAGGACGCGACGCTCGACTCCCTCCTGACGCGCGCGGATCGTGCGATGTACACCGACAAGCGCCAGCAGGCATCCGGCGCAGCGCGCGACTGAGGACCGCCCCCGCATCGTCCTCCCTGCTACCGGCGCGCCGCGCTCGGCGGGACCGCGGCGTGGCAGAATCGCGCCATGCCAGGTACCAACCTCACGCGCGCCGAGGCCGAGGCCCGCGCCGCCATCGTCGCCGTCGACACCTACGCCGTCGACCTCGACCTCACCACGTCGGACACCACCTTCCGTTCGACGACCACCGTGCGCTTCTCCGCCACGGCCGGCGAGAGCACGTTCATCGATCTCATCGCCCCGTCCGTGCTGAGCATCACCCTCAACGGCGAGGCGCTCGACCCCGCCACGCACTTCGCCGACTCGCGCATCGCGCTGCCCGGTCTCGCCGCCGAGAACGAGCTGACCGTGGTCGCCGACTGCTCCTACATGAACACCGGCGAGGGCCTGCACCGCTTCGTCGACCCCGAGGACGGCGAGGTGTACCTCTACTCGCAGTTCGAGGTCGCCGACACGCGCCGCGTGTACGCGGTGTTCGAGCAGCCCGACCTCAAGGCGTCGTTCACGTTCACCGTGTCCGCGCCGGAGCACTGGCACGTGCTGTCGAACTCGCCCTCCACCAAGGAGGCCGCCGAGGGGTCGATCGACATCGCCGGGACCGCGCGCGGCAAGGCGCGCTGGACCTTCTCCCCCACCACCCGCATCCCCTGCTACGTCACCGCGGTCGTCGCCGGTCCGTACCACGAGGTCGAGGGCACGGTGGAGTCGCGCAAGGGCACGCTCAGCGCGAACGTGTACTGCCGCAAGGCGCTCGCGCCGTACCTCGACGCCGACGTCATCCTCGACGACACCCAGCAGGGCTTCACCTTCTACGAGGAGAAGTTCGAGACGGACTACCCGTTCGAGAAGTACGACCAGATCTTCGTGCCCGAGTTCAACGCGGGCGCGATGGAGAACGCCGGGTGCGTGACGTTCCTCGAGGACTACGTGTTCCGTTCCAAGACGGCGCAGGCCAAGATCGAGCGCCGCACCGTCACCGTGCTCCACGAGCTGGCCCACATGTGGTTCGGCGACCTCGTCACCATGAAGTGGTGGAACGACCTGTGGCTCAACGAGTCGTTCGCGGAGTTCGCGTCGACCCTCGCCACCGCCGAGGTCACCCGGTACAAGAACTCGTGGGTGACGTTCAACGCGCTCGAGAAGTCGTGGGCGTACCGGCAGGACCAGCTCCCGTCGACGCACCCGATCATGGCGGACATCAAGGACCTCGAGGACGTCGAGGTGAACTTCGACGGCATCACCTACGCTAAGGGCGCGTCCGTGCTGCGCCAGCTCGTCGCGTGGGTGGGCCAGGACGAGTTCTTCGCCGGCGTCGCCGAGTACATGCGCAAGCACCACCACGCCAACGCGACGCTGAACGACCTGCTGGTCGAGCTCGAGAAGGCGTCCGGCCGCGACCTGTCCGGCTGGTCGGACGTGTGGCTCCAGAAGGCCGGCGTCACCACGCTCCGCCCGATCATCGAGACGGACGATGCGGGCGTCATCACCTCGTTCGCCGTCCGCCAGGAGGTCCCGGCCGAGTGGCCGACCCAGCGCCCGCATCGTCTCCGCATCGGCGGCTACGACCTGGTCACCACCGACGAGGGCGACGAGGTGCTCGAGAGCGTGCTCGAGGTCGAGGTCGACATCGACGGCGAGCTGACGGAGATCCCCGCGCTCGTGGGCAGGCAGCGTCCGGCCCTCGTGCTGGTCAACGACGGGGACCTCGCGTACGCCAAGGTCCGCCTCGACGAGGCGTCGCTCGCGACCGCCGTCGCGCACGTGTCGAAGTTCACCGACCCGCTGGCCCGCTCGATGGTGCTCGCGGCGGCGTGGGACATGACGCGCGACGCCGAGATGCCCGCGCGTCAGTACATCGACCTGGTGCTCAACAACATCGGCGAGGAGACGGAGTCGACCACGGTCCTCGTGCTGCTGCGCCAGCTCTCGACCACCATCGCGCTGTACGTCCACCCCACGCACACCGACGAGGTCCAGGCGGCGGCGGCTCGCGCGATCTGGCGGCTCATGGTCGCGGCCGAGCCCGGCTCCGACAGCCAGCTCCAGTTCGTGCGCGCGTTCGCCGGCCTCGCCTGCGTCGACTCGATGTACGACACGGTGCAGGCGCTCATCGACGGCAAGATCGCGATCGATGGTCTCACCATCGACGCCGACCTCACGTGGGACCTGCTCATCACGCTGTGCGCGGGCGGTCGCGCGGGCGAGGTCGCGGTCGAGCTCCAGCTGAGCAAGGACGCGACCGCGTCGGGCCAGCGCCGCGCCGCGCACGCACGCGCCGCGATCGCCACCCCGGAGGCGAAGCGCGCCGCGTTCGACGCGCTGGTCAACGCCGAGAAGGACCTGCCCAACGCGCTGCAGTACGAGACCATCGCGGGCTTCAACCACGCCCACGACCTCGACCTGCTCGTGCCGTTCGTGGACGAGTACTTCGGCGCGCTGCGCCGGATCTACTCGACCAAGACCAACGAGATCGCCGCGAACCTCATCGAGGGCCTGTACCCGGTGCTGCTCGCGGGCCGCGTCCCGGACCTCCAGGACAAGGCCTTCGAGTGGCTCGAGGCGAACGCCGACGCTCACGACGCCCTCAAGCGCCTCGTGAGCGAGAGCAAGGACGGCGTCCGTCGCGCGCTCAAGGCGCAGGCGGCGGACCTGGCCTTCGAGGGCTGATCCCGCCTGCTCGCCCCGCACACCCCTTGCCCGTCACGCCCACTCCGCGCCATTTCCCGGAATGGGGCGCTGACGGTCGGTTCTGAGCATTGAGCGCCTCCCATGGGGCATCCGCCGACGGCCGCCGCGGTTCTCACCGCGGCGGCCGTTCGCATGTCACCCCGCGGCTGCCGACGGGGAGCGCCCCATGACGCGCCGCACGCGCCGGGAAACGACCGTCAGCGCCCCGCAGCGCGAGCCGCGCGTGGGCCGGGCCCGGGACCGCTGAGGCGGCGAGCGCCCCTCCGCCCTGCCAGACTTGTCTCATGCCAGGCATGAACCTCACCAAGCAGGAGGCGGCCGAGCGCTTCGACACCGTCTCGAACGTGCGCTACCGCGTGGGCCTCGACTTCACCGCCGCCGGGCCCTCGTTCCGGTCCGACACCACCGTCGAGTTCGACGCGGTCCCGGGCGGGTCCACCTTCATCGAGGCGGCGTGGGCGACGCTCGCGATGATCGAGCTCAACGGCGAGCCGGTCGACCCCACGCGCTACGTCGACGGCCGCGTCCCGCTCGACGACCTCCAGGAGCACAACACGCTGCGGGTCGTCGGCGACTTCGGCTACCGCAACGACGGGCAGGGCATCCACCGCTTCGTCGACCCCGCGGACGGCGAGGTCTACCTCTACAGCCAGTTCGCGGCCAACGACACGCGCGCCGCCTTCGCGTGCTTCGACCAGCCCGACCTCAAGGGCGAGTTCTCCTTCACGGTGACCGTGCCCGACCACTGGGCCGTCATCTCGAACTCCCCCACCCCCGAGCCCGAGGCCGTCGAGGGCACCGTCACGATCGCCGGCGTCGAGCACGGCGTCGCGCGCTGGGAGTTCGGCCCGACCGTCCCGATCCCCAGCTACGGCGCCGCGGTCGTGGCCGGGCCGTACGCGTACCACGAGGGCGCGCTGCACGGCACGAACGGCGAGATCCCTGCGCGCGTCTACGGCCGCCCGTCCCTCGAGCAGCACTTCGACGGCGACCAGGTGCTCGCCGACACGCAGGCCGGCCTCGAGCTCTACGAGCGCGTGTTCCAGGCCCCGTACCCGTTCGAGAAGTACGACCAGATCTACGTGCCGCAGTACAACCTCGGCGCCATGGAGAACATCGGCTGCGTCACCATCTCCGAGGACCGCATGCTGTTCCGCGGGCGCCCGACCGCCGCGGAGCTCGAGTTCCGCACCGTCGTGGTGCTGCACGAGCTCGCGCACATGTGGTTCGGCAACCTCGTCACCATGAAGTGGTGGGACGACCTGTGGCTCAACGAGTCCTTCGCCGAGTTCATCGGCACGTGGGCCGCCGCCGAGGTCTCCGAGTGGAAGGACGCCTGGGTGACGTTCGCGGCGAACCGCAAGTCCGTCGCCTACGTCCAGGACCAGCTCCCGACCACGCACGCGATCGTCACCGAGGTGCCCGACACCGAGGCGACGGTGTCCGCCTTCGACATGATCACGTACGCCAAGGGCGCCTCGGCGCTCAAGCAGCTCGCGCAGTTCGTGGGCGAGGACGCGTTCTTCGGCGGCGTCGCCACCTACCTCGACCGTTACCGTCACGGCAACGCGACGCTCGCCGAGTTCCTCGCGGAGGTCGAGGCCGCGGCGGCCCGCCCGCTCGACGCCTGGGCCGAGGTCTGGCTCGAGACCCCCGGCGTCACCACGCTGCGGCCCATCCTCGCGACGGACGACGACGGCGCGCTCACCCGTCTCGCGATCGCCGAGGACGTGCCGGCGGAGCTCCCCGTGCATCGTCCCCACCGCGTCGAGGTGTCGGGCTACTCCCTGAGCGACGGCGCGCTCTCGCGCGACTGGACCGTGCCGACCACGCTCGACGGCGAGCTCACCGAGGTCCCCGACGCTGCGGGCAAGGCCCGACCGGACGTGCTGCTGGTCAACGACGGCGACCTCACGTACGCGAAGCTGCACCTCGACGACGTCACGCTCGCGAGCCTCGAGGCGCGCATCGAGGGCATCGACGACGCGATGACGCAGGCCATCGTCCTGGACGCGCTGTGGCACATGACGCGCGACGGCTCGCTGCCGGCGCAGCGCTACATCGACGCGGTCCTCAGCCTGGCTCCGCGCCTGCTCAACTCCGCGACCGCCGAGTCGCACATCGCGCTCATGGTCACGGCGCTGCGCCGCTACCTCGCACCGGAGCACGTCGCCGCCGTGACCGAGGCCGCGGCCGAGCGGCTCTGGAGCGCGGTGGGCGCGGCGGCGCCCGGCTCCGACATCCAGCTCCAGCTGCTCAAGGGCTACGCGCAGCTCGCGTCGACCACCGAGCAGGGGCTGCGGCTGCGCGCGCTCGTCGAGGGCGACGCCGAGGTCCCCGGCCTCGAGGTCGACTCGGACCTCACGTGGGACCTCCTCGGCGGCCTGGCCGCGGCCGGAGGCATCGGCCTGGAGGAGGTCGATCACTACGCCTCGCTCGACGTGAGCGCCGCCGGCCAGCGCCGTGCCGCGGGCGTGCGCGCCGCGATCGCGACGGAGGAGGCCAAGCAGGCGGCGTGGGACGCGCTCGCGCGCCCCGCGGACGGCCCCGCCGTCAACGCCGTGCAGTTCGAGATGGCGGCCGGGCTCGCCCGCGCGGTCGACCCGGGCCTCCTGGCGCCGCTCGTCGACGACCTGCTGGGCACGATGCGCGCGTACTACGACGCGAACGCGGGCTTCGTCGGCGTGCGCGTCGCGCGGGTGGTGCTGCCCGTCAACCTCACCGGCCGGGTCGACGGGCTGGTCGACCGGCTCGAGGCCTGGCTCGAGGACAACGCGGACGCGCCGAGCCCGCTGCGCAAGGTGGTGCTCGAGGGCATCGACCACGTGCGCCGGGCGCAGGTGGCCCAGGCGGTCAGCCGCATGGCGGCGGTCGCCTAACGGGCGGATGGACGATGCGGCGCGAGCCGCATCGTCCCGCGTCAGCCGCGCGAGGACTTGATCGCGCGGAACAGGCGCCGCACGCGGGGGTGCTCGAACAGGTCGTCGAGCAGGACGGGCACTCCGTTGCCATCCGTGATGGGCATGCACCAGTTGGGGTACTCGGTGTCCGTGCCCGGCATGTTCTGCGCGCGCCTCTCCCCGACCGCATCGGTGATCGCGACGCCGGTGAGCATCGCCGGGCTCGACAGCACCCAGCGGTGCAGCCCCGCGATGAGGTCCTCCTCGTTGTAGTCCCCGAGGATCCAGCCGCGCTCGAGCATGATGTCGATGAAGGCCTGACGCTCGCGCTCCGCCTCCGCCTGCGCGTCCTCGACGCTGCCCTCGCCGAGCATCCCCAACTCGTCGCGGAGCCGGACGTGCTCGCCCGCGAGGT
This sequence comes from Demequina mangrovi, assembly GCF_000759715.1. GTDB lineage: Bacteria > Actinomycetota > Actinomycetes > Actinomycetales > Demequinaceae > Demequina > Demequina mangrovi. The sequence goes on from NZ_BBLU01000009.1 coordinate 27,331, forward strand.
ACGCGCCGGTGGGCGGGAGGTCGTGCGTGGTGACCGCCGCGAGCGTGTCGGCGCGGTAGTCCTCGGGCACGCGCGGCGCGCCGTCGTCGTGACGCTCGAACCACGCGATCGAGGTGCCGAGGATGCCGCGGCCGTGCAGGTACTCGCGCACCCACGGCTCGACGGTGCCGAGGTCCTCGCCGATGACGATGGCCCCCGCGCGCTCGGCCTCGAGCGCGATGATGCCGATGAGCGCCTCGTGGTCGACGTAGACGTACGCGCCGTCGACCGGCGTGTGGCCCTCGGGGACCCACCACTGGCGGAACATCCCGAGCACGTGGTCGATGCGCAGCGCGCCTGCGTTGCGCACCGCGGCACGCACCATGTCGCGGAACGGCAGGTACGCGGCGGCCTCGAGCGCGCGCGGCTGCCACGGCGGGATCGACCAGCTCTGACCGAGCGCGTTGTAGAAGTCCGGCGGCGCGCCCATCGACATGCCCTGCGCGAGCACGCGCTGGTACGACCACGCGTCGGCCCCCTCGGGGTGGACGCCCACCGCGAGGTCGATCATCACGCCGATGCTCATGCCCGCGCGGTCGGCGGTGGCCTGCGCGCTCGCGAGCTGCTCCTCGCAGATCCACTGGAGCCATGCGTGGTACAGCACGCGATCGGCGTGCTCGTCGCGCCACGCGGCGACGGCGGGCGACGTCGGGGACTCGAGCTCAGCGGGCCACGGCAGGCCCCTGTGCGCCTCGGCGATCGCGCACCAGGTCGCGAAGTCCTCGAGCGCGGAGCCCTCGCGGATGCAGAACTGCTCGAACAGCGCCTCGCGACCCGCGGAGCGCGGCGCGCGGAACACCTCCTCGAGCGCTGCCGACTTGAGCCGCCAGATCGCGTTGCGGTCGAGCTGCTCGTCCGTGTCGTTGGTGCGCTGCGGGCGCTCGGCCTCCCACGCGAGGAGGGCGCGCTGCTGCGACGGGAGGTACGCGACCTCGGCGATGTCCTCGACGCGGATGTACAGCGGAGACATGTACCGCTTCGACGTCGGCAGGTACGGGGAGTTGGTGATCGGCGGGACGGGCTCGGTCGCGTGCAGGGGGTTGATGAGGACGAAGTCGGCCTCGCCGCGCGCCTTGCCCAGCGCGCACAGGTCCGCGAGGTCGGACAGGTCGCCGATCCCCCACGAGCGCTCCGAGCGCAGCGAGTACAGCTGCACGGTGAGCCCCCAGGGACGATGCTCGCGCACCTCGGAGGGCACGGTCACCTGGGCCGGCGTGACGACCACGTAGCCGCGCGCCCTGCGACCCGTGGTCTCCGCCTCGACCAGGTGCCAGCCGAGCGGCAGGTCGCCGGGGACCTCGAAGGTCGCGCGCCCGAACGTCTGGGCTCCCACGTCGCGCGGGGGCACCCACCTGTCGAGCTGCTCCATGTCGCGCACCTCGCCGGACTCGAGGCGCAGGGCGACCTCGGCCGGCTCCCCGTCGATCACGTGCACGGGCAGCTCGCGCGTCTCGCCCTCGACCACGACGGTCACCGGCGGCACGAGCCGCAGCCACTCCTGGTCCTCGAGGGCCGCAAGCGAGCGTTCGCACGCGGGGTCCGAGGAGGCGTCGAGCCCCATCGCGGTGAGGGCGGCACGGATCGCCGCGGCTGAGCACTGGACCTGGGTTCCGTCGATGGCGTAGTACTCCACCGAGACCTTGCACGCGCGTGCCAGCGCGACGAGGGCGTCGGACGGAGCCTCGCGCTCGACCTCGGGCGCATCGATCACATTGCAATCCTGCCAGATGCGAGGGTGTATAGGTCGAGCGCCGCGCGCTGGTTACATTGGTCCAATGCTGAGCGTCTCCACCGAGCCATCTCCGTCTCCGACCCTCGAGGGTCCCGCCAGCGAGGTCCAGAACCTCTGGGAGGACCTCACCAGCGACACGAGCGGCCAGTTCATCGGCCTCGGGCTCGCGATCCTCCTGCTAATCATCGTGTGGTTCGTGGGCCGTGCGGTCATCCGCGGCATCACGCTCGGCATCGAGCGCGGCGCGCCGCTGAGCGACTCCCGCACGCGGCGGGCGCTCAAGAAGGCGAAGATCCCGATCGCGGATCCGCCGACCATGGAGCTGCGGCTCGAGGCGGAGCGCCGCCGACAGCGCGCGAACACCATCGGCAGGGTGCTCAACTCGACGCTCGCGGTGGTCCTCATCACCGTGGGCGTCACGACCGTCATGTCGATGATCGGCGTCCCGATCGGCCCGCTCATGGCCTCCGCCGGTGTCGTCGGCGTTGCGCTCGGCTTCGGCGCGCAGTCCCTCGTCAAGGACGTCCTGAGCGGCGTCTTCATGCTCCTCGAGGACCAGTACGGCGTCGGCGACGTGGTCAACCTGGGCGAGGCGACGGGCTCGGTCGAGGAGGTGGGCCTGCGGTGCACGCGGCTGCGCTCGCTCGACGGCACCGTCTGGTACGTCCCCAACGGCGAGATCACGCGCGTGGGCAACATGACCCGCATGTGGTCGCGCGCGCTCATCGAGGTGCGGTTCGCGTACGACACCGACGTCGAGGCCGCCCGCCAGGCGATGATCGACGCGGTCCAGTCCGCGCGCGACGGCCACCGCAAGGTCGCCTCGGCGATCCTCGGGGACGCCGAGGTCGCGGGAGTCGAGTCGCTGGAGTACAACGCGGTGATGCTCCGGCTCCTGGTGCAGGTCAACCCGGCGACGCAGTGGGACGTGCAGCGGGAGGTCCGTCTCGAGATGCGTCGCATCTTCGCCGAGCGCGGCATCGAGCTCGCGGTGCCCGGCGAGGCCATGGTGGTCGACACCGACCGCGGCAAGCGAAGCCTCCACGACTCCCCGCGGACCGAGCACGACCAGCCGGTCGACGAGCACGGCCGGCCCCTGCCCCCGCGCAACGACCCCGACGGGGACGACGAGTGAGCGCCTCGTCCCCCGCGACCCCCGGCATGAGCGTCGGCGCGGCTCCCGCGCAGGCGGAGGGGCAGTCCTTCTTCGACGCGGTGGGCGGCCACGCGACGTTCTCCGCCATCGTCCGCACCTTCTACGAGGGCGTCGCCGCGGACCCGGTGCTCCGGCCGATGTACCCGGAGGACGACATGGACGGCGCCGTCGAGCGCCTCACCCTGTTCCTCGAGCAGTACTGGGGCGGACCCACCACGTACTCCGAGCAGCGCGGCCACCCGCGCCTGCGCATGCGCCACGTGCCGTTCAAGGTCAACCCCGACGCCCGTGACCGGTGGATCGCCTGCATGCGCGAGGCCGTCGCGCGCCAGAACCTGTCGCCGCTCCACGCGGTGACCCTGATGGACTACCTCGAGCGCGCCGCGCACTCGATGGTCAACACGTTCGAACCGACCGAGGAGAGCTGATGTCCGTGACCGAGGATGTGTGGGCGGAGTCCGCCGTCGCCGCCGGGCTTGCCGCGCTGACGCTGCGCCGTGACGGCGAGACGAGCTTCGAGGGCGACTCGATGCCGATGCCCGGCGGGCGCGTCTTCGGCGGCCAGGTGCTCGCCCAGGCGCTCCTCGCCGCGGGCGCCACGGTGCCCGAGGACCGCTTCGCGCACTCGCTCCACGGGTACTTCCTGCGCGCCGGAGACGCGTCGCAGCCCATCCAGTTCGAGGTGGAGATCCTCCGCGACGGCCGCTCGTTCTCCGCGCGACGCACGCACGCGCTGCAGAACGGGCGCCCGATCCTGTCGATGATCGCGTCCTTCCAGATCGAGCAGGAGGGCCCCGAGCACGCCGTGACGATGCCGGAGGTGCCCGGGCCCGAGACCGTGACCTCGGGCATCGAGGTGCTCGCGCCGTTCCAGGGACACCCGTCGGCGGACTTCTGGCTCACCGAGGCGCCCTTCGACGTGCGCCACGTCGAGGGCTCGCTGTTCCTGGGACCGGACAAGCGGCCCAAGCAGTACCAGACGGCGTGGATGCGCCTGCGCCAGCCGATCGAGGGCTCCGACCTGCTCCACCGCGCGTTCCTCGCGTTCGGCTCCGACCAGGTGATGCTCGAGCCCCTGCTGCGCCGCCACGGCGCGTCGTGGGTGACGCCCGACATCTCCTTCGCGAGCCTCGACCACGCGATGTGGTGGCACCGGCCGGCGCGCGCCGACGAGTGGCTGCTCTTCGTCCAGGACTCGCCCACGGCACAGGGCGGCCGCGGTCTGACCGGCACGTGGATCTTCTCCGAGGACGGCCGCCTCGTCGCGTCCGCGGCCCAGGAGGGCATGATCCACCTCCCCTGAAGGGCCTTCTGCCAGGGACGATGCGCCGGGCGCGCATCGTCCTTTGCATGTCCGCAATTATTTCGATTGTGTAACGAAGCCCGTCTCAGGTGGACAGGCCACAGGTCCCGGTTGTTACGGTCCTGGGGCCGCTGCGCTTGGCGAGAAACTCCCAAGCCGGCGTCAATGACCAGCCAAAGGCCTCCTGATGCAGCAGTCCCCGCCAGTCGCATCGGAGTGTTAGTAGCGGCGTCCCACGGACGCTGCCCGGCGGGCCCGTGATTGCCGTCCGACGGCTGCGAGTCCCCTCGCTAGCCGAGGCCCTTGCGCACCTATTCAGGAGCTGAAGGACCACATGAACGACGACACGATCGCCCTGCGCGCCGAAGGCCTGTACAAGGTCTTCGGCCGCCACGCCGACGAGGCGGTGATCGCGCTGCACAAGGGGACGCCGCGCGATGAGCTCGCCGCCGGCACCACGGCCGCCGTCATCGACGCCTCGTTCGAGGTGCAGCGCGGCGAGATCTTCGTGGTGATGGGCCTGTCCGGATCGGGCAAGTCGACCCTCATCCGCATGCTCAACGGCCTCCACGACGCCACCGCCGGCACCGTCGACGTGGGCGGCGAGCGCATCACCGGCATCGCACCCAAGCGCCTGCGCGAGATCCGCAAGAAGCGCGTCTCGATGGTGTTCCAGCACTTCGCGCTGCTGCCCCACCGCACCGTCCTCGACAACGTGGCCTACGGCCTCGAGATCCAGGGCGTCGAGCGCGAGGAGCGGATCGCCCGTGCCCGCAAGGTCACCGAGATCGTGGGCCTCAAGGGCTGGGAGGAGAAGCACCCTTCCGAGCTCTCGGGCGGCATGCAGCAGCGCGTGGGTCTCGCCCGCGCCCTCGCGGCCGACACCGACGTGCTGCTCATGGACGAGGCCTTCTCCGCGCTCGACCCGCTGATCCGTCGCGAGATGCAGGACCAGCTGCTCGAGCTCCAGGCGGAGCTAGGCAAGACCATCATCTTCATCACGCACGACCTCAACGAGGCCATGTACATCGGCGACCGCATCGCCGTCATGCGTGACGGCCGCATCGTCCAGATCGGCTCGCCCGAGGACATCCTCACCAACCCCGCGAACGACTACGTCGAGCAGTTCGTTCAGGACGTCGACCGCACCAAGGTGCTCACCGCGGAGTCGGTCATGCGCAAGCCGCGTGCCGTCGTCCACGTCGGCGCCGGCCCGCGCGCCGCGCTCACGACGATGCGCGACGAGCAGCTCGCCGGCGCGTACGTGGTGAACAAGAACCGCAGCATCGCCGGCTGGGTCAGCGACCGCGACGTCTTCGAGCTGGTCCGCCGCGGCGAGCGCGACCTCGCGTCCGTCATCCGGTCGGACCACGGCGCCGTGTCGAAGGACACCGCGCTCGCCGACCTGTTCATCCCGTCGCTCGAGGCGTCGCTCCCCCTCGGCGTGCTCGACGAGCGCGACCGCCTCGTGGGCGTCATCCCCCGCGTCACGCTGCTCGCCGCGCTCGGCGGCGAGCCCGAGGCCGCCGTCCAGGCGGCGCCGCGACCGGACCCGATGCCCACCGAGGTGGTCGACGAGGTCCTGGAGGCCGCCGTCGGAGCCGGCGCCCCCGAGCCGAAGGAGGCTGTCTGATGGAGTTCCGTCTTCCTATCGGCGACTGGATCGAGTACTTCTTCGACTGGGTCGACGCCGCCTTCGGGTGGTTCTTCGAGGGCATGCGCGCGCTGTTCCTCGGGATGTTCGACGCGGTGCTGTGGCTCTTCTCCACGCCCACCCCGTGGATCGTCATCGTCCTGGTCGCCGTCGGCGCGTTGCTCGCGCGCGGCTGGCGGTTCGCGGTCGGCGCGGTCCTTGGTCTCGCGTTCATCATCTCCGTGGGCCAGTGGGACAACGCCATCGCGTCGCTCTCGCTCGTCCTGGTCGCGGCCTTCCTCGCGATCGCGGTGGCGGTGCCCCTCGGCATCTGGGCCGCGCGCAACGACACCGTCTCGAAGGTGATCAAGCCGATCCTGGACTTCCTCCAGACGCTGCCCGCCTTCGTCTACCTGCCGCCCGCGCTCGCGCTGCTGCGCATCGGCGTCGCGCCCGCCGTCATCGCCACGTTCATCTTCGCGATCGCTCCGGGCGTCCGCCTCACCGAGCTGGGCATCCGCGGCGTGGACAAGGAGGTCGTGGAGGCGGGCCAGGCCTTCGGCGCGCACCCGCGCCGCATCCTGCGCCAGATCCAGCTCCCGCTCGCGATGCCGTCGATCATGGCGGGCGTCAACCAGGTCATCATGCTGTCGCTGTCGATGGTCGTCATCGCGGCGATGGTCGGCGCGCCCGGCCTCGGCCAGGACGTCATGCAGTCGATCTCGGCGCTCAACGTGGGCCTCGGGTTCGAGGCCGGACTGTCCGTGGTGGTCCTCGCGATCCTGCTCGACCGCTTCACCGCGTCGTTCGGGAAGGGCATGGGCCTGTACTCGCAGTGGTCCAAGGGCCGCAAGGCACGTGCCGAGGCCGCCGCCCAGGCACGCTTCGACGCGGAGGACGCCACCTCCGCAGACGTACCCGTCACGGCCGGCGCCTGAACCACCCACCGCATCGTCCCCTGGCGATGCCCTAGACCTCGCGGCTTCTGAGGGAGCCGCGTGCACCCCGCCCCGACCGATGGGCGACCGGTGCTGCTCGCTGCGGGGGGAGACACCCCTCGCTGAGAAAGGAAACACATCATGAAGCTTCGCGCCTTCGCGCCCTTCGCCATGGCCGCCGCGGGTGGCCTCGTCCTCGCCGGCTGCTCGGCGGACGCCGAGACCACCGAGGAGGCGACCTCGGGCACCGAGACCGCCGGTGGCGACCTCACCCTCGCCGTGTTCAACGGCTGGGACGAGTCGCTCGCGACCTCGCTCCTGTGGGAGAACATCCTCGAGGGCAAGGGCTACAACGTCGAGCTCGAGTACGCCGACCCGGCCGTCGTCTTCCAGGGCGTCGCGGACGGCGACTACGACGTCGTGACCGACGTCTGGCTGCCCCTCACCCACGCCTCGTACATCGAGGAGTTCGGTGACGACATGGAGGAGCTCGGCGCCTGGTTCGACTCCGCCGCCCTCACCGTCGCGGTCAACGCCGACGCCCCGATCGACTCGCTCGCGGACCTCGCGGACAACGCCGACGAGTTCGGCGGCCGCATCGTCGGCATCGAGCCCGGCGCGGGCCTCACCGCGACCGTCCAGGACGCGGTCATCCCGACCTACGGCCTCGACGACATGGAGTTCCTCACCTCGTCGACCCCGGCGATGCTCTCGGAGCTCGACACCGCCACCTCGAACGGCGAGAACATCATCGTCACGCTGTGGGAGCCCCACTGGGCCTACGGCGCGTACGACCTCAAGAACCTCGAGGACCCCGAGGGCACGCTCGGCGAGGCCGAGAGCATCGTGACCTACGGCCGCACCGGCCTGGGCGAGGACTTCCCCGAGGTCGCCGAGTGGATGGGCGCGTTCACCATGGACGCCGACCACCTGTACGACCTCGAGAACCAGCTCAACGGCGCGGACTCGGCCGACTACGCGGACATCGTGTCCGAGTGGGTCGCCGCGAACCAGGAGTGGGTCGACTCGCTCACCGCGTAACACCCGTCCTCACCGCAGCGCCGGTCGCCCCCTCGGGAGCGGCCGGCGCTGCCGCGTTCCCGCGCTCCTCCCCTGCGGCCCGCCCCGACTCCCGGCTCCCGGCCCCGGTTCGCGGCGCCCGCCCCCGGCTCGCGAAACCCGCACGCCCTCCCCGAATGGGGCGTTCCTCGTCGCTTTCTCAGGCTCGGCGCACGCTGTGGGGCATCCGCGGTCGTTCAGCGCTTGCGGAACGCCACCGGCTCGTCCAGATGCGCGCTCCAGACCTCTCGCTCGGCGTCGGTGAGCCGGCGCGGCTGCTGCGTCGCGTTGTCGATGAGCACGAGCGTGGTCGAGGCCTTCGCGTAGAGCACCTGCTCCGGATCGCCCTGCGGCGAGCGCACCTCGTAGCAGATCTCGAGGCTCGCGCCCCCGAGCCGGCCGATCCACAGCTGCACGTCGAGCGGGCGCCGCAGGTACGGGATGGGCGCGAGGTACTCGATCTGCTGCGCCGCGATGAGCGTGAGCGTCTCGGCGTCGGGTCCGCCCGCGATGAGCGCGGTGTGCGGCACCTCGTGGCCCTCCGCCGCGGAGCGGTCCGCCCAGAAGACGCGGATCCGCGCCTCCTCGAGCAGGCGGAGCATCTCCGCGTTGTTGACGTGGCCGTAGGCGTCGAGGTCCGACCACCGCAGCGTGATCGGCACGTGGATGCGTGTCATGGGCCTCACGCTAGCGCGCGGGCGCGCCTAGCCTGACGGGATGGAGTTCTCCGAGCCGCAGGTGATCCTCTTCGTCGCCGACTGCGAGCGCGCCGCATCGTTCTACCGCGCGCTGGGGTTCGCCGAGACCTTCCGCAGCGGGGACGATGCGCCGGTCAAGATCGAGATGGCGCTCGGCGGCTTCACGCTCGGGCTGGCGCTGCCCGGACCCGCCGCGGAGAGCCACGGCCTGTCCCCCGTGACCGAGGGCGACCGCGCATGCCTCACCCTCTGGACGGGCGATGTTGAAGGCGCCTACGCGCACGCCGTCGAGGCCGGCGGGGCGCCTCGGCGCGAGCCGCATGCGTTCCGCGACGTGCTGCGCGTGGCGTTCGTCAACGACCCCGACGGGCACCCGGTGCAGCTGGTGCAGCGCGTCGGCTGAGCACGCGCGGGCTCACCAGATCAGGGGCCACCTCCGACATGGAGCGTGGCTTCTCCGCTGGTGACGTAGCCGTTCACCGCGGCATCGGCTCGGAGTCTGACGGTCACATCGAGGCCTCGGATGACCGTGTGTGCGACGCACATCACCTGACCCGACCGGGTCTCCTCCCCCTCGCCGTCGCAGCGCCGAGGCACCGCGTCGTCCCACACCGCTCTCTCGTGCATGTCCCACTCGGCGCCGGCGATGAGCTCGAGGTCGGCCGGGTCCGCCGGCAGCACGTCCACGTCGTACGCGCGCCTGGTGTAGTCGCACGGGATCCCGCTGAATCCGCCGAAGGGGTCGAGACACGACCAGGCGTTGCGGGACAGCTCGCTCGTGAGCGTCCAATCGTCGGGGATCACGAGAGCGTCGAGCACCTGACCGTGCGCGCGTTCGTGGAGCCCAGCGTTGATCCACGGCCACGCGAGCAGGCCCGCTGCCGCCGCCACGACCGCGACCTTCACGGATGCTCGCACGCTCGCCCCCTCCTGCGTCGTGGATCCCGAGGGAATGATATACCTGCTATTCACTGTTCCGGCGGAGCGGCACCACGGCCGGGCGGACACGCGAGAGCCCCCTGGTGCGCTGCACCAGGGGGCTCTCGATACGGATCAGTCGCGCGTGAGCTTGCGGTACGTCACGCGGTGCGGGCGGGCCGCCTCGGCGCCGAGGCGCTCGACCTTGTTGGCCTCGTAGGACTCGAAGTTGCCCTCGAACCAGAACCATTTGGCCGGGTCCTCCTCGGTGCCCTCGTACGCGAGGATGTGCGTCGCGACGCGGTCGAGGAACCAGCGATCGTGCGAGACCACCACGGCGCAGCCGGGGAACTCGAGCAGCGCGTTCTCGAGCGAGCCGAGGGTCTCGACGTCGAGGTCGTTGGTCGGCTCGTCGAGCAGCAGGACGTTGCCGCCCTCCTTGAGCGTGAGCGCGAGGTTGAGACGGTTGCGCTCACCGCCCGAGAGGATGCCGGCGGCCTTCTGCTGGTCGTGGCCCTTGAAGCCGAACGCGCTCACGTAGGCGCGCGAGGGCATCTCCACCTTGCCGACGTTGATGTAGTCCAGGCCGTCGGAGACGACCTCCCACAGCGACTTGTCGGGGTCGATGCCGCCGCGGCTCTGGTCCACGTAGGACACGTCCACGGTCTCGCCGACCTTGAGCTCGCCGCCGTCGAGCGGCTCGAGGCCCACGATGGTCTTGAAGAGCGTGGTCTTGCCGACGCCGTTGGGGCCGATGACGCCGACGATGCCGTTGCGCGGCAGCGAGAACGACAGCCCGTCGATCAGCGTGCGGTCGCCGAAGCCCTTCTTGAGGTTCTTCGCCTCGATGACCACGGAGCCCAGGCGCGGGCCCGGCGGGATCTGGATCTCCTCGAAGTCGAGCTTCCGGGTCCGCTCCGCCTCGGCCGCCATCTCCTCGTAGCGGTTGAGGCGGGCCTTGGACTTCGCCTGGCGGCCCTTGGGGTTCTGGCGGACCCACTCGAGCTCGTCCTTGAGGCGCTTGGCCAGCTTGGCGTCCTTCTTGCCCTGGACCTGCAGGCGCTCCTGCTTCTTCTCGAGGTAGGTCGAGTAGTTGCCCTCGTACGGGTACAGGCGGCCGCGGTCGACCTCGCAGATCCACTCCGCGACATGGTCGAGGAAGTAACGGTCGTGCGTGACGGCGAGCACGGCGCCGGGGTACTTGGCGAGGTGCTGCTCGAGCCACAGCACGGACTCGGCGTCGAGGTGGTTGGTGGGCTCGTCGAGGAGCAGCAGGTCGGGCTTCTCCAGCAGCAGCTTGCACAGCGCCACGCGGCGGCGCTCACCGCCGGAGAGGACGGTGACGTCGGCGTCCGGCGGCGGGCAGCGCAGCGCGTCCATCGCCTGCTCGAGCTGAGCGTCGAGGTCCCACGCGTTCGCGTGGTCGAGCTCCTCCTGGAGCGTGCCCATCTCCGCGAGCAGGGTGTCGTAGTCGGCGTCGGGGTTCGCCATCTCCTCGGAGATCGCGTTGAAGCGCTCAAGCTTGGTGTAGATCTCGCCTACGCCCTCGCGGACGTTGCCGATGACGTCCTTCTCCTCGTTCAGCGGGGGCTCCTGCATGAGGATGCCGACGCTGTAGCCGGGGGTGAGGCGCGCCTCGCCGTTCGACGGCTGCTCGATGCCCGCCATGATCTTGAGGATCGTGGACTTACCTGCGCCGTTGGGACCGACCACGCCGATCTTCGCGCCCGGGTAGAAGGCCATGGTGACGTCGTCGAGGATGACCTTGTCGCCGTGCGCCTTGCGCGCCTTCTGCATGGTGTAGATGAACTCTGCCACTGCTGCTCCGTCAATAGAACTGTGCGGGCGCGCGGGCGCCCGGATGCCGCCCCCTAGCCTACGGGAGGACGATGCGGCGGCGGGCGCGAGCGCGCACGCTCCCGCCGCCTCGTCCGGCGTCGCCCCGGGTTCAGGCGAGCGGCGCCATCGCCTCGTCGTCGCCCACGGGGTCCTCCGCCGCGTCGAACGCGGGCTCGAGATCGTCGGCGGGCGGCTCCTCGTCCGCCCCGGTGTGCGACGCGGCGATCGCTCCGGCGGCGGCGCTCATGTCCTCCGCGGTCAGCGACGCGTCCCCGGTCGCCCGGGTGAAGGTCGCGACGCCGCGCATGCAGTCGGGCCCCAGCGCGGACGCGTCGATGACATGGTCGACGCGTGTCCCGTCCTTCGCCTCCCAGGTGCTCGTCCTCATCCGGCCGGTGACCACCACCGGCATGCCCTTCTCGATGGACCGCTTCACGGTGATCGCGGCGCCACGGAAGGCGCGGACGGTGAACCACTCGGTGACGCCGTCGACCCAGACCGACCTCTCGCGGTCGTAGAAGCGCGGCGTCGAGGCCAGGCGGAACGACGCGATCGCGAGGTCCCCCTGGCCCTGGAACAGCCGGACGTCGGTGGCGACCCAGCCGGCGACGGTGATGGTCAGCTCGTTCATGCTCTCCTCCCTGGCACCGCACGGTGCGGCTGGAGCCAGGGTCGGGGCGGGCATGGGGACGATGCGGCGCGCGCCGCGGTGCGGTGGATCGCGCCGGAGCCGCGGGACGCCGGGGACATCACGCGCGTGCAGCCGAGGCGCGGGACCCGACGCGCGGGCCTCGGCCCGCCGCCGCATCGGCGTCAGTCCCGGTGGTGCTCGTCCCGGTCGCGCATCACGGGCGCCCAGATGTCCGCCGGCAGCGGCTCCTCCTCGACAGGCGCGACGGCCTCGGCGGGGGCCTGGACCGGCTCCTCGTCGTGCGCGGGCTGCTCGGGCGCCGAGGCGCGCGCGATGACCGTGAGCTCGTCGAGGTTGCGGTACGCCTGGTGGATCGCATCGGTGGGCTGCACCACGTGCGGCTCGATCGCCGACAGCACGGCCTCCCGTCCCAGGCGCAGCATCTCCTTGCGGATCACGCTCCCGCGGGCCCGGCGCCGGAACAACGGCGCGTGGTCCGCGACGGGCCACTCGACCGCGGCGAGCGCGATGTCGATCTCGCGCGTGAGGGCGTCCGCGGGATCGATCGCCTCATCGATCACCACGCGCCACTGGACGGGCAGCCCCTCGGAGGCCGCGTCGACCCAGTCGAGCCGCTCGCGGTCGACCACCTCGAGGCGCATCCTCTCCTGCACGGGCACCGACGACGCCTTGCCCGCCACCACCGCGGCGGCCGCCTCGGCGCGCGCGTCGACGCCGGCGGCCTTGGCCAGCGACGCGACCAGCTCGGCGACGTCGGGAAGCTCGGGGTCGGCGTCGCGCGCGAGGGCGCGCTCGAGCGTGCGGCCGGCGTCCACGAGGTCCGCGGCGACCGCATCGGCCGCGACGGACCGGGCCTGCACCGCCCCCTCGATCTCCGCGCGCAGCACGTCGACGCCCTGGCCGGTGCGCGCGCTCACGGGCATGACCGGCACAGAGAGCATGCCGTCCTCGGCCAGCAGGCGCTGCAGGTCGCGGGCGACCTCCCACGCGTCCTGCGTCGAGAGCCGGTCGACGTGGTTGAGCGCGACGAGCGACGGCTGCCCCGTCGCCGACGCCTCGCGCAGATACCCCTCGTGGATCGCGTTGTCCGCGTACTTCTGGGGGTCGACCACCCACAGCAGCAGGTCGACCCGCGGCAGGATGCGGTCGACCACCTCGCGGTTGTGCGCGTTGACCGAGTCGTGGTCGGGAAGGTCGAGGAGGATGAGCCCCGTGAGCTCGGGGTCCTCGGACAGCGGGGCGTCGTCGCGACGGAGGCGGCTGCCGGGCTCGACGCCCAGCCAGTCGAGGAGCGCATCGGCGCGCTCGTGGCCCCAGACCGCGGCGCTCACGTGCGACGTGGTGGGACGCGCGACCCCGGAGATCGCGAACTCGACGCCGGTGAGCGCGTTGAAGAGCGTGGACTTGCCGGAGCCCGTGCCGCCCGCGAGCGCCACGACCGTCCAGTCGATGCCGAGCTCGAGGCGCTCGTCGCAGCGGTCGACCGCCGCGTGCAGCTCGGTGCGGATGGGCGCGGGGATGGCCTCGCTCGCCCACTCCAGCGACGAGCGCAGGCGCTCGACGCGCTCGTGGAGCACCGCGGTCTCGTCCTTGGGCGAGACCTCTTCGAAGCTCACGCTCACAGCAGCCCCCTGAGCTCGGCGCGGCGCAAGCGGATCTTGGCCGACGAGTCCGGCATGAGCGACGGGATGTCGGTCGGCTTCATCATGTCGAGGGACTCGCGGTTGACGCAATGCCTGCGGGCCGCGTCGAGCTCCTCGCGCGCCTGGTCGACGGCGTCGCCGACGGACTGCGAGGTGAGGATCATGAGCGCGGTGCGCGCCTGCTCGATGCCGAGCGCGGCGCTCGCGAGCGTGGTGGTGAGGCCCGGCTCGCCGATCACCGCGATGCCGTGCTCGGCTCCGGGGAGCGCGAGGACGATCTCCTGGCAGCGGTGCGCCCACCGGCGCGCGGCGTCCGCGGCCTGGCGCTCGCGCGCCTGACGCGCGTCGCGCGGATCGCGACGCTCCGCGAGCCACGGCCCCACGCCCGTCTCGGCCTTGCGCAGCGCCTCCTCCATCGCATCCGCGACGGACGATGCGGCGAAGACCAGCCGCGACTCGACGGCCTCGAGGAGGTCGCGGTAGATCGCGTGCAGCACCTCGTCGCGCTGCTCGCGCGCGTGGCGACGCCGCACCCACCGGGTGTTGCGGAGCTTGAACAGCGCGCCGCCGTCGGCGGTGGCCTGCTGCCAGCGCGCCGTGAGAGCGCCGGTCGGGATGGTCTCCCACCAGCGGTCGCCGCCCTCCTGCTGCACCTGCGCGGCGGCGCGGCGCACCTCGGAGCGGACGTCCTTCGCGGCGGCGGACTGGTCGTCCATCGCCTCCGCGAGGGTCTCGAGCCATTCCTTGAGGGACTCGGCGGCGCCGTGGAGCGTGCGCTCGACGATGGTGGTGGCGGAGGCCGCGGCGACCGAGTCGAGCCAGCGGCCGAGCCCGCCCACCACGTCGCGCGGCACGGTGGCCTGGCGCGTCGGGTCCTCGGGGATGACGAAGAGCGGCAGCGTCTCGAGGTGCTCGGTCGCGAGCCGGTCGACCAGCTCGCGGCGCACCTGCGCGGCGACGTCGACGGTGACGCGGTTGAGGACCACCGCGATCGAGGCGCCGCGGTCGGCGCCGGCGCGGAGCGCCTCCCACGGCACCGCGTCGCCGTAGCGCGCGGCGGTGGTGACGAAGATCCAGAGGTCCGCCGCCTCCATCATGAGATGGGCGATCTCGCGGTTCTCGCCGCTGATCGAGTCGAGGTCGGGCGAGTCGACGAGCGCGAGGCCTCGCGGCATCGCCTCGGTGGCGACCACCTTCGCGCGCGCGGCGACGTCGGTGAGCACCTGCGTGTCGAGGGGGTGGTGGAACAGGTGCGGCACGCGCGTGGTGGGCCGCAGCACGCCCGACGGCGTGAGCTGCTCGCCTACCAGGGCGTTCACCACGGTCGACTTGCCGGCGCCGGTCGATCCCGCGACCACGACGATGGCGGGCGAGGCCTCCTCGCGGACGCGCGGGATGAGGTGGTGGTCGAGCTGGTCGAGCATCCGCTGGATGGTCTCGCGTGCCTCCTCGACGCCCGCGGTGGGCAGCGGCAGCTGCACCCCCGCGACCACGCGGCGGGTGTCGACCAGGGCGTCCAGAAGGTTGCCGGGGTACGACCACGTCTTGATGGGTCGCATGCTCATGCGACGGCGCACCCTCTCCGAACCATGCGACAAGGGTAGCGCGGGGGCCTCGTACCAGGCGGCACGGACGCGGCGCTGCGGCGAACGCGGTTCCCGTCGGCTCGCGCGCAGCCGTCGCGGCTCCCCGTCCGAGAGGCACTGCCCGCGGGCACTACCCTGGTGACCGCGGCATCGGCCGCCGGCCCTCGTAGCTCAGCTGGATAGAGCATCGGACTTCTAATCCGCAGGTCGCAGGTTCGAATCCTGCCGGGGGCACCCAGGCGACGAGGGCCCCTCCCCAGCGGAGGGGCCCTCGTCGGGTCGCGGCCGGTGCGGGCCGCGGGCATGCGGCGCGACGTGGAACGCGCCGCCGAGGACCGTGCGGGTCAGTAGCCCGGCATCGTCGGCTTCTCGGGTGTCGCCTCCTCCACCTTCTCCATGACGTTGATCGAGACGTGCGGCCACTTGATGAGCCCGGGCTCGCCGTCACGCCGCGGGAAGAACTCGAGCATCACGGTCTGCGTGTAGGCGAGCAGCAGCTCGGGCTCGTCCTCGCCTCCCTCGAGCTCGAGGATCCAGAACGTCGCCGTCATCTCCGAGACGTCGGCCTGGCGCTCGACGAACGGGATGTTGTGGACCCCCGCCCGGTCGAGCTTGGTGTCGAGGAACAGCACCGTGTTGTTGGCGACGTTTGTCGGCAGCGCGTTGAGGAGCGCGTTCGGGCTCACCGGGTCGAAGAGCCCTTCGAACCTGTTGTCGTGGAAGTGCTTGTACGGCGCGAGGTAGGCGCGCTCGAGCAGCGCCTCGACATCCACCTCCTCGCCTTCCGGCGGCGCAGGGAACGCCCCGATCGGAAGCCCCGAGATGTCCTCGATGCGCGCGGGCTGATCCGTCGTGAGGAACCTCCCGAGAGCGAGCGCCGAATTGCCGTGCGGAATCGACGCGAGACGGGCGATGTTGATCCCGTCGATTCTGGGCTCGCCCATGTGCAGGAAAAGCCCGGGCTCGTGATGGATCGCCAATTCCGGATCTCCCGCGAGCCCGCTCTTGGGAAAGTCGTCCGCGGCGATCTGCGAGATCATCTGCTCGTAATCGAGCGTGACCACCAGCTGGTCGGTGTTGGTGCTGTCCCCTCGCACCCCGGGCTCACCGATATCGATGCCCCGGTTGGGAACGCGCTTGTCGACGAGGGAGAACTTGATCTCCTCGTTGAACTGGTTCACCAGCAGGCGGTAGTCGAGCGCACCGCCCTCCTCGGCGAACGGCAGCGCGATCATGTTCCATCCGCGGCCGTTGAGCCGGTCCGTGTTCTTCCACGTGCCCGGCAGGAGCTTGAGCGGACCCAGCTCCTCGTCGGTGGTCGACGCGATCTCGACCACGCGCGAATTCGCGCGATACCTCTCGGTGTAGAGGCTGTCCATCTTGGTCAGCATCGCGTACCCCCCTCCCCATTGAATTCGGCAACGCAGTGTTGTCATGCCTGCATCGGCGCAGGCACAGTTTCCGATTTCATCACGATTTCGACATTTCGAAAACGGGCAGGAATGCGATCGTGCATCTACGACGAGGAATGCGGAGCGCCTCGTCGGGACCCGTGCGCCCCAGGGGTCTCGACCGCCCGGGACCCCCACTGGCTAGGCTGGGCTCGTGACCACGGATCCCCGGTTCGCGCGCAGCGCCGACGCACTCGCCGATGCGGTGCTCACGCTCGCCGCAGAACGCCCGATCGAGCGGATCGCGGTGACCGAGATCGCGCGCCTCGCGGGCGTCACGCGCGCGACCTTCTACAACCACGCGACATCCCCCGCGGCTCTCCTCACGAGCGTGCTGCTGCGCGAGCTCGACACCATCCGCGACTCGTTCTTCGCCGACGTCGACCTCGCCCCCGACCGCATCGAGGAGACGTGGAGGGCCTCCGAGCTGGTGCTCGTCGAGCATGTGCTCGCACACGCCGACGTCTACCGGCGCGGCCTCGCCCAGGCCGCGGGCCGGCACGGCTCGGTGCTGTCCGAGCTGCTGGCGGGCCACGTCGAGGCGAGCCTGCTCACGTTCGCGCGCGATCACGGCGTCGACCTCGGCGGACCCGACGCGCTGCGCATCGCGATGGCGGCGGCCTTCGTGGGCCAGGGCACGGCCGGCGCGCTGCGCGTCTGGCTCGAGGGTCCCGCTCCGCTGGACCCCGAGGTCGCGGTCGGCACGATCCTCTCCCTCATCCCTCCGCTGTGGTTCACCGTGGCGCGCGCCTGACGCCCCCGGAATCACGGACGCGCTCCCGCTGTTCACGCCCCACCGGCCCGCACCCGCGCGCCGGCACTCGAGAAGGAACCCATGACCTCCCTGCTCTTCAGCCCCCTGCCCCTGCGCTCGATCACGGCGCGCAACCGGCTCTGGGTGAGCCCGCTGTGCCAGTACTCGTGCGAGCAGCGTGACGGCGTCCCCGACGACTGGCACCTCGTGCACCTCGGCTCGTTCGCGCGAGGCGGCGCGGGACTGGTCATGGCCGAGGCGACGGCCGTGGCGCCCGAGGGCCGGATCTCGCCGTGGGACACGGGCATCTGGGACGATGCGCAGCGCGATGCCTGGGCGCGCATCGTCCGCTTCCTCCACTCGCAGGGGGCGCTCGCCGCGATCCAGCTCGCGCACGCGGGCCGCAAGGCCTCGACGTACCGCGAGTGGAGCGGCTCGGGAACGGTCCCCGCGAGCGACGGCGGGTGGACCACGGTCGCGCCGTCGGCGATCGCGTTCGAGGGCTACGAGCAGCCCGTCGCGCTCGACGAGGACGGCATCGCCGCGGTGATCGAGGCGTTCGGCGAGGCGGCGCGGCGGTCGCTCGAGGCGGGCTTCGACGTGCTCGAGGTCCACGCCGCTCACGGCTACCTGCTCCACCAGTTCCTGTCGCCCGTCTCGAACTCGCGCGAGGACCGCTGGGGCGGCAGCCTCGTGGGCCGCGCGCGCCTGCTGCTGCACGTCGTCCGCAAGGTGCGCGCGGTCGCGGGCGACGACGTGCCCGTGTTCGTGCGCGTCTCGGCCACCGACTGGCTCGAGCCCGAGGGCTGGACCCTCGAGGACACCGTCACCGTCGCGCAGTGGCTGCGCGAGGCCGGCGCCGACCTCGTCGACACCTCGACCGGTGGCCTCGTCCCCGGCGCGGTGATCCCCGTCGCCCCCGGGTACCAGGTGCCGCACGCGACCGCGATCAAGGAGCGCTCCGGCATCGCCGCGACCGCGGTGGGGCAGATCGTGGATGCGGCGCAGGCCGAGCGCATCGTCGCCTCCGGGCAGGCCGACGCGGTGTTCGTGGGCCGTGAGTTCATGCGCGACCCGCACCTGCCGCTGCGCGCCGCGCACGAGTTGGGCGTCGAGCTCGACTACTGGCCGCCGCAGTACCGCCGCGCGTCATGGGCCAAGCGCCCCGCGACCGCGGCCGAGGAGGACTGAGCTACCCGCGGCTCGAGGCTCGCGTCGACCCGCGCACCACGAGCCGCGTCGGCAGCGGCGTGTCCGAGGTCTCGCCGTCGTGCTCCTCGAGCGCCACCAGCACCTTCTGCATGATCTGCCGGCCGAGCGCCTCGAAGTCCTGACGGACCGTGGTGAGCGGCGGGTAGAGGTAGCCGGCCTCGGGAATGTCGTCGAAGCCGACCACGCTGACGTCCTCGGGCACGTTCAGGCCGCGCTGGCGGAGCGCGGACAGCAGCCCGATCGCCATCTGGTCGTTGCCGGCGAAGACCGCGTCCCCTGCGGCGACGTCGATCTCGAGCCCCAGCCGGTGGCCGCTCTCCGCGGTCCAGTCGCCGTGCACGGGCTCGACCACCTCGAAGCGCCGTGCCGCGAGCTCGTCTCGCCAGCCGCGCACGCGCTCGGTCGCGTCGGGCGCCTGCGCGGGCCCGGCGAGGTGGAGGATCCGCTCGTGGCCCAGCTCGGCGAGGTGCTGCACCGCCGAGCGGGCGCCCCGGTACTGGTCGATGGAGACGATGCGCGGGTCGCGGCGCGCGGTCGAGGCCGCCGCGACCACGGGGATCGCGAGGTCGAGCCCGCGGACCACCTCGAGCGCGCCCGCGTACGCGACGACCACCACGACGGCGTCGACGCGCTGGCGCAGCAGCCCCTCGAGCGCGGCCCGCACCAGGGCGGGGTCGCTGTCGACGGTGCTCACCGCGTCGACGCTGTAGCGCGCCGCACGGGCCGCGAGGTTGAAGTGCATCGCGATCGACGCGGGCCCGAAGTCGACG
Organism: Demequina mangrovi; assembly: GCF_000759715.1. Classification (GTDB taxonomy): domain Bacteria; phylum Actinomycetota; class Actinomycetes; order Actinomycetales; family Demequinaceae; genus Demequina; species Demequina mangrovi. The sequence goes on from NZ_BBLU01000009.1 coordinate 46,714, forward strand.
GCGCCGGGCGTGATGAGGCCGATGGTCCGCGTGCGGCGGGTGACCAGGGCGCGGGCCGCGGGCGACGGGCTGTAGTCGAGCTGCGCGATGGCCTTCTCGACGCGCTCCTTGGTCGCGGGCCTCACGTTGGGCATGCCGTTGAGCACGCGCGACACCGTCTGGTGCGACACGCCCGCGAGCCGCGCCACGTCGAAGATGTTGGCGGCCTTCGCGCTCCCCTGCTTCGCCACGCTCAGTCCTCGCCCTCGTCCTCGTCCGGCTGCGCGACGAGCGCGAGCAGCGAGTCGGCGGTGAGGTCGGCCGCGGCGACCGTCTCGACGATGCGTCCGTCGCGCATCACGGCGACCCGGTCGCCCACGCGAAGCACCTCCTCGAGCTCGGCGGAGATGAAGACCACCGACATGCCGTTGTCGGCGAGCTCCGCCACGAGGTTCTGGATCTCGACCTTCGCGCCCACGTCGATGCCGCGGGTCGGCTCGTCGAGCACCAGCACGCGCGGGGACAGCGCGAGCAGCCGCGCGAGCAGCACCTTCTGCTGATTGCCGCCCGAGAGCGTGCCCACCGGGCGGTCGAGGTCCGGCGGCCGGATGTCGAGCGCGTCGACCCAGCTCGCCGCGAGCTCCCGGCGGCGCGCGGGCGGGATCCGCCGGAACACCCCGCGCTCGGACTGCAGCGCGAGCGTGATGTTGTCGACCACGCTGAGCTCGGCGACGATGCCGTCGCGGCGGCGGTTCTCGGACGAGTAGACCACCCCGAACGAGATCGCGTGGCGCGGCGAGTCGAGCCGGACGGCCTCGCTCTCGATGCGGATCACCCCGGCCTCGAGATGCGCGACGCCCGTGAGGCCGTGCGCGAGCGACGTGCGCCCGGATCCGAGCAGCCCCGCGACGCCGAGCACCTCGCCCTCGGCGAGGTCGACGTCGGCGTCGGCGATCCCCTGGCCCACCGACAGCCCGCGGGCCCGGAGCACGGCGGCGCTCGCCTCGTCCGCATCGTCCTCGGAGGCGCGGCCGCGCGCGCGGACCTCGCCGATCTCCCGGCCGAGCATCTTCTGCACCAGGTCGATGCGCAGCAGCTCGCCGGTGAGGTACTCGCCCACCATCGCGCCGTCGCGCAGCACCGTGATGCGGTCGGCGAGCTCGTAGACCTGGTCGAGGAAGTGCGACACGAAGAGGATCGCGACGCCGCGCGCCTTGAGCTCGCGGATGAGCCGGAACAGCTCGGCGACCTCGTCGAGGTCGAGGCTGGACGTGGGCTCGTCGAGCACGAGCACCCGCACGTCCGCCGAGATCGCGCGGGCGATGGCGACCAGCTGCTGGACGGCGACGGAGTGGGTGCCGAGCAGCGAGCCCGGGTCGATCGACAGGCCCAGCTCCTGGAGCAGCCCGGCGGCGCGCTCGCGCATGAGCTGCCGCGAGATCACGCCCGAGCGGCGCGGCTCGCGCCCGAGGAAGATGTTCTCCGCGACCGAGAGGTTGGGCAGCAGCTCGATCTCCTGGTAGACGGTCGAGATGCCGGCACGCTGCGCCTCGTGGGGCGACGCGAAGGCGACGCGCTCGCCCGCGAGCCGCAGCTCGCCCTCGTCCATCGCGAGCGCGCCGGTGATCGCCTTGATGAGCGTGGACTTGCCCGCGCCGTTCTCGCCCATGAGCGAGTGGACCTCGCCGGGGAACAGCCGGAAGTCGACGTGATCGAGCGCAGCATCGGCACCGAAGCGCACCGTCGCGCCGGTGAGCTCGAGCAAAGGCCGCACCTCGTCCACGCGCCCATTATGTGGGTGCGGACGAGGTGCGGCGTGCAACGTGGCTGGAAGAGGGCTAACGACGGCCCTCCGAGCGGGCGACGATCGCGCGCTGGACCACGATGAAGAGGAGCAGCAGCGACCCGACGATGATCTGCATCCACGACTGCTCGGCGCCCATGAAGTTGATGATCGTCTTGATGGTGCCGTAGACGAACACGCCGACCATGGATCCGAGCACGTAGCCGCGCCCGCCGGTGAGCAGCGTGCCGCCGATCACCACCGCGGCGATCGCGTCGAGCTCGGTGCCGATGCCGTTGCGGGGGTAGCCCGCACCGGAGTACGCCGTGAGCAGGAGCCCCGCGAGGCCGGCGCAGAAGCCGGAGATCACGTACGCCGCGATCTTGGCCCGCCCGACCTTGAGACCCATGAGCCGCGCGGACTGCTCGTTGCCGCCGATCGCGTAGATGGTGCGGCCGAAGCGCGTGAGGTGGAGCACGAAGGCCGCCACCGCCACCGTGGTGAGCGCGATGATCCCGGTCGGGGTGATGTACCAGTCGCCCAGCCGGATGCGCGTCGACTGGAGCCACAGCACCGCATCGTTCTCGACCTTGATCGAGGACAGGCTCACGATGTACGCGAGGCCGCGCCCGAGGAAGAGCCCGGCGAGCGACGCGATGAACGGCTGCACCCCGAAGTACTGCACCAGGATGCCGATGAGCAGGCCGATCGCGGCGCCGCCGAGCAGGATCGCGGGGATCGCGATGCCCACCGGGACGCCGTCGCCCAGCATCTTCGCCCCGAGGATGCCCGTGAAGGCCATCACCGAGCCGACGGACAGGTCGATGCCGCCGGTGAGGATCACGAACGTCATGCCGACGGCGAGCACCAGCAGCACCGCGTTGTCGAGCAGCAGCGCCGAGATGTTGCGCGGCGTGATGAAGTCGCCGCGCAGGAAGATCTCGCCGCCGATGAACAGCAGGATCAGGATGAGGACGGCCGCGAAGCTGGGCATCATCCCGCCGTGCCGGCTGATGAAGGTCTGCACCGGGGACTCTCCTCGCTCCTTCGTGCGGGTCTCCGCACGCGCCATGGTCATCGCGGCCATCACGCCACCTCCACCTTCTCGTCGGCCTCGCTGCGCGACCTCAGCCGCGTGCTCAGGGCCGCCAGACCGTCGCGCAGCCGCGAGGACTGCACGATCACCACGATCACCACGACGACCGCGAAGAACACCGGGCTCTGCGCGGACGAGACGCCGAGGAAGAGGATGGTCGACTCCAGCGTCTGGATGATGAGCACGCCGACCACGGTGCCGGCGATCGAGAACTTGCCGCCGTTGAGCGACGTGCCGCCGAGCACCACCGCGAGGATCGCGTAGAGCTCGATGAACACGCCCGCGGCGTTCGCATCGGCCGCCTTGATGTTCGAGGCGTAGATGAGGCCCGCGATGCCCGCGAGCATGCCGCTCACCATGTACGCGCCCCAGATGATGCTGCGCGACCTCACGCCCGCGAGGCGGCTGGCCTCGGGGTTGATGCCGACGGCCTCCGTGAGCACGCCCAGCGCCGTCCGGCGCTCGACCAGGCTGAGCACGATGATCGCGACCAGGCCGATGAGGAACGCGAACGGGAGGGCGAACAGGTAGCCCGAGGCGATGAACGCGAAGGGCTCGGAGTTGACGGTGGTGATGAAGCCGCCGGTGATGAGCAGCGCGACACCTCGCCCGGCGAGCATGAGCACCAGGGTCGCGATGATCGGTTGGATCCCGACCACCGAGACGAGGAAGCCGTTCCATGCGCCTAGGACGAGCGACACGAGCACCGCGACGACGCAGGCGATGAGCACGGTGCCGACGTTGCCCGGGTCGTCCGAGCCGTCGATGATCGTGAGGGCCACGGCGCCCGAGACCGCCATGGTCGCGCCGACCGAGAGGTCGATGCCGCGGGTGGCGATGACGATGGTCATGCCGAGCGCGACGAGCATGAGCGGCGCGGACTCGCGCAGGATGCTGATGAGCGGGCCGTAGAGCTCGCCGTCGCGCATGGTGATCTTGATGAACTGCGGACGCGCGACGGCGTTGACGACGATGAGCGTCAGCAGGGCGACGATCGGCCAGAAGAGCCGATGCTTGTAGATGGCGGTCATGCCGCGGTCCCCTCACCTGCGTTGGCGATGTAGTCGATGAGCGCGTCGAGGTCGGTGGTCGCGGCCTCGAGCTCGCCGATCTTCTTGCGATCCCTGAGTACCACGACCCGTTGCGCCATGCGCAGCACCTCCTCGAGCTCCGAGGAGATGAAGATCACGGACAGGCCCTGCGCGGACAGCTCCGCGACCTTGCGCTGGATGTCGGCCTTGGCGCCGACGTCGATGCCGCGCGTCGGCTCGTCGAGCACGAGCAGCTCGGGAGCCGTCGCGAGCCAGCGCGCGAGCAGCACCTTCTGCTGGTTGCCGCCCGAGAGGTTGCCCACGAGCGCGTTCGGGTTGGCGGGACGCACACCGAGGGCCTCGATGTACTCCTGCACCACGGCGTCCTGATCCTTCTTCGGGATCTTCTTGAGCCATCCCTGACGCGCCTGCATGCCGAGCACGATGTTCTCGGCGACGGTGAGGTCCGCGACCACGCCCTCCTCGCGACGGTTCTCCGAGGACAGCGAGATGCGGTGCTCGATCGCGTGGCGGGGCTGGTGGAGCCTGGCGTGCTCGCCGTGGACCTCCACGCTGCCCTCGTCTGCACGGTCGGCGCCGTAGAGCAGGCGCACCAGCTCGGTGCGTCCGGAGCCCAGGAGGCCGGCGATGCCGACCACCTCGCCCTCGTAGATCTCGAGGTCGGCGGGCTCCAGCACGCCGCGCTTGCCCAGCCCGGTCGCCTTGACCACGGGGGTGCCCGTGCGGTCGATGCTGCGGTGCGAGGAGTTCGCGATCGCGGCGAGGTCCTCGAGCTCGCGGCCGATCATCTTGGTCACCAGCGCGTCGCGCGGCAGCTCCTCGATGGGGTACTCGCCCACGAGCGTGCCGTTGCGGAGCACCGTGATGCGGTCGGAGATCTCGTACACCTGGTCGAGGAAGTGCGAGACGAACAGGATGGCGACGCCCTTGTCGCGCAGGTCCCGGATCACGCCGAAGAGCTGCTCGACCTCGCCGCGGTCGAGGCTCGAGGTCGGCTCGTCGAGGATGAGCACCTTCGCGTCGAGCACCATCGCGCGGCTGATCGCGACCAGCTGCTGGATCGCGATCGAGTGGTTCGAGAGCATCGAGCGGGTGTCGAGCTGCAGCCCCAGGCTGTCGAGGTGGCGCGCCGCCTCGCGGTGCGTCGCCTTCCAGTCGATCCCGGTGCCGCGACGCTTCTCATGCCCGAGCATGACGTTCTCGCCGACGGTGAGGTTGGTGCAGAGGTTGACCTCCTGGTACACCGTCGAGATGCCGGCCTCCTGGGCATCGGCCGCGGTGTCGAAGGTCTGCCGCTCCCCCGCGACCGCGATCGACCCGGAGTCGATCGCGTACACGCCGGTGAGGGCCTTGATGAGTGTCGACTTCCCCGCGCCGTTCTCGCCCATGAGCGAGTGGACCTCGCCGGGCCGCAGCGTGAAGTCGACGTTGTCCAGGGCGAGGACGCCGGGGAACCGGATGGTGATCCCGCGCATCTCGACGATCGGTGGGACTTCGATGTCCGCAGTCATGAGGGGCAGCTTTCTGGTCGGTGCCGCGGGTCCCCGCTGCGGGGGCCGGCCTGAGCCGACCCCCGCAGGTGGAGCCCGCGCCTACAAGGTCACGATCCGGAGAGGATCAGTACTTGCGGTCCGGCAGCGCCGCCTCGGCCGCGGCCTGGTCGAACGCCAGGTCCTCGACGTACTGCACGGCCTCGACGTCGTCGCCGTTGATCACACCGGTCACCGCGGCGGCGACCAGGTCGCCGAGAAGCGGGTTGCACTCGACGATGTAGTTGATCTTGCCGTCGACGAGCGCCTGCATGCCGTCGTGGACCGCGTCGATCGAGATGATCTTGATGTCCTCGCCCGGCACCGCGCCGGCCGCCTCGATCGCCTCGATCGCACCGAGCGCCATGTCGTCGTTGTGCGCGTAGACCAGGTCGATGTTGTCGACGCCGTAGTTCTGGATGAACCCCTCCATGACGGACTTGCCGCCGTCACGGGTGAAGTCACCGGTCTGCGAGTCGATCTTCTCGATCATCGTGCCCTCGATGGCCGCGTCGAAGCCGGTCGCGCGGTCGTTGGCGGGAGCCGATCCGGTGGTGCCCTCGAGGACCACCATCTTGGTCTCCTCGTCGCCGTACATCTCGGCGGCCCACTCGCCCGCCTTGACGCCCTCCTCCTCGAAGTCGAGGCCGATCCACGCGGCGTAGAGGTCCTCCGACGCCGAGACCGTGCGGTCCTCGAGGATCACCGGGATGCCGGCATCGGCGGCCTCGGTGAGGACATCGTCCCAGCCGTCCTCGACGATCGGCGCGATGACGATCGCGTCGACGCCCTGGTTGATGAAGCCGCGGACCGCGGCGATCTGCGCCGCCGTGTCGTTGTCCGCCGCGTTGAAGACGAGCTCGAAGCCGTTGTCCTCGGAGAACGCCGTCTTCATCGACTCGGTGTTGGCCGAGCGCCAGCCCGACTCGGAGCCGGTCTGCGCGAAGCCGACGACGATCGTGTCGCCGCCACCGCCGCCGCCGTCACCCGACGCGGCATCGCTGCTGCCGGTGTCGCCGCCGTCGGAGGAGCATGCCGTCAGCGCGAAGGCCGCAGCCCCCGCGAGTGCCATGCCGGAGAGAAAACGCTTCTTCATATCAGAACCTCCCTGTCCTGCCCGGCTTCGTTGCCGGATCGAGCGCGTTGCCCCACGACACCTACGTTGGTGCCGTGCAATTCGCATATTAGCGCTCACATTGTGAGGGTTCACAAGCACGCCAGGGTCACGGTTATGTAACGGATCGGCGTCCTCGTTGCGTTCACGGTGACAGGCGACGGCACCATGGGGTCACGCGAAATGTGAATGCTCACTTTTCGCGGAGCGCCTGAGCGCGGCGGGCCCGCGCATCGTCGAGGGGGGACGATGCGCGGGCCGCTTCTCATGCCGGCCGCGCGGGGCGCGGCGGGCGGTCGGTCAGCCGCGCACGGGTGCGCGCCGGATCACCAGCCAGCCGAGCACGGCCAGCACCGCGCTCAGCGGCAGCGTCCAGGCCATCACCACGGCGATCGGGTTGTCGCGGAAGAAGGCGACGAGCGTGTCGCCCGCCTCGAGGGCCCACCAGATCAGCGCGACCACCGCGAGCGACAGGCCCGCGAAGTACGCGTAGAGGCCGTAGGCCCGCCACCGCACGAACAGCGCGCCGATGAGCGCCCCCATCGAGGTGAAGAGCAGGTAGAGCGCGAAGTAGTGGAAGCCCACCACCGCGAGCGGCTCGTCGTACAGGTACGCGGGCGCGTAGAACGAGCCGTCGAGGCCCCATCCGTCCGTCGCGCGCTCCACCGCCGCGAGGATCGCGAGCCCCACCGCGTAGACCAGCGCCATCGCGGCGAAGAAGGCCACGGTGCCGGCGTAGTAGTCGCGCCGAGTCGAGGACATGCCCATCGCGAAGCGGAAGCCCGCGTTCATCGCCTGGATCGCGACGATCATCATGTAGATGACCAGCCACGAGACTCCCCCGGCGTAGCGGAACGCGTCGGGGTCGAGCTCGCCGCCCGCGTAGTGGCTGATGAGCGCCCAGATGCTCCAGGTGAGGCCATGGACGCCGAGCAGCACGATCCACGGGAGGATCGCGGCGGGCCACGGGTTGGCGACGTGGATGCGTGCGGCGTTCCAGACGCGGCGGCCGGTGGGGATCTGCGCGGCGGGACGTACGGGTTCGGCGATGGCGGCCATCACGCCGCCTCCTCTCGGGTGGTGGCGCCGCCCGTGCGGCGCACGATGAGCTGCTGAAGGGACACGGGCGTCACCTCGAGCCCGGACGATGCGGCGAGCGCCTTGTCCTGAGCGTCGAGCCCCGCGACGGTGGCGGAGGAGATCCCCGCGACGCGCTCGCGTCCGAGGACCTCGCGGCCTTCGACGAACGCGTCGACGTCCGCGGCGCGGCCCACGAGCGTCGACGCGGCGCCGCGGAGGTCCTCGGTCGCGGCGTCGATCTCGAGGCGGCCCTCGTGGATGACGAGCACATGGTCGAGCAGGTCCGCGGCCTCGTCGATGAGGTGCGTCGACAGCACGATGGTGCGCGGGTGCGCGGCGTAGTCCTCGAGAAGCCGGTCGTAGAAGACATGGCGGGCGACGGCGTCGAGCCCCGCGTAGGGCTCGTCGAGCAGCGTGAGCTCGGCGCGCGACGCGATCCCGACGATAGCCCCGACGGCCGAGCGCTGCCCGCGCGACATCTTCTTCATCATCCGGTCGACCGGCACGCCGAAGTCCGCGACCAGCCGGGCGGCGAGCGCGGCGTCGTAGTGCGGGAAGAACCGCTCCGCCATCGCGAGCACGTGGCGGCCCCGATAGGCGTCGGGGTAGCCCTGCGACTCCTTGATGAAGCACGTCCGGGTGAGGGCGCGGGCGTTCTCGACGGGGTCCTCCCCGAAGATCCTCACGGTGCCGCCGCTCGCGAAGTCCTGGCCGGTGACGAGGTTCATGAGCGTGGTCTTGCCGGCGCCGTTGCGACCGAGCAGACCCGTCACGCTCCCCTCCTCCACCGCGAACGTCACGCCGTCGACGGCGTGCACCGAGCCGAACCGGCGGCTCAGCGCCTGGGCCTCGATGATGGCGGTCATCGTCCCGCCTCCTTCCTGATCATGTCGATGAGCGTCTCGGGGTCGATCCCGAGCGTCGTGGCGCGCGCCACGAGCGGCGCGACGTACGCGCCCCTGAACTCGTCCCGCCGGGACGCGAGGAGCAGCGCCCTCGCCCCGGCCGAGACGAACATCCCGATGCCGCGGCGCTTATGCAGCACCCCGGCGTCGACCAGCAGGTTGACGCCCTTGAGCGCCGTGGCCGGGTTGATCCGGTGGAACGCCGCGAGCTCGTTGATGGACGGCACCTGGGACTCCTCCGGCATGGAGCCGTCGAGGATCCGGTCCTCGAGCTGCTCCGCGATCTGCTGGAAGATCGGCCTGCCGTCGTCCACCGCGCCTCCTGGTCCGTTGGTTAGTTACTTCACTAACTAACCAACCATGTCGACTCCGATCCGTCAACCCCTCGCACGATTCCCCATGCAGGGAGTGACGGGAAGGGACTCCCAATGGAGGAAGTGACAGGAGGCGACTCCCAATGGAGGAAGTGACAGGAGGGGACGATGTGCGGGCCGCGACCGTCTCCTGCGTCACCCTGGTCACACCGTTCACCCGTGCCATTGGGAATCGTGCGGGCGGGCCTCGATAGGGTGAGCACCATGACTGACACCCCGCTCGTGTGGATCGACTGCGAGATGACGGGCCTGGACGTGGGCAGCGACGCCCTCGTCGAGGTCGCGTGCCTCGTGACCGACTCCGACCTCAACGTCCTGGGAGACGGCGTCTCCGTCGTGATCAAGCCCTCCGCCGAGGCCCTCGCGGGCATGGGCGACTTCGTGCGGACCATGCACGAGACGTCGGGCCTGCTGCCCGAGCTCGAGCACGGCACCACCATGGAGGATGCGCAGGCGCAGGTGCTCGCATACATCCAGGCGCACGTGCCGGTCGCCGGCAAGGCGCACCTCGCGGGCAACACCGTCGGCATGGACCGCATGTTCCTCGAGCGGGACATGCCCGAGGTCATCGGCCACCTCCACTACCGCGTCGTCGACGTGAGCTCGCTCAAGGAGCTGGTGCGCCGGTGGTACCCGCGCGTGTTCTTCCAGGCGCCGGCGAAGACCGGCGGGCACCGCGCGCTCGGCGACATCCGCGACTCGATCACCGAGCTGCGGTACTACCGCGAGACCATCCTCGTCCCGCTGCCCGGCCCCGACTCGGACGAGGCCAAGGCGGCCGCGGCCCGCGTGGCGCCGGACGCGTCAAGAGCAGCCCCGTAGAACCGGTACACTGGTCTCCGTCCCGCGAGGGACGATGGTGGCTATAGCTCAGTTGGTAGAGCACCGCGTTGTGGTCGCGGGGGCCGCGGGTTCAAGTCCCGTTAGCCACCCTGATCCGAAGGCCCCGGCGTCGCAGACGCCGGGGCCTTCGTCGTCCACGTCCGCCGGCGGGGTCCCGCGCGGCGACTATCCTTGCCGAGGTGCCGCACCGCGGCCCACGATCCAGGAGGTCCCATGCTCGCAGCGCTCACGGGTGCCGGCCTGTCCGCAGCCGCCGGTCTGAACGCCTTCATCCCCCTCGTCCTCGTGGGGCTGTTCGCGCGCTTCACCGACTTCATCGTGCTCCCGGACCAGCTCGACTGGCTGCAGAGCTGGCCCGCGATCATCATCGGGCTGCTGCTGCTCGCCGCCGAGCTGGTGCTCGACAAGATCCCCGGCGTCGACCACATCAACGACCTGCTGCAGTCGCTGGTGCGCCCGCTCGTCGGCGGCGTGATCTTCGCCGCGACCGCGGCCTCCCAGGTGATCGACCAGAGCGAGTTCTGGCAGGAGAACCCCCTCATCGCGGGCGTGGTCGGCGCGGTCATCTCGGCCGGCGTGCACACCGCGAAGTCCGCGTCGCGGCCGTCCGTCAACGCCGCGACCGCCGGCACCGGCGCCCCGGTCGCCTCGTTCGCGGAGGACGCGACCGCGGTCGGCCTCAGCCTCATCGCGATCTTCGTGCCGATCCTCGTCATCGTGGTCCTCATCGCGATGGCGGCGGTCTTCTACCGCATCGTCACCACCGGCCGTCGGCGCCGCCGTCGCCGCGCGCAGCTCGAGGCCGAGGAGCGCGCCGAGCGCGAGGAGCGGGCCGCCGCCGGCATCAAGACGCCGTGGTGGCGCGGGCGCTGGCGCTGACGCACCGGCGCATCGTCCCGGGACGATGCGCCCCTCAGGCCGCGGGCGCCTCGCCGAAGTCCGCGAGGAAGTCGGCGACGAAGTCGTTCGCCGGGTCCCCCGTCACCTCACCGGGCGTGCCGAGCTGCTCGAGCACGCCGCCGCGCGACAGCACCGCGATGCGGTCCGCCAGCAGCACCGCCTCGCGCATGTCGTGCGTCACCATCACCACCGTGGTCCCCAGCTCCCGCTGGAGCGCCTGGAACTCGCGCTGGAGCCGGCGCCTGCCCTGAGGGTCGACCGCGCCGAAGGGCTCGTCCATGAGCATCACGGGCGGGCTCGCCGCGAGCGCGCGCGCCACGCCGACGCGCTGACGCTCGCCGCCCGACAGCTCGTGCGGATAGCGGGCGCCGTACACCGGGTGCGGGAGGCCCACGAGCTCGAGCAGCTCGTGCACGCGCTCCCGGGTGCGCTCCTTGTCCCAGCCGAGCAGGCCGGGGACGGTGGCGACGTTCTGCGCGACCGTGCGGTGGGGGAAGAGGCCCACGTGCTGGATGACGTAGCCGATGCCGCGGCGCAGCTCGACCGGGTCCCGGCCCATGACGTCCTCGCCGCCGAGCAGGATGCGGCCGGAGCTCGGCTCGACGAGGCGGTTGATCATCCGCAGCGTGGTCGACTTGCCGCAGCCGGACGGGCCGACGAGCGCGAGCACCTCGCCGGCGCGCGCCTCGAGGTCCAGCTCGCCGACCGCGACGGTGCCGTCGGCGTACACCTTGCCCACCGCCTCGAGCGTGATCCCCGTGGTGTCCATCGGTCCACCGTAGCGCGAAGCCTCGGGGCGTCGAGAGGCCCCGGTGTACGGTCGAACGGTGGATAACCCCTGGCTGTCGCTCGACTATCTGCGCCGCAGCGGCGACGAGGTGTGGGCGCACCTCGTCATCCACACCTCCCTGACGCTCCAGGCGATGCTCATCGCGGTCGCCATCGCGCTGCCGCTGGCGATGCTCGCGCGCCGCTCCCGGCGGCTGTCCGGACCGATCCTCGGAATCACCGGCGTGCTGTACACGGTGCCGTCGTTCGCGCTGTTCGCGCTCCTCGCGCCGTTCACCGGCATCGGACGCACCACCGTGCTCATCGGCCTGGTCGCGTACGCGCTGCTCGTGCTCGTGCGCAACACGCTGGTCGGGCTGCAGGGCGTGGATCCCGACGTGGTCGACGCGGCGCGCGGGCTCGGCTACTCCCCCACGAGGCTGCTGCTCACGGTCGAGCTGCCGAACGCGCTGCCGAGCATCGTCGCGGGCCTGAGGATCGCGACGGTGTCGACGGTCGCGCTCGTGACCGTGGGCGTGGTGGTCGGCTACGGCGGGCTCGGGCAGCTGATGTTCCGCGGGATGCAGTCGAACTACCGCGCGCAGATCGCCACGAGCTCGCTCCTGTGCCTCGCGCTCGCGCTGGTGCTCGACCTCGCGATCGTGGCGCTCGCCGCCTGGGCGATGCCGTGGACGCGAGGCTCGCGCGCGCGGCGCCGGCGGCGGGGGCGGGCGCGCGTCGAGGAGGCGGCGGCATGAGCACCGTCTCGGACGCGTGGGACTACCTCACCGACCCGGAGAGCTGGACCGGGTCGCACGGCATGTTCGGCACCAACCTCGACGGCTCCCTGCGCTTCCAGCAGGACTCGATCATCGCGCTCACGCTCGAGCATCTCTACATGTCGATCGCCGCGGTGGGGATCGCCGCGGCGCTCGCCCTGCCCCTGGGGCTGTGGCTCGGCCACGTCCGGCGCGGCGGAGGCGTCACCACGGTGATCTCCAACACCTCACGCGCGATGCCCACGCTCGCGCTGCTCACGCTGTTCAGCGCCTCGGCCATCGGCTTCGGCAACCGCGCCGTCATCATCGCCGCCGCGATCTTCGCGTTCCCGCCGATCCTCACCAACACGTTCACCGGCATGGCGGGCGTGGACGCCGATGTGCGCGAGGCCGCCTTCGGCCAGGGCATGACGCGGCTCCAGGTCGCGCTGCGGGTCGAGCTGCCGCTCGCGGTGCCGCTCATCGCGGCGGGCATGCGGACCTCGACCACGCAGACGGTCGCGACGGTGCCGCTCGCCGCGCTGGTGGCCGGAGGCGGCCTGGGCGTGATCATCAACACCGGGGTGGCGACGCAGCGCTACGGGCAGGTGCTCGCCGGCGGCCTCCTCATCGCCGCGCTGTGCCTCGCGATCGACCAGCTGCTCGCACGCGCGCAGCGCGCGGTGACTCCGCGACCGCTGCGCACCGGCGCTCCCGTCGCCGCTTGAGGCGCTTCCGGGACGCTCCCACCCGTCCGCCCGCGCGCCGAGCGCGAATGGTGAATACCCTGGAAACCGTGCCGAGCGGGAACATCCGCGCATCAGCCGCGGTTGCGACCCGTGTACGCCCCCGAAGCGAGGAGTGACATGCGAAGCACCAACGGAAGCCTGGCGGCAGGGGCCGCCGCGATCCTGCTCCTGGCCGGATGCTCGTCCGGCGACTCGGGCGGAGACTCCAGCGACACCGCGACCGCGGGTTCGGGCGCGACGTCGGACGGCGCGATGGCCGTCGAGTGCCAGCCCGTCCCCGGCGACTCGCTCGTGGTCCTCGACGACGACCTTATGCTCCAGAACGCCGACAACGTGATCCCGGCGATCAACGCGGACGCCGCGACCCCCGAGCTCGTGGCCGCGCTCGACGAGGTCTCGGCGGTGCTCACCACGGACGACCTCATCCAGCTCAACAAGGCCGTCGACATCGACCGTGCGACCTCCGAGGAGGCCGCGACGCAGTTCGTCGCCGACAACGGGATCTCGGCCCCCGACCAGGGCTCCGGCTCGATCGTCATCGGCGCGGCGAACTTCTCCGAGAACATCACGGTCGCCTCGATCTACGCCGCGGTGCTCTCCGACGCCGGCTGGGACACCGAGGTGCGGACCATCGGCAGCCGCGAGACCTACCTTCCCGCGCTCGAGGGCGGCGAGATCCAGGTGGTCCCGGAGTACGCGGCGACCGTGACCGAGTACCTCAACCTCGCCGCCAACGGCGCGGATGCGGATCCGGTCGCCTCGGGCGACGTCGACGCGACCGTGACGGCGCTCGAGCCGCTCGCCGCAGATGCGGGCCTGGTCTTCGGTGCCCCGTCCGAGGCTCAGGACCAGAACGCGTTCGCCGTCACCACGGCGTTCTCGGACGAGTACGGCGTCACCTCCCTCACCGAGCTCGCGGACACCTGCGGGACCATCTCGCTCGGCGGGCCTCCCGAGTGCCCCGAGCGTCCGTTCTGCCAGCTGGGCCTCGAGGAGGAGTACGGCCTCGAGGTGGCGCAGTTCGACTCGCTCGACGCGGGCGGGCCGCTCACCAAGAACGCGGTGCGCCAGGGCCAGGTGATGGTGGGCCTGGTGTTCAGCTCGGACGGCGAGCTCGGCTGATCTCGCCGCCACGCACGAGGGCCCGGTCCGTACGGACCGGGCCCTCGTGCGTGAAGCGGGGGCGGATCAGGCCGCCGCGCCCATGACGCGCACCGGCTCGAGGTAGTACTCGGCGGCCTGGCGGCGCGTGGTCTCGGCGGGAGTCGCGCCCTCGTCGACCGAGCGCACCCAGTCGATGATGCGCTCGGCCGAGCGGCGCAGGTCGAAGGCGTGGTGCCAGTCGAGCAGCTCGGCGGCCTTCGAGCCGTCCAGCCACAGGAGCTTGTCCTCCGGGAAGCCGCAGACGTCGCGCTCGGGGCTGAGCAGCGCCTCGTCGCCCCACGCCCGGGCCAGCTCGAAGACCATCTCGCCCGCGGTGTGGCCCGACGTCGGAGGAGCGAAGTTCAGCGCGTGCACCTGCTCGCCCTCGGCCGTCAGGAGCCGCGCGCCGAGGCGGACGAAGCCGTCGACCACATCGAGGACGTGCTGGAACGGGCGCACCGCCAGCGGGTCGCGGACGGCGAACACGTCGCCGTCCTGGAACACCTTGACGCAGTTGGGCACCAGGCGGTCGGCGAAGTCGCCGCCGCCGATGACGTTGCCCAGGCGGACGGACGCGGCGCGGTGCGGGGCCCCGCCCAGGCGGGGCAGGTCCATGTACTCGCGGAACATGTTCTCGGCCATCGACTTCGAGGCCGAGTAGGGGCTGCGGCCGCCGATCGGGCTGTCCTCGTTGAGCATCCCGCTGTCCGCGGTCATCGGCACGTAGCACTTGTCCGACGTGACGTGGACGACGGCGGGCATCATGCCGAGGCGCTCCGCCTCGAGGATGTTGAGCGAGCCGTTGAGGTTGACGTCGAAGGTCAGGTGGGGCTCGTCGAAGCCGCGACAGAGAATGGCCTGCGCGGCGAGGTGGAAGACGATGTCGGGTCGCGTCACCTCGATCGCGGCGAAGAGCTTGTCTCGATCGCGGACGTCGCCGCGGATGCGCTTGACGCCCATGGTCTCGAGCCACTGCGCACGGGTCTCCGAGTCCGGATCGTCGTCGGCCGAGTAGCCCACGACGGTCGCGCCGAGGTGGTCGAGGACCGTGGCGAGCCACGCTCCGATGAATCCGCTGTGGCCCGTGATGAGCACGGTCCTCCCGGAAAAGGTCGAGCTGTCGCCAGCCCTCTCAGCGTTGCCCATCACATTCCCCCGTATGGTGATCCCCCCTGGGCGGCTCGCGTCCCGAGGCTCCCCCGCTCAGCACCCCTGGGAAGCAGAACCCTCACCGCGCGGACATCTGCAGGATTCCGCCGGACCCGTTCGCCCCGCTTCGTCCCTTTTGTCCACGACTCCACTTGTAGCGCAACGAACGGCGGTTCGCTAGTGGCAATCGCGCCGGTTTGCGTAATTCGCGCGATTCGTGCGGGCTGGGGAGCCGCGCGCACGGGCGGCGCCGGACGGGGCCGAAGAGCGGCTCGGGCCGGAGAGGGAAGCACGAAGGCCCGGTCCAGATGGACCGGGCCTTCGACCGTTGGTACGCCCCCAGGGACTCGAACCCTGAACCCGCTGATTAAGAGTCAGCTGCTCTGCCAATTGAGCTAGAGGCGCATCGCCCGCTACCGCGGCGCGAGAGAAAACACTACATGACTTCGGGACGAAAGTGAAATCGGCACCGAGTCGCCCTCGGAGTGCGGCGGCCTGTCGGTCGCCACCGTTACCGTGGTCACCATGAGCGACTCCCGACTGAGCGTGGGCGACACCGCGCCCGACTTCACCGCCCCGACCGACACCGGCACCTTCAGCCTCGCCGACCTGCGCGGCCGCAAGGTCATCCTCTACTTCTACCCCGCCGCGATGACACCCGGCTGCACCACCCAGGCGTGCGACTTCCGCGACTCGCTCGACCGCCTTCACGCCGAGGGCTACGAGGTCGTGGGCATCTCGAAGGACTCGCCCGAGAAGCTCGCGAAGTTCCGCGAGACCGAGGGTCTCACCTTCACGCTCGTGTCCGACGAGGACCGCGCGATCCAGGACGCGTACGGCGCGTGGGGCATCAAGAAGCTCTACGGCAAGGAGGTCGAGGGCTCGATCCGGTCGACCGTCGTGTTGGCCGAGGACGGCACGGTCGCGCTCGCGCAGTACAACGTCAAGGCCACGGGCCACGTCGCCAAGCTGCGCCGCGACCTCAAGATCGACTGACGCACCCGTTCGTGGCGCGGACGGAGAGGGGCGGCCCGCGCCCGTATCCTTGACCCGCGCGCGAGTGGCGGAATTGGCAGACGCGCTGGATTTAGGTTCCAGTGCCTCCGGGCGTGGGGGTTCAAGTCCCCCCTCGCGCACGCA
>NZ_BBLU01000008.1 GCF_000759715.1 Demequina mangrovi
CCCCTCGCGCACGCATCGACCCCGCACCGGCCCGCCCGGCGCGGGGTCTTCCGCGTCCGGGCAGGTGCGCCCCACAATGGCGCCGTGACCCACGACCTCCTCACGCTCGCCGCGGCGGGCTACGTCGCGGGCCTCGCGGTCGCGATGCCGCTCGGCGCGATCGGCGTGCTCATCCTGCGCGAGTCGATGGTGGGAGGGCTGCGCACCGGGCTCGGCGCTGCCGGCGGGGTCGCCACCGTGGACCTGGTCTACTGCGCGGTCGCGGTGGCCTTCGGCGCCGCCGCGGCGGAGGCGCTCGCGCCGTGGAGCAAGATGATCGCGTTCGTGTCGGGCCTCGTCATCATCGGCATCGGGCTCATGCTGCTTCGCGGCGCGCGCCGGCCGCCCCCCGCCGCCGGCGAGGTGGTCCCGGGCCGCCCGTTCCGGGTCTACGCGCGCTTCGTGGCGCTGACGGCCCTCAACCCCGCCACCGTGGTGTACTTCCTCGCCCTCGCGGGGGTGGTCACCACCGTGACGACGGCCTCGGCGGGTCCCGCCGTCTTCGTGGTCGCGGCAGGCCTCGGCTCGCTGCTGTGGCAGGCCGGCCTCGCGATCGCGGGCACCGTCATCGGCGCGCGCGTGTCGCCGCGCACGGTCCGGACCCTGGGCATCGTCGCCGCTGCCGCGGTGATCACGCTCGGCATCGTCGCCCTCGTCGCGTCGCGAACCGTCTGACGCGCCCGCCCTGCCGGCGCCGGGCACGCGAAAGGCCCGGCCCTCCCCGGAGGGAAGGACCGGGCCCTGCGAAGACGACTAGCCCTGCGCGGACTCGTGCTCGGCGATCTTGGCGCGGACCTCGTCCATGTCGAGGCCCTCGACGGCGCCGATCAGCTGCTCGAGCGCCGGGCCGGGCAGCGCGCCCGCCTGGTTGAAGACCATGATGCCGTCACGGAAGGCCATGAGCGTCGGGATGGCGGTGATGCCGTACTTGACGCTGAGCTCCTGGTGCTCCTCGGTGTCGACCTTGGCGTGCACGATCTCGGGCTTCACGGTCGAGGACTGCTCGAAGATGGGCGCGAAGCGCTTGCACGGGCCGCACCACTCCGCCCAGAAGTCCACGAGGACGATGCCGTCCTTGCTCACGGTCTCGTCGAAGGTGTCGGTGGTCAGCTCGATCGTTGCCATTGCTTCCTCTCTTGGGTGCGTATACCCCGGGGGGTATCCTAGCATGCCCGCCTGAACGGGGCTTCCGGTATCCAGGTTGTCATGGGTCGGCGCGGATGACGGCTCACGCGCGGCCACACGGTAGAAAAGACTCATGACCGACATGGCCGAGCTCCCCGACGAACCCACCGGATGGCTGTCCGACCGAGAGCTCGAGCACGTGCGCTCCGAGCTTCCGCTGGTCTACGTCAACGTGGTGCCCGTCCGGATTAATCCCATGGGCGAGGTCACCGAGGTGGGCCTGCTCCTGCGCGCCTTCGACGGCGGCATATCGCGGGCCATCGTCGCTGGTCGCGTGCTGTATCACGAGCGGATCCGCGACGCGATCGTGCGCAACATGGAGAAGGACCTCGGCCTCGCGGCGATGCCTCAGGTCCCCATGTCCCCCACGCCGCTCGCCGTGGCCGAGTACTTCCCGACCAAGGGCGTGACCCCGTTCCACGACTCGCGCCAGCACGCGGTCGCGCTCGTCTACGTCGTGGCCGTCGAGGGCCACTGCGAGCCCCAGCAGGGGGCGCTGGACCTCACCTGGCTCACGCCGGAGGAGGCCGCGAGCGACGAGATCGCCTCGGAGATGGCCGGCGGCCAGCATGTGCTGCTGCGCCAGGCGCTCGCGCACTGCGGCGCGCTCACCTGATCTCGCGCCCGGCGTCGCGCCTGACCTCGCGCAGCAGCGCGCCCACCTCCGCCCACCACTCGAGCCTGGTCGGACGCCCGTCATACGAGGCGCGCCCCTGGTTGCGCCCGCTCGGGCTCGGCAGCACGAACACCCGCGCGCCCTCGAACGTCCACCCCTGCGCGCCCAGGCCCGGCCGAGGCCGCCCGAGCCAGCGCGCCGCCTGGGTGCCGGCCTCCTTGGACGTGAAGGCCACCCACGCCGGACGATGCTCGGCCACCTTCGCGGCGAGCGCAGGGACGTCGTAGGGCAGCCCGCGGTCATGGCTCTGCGCCATGGTCTTCACCAGGTCGGTGAGGCCGATGCCGTGCTCGAGCACGCGCGCATCGTCCTCGGGGCCCAGCGGGACGGGCACGATGCCCGCCTCGCCCAGGTAGTCCCAGAACCGGTTCCCGGGTCCCGCGTAGTAGTGCCCGCGCGCGGCCGAGGCCAGCCCGGGCGCGGTGCCGCAGAAGACGGCACGCAGGCCCGGAGCCAGGTGGTCCGGGAGGACATCGGACCTGGGCGTCCCGGGAGGGCCGTCAGGCACCTCCCGACCGATGCTCACTGTCCCGACCGGGGGGTCAGGCCTCGAGCACCTCGGCGACCCGAGGAGCGAGCGCGCGGAACGCCGCGCCTCGGTGGCTGATGGCGTTCTTGCGCTCGGCGGTGAGCTCGGCGTTCGACACCGTCTCGCCGTGCGCGCGGAAGATGGGGTCGTAACCGAAGCCGCCCTCCCCCGCGGGCTCGCGCAGGAGCTCGCCCTCGACCACGCCCTCGCAGACCACCTCGCGGCCGTCCGGGGTCACGAGCACCGCGGCGCACACGAAGGCGGCCCCGCGGTGGGCGTCGGGGATGTCGGCCATCTGGGCGAGCAGCAGGTCGAGGTTCTCGCGGTCGGCGCCGTGGCGGCCGCTCCAGAGCGCGGAGAAGATGCCGGGCGCGCCGCCCATGACGGCGACCGCGATGCCCGAGTCGTCGGCGATCGCGGGCAGCCCGGTCGCGGTCGCGAGCGCGCGCGCCTTGATGAGCGCGTTCTCGGAGAAGGTGGTCCCGTCCTCGACCGGGCTCGGGGCGCCGAGCTCCTTGGCGGACGCGACATCGTCCCTGGTGAGGCCCGGCAGCGCCGGGGCGAGGATCGCCCAGATCTCGTCGACCTTGTGGGCGTTGTGGGTCGCGATGGCGAGGCGCGCCATGGTCAGCCCTCGAGCGCCGCGGCCTGAAGCGTCGCGATCTCGGCGTTGCCGGCCGTCGCGAGCGCGAGCAGCGCGTCGAGCTCGTCCTTGGAGAACGGGGCGCCCTCGGCGGTGCCCTGGACCTCCACGAAGCCGCCGGTGCCGGTCATCACCACGTTCATGTCGGTCTCGGCGCGCACGTCCTCGACGTAGGGCAGGTCGAGCATGGGCACGCCGTCGATGATGCCGACCGAGATCGCCGAGACGGATCCGGTGAGCGGCTTCGCGCCGGGCTTGATCGCGCCGTTGGCCTTGCCCCACGCGATCGCGTCCGCGAGCGCCACGTAGGCGCCCGTGATCGCGGCGGTGCGGGTGCCGCCGTCGGCGTCGAGCACGTCGCAGTCGAGCACGATGGTGTTCTCACCGAGCGCCTTGACGTCGATGATCGCGCGCAGCGAGCGGCCGATGAGGCGGCTGATCTCCATGGTGCGGCCGCCGATCTTGCCGCGCACCGACTCGCGGTCGTTGCGGGTGTTGGTGGCGCGCGGGAGCATCGCGTACTCCGCGGTGACCCAGCCCTCGCCGGAGCCCTTCTTCCAGCGCGGCACGCCCTCGGTGAAGGAGGCCGAGCACAGCACGCGGGTCCCGCCGAACGTCACGAGGCACGAGCCCTCGGCGCTGCGCTGGAAGCCTCGCTCGAAGGTGATGGGGCGGAGCTGGTCGGGGGTGCGGCCGTCGGCACGAGTCACAGTCATGGTGACGAGCCTATCCGCGCTCAGAGGACGTGGGTCTCGCCCGGGACCGCGTGCGTGACAGGGGCGCCGTACGCGACCGAGGCGAGCTCGAGCGTGCCGCCCGGGTCCACCCACGAGGCGATGTGGGTGACGATGAGCTCCGCGGCGCCCGCATCGCGTGCGAGCGTGCCCGCCTGCGTGCCGTTCATGTGGATGCCCTCCGCGTTGACGCGCGAATGGCCCCAGCCGGCCTCGGCGAGGAGCACGTCGCAGCCCCGCGCGAGGCCGAGCACCTCGTCGCACCGGTCGGTGTCACCGGTGAACACCAGCGTCGCGGCGCCCTCGGCGATCGCGGAGGGGCCGGAGATGCGCATCGCGACCGCGGGGACGGGGTGCCAGGCGCGGCCGAACGTGAGCGAGAACGGCCCGATCGCGGCGGTGTCGCCGTCCCCGACCGCCGTGAAGTCGTACGTCGCGACCGCGGTGAGGTCCTCGGAGCCGGCGATCTGGACGATGCGCTGGTCGAGCCCCTCGGGCCCGTACAGGGGCAGCGGCGGGAGGTCGTCGTCGGCCGCCGGGCCGTAGCGCCGGAGCACCGACAGCGCGGCGAGGTCGGCGCAGTGGTCGGGATGCCCGTGCGACACCACGACCGCATCGACGCGCGCCGGGTCGCAGTAGCGCTGCAGCGGGCCGATCGCCCCGGAGCCGAGATCGAGGACGATGCGCCACGTGCGCCCGTCAGCATCGTCCGCCTCGACCAGGTAGCAGGACGCGGGGGTGTCGGGGCCGGCGGTCGAGCCGGCGCAGCCCACGATCGTCAGCCTCACTGCGCCGCCTCCACCGTGGGAAGCGGCTCGACCTGCGTGACCACGGGGCCGAGGAAGCGCTGCGCGAGCGCCTCGAAGCGATCCCGCGGACCGGTCGCGTAGAACTTGTGGACCGGCGGCGCATGCGTGCCCCGCTCGAGCCCGTTGGCCGCGAGCACGCGGTAGACGTCGCGCGCGGTCTCGGACGCGGAGTCGACGAGCGTGACCTCCGGGCCCATCACGTAGGACAGCGCGCCTGCGAGCAGCGGATAGTGCGTGCAGCCGAGGATCAGCGTGTCGACACCGGCCTCCTGCAGCGGCGCGAGGTACTCGCGCGCCACGCGGACCACCTCCTGCCCCGATGTCTCGCCCGCCTCGACCAGCTCGACGAAGCGCGGGCACGCCTGGCTGGTGATGGTGAGGTCGGGAGCGCCCGCGAGGGCGTCCTCGTACGCTCCCGAGGTCACCGTCGCGACCGTGCCGATCACGCCCACGTGTCGCGAGCGCGAGAGCGCGGCGGCGCGCCGTGCGGCCGGCAGGATCACCTCGACCACCGGGATGCCCCGCTCGCGTGAGAAGCGCTCGCGCGCGTCGCGCAGCACCGCCGCAGAGGCCGTGTTGCACGCGATCACCAGGGTCTTCACCCCGTCCGCGACCAGCGCGTCCATGATGTCGAGCGCGTGCCTGCGGACCTCGGCGATCCCGAGCGGGCCGTACGGCCCGTGCGCGGTGTCGCCGACGTAGTGCACCGACTCGTGCGGCATCGTGTCCATGATGGCGCGGGCGACGGTGAGCCCGCCCACCCCGGAGTCGAACACGCCGATGGGCGCGTCGTTCATGCGTGTCCTCCTAGCGTCACGGAGACCAGGGACTCCTGGAGCCACGTGAGGGCGTCGTAGAGCATCCCGAGCCACATGCGCTCGGGATCGATGTCGGCGTCGACGGGCACGCCGCGGTCGGCGGCCTCCGCCGCGCGGGAGAGCTCGGCGTGAAGCGCCTCGGCGTCCTGGTCGCTCTCGAGCCCCAGCCTCGAGGCGACGACCAGCCGGACGTCGGTGAGCGCGGCCGCGGTCGCCATGACGTGCTCCGCGGGGATCACCCACTCCGTGCCGTCCGCGCTGAGCTCGTCCCACATGCGGCGCAGGCGCGCGATCTTGGTGCTCCGGAGCTCCTCCTCGGTGAGCCGGCGGAACTCGTCGGAGACGTCGCGGTCCCGCGGCGAGGCGTTGGGGAGCAGGCGCAGGAGCGCGGGGTCGTCCGGCTCGACCGGAGCATCGTCGAGGTCCTCGAGGAAGCGCAGGCTCTCGGCGAGGTCCTCGCGATGCGGAAGCGTCGAGTGGTGCTCCGCGCCGAAGGACTCGGCCCCCAGGAGCAGCCCGACGTCGGCGACGATGCGCGCGATCACCAGGCGCTCCTCCTCGTCGAGCGTGGCCACGGCGGCACCGTCGCGCGCGACGAACGCCCTCACCCGTCGCCCCGCTCGAGCGTCGCCCACAGCCCGTAGGAGTGCATCGCCTGCACGTGCACCTCCATCTGCTCGCGGCTCCCGCTGGACAGGACCGACCGGCCGTTCTCGTGCACCTCGCGCATGCGCGCCTCCGCATCGGCGCGAGCGAGGCCGAAGTACTCCTGGAACACGCGGGTGACGTAGCTCATGAGGTTGACCGGATCGTTCCACACGACGGTCACCCAGGGCTCGCGCACGCGCGCGGCGGTCCCGGTGCGGGGATCGAGACGCTCCTGGGTGCTCACCGCTCCAGCGTACGGCGCGGGGACGCGTATGGGCCGCTACTCGTCGTCGTCGGAGCCGAAGGCCGCGTCGAGGATCTCCTTGCACGCGGGGCACACCGGGAAGCGGTTCGGGTCGCGGCCGGGCACCCACACCTTGCCGCACAGCGCGATGACGGGCTCGCCGGACATCGCGGACTCGAGGATCTTCTCCTTCTTGACGTAGTGCGCGAAGCGCTCCGCATCACCGGGCTCGACCAGCTCCTGCGTGTCGGTCCGCTCGATGGTCGAGGTGCCGCCCTGGGGCTGCGTCATCGGCTCAAGGGTCTCGCTCATGCCGCCCATCGTACGCGCGCCCGCGGCGCGCAGCGGCGAGGTTCGGCGCGCGGCATCAGGCGACCGCGGCGAGCAGGGCGCCGGCGCGACGGTCGTAGATCGCCCCCGCTCCCCTCACCCCTCCCGCGTATCCCGCGACGCCGGCGACCGCTCCCACGACGCACGCGACCCAGCCCCACGCCGGGGCCACGGTGAGCGACAGCACGAACGGCAGCAGCACCAGCGGGACGAGCACGGCGAGCACCGCGGAGGACGCGAGCTGCGCGACCAGCCCGGCGCCCACGGCGCCGACCTCCGAGCCGAACGGGCTCGCCCCGGGCGCCGGGGCCCGGTACGGGATGACCACGCCGCTCACGGCGGCGACCCCGAGGCTCACGCCCAGCACGCCGATGCATGCGCCGAGCAGCCCCGGCGCGTGGTCCCAGCGCCCGGCCCAGGCGATCACCGCGAGCGCGGTGACGAGGATGAGCGGCAGGGCCCACGACGCCGAGGCCGCGAGCCGGCCGCGCATCACCGCCTGCCCGAGGCGACCGGACACCAGGTCGAGCCACAGCGCGGTCGAGTCGAAGGCGACGTCGTTGTGACGCCCCCAGCCGATGGTGGCCGCGAGCACCACCGGCACCACGTAGGCCCAGCGGCGGTCGAGATCGAAGACGGGGACCACGAGCGCGAAGAAGGTCACGGGAAGCAGCAGCACGCCCGCGAGCGACGCGAGGTAGCGGGGGTCGCTCACCCACGCGCGGATCAGGCGTGCGTGGACCGCGGCGGTCGCGGGGTCGCGCGGGTGGATCAGCGTGCGGACGGGCTCGAGGATCCGGTCGTGGCGGCGCTGCGCGCCGCCCCCGCGCCCCAGCGGCGACACGAGCTGATGGGCGACGGTGTCGCGCCAGGCCGCGTGGAGGAGCACGAGCCATCCGGCCTGGAGCCCGAGCCTCCATGCGGCGCCCCACCAGTCGCCGGCCGCCGCGCGCTCGGGCGCCGCGACCCCGGCGCCGAGCGGCGTGCCGCCGAGCCGCGCGAGGAGCGGATCGAGGTCCGCCTCGATGACCGCGGTCAGGCCGTCGCGGAACAGCACGTAGGCGACCGGCGCGGCCGCGGCGAGCGCGCAGGCGAGCGCCGTGAACGTCGCGAGCTTGGCCCGCCGCGACGACAGCACGCGCGCGCCCCAGGCGGCGCTCACCCGCGCGGCGAGCACGAGGCAGCCGTGAGCGAGCGCGAGCCCCGCGATGGCGACGGCGAGCACCGCTCCTCCGCTCGCGCGCCACGACAGGCCGAGGATGCCGAGCGCTCCCCCGACGAACAGCGCGGGCAGCGTGAGGAACGCCGCGACCGTGATCCCCGGCATGATGGTCCGCGCGGACACGCCGAGCGCGCGGAAGCGCGACGGGTCGAGCGTGTCGTCCAGCCCCGACAGGACCAGCGGGACCACCACCCAGCCGAGCGTGAGGATCGCGACCGCCGCGACCAGCAGGTCGCCGCGCACCGATGCGCCCTGGTCGGCGAGCACCGCCTGGCCCCAGATGAGCCAGGGCAGCATCACGAGCATCCACAGCAGGCCCAGCCCCGCCACGACGCCGCGCCACCACTCGCGCCGCACGAGGTGCCACGCGGTGCGCAGCCGGACGCCTACGACAGCCGCAACCACGTGAGGTCCCGCTGCTCGCGGCCGTCGCCGACCAGCTCGACGAACCTGCCCTCGAGGTCGTCCGCGCCGCCGCGGACCTCGTCGAGCGTCCCTGCGGCGAGCACGCGCCCGCCGCCGACCACCGCGACGTGATCGCACAGCCGCTCGACCAGCGCCATCACATGCGACGACAGCACGACCGTCCCGCCGGTACCCACGAAGGACTCGAGGATGCCGCGGATCGCGCCGGCCGAGACGGGGTCGACCGCCTCGAAAGGCTCGTCGAGCACCAGCACGCGCGGAGCGTGCACGAGCGCGCACGCGAGCCCGATCTTCTTGGTCATGCCCGCCGAGTAGTCCATGACGAGCGTGCGCCCCGCGTCCTCGAGGTCGAGGGCCGCGAGGAGGTCGTCGCGGCGCCTCCGGACGGTCTCCTTGTCGAGGCCCCGCAAGCGGCCCGCGTAGGAGATCAGCTCTCCGCCGGTGAGCCGGTCGAACGTGTGGAGCCCGTCGGGCAGCACGCCGAGCAGCGGCTTGGCGACCTCCGGGGAGGACCACAGGTCGACGCCGAGCACCGCGACGCCGCCCGCATCAGGCTGCAGCAGGCCGGTCGCCATCGACAGCGTGGTGGTCTTGCCCGCGCCGTTCGGCCCCACGACGCCGTAGAAGGACCCGGCGGGGATGTCGAGGTCGATCCGATCAACCGCGAGCGTGCGGCCGAAGCGCTTGGTGAGTCCGCGCAACGACAGCGCCGGGGCCTGGACGTTGGTCACGCCTCAGCGTATCGCCACGCTTCCAGGCATGTCGCTCGTACGCGGGGCGGAGGGGTGGCATGCACCGCCCTCCCTCCCATATAGTTAACGCTACAACCATTTGCGATTCGAAGGAACGGAGTCACGATGTCGGAGCAGAACCGCATCGCCGCCGGGACCACCATGGGGCCCGTCGAGCTGCACGTCGAGGACCTCGACCGGATGCTCGCGTACTACCGCGACGTGCTCGCGCTCGAGCAGATCCGCGTCGACGGCGCGCGTCACGTGCTCGGCCGCGGCGACGTCGAGACGGTGGTGCTCACCCCGACCCGAGGCCTCCCCCGCTTCGACCGCCGCGGCGCCGGCCTGTTCCACACCGCCGTGCTCTTCGACTCCCGCGAGGGCCTCGCCGCGGCGGTGCTGCGCGTGGCGCAGGCCGCCCCCGGCTCGTACACCGGAGCCGCCGACCACCTGGTGAGCGAGGCCTTCTACTTCGACGACCCGGAGGGCAACGGCGTCGAGCTCTACTTCGACCGCCCCCGCGAGGCCTGGCGACGCGACGCCGCCGGGCGCCCCCTCATGGGCACCGAGCACATCGACGTCGACGGCTTCCTCACCACCCACCTCGTCGAGTCCGAGGTCGCCGTGCCCGCGGCCGCCGCGAGCGTGGGCCACGTGCACCTCCAGGTGGGCGACATCCCGACGGCGAAGGACTTCTACGTCGGCACCCTGGGCTTCGACGAGGTGCTCGACATGGGCAGCGCGCTGTTCGTGTCCGCCGGCGGCTACCACCACCACATCGGCCTCAACACCTGGAACTCGCGCGGCGCGGGACCGCGCGCCGCCTCGCTGGGGCTGGGCACCATGGACATCGTGCTGCCGACCGCGGAGGACCTCGGCGCGCTGCGCGAGCGGCTCGCCCACCGCCGCGCCGCCGTCGCGGACGACGGCCGCACCGTCACGGTGGACGACCCGTGGGGTTCGAAGATCCGCATCACGGTCGGCGGCTGACCCGCGCACGCTCACGGAGCGACATTCGTCACGAACCCCTCGCGCCCTAACCTACGGTCGCGTAGGGTGGCGTCATCCGCATCACGGGCGCACGCCCTCGACTCGGCTGGGAAGTCGTCCCCCACCCCTCGGAGAGGCATGTCCGCACCGCAGCAGCCCGCATCGTTCCCCCTCAACAACATGACGTCGACCTTCGCGGAGCTGTCCGCGACGGTGCGCGAGACGGGCCTCATGCGGCGCGCGTACGTGTTCTACGGCGTCTACGCCGGTGTCCTCGCGCTCGCGCTGGGCGGAGTCGTCACCGGCTTCGTGCTGCTCGGCGACTCGTGGTTCCAGCTGCTCATCGCGGCGGCGCTCGGCGTGGTCCTCACGCAGGTGGCGTTCCTCGGACACGAGGCCTCGCACCGCACCGTGCTCGCCTCGGGCCCCGCCAACGACCGCCTGGGGAGGATCCTCAGCACCGTGATCGTGGGCATCAGCCACCAGTGGTGGATGAGCAAGCACACGCGGCACCACGGCAACCCCAACAAGGTCGGCAAGGACCCCGACATCGAGAAGGACACGATCTCGTTCCTCGAGGAGGACGCCGCTCAGGCCCGAGGCCCGCTGCGCTGGATCACCCGGCACCAGGGGTGGCTGTTCTTCCCGCTCCTCACGCTCGAGGGGCTCAACCTCCACTACCGCTCGGTGGCGGACCTGGTGCGCTCCGGGACGCGCCGCCAGCGCTGGATCGAGCTGCCGGCGATCGCGCTGCACTTCGGGCTCGTGCTGGTGCCGGTGTTCTGGATGCTGCCGCTCGGCATGGCCTTCGCCTTCATGGGCGTCCAGATGGCCGTCTTCGGCGTGTACATGGGAGCGTCGTTCGCACCCAACCACAAGGGCATGATGATCGTGCCCGCGGACGCCAGGATGGACTTCCTGTCCAAGCAGGTCCTCACCAGCCGCAACATCCGCGGCGGCTGGGCGATGTCGATCCTCATGGGCGGGCTCAACTTCCAGATCGAGCACCACCTGTTCCCGTCGATGGCGCGGCCGCATCTGGCGCGTGCCAGGGAGATCGTGCGCGAGCACTGCGCGACGCTGGGCGTGCCGTACACGGAGACGTCGCTGGTCGAGTCCTACGCGATCGTGGTGCGCTACCTCAACCGCGTGGGCCTCGCGGCGCGCGACCCGTTCGACTGCCCCGAGCGCGTCGCTATGGGACGCTAGCGGGCGGAGGACGCCGCGAAGTCCGCCTCGGCGTTCGCGATCACAGGCTCGGGCTCCTCGTCGGGCTCGGACGCGAGCGTCGCATCGTCCGCGCGGGCCTTGCCCGCCACGAAGGCGTACGCGAGCCCGATGACGATCGCGCCGCCCACCAGGTTGCCCAGTCCGACGAAGGCCATGTTGGTGCCGAAGTCCGCCCAGGTGACGTCGCCTCCGCTCAGCAGGCCGAGCCCGAAGGTGGTCATGTTGGCGACCACGTGCTCGAAGCCCGAGGCGATGAAGGCGAGCACGCCCCAGAAGATGATGACGGCCTTCGCGACCTCGTTCTTGAGCCGGGCGGCGGCCCAGATCGCGACGCACACGAGCACGTTGCACATGACGCCCCGCCAGAAGAGCTCGGACGGGGTGTGCGAGATCTTGCCCGCGAGGGTGTCCGCGGCGAACTCCCCGGCCGCGCCGTGGCCGAGCACCCCGGTCTGGATGATCACCCACGAGAACGCGAACGCGCCCAGCATGTTCGAGAAGAAGATCCCGAGGAGCACGCCCGCCGCCTTGAACCAGGAGATGGTCCGGCGGACCGCGCCGAGCGGGAGGATCATCATCGCGCTGGTCGCGAGCTCGGAGCCGGCGAAGACAACGATGGTGAGCGCGGCCGCGAACACGCTTCCCGCGACGAGCTTCTCCATGGGGTCGCCGGCGACGTGCAGCGGCCCCGCGGCCGACCACATGAGGACGTCTCCCACGCCGATCCACATGCCCGCGAGCATCGCGGAGACGATGAGCCGCAGCGGGGTGCGCGCGAGCTGCGCCTTGGCGTGCGCGGCCTTCGCATGGACGTCGACGGTTTCGGGGAGAGTCAGCACGTCTCGAAGGTACGGGGCGATCCGGCCTCCGAGCAGGTACGGAGGTCCCGGCGGGGACCTTGCTCGGGCCGTCCGGGGGATGCAGGGCGCTCAGCCGCCCGCGGTCGCGAGCAGCAGGGCGGTGTACGCGATCCACGCGGCGAGCAGCGCACCCCCCTCGTAGCGGTTGATGCGTCCGTGTCCGCCCGGCCGGAATCCCATGACGAGCATCGCGAGCGTCATGGCGAGCAGCACGGGCAGATCGCGGGACAGCGCCTGGGGCTCGACCGCGGACGGGGCGATGAGGCCCGCGAGGCCCACGACGGCGAGCGTGTTGAACAGGTTGGAGCCGATGACGTTGCCCAGCACCAGCTCGGTCGCGCGCCGCCGTGCGGCGGCGATCGCGGCAGCGAGCTCGGGTGCCGACGTGCCGATCGCGACGACCGTGAGGCCGATCACCAGGTCGGACCAGCCCAGCCGGTCCGCGATCTGGACCGCGCCCCAGACCAGCACGCGCGACGCCGCCACCAGGAGCACGATGCCGCCGACGGTCCATGCCCACGCCGCGCGGCGGGACATGCCGGCCGCGCGCTCGCGCTCCTCGACCTCGATCGCGAGCTCGTCCTCGGGCTCCCCCGGCGCACGGCGCCGGGTCCCCGCGCGGATCGACCAGAGGAGCTGCGCGCCGAGCGCCGCGACGAGCACGGCGGCGTCGATCCGGGAGATGCGCCCGTCGAGCATGACCGCCGCGAGCAGCACGGTGGCGCCCACGAGGATCGGCAGCTCGCGGCTCAGCACGCCGCGATGGACCACCACCGGCACGAGGATCGCGGTGGTGCCGAGGATGAGCCCGATGTTCGCGATGTTGGAGCCGAGCGCGTTGCCGAGCGCGATCTCGGGGTTGCCGTCGGCCGAGGCGAAGGCCGAGACCACGAGCTCGGGCGCGGACGTGCCGAAGCCCACCACGACCATGCCGACCAGCAGGGGCGCCATCCCGAGGTGGGTGGCGACGGCGGAGGCGCCGGAGACGAACCGGTCCGCGCTCCATCCCAGCGCGACGAGCCCGAGCAGGGTCGCGAGGATCGCCGCCGTCATGCTCCGAGCCTAGTGAGACGGGGCAAGAGCCAGCCCTTGCGTACCGCGGGACGAGTCTCGTCCGCGCTCGATGCTCGCTGCGAGGTGCTCAGTGCCCGGAATCACGGTTTTCGGGCACTGAGCACCTCCGAGGGCGGCCAGCGGCAGAGACGCCGACGCGGAGCGGGCGCGCGAAAGCCCCCGGCGCCGCACGGGCGTCGAGGGCTTTCGCAGAAGTGGAGATGCCGGGAATCGAACCCGGGTCCGCATGTCCAAACCGAAGTCTTCTCCGGGCGCAGCCTGAAGAAGGTTTTCTCGGCCCCTCACCCACCATCAGGCAGGTGGTGAGCGGGCCCAGTCATCTAAGAGTCCCGCAGCCCCCGATGACGAAGGGCTGAAGCAAGTTCCCTAGTCGACGCCAGGATCCAGGTCGGGAACGCCCCTGGGCTGACGGACTTCATGGCGCTCGCTTAGGCAGCGAGGGCGAAGTCGGTGCGCTTGGAATCGGCACCTATAGGTTGCAGAGGTCGTTTACGAGATAACTCTGCGTTCTCGGCCCGCTTCCCTCCGGAAGTAAACACACGTCGAAACCGATCATCCCCTGTGCAGTTGTACGTCCATTCTACCGGGAGGTCCGACACCGCCCAAGCCGCCGTTCCGGCCTCAAGCCTCGGCGCGCTCACCCAGCCCCGGGAGACCGAGCACGATGCTCCAGATCCAGGCCGCGGCGACCGCCGCGGGCGGGCGGTCCTCCATCGCGAGCCACTCGCCCATGACGCCGAGCACCAGGCCGGTCATCCCGGCCGCGACCACGTCGACGGGGAGCTCCTTGCGCACGAGCTCGTCGACCTCGGGCGCGAGCCCGCGGATGGCCTGCCGGCTGCGCGCCCTGAGGCGCGTGAGCACCGCGCCGTAGCCGGGTTCGGTGAAGACGCGGTGGTAGAGGTCCGCGTGGACCTCGACGTGCTCGAGGAAGGTGACGAGCGGCGCGGGCGGCGCGTCGCCGAGCACCAGCCCGTCGAGGCCCGCCTCCGCGTCCCCGGCGACCACGTCGAGCGCGTCCGCGAGCAGCGTCTCCTTGTCGGAGTAGTGCTGGTAGAACGTGCTGCGGTTGACGCCGGCCCGTGCGGCGATGTCGCTCACCGACACCTCGTCGACGCCGCGCTCGCGCGCGAGCTCGACCAGCGCCTCCTGGAGGCGCCGACGGGTCCTGGCGATGCGTGCGTCCACGCCGCGATTGTGGCACCTCGACACGCCGTTCACCAACAGATAACCAACAGTTGTCGAAAAACAGTCCGATGTGTCCTACACTGACCGCAGGCGCGACACCGGCCCGGGACCCCTCCCGCGCGGCCGCAGCGCCGGGCATCGTCGCCCTTCCCCGGTAACCCGATGAGAAAGGCTCCCCCTGTGGCGCACCTCCTCTACCGCATCGGCCGCGCGTCGGCGATGCGGCCGATCGTGGCGATCCTGGCGTGGATCGTCACGCTCGCCGTCGCCGCCGGCGGCTTCCTCGCCTTCGGCGGCACCCTGACCGACAGCTTCTCCATCCCTGGGCTCGAGACCGAGAAGGTCACCGACCAGCTCACAGAGGAGATCCCTGAGCTCGCCGGCGGGTCCTCGCGCGCGGTCTTCCAGACCGAGAGCGGCGAGCCCTTCACCGACGAGCAGAAGCAGCAGGTGAGCGACGCGCTCGCCGCCGCCGCCGAGCAGACCGGCTCCGTCACCGGCGTGATCGACCCGTTCGCCACGCAGCAGCAGCTCGAGGAGCAGACCGCTCAGCTCGAGGCCGCGCCGCAGCAGATCGCCGACGGTCGTGCGCAGCTCGAGGAGGCCCAGGCCCAGCTCGACGCCGGCCAGGCGCAGATCGACGCCGCCCTCCCCGAGCTCGAGGCCGCGCAGGAGCAGCTCGACGCCGGGCAGGCCCAGCTCGACGCCGAGATCCAGCAGGCGAAGGACGCGGGAGCCTACGAGCTCGCCGCGGCGCAGTTCGAGGCCGCCCAGGCGGAGATCGACGCGAACCAGCAGATGCTCGACGAGAGCCTCGCCGAGCTCGAGTCGAGCCAGGCGGAGATCGAGGCCGGCCAGGAGCAGATCACCGCCGGCCTCGCGGAGCTCGAGGCGCAGGAGGCGCAGCTCGCGACCGGCGCCGAGGTCGCGGAGGCCGCGGCGAACATCCGGTCGGTCTCGGAGGACGGCACGACCGCGCTCGGCCTCATCCAGTTCGACACGAACGTCTACGAGGTGGTCCAGGAGGACAAGGACGCGGTCATCGCGGACGTCCGTGCCGCGACCCCCGAGGGTCTCACGGTGAACTTCTCCGCCGACATCGCGACCTCGGTCGAGGGCGTCATGGGTGCGGGCGAGGTCATCGGCGTGCTGCTCGCGTTCGTGGTCCTCATGGTGATGATGCGCGCGATCTGGCCCGCCCTCATGCCGATCGTCACGTCGGTGCTCGGCGTCGGCGTCGGCGTCGCCACCGCGCTCGCCTTCTCCGGTGTGGTCGAGATGTCCTCGGTCACCCCCGTGCTGGGCGTGATGCTCGCCCTCGCGGTCGGCATCGACTACTCGCTGTTCATCGTCAACCGCCACCGCCAGCAGTACACGCGCGGGATGGACCTCCACGAGTCCATCGGCCTCGCGAACGGCACGTCCGGCAACGCGGTGGTCTTCGCGGGCTCGACCGTCATCGTGGCGCTGCTCGCGCTCAACATCACGGGCATCCCGTTCCTCGGGATCATGGGCACCGTCGGCGCGTTCGGCGTCGGCATCGCGGTGCTGGTCGCCGTGACCCTGACCCCCGCGGTGCTGGGCCTCATCGGCCACCGCGTCCTCGGCAGGAAGGCCCGCGAGACCCGCGGCGCCGCCGAGCACGCCGAGGCGCCCATCGAGCCGATGCGCACCGGCTTCGCGCTGCTGCGCTTCTTCGGCGCCGTGGTCGCGCTGCTCATCATCGCGATCCCCGCGCTGTCGATGCGCCTGGGCCTTCCCGACGGCACCCAGGAGCCCACCGACTCCACGCAGTACATCGCGTACAAGACCGTGGACGAGAAGTTCGGCGAAGGCGTCAACGGCACGCTGCTCGTCACGGCGGAGCTGCCCGAGGCCGTCGCCGACGAGGAGCTGCTCGCGGCCCAGGCCGACGTCGTCACCGTCCTCATGGAGAACGACGACGTCTCGGCCGTGGCCCCTGCGGGAGCCTCCGAGGACAACGGCTTCCTCGCGTTCCAGGTCATCCCCAAGGAGGGCCCGGGCAGCGAGTCGACCGTGCAGCTGGTCGAGGACCTCCGCGAGCTCTCCCCGCTCGAGGACGGCACCGTCATCGGCGTCGCCGGCGAGGCATCCGGCAACATCGACGTCTCGCAGAAGCTGGACGAGGCGCTGCCGCTCTACCTCGCGATCGTGGTCGGCCTGTCGATCATCATCCTGGTGGTGGTGTTCCGCTCGCTGATCGTGCCGCTCATCGCGACGCTCGGCTTCGTGCTGTCGCTGTTCGCGGCCTTCGGCGTGGTGACCGCGGTGTTCCAGTGGGGCTGGCTCGGCTCGCTCTTCGGCGTGCACGACCCGGGTCCGATCCTCAGCTTCCTGCCGATCATCCTCACGGGCGTCCTGTTCGGCCTCGCGATGGACTACCAGCTGTTCCTCACCACCGGCATGCGCGAGGCCTACGTCCACGGCATGGACGCGCGCCGCTCCGTGGTCGCAGGCCTGCGCCACGGCCGCGCGGTCGTCACGGCCGCCGCGATCATCATGGTCTCGGTGTTCGGCGGCTTCGTGTTCTCGCACATCGCGCTGATCCGCCCGATGGGCTTCGGCCTCGCGATGGGCGTGCTGTTCGACGCCTTCGTGGTCCGCATGGTCATCGTGCCGTCGCTCATGCACCTCGTGGGCGAGAAGGCCTGGTGGCTGCCCGGCTGGCTCGACAAGATCCTGCCCAACGTGGACGTCGAGGGCTCCGCGCTCGAGCGCGAGCACCCCGTGCCGCACGCGGAGGACGAGGCGGAGGCCGCCAAGGCCTGACGCCCTCGGACGCGCAGAAGGCCCGCATCCCCTCGGGGGTGCGGGCCTTCTCGTCTTCCCGGGGAGCCGGGCGCCCCGGGAACGATGCGCGGGTCACCAGCCCCCGCCGCCGCCTCCCCCGCCGCCACCGCCGGAGAAGCCCCCGCCGCTCGAGAAGCCGGACCCGCCCGAGCTGCCGGGAGTGGGCGCGCTGATCGCCGCATCGGCCATCGCCGTGAACTCGCTCATGCGGTGCCCGAAGCCTGCCGCATGCGCCCAGAACAGCCCGTAGCCGAAGCCGTAGCCGCGATACCAGGTGGGCTCCGCGAGCCTCACGCCCTGGGCCGCGAGCTGCTCGAACTTCTTGGACCACTGCTCCGCGTCCCCGAAGGCGATCGCGTAGGGCAGGTAACGGCTGAAGAGGTCGTGGCCCTCCTCGAAGCGCAGCTGCTCCGCCTCCGCGGTGCGCAGGTAGAGCTCGAAGCCGCGCGTCTGCGCGAGCACGCGGCTGCCCTCGGGCGTGCGCGCCGGTGCGACGGCGGTGGTCGCGAGCACCACCAGGCCCACCAGCACCAGGGCGACGGGGATGAGCGCGATCGAGGTGCCGAGCACCGCCGCCGCGATCGTCGCGAACACCCCGGCGACCACCAGCGCGATCCCCGCGCCGGCCCACGCGCCGCGCGCGTGAGTCGGGTTCGAGCGGAACCAACCGGCGTTGGTGACGTTCCGGTAGAGCTGCGCCTGGACCTTCGCGAGGTCCGCGTGGAACGTGGTCTTGAGGTCGCCGAGCGTGACGCGGTCGCGCCCCTCGAACATCGCGTCGAAGAGCATCTGCTCGTAGGGGTACAGCGCATCGTCCGCGTCGCGCTGCTTCACCAGCGCGTAGTCGTCACCCTCGAGCGCCTCGATCACCAGGTAGCCGCGCACCGCGAGGTCGACCATCGTCGCCGTGACGTCGCGGACGTCGGCCTTCTCGTCGACGAGCGTGCCCAGCTGCCCGGGTCGCAACCCGTCCGGCGGGGCGAAGGCCACCGCGACGGGTGCGCGCTTGTCGCGCTTGCGCACCGCGGCGGCCTCTCCCCCGGCCGGGCCCACGCCCGGCGTGAAGTCGGCGTACTCGAGGTCGGCGCCCGCGTTGCGGATCCGGCGCACCACCAGCGCAAGGCCGCTCAGGAGGATGAGGAGGAAGCCGCCGACCGTCCAGCCGTTGATGCTGAACGCGTGCGCGAGCTCGTTGCTCTCCCGCAGCACCGGCTCCGTCGCATGCGTCCCCGCGGGGTAGGCGACCGCGACGGACATGGGCTCTCCCGGCTCCAGCGCGGACTGCGTGAACTCCGCCTGGCCGCCGGAGGACGTCGCCGAGTCGCAGGCCGCCGTGCCGCCCACGGGCCCCGCGAAGCACCTCGTGTCGGTGACATCCGCATCGTCCGTCACCGTCACAGAGATGTCGGAGATGGGCGTCCCCCACGAGTCGCCGATCGCGTTCCAGTAGAACTCGTCGCCGGCGTCGGTCGAGTTCATGACGTCGTGGACGGTGTACGTCAGCACGTAGGTCTGGACGCCGGCGACGTCGTCGATGCCCTCGTCGCCCACGCGGACCACCAGCCAGTCGTCGCCCTCCTCGAGGTAGACGTTCGCCGGGGCGCCGCTCGGCGACGAGGCGTCGACGTCGGTGACGTCGTAGACACGGTCGTAGGTGTCGTCGTAGCCCTGGCGGACGGGCAGCGTCCAGTACGGCCCGTGGCCCGGGTCGTTCCCGAAGTCGAAGTCGATCTCGACGGTCACGTCGGCGGAGCCGTCCGGCTGCACCGCGTAGATCGCGTCCCACCGCTGGACGCTGCGGCCGCCGTCGGGCGCGGCCGCGTGCGCCGTCGCGGGCACCAGGGCGGCTAGCAGGGCGGACAGCAGGATGCGGACGATGCGGGCCATGGGCCCATCATGCCGAAGCCGCAGGCGCCCCGGAGACCGGACGCGCGCATCGTCCCCGCGTCAGCGGTTGATGCCGCGCTGGGTGCCGAAGGTCCGCTCGGCCTCCCGCTTGTCCTGCTTCTCGCGCAGGGCCTGGCGCTTGTCGTGCTGCTTCTTGCCTCGCGCGACGCCGATCTCGAGCTTGGCGCGGCCGTCCAGGAAGTACAGGCGCAGCGGGATGATCGTGTGACCCTTCTCGCGGGTGCGCTGCTGGAGATCCTCGATCTCGTGCGTGTGCAGGAGGAGCTTGCGCTTGCGCTTGGGCGCGTGGTTGGTCCACGTGCCCTGCGAGTACTCGGGGATGTGGATGTTCTCCGCCCAGGCCTCGCCGCCGTCGATGTAGATGTAACCGTCGCCGATCACGGCGCGGCCCTGACGGAGCGACTTCACCTCGGTGCCGGTGAGCACGATGCCCGCCTCGAGGACGTCGTCGATGAAGAAGTCGTGGCGCGCGGCGCGGTTGGTCGCGATCACCTTGATGGCGTCAGCCATCGCTCACCTCCTCATCGGCTCGGACAGCCCGGGACCGGGCACGGCCCACCAGTCTACCGGCCCGCTCGGACGGCTCAGCCGATGTACTTCATCGGGTCGGTGGTGTCGCCGTTGATGTACACCTCGAAGTGGAGGTGGCACGCGGCCGAGGTGCCCGTGTTGCCCGAGTAGCCGAGCAGCTGGCCCTTGGTGACGTACTGGCCGTAGCTCACGGCGTAGCTCGACAGGTGGTTGTAGCTGCTCATGAGCGACTTGCCGTTGTAGTAGCCGTGGTCGACGAGCACCGAGTTGCCGAGCCCGCCCTGCCAGGTGGCCCACTGGACCTGCCCGGCGCGCGCGGCGTAGATCGGGGTGCCGCAGTAGGCGCGGATGTCGGTGCCGGCGTGAAGGCGCCAGTAGTGAAGGATCGGGTGGAAGCGCATCCCGTAGCTCGACGTCACGACGTGGTACGGCGAGGGCCAGCCGAGGACGCCCTTGGTCGAGGTCGAGGTCGACCCGCCGGAGCTCGACCCGCCTGAGCTCGACGAGCCTCCCGAGCTGGAGGAGCCGCCCGAGCTGGACGAGCCGCCTCCCGACGCGGCCTCCTCGGCGGCCTTCCGAGCCGCCTCCTCCTCGGCCGCCTTCCTCGCCGCCTCCTCTGCCGCCTTGCGCGCGGCCTCCTCGGCGGCCTTGCGCGCGGCCTCCTCCTCGGCGAGCTTCTTCTTGACGAGGTTCTTGATCTGGTCGCGGACGGCCTCCTGCTTGGCCTCGAGCTTGCGCTGCTTCTCGAGCTCCTCGGCCTTCTTCTCCTCGAGCTCCGCCTTGATGGCCTCCTGCTCAGCGATGAGCTCCTCGAGCGCGGCCTTCTTCTCCTCGGCCTTCTTCTGCAGGCGCTCCGTCTCGACGACGAGGGCGTCGGCCTCCGCCTTGAGCTCGACGATGTACTCGCGGACGGCCTCCTGCCGCGCACCGCGGTTGCGGTTGACCGCCGCGATCTCCTCGACGTCGGCGAGCGCGTTGGTCTGGACCCGCGACGCGTTGTGCTCGGCCGCGAACTTGTCGATGAACTCCTGCGATGTGCTGGCGCCGAAGACCAGGCCGAGCGCCTCGTCGTCGCCCACACCCTGGTACTGCGCCCGTGCGAGGGCGGCGACGATCTCCTCGAGCTCGAGGATGCGCTCCTCGTCCGCCTCGATCTGGTCGCTGATGGCCTGGTCCTGCGCCTCCGCCGCCGCGAGCTTGTCGGCGGTGAGCTTCTGCTGCAGCAGCGCCTCGTCGACCTTCTCGTTGGCCTCGTCGAGAGCCTCCTGGGCCGCGGGGAGCTTGGCCTGGGACGCCTTGAGCCGCTTCGCAGCCTCGACGATCTCGGCGCTCGTGTCCTCGAGCGCGGCCTCGAGGTCCTCGAGCTCCTGGTCGTAGTCCGCCTGCTGGTCCTTGGCCCGCTCGATGTCGTCGTCGTAGCTCGACGCGTAGCGGACGCCGGACTCGGCGCCCGCGCCGGACACGACGGTGCCCGTGACGAGCGCGACCAGCATCGTGGCCGTCGCGGCGATGAGCGGTGCGCGAAGACGTCTCATGCGCGGGTGTACCTCCCGAGCGTCACGAGCGAGGCCACGGCGGCCAGCCCGACGGCGATGACCAGCAGCCACGGCGCGACGTTCCACACGTCCGAGGTGCCGATGTACTGGACCCAGGTGACCGAGCTCTTCAGCCAGTCGTCGATCATGTAGCGCACGCCGAAGAACAGCCCGCCGATCGCGAGCAGCGCGCCGGCGGTCGCGGCGACGGCCCCCTCGAGCATGAACGGCATCTGGATGAGCGAACGCGACGAGCCGACCATCCTCATGATCTGGGTCTCGCGGCGCCTGCTGAGCGCGCTGAGCCGGATGGTCGTGGTGATGAGCAGCATGGCCGCGACGAGCATGACGGCCGCGAGCGCCGCCGCGATGATGGTCGCGGCGTTGAGGAAGCGGAACAGCTCGGAGAAGATCTCACGCTGGTCGCGGACCACGTCGACGCCGGGGAGTCCCTCCGTGGCATCGGCCACCACCTGGTACTTCTCGGGGTCGGCGAGCTTGACGCGGAAGCTGGGCTGCATCTGCTCGGGCGTGAGCGAGGACCAGATCCCCTGGTCGTCGTTCGCGACGAACTTCTCGTACGCCTCGTCGCGCGACTCGTAGTAGACCTTCTGGACGAGGTCCTGGAGCGCGCCGTCCTCGAGCACCGCGCGGATGTCCTCCTCCTGGGCGACCGTGACGGACCCCTCGGCGCACTGCTCGTTCCGGGAGCTCTCGGGGCACAGGAAGATCGAGATCTCGACCTTGCCGTACCAGTCGTCCTTGAGCTGGTCGATCTGCATCTGCGTGAGCGCGGCCGCGCCGACGAACATGAGCGACACGAAGGTCACGAGCACCACGGACAGCGCCATGGTCGTGTTGCGGCGGAGGCCGTTGAAGACCTCGCCGAAGATGAACCGGAGCCTCACACGCGCTCCAGCCCGTAGACGCCGCGGTCCTGGTCACGGACCAGCTCGCCGCCGCGCAGCTCGATCACGCGCTTGCGCATCTGGTCGACGATCTCGTCGTCGTGCGTCGCCATGAGCACCGTGGTGCCCGTGCGGTTGATGCGGTCCAGGAGCCGCATGATTCCGACGGACGTGCCCGGGTCGAGGTTTCCGGTGGGCTCGTCGCACAGCAGGATCGGCGGGTGGTTGACGAAGGCGCGCGCGATCGCGACGCGCTGCTGCTCGCCGCCCGAGAGCTCGTGCGGCATGCGCCGCTCCTTGCCCGACAGGCCCACCAGCTCGAGCATCTCGGGCACGGTCGACTGGATGTGATGGCGGTTCTTGCCGATCACCTGAAGCGCGAAGGCCACGTTCTGGTAGACGGTCTTGTTCGGCAGCAGGCGGAAGTCCTGGAAGACGGCGCCGATCTCGCGGCGCAGGTGCGGCACGCGCCAGGCGGAGAGCTTGTTGAGGTGACGGCCGGCGACGTAGATGTCGCCGCCGGTGGGGCGCTCCTCGCGCAGGATCAGCTTGAGGAACGTCGACTTGCCGGAGCCCGAGGAGCCGACGAGGAACACGAAGTCGCCGCGCTCGATCTCCACGGAGACGGAGTCGAGCGCGGGACGGGCGCCCCGCTTGTAGACCTTGGTGGCGTTGTCGAGTCGAATCATGAGTGCTGCGCGCGCGAGGGGTAGGACCCGCGCCACCTCAGCATGGTAGGAACGGCCGGAGGGGGTCCTGGGGAGGCGCGCCGCGTCCGGCGTGTCCGGTTAGTCACCCGGTGACAGTTGACGATGCGCCAAGGTCCTCGCGCGCGCCGGGCGTAGCCTGGTCGGGCCGTCTCCGGGGAGGTGCGCCATGACGGACGATGACGAGGTCCCGGCGGTCACCGCGGCCGCGCTGCTCGACCATCCCGCGCCCGTCCGCGAGCGCCTGCTCGCGCTCCGCAGGCTGGTGCTCGACGTCGCCGCCTCCACCGGCGAGGCTGGTCCCGCGGTCGAGACCCTCAAGTGGGGACAGGCGAGCTTCCTGCCCTCGGGTCCGCGCGTCGGCACCCCCGTGCGCCTCGACCGAGTGCGCGGCACCGACGACGTCGCGGTGCTCGTCCACTGTCGGACCACGCTGGTCGACGAGTTCCGCCACCGGCACGGAGCCAGGTTCCGCTACGACGGCACCCGCGCCATCGTGCTCTCCGCCTCCGAGCCGATCCCTGAGGACGAGCTGCGCGGCTTCGTGCGCGAGGCGTTCTCATACCGCCGCCGTGAGCGGCGGGCGTCGACCTAGGCCTGCTCGGCGGCCTTCTGCTCGGCGCGGCGCCAGCGGATGCCCGCGTCGATGAAGCCGTCGAGGTCGCCGTCGAAGACGATCTGCGGGTTGCCCACCTCGTAGCCGGTCCGCAGGTCCTTGACCAGCTGCTGGCCGTAGAGGAAGTACGAGCGCATCTGGTCGCCCCAGCTCGCCTTGATGTCGCCGGCGAGCTCCTTCTTCTGCGCGGCCTCCTCCTCCTTCTTGAGGAGCAGCAGGCGCGACTGGAGCACGCGCATCGCGGCCGCGCGGTTCTGGATCTGCGACTTCTCGTCCTGCATCGAGACGACGATGCCGGTCGGGAGGTGGGTGAGGCGCACCGCGGAGTCGGTGGTGTTGACCGACTGTCCGCCGGGGCCCGACGAACGGAACACGTCGACCTTGATCTCCGACTCGGGGACCTCGATGTGGTCGGTCGACTCGATCTGAGGGATCACCTCGACCGCGGCGAAGGACGTCTGGCGCTTGTCCGCCGAGCCGAACGGGCTGATGCGCGCGAGGCGGTGCGTGCCCGCCTCGACCGACAGCGTGCCGAAGGCGTAGGGCGCGTTGAGCTCGAAGGTCGCGGACTTGATGCCCGCGCCCTCGGCGTACGAGGTGTCGAGCACCTTGGTGCCGTAGCCGTGACGCTCGGCCCAGCGCAGGTACATGCGCAGCAGCATCTCGGCGAAGTCGGTGGCGTCGTCGCCTCCGGCGCCCGAGCGGATGGTGACGACGGCGTTGCGCTCGTCCCACTCCCCCGTCATCAGGGTGCGGACCTCCATCGCGGCGAGGTCGGTCTTGAGCTTCGCGAGCTCCGCATCGGCCTCGGCGAGGGTGTCCTCGTCCTCGCCCTCGGTGCCCAGCTCGACCAGCACCTCGAGGTCGTCGATGCGCGAGCCCATGCGGCTCACGCGCTCGAGCTCGGAGTTCGCCTGGCTCAGCTGGCTGGTGACCGCCTGCGCGTTCTCCTGGTCGTCCCAGAGGTCGGGCGCCGCGGCCTGCTCCTCCAGCTCGGCGATGCGCGCCTTGAGCCTGGTCGGGTCCGTCACCGCCTCGATCTGGGAGAAGGTCGAGCGGAGCTCCTGGATCTCGGTCGCGAAGTCGGTGGCCACGAGGGTCAAGTCTAGTGGCGCGCGGCCGGGACCTCGCGCGGGGCCGGCGTCGCGGGTCAGCCGCCGGTGACGGCGTCCTTGACGTCCTCGGCCTTCTGCTTGAGCTCGTCGGCCTTCTCCTGGGCGTCCTCGACCTTCTGCTGGACCTCGTCGGCCTTCTGCTCGAGGTCGTCCCTGAGGTCCTCCGCCTTCTCGATCGCGTCGCGCGCGCCGGCGGTGGCGTCCGTGATCGCGCCCTTCGCGTCGTCGCAGCCCGAGAGCAGGGCCGCGAGCACGGCGGCGGAGACGGCGGTGGCGGCGAGGCGTGCGTTCATGGCGCCCATCATGGCAAAGCCCTCGACCGATTCCCAATGACACATGTGACGCGAGTGCTCTCACGTGATCGCTGTGGCTGGCGCCGCCTTCACACCGGACTCGACCTGTCACATCGGTCATCGGGATTCCCCCGCACCGGGGACGACACAGGGCCCCGACACCGGGTGGGTGTCGGGGCCCTGAGGGAGGGACCCTGAGGCGGATCGCCTCGGGAGCCAGCTTTTCGGGTCAGGCCTTCTTCGCAGCGGCCTTCTTGGCGGGAGCCTTCTTCGCCTCGGCGACGATGGCCTCGGCCTTGCGGTTGGCCTTCACCTCGTCCCAGGTGATGCCGTAGTACGCGGCCTCCATCATCACCTTCATGTCCTCGAGGATCGGAAGGCGCGGGTTGGCCGGCGCGCACTGGTCGGCGTAGGCGTTCATCGCGAGGGTGTCGAGCGAGGCCATGAACTCCGCCTCGTCGACGCCGAGCTCCTTGAACGACTTCTCGACGCCGCACGCGGTGCGCAGGTCCTCGACGGCCTTCGCGTAGGACTCGACGCCCTCCTCGGGGGTCGAGGCCGGGAGACCGAGGTGCTTCGCGATCTCCTGGTAGCGCTCCGGCGCGACGTAGGACTCGGCCTTGGGCCACGACGCGGGCTTGGTCGGAACCTTGCCGTTGTAGCGGATCACGTGGGGCAGGTACACCGAGTTGGTGCGGCCGTGCGCGATGTGGAAGGTCGAGCCGGTCACGTGCGACATGGCGTGGACCAGGCCCAGGAAGGCGTTGGCGAAGGCCATGCCGGCGATGGTCGCGGCGTTGTGCATCTTCTCGCGGGCCTTGACCGCCTGGCCGCCCTCCTGCACCGACTGGGGCAGGTACTCGAAGACCATCTTGATGGCCTGGAGGCACAGGCCGTCGGTGTAGTCGTTCGCGTAGACCGAGACGAAGGCCTCGGTGGCGTGGGTCAGGGCGTCGAGACCGGAGTCCGCGGCGACGCGCGCCGGGAGGTTCGCGGTGAGGACCGGGTCCACGATCGCGACGGTCGGCGTGAGCGCGTAGTCGGCGAGCGGGTACTTGCGGCCGGTCTCCGGGTCGGAGATCACGGCGAAGGGCGTCACCTCGGAGCCGGTGCCCGACGTGGTCGGGATGCAGACCAGCTTGGCGAGCTCGCCCAGCTTCGGGAACTGGAAGGCGCGCTTGCGGACGTCGAAGAACTTCTCCTTGAGGTCCGCGAAGTCGATCTGCGGGTGCTCGTAGAGCAGCCACATGACCTTCGCGGCGTCCATCGGCGAGCCGCCGCCGACCGCGATGATGGTGTCCGGCTTGAAGGCGCGGAGGGTCTCGGCGCCCTTGCGGACGGTCGCGACGCTCGGCTCGGGCTCGACGTTGTCGATGATCTGCACGGAGACCGGGTTCTCGCGACGGTTGAGGACGTCGAGGACCTTGTCGAC
This sequence comes from Demequina mangrovi, assembly GCF_000759715.1. Classification (GTDB taxonomy): domain Bacteria; phylum Actinomycetota; class Actinomycetes; order Actinomycetales; family Demequinaceae; genus Demequina; species Demequina mangrovi. The sequence goes on from NZ_BBLU01000008.1 coordinate 26,233, forward strand.
GATGCCGATGCGGGTCATGGTCGCGTCGGTGACGATGGTGACGCGGTTGACGCCGTTCATGTCGTGCAGGTACTGGATCGCGTTCGGCTCGAAGTACGTCTTCGCCGGAACCTTGAACCACTGCATGTTGTTGTTCCTCCGGCCGATGCGCTTGACGTTGATCAGGTTCACCGCGGTGACGTTGTTCGACACCGAGTTGTGGCCGTAGGAGCCGCAGCCGAGGGTGAGCGAGGGCATGAAGGCGTTGTAGATGTCGCCGATGCCGCCGTGTGACGAGGGCGAGTTCACGATGATGCGGATCGCCTTGCAGCGCTTGCCGAAGTCCTTGATCAGGGCGTCGTCGGTCGCGTGGATCGCGGCCGAGTGGCCGAGGCCGTGGAACTCGACCATGCGCTCGGCGTAGTCCAGGCCCTGCTCGGTCGACTCGGCGCGGAGGACCGCGAGCACCGGGCACAGCTTCTCGCGGGTGAGGGGCTCGCTCTCGCCGACGGTCGAGACCTCGGCGAGGATGATCGAGGTCTCGTCCGGCACGGAGAAGCCGGCCTGCTCGGCGATCCACTGCGGCGACTTGCCCACCACGTTCGGGTTGAGCTTCGCACCGGCGCAGTTCTGGCCGTCCGCGGTGACGCCGAAGATGAACTCCTCGAGCATCTTCTTCTCGGCCGGGGTGACCTTGTAGGCGTGGAGGCGGTCGAACAGCGACATCGCCTTGTCGTAGATCTCGGCGTCGAGGATGACGGCCTGCTCCGAGGCGCACACCATGCCGTTGTCGAAGGCCTTCGAGATCACGAGGTCGTTGATCGAGCGCTCGAGCACCGCCGACTTGTGCACGTAGGCGGGGACGTTGCCCGCGCCGACGCCGAGGGCCGGCTTGCCGCACGAGTACGCGGCCTTGACCATCGCGTTGCCGCCGGTCGCGAGGATCAGCGCGACGCCGTCGTGGTTCATGAGCAGGTTGGTCGCCTCGAGCGAGGGGGTCTCGACCCACTGGATGCAGTTCTCGGGCGCGCCGGCCTTGATGGCGGCGTCGCGCACGATCTTGGCGGCGGCGACCGACGACTGCTGCGCGCTCGGGTGGAACGCGAAGATGATCGGGTTGCGGGTCTTCAGCGCGATGAGCGACTTGAAGATCGCGGTCGAGGTGGGGTTGGTGACCGGGGTCACGCCGGCGACGACGCCGACGGGCTCCGCGATCTCGGTGATGCCCTTGATCGGGTCCTCGTTGATGATGCCCACGGTCTTCATCGGGCCCATCGAGTGGGTCACGTGCTCGCACGCGAAGATGTTCTTGACGGCCTTGTCCTCGAACACGCCGCGGCCGGTCTCCTGGACCGCGAGGACGGCGAGCTCGCCGTGCTGGTTGAGGGCGGCCACGGAGGCCTTCTTGACGAGGAGGTTGACGTCGTCCTGCGTGAACACGCTGTACGCGTCGAGCGCCTCCTGAGCGTTGGCGACGAGCTTGTCGATGGCGGTCGCGACGTCGGTGGTCGCGCTCTCCGAGACGGTGGTAGTCATCTTTGTCTGGCTCCTAGTGACGGGTGCCGGCCCCCTCCGGGCCTCGATCCCCATGACCATCACGCTAGGTGCCGCCTCGGCGCGTTGCTCGGGGCAGAGGTCCCGGGGACCATAGGCCCACTACCAGGCATTTTATACCCTGCGGGGTATCCCGAACAGGTATTTCAGGCGCGCCGAGAACGGCCGATGCAGCGTCGCACCGGCCCGCGAAACGGTGCGGATCGGTGCTGACACGGCGGCGTGGGATGGACCTGCATGCGTCGAGTGCCAGACTGGGCGCATGCACCCCGGGGCATCCCGACGCGCACGAGGAGGATCCATGACCGCCGGCACCCCCGCATCGTCCGCCACCACCGACGCGGACCGCAGCCTCGCCCATCTCCCCGTGGGCGTCTTCGCGATCGCGATGGGCGCGGGCGGCACGTCGGCCGCGTGGTACCGGTTCGAGGAGGCCTTCGGCCTCTCGCTGCCGGTCAACGACATCCTCGCGGGGCTCGGTCTCGTCATCGTGGCCGCAGCGACGATCGCCTACGGGCTCAAGGCGGTGCGCCATCCGCGCGCGACGGTCGCGGAGTGGTCGCACCCGGTCAAGGCGGCGTTCGTGGCGACCCTCCCGGTCGCTCTCATGGTGCTGTCGACGGCCTTCCTGCCGATCTCCGAGGGCGTCTCGGCGGTGCTGTGGTGGCCGGGCGCCGTCATCCAGTTCCTGGTGACCGTGCTCATCATGCGGACCTGGATCGCGGACGCACGGATCCAGCCGGTCCACGTGCATCCGGCATGGTTCATCCCGATCGTGGGCAACCTGGTCGCGCCGCTCGCGGGCGTCGCGCACGCGCCGGCGGAGATCTGCTGGTACTTCTTCGGCGTCGGCGCCGTCTTCTGGCTCGGGCTGCTGCCCGTGGTGCTCGGACGCCTGTTCCTCGAGGGCATCATGCCGTGGCGCCTCGCGCCGACGCTCGCGATCCTCGCCGCCCCGCCCGCGGTCGCCTCGCTGTCCTGGGTGCGCCTGGGCGGCGCGTGGACGGACCCCATCGCGATGATGCTGCTCGGCGTCGTGGTCTTCCAGCTCGCGCTGCTGGCCTCGCAGGCGAACTTCCTGCTCAAGGTGCCCTTCGCGGTGAGCGCGTGGGCCTACACGTTCCCGCTCGCCGCCTCGGCCTCAGCGCTGCTCGGCGCGTACGAGGCGGGCGCGACGGCCTTCGCGGCCTGGATCGGCGTCGCCACGCTCGCTGTGGTCTCCGCCATCGCGATCGGTCTCGGCTGGCGCACCGTGGTCGCGATCGCACGCGGCGAGCTGCTCACCGCCGAGGGCTGACCGGGCGGGACAGTCACCACGCTTCTTCGCGCGCGGCTGCATCGTGCGGGACCGTCATCTGCGCTGCGCCCGGCGCGGGTCAGATGAGCGTCCCGCCCGACGCACGGGCGGCGACAGAAGCATGGTGAGCGTCCCGGTCACGACGGTCACGACGGTCACGACGGTCACGACGGTCACGACGGTCACGACGGTCACGACGGTCACGACGGTCACGGCGAGGCCGCCGGCCGCGGTGACCGCAGGGGCTGCCGGCCACCCCGAGTCGCCAAGGCGGCCGGCAGGAACGGGTCAGCCGGTGACGACCTCGCCGCCCCAGGCGCCGATGCCGCCCTCGAGGCCCACGGTGCCCTCGACGCCGTCGGCCGCCATCTGGTCGATCGCGGCGCGCGAGCGGTTGCCCGAGCGGCAGTAGACCGCGTAGTCGCCCTCGGGGTCGAGGGTCGCGACCTCCGAGTCGAAGGCCGAGCCGGAGACGTCGATGTTGACGGCGTCGGGCAGGTGGCCCTGCGCGAACTCCTCGGGCGTGCGGACGTCGATCACCACGACGCCGTCGGTCGCGACGGCCTCGGCGAAGCGGTCGGCGGAGACGTGCGAGCCGTCGAAGGCGACGGGGCCGGACTCCTCGGCGGCGCCGGTCGAGCAGGCGGCGAGGGTCGAGGCGAGGACGATGGCGGTGGCGGCGATCGCGCCGCGTCGGATGCTGATCATGCGCGACAGCATACCCCAGGGGGTATATGTCTCGACAGCCCCGCGCCCCGCCGCTGCATGAGTGCCGGGAACACCACGATCCTGGCATCCATGCAGCACCGGGAGTCCGTACATGACGAAGCCCGGCGGCCGCCCTGGAGAGAGTGGGGGCAGCCGCCGGGCCACGGGTCAGGCGATGCGGATGAGCTTCTTGTTGACGAACTCGTCCGCGGCGAGCAGGCCCATCTCGCGCGAGGTGCCGGAGCGCTTCACGCCGCCGAAGGGCAGCTCGGGGCTGTCCGCGAGCACGCAGTTGACGTAGACCATGCCGGCCTCGATCGCATTCGCGATGCGCTCAGCCTGCTCGGGGTCGGTCGTGTAGACGTACGAGCCCAGGCCGAAGGCGGTGTCGTTCGCGAGCGCGATCGCCTCCTCCTCGGAGGTCACCTTGTACACGGCGGCCGCGGGCCCGAAGAGCTCCTCGCGGTACACGTCCATGTCCTTGGTGACACCCGTGAGGACGGTCGGCTCGTAGAACGCGCCGTCGCGCGTGCCGCCGGCCACGAGCGTCGCGCCCTGCTCGACCGCCTTGGACACCTGCGCGTCGAGGCGCTCCGCCGCCGCGAGCGACGAGAGCGGGCCGATGACGCTCTCCTCCGCGAACGGATCGCCCGCGGTGCAGGCCACCATCGCGGCGGTGAACTTCTCGAGGAACTCGTCGTAGAGCGAGTCGATGATGATGAAGCGCTTGGGCGCGTTGCAGGACTGACCCGAGTTGTCCATGCGGGCCTCGACCGCGCCCTCGACCACGGCGTCCAGGTCATCGGTCGACAGCACGATGAACGGGTCCGAGCCTCCCAGCTCGAGCGCGACCTTCTTGAGGTGCTGACCCGCGAGCGACGCGACGGCGGAGCCGGCGCGCTCCGAACCCGTGACCGAGACGCCCGCGATGCGCGGGTCGGCGATCATCGTCGCCGCTTGCTCGTTCGAGGCGTAGACGTTGACGTAGACGCCCTCGGGGAAGCCCGCGTCGCGGTAGATCGCCTCGATCGCCGCGGCCGACTCGGGGCACTGCGGCGCGTGCTTGAGCACGATCGCGTTGCCCACCACGATGTTCGGCGCCGCGAAGCGTGCGACCTGGTAGTAGGGGAAGTTCCACGGCATGATGCCGAGCAGCGCGCCGAGCGGGCTGCGGCGGATCACCGCGGTGCCCTCGCCCAGGATGTCGATCGGGGTGTCGCCCGTGACCTTCTCGGCGTTGTCCGCGTAGTACTCGGTGATGTCGGCGGCGAAGTCAACCTCGCCCAGCGCGTGCGAGAGCGGCTTGCCCATCTCGCGCACGATGATCGCGGCGAGCTCCTCGCGGCGCTCACGGTGCAGCTCGGCGACGCGGCGCACCAGCGCGGCACGCTCCTCAACCGTGGACGAGCGCAACCACCCCCGGTACGCGCCGTCGGCCGCGGCGAGCGCGGTCTCGACGTCCGCCTCGGACATCGTCGGGTAGTCGGCCAGGCGCTCGCCGGTGGCCGGGTTCACTACTGCGTAGCCGGACATGAATCTCCTTGCGTTGCGGGTGGTGGATGGACGATGCGGCGGGTCAGCCCGCCGGGATCAGGGTGTACTTGGTCGACAGGTACTCGTGGATGCCCTCGAGTCCGCCCTCGCGGCCGAGCCCGGACTGCTTGACCCCGCCGAAGGGCGCGGCCGCGTTCGAGACCACACCCGCGTTGAGCCCCATCATGCCGGTGTCGAGGCGGTCGATGAGGCGGTGGCCGCGGGCGAGGTCCTGCGTGAAGGCGTACGAGACCAGGCCGTACTCCGTCGCGTTCGCGAGCGCGATCGCCTCCTCCTCGGTCTCGAAGGTCGCGATCGCGAGGACCGGCCCGAAGATCTCGGTGGAGAGGATGTCCGAGCCCGGCTGGACCCCCGTGAGGACGGTCGGCTGCACGAAGGAGCCGGCGCCGTCGAGCGCCGCGCCGCCGGTGGCGACGGACGCACCCTTCGCCACCGCATCGTCCACGAGCGCGAGCGACGTCGCGACCGCGCGGTCGTCGATGAGCGGGCCGATCTGCACGCCGTCCTCGGTGCCGCGGCCCACCGTCATGGCGGCGACGCGCTCGGTCACGCGCCGCGCGAACTCGTCCGCGACGGAGGCGTGGACGATGAACCGGTTGGCGGCCGTGCACGCCTGGCCGATGTTGCGGAACTTCGCGAGCAGCGCGCCCTCGACGGCCTTGTCGAGGTCCGCGTCCTCGAAGACCAGGAACGGCGCGTTGCCGCCGAGCTCCATCGACACGCGCAGCACGCCGTCGGCGGCCTGCTTGAGCAGCGCGCGCCCCACCTCGGTCGAGCCGGTGAAGGACAGCTTGCGCAGGCGCGGGTCGGTGAGGATCGGCTCGGAGACGGCCCCCGACCGCGACGTGGTGATGACGTTGACCACGCCCGCGGGCACGCCGGCCTCCTCGAGCACCGACGCGAGCAGCAGCGTGGTGAGCGGGGTCAGCGCCGCAGGCTTGACCACCACGGTGCAGCCGGCCGCGAGAGCCGGCGCGATCTTGCGGGTCGCCATCGCGAGCGGGAAGTTCCAGGGGGTGATGAGGTAGCAGGGACCCACGGGCCGCTGCGAGACCACCATCGTGCCGGTGCCCTCGGGGTTGGGGCCGAAGCGCCCCGTGACGCGCACGGCCTCCTCGGAGAACCAGCGCAGGAACTCGTTGCCGTACGCGACCTCGCCGCGCGCCTCGGCGAGCGGCTTGCCCATCTCGAGCGTCATGAGCAGCGCGAAGTCCTCGGCGCGCTCGCGCACCAGCTCGAAGGCCTTGCGGAGGATCTCCCCGCGCACGCGCGGAGCGGTCGCCGCCCACGCGTCCTGCGCGGCGACGGCGGCGTCGAGGGCGCGCCGCGCATCGTCCGGCGTCGCGTCGGCGATGCTCGCGAGCACCTCGCCGGTCGAGGGGTCGGTGACGTCGAGCGTCCCGCCGGACGATGCGGCGGTCCACTCCCCCGCGAGGAACAGCCCGGTAGGGACGGAGTCGAGCAGCGCCCTCTCGGCCGCGGCCGTCATGCCGCGACCTCCGCCGCGAGCGCGGCCGCGACCACGTCGAGCCCCTCGGACAGCAGCGCGTCGCCGATGGTGAGCGGCGGCAGGAAGCGCAGCACGTTGCCGTACGTGCCGCACGTGAGCACGATGACCCCGTCCGCGATGCAGCGCTGCGCGATGGCCCCGGCGAGCGCGGCGGCGGGCGCCTTGGTCGCGGGGTCGACCAGCTCGATCGCGATCATCGCGCCGAGCCCGCGGATGTCGCCGATGCGCGGATCCGAGGCCTGCATGGTCTCGAGGCGGGCGAGCATGAGCGCCTCGATCTCGCGGGCGCGGTCGGACAGGTCCTCGGTCTCGAAGACCTCGATGCTGGCGAGCGCGGCCGCGCATGCGATCGGGTTGCCACCGTAGGTGCCGCCCAGTCCGCCGACGTGGGCGGCGTCCATGATCTCGGCGCGTCCGGTGACCGCGGCCAGCGGCAGCCCGCCGGCGATGCCCTTGGCGGTGGTGACCATGTCGGGGACGATCCCGAAGTGCTCGGAGGCGAACATCGCCCCGGTGCGCGCGAAGCCGCTCTGGACCTCGTCCGCGATGAGGATCACGCCGTTGGCGGTGCACCATGCCGAGATGGCGGGGAGGAAGCCCTCGGCGGGGACGATGAAGCCGCCCTCGCCCTGGATCGGCTCGATGATGACGGCCGCGAGGTTGTCGGCTCCCACCTGCTTCTCGATCACCGAGATCGCCTTGGCCGCCGCCTCGGGGCCGGTGAGGCCGTCGCGGTACGGGTAGGACATGGGCGCGCGGTAGACCTCGGAGGCGAACGGTCCGAAGCCGCTCTTGTAGGGCATCGACTTCGCGGTGAGCGCCATCGTGAGGTTGGTACGGCCGTGATACGCGTGGTCGAACGCGACGACGGCCTGGCGCTCGGTCGCCTTGCGAGCGATCTTGACCGCGTTCTCGACGGCCTCGGCGCCCGAGTTGAAGAGCGCGGACTTCTTCTCGAAGTCTCCGGGGGTGAGGCGGTTGAGCGCCTCGGCGACCGCGACGTAGCCCTCGTAGGGCGAGACCATGAAGCACGTGTGGGTGAAGGCGGCCGCCTGGCGCTGGACCGCCTCGACCACCTTGGGGTGGGCGTTGCCCACGGAGGTCACGGCGATGCCGGAGCCCAGGTCGATGAGCGAGTTGCCGTCCGCGTCGGTCACCACGCCCCCGCCGGCGGCGACCGCCGCGATCGGGGCGGTGTGGCCCACGCCTGCCGCGACCGCGGCGGCCTTGCGCGCCAGCAGCTCCTGCGAACGGGGTCCGGGGATGGCGGTGACGAGCCGGCGCTCCTGCGGGAGGGCCGGGCCGCCGGCCACGCCGGCGTCGATGTCGAGGGAGGTCATGAGGGCGACGCTAGACCTCCGCCCTCGCCCACGCACTCGCCGCCATGTACAGGCTGTTGCCTTGCGCTATCCGCGGTGGCAGGCTCATGCCATGGCGTCACCGACCATCCGCGCGCTGCTCGCGCGACCCGAGCTCCACCTCCGCCTCACGGCCCCCGAGGACGACGTCGCCCCTGGTGCGCTCGACGCCACGGTCCGCTGGGTGCACAGCTCGGACCTCGCGGATCCGACGCCGTTCCTCGCGGGCGGCATGGTGCTCCTCACCACGGGGACGCAGTTCCGGGACGCGGGCGACGATCCGAAGCCGTACGCGGCGTACGTCCGCCGGCTCGCACGCTCGGGGATGCTCGGCCTGGGCTTCGGGACCGAGGTGGTGCGGAACGGCGTGCCCGAGGCGCTGATCGACGCGTGCCGCGAGGCGCGGCTGCCGCTGTGGGAGGTGCCGTACGACACCCCGTTCATCGCGCTCGCGCGCGCCAACGCCGAGGCGCTCGCCGCCGTCGCGTACGAGCGCCGCACCTGGGCGCTCGACGCTCAGCGGGCCGTCGCGGTCGCGGCCCTGCGTCCCGACGGGCTGCGGTCGATGCTCGCCGAGCTGTCGCGTCGGCTGGGCGCGTGGGTCGGCCTGCTCGACGGCGACGCGTTGCTCCACGAGCACCCGGGCGGCGGGATCGACGCCGCGAGCGTCGAGGCGTTGCGGCAGCATGCGGCGGGGATGCTCGTCCGCGGGGTCCAGTCGACGTCGGGTCTCGAGGTCGAGGGGCACGGGTACCACCTGCAGACCCTGGGTCAGCGGGGCCGCCTGCGCGCCGTGCTCGCGATCGCCCAGGCGGACCTCGACGAGCAGCACCGCGCCGTGGTCACCACGGTGGTGGCGATGGCCGCGCTCGCGCTCGAGCAGCGTCAGGACCTCGAGCAGGCCCGCGACGCCCTCGGGGCGGGGGTGCTCGCGGCGCTGGTGCGCGGGGACGTCGCGCTCGCCGCGGACGTCGCCCGCGCCTCGGGCTCTCCCCTGCCCGCCGCCCCGGTCGTGGTCGCCGTCGCGGACCAGCGGCTCGCGGAGGCGGGCGGCGTGGGGCGGTGGCTCGACGCGCGCGGCGTGCCGCTGCTGCACGCGACCGACCACGGCGACCTGGTGATGGTGCTCGCGGAGGAGGACGCCGCGGTGGTCGACGAGCTGGTGCTCCGTCACGGCGGCGCGGCGGGGCTGTCGGGACCGGTGGGGCTCGAGGGCGTCGCCGACGCGCTGGGCCAGGCGCGCACCGCGCGAGAGCGGCGACTCGCCCCCGTGACGCGGTTCGCCGACCTCTCGGGCGCCGGCGTCCTCGCGCTGCTCGACTCGACCGAGGCGCGCGTGGTGGCGCAGGCGGCGCTCGACCCGCTGGTGGCGCACGACGCGCGGCACGGCACCGACCTGGTCGCCACCGTCGCGGCGTGGTTCGACGCCGACTGCGCGCACGACGCGGCGGCGCGGACGCTCGGCGTGCATCGTCACACCGTGCGCGCCCGGCTCACGGCCGCGCAGGAGCTGCTGGGCCAGGACCTCGCCACCGTCGCCGGGCGGGCCCAGGTGTGGGCGGCGCTGCGCGCAGCGGGCCTGCTCACCGGGGCCTGATCCCCCACGCACCCGGAGCCACGAGCCACCCTCCACACAGCGCGCCGCATGTGAACGCTCGCGCGCTGCAACTCGCGGCGTGAAGCGCGGCCAGCGGTGCGGAAGTTGCAGATCTTGTGTGGAGGGCGGCTCGGGGGGCAAATGGCCCGACGTCGGGCGGCGGATCAGCCGATGAGCGCGTCGATCTCGGTGAGCGCCTGGTCGACGATCGCGAGGCCGCGCACCAGCTCCTCCTCGGTGATGACCAGCGGCGGCGCGATGTGCGTGCGGTTGAAGTGCACGAACGGCCACAGCCCGCCGTCCTTGCACGCCTTCGCGAACACGCCCATCGGCGCGGCGGCCGCGCCCGACGCGTTGAACGGCACCAGCGGCTCGCGCGTCTCGCGGTCGCGGACCAGCTCGACGGCCCAGAACAGCCCGGTGCCGCGCACCTCGCCCACGCACGGGTGGCTCTCGAGCCAGCCCTCGAGCGTGGGACGCACGATGCGCTCGCCCAGGTCCTTGACCCGCTCGAGGATGCCGTCGCGGCGGAACACCTCGAACGTCGCGACGCCCGGGGCGCACGCGAGCGGGTGGCCCGAGTAGGTGAGACCGCCGGGGAACGCCCGCTCGTCGAAGGCCGCCGCGATCTCCTTCGAGATCACCACGCCGCCCAGCGGGACGTAGCCCGAGTTGACGCCCTTGGCGAAGGTGACGAGGTCCGGCTCGACGCCGTGCGCCTGGTACGCGAACCAGTCGCCGGTGCGCCCGAAGCCGACCATGACCTCGTCCGCGATGTAGACGATGCCGTGCTTGTCGCACAACGCGCGCACGCCGGCGAGGTAGCCCGGCGGCGGGACCAGGACGCCGTTGGTGCCCACGATGGTCTCGATGACGATCGCGCCGATGGTCGAGGCGCCCTCGAGGACGATGGTCTGCTCGAGGTGCTCGAGCGCGCGGCGCGTCTCCTCCTCCTCGGTCTCCGCGTGGAAGGCCGAGCGGTAGAGGTACGGCCCGAAGAAGTGCACCACCGAGCCGTCGGCGGGCTCGTTGGGCCAGCGCCTCGGGTCGCCCGTGAGCGAGATGGCCGTGGACGTGTTGCCGTGGTAGCTGCGGTACATCGCCAGCACCTTGCGCTTGCCCGTGACCAGGCGCGCCATGCGCACCGCGTTCTCGTTGGCGTCGGCGCCGCCGTTGGTGAAGAACACGCTGGAGAAGCGCTCCCCCGCCACGTCCGTGATGAGACGCGCGAGCTCGCCGCGGACGTCGTTGGCGAACGACGGCTGGATGGTCGCGAGGCTGCGCGCCTGCCGCTCGATGGCCGCGATGAGATCGGGGTGCTGGTGGCCGAGGTTGAGGTTGACCAGCTGCGACCCGAAGTCGAGGTAGCGGTTGCCCTCGTAGTCCCAGAACTCGCTGCCCTCGCCTCCCTCGACGGGAAGCGGGTCGACGAGCGCCTGCGCGCTCCACGAGTGGAAGACGTGGGCACGGTCGTCGGCGCGGACCCGCGCCTCGGCGCCGGTGATGGCGTCCTGCTCGGTGGTCATCTCTCCCCCTTGATGGTTGGACGGCTCGGTGGTGGGACGGCTCAGTGGTTCGACGGGAAGCCGAGGTCGATCTGCGACTCGCTGGGCTCCGGCCACCGGGTGGTGACCACCTTGGACCGCGTGTAGAAGTGGATGGACTCGGGTCCGTAGATGTGCGAGTCGCCGAACAGAGACTGCTTCCAGCCGCCGAACGAGTACGCGCCGATGGGCACCGGCAGCGGGACGTTGACGCCCACCATGCCGACCTCGATGTCGACCTCGAACGCGCGGGCGGTGCCGCCGTCGCGCGTGAAGATCGCGGTGCCGTTGGCGAAGCCGTTCGCGTTGACCAGCGCGACGGCCTCGTCGTAGGACGCGGCGCGGGCCACCGAGAGCACGGGGCCGAAGATCTCGTCGTCGTAGACCTTCATACCGGGCTTCACGTGGTCGACCAGCGACGTGCCGATGAAGAATCCGTCGCCTGCGAACTCCTGCGCGGTGCCGTCGACCACCACGGTCGCGCCCTCCGCGGCGGCGCCCGTGACGTACGACGCGACACGGTCGCGGTGCTCGCGGGTGATGAGCGGGCCCATCTCCGAGGCGGGGTCGGTGCCGTCGCCGATGGTGAGTCCCGCCATGCGCTCGGCGACCTTGGCCACCAGCGCGTCCGCGGTCGCGTCGCCCACGGGCACGAGGACGGAGATCGCCATGCAACGCTCTCCCGCCGAGCCGTACGCGGCCGACACGGCGGCATCAGCCGCGGCGTCGAGGTCCGCGTCTGGCATGACGATCATGTGGTTCTTTGCGCCGCCGAGCGCCTGGACGCGCTTGCCCTGCGCGGTGCCGCGCTCGTAGATCGTGCGGGCGACCGGGGTCGAGCCCACGAAGCTCACCGCCTTGACGTCGGGCGAGTCGAGGATGGCGTCGACGGCGACCTTGTCGCCGTGGACCACGTTGAGGACGCCCGCGGGCAGGCCGGCCTCCTCGAACAGGCGCGCGAGGAAGATCGACGCCGAGGGGTCCTTCTCGCTGGGCTTGAGGACCACCGTGTTGCCGCACGCGATGGCGGAAGCCGCCATCCACAGCGGCACCATCACGGGGAAGTTGAACGGGGTGATGCAGCCGACCACGCCCACGGGCTGCTTGACCGAGTGCACGTCGACACCGCGCGCCACCTGCTCCGAGTGCTCGCCCTTGAGGTGGTGCACCAGCCCGGCCGCGAACTCGATGTTCTCGATGCCGCGGCTGATCTCACCCTTGGCATCGGCGAGGACCTTGCCGTGCTCGCGCGTGATGATCGCGGCGAGCTCGTCCTGGCGCTCGACCAGCAGGTGACGCATCCGGAAGAAGACGTCCGCCCGCTTGATGAGCCCGGTGGCGCGCCAGCCGGGAAGCGCGGCCGCCGCGGCGGCGATCGCCTGCTCGGCCTCGGCGGCGGAAGCGTAGGCGACCTGCCCCGCCACCTCGCCCGTCGCGGGGTTGCGCACCTCGCCGGTGCGCTCCCCCGCACCCGTCTCGGCTCCCGCGATGTGATGACGGATCAGGCTCACAGCTCTCCTCTCGACCGGGCGTCGGACACTCTGCACGATGCCGGCGTGTGCGTTAGACGGCCAGATTCACACATACGATGGGCAGATGGATCCCGCCGAACGTCGCGAATCTCCTGCCTCTGCGACACATCGTCCGGACCGCGCCGCGCTCGCCGCGCTGCCCTCCGTCGCGGACATGCTCGACGAGCCCGCGTTCCGCGCGGGGCGTCCCGAGGTGCTCGTCGGCGGCGAGGCGCTCGAGGCGCCGGTGCGGTGGATCCACACGTCCGAGCGCAGCGACATCGCGCGGATGCTCGACGGCCGCGAGCTCCTGCTCTCCATGGGCACGGCATGGCCCGCGGACGATGCGGAGCTCGCCGAGTTCGTGACGTCGCTGGCCGAGGCCGGCGTCTCCGCCCTGGTCCTCGAGCTCGGGACCCGCTACTCCACGCCGCCGCCGGTGATGATCGCGACCGCGCAGCGGCTCGGGCTCGCGCTCGCCGTGCTCCACCGCGAGGTGCGCTTCGTCACCCTCACCGAGGCGGGGCACAGCCGGATCATCGCCGGCCAGATGACGGCGCTGCGCGCCCGCGACGAGGTCCGCGAGACGTTCACCTCCCTCGCGCTGCGCGGCGCCCCCGCAGACCATGTGGTGCGCGAGCTCGCGCGCACGCTCGGCGCGCCCGTGGTCCTCGAGAGCCTCGCGCACGAGGTGCTCCTCACGGACGTCCCCACCGGTTCCGAGTCGACCGTGCTCCGCGACTGGGAGCGTCGCTCTCGCTCGGCGCACCGCGACGGCGACGGCTGGCTCGTGGTGCCCGTCGACGCACGCGGGAAGCGGTGGGGCTCGCTCGTCGCCCTCCCCGGCCCCGAGCACCCGGCTGGACGCCGCAACGTGCTGATCCAGGGCGCGATCGCGCTCGCGCTCGGACGCCTCTCGGACGGCGGCAGGGACGAGTGGGCGACGCTCGCCCGGCGCCACATCCTCGACCCGCTGCTCGCGGGACGCTTCGCGACGCCCGAGGCGATGGCCGCGCGGCTCGAGGCGGCCGGCGTGCCGGTCGCCGACCGGCTGCTCTACGGGATCGCGCTGCGCGGCGGCGAGCCCACCGCGGCCGAGATCGAGGCGTGGGCGCTCGGCGTGAGCGCACGCGCCCGCGCGCTCGCGGTCGAGGAGCGCTCCGGCACCGCCGTGACCATCGTGCTGCTGTCGCTCCCGCAGCATCGTCCGCTCGACGATGCGACGGTCGGGTCGCTGCAGCGCTCGCTGCGCGACGGCGCGCGGGTGGCCGTGACCGTCGGTCGCGAGGCCGCGGACGTCGACGCGGCGACCCTGTCCCTGCACGAGGCGCTCGACAACGCGCGCGAGCCCGCGGCGGGCACGGTCCTGTGGGTCGAGCGCCGCCCGCTCGCGCGGCTGCTGTCCAGCCTGCGCGACGACCACCGGCTGCTCGACCATGGCGAGCGCGTGCTGTCGCCCATCGTCGAGCACGACCAGCGCACCGGCGGCGACCTCCAGCAGGTCCTGCGCGCGGCGCTCGCGCACCCGGGCAACCGCACCGCCGCCGCACGGGCGGCGCATCTGTCCCGCTCGGTGTTCTACCAGCGGCTCGAGCTCATCTCCTCGCTCCTGGGGGTCGACCTCGAGGACGGCGAGACGCAGACGGCGCTGCACATCGCGCTGCTGTCGCGGCACGACTGACGCGCCACGACCGGCGCGGCGGCTCAGCCCGCGATGTAGACCTTGCGGAGCGTCTCGGTGACGGTCCAGCGCGTGCTCATGCCCTCGGTCAGCCACACGAGCGAGCCGGGTCCGACCTCCGCCGTCGGCAGCGCCGGGTCGAGATACTCGATGGTCGCGCGACCGGAGAGCACCACGAAGACCTCGTCGGCCTCGATGTCGGTCGCGACGCCCGGGGTCATCTCCCACACCCCGACCTCGACCTCGCCGATCTCCGCGAGCGCGGCCGCTCCGGCGACCGGCGACCCCGTCTCGACCATGTCCGCGGGCACGGGCTCCGTCTCGAGCGCGAGCGCATGGAGGTCGACGGGACGGCCGGGCTCGATGTCTGTCATGAGTCGAACCCTAGGCCCACGGCGTCGAGACCGCGCAGCAGCAGGTTGCGGCGACCCTCGCGGTGATCGGCGCGATCCAGGCTCCAGCGCGTCGCGTTGATGCCGAGGCTCGCGAGCGGCTCGGGCGGGAACGGCAGCGGACGCTCACGGACCATCCGCAGCCGCGTGCGCTCGGTCTCCTCGCCCGCGAGCAGGTCGAGCATGACGTTCGCTCCGAAGCGCGTCGCTCCCACCCCGAGCCCGGTGAAGCCCAGCGAGTACGCGACGTCGCCGTCGCGCGCGGTGCCGAAGAAGGCGCAGAAGCGCGTGCTCGTGTCGATCGCCCCGGCCCAGCGGTGCGTCGCCTGGATCCCGTCAAGCTGCGGGAACGTGGTGAGCAGGTGGCTCGCGAGCTTCTCGTAGGACTCGCGTCGATCCTGGTACCTCCCCCGCACCCGGCCGCCTGCGTGGTAGATCGCGTCGTAGCCGCCGAACAGCAGGCGGTCATCCGCGGTGAGCCGGTAGTAGTGGAACTGGTTCGCCAGGTCCGCGACGCCCTGGCGGCCCTCCCAGCCGATCTCCGCGAGCTGGGCGGCGCTGAGCGGCTCGGTCATGAGCGAGTAGTCGTAGACCGGCACCGTCATGAGGCGGTTGCGCTTGAGCAGCGACGGGAACACGTTGGTCGCGAGCGCGACCTTGCCGCCGCGCACCACACCGTCGGCCGTGCGGACCACGGGCCCGTCCTCGAGCGCCGTGACCGGCGAGCCCTCGAAGATCTGCACGCCCAGCTCCTCGGCCACGCGGGCGAGCTCGCGCGCGAGCTTCGCGGGGTGCACCAGCGCCGTGTCGTCAGGGCTGAGCTCGCCGGCGAGGTACGTCGGCGAGTTCACGAGCGCGCGCACGCCGTCGGCGTCGAGCGCGTCCTCGCCCAGCCACTCGACCTGGTGCGGCTCGACCGCGACGGCCAACGCACCGGTGCGCTGCCAGTCGACATCCATCCCGTAGCGGGCGACCGTCTCCCCGATCTGGTCGAGGTTCTCCATCCCGAGCCGGTCGAGCGCGTCGATCTCCTCGGGCCACCTGCTCTCGCCGTTCTCGCGGCCGTGCGTGAGGCTCGCCTCGCAGAAGCCGCCGTTGCGCCCCGACGCCGCCCATCCGACGCGCCGCGCCTCGAGCAGGATCACCGACAGCCCGGGGTCGCGTTCCTTCGCCATGACAGCGGTCCACAGGCCGCTGTAGCCGCCGCCCACGATCACGAGGTCGGCGCGATGGCTGCCGCGCAGGCTCGGCCGCGACGGGCCGGGCGCATCGTCCGTCCAGAAGGGGCTGAGGGCGGAGCCCTCGAGCATGGTGGCGATGGACGATGCGCTGGCCGGGTGGCGCTCGAAGACCGTGGTGCCCACGGATATCACTCCTGACGGTGGCGGGTGTGAGCGGCATGCAACCGCATCGTGCGCCCTCTCGGCAAGGGCCGAGGTCCCGGCCAAGATCCTTCCGGACACCGCGCCCGGGCGCCACGAGGCGCGCGACGCATCGTCCGACGGCGCGTCATGGACCGGAAACACGGCATCGGCTAGCGTCGGAGATGCACTCCCCGGGTGTGCGACCCCAGCGCCAGGCCGGCGGTGGTCGCGAACCGAACCTCACAGTTGCCCGTCGCCAGGCCGGTCGGGTGGAGGAGTCATGCCTGTCACGCTCGACCGCGCCCGTATCGCGCAGCTCATCGAGGAGCAGACCGCGCTGCTCAACGAGCGCACCACCAAGTCCAAGGCCATGTACGCCCACGCGTCGGAGCACCTCTCCGGCGGCGTCGCGTCCAGCTACCAGGGACGCGACCCGTGGCCCATCTACATCGAGTCGGGTGCGGGCGACCGCATCACGGATGTCGACGGCAACGAGTTCTACGACTTCCACAACGGCTTCGGCTCGATGGTCCAGGGCCACGCGCACCCCGCGATCGGTGAGGCGCTCGCCAAGCGCTACCCGCTCGGCACGCACTTCGCCGCCGCGACCGAGGACGTCATCGACGTCGCCGACGAGCTCGCGCGCCGCTGGGGCCTGCCCAAGTGGCGCTTCACCAACTCGGGCTCCGAGTCGACCATGGACGCGATCCGCATCGCGCGCGCCTACACCGGCCGCGACACCGTGATGAAGATCTTCGGCTCGTACCACGGCCACCACGACACGGTCATGGTGTCGATCGGCGTCGAGTACGACAAGATCGGCGACCGCGAGAACTACGCCTCGCTGGCGTACGGCGCCGGCATCCCGCAGGCGACCGTCGACATGACCATCGCGGTGCCGTTCAACGACGCGGGCGCGATGGAGCGCCGCATCGAGCGCCTGGCCGAGGAGGGCCGCCTCCCCGCGTGCGTGATCATGGAGGCCGCCATGATGAACCTCGGCGTGGTGCTCCCCGAGCCCGGCTACCTCGAGGCCGTGCGCGAGATCACGTCCAAGCACGGCATCGTGCTGATCTTCGACGAGGTCAAGACGGGCCTCGCGATCGCCGCGGGCGGCGCCACCGAGAAGTTCGGCGTGACGCCGGACCTCGTGACGCTCGCCAAGGTCCTCGGCGGAGGCCTGCCGTCGGGCGCCATCGGCGGCTCCGAGGAGGTCATGTCGGTGGTCGAGAGCGGCAAGGTCTACCAGGTGGGCACGTACAACGGGAACCCGCTGTCGATGGCCGCCGCGAAGGCCTCGCTGCTCGAGGTGCTCACCCCCGAGGCCTACGTGCGCCTGGGCGAGCTCAACGACCGCATCGTCGCCGGCTGCCAGGCCGTCATCGAGAAGTACGACCTCCCGGGCTACGCCGTCGGCATCGGCTCGAAGGGCTGCGTGACGTTCTCGACCGAGAAGATCACGGACTACGAGGGCTTCAAGAACGCTCAGGACGCCGAGCTGTGCGACCTCGCGTGGCTGTGGAACATGAACCACGGCATCTTCATGACGCCGGGCCGCGAGGAGGAGTGGACGCTCTCGGTGGTCCACTCGGACGCCGCGATCGACGCCTACGTCGACACGTTCGACAAGCTCGCGGCGGCGCTCACCGCGTAACCGCCGTCCAGAAGGCCGGGGCCCTGCGGGGTCCCGGCCTTCTGCGCGTCACGATGCGATGGTGAGGACCTTGAGGTTGACGAACTCATGCGTGCCGACCACTCCGCCGATCCGGCCCGCGCCCGACTCCTTGATCCCGCCGAACGGGATGTACGGACCGCCGCCGACATTCGCGTTGACCGCGACCATGCCGGCCTCGAGCAGATCCGCGACGCGCTCGCCCTGCGCGGGGTCGGTGGTGAAGACCCGCGCCCCGAGGCCGTACGGGGTGTCGTTGGCCAGCGCGATCGCCGCCTCCTCGTCGCCCACCCGATGCACCACCGCGACCGGACCGAAGAGCTCCTCCTCGTAGGCCTCGGTGCCGGGCGCGACGTCGACGAGCACGGTCGGCTCGTAGAAGGTCCCGTCACGACGCCCGCCGCACAGCACCCGGGCGCCCTGCTCGACGGCGCGGTCGACCTGCGCCTCCAGCCGCTCCGCCGCGACCTGGGAGGACAGCCCGCAGACCTCGACGCCCTCGGCGTCCGGCACACCCGTGACGCACGCGCGCATCCTGGCGACCAGCCCCGCGAGGAATTCGTCGTAGAGGTCGTCCATCACGATGAACCGCTTGGCCGCGGAGCACACCTGGCCGGAGTTGAAGTTCCGCATCCAGAAGGCCTGCTCGACGAGCCCGACCATGTCATGCGTCGACAGCGCGAGGAACGGGTCCGAGCCGCCGAGCTCGAGCGACACCCGGGTGAGGTGACGGCCGGCGGTCTCGGCGACGGATCTGCCGGCGCGCCGCGAGCCCGTGACCGACACCCCGACCACCCGGCGGTCCGCGATCACCGCCGGAATCTGGTCGACCTCGGCGTAGAGGGTGGTGCAGGCGCCGTCGGGCAGACCCGCCTCGTGCAGGAGCCGCTCGACCGCGGCGGCCGACTCGGGGCACTGCGGCGCCGGCTTGACCATGATCGTGTTCCCGACGGCGATGTTCGGGGCGACGATGCGGGCCACGTTCAGGTACGGGAAGTTCCAGGGGATGATCGCCAGGACCGCACCGAGCGGAGCAGGACGGAGCACCAGACGCAGCCCCGGCTCCGACTGCAGGGGCAGGTCCGCCGTGAGCATGTCCACGTTCTCGGCGGCCCACGCGAAGTGGCCGACTGCCCAGTCGACCTCCATCGCCGCCTCGTCACGCCGCTTGCCCATCTCGCGAACGGCGATATCCGCGAGCTCGTCGCGATGCTCGCGGAGCAGCTCCGCCGCGCGCGCGAGCGGCGCAGCCCGTTCGCCTGGCGACGCGCCGCGCGACCAGGAGCGGAACGCGAGATCCGCTCTCTCGACCACAGCGGCGACCTCGTCCGCCGTCATCGTCGGATACTCCGCCAGCCTGGTCCCGGCGACCGGGTCCACCACTGTGAAGGCCATCATCGGCTCCCCCCGTCGGGCGCCGCCCCGTCACGGCCGCGCGCGATCGCCTCAGGATAGGCACGGCACCGCCGCGCGGCGCAAGGTCCGATCCGACGGGCGCGGCGATGTGAGTGCTGCTACATCACGGTGATGCCGCGCAGCGCGAACTGCTCCTTCACGCGCTCGATGAGCTCCTTGTCCGGCGGCTGCGTGTCCCCGAGCAGGTACGGCTCGCCCGAGAGCTCCCACTTGTCGCGGCCCAACTGGTGGAACGGCAGCACCTCGAGCCGCTCGACCCCGTCGAGGGTCTTGACGAAGTCCGCGATCGCGTCGACGTTCTCGGGCGCATCGGTGAGCCCGGGCACCAGCACGAAGCGGATCCACATCTTCTTGCCCAGGCGCGAGAGGCGCTCCGCGAAGTCGAGCGTCGGCTGCAGCGGGCGGCCGGTGACGCGCTTGTAGACGTCGGGCAGGCCCGCCTTGATGTCGAGGAGGACGAGGTCGACGTAGTTGAGGTCGTCGTCGCTGAGGCGCGCGCCCAGCAGGCCCGCGGTGTCGAGCGCGGTGTCGATGTCGAGGTCCTTGCAGCGGCGGAAGATGTTCATCACGAACTTCGACTGCAGCAGCGGCTCGCCGCCGGAGATGGTGAGACCTCCCCCGGTGACCTTCATGATGCGCGCGTAGCGGGTGACGCGCTCCATCACCTCGTCGACCGTGTGGCGCTTGCCGTCGCGCATGCGCCACGTGTCGGGGTTCTGGCAGAACTGGCAGCGCATCCCGCAGCCGGCCAGGAACAGCGTCATGCGGGTGCCGGGGCCGTCGGCGCCGGTGACCAGGTCCCACGAGTGGACCGAGCCCTCCTGGTGGTCGCGGATCAGCTCCGCCGCAGCCATCTCCTCGTCCGCGACCTCCATCGGGGGCGCGGCGAGCAGGGGCACGGGTACGGCTTCGTCTGACATGGGGACCTCCTGGTACCGAGCATAGGAGCGCGGGAGAAAGGAGCGGCGCCCCGCCCGGTGGGGCGAGGCGCCGCTGGGTGTCCAGTCTGTGGAGAGGGAGGTTACAGCCCGGCGTGGAACGTGCGGGAGAGCACGTCGAGCTGCTGCTCACGGGTCAGACGGACGAAGTTCACGGCGTACCCGGAGACGCGGATCGTGAGCTGGGGGTAGTTCTCGGGGTGCTCCATGGCGTCCTCGAGGACCTCGCGGTTGAGGACGTTCACGTTGACGTGGAAGCCCTGCGAGACGTTGTAGGCGTCGAGGATGCCCACGAGGTTCTTCACCTGGTCGTCACGGGTGCGGCCCAGGCCCGACGGAACGATGGACGTGGTCAGCGAGATGCCGTCCTGCGCGTCCGAGTAGGGCAGCTTCGCCACGGAGAGGGCCGAGGCCATCACGCCGTGCACGTCGCGGCCGTTCATCGGGTTGGCGCCCGGCGCGAAGGGCTCGCCGGTGCGGCGGCCGTCCGGGGTGTTGCCGGTGTGCTTGCCGTAGACCACGTTCGAGGTGATCGTCAGGACCGACTGCGTGTGCTGGGCGTTGCGGTAAGTCGGCTGCTTCCGGATCTTCTCCATGAAGCGGCCCACCAGGTCCACCGCGATGTCGTCGGCACGGTCGTCGTCGTTGCCGTAGGTCGGGTACTCGCCCTCGACCTCGTAGTCGACCGCGAGGCCGGACTCGTCACGGACGGGACGCACCTTGGCGTACTTGATCGCGGACAGCGAGTCCGTCGCGACCGAGAGGCCGGCGATGCCGCACGCCATGGTGCGCAGGATGGTGCGGTCGTGCAGCGCCATCTCGATGCGCTCGTAGGCGTACTTGTCGTGCATGTAGTGGATGCAGTTGAGCGCGTCCACGTAGGTCTCAGCGAGCCAGTCGAGCAGCTTGTCGTAGGCCTCCATCACCTGGTCGAAGTCGAGGACCTCGTCCGCGAGCGGGGCGGAGACGGGAGCGATCTGCTTGCCGGAGATCTCGTCGCGGCCGCCGTTGATCGCGTACAGGAGCGACTTGGCGAGGTTGACGCGGGCGCCGAAGAACTGCATCTGCTTGCCCACGGCCATCGCCGAGACGCAGCACGCGATCGCGGTGTCGTCGCCGTAGCAGGGGCGGATGAGCTCGTCCGACTCGTACTGGATCGCCGACGTGTCGATCGACACCTTGGAGCAGTACTCCTTGAAGCCCTGCGGGAGCTTGTCCGACCAGAAGACGGTGAGGTTCGGCTCGGGGGCCGGGCCGAGGTTGTACAGCGTCTGGAGGTAGCGGAACGAGGTGCGGGTCACCAGCGGGCGACCGTCCTCACCCATGCCGCCGATGGTCTCGGTGACCCAGGTCGGGTCGCCGGAGAACAGGGCGTCGTACTCGGGGGTGCGGAGGAAGCGCACGATGCGCAGCTTGATGACGAAGTCGTCGATGATCTCCTGCGCGGACTCCTCGGTGAGGACGCCGGCGGCGATGTCGCGCTCGATGAAGACGTCGATGAAGGTCGAGGTGCGGCCCAGCGACATGGCGGCGCCGTTCTGCTCCTTCACCGCGGCGAGGTACGCGAAGTACAGCCACTGGACGGCCTCGCGGGCGTTGGTGGCCGGGCCCGAGATGTCGAAGCCGTACTTGGCCGCCATCTGCTTGAGCTCGTTCAGAGCCTTGATCTGCTCCGAGTTCTCCTCGCGGTCGCGGATGACGTCCTCGGTCGAGCGCTCCATGTCGAGCTCGATGCGCTCGAGCTTCTTGCCCTGGATGAGGGCGTCGACGCCGTAGAGGGCCACGCGGCGGTAGTCGCCGATGATGCGACCGCGGCCGTAGGCGTCGGGCAGGCCGGTGACGATGTGCGAGGAGCGGGCCGCGCGGACGTTCGGCGGGTACGCGTCGAAGACGCCGTCGTTGTGGGTCTTGCGGTACTTGGTGAAGGTCTCCTCGAGCTCCGGCTTCACGGGGTAGCCGTAGGTCTCGAGCTCCTTCACCACCATGCGCCAGCCGCCGAACGGCATGATCGCGCGCTTGAGCGGGGCGTCGGTCTGGAGGCCGACGATGACCTCGTTGTCCTTGTCGATGTAGCCGGCGTCGTGCGCGGTGATCGAGGCGGGGGTCTCCCAGTCGACGTCGTAGACGCCCTTCTCGCGCTCCTCCGGGAACATCGCGGAGAGCTTGTCCCAGACGCCGGTGGTGCGGGCGGTCGGGCCGGCGAGGAAGCTGTCGTCACCCTCGTACGGGGTGTAGTTCAGCTGGATGAAGTCGCGGACGTCGATGCCATCGCACCAGGCGCCGGAGGTGAAGCCACGCCACGCGTGGGAGCGGGGGTCGCCCGCATCGTCCTGGATCGTGTCGTTGTTGACGGCTTCAGCGGTCATGGCGGGGTACTCCCTCTCCCTGAGGTGAACGCCCTTGTGGGGCCTGGTGATGGGCTCCGCTGCCGTCTCCCGGCGGCCTGCGGACCATGTGGTTCACGGTATGCCTCGGGTGGTTCCTTCGCATGGGACCAAGTTCCCCCGGCCGAAGGACCTGGTCAGGGCACGGCCCGCGCCGACGCCGTCGCGGTGAGGTCCACCCGCCCGGGCAGCCACGGCGCGCCGAGCAGCATCGGGGTGCGCAGCGCGAGCTCGATCTCGACGGTGCTGCCGTCGGCGGACGATGCGTCGACAAGCACGGCGTCCGCGACGCCCTGCCGGCGTGACGAGTAGGCCAGCTGCGCGGCGGCCGCCTCGGAGACCGCGGCGACCTCGAGCGTGACGACGCCGCTGCGGTAGTACGCGTCGAGGTCGACGGTGTCGGCGGCCGCGAGCGCGGTCTCGTCGGCGACGTGCGCGAGCCGC
Source organism: Demequina mangrovi (assembly GCF_000759715.1). Taxonomy (GTDB): domain Bacteria; phylum Actinomycetota; class Actinomycetes; order Actinomycetales; family Demequinaceae; genus Demequina; species Demequina mangrovi. Next base: position 49,136 of record NZ_BBLU01000008.1, read on the forward strand.
GACCGCTGAAGCTGCACGTGGGTCGTCGACACCACGGTCACCAGCGCCGCGAGCAGCACGGCGAGCAGCCCGATGGTGAGGACCGTGACCGAGCCCGCCTCATCGCCGAGGCTCATGGCACGTACCCGTCGACCGGGCTCGATGCGAGCGACTCGACCGTCACCGTCGACGGCACGACGGCGCGGAGCACCGCCGGCACCCCCGGCAACGGCACCTCGACCGTGACGCGCGCCGTCACCACGGTGCCCGGAGCGAGGCACGCGCCCTCGCAGGCGAGCGCGAGCGCCTCCTGCCCTGCGAAGCCGAAGTCCTCCGCGACCCACGCGGCCGCGAGCGCCGCATCGGCCTCGCCCAACGCGAGCGCGTGCGCCGGATCCGCGCCGTCACCCGCGGCGTCGAGGCCGGTGACGACGGCCGCGCGGGCCGCCGCATGCGCGGCGGCCTCGGCCGCATAGGCGCCCGCCTGGACGCTGGTCACCGCCACGACGATCGCGACGATGGGCAGGAGGAGCACGAGCGTCAGCGCGACGAACTCCACGGTGGCGGAGCCGTCGGCCGCGCGCGGGTCACCGCTCATGGTCGCCCTCGACCAGCGCGCGCCCGGCCGCCTCGACGGCACCGCCGCGCCAAAGCGACAGGGCGGGCATCCGGCCGGAGACGGTGACGCGCACCGTGTCGCGCCCCGCGGTCTCGACGTGCGCGACGTCGACGGCGAGGTCCGCCCCGAGGGACGCCTCGGCGCAGGCGAACGCACGGCTCGCGCCGGCATCGTCCCCCTGCCGGGACACCGCGGCCACTCGTGCGCCCTCCGCCGCGCAGGCCGCCATGGTGCTGCGCAGGTGTGCGGCGAGCACGAGGTGCAGCACGCCGAGGGCGACGGCGACCACGAGCGCGGCGACGAGCACGAACTCGACCACCGCGCTGCCGCGGTCATCCGCCCGTGACCGAGTCAAGCGCCGAGAGGAACAGGTCGCCCAGCGCCGGACCGGCGAGCGCCCACACGGTCGCGACGAGCCCTGCCGTCATCAAGGTGATGAGCACCCAGCCGGGCACGTCGCCGCGCTCGTCCCGCCATCCCTCCACCATGTCCTCCATCGGTCCCCCCTCTTCTCGATGCCTAGCCGCCGAGCCTCAGCGCGACGAGCCCCGGATACAGCGCGAACAGCACGGTCACCGGCAGGATCAGCAGCACCACCGGTACGAGCATCGCGATCTCACGCCGGCCGCCCTCGGCGAGCAGCGCCTGGCGATCGCGGTCGCGGACGTCGGCCGCCTGGGCGTGCAGCACCTCGGCGAGCGGCGATCCGCGCTCGAGCGCGGTGATGATCGCCGCGCAGAAGGACGCCAGCACCGGCTCGTCGGAGCGGGTCGCCGCGGCGTCGAGCGCGTCGCTCACGCTACGACCCGCGCGCACCTCGGCGAGCGCGGTCCCGAGCTCGTCGGCCAGGGGCCCCTGCGACGTCGTCGCCGCCCTCGCGAGCGACGCCTGCACCGACTCGCCCGCGACGACGGCGAGTGCGAGCATCTCGGCGATCGCGGGCAGCTCGGCGCGGATGCGGGCGGCGCGCGCGTGCCCGCGGCGGACGAGGAGGAGGTCCGGGGCGGCGGCGCCCGCGGCGGTCACCGCGGCGGCGATCAGGAGGGCCGCAAGCGGCCCCGCGTCGCGCGCGACGGCGAGCGCGGTGCCGAGCAGGAGGCCGATGGCGAGCCCCGCCGCCGCGGCGACGGCGGTGCGGGTGCGGTGGCCCGCGGCGGTGGCCGTGCTGCCCGCCCGCGCCAGCCTGCGGTCGAGCTCCGCCGCAGAGGGACCCCACCGTTCGACCATGCGGATCGCATCGCCCGCGAGGGGCGCGACGATGCGTGACGCGGCGCTGCGGGTGCGACGACCGCCGGCTCCTCCGGCGAGCCGCGGCGCGATCCGGCGCTCGAGGGAGAACCGTCGCGCGTGGACCCAGGACTGCACGAGCCCCATCCCGGCCGCCAGCGCGAGCGCGATCGCGACGGTCATCGGAGCGCCCTCGCCTCGGACGGGAGGCGGCCGAGCGCATGCATGAGGCGGTACGCGCCGAGGCACGCGACGGCGCCGCCGACGAGCAGCGCGACGCCGCCGGGCGAGTCGAAGGCGGCGAGCCCTTCGGGCCGCGTCGCCAGCAGCGCGAGCAGCAGCCACGGTGCCGCGGCGGCGAGCCGCGCTGCGCTCACCGTCCACCCCTGGCGGGCCTCGAGCTCGCCGCGGACCCGCGCATCGTCCCGGAGGAACTGCGCGAGCGACCTCAGCACCGCGCCCACCTCAGTGCCGCCGACGTCGCGCGCGAGCCGGACCGCCTCGACCAGACGGTCCGCGACCGGGTCCGCGAGCGCGGCCTTGAGCGCATCCAGCGACGGCCCGAACGCGCCCGTCGCCCGATAGTCCTCGCCGAAGGCGGCGAAGGCCGGCCTGAGAGGCTCGGGCCCGCGCTCCCCGAGCGCCGCGAGAGCGTCCGGCAGCCCGAGCCCCGCACGGATCCCCGACACGAGCGCGTCGACCGCCTCCGGCCACGCGACTCTGAGCCGCGCGCGGCGTGCCCGCGCGCGCGAGGCGACCAGGGCGAACGGCGCGTAGAGCGCCGCGGCGCCCGCGAGCGCCGCGACCACCGCGGATCCGGCCACGGACCAGGTCAGGACAGCAGCCACCAGCCCGATGCCCACCGCGGACGCCCCGAATGCGCCCGCGGTCACCCCCGGGAGGCCTGCCTGGACCAGACGGTCCTCGAGCGCGGCGCGGCGGACCCGTGGTCGGGAGCGCCGGACCGGCTCGTCCCAGCACGCGAGCCACACCAGCAGCAGCCCGATGCCGAGCACGAGACCCAGGACGGCGTCCATGTCAGGCCGCCAGGATCTCGTGGAGCGGAGCGCCGACCCGCGCGAAGCGGTCGGCATGGGGAGGGAAGCCCGTCCCTCGTGCGAGGCCGTCGCCGCGCGAGGAGAAGACCTCCGCGGTCTCGATCACGCCGGCCTCGACCCGCCCGGACACACCGAGGATCTCGCGCACGCGGCGGGTGCCGTCGGCGTCGAGGCCGACGTGCACCACGAGATCCACCGCCGAGGCGACGGCGGGCACCACGAACCGGTCGGAGACGTTGTCCCCCGCGAGCAGCGGCAGCGTGCACATCTTCGCGAGCGCGTCGCGCGCCGAGTTCGCGTGGACGGTCGACAGACCAGGAAGGCCCGCGTTGAGGGCGATGAGCAGGTCGAGCGCCTCGGCCTCGCGCACCTCGCCGACGACGATGCGGTCGGGGCGCATCCGTAGCGCCTCCTTGACCAGCCGCCTCAGGGTGATCTCCCCCGTGCCCTCGAGCGACGGCTGCCGGCACTGCAGCGCAACCACATCGCGCAGCGGCAGCGCGAGCTCGAAGACCTCCTCGCACGTGATGACCCGCTCGCGGGCGGGGATCGCGCCCGCGAGCGCGCTCAGCGTGGTGGTCTTGCCCGCCTGCGTGCCGCCCGACACGAGCACCGTGAGGCCCGCGCGGACCGCCGCCGCGAGGAAGCGCGCCGCCGCCGGGGTGAGCGTGCCGAGCGCGACGAGGTCGTCGACGTCGGTGGCCGCCGCGATGTACTTGCGGATGTTGACGGCCCAATGGCGGCGGGTGACGTCGGGGATCGCCACGTGCAGGCGCTCGCCGCCGGGCAGGGCCGCATCCACGAACGGCGAGCTGAGGTCGAGCCGCCGTCCCGCGAGCGCGAGCATGCGCTCGACGAGGCCACGGACCTCGTCCGCGCTCAGCAGGACGCTGGTGAGCTCGCTCCTGCCGCCGCGCGCGACGTAGACCTCATGAGGCGAGTTGATCCAGACCTCCTCGACGGTCGGATCGTCGAGGAGCGGCTGCAGCGGGCCCAGCCCCGCGACCGCGTCCGTGACCGACCGGGCGAGCGCATCGCGGTCCATCACGGGGGCGTCTCCGCCGAGCAGCGCGCGCTCGTCCCACGCGTCGATCGCCTGGAGCACCATCGCCTCGACGGCGCGGGGCTCACGCGCGGGATCGAGGCCCGAGGTCCGGATCCGCGCGCGCACATCCTCCTCGATGCGCGTGCGGACCTCGCCTCCCATGGCGGCGACGCTACAGCGAAACGGACAAATGGGATAGACCTGTGGAGAGAGAAACCGCTGGCAGGCGATGCATTGGGCCCTCTCCGGCCACCCGGCATGCCTACGCTGGCCCCATGTGCGGACGCTACGCGAACTTCCTCACCGAGCAGGAGCTGGTCGACGCCTTCGAGATCGCCGTGATCGCGGACGAGGCGCGGATCGCGCCGCGCTACAACATCGGGCCGATGCAGGACACGAGCATCATCGTGGCGCGCAAGGAGGCGGGGCGGTCTCTCGAGACCGCCCGCTGGGGGCTGGTGCCCTCCTGGGCGAAGGACCCCGCGATCGGCTCGCGGATGTTCAACGCGCGGTCCGAGACCGTGGCCGAGAAGCCGTCCTTCCGGGCCGCCTTCGCGAAGCGCCGCTGCATCGTCCCCGCCTCGGGCTACTACGAGTGGAAGGCCGGCGAGGACGGCAAGACGCCGTACTTCATCCACACCGAGGACGGCACGCCGCTCGCCTTCGCGGGGCTGTTCGAGTTCTGGCGCGACAAGGCGCTGGGCGACGAGGCGCCGTGGCTCGCGACCTGCTCGGTGGTCACCACCGCCGCCCGCGCCGCGATGCAGGAGATCCACGACCGTCAACCGGTGATGCTCATGCCGGACGAGGCGGCCGCGTGGCTCGACGCGGGCACCAGCAAGGACGACCTGTTCGCCGCGATCGCCGCGCCCGCGCCCGAGCTCACGTGGCATGCGGTGGACAAGGCCGTGGGGAACATCCGCAACCAGGGCGAGCAGCTGGTCCTGCCGATCTGAGGCGACGCTCAGCGCCCCATGGCGCGCATCCAGACAACTAGAGCCACCGTGAGCGCCCCATTCGCGTGGGGGGCGGTGGCGCGGGCGCGTGGGGTGGGCTTGCGCGAGCGGTGTGGGGTGGCGCGCGGGGCCCGGCGGGGCAGGGTCAGCCGCGGCGGACTCGGACGTCGCCCGCCATCACCACGCGCTCGTCGCCGGAGACGGTGCGCACCACGAGCGCCCCGGCCTCGGTCAACGCGACCGCGCGGCCCGCCACGGGCGCCGCGCCGGGCACGTCGACCGCGACGTCCCAACCGAGGGTCGCGGTGACCTTCTCGACCTCCGCACGGGGATGTGCGCCTGCGTCCCACAGCGCCACCGCGCCGCGCAGCTCGCCCGCGAGCGCCCGCATGAGCGCGACGCGGTCCAGCCCGGTCGCACCCAGGGATGCGAGCGATGCCGCATGCGGCACGGGGAGCTCGCCCGTGGACTGCGAGACGTTGATGCCGATCCCGGCGACGATCGCCTCCTGACCCGGCACCGTCTCGCACAGGATGCCGACGGCCTTGCGCCAGCGCCCCCAGCCGGGGATCTCGCGCGCGCCGGCCTCGACGACCACGTCGTTGGGCCACTTGAGCCATGCGCCCACGCCCAGGCCGCGCAGCGCACGGACCGTCGCGAGGCCCACCACCAGGGGCGCCCAGCCGTAGTCCTCGCGGGCCACGTGCGTGGGACGCAGCACGAACGACACCGTGAGCGCCGCGCCGCGCGGCGTCACCCACTCGCGCCCCGCCCGCCCGCGGCCCGCCGTCTGGTGGTCCGCGACCAGGGCGGACAGATGCGGCCAGCCCTCGGGATCGCCCGCAGCGAGCGAGAGCAGCCGCGTGTTGGTCGACGGCGACGAGGGCACCACCATGAGGCGCGAGAGCGTGCCCGGCAGGAGCGAGGACAGGGACGCCTCGGTGAGCGGACGGCGCGACGATGCGACGGCGTCGGCTCCTGGCGTGGTCACCGGGCTAGGCTATCGGCCAGTCCTACCCCCGAGGAGAACAGTGTCACCCATGAGGCCCGCGAAGACCACGGCGTCCGCGCTCGAGGACCTGCGCAAGAAGGTCGACGCCGCCGTCACCGCTCCCGAGGCGACCGCCCAGGAGAAGCAGCACGCGCGCGGCAAGAAGACCGCCCGCGAGCGCGTCGAGCAGCTGCTCGACGAGGGCTCGTTCACCGAGCTCGACCGGCTCTCGCGGCACCGCAGCCGCAACTTCGGCCTGGACCGCAACCGCCCGTACGGCGACGGCGTCGTCACCGGCTACGGCACCATCGACGGCCGCCAGGTGGCCGTCTACAGCCAGGACTTCACGGTCTTCGGCGGCTCGCTCGGCGAGGTGCACGGACAGAAGATCGCCAAGATCCAGGACTTCGCGCTGCGCACGGGCGTGCCGCTCATCGGCATCTCGGACGGCGGCGGCGCGCGCATCCAGGAGGGCGTCGCGGCGCTCACGCAGTTCGCCGAGATCTTCCGCCGCAACGTCGCGGCCTCGGGCGTGATCCCGCAGATCTCGATCATCCTCGGCCCCTCGGCCGGCGGCGCGGTCTACTCCCCCGCCCTCACCGACTTCATCGTGATGGCCGACGGCACCTCGCAGATGTTCATCACCGGCCCGGACGTCATCAAGTCCGTCACGGGCGAGCAGGTGACGTTCGAGGAGCTCGGCGGCGGCCAGGCGCACAACGCCAAGTCGGGCGTCGCGCACTACCTCGCCCAGGACGAGGACGATGCGCTCGAGTACGTCCAGCACCTCCTCCAGTTCCTGCCGCAGAACAACCTCACCGACGCGCCCACGTGGGACGCCGAGGCGGACCTCGAGCCCACCGACTCGGATCTCGCGCTCGACACGCTGGTTCCCGACAGCGACAACCAGCCCTACGACATGAACGCGCTCATCGAGGCGATCGTCGACGACGGCGAGTTCCTCGAGATCCAGCCGCTGTTCGCGCCCAACGTCGTGGTCGGCTTCGGCCACGTCGAGGGCCACTCGGTGGGCATCGTCGCCAACCAGCCGATGCAGATGGCGGGCACGCTCGACATCAACGCTTCCGAGAAGGCCGCGCGTTTCGTGCGCACCTGCGACGCGTTCAACATCCCGATCATCACGCTCGTCGACGTCCCCGGCTTCCTTCCGGGCGTGGCACAGGAGCACCAGGGCATCATCCGCCGCGGCGCGAAGCTCATCTACGCGTACGCCGAGGCGACCGTCCCGCTCGTCACGGTCATCACGCGCAAGGCCTACGGCGGCGCCTACATCGTCATGGCCTCGAAGCAGCTCGGCGCGGACGTCAACCTCGCCTGGCCCACCGCGCAGATCGCGGTCATGGGCGCCGGCGGCGCGGTCAACATCCTCCACCGCCGCACGCTCGCGGACGTCGAGGCCAAGGGCGGCGACGTCGAGGGCGAGCGCCAGGCGCTGGTCGAGGACTACGAGGACCGCATCGTCAACCCGTACGACGCGGCCGACCGCGGCTACGTCGACGCGGTGATCGAGCCGTCGGAGACCCGCGCACAGATCGTCAAGGCGCTGCGGGCGCTGCGCACCAAGCGCTCCGCCCTGCCGCCCAAGAAGCACGGGAACATCCCGCTGTGACCCCCGACGAGCCCGTCGACGCGACGGCCGGCCTCCGCGTGGTCCGCGGCACGCCGGACGATGCGGAGCTCGCCGCGCTCGTCGCGGCGGCCACGGCGGTGGCCGCGGCGGGCGACGGCGCGGAGGACCCTGCGAGCCCGCGCTCCGCATGGATGGACCGCTCGCGCACGCTGCGCGGCGACCACGGACCGCTCCCGCTGGGCCGCGGCGACGCGGCCTGGCGCCACTCCCTGCGGTGACGCGCGGACGGGCGCGCATCGACGCGCGGCACCGGTGGAAGGTCGCGGCGCTCGTGGCCGTGCCGGTGCTGGTCGCGCTGCCGTGGACCGTGGTGACGGCGCAGACCTCGGAGGCGGTGCGTCCCGCAGCCTCGGAGGGCTTCGCGCACGCCGAGGCGGCGCTGGTGCTGGGCGCGGGCGTGCGCGCCGACGGCTCGCCGTCGCCCTACCTCCTCGACCGTGTCTCGGTCGCGGTCGACCTGTACGAGCAGGGCCTGGTGGACGCCTTGCTCATGAGCGGCGACGGCGAGGACTCGTCGGGATTCGGCGAGACGACGGTGATGCGAGGCCTCGCCGAGTCCATGGGCGTCCCCGCCGAGGCGATCATCGAGGACCCGCAGGGGCTCGACACCTACTCGTCGTGCGTGCGGGCGCGCGAGGTCTACGGACTGGCCTCCGTCATCGTCTCCACGCAGCAGTTCCATCAGGCGCGCGCGGTGTGGCTGTGCGCGCAGATCGGTCTCGACGCGCAGGGGGCGTACCCGGCCCCGACCGCGACCCGCCATACCTTCCTCGGACACGTGCGCGAGGTGCCCGCGGTCGCGAAGGCGATGGTCGACCTCGCACGCGGCCGGACGCCCGCGGGATGATCGGACGATGACCCGCCTCCTTCCGCTCGCCGGCGCGGCCCTCGCGGGCCTCGTCGCGCCGCAGGCCTACGCGCGGCTCGCGGCCGCGGGCCGCATGCACCGCGTGGACGCGGAGGGCTTCCGCCCCGCGGACGCGGCCCTGGTGCTGGGCGCCCGCGTGTGGCCCGACGGCCGCCCGTCGCGCGCGTTGCGGCAGCGGGTCGAGACGGGGGCGGCGCTCTACCACCGCGGCCTGGTCCCCCGGCTGGTGCTCACGGGCGCCGCCGACAACAGGGAGGGGCTCGACGAGACCGAGGCCATGGAACGCACCGCGCTCGCGCTCGGCGTACCCGCCGAGGCGCTGGTGCGCGACGGCTCGGGGCATGACACGCGGGCGTCCGCCCGCAACGCGCGCGACGCGCTCGGACTCTCGAGCGTGATCGTGTGCACGCAGGAGTTCCACGTGCCCCGCGCGATGTGGCTGTGCCGCAGCGTCGGGCTCGACACGCAGGGGGCGTTCCCGCCGATCCTCTCGCATCCCGACACCCGCTTCGGCTACGTCCGTGAGATCCCCGCCACCTGGAAGGCGGCGCTCGAGATCGCCCGCGACGCGATCGCGCCGCACGACGCGCCGCGCTGACCCGCTCGCCTCGCGGCCGCCGCCCTCGCGCGCGACCATGGAGGCATGCCTTCGCGATGGTCCCTCGCCTCGGAGGACTCGTTCCTGTCGATCGCCAGCCGCGGCTCGACGCTGTCGATCCTGTCCGTCGGGAGCTTCGCCTCGATCGGCTCGATCGGCTCCGCGTTCTCGGCCTTCAGCATCGCGAGCACGGCGAGCCTCGGATCCGCCATGTCCTTCGCGTCCCGCGGATCCGTGATGGCCTCGCGCGCCGCTGGCGAGGTCCAGGGCAAGGCGCGCCCGGGCTCGTCGGGCCGCTGGGTGCTCGCGCAGGCGGTGCTCGTGGGCACGCTCGCGGCGGTCGCGGTGGTGGGCGTCGCCTCCGCCGGACGCGCGAACCCAGGCCCTAGGACTTAGGCAAGCCTTCCCTCACGCAAATACGATCGAGGGGTGCTGCTCGACTCGCTCGCCCCCGGCGCCATCGTCCGTATCCGCTCCGTCAGCGCGGAGGCGTCGATCGCGCTCCGCCTGCGCGAGATGGGCCTGCGGCCCGGCACCCTCATCCGGCTCGCGGGACGGGCCGCCTCGGGCGCGCGCGTCGTCGCGGTCGGCGCCGCGCGCATCGCCGTCGACCGGGAGACCTCGGGACTGATCGAGGTGGAGCCGGCGTGACCGCGCCCACGCGCACCGCCTCCGTCCTGCTGGTCGGCAACCCCAACGTCGGCAAGTCGACGCTCTTCAACCACCTCACGGGCGCCCGTCAGCGCGTGGTCAACGCCCCCGGCACCACGATCGGGCTCGCCGAGGGGACCTGGCGCGCGGGAGCGGTGGACGTCACGCTCATCGACCTGCCGGGCACGTACTCGCTCATCGCCCGCTCCCCCGACGAGCAGGTCGCCGCGGATGCGATCGCCGCCGAGGAGCACGACCTCGCCGTCGTGGTGCTCGACGCCACCGCGCTGAGCCGCTCGCTCTACATCCTCGGGCAGGTGGCGCGCGCGGGACGGCCCGTGGTCGCAGCGCTCACCATGACCGACCTCGCCGCCGCACGCGGCCTCTGTCCGGATGCCGAGGCGCTCGCCGAGGCGCTGGGCGTGCCCGTGGTCGAGCTCAACGGCCGTACCGGCGCGGGTGCGGCGACGCTCTCCGGCGCCGTCGAGGAGGCGCTGCGCACCTGCCCGCGCGTCGACGGCATCGTGCCCCGTCCGCCGGACCACCAGCTGGGCGACGAGCTCGCCCATGCGCAGCAGCTGTTCGACTGGATCGAGTCCGTCGCCGACCGCACGCTCGCCGCCGAGGAGCCCCGCGAGACCCTGTCCGACCGCCTCGACCGCGTGCTGCTCAACCCCTGGGCGGGCGTTCCCGCGTTCCTCGCCGTCGTCTGGACGGTCTTCCAGCTCACGACGTCCGTGGCGGCGCCGCTCATGGACGCCGCAGCCGCGCTCGTCGACGGACCCGTCACCGGCGGCGTCACCGCAGTGCTCGGCTCGGTGGGCGCCCCGGCGTGGCTCGAGTCCTTCGCGATCGGCGGGCTCGTCGCGGGCGTGGGCGCGGTGGTGTCCTTCATCCCGCTCATGGCGATCATGTTCGCGTGCGTCACGGTGCTGGAGTCGAGCGGCTACCTCGCCCGCGTCGCGATCGTCGCGGACCGGGCGATGCGCGCGATCGGCCTGGACGGGCGCGCGATGCTTCCGCTGATCGTGGGCTTCGGCTGCAACGTGCCCGCCCTGTCGGCCACCGCGGTGCTCCCCCACGCGCGCCAGCGCCTGCTCACCGGGCTCATGGTGCCGCTCACCTCGTGCACCGCCCGCCTCACGGTGTACCTGCTGCTCGCGCAGACGTTCTTCCCCGCGCACGCCGGCACCGTGGTGTTCGCGATGTACCTCGTGTCGATCGCGCTCGTGGTGCTGTTCGGACTGCTCGCGCGGCGCACCGCGCTGCGCGACGTGCGGCCCGAGCCGCTCGTCATCGCGCTGCCGGACTATCAGCTGCCGCACCTGCGCACGCTCGCGCTGGGGGTGTGGGCGCGCGTGGTCTCCTTCGTCCGCAAGGCGGGCACCGTCATCATGATCGCGGTCGCGCTGCTGTGGGTCCTGCAGGCGATCCCGGTGCGCGGCGGTCACGATCTCGCGGATGTCCCGGTCGAGGACTCCGTGTACGGCGTCACCGCCTCCGCGCTCGCCCCGACCCTCGCGCCGATGGGCCTCGACGACTGGCACATCGCCGCGTCGCTGGTGTCGGGCGTCGCGGCCAAGGAGGTCACGGTCGGCGCGCTCGCGCAGTCGTACGCGCTCGAGGATCCGGGCGACGGCTCGACCGCGACGCTCGCCGCTCAGGTGCGCGCGACCGTCGAGCAGACCTCCGGCGGCTCTCCCGGTGCCGCCGGCCTCGCCTTCATGGTCTTCGTCCTGGGATACCTCCCGTGCATGGCCACCCTCGCGGAGCAGCGCCGCCTCTACGGCTGGCGCTGGACCGCCGGCGCGGCCGGAGCGCAGCTCGCGCTCACGTACGCCCTCGCGACGCTGGTCTTCCAGGTGGGGCGGCTGCTGTGAGCGGGGTCTTCGGCGCGGTGATGGAGCGCCTCGCGGCGGGCGAGAGCCCCCGCGCGGCGGCGCGCACGCTCGGCATCCCCGCCGACCTCGCCGAGACCGTCGCCGCCGAGGCGGAACGGTTCGGGCTCGTCATCCGCGCGGGCGCGGCGTGCGGGACGTGCACGCCCGGCGCCGCCTCCGCATGCGCGGGGTGCCCGTTCGCGCGGTGACGGATCAGACGGCGGCGCGGGCAGGCACGAGGCCCGCGGTCATGGTGTCGAGCGCGCCGCGGATCTGCGCGAGCTGCGCGTCGTCGAGCGCCTCGAGCTGCGAGCGGCGCTGAACCCGCGCGGTACCCACCACCTCCGCCGCGAGCTCGCGGCCCGCGGGCGTGAGCGACAGGCGCCGGATGCGACGGTCGTCGGGGTCCTCGTGGCGGTCGAAGATGCCGCGCTGCACCATGCGCTGGACGATCCCGGTCGCGACGGACGGGTGGACGCCCACAGCCTCGGCGAGGTCCGTCGTGGTGCATGCGTCCTCGGCGTAGAGGATCACGAGCGCGCGGAACTGATGCAGCGTCAGGCCCATGTGCGCGACGGTCTCCGCGAGCGACGGCACCGACTTCCTCAAGAACACGACCAACGAATCACATGCCGCTTCGAGCAGCTCCTCACGCTCGCTCATGACACGACCCCCCTCTGCTTGCCCCCCGGAGCACCCACTATAGCCGCGTTATACAGGCGCTTCGCGTCACCGCTTCACGGGTCTCCGATATTCCGATATCGCCAACTATCCATGTGTACAGCAGGAACGATGCGCCCGCATCTCCAAGCCCTCGGCACGCCGTCTCCCGGCTCGCCCTCGCCCTCGCCCTCGCCCTCGCCCTCGCCCTGGCCCTCGGGGACATGGGTGCAGGATCCGCGAGCGATCCGGCACCCAGGTCCCGCTGGGGCGCTGCCGCGCGGGACGGATAGGCTCGCAGCCATGCCTGTCCCCCTCCTGCTCGCCTCGCAGTCCCCCGCCCGCCTCGCCACGCTCCGCTCGGCGGGTGTCGAACCCGACGTGATCGTGAGCGACGTCGACGAGGACGCCGCGCTCGACGCGGCCCGCGCGGCGGCGACAGCCGCAGGCGCCACCCTCACCCCGGCCGATGCCGTCCTTGCGCTCGCGCGCGCCAAGGCCGAGCACGTGGTCGCGGAGTACGAGTGCGAGGCGCTCGTGCTCGGCTGCGACTCGATGCTCGAGCTCGACGGCGAGATCCTCGGCAAGCCCGCGGACGCGCCGACCGCGATCGAGCGGTGGCGCGCGATGCGCGGCCGCACCGGGGTGCTGCACACCGGCCACTGGCTCGTTGACGACCGCGACGGCGGCACCGGCGGCACCCTGGGCGCGACCTCCTCGACCGTGGTGCGCTTCGCGGACCTCACCGACGCCGAGATCGAGGCGTACGTCGCCACCGGTGAACCCCTCAAGGTCGCCGGCGCCTTCACCGTCGACGGCCTGGGCGGCCCGTACGTCGAGGCGATCGAGGGCGACTACCACGGCGTGGTCGGCGTGAGCCTGCCCCTGCTGCGTCATCTGCTCGCGGATCTCGAGATCGCCTTCCACGAGCTGCGCGCCTGAACTTTCCACCTGGAACCCCCTGACAGCCAGGGGCATCCGGGTTAGCGTCGAGGGATGGGCGCGGGGGTGGGCCCGGAACTCTCCCGGGTGCGCTGGATTCAGGCGTGGCGTCGGCTCGTGACGGCACGCTGGCGGGTCGCGCGCTTCACGCGGCACGGCAACCGCCCCGCCGCGGCGGCAATGCTCGCCCTCAACGTGGTCCTGGGTCTGCTTCCCGCGGTCTTCATCGTCGCCACCTCCGTGCTGATCGGCCGGGTCCCGGCGGCCGTCCGCGACGGGCTGGACTCCGCCGCGTGGGACTCGCTCGTCACCGCCTTCGCGGTCGCCGGCGCCGCCCTGCTGACGATGCAGGCGCTCTCCCCCGTCGAGCAGGCGCTGTTCTCCGTGGTGAGGCAGAGCGTCGACGCGACGATGCGCGACCGCCTGATGGAGCGGACGCTCGCCGCGTCGGGCATGGCGGCCATGGAGGACCAACGCGTGCTCGACGCGCTCGCGCGGGCCACGTCCGACCTCGACAAGGAGGACGAGGGCCCGGGCGCCGGAGCGGCCGCGTCGATCGCGGTGGTGCGCAACTGGACCGCGCTGCTGTCGATGGCGACGCTCGCCGGCGTGGCAGCCGGCTGGTGGGCGGGCGCGGGCGTGGCCCTCGTCGCCGGCGCGCTGCGCTGGCGGCAGCGACGCCAGATGCGGGTCGCGGAGGCCGCGTTCACGGCGGCCGCGCGCGACCTGCGCGGCTGGGAGTACTTCCGGGACCTCTCCACGGGGGCGGCGGTCGCCAAGGAGACGCGCGTGTTCGGGCTCACCTCGTGGCTGGCCGACCGCACGAGCGCGTTCTACGCCGCCTACACGGTCCCCCTGCAGCGCATCTACGAGGACACGCAGCGACGCGAGGCGTTCGCGGCGCTGGCCTCCGGCATCGCGATCCTCGGCACGGTCGCGGCCGTCGTCGGCGCGCAGGCCGCCGCGGGCGCGCTCAGCCTGACCGCGTTCGCGCTGTTCCTCCAGGCCGCCGCGGCCGCCATCCCGCTCGGCGACTTCTGGGGCCGCCCGGACATCGGCTCCCAGTCGGGCCTGCGGCACCACCGGGCGATCACCGATCTCGACAACGCCCTCGCCTCGCACCGGGCACCCGCCGCAACGGAGCCCACGACGGCGCTCGCGCCCGACGCGCCCTCGCGCTCGCTCGACCTGGTGGGCCTCCGCTTCCGCTACCCGGGGTCCGAGGAACTGGTCCTCGACGGCCTCGACCTCACCCTGCAGGCCGGACGGACCACGGCGATCGTCGGCGTCAACGGGGCGGGCAAGACCACCCTCGTCAAGCTCCTCGGACGACTCTACGAGCCTACGGCCGGCCGCATCGAGGTCGACGGGGTCGACGTCTCGACCGTGGACATCGCGGCGTGGCGCCGGCACCTGTCCGTCGTGTTCCAGGACTTCCTGCGCTACGAGCTGAGCGTGCGCGAGAACATCGCCGCCGGCTTCCCGAAGGCGCCTGTGGACGATGCGGTGGTCGCGCAGGTGGCGCACGAGGCGGGCGTCCTCGACGCCCTGCGGGAGCGCGGGCTCGGCCTCGACACGCCGCTCGCGCGCGTCTACACCGGCGGGACCGACCTCTCGGGCGGGCAATGGCAGCGGATCGCGATCGCCCGGTCGCTGTACGCGCTGCACCACGGCGCCCGGGTGCTGGTGCTCGACGAACCCACCTCGGCGCTCGACGTCCGGGCCGAGGCACAGTTCTTCGACCGCTTCGTCGACCTCACCCGCGGTGCCACCACGGTGCTGATCTCGCACCGCTTCTCCTCGGTGCGGCGCGCCGACGACATCGTGGTGCTGGACCGCGGGCGCGTCCGGGAGCGCGGCTCGCACGGGGCGCTCATGGCGGCCGGCGGAGAGTACGCCCGGCTCTTCGGCCTCCAGGCCGCGCGCTTCCGCGCCGGGCTCGACGCCGAGGGCGCGCCGCGGCCGACGGAGGAGGACCGATGAGGGAGCTCGTGACCGGCATCGCGCGGCTCGCGGCGGTCGCATACCGCGCGCGCCCCGCGCGATTCGTGCTGGTCATCACCCTCGCGATCGTCCGCGCGATCTCGGGACCGGGCGCCGCGATCGCCGCGGGTGCGGCGACCGACGCCGCCGTCGCTGGCGACGGGACGCGCGCCGCCTGGGCGGGGGCCCTGCTCGTCGCCTCCGGGGTCACCTATGCGGTGCTCGGCCAGATCAACTTCCTCATGGGGCTCGACCTGTCGCGGAGCGTCTTCGAGCGGCTGCAGCGCGACGTCATCGAGGCGACGAACGGCTCGGACGGGATCGCGCACCACGAGCGCCCCGACTACGCGGACCGGCTGCGCGTGCTCACCACCGACCTGGAGTTCTTCCAGTACTTCGCCATGGAGCACGTGTTCTCCTCGGTGCGGGTCGTCGTCGGCGGCGCCGTGGCGCTCGCCGCGCTGACAGCCGTGTCGCCGTGGCTGCTGCTGCTTCCCCTCGCAGGGGCACTGCCCGTGTGGGCGGGCCGGCGAGCCGAGAGCGTCATGGGGCGCGCCCGCGAGCGGGCCGCGCAGGACGCCAGGCGCGCCACCCACCTGCTCGGCCTCGCCACGGCCCCCGGACCGGCGAAGGAGATCCGCCTCACCCGGATGGGGGCGCGGATCCGCGAGCTCCACGCGAGCTCGTACCGCCGCGCGAGCTCCACCGTGGTGCGCGGCGAGCTCGCCTCGGGCACGCTGCAGGGCCTGGCGCTGCTGCTCTTCGGCGCCGCGTTCATCGGCTCGGCCCTGTTCGTGGTGCGCAGCGCGGTCGCGGGCGACGCGAGCGTCGGCGACGTGGTCCTGGTCATCACGCTGGCCTCGCAGATCGTGGCGCAGCTCGCGGAGGCGCAGTTCCTCGCGAACTCGCTGCAGCGGATCGCCGCCTTCATGGAGCGCCTCGAGTGGGCGCGCTCGCTCGTCGCCTCGCGTGCGATCGAAGCACCGCTGGCGGCGCCCGAGTCGCTCGCCGACGGCATCAGGTTCACCGACGTGCGGTTCACCTACCCCGGGACGGACGCGCCGGTGCTCGACGGCGTCGACCTCCACCTGCCCGCCGGCGGCGTGGTCGCGATCGTCGGCGAGAACGGCGCGGGCAAGAGCACGCTCGTCAAGCTCCTGTGCCGTTTCTACGAGCCCACGCACGGCGTGGTGCGGGTCGACGGGACGGATCTCGCGCGCATCCCGGTCCCCGAGTGGCGCTCACGGCTCACCGCCGGATTCCAGGACTTCTGCCGCCTGGAGACGACCGCACGCCACACGGTGGGGCTCGGGGATCTCGACCGCCGCGACGACGACGACGCTGTGCTCGCGGCGCTCGAGCGCGCCGCGTCGACGGTGATCCTCGATCGCCTGCCCGACGGCCTCGACACCCACGTGGGCAAGTCCTACACCGAGGGCACCGAGCTGTCGGGCGGCCAGTGGCAGAAGCTCGCGCTCGGGCGGGCGATGATGCGCGACGCGCCCCTGGTGATGCTGCTCGACGAGCCCACCTCCGCGCTCGACGCCGAGGCCGAGCATCGGCTGTTCGAGCGCTACGCGGCCTCCGCCTCGAGGGTCGCGCGCACCACCGGGGCGATCACGGTGCTCGTCTCCCACCGCTTCTCCACGGTCCGGATGGCGGACCTGATCCTGGTGGTCGACGACGGTCGGATCCGCGAGGCCGGTTCCCATGAGGAGCTGATGGAGGTGCCCGGCGGGCTGTACGCGGAGCTGTTCGCACTGCAGGCCGCGCAGTACTCGTGAGCAGGTCCGTCGCTCCCCCGCCTTTGTAGGCCCGGCACAACCTACGGCGCCGTAATCACGCATCGACCCACGAAGCGTTGTCGGAATCCGACAAAGCCGCGCGGGCACGGTTATCGCGCGGCACAGACTTAGGTCCCGGCCCCGCCGCGTGCACCGGGACCCCGACACCCCCGCGCTACGGTTTCGGGGTGACCGCCTTCTCCTCCGTCCTCATCGCGAACCGCGGCGAGATCGCCGTCCGCATCATCCGCGCCTGCGCGGATGCCGGACTGCGCTCGATCGCCGTCTACGCGGACCCCGACCGCGACGCCCCGCACGTCGCCCTCGCGGACGAGGCGTACGCGCTCGGCGGCTCGACCGCCCGCGAGACGTACCTCGACATCGAGAAGATCATCGATGCGGCCCGCCGCTCGGGCGCGGAGTCGGTGCACCCCGGCTACGGCTTCCTCGCGGAGAACTCCGACTTCGCCCGCGCGGTCATCGACGCGGGCCTCACCTGGATCGGCCCGTCGCCCGAGGCGATCGACGGCCTCGGCGACAAGGTCAGCGCGCGCCACATCGCGCAGCGCGCCGGCGCGCCCCTGGTGCCCGGCACGCCGGACCCCGTCGAGACGGCCGACGAGGTGGTCGCCTTCGCACAGGAGCACGGCCTCCCGGTGGCGATCAAGGCGGCCTTCGGCGGCGGCGGTCGCGGACTCAAGGTCGCGCGCACCCTCGAGGAGATCCCCGAGCTCTTCGACTCCGCGACCCGCGAGGCCGTCGCGGCCTTCGGCCGCGGCGAGTGCTTCGTCGAGCGGTTCCTCGACCGGCCGCGCCACGTCGAGACGCAGTGCCTCGCGGATGCGCACGGCAACGTCCGCGTGGTGTCCACGCGCGACTGCTCGCTGCAGCGTCGCCACCAGAAGCTGGTCGAGGAGGCGCCCGCGCCCTTCCTCACCGACGCCCAGAACGCGCGCCTCGTCGAGGCCTCCGAGGCGATCCTCACGGAGGCCGGCTACCAGGGCGCCGGCACGTGCGAGTTCCTTGTCGGCGTCGACGGCACCATCAGCTTCCTCGAGGTCAACACGCGTCTCCAGGTCGAGCACCCCGTGACCGAGGAGGTCACCGGCGTCGACCTGGTGCTCGAGCAGTTCCGGATCGCGGCGGGCGGGTCCATCGCGGACCTGGCACCCGAGACCCGCGGCCACTCGATCGAGTTCCGCATCAACGGCGAGGATCCCGCGAACGGCTTCATGCCCGCACCGGGCCGCCTCACCACGCTGCGCTTCCCGTCCGGTCCGGGCGTGAGGATCGACGCCGGCGTCGCGCAGGGCGACACCGTGTCGGGCAACTTCGACTCGATGATCGCCAAGGTCATCGTCACCGGAGCGACGCGCGATCAGGCGCTCGCCCGCGCCCGCCGCGCGCTCGCCGAGATGGCGGTCGAGGGGATCCCGACCGTGCTGCCCTTCCACCGCGCCGTGCTCGACTCGCCCGCGTACACGGCGGTCGACGGCTTCGGCGTCTACACCACCTGGATCGAGTCCGAGTTCGCGGAGACCCTCGCGACGCTCGCGCCGGCGCCCACCGCGGCACCGGCGCCGCACGAGGACGACGAGCCCGAGCACGTCGAGCGCGTCGTGGTCGAGGTGGGCGGCAAGCGCCTCGAGGTGGTCCTGCCCGCCTCGCTCGCGCAGGCCGGGCGCGCCAACGCACGCAAGGCGGGCAGGCGGCCGATGCGGCGGTCCACCAACGGGGCCGCGCGCGGCTCCAGCAACGGCACCACGCTGAGCTCGCCCATGCAGGGCACCATCGTCAAGGTCGCCGTCGAGGACGGCGCCGAGGTGGCCGAGGGCGACCTCGTGGTGGTGCTCGAGGCGATGAAGATGGAGCAGCCGCTCATCGCGCACCGCACCGGCGTGGTGCGCTCGCTCGCGGCAACCGTGGGCGCGGGCGTGTCCGCCGGCACCGCGATCTGCGACATCGTCGACGCCTGAGCCTTTTCTTACGGCTCCGCGGCGGCACGCCGGGGTCTTGACCAGGGGTTTCGCTGCGCCAGCGGGGAATTACGCAACAGCCGCGTTCTCTATATTTGACACCGCTCGCGGGGTGCCAATACGCTCACGTCAGCACGGGTAAGGCGCGCCTTACCGTCCCCCAACGGAAGGCACGCGATGCTCGCCAACTACCTCATCGGCCTGCGTGAGGGCCTCGAGGCCGCGCTCGTCGTGAGCATCCTGGTCGCCTACCTGGTCCGCACCGACCGCCGCGCGCTGCTGCGCCAGGTCTGGTTCGGCGTCGGGATCGCCGCGGGCCTGTCGATCGGCTTCGGCGCGCTCCTCACGCTCGGCCCGCAGGGCCTGAGCTTCGAGGCCCAGGAGGCCATCGGGGGCGGGCTCAGCATCGTCGCCGTGGGCCTCATCACCTGGATGATCTTCTGGATGGGTCGCAACGCCCGTCACCTCAAGGGCCACCTCGAGGGCGCGCTTGAGAACGCGATCGCCGTGGGCAAGGGCGCCATCATCGCGATGGCGCTGCTCGCCGTCGGACGCGAGGGCCTCGAGACCGCGCTGTTCCTGTGGGCGGGCATCACCGCCGCCGGGTCGACCTGGGTGCCGATCGTGGGCGCCTCGCTCGGCATCGCCACCGCGATCGGCCTCGGCTTCCTCATGTACCGCGGAGCGGTCAGGCTCAACCTCCGCGTGTTCTTCCAGTGGACGGGCGTGTTCCTCATCCTCGTCGCGGGCGGCGTGCTCGCATACGGCGTCCACGACCTCCAGGAGGCCGGCATCCTTCCGGGCCTCCACACCCTCGCGTTCGACATCTCGGGCGCGGTACCGGCCGGCTCGGTGCACGGCACGCTCCTCAAGGGCATCTTCAACATCTCTCCGCAGACCACGGTGCTCGAGGCCGTGGCGTGGGTCGCCTACGTGGTGCCCGTCATGTGGATCTTCGTGCAGATGGCGTTCCGCTCCGGACCGCCGCGCACCCGGCCCGCCGCCGCGACGTCCCGCGACCTCGCCGCCGCCGGCGCCTGACACCCGTCCCAGTACCCCGTTCCCCGACCCGCTGAAGGATCACCTATGCCCCGCCCTGCCCTCGCACGCCCCGCCGCCGCCTCCGGCGCCGTCCTCGCGGCGCTCGCGCTGACCGCGTGCGTCCCGAACGCCAGCGCCGACGATGCGACCATCGCGGTCGAGTCGACCGCCGACGAGTGCGCCGTCGCCACGACCGAGGCGCCCTCCGGCACCGTGGTGTTCGACGTCACCAACGCCGGCGACGACGTCACCGAGTTCTACCTGCTCGCCTCGGACGGCCTGCGCATCATCTCCGAGGTCGAGAACGTCGGACCGGGCATCACGCGCCAGCTGGTGGTCCAGGTGCCCGCGGGCGACTACATCACGGCCTGCAAGCCCGGCATGACCGGCGACGGCATCCAGGCGGCCTTCACCGTCACCGACTCGGGCGAGGACGTCTTCTCGGGCGACAACGCCGAGCGCCTCGCGGCCGCCGGCGAGCAGTACCTGCTCTACGTGCGCGACCAGATCCAGACGCTCGAGGACAAGACCGACGCGTTCCTCGCGGCCTACACCGCGGGCGACGACGACGAGGCCCGCGCGCTGTACGCCGACGCCCGCGTCCACTGGGAGCGCATCGAGCCCGTCGCGGAGTCCTTCGGCGACCTCGACCCGATGATGGACGCCCGCGAGGCGGACCTCGCCGAGGACGAGGAGTGGACCGGCTGGCACCGCATCGAGAAGAACCTGTGGCCGCCGGCGGAGGGCTACGACCTCACCGACGCCGAGAAGCAGGAGCTCGCGGACAAGCTCGCCGCCGACACCGCGGAGCTCGCCTCGCGCGTCAACGCCGAGGACTTCGTCATCGACGCCTTCCAGGTGGGCAACGGCGCGAAGGAGCTGCTCGACGAGGTCGCCGCCGGCAAGATCACCGGCGAGGAGGAGATCTGGTCGCACACCGACCTGTGGGACTTCCAGGCGAACGTCGACGGCGCCGCCGTGGCCTTCGGCGTCCTGCGCGACATCGTCGCCGAGTCCGACGCAGACCTGGTCGAGGAGCTCGACTCCCGCTTCTCCGAGCTGAACGAGCTCCTTGCGCAGTACGGCTCGATCGACGAGGGCTTCGTGCTCTACACGGAGCTGACCGAGGACCAGATCGTCGAGCTCGCACGCGCCGTCGACGCGCTCGGCGAGCCCCTGTCGCGCCTCACCGCGGCGGCCATCGCCTAGGGTTCACCGCATGACCGAGCAGGACCGCACGGACGCCCCCGCCACCTCGACCGAGGATGGCGGGGTCGCTCCCGCGCCCGCGGACGATGCGGCGGCCCGCTCGGGCCTGTCGCGCCGCGCGGCGCTGGGCACCGCGGGCGCGGTCGCGGGTGCGGCCGCCCTCACCGCCGGGGGCTTCGCCGCGGGACGCGCCACCGCGAGCCCGCTCCAGCAGAACGCGTACGACTTCTTCGGCGCCCACCAGTCGGGCATCGTCACGCCGCAGCAGGACCGCCTGCACTTCGCGGCCTTCGACATCACCACGGACTCCCGCGCGCGCGTGATCTCGCTGCTGCGCCGGTGGACCGAGGCCGCCGCGCGGCTCATGACCGGCTCCGAGCTCGGCTCGGGCGCCGCGGGCGGCGCCTACGCCGCTCCCCCGGACGACACCGGCGAGGCCCTCGGCCTGCCCGCCTCCGGGCTCACCATCACCTTCGGCTTCGGCCCCGGGCTCTTCGACGAGCGCTTCGGGCTCGCGTCCAAGCGCCCCGCGCAGCTCATCGACATGCCGAAGTTCTCCGGCGACACGCTCGACGAGCAATTCGTGGGCGGCGACCTCTGCATCCAGGCCTGCGCGGACGACCCGCAGGTCGCTGTCCACGCGATCCGCAACCTCTCGCGCCTCGCGTTCGGCGACGCCGCGATCCGCTGGGCGCAGCTCGGCTTCGGACGCACGTCCTCGACCACGCGCGCGCAGGACACGCCCCGCAACTTCATGGGCTTCAAGGACGGCACCGCGAACCTTCGCGCCGAGGACACCGACCTGGTCGACCGGTGGGTGTGGGCCGATGCGGCCGACGGCCAGGCGTGGATGGCAGGCGGCTCGTACCTGGTCGCGCGCCGCATCCGCATCCTCGCGGAGATCTGGGACCGCACGTCTCTCCAGCAGCAGGAGCAGGACGTGGGCCGCACCAAGGGCTCGGGCGCGCCGCTGTCCGGCGGCTCGGAGTTCACCGAGCCGGACTTCACCGTGACCGGCCGCGACGGGGAGCCGCTCATCCGCCCCACGTCGCACGTGGCCCTCGCGCACCCGTCGGCCAACGGCGGCGCGATGATGCTGCGGCGCGGCTACAACTTCACCGACGGCGCCGACGCGCTCGGCCGCCTCGACGCTGGGCTGTTCTTCCTCGCGTACGTGCGCGATCCCGCGACGCAGTTCGTGCCGGTCCAGAACGCGCTCTCGAGCGCCGACGTCATGACCATCGAGTACCTGCGCACCACCGGCTCCGCGCTGTTCGCGGTCCCGCCGGGCCTCCCCGCGGGCTCGGTGCTTGGCCCCGACGGTGCGTACATCGGCCAGGAGCTCTTCGCCTAGCCCTCTCCCCCGACTCCCAATGGCCGATGTGACGGGTGTGACCAACGGGACGGTTCGACCGTTCCCACGCATCGCATGAGCCACATGGCTCACCTCCACCATTGGGAATCGACGGGGGGCTACGCCTCGTCGGTGATGCGGTGCAGGCGTCGCGCGGCCTCCGAGATGGTGCCGGACAGCGACGGGTAGACGGTGAAGGCCGCAGCGACGTCGTCGACCGTGAGGTGGTGCGCGACCGCGAGCGACAGCGGGTAGATGTGCTCGCTCGCCCGCGGACCCACCACCACGGCCCCGAACACCTGGCCGGTGACGGTGTGGCCGAAGACCTTGACGAAGCCCTCGTCGATGCCCAGCATCTTCGCGCGCGGGTTGCCTGCGAGATCCAGCCGGGACACCTCGTAGAAGAGCCCGCGCTCCTTGAGCTCGGCCTCCGAGGCACCCACGGACGCGATCTCGGGCACGGTGAACACGTTCGACGCGACGGTGCGCAGGTCGATGGGGGTGACAGCGTCGCCCAGCGCGTGCGCCATCGCGATGCGGCCCTGGGTCGCGGCGACGCTCGCGAGCGGCAGCACGCCCGTGCAGTCGCCGGCCGCGTACACGCCGCGCGCCGTGGTGCGCGAGACCCGGTCCACGCGGATGAGGCCGCGCTCGTCGAGCTCGACGCCCGCCTCCTCGAGCCCGAGGTCCTCGGTGTTGGGCACCGAGCCGACCGCCATGAGCACGTGGCTGCCCTCGAGCACCCGCCCGTCCTCGAGGGTCACCCGGACCCCCGCATCGTCCCGCGCCACCGTAGCGGCGCGCCCGCCCACGAGGGACATGCCGCGGGAACGGAAGACCTCGGTGAGGTGCGCCGAGGCGTCGGGGTCCTCGCGGGAGAGCACCCGGTCGCCCGAGGCGACCAGCGTGACCTCGCTGCCGAGGAGCCGGTAGGCGCCGGCGAACTCCGCGCCGGTGACGCCGCTGCCGACCACGATGAGGTGCTCGGGGAGGTCCGTGAGGTCGTAGAGCTGCGTCCACGTGAGGATGCGCTCGCCGTCGGGCTCGCAGCCGGGGACGATGCGCGGGCGGGCGCCCACGGCGAGGAGCACGGCGTCGGCCTCGAGCACCTCCCCGTCCACCTCGACGCGCTGCGGTCCGGCGAGCCGGGCCCGGCCGTCGACCACGCGCACGCCGCTCGCCTCGAGGCGCGTGGCGATGTCGTCCGACTGCTTCCGCACGAGCCCCTTGATGCGCGCGTTGACCTGCGCCATGTCGATGGTGAGCGAGGACGTGAGCTCCGCGCCGTCGGGGCGCCGGATACCGAGCTCGGGGGCGCGGTGCGCGATGGTGAGCCACTCCGCTGTGGCGATGACGGTCTTGGAGGGGACGACGTCGGTGAGGACGGCGTTGCCGCCGAGGCCCTGACGCTCGACGAGCGTCACCTGGGCCCCGGCCTTGGCGGCCACCAGCGCCGCCTCATAGCCGCCCGGACCGCCGCCGACGATGACGACGCGTGGGGACATGACCCCATTCAACCGCACGGACGCCCGTGGTCGGCCGCGCCTCTCCGCCCGCCCGCGACTAGGCTCGACGCATGACTTCTGCCACCGAGTTCGCCGCCGAGGCGGCCGCCACCCTTGCCGCCGCGACGGGCGTCGAGAAGCACGACATCGCCCTGGTCCTGGGCTCCGGATGGGGCGGCGCCGCCGACCTCATCGGCGAGGAGACGGCACGCGTCGATGCCGCCGACATCCCCGGCTTCGACGCCCACGTGGTGCCGGGCCACCATCCCGTCTTCCGATCGCTCGTCGCCCCGACGGGCAAGCGCGTCCTGGTGCTGGGCGCACGCCAGCACTACTACCAGGTCCGCGACGCGGGCAAGGTCGCGCACGCGATCCGCATGGCCGCCGCAGCGGGCTGCACGCAGCTGGTGCTCACCAACGGCTGCGGGTCCACCCGCCCCGAGGTGGGCCCCGGCTCGGTGGTGCTGCTCGAGGACCACCTCAACCTCACCGGCCAGACCCCGCTCGAGGGCGCGACCTTCGTCGACATGAGCCAGGTGTACTCGAAGCGCCTGCGCGACCTCGCGCACACCATCGACCCCGAGCTGCCGGACGGCATCTACGCGCAGTTCACCGGCCCGCAGTACGAGACGCCCGCCGAGGTGCGCATGGCGGCGATCCTCGGGGCGAACCTCGTGGGCATGTCCACCGTGCTCGAGGCGATCGCGGCGCGCGAGGCGGGCCTCGAGGTGCTCGGGCTGTCGCTCGTCACCAACCTCGCGGCGGGCATCGGCGGCGACACGCTCGACCACCAGGAGGTGCTCGACGCGGGCGCCGCCGCCGGGCCGCGGATCTCCGCGCTGCTCGCCTCGATCGTCAGGGAGATGTGATGGAGGAGCTGCTCGCCAAGGCCGAGGCCTGGATCGAGGACGATCCCGACGGCGTCACCCGCGAGGAGCTCGCGGGCGTCCTCGAGGCGGCCGTCGGAGGGTCCGCCGACGCGCTCGCCGACCTGGAGGACCGTTTCCGCGGCTTCCTCGAGTTCGGCACCGCCGGGCTGCGCGGGCGCATCGGCGCCGGCCCGAACCGCATGAACCGCGCCGTGGTGATCCGCGCCGCCGCCGGCCTCGCGCGCTTCATGACCGACGCGCTCGCCGAGCTCGGCGCGCCCGGCCCCGGCCGCGTGGTCATCGGCTACGACGCGCGCCACGGCAGCCACGACTTCGCTCTCGACACCGCGGCGGTCATGACCGCGGCCGGTCACGAGGCGCTGCTCCTCCCCCGCACGCTCCCCACCCCGGTGCTCGCCTTCGCGACGCGCCTGCTCGATGCCGATGCGGGGGTCATGGTGACCGCCTCGCACAACCCGCCCCAGGACAACGGCTACAAGGTCTACCTGGGCGGACGCATCGTCACGGACGAGGGTCAGGGCGCGCAGATCGTGCCGCCGTACGACGCGGAGATCGCTGCGCGTATCGCGGCGATCAGGTCCGTCGAGTCGGTGCCGCGCGCCGCCGACGGCTGGCAGGTGCTCGGCGAGGGCGTGATCGACGACTACGTCGCGCGCGTCGCGACGCTCGGCGGCGACCTCGCGCCGGTCGCGGCGCGGCGCGCCGCCACGCGCATCGTCCTCACCCCGCTGCACGGCGTGGGCGGGGAGACCATCGAGCGCGTGCTGCGCTCCGCGGGCTTCACCGATCTCCACACGGTCGTCGAGCAGGCCGAGCCCGACCCCGACTTCCCCACCGTCGACTTCCCCAACCCCGAGGAGAAGGGCGCGATCGACCTCGCTCTCGCGCTCGCGTCCTCGGTCGAGGCGGACCTGGTGATCGCGAACGACCCGGACGCGGACCGCTGCGCGGTCGCGACGATGGTCGACGGCCGGTGGACGATGCTCCACGGCGACGTCGTCGGCTCGCTCCTGGGCGAGCGGGTCGCGTCGATGACCCCGGCAGGCTCGCACGTGCTCGCGAACTCGATCGTGTCCTCGCAGCAGCTGGGCGCGATCGCCTCCGCTCACGGCCTGGGCCATGCCAACACCCTCACGGGCTTCAAGTGGATCGGGCGCACCCCGCGCATGGTCTTCGGCTACGAGGAGGCGCTCGGCTACTGCGTCGCGCCCGAACTGGTGCGCGACAAGGACGGCATCTCGGCGGCGCTGCTCATGGCGGACTTCGTCTCGGAGCTCAAGGAGGCCGGGCGCTCGCTGTCCGACGCGATCGACGACCTCGCGCGCGCCTACGGCGTCTACCTGACGTCCCAGGTCTCGGCGCGCTACGCCGACCTCGCCGAGATCCCGGCCACCATGGCGCGGCTGATGGCCTCTCCCCCGGCGACGCTCGCGGGCTCGCCCGTGGTGGCGACCGACGACATGTCGCAGGGCTTCCGGGGCCTGCCTGGCACCACCGGGCTGCACCTCGCGGCGGAGTCCGGCGCGCGGGTCATCGTCCGGCCGTCAGGGACCGAGCCGAAGGTGAAGGCGTACCTGGAGGTCGTCGTGCCCGTGTCCGGCGACGATGTGGCGGGCGCGAAGGCCGCCGCCGCGGAGACCATGGAGGCGCTGCGCGCCGACGTGACGACGGCGCTCGGCATCTGAGCTCCACCGCTCCCGCCTGCCCCGCCTCCACGCCAAGTGGTAGGTGAGGGTCGCTTCTGCGAGGTTCCTCCATCGCAGCGGTAGGCCGTGTTCGGTCGCCGAGCCTGGGCGGTCCGGCCAGGGTCACCCGGCCTGGACGTCCCTGGCCTACCGCTGCGGAGCAGAGATCGCCAAGATCCGACACTCACCTACCACTTCGGGGAGAGGCCGGCGTCGGAAGCCTCAGTAGGAGCCGGCGGCCTCGCCGCCGTCGAGCACGGCGCGCGTGCCCGACAGGCCGAGGCGCGTGGCGCCCGCCTCGATCATCGCGACCGCGTCGTCCCAGGTGCGAATGCCGCCCGAGGCCTTGACCCCGAGGCGTCCGCCCACGGTCTCGGCCATGAGCTTCACCGCGTGGACCGAGGCGCCGCCGGCGGGGTGGAAGCCGGTCGAGGTCTTGACGAAGTCGGCGCCCGCGGACTCCGCGGCGAGGCATGCGCCCACGATCGCCTCGTCGGTCAGCGCGGCCGACTCGATGATCACCTTGAGGATCTTGGGGGCCGGGACGGCGGCGCGCACGGCCGCGATGTCGTCCTCGACCGCGGCGAAGTCGCCCGCGAGCGCGGCGGCGACGTCGATCACCATGTCGACCTCGTCGGCGCCCTGCTCGCAGCTCAGCGCGGCCTCGGCGGCCTTGATCGACGAGTGGTGCTTGCCCGACGGGAAGCCGCACACCGTGGCGACGGCGACGCCCTCGGGCGTGGACACCGGCAGCATCGACGGCGAGACGCACACGGAGAAGACGCCCAGCTCGGCGCCCTCCTCGATGAGGGCCTCGACGTCCGCCGGGGAGGACTCGGGCTTGAGGAGGGTGTGGTCGACGTAGCGGGCCAGCTCGGCACGGGTGAGGGTCATGTCAGTCTCCTTGAATCTCAGAGCTCGAGGCCGTAGCCCTCGATGACGAGCTCGGCGAGGTCCGCCTTCTCGTCGTACGGCAGGAACGCGCCCCACGCGGCGGCGAGGGTCGCCTCGAACAGGTCCTCCTTGTCCCAGCCGGTCTCGACCAGCGCGGCGAACTCGGAGGACATGGAGACACCCGAGACCAGGCGGTTGTCGGTGTTGACCGTGACGGCGAAGCCGAGGTTGCGCAGCTCGTGCATGGGGTGCGCCTCGATCGACGGCGCGGCGGCGGTCTGGACGTTCGAGGTCGGGCACACCTCGAGCGGGATCTGCATGTCGAGCGCGTGCTGCGCGATCGGGCCGAGCACCAGCTCCTCGCCGCCGAAGCCCTCGATGTCCTCGTGGATGCGGACGCCGTGACCGATGCGGCGGGCCGAGCCCAGGCCGAGCGCCTCGCCCACCGAGCCGGCGCCGTCGGCCTCGCCCGCGTGGATGGTGACGGGCATGTGCGCCTCGCGGAGCAGCTGGAAGGCCTCGCGGTGGTTCGAGGCGGGGAAGCCGAGCTCGGGGCCGGCGATGTCGAACGCGACGCAGCAGCGGCCGCGGTTCGCGAGCGCGAGCTCGGCGATCTCCACCGAGCGGTCGAGGTGACGCATCGCGTCGAGGATCGCGGCGGCGCGAATCGCGAAGCCCGCCTCGAGCGCCTCGGAGACGCCCTCCTCGATGCCCTCCTGGACGGCCTCGACGACCTCCTGGAGCGAGAGGCCGCCGTCGACGTGCTGCTCGGGCGCGTACCGCAGCTCCGCGTAGATGACGCCGTCCGCCGCGAGGTCGAGGACGGCCTCGCGCGCGACGCGGCGCAGGTTGACGGCGGTCTGCATCACGGCGGTGGTGTGCGCGAAGGCCTCGAGGTAGCGGACCAGGTCGCCCGAGTTCGCGTTCTCGGCGAAGATGCGCGCGAGCTCGTCGGGCTCGGTCGACGGGAGCTCGTGCCCGATCTCCGCGGCGAGCTCGATGAGGGTGGCGGGGCGGAGTCCTCCGTCGAGGTGGTCGTGCAGCACGACCTTGGGCAGGGCGAGGATCTCGTCAGAGGTGAGGGTCATGAGGCCAGGCTAGTCGCGGGATGCGGGGCGCGCGTCACGAGCGGCGCGGGACCGGCAGCACCACCCACGATGCGCGCGACCAGTTCCCCAGCGCGGGCAGCCGTCCCGAGTCCGGGCGCAGGTCCGCGTCCGCGAGGGGGAGGATGCGCGCCGATCCCGGCTCGTAGACCAGGAACCCGTCTCCGGTGTCGCCGACGAGCAGCACCACGTGGCGCGGGATGACCGAGTCGATCCCGAGCGCGGAGTCCCCCGACGAGTAGAGCGGCACGGGGATGCCGTCCCCGAGCGCGCGGCGTGCGTGCGCGAGGACGGGGGCGAGCGCCTCGGGCGAGGAGTCGTCGACCAGCGCGCCGCGGAACCGCAGGCCCGCGTACCGGGTGTTGTCGTCCACCTTCCACGGCGGCGTGCCGAGCGAGCGCGGCCACGCGACCGGGCCCAGCGCCGAGGTGGTGGTCTGTGCGTGGAGAGCGCGCTGGAGCGCGTACCAGCGCTCGTCGAGACCACGGACCGGCCGGTCCTCCGCCATGACGGCGAGCACCTCCGGCGGGATGTAGTCGGCGAGCGTGCGTCCCGTGACGACCCACAGCGCCACGAAGGGATCGCCCTGCATGAGCATCGCGCTCATGGTCGCCGCGCCGCACGTGGTCTGGTCGACCTGACGGGCCTCGACATGCACCCATCTGAGGTGGCTCTGCGGGCGCATCACGGGGTTGCCCACCGCGTCCCGCGCCTCGGGGTCGAGCCCGTCCCAGGCCGCGGCGAGCGCCGCGACCGCCGAGATCGGCGCTCCCGACGCGACCGCGCGGTACAGGACCGGCGCATCGTCCCCCATCTGGTCACGCGCGACCCCGAGCGCCTTGGCATCGGCCGCGGAGGCGCGGTCGACGGCGCGCTGGAAGGCGCGCGCGAACAGCGGCTCGCTCGTCGCGGGCTCCTCGGCGGGGCGCCGCTCCGACACCCCGACGAGGCCCGCGATGCGGGCCACGGCGGAGGTGAGCGTCCAGGGCATCAGACGGTCTTCGCTCCCACGGAGTCGAGGATGATCCGCCGCTCGACCGAGCCGCCGGGCGTGATGTCGAGCGTGCCCGCGCCGTCGCAGGCCTCGGCGAGCGCCGCGACGCCGCGCGGCATCCGGTCCTCGGTCTCGGTGTGGAGCGTCATGATGACGTCCCCCTCGCGCACCTCGTCGCCGACCACCTTGTGCAGCAGGACGCCCGCGGAGACCTGCACCGGGTCCTCCTTGCGCGCGCGCCCCGCGCCCAGGCGCCAGGCCGCGACGCCCACGCCGAGCGCGTCCATCCGCGTGATGACGCCGTCGCGGTCCGCGCGGACCTCCTCGACGTGAGGTGCCGCGGGCATGGGCGCGTCGACGTCGCCGCCCTGCGCGGCGATCATGCGGCGCCACGCGTCCATCGCGCGGCCGTCCCTGAGCGCCTCGGCGGGGTCGACGTCGGTGACCCCGGCGCCGGCGAGCATCTCGCGTGCGAGGGCGACCGTGAGCTCGACGACGTCCGCGGGGCCGCCGCCGGCGAGCACCTCGAGCGACTCGGTCACCTCGAGGCCGTTGCCGATGCCGCGTCCCAGCGGGGTCGACATGTCGGTGAGGAGCGCGGAGGTCACCACGCCCGCGTCGGTGCCGAGGTCGACCATCGTCCGCGCGAGCTCGCGCGCCTGGTCGATGTCCTTCATGAACGCGCCCGTGCCGACCTTGACGTCGAGCACCAGCACGCCCGTGCCCTCGGCGATCTTCTTGGACATGATGGACGAGGCGATGAGCGGGATGGTCTCGACCGTGCCGGTGACGTCACGCAGCGCGTAGAGCTTCTTGTCCGCCGGGGCGAGACCTGCGCCCGCGGCGCAGATGACGGCGCCCACGTCCTCGAGCTGACGCAGCATCTCCGCGTTGGAGACGTCGGCGCGCCAGCCGGGGATCGACTCGAGCTTGTCGAGCGTGCCGCCCGTGTGGCCCAGGCCGCGGCCCGAGAGCTGCGGGACGGCGACGCCGCACGCGGCGACCAGCGGCGCGAGCGGCAGCGTGATCTTGTCCCCGACCCCGCCGGTGGAGTGCTTGTCGGCGGTCGGGCGAGAGAGCGACGAGAAGTCGAGACGCTCGCCGGTCGCGATCATCGCCGCGGTCCACCGCGCGATCTCGGCGCGCGACATCCCGCGCTGGAGGATCGCCATCGCGAGCGAGCTCATCTGCTCGTCGGCGACGACGCCGCGCGTGTAGGCGTCGACCACCCAGTCGATCTGGTCGTCGGACAGGGTGCCGCCGTCACGCTTGGTGCGGATGACGTCGACGGCGTCGTGGCGCTCGGCCATTCAGCCCTCCTCGAGGTGCTGGGGCCCGAAGGCCCACGGAAGAAGATCGTCCAGGGTGAGGGTGCCCGCGGGGCCATCGATGAGCAGCCCCGGTCCCCCGAACTCGTACAGCAGCTGGCGGCAGCGGCCGCACGGCTGCAGCGGCGCACCCGCCGCGTCGACGCACGCGAAGGCGACGAGCCGCTTCCCCAGCGCGTCGGTGTGGAGCTTCGACACGAGCGCGCACTCGGCGCACAGCGTGAGCCCGTAGCTCGCGTTCTCGACGTTCGCGCCGGTCACCACCTCACCGGTGTCGGTGATCGCGGCGGCACCCACGCGGTACTTCGAGTAGGGCACGTACGCACGCTCGCTCGCCCGCCGCGCCCGCGCGCGGAGCATCTCCCAGTCGACGTCCATGCTCCTACTTCTTGTAAGGGATGCCCTCGGCGGCCGGCGGGCGCACGTGGCCCACCAGCCCGGCGACGGCGAAGATCGTGGCGAGGTACGGCAGCATCGCGAGGAACTGCGACGGGATCGACGAGCCGACGATGCCGAACTGCTCGCGCAGCGCGTCCGCGAAGCCGAACAGCAGTCCCGCCGCGAGCGCGCCCTTGGGGCTCCAGCGTCCGAGGATCATCGCGGCGAGCGCGATGAAGCCCTTGCCTCCGGTCATCTCCTTGCCGAAGGCGAGACCGTTGGCGACCGTGAAGAACGCGCCGCCCAGGCCCGCGATCGCACCGCCGAGGATGGTGTTGCGCACGCGGGTGCGGTTGACCTTGATGCCCACGGTGTCCGCGGCGCGCGGGTGCTCGCCGACCGCGCGGACCCGCAGGCCCCAGCGCGACTTGAACAGCATGATGTTCATGACGATCACGATGATGTACATGAGGTACACCACCATGTTCGAGTTGAACAGCACGGGTCCGATGATCGGGATCTGGTGCAGCAGCGGGATCGGCAGGCGCGGGAGACCGATGGCCTGGTTGAGGTCCGGGTTCTCCTTGAGGAGCGTGCCGAACAGGAAGTTGGTCACGCCGACCACGAGCACGTTGAGCACCACGCCGACCACGATCTGGTTGACCCAGTACTTCACCGCGAACAGCGCCAGCGCGGCGCCCACGAGCGCACCCGCGATCGGGGCCGCGATGAGACCCATGTAGGCGCCGAGCGCGCGGGAGCCCGAGGCGCTGGCGACGCCGCCCGCGACCACGGCCGCGAGGAAGGCGCCGGCGAGCAGCTGGCCCTCGATCGCGATGTTGATGATGCCGGAGCGCTCGCAGAGCGTGCCGGCGAGCGCGCCGAAGACGAGCGGCACCGCGAGGAACACCGAGCCGATGAGCAGGCCGGTGATCTGCATCGACGTGCTGCCCTTGCCGGCGCCGACCCACGTGAGCATCGCGAAGATCACCGCGAGCGCGAAAGCGGAGTACAGCCACAGCGGCACGGGACGATGCGCCCACGCGAACCAGAACGACAGCCCGGCGAGCCCGAGCGCCACGAGCGACAGGATGATCGCGGTCGCCTGCGACGGGACCGCGAAGTCGGGGATGTCGACGAAGTCGGTGGGACGGGCGATCGCGAACGTCGTCTCGAGCCCGCCCTGGGTGCCGAAGCCGAAGACGATCAGCGACAGCAGGCCGATCGCGCCGAGCGCGATCGGGGCCACGAGCCGGCGGTGCCGGACGATCCCGGCGGGCGCCTCGGCGGCGGGGGCGTCCATCGTCGCGGTCGTCATGCCGCCACCTCCTTCTCGTGGGTCGGGGCAGGCAGGCGGAACAGGAACCTCACGAGCGGCGGCGCCGCGATGAAGAGCACGATGAGGGACTGGATCACCAGCACGATGTCGACCGGCAGCTGCGCCTGGACCTGCAGCGCCGGACCGGCGGCGCGGAGGCCTCCGAAGAGGATCGCCGCGAGCACGATGCCGAGCGGACGCGAGCGTCCGAGCAGCGCGACCGTGATGGCGTCGAATCCGAACGAGGCGGCGATGCCGGAGGTCAGCGACTTCTCCGTGCCGAGCACCTGCGCCGAGCCCGCGAGACCGGCGAGCGCACCCGCGATCACCATGACGAGCACGATCGCGCGCTTGACGTTCATGCCCGCGGTGCGCGCCGCCGAGGGGTTCGCGCCCACGGCGCGGAACTGGAAGCCGAGCGTCGAGCGCTCCATGAGCCACCACGCTCCCCACGCGCACAGCAGCGCGAGCACGAAGCCGAGATGGAGCGGGAACTGGTCGCCGAGGACCAGCGGGTACTCCGCCGTGTCGGCGACCTGCGGCGACTGCGGGTTGTCGGAGCCGGGGCGCTGGAACGCCTCGAGCGTGAGCAGCCAGGACAGCAGGTTGAGCGCGATGTAGTTGAGCATGATCGTGACGATCACCTCGTGCGCGCCCGTGGTGGCCTTGAGGATGCCGGGGATGAAGCCCCAGATCGCGCCGCCGAGCGCGCAGCCGAGCACCGCCAGGAGCAGGTGCAGACCGACCGGCAGGTCCCAGGCGAAGCCGACGTAGCCGCCGAGCGTCGCGCCCATGATGATCTGGCCCTGCGCACCGATGTTGAACAGGCCCGCACGGAAGCCGATGCCGAGCCCGAGACCCGCGAACAGCAGCGGGGTCGCGACCGTGAGCGTCTGCATGAAGGGTCTGATCTGCGCCGCGAACGTGCCGCCGTTGGGGTTGTAGATCGCGCCCTGGAACATCGCGATGTACGCGCTCGAGACCGCGTGCCACATGGCCGAGAACGTGTCGCTCGGGCGCGAGAAGAAGTACGTGGCGGCCTCGCGCACGTCCTCGGACGCGGCGATGATGAGGAGCGATCCGAGGATCATCGACGCGATGATCGCGAAGACCACGACCGCGGTCTGGCTCTCCGCGATCTCCCGGAGCAGTCCGCGCCCGTCGCGCTTCTCGTCCGTCGCGGTGGCGGTCTGGTCGCTCACGCGGCCTCCTCCTCGTCGTGGGCGCCGGCCATCATGAGGCCGAGCGTGTCGCGATCGGTGTCCGGCGGGACGATGCCGACGATGCGGCCGTGGTACATCACGGCGATGCGGTCGGCGAGCGCCACGACCTCGTCGAGCTCGGCGCTCACGATGATGACGGCCGCGCCGCCGTCGCGCTCCGCGACGATCCGCTTGTGCACGAACTCGATCGAGCCGACGTCGAGGCCGCGCGTCGGGTTCGACGCGATGAGCAGCTTGAGCGGGCGCGACAGCTCGCGGGCGAGCACCACCTTCTGCTGGTTGCCGCCCGACAGCGAGCCGGTGGTCTGCTCGATGGAGGTCGCGCGGACGTCGAACTGCTCGACGTGCTTGCGCGCCTCCTCGGCGATCACCTTGGGCTGGAGCACGCCGCCGCGCGAGTAGGGCTTGCGGTCGTGGATGTCGAGGATGAGGTTGTTCGCGATGGTCATCGGCGCGACGATGCCGTCCTCGGTGCGGTCCTCGGGGACGAAGCCGAGCCCGGACATGAGGATGTCCTTGATCGCCTTGCCGGTGATGACCTCGCCGTCGAGCGTCGCGCTGCCGGCGTCCGAGGGGACGATGCCGAGCAGCGCCTCCGTCAGCTCGGTCTGGCCGTTGCCCTGGACGCCCGCGATCGCGAGGATCTCACCCGCCTTGACGTCGAAGCTGACGCCGTCGAGCTGCACGATCCCGGCCTCGTCGACGACCGTGAGGCCGTCGACGGAGAGCATCGTCTCGCCGGGCTTCGCCTCGTCCTTGTCGACGCGCATGGTGACCGCGCGCCCGACCATGAGCGAGGCGAGCTCCTCCTGCGACGCGGTGGGCTCGGCGGTGCCGACCACCTTGCCGCGGCGGATGACGGTGATGGTGTCCGCGACGGCCTTGACCTCACGGAGCTTGTGGGTGATGAGCACCACGGCCGTGCCGGCGTCGCGGAGGTCGCGGACGATGCCGAGCAGCTCGTCGGTCTCCTGCGGCGTCAGGACCGCGGTGGGCTCGTCGAGGATGAGCACCGAGGCGTCGCGCGAGAGCGCCTTGATGATCTCGACGCGCTGCTGCGCGCCCACCGGAAGGTCCTCGATGACCGCGTCCGGGTCGACGTTGAAGTTGAAGCGCTCGGAGATCTCCCGCACCTTGGCGCGCGCCGCCTCGAGGTCGAGGAGCTTGGCCGGGCCGGTGACGTCCTCGTGGCCGAGCATGACGTTCTCCGCGACGGTGAACGGGTGCACGAGCATGAAGTGCTGGTGCACCATGCCGATGCCCGCGGCCATCGCGTCGCCGGGACCGGCGAAGACGACCGGCTCGTCGTTGAGCAGGACCTCGCCCTCGTCCGCGTCGTACAGACCGAAGAGCACGTTCATCAGCGTCGACTTGCCGGCGCCGTTCTCGCCGAGGAGCGCATGCACCGTCCCGGACTCGACCAGCAGGTCGATCCTGTCGTTCGCGGTGAAGTCGCCGAAGCGCTTGGTGATGCCGCGGAGCTCGAGTTTCACCGGTGTCCTTCCACCATGATTCAGGGCCTTCCCTGAGACTACTAGCGGAGACGCGAAGGGGCGCGCCGCAGAACGAGCCTGCGACGCGCCCCTGGTGCGTGACCGTTGCTGCTTAGGAGACGGCCACCGAGATCGAGCCGTCGATGATGCCGGCCTTGATGGTCTCGAGCTCCTCGACCACCGAGGCGTCCACCGCGTCCGCGACGTCGGCCAGGCCGACGCCCTCGTTCTCGAGCGTGCCGAGGTAGTTCTCGTTCGAGAAGGCGCCGTCGACGTCCTCCGCGATGGCCTCCTCGACCGCGACGTCGATCTTCTTGAGGACCGAGGTCAGGATGATGTCCGCGTACTCCTCGTACTTGGCCGCGAAGTCGGAGTCGACGCCGATGACCCAGGTGTCGCCGGCCTCGGAGGCGGCCTGGAGCGAGCCCTCGCCCACGGGTCCCGCGACCGGGAGGATGATGTCGACGCCCTGGTCGATCATGCCCTGGGTGAGCGACTTGCCCGCGGGGATGTCGTCGAAGGACTCGGTGAAGGAGCCGGTCGAGCCGTCCCAGCCGATGACCTCGACCGAGCCGCCGGTCTCCTCGTTGAAGTAGTTGACGCCCGCGAGGTAACCGTCCATGAAGGCGGTGACCGACGGGATGTTCATGCCGCCGTAGGTGCCGACCTTGCCGGTCTGCGTGGCGGAGGCGGCGACGTAGCCCGCGAGGAACGAGGGCTGCTCGGCCGCGAAGGTGAGGCCCTTGACGTTGTCGATCGCCGGGTCGTACGCGAAGTCGATGATCGAGAAGTGCGTGTCGGGGTTCGCCTCAGCCGCGGCCGCGGTGGCGTCGCCGAGCAGGAAGCCTGCGGAGACGATGTGGTCGCAGCCGTCCGCGACGAGCGCGTCGAGGTTCGGGCCGTACTCGTTGCCGTCGGCCGACTGAGCGGTGTTGATCTCGATGCCGAGGTCGGCCTCGGCGGCGAGGAGACCCTCGTAGCCGGTCTGGTTGAACGACTTGTCGTCGAAGCCGCCGGCGTCGGAGACCATGCAGGCCTTGAAGTCGACGGTCTCCGCGGGCATGGCGTCCATCGTGGAGTCGGCCGAGGACTCGGTCTCCTCCGGGGCCGACGAGCACGCGGCAAGGGCCAGCGCCGACACGGCGGCGACCGCACCCACACGGATGATGTTCTTCATCAGGTGATTCCCTCTGTTCTGATTCCCGCCCGGCTGCCACCGGGAGGTGTCGTACGGGTCATCGTACGGCCGCAATGTTACGGAACGTGAAGACTTCGTTGCGCCGCGGCTACGATTGCGCAACGTTCACGCCTCGGCGAGCGCCCCGGCCGCATCCTTCACGCGCTGCGCAGCCGACCTCACGGTCACCAGGATCGCCTCGTCGGACTCGACGACCACCGCATCGTCCACGCCGACCACGACCACGGGCTTGGTCCCGCCGACCACGAGCGGCGCGCTCGCGCCGACCGTCGCGACGGCCGCCTCGCGTCCGATCGACACGGCCCCTCCGGTGGGCTCCGAGAGCTCCGCGAGCGAGTCGAAGTCACCGACGTCGTGCCACTCGAAGCTCGCGGGCACCACCGCGACGCCGCCCTCGGCGGCGACCGGCTCCGCGATCGCGTGGTCGATCGCGATCTTGGTGAGCGTGGGCCACACGCGGGCGAGGACCTCCTCGCGCGACGGCCCGTCCCAGGCCGCGGCGATCTCCCGCGCTCCCGCGGCGAGCGTCGGCTGCAGCCGGTCGAGGTGGCCCAGGAGCACATCGGTGCGCATGACGAACATGCCCGCGTTCCATGCGAACCCGCCCCGCGCGAGCATCCCGGCGGCGGTCTCCGCGTCGGGCTTCTCGGTGAAGGCGACCACGTGGCGCGCGTCGCCGTCGATGGGCTCGCCCATCTCGATGTAGCCGAAGGCCGTGGACGGCTCGGTGGGCTCGATGCCGATGACCACCACCTTGCCGCCCTGCGCCGCGCGCGCGGCCTCGCGGACGGTCGCGCGGAACGCCTCCGCGTCGGGGATGAGGTGGTCCGCCGCGAAGGACGCCATCACCTGCGATCCCCAGCGCTCCTCGATCAGCGCGGCCGCGAGCGCGATGGCGGCCATCGAGTCGCGCGGGCTCGGCTCGGTCACCAGGTTCGCGGCCGGCACCTCGGGCACCTGCGACGCCACGGCGGGCGCATGCCGCTCTCCGGTGACGATGACGACGCGCTCCGACAGCGGGCTCACGCGCGCCACGGTGTCCTGGATCAGCGTCGCCCCGGTACCCAGGAGATCCAGCAGGAACTTGGGACGATGCGGCTGGGACAGCGGCCACAGACGCGATCCGACACCTCCGGCCGGGATGACGGTCACGAGACCGTCGACGACTTCCGACATGCGCTCCCCCTCAGTCGAGTTGCTGTTGGCGACCACACTAGGATGCGAGGCAAGCCCGGAGAAGTGCTGTGAGGAGTCCTGTGTCACCGACGACGTTGTACCGAGGCCACGAAGGCATGTGGATGTGGGTGGTCCACCGTGTCACCGGTGTGGCCATCTTCTTCTTCCTGCTCGTCCACGTGCTCGACACCGCGCTGGTGCGCGTGTCGCCCGAGGCCTACAACGAGGTGATCGGGAGCTACAAGACCCCGATCTACGGCCTCATCGAGGCCGGCCTGGTCGCCGCGATCCTGCTGCACGCGTTCAACGGCCTGCGCATCATCGCCGTCGACCACTCCACCTGGGCGCTGCGCCACCAGCGTCAGCTGGTGTGGGGGGTCTGGGGCCTGTTCGGGGTGCTCATGGTGCCGTTCCTCATCCGCCACCTCGGCCACGTCTTCGGGGGTGCCTGATGACCGCATCGTCCGCGCCCTTCACCCCCGGCCCCAAGATCAAGGAGCCGCGCATCCGCTCGGGACGCCTCCGTCCCGGCGCCGAGCAGTGGTCGTGGCGCTTCATGCGCATCTCCGGCCCGCTCCTCGTGGTGCTGATCCTCACCCACCTCTTCATCAACCTCCTCACCGGCGACGGCGTGAACCAGATCGACTTCGCCTTCGTCGCAGGCAAGTGGGCGTCCCCGCTGTGGCAGGTCTGGGACATCCTCATGCTGGTGCTCGCGATGCTGCACGGCGGCAACGGCATGCGCCTGCTCATCAACGACTATGCGCACCACGCGACGCTCCGGAAGGTGCTCCACAGCGCGCTCGGCGTCGCGGTGATCGGCATCATCGTGCTCGGCGCGCTGGTGATCTTCACCTTCGACCCGTGCCCGCTCGACGCCGACCCGTCCCTGCTCCCCAGCTTCTGCGAGGATGTCCGATGACCCACCACGAGTACGACGTCGTCATCGTCGGCGCCGGCGGCGCCGGCATGCGCGCAGCCCTCGAGAGCTCGCAGCGCGCCCGCACCGCGGTGCTCACCAAGCTCTACCCCACCCGCTCGCACACGGGCGCGGCGCAGGGCGGCATGGCCGCGGCGCTCGCCAACGTCGAGGACGACAACGCCGAGTGGCACGTCTTCGACACCATCAAGGGCGGCGACTACCTGGTCGACCAGGACGCCGCCGAGATCCTGTGCAACGAGGCCATCGACGCGGTCCTCGACCTCGAGAAGATGGGGCTGCCGTTCAACCGCACGCCCGAGGGCAAGGTGGACCAGCGCCGCTTCGGCGGCCACACCCGCAACCACGGCGAGGCCGCGGTGCGTCGCGCCTGCTACTCCGCCGACCGTACGGGCCACATGATCCTGCAGACGCTGTACCAGCAGTGCATCAAGCAGGAGGTCGAGTTCTTCAACGAGTACTACGTGCTCGACCTCATCCTCGACTCCGACCCGCAGGCCGCCGCCGAGGGCGAGGACGTGTCCGTGGCCGGCGTGGTCGCCCTCGAGCTGTCGACGGGCGAGATCCACACCTTCAGCGCGAAGTCGGTGGTCTTCGCGACCGGCGGCGCGGGCAAGGTCTTCAAGACCACGTCGAACGCGCACACGCTGACCGGCGACGGCATGGGCATCGCGCTCAACGCGGGTCTGCCGCTCGAGGACATGGAGTTCTTCCAGTTCCACCCGACGGGCCTCGCGGGCCTCGGCATCCTCCTGTCGGAGGCGGCACGCGGCGAGGGCGGAATCCTGCGCAACTCCGAGGGCGAGCGCTTCATGGAGCGCTACGCCCCCACCATCAAGGATCTCGCGCCGCGCGACATGGTCGCCCGCGCGATGGCCAACGAGGTGCGCGAGGGCCGCGGCGCCGGTCCCCACAAGGACTACGTGCTGCTCGACCTCACCCACCTCGAGCCGGCCCACATCGATGAGAAGCTCCCGGACATCACCGAGTTCGCGCGCACCTACCTGGGCGTCGAGCCGTACACCGAGCCTGTGCCCGTCTACCCGACCGCGCACTACGCGATGGGCGGCATCCCCACGACGGTCCAGGGCGAGGTGCTGCGCAACAACCTCGACACCGTCAAGGGCCTCTACGCCGCCGGCGAGTGCGCATGCGTGTCGGTGCACGGCGCCAACCGCCTGGGCACCAACTCGCTGCTCGACATCAACGTCTTCGGACGCCGCGCGGGCATCGCCGCCGCCGAGCACGCCGTCGCCACCGCGGAGGCCGCAGCCTTCCCTGACGATGCGGCGGCGCGGGTCGAGGGCATCGTCACCCGCTTGCTGGGCACGGTGGGCGGCTCGGGCACGGAGCGCGTCGCGGAGGTCCGCAAGGTGCTCCAGGAGACGATGGACCGCAACGTCCAGGTGTTCCGCGACGCCTCGTCCCTCGAGGAGGCGACCCGGGTGATCGCCGAGCTCAAGGAGCGCTACCAGGACGTCGCGATCCACGACCGCGGCAAGCGCTTCAACACCGACCTCCTCGAGGCGATCGAGCTGGGCTTCCTGCTCGAGATCGCGGAGGTGGTGGTCGCGGGCGCGCTGGCGCGTCAGGAGTCGCGCGGCGGGCACTACCGCGAGGACTTCCCCACGCGTGATGATGAGAAGTTCATGCACCACACGATGGCGTACGCGACCGGCGACGGCGTCCGGCTGGACACCAAGCCCGTGATCGTGACGAGGTACCAGCCGATGGAGAGGAAGTACTGATGACGGCGACCGCCGAGTCCCCCGCTGTCGGCGAGGTCAAGGCCATGACGGTGACGCTGCGCATCCTGCGCTCGAAGCCCGAGGGCACGGACGAGCACAAGCCCGGCGAGCAGTACTGGCAGGAGTTCCAGGTCGAGGCGCACGCGACCGACCGTGTGCTCGACGCGCTCCACAAGATCAAGTGGGAGCAGGACGGCTCCCTCGCGTTCCGACGCTCGTGCGCGCACGGCGTGTGCGGCTCCGACGCGATGCGCATCAACGCGCGCAACCGCCTCGCGTGCAAGACGCTGCTCAAGGACCTCAACCCGGCCAAGCCGATCATCGTCGAGCCCATCAAGGGCCTGCCGGTCGAGAAGGACCTCATCGTGGACATGGAGCCGTTCTTCGCCTCCTACCGCGAGATCATGCCGTTCCTCATGACCACCGGGAACGCGCCGGCGCGCGAGCGCCTGCAGTCCTCCGAGCAGCGCGACCGCTTCGACGACACGACCAAGTGCATCCTCTGCGCGGCGTGCACCACCAGCTGCCCGGTGTTCTGGACCGACGGCCAGTACTTCGGCCCGCAGGCGATCGTGGGCGCGCACCGGTTCATCTTCGACTCGCGCGACGAGGGCCAGTGGGACCGCCTCGAGATCCTCAACGACAAGGCCGGCGTCTGGAAGTGCCGCACGGCCTTCAACTGCACCGAGGCCTGCCCGCGCGGCATCGAGGTGACCAAGGCGATCTCCGAGGTCAAGCACGCGCTCACCACGGGCGAGTTCTAGCCTCTCCCCCGTCCCTCGTCGCCTCGCATGCGCGAAGTGGTAGGAGAGGGTCGCTTTCGGGAGATCTCCGCGCCGCAGCGGTAGCCCACGGTCGCTCCGTCGACCGGATGGCCGCATGGGCCGGCAGCCGGAGGCGCCCGAGCGACGGCGGGGCTGCGGCACCGCGGCGGAGCCCGGCCTCCGCACCACCGACACTCACCTACCGCTGCAAAGCGAGAACCTGCGAGAAGCGACACTCACCTACCACTTCGGGTGCAGCGGCGGGTCGGCCGATGCGGCGGGTCAGTCCTCTGGCGCCTCGGGGTTCCTCACCATCGCCCTGGCCGTGGTGACCGGCGTGCCGTGGCGGCGGCGCCCCTCGACCACCACGGTGGGCGGCTCGAGGCTGTCGAGGTGGATCTGCCCCTCGTGATGCTCGCGCTCATGCGCGCCCAGCCACGCGGCGCAGATGAGGATGATCCGGTTGACGTAGTCGACGAAGACCATGAGCGTGATGATCGCGGCGAACGGCGCGAGCACAGGGCTGTCCACGGCTCCCTGCACCACGAACGACACGCCGAGCCGCAGGATCCCGATCGCCAGGGCCGCGAGCAGGATCACCCACAGCACGCGCCACGACATCCGCGCGCCGCCGAGCAGCATGAGCACGAGAGCGACGTAGAGCATGTCCGCGATCACGCCTGCCCCGTAGCCGATGAGGCGGATCTGCCAGGCCGGCACCGTGATGCCGACCGCGTCGGCGATCGCCCGCGCGGCGCCCGAGGCGACCACCTGGATGGTCACCCCGACCACCGCGATGAGCGCGAGAGCGACGAGCCCGCCGATGTCGCGGACCTTGCCCAGCACCGGGGACGCGACCTCGTTGCCGAGCATCGTCCGGGTCGAGGTGCGCAATCCGCGGATGAAGCGCGTCGCCGAGTTGATGAGGATGAGGAACGAGACCACGCCGATGATCCCCGCGACGGACGTCGCCGAACCCGATCCGAGGTCGTCAGGCTGGATGATGCCGTTGGTGTCATCGGTCTTGATGAGACCGGGCACCGCCTCCGCGAGGTAGTCGACGAGCTCCCCGCGGAGCTCGTCGTTGCCGGCGAGGAACACGGTCGCCAGCGTGGTCGCCACGACCAGTCCCGCCGCCACGGACGCCAAGGTGAGGTACGCGATCCCCGAGGCGAGCACCGCGCCGTTCTGGACGCTGAAGCGCTTGATGCCGCGACCCCAGGAGGAGTTGTCCCACCACTCCTTGAGCCTCTTGCCACGGGTCACGGCCTCGGTGGCCTTGGCCTTGACGTCCTCCGTGGTCATGAGGCTCCTCGACTGGTCAGCGGTGCATCGGGGGCAGCAGTCCCAGTCTGTCGTAAATGCGGTCGAGCGTCGCCTGGGCGAGCGTGGACGCCTTGGCGGCGCCCTGCGCCAGCACGGCGTCGAGCTTCTCGGGCGACTCGATCCAGTCCATCGCGGAATCGTGGAACGGCGTGAGGTAGTTCACCACCACCTCGGCGAGGTCGACCTTGAGGTGGCCGTACATCTTCCCCTCGTAGTCCGCGACGAGCGACTCGACCGACCGGCCCGTGAGCGCCGAGTAGATCGTCAGCAGGTTCGACACGCCGGCCTTAGCCTCGCGGTCGAAGCGGATCACGGTGTCCGAGTCCGTGGTCGCGGACTTGAGGTGCTTCGCGACCTTCTTCGGGTCGTCGAGCATCTCGATGATGCCCTTGGGGTTGCCCGTGGACTTCGACATCTTCTTGGTCGGGTCGACGAGGTCGTAGATCTTCGCCGTCTCCTTGACGATGTGCGGCTCCGGCACCACCACGGTGCCCTCTCCCAGGCGCGTGTTGAGACGCTCGGCGAGGTTGCGCGACAGCTCGAGGTGCTGGCGCTGGTCCTCGCCCACCGGCACCACGTCGGTGTCGTACAGCAGGATGTCCGCCGCCATGAGGATCGGGTAGGTGAAGAGGCCGACGTT
Source organism: Demequina mangrovi (assembly GCF_000759715.1). Classification (GTDB taxonomy): domain Bacteria; phylum Actinomycetota; class Actinomycetes; order Actinomycetales; family Demequinaceae; genus Demequina; species Demequina mangrovi. Next base: position 92,214 of record NZ_BBLU01000008.1, read on the forward strand.
CGCGCCGGACTCGCCCGTCTTCTGGGCCTTGTCCTTGAACTGCGTCATGCGCGAGGCCTCGCCCATGCCCGTGAAGGTCGACAGCACCCACGCGAGCTCGGCGTGCTGCGGCACGTGCGACTGCACGAAGCACAGCGAGCGCTCGGGGTCGACGCCCGCCGCGAGGTACTGCGCCGCGGTGCGACGCGTGCGCGCGCGCAGCAGCTCCGCGTCCGGGGCCTGCGTGAGCGCGTGCAGGTCGACCACCGAGTAGATGGCGTCGTGGGTGTCCTGGAGCTTCACCCACTCGACCAGGGCGCCCAGGTAGTTGCCGAGGTGCAGGGAGTCGGAGGTGGGCTGCATGCCCGAGAACACACGAGTCATGGGGCCATTGTTCCAAACAATGCAGGCATCGCCGCACGCATCGGTCCTGCGTCGGGGGACGATGCGTCAGGTGGCCTCGGTGTCGAAGGGCGCCTCGCCCGGCGTCGCCTGGGTGACGCGACGAGCCGTCGCCGCCCCTGCGGGCGACGACGGCTCGTTGAGCGCATCACGGACGATGCGGCGCGGGTCGTACTGACGGGGGTCGAGCTGCGACCAGTCGACCTGGTCGCCCACCTCCGCCTTGAGCGAGGCCTTGCTCGATTGGAACATGTCGCGACCGCGCACGACGAGGTCGCGCAGCTGCTTCGCGTACTCCGGCATCCTCTCCGGTCCGATCACCACGATGGCGACCAGCACGAGGACGAGGAGCTCCCCGCCGTTGATGTCGAACATGGACCTATTCTGACGGCTCCGGGAAGAGTCGTTCGCCAAGCCCGCCGCGATCCTCGTCCTGCTGCTGCTCGAGCTCCTGATCCGAGGTGTCCTCGAACGTGACCTCCTTGTTCGACACGAGGGTCACGTCGATCTCCTGCTCGTCGTCGCCGCGCTGCACCGTGAGCGTCACGGTGTCGCCCGCGGCCTTGGCGCGGATCGCGACGATGAGCTCGTCGGAGCGGGTGATGGGACGACCGTCGATCGCGGTGATGATGTCGCCGCGCTCGATGCCCGCCACGTCCGCCGGTCCGCCCGAGACCACGGCGCCGCTGGCGTCCGCGACCTCCACGCCCTCGCCGGTGTACGAGGCGTCGAGGCTCACGCCGATCATCGGGTAGGTGGCCTCACCGGTCTCGATGATCTCCTCGGCGGTGCGCCTCGCCTGGTTCGAGGTGATGGCGAAGCCGAGCCCCACGGAGCCCGACGCCGAGCTGGTGGTGCCGAGCGTCGCGATCGCGGAGTTGATGCCGATGACCTCGCCGTCGGAGTTGATGAGCGGGCCGCCCGAGTTGCCGGGGTTGATCGCGGCGTCCGTCTGGATCGCGTCGATGAAGGCCGTCGAGGAGGTGTCGCCTGCGGTCACCGGGCGGTGGAGCGCGGAGACGATGCCCGTGGTGACGGTGGACTCGAGGCCGAGCGGCGAGCCGACCGCGATGACGTCGTCGCCGACCACCAGCTCGTCGGAGTCGCCGAGCACCAGCGGGGTGAGGCCGTCCATGTCGATCTTCACGACCGCGAGGTCGTAGTCGGCGGTCGCGCCGACCACGGCGCCGTCGTGCTCGGTGCCGTCGCTCATCACGATGGTGACGGTGTCGTCGTCCGTCCCCTCGACCACGTGGTTGTTGGTGAGGATGTAGCCGTCCTCGCGGATGATGAAGCCCGAGCCCTCGGCGGCCTCCTCGCCGTTCTGGATGTTCTCGATCGAGACGACCGAGGGCATGACGGCGGAGGCGATCGCGGCGACGGTGTTCTCGTCGGTCCGCGCGATGGTCGAGCTGCTCGAGTCGGGAAGCGTCGACGTGCTCGACCCGGACGAGCCGCCGCTCGCGGTCGCGTCGTCGGCCACGAAGGAGTCGTAGGCCCAGGCGCCGCCGAAGCCCGCGCCGGCGGCGAGCACCAGCGACGCGGCGACGAGCGCGGCGATCGCGCCGCGGCTGCGACGGCGGGGCTCAGGCGCGGCGCCGATGGTCGTGGTGCCGGCCGGCGGCTCGGCGGGGGGCGCGAAGGCGTCGGTCTCGGGGGAGGCTCCCGGCAGCGGCGCCGATGCTGCGACCGGGGCCGCGGGAGCCGCGGCGGGGGTCGAGGCGGCAGGCACGTAGGCCGGGGTGATCTCGATGGTGTCGTTGGTGACGTCCTCGCGCTGCGCGGCGACGGTGGTCGTGTCCGGGTCCGGAGCGGAGTCGTGCACCTGCACGGTCGCGGCCTCGTCGTGGTTGGCAGTCGGCTCGTCGCCCGAGCCGGAGGGGTCGCGCGGAGGCGCGAACGGGTTGTCGTTCATCAGGTCTCTCACCTATCGGGCTAGCGACCGGTGAGGGCGTCTCCGAAGACGCCCAGGCCGGCCATGACTTGGTCGACGAAGCCGGGCTCGTCGTCCTGCGGGAACTCGGCAGCGACCTCCTCGAGGGTCCCCACCGTGCAGTCGCACGTGAGGATCACCACGATGTCCCCCGCCTGCCAGGCGATGCTCGTGGGGTCGGTGCCGATCACATAACCGTCGAGGCCGTCGACCGCGATCGGGAGGAGGGTCGCCTCCGGATCCACGATCATCCGTCCGTGCCACTCCGTGACGAGCACGGGCTCGGCGTCGGTCAGCAGCGAGTATGCGAGCACACGCGCTCCGTTCGACGCCTCGCGCACGGTGCCCTCGACGGGATCGAATCCACTCGACTGCCAATCCGGGTGGATCCACTCGCCCGTGGACGCCCAGTCACGCATGGTGCTGGAGTCCATCCGGGCGACGCTCAGCATCCCGGTCTCGGACGAGGCCACGAGTCCGGGGTCGATGTCGTCGGGCTCGCCGGCGACGTAGGCCGCGCCCACCACCGCGATCAGCAGCAGCGTCAGCGACAGCGTGAGGACCGCCGGGCGGCGGTCGCGCCCGCGTGCCGCGCGCGCGTCGCGTCGCGTCTCGTGCTGCGCCATCTCCGCGATGTGCTCGCGGTCGAGCAGGCGCTGCGCGAACGACACGTCGATGCCGCACTCCGACGAGTTCAGCGCCTCGCGGGCGGTGCGCAGCTCGTCCCAGCGTCGACGGCACTCGTCGCACCTGTCGAGATGCGCCATCGCCTCGGCCGCGGCCTCGCGCGGCATGCGGTTGTCGAGGAGGTCGTGGATGCGTTCGCCGAGGTGACGTCCGGTCACGCGTCCCCCCGCAGGGGCGCTCGATGGGAGAGGGACTCGCGGAGCCGCGCTCGCGCACGGGACAGGCGTGAGCGGACCGTGCCCATCTTGATGCCGAGCGTCGCGGCGATCTCCTCGTAGGACAGGCCCTCGATGTCGCTCAGCACCACCGCGGCCCGGTACTCGGGCGGCAGGTCGGCGAGCGCCTCGATGATGTCGTCGCCGAGGTGCGACATGTCGAACGCGTCCTCCGGCTGGCCGGAGCGCTCGTGCCGGTCGAAGCTGTCGGCCGTCGCGACCGCCGCGTCGTCGTCCGCCATGAAGTCGAAGCGGATGCGCTTCTTGCGACGCATGCGGTCGAGGAAGAGGTTGGTGGTGATGCGGTGCAGCCAGCCCTCGAAGGTGCCGGGCTTGTACTGCGACAGCGAGTTGAACACGCGGACGAAGACGTCCTGCGTGAGGTCCTCGGCGTCGTGCTGGTTGCCGGTCAGGTGGTAGGCCAGCCGGTACACGCGGGCGGAGTGGTTCGCGACGATGCTCTCCCACGTCAGCTCCGGTGCGTCGGCAGGGGTGATCGTCTCGGCCGGGACGGCGGTCTCGGTCATCGTGCTCCCCTCCTCGGTCACATCGCTTCAACGGGTCCTGACCTCCTCATGTTCCCATGCCTGCCTGAGAGTTCGCTGGGACCGAGCGGATAGGCTGACCCCGAGAGGGAGGCGAGATGACAATCGAGGCAGCGAACTGGGCGTATGCCGAGGACTTCGTCGAGGAGGATCGCGTGATCCTCGAGGCTCGCGACGTCGCCGACGAGCTGGGCTGCGTGCCCGTGCTGCCGGGCGCGTCGAGGGCGATCGAGGTGCTGGCGAAGGCCATGCGCGCCACCACGGCGGTGGAGATCGGCACCGGTGCCGGGATCTCCCTCACCTATCTGCTGCGCGGGATGGCGCCCACGGGAGTGGTCACCACGATCGACGTCGAGCCCGAGCACCACAAGGCGGCGCGGCGCACCATCGCGGCGGCGGGCTTCGCGCCCGAGCGCGCGCGCATGATCACGGGCCGTGCGCTCGACGTGCTGCCCCGGCTCACCGACGGCGGCTACGACATCGTCCTCATCGACGCCCGCAAGTCCGAGTACCCCGCGTACCTCGAGCACGCGATGCGGCTCCTGCGCTCGGGCGGCCTGCTGCTCATCGACAACGCGCTATGGCACGGGCGGGTGCCGGACCCGGCGCAGCGCGACAAGGACACCACCGCGGTGCGCGAGACGCTCAAGGCCGTACGCGAGGACGAGCGCCTCACCGTCGCGCTGCTCGACGCCGGCGACGGCCTGCTCACCGCCGTCAAGGCGTAGGAGACGACGAACCCCGGCACGGTCCGAGGACCATGCCGGGGTCGGGAAACCTGTGTCGGGCCGCGCCTACTGGATCGCGGCGTGGAGCGCGTCGCCGAGCTCCTTGACCTCGTCCGCGGTGATCTCCACCACGAGGCGGCCGCCGCCCTCGAGCGGGACCCGCATCACGTAGCTGCGACCCTCCTTCACGACCTCCATGGGGCCGTCGCCGGTGCGGGGCTTCATTGCAGCCATCGTGTGCTTCTCCTCAGGTGGGTCACGGTCCGCGTGACGCGGCATTGCACCTGATTCTACTGCGGGGGCGGGAGCGTTCCCAAATCCCTCCCCCCGTACGGCGCGTCCGGTCGACCCCTCAGGCCCCGTGGTAGAAGTACGGGTCCAGGACCCGCACCTCGGTGATGGTGTCGACCGGCAGCCCGGTGAGCGAGGCGGCGGAGCGGACCGCGTCGGGGCTCGGCCCGTCGTAGATGCAGTACGTGAGGGACTTGTCGTCGGTCACGTAGGAATGCACCCAGGTCACGCCCTGGGTGGCGTTGGCGTCGACGACGCCGAGGCACCCGCGGGCGCCCTCCGACGTGGTGGGGATCTCGAGGCCGTCCGGGAACGTCCGCTGGACGAGGTAGCGAGGCATGGCGGTGTCCTTTCCGTGTGCGCCGGTCCGTCCGGCGTCACCGGGAGCCTCGCGGGCAAGCCGTCCCGTCCGCATCGGGCACATGCCCTAGTCGCGCGCCGCTCCGGGCGCGGACCTGTGCGCGCTCCCGGCCCGCGTCATCGGCCGGGACGAGGCGTCAGCCCTCGGCCTGCGGCGTGGTGGCGAGCCGGACCGCCTCCTCCGGGGAGTCCGTGATGTGGAGCAGGTCGAGGTCGTGCGCGGCGATCTTGCCCTCCCCCGCCACGGTGTCGCGCAGCCAGCCCACGAGGCCACCCCAGTACTCGCTGCCGAGCAGCACGAGCGGGAAGCGGCGGACCGTGCGGGTCTGCACCAGCGTGAGGCACTCGAACAGCTCGTCGAGGGTGCCGAAGCCGCCCGGCAGGGCGATGAAGCCCTGCGCGTACTTCACGAACATCGTCTTGCGCACGAAGAAGTAGCGGAAGTGGATGCCCAGGTTGATGTGCTCGTTCATGCCCTGTTCGAAGGGCAGCTCGATGCCGAGCCCCACGGAGGTCCCGCCCGCCTCCGCCGCGCCCTTGTTGGCCGCCTCCATGCAGCCGGGCCCGCCGCCCGTGATGACGGCGTAGCCGGCCTCGACCAGCAGCCGTCCCACCTCGACGCCGGCCGCGTACTCGGCGGAGTCGACCGCGGAGCGCGCGGACCCGTAGACGGTGATCGCGGGACCGAGCTCCGCGAGGGCGCCGAAGCCCTCGACGAACTCGGACTGGATCCGGAGCACCCGCCACGGGTCGCCGTGGACCCAGTCCGCATGGTCGCGCTCATCGAGCAGGCGCTCGGCTGTCGAGGACGTGGGGACGTTGACCCCGCGCAGCAGCACGGGACCCTTGCGGTACTCCTTCATGAGTCCTCCTCAGGACGTGAGCCAGGCCTCCAGGCCCGCACGGCAGTTGCGGATGTCCTCGACGGGGCAGCGCTCGTCGTCGGCGTGCGCGAGCTCGGGGTCGCCCGGGCCGTAGTTGACGGCGGGGATCCCCAGCTCGCCGAAGCGCGCGACGTCGGTCCAGCCCTGCTTCGCCCGCGGCGCGTCGACACCGGTGGCGGCGACCGATGCGGCGAACGAGGCGGCGAGCGGGGCGTCGAGGCCGGGCCGCGCGGCGCCCGAGAGGTCCGTGTACACGACGACGTACGCGTCGAGCCCGGCCGACGCGATGAGGCCCTCGAGGCGCTCCTGCGCCTGCTCGAGGGTCCAGCACGGCGCGAAGCGGTAGTTGACGGTGACGATGCACTCGTCGGGGATGACGTTGCCGGCGATGCCGCCCGAGATCCCGACCGCGTTGATGCCCTCGCGGTACTCGAGCCCGTCGACGGCGATGGTCTCGGCCTCGTAGGCCGCGAGCGCGGCGAGCAGCGGCGCGGCGCGGTGGACCGCGTTGACGCCCTTCCACGCGCGGGCGCTGTGCGCGGCCCTGCCCGGGATCCGCACCTCCGCGCGCATCGTCCCGTTGCACCCTCCCTCGATGACGCCGGACGTCGGCTCGCACAGGACCGCGAAGTCCCCCTCGACCAGGTCGGGGCGCTCGCGCGCGACCCGGCCGAGGCCGTTGCGCACCGCCTCGACCTCCTCCTGGTCGTAGAACACCCAGGTGACGTCCCGCGTGGGCGCGTCGAGCGCCGCGGCGAGCGAGAGCTGCACCGCGACGCCGGCCTTCATGTCGACGGAGCCGCGCCCCACGAGGTCGCCCTCGGGCGACCACTCGCCCGGGACGTTTCCCTTGATCGGCACGGTGTCGAGGTGGCCCGCGATCACCACCCGCTCGGCGCGCCCCAGCGCGGTGCGCGCGACGATCGCGTTGCCGAGCCGGATCACCTCGAGATGCTCGAGCGGCGCCAGGGCCGCCTCGACCGCGTCCGCGATCCGGTCCTCGTTGCCCGACACCGAGGGGATGTCGACCAGGGCCTTCGCCAGGTCTTCGACGGATGCGGCCAGGTCGAGGTGGGTCATGACGTCAGCCTATCCGCGCGCCCCGGGCGCCCTGGCGGGACATGCAGGCACGATCGGGCCCGGATCCGGCCCTCATGTCCCGCCGAAGCCCTCGGGAGCCCGAGGCGCGCGAGGGGTGCGCCGCGCCTGAACTACCCTGGATCCATGACTCGACCCGCCTTCGGATTCGGCCTCGCGACCATCGACAACAACGGCACCGTGCTCGACACCTGGTACCCCTCCCCCGCGCTCGGCGAGCCGAAGGCCCGCGACGACGCGCCCGCGCAGCTCAAGGCCGCGGAGCGCACCGACGATCTGCGCGACGTCGTGATCAAGGTCGTGAAGACGGTGATCGACCTGGACGAGGCGCCCGCCTCCGTCGAGGACGCGTACCTGCGCCTCCACCTCCTCAGCCATCGCATCGTGCAGCCGCACGGCCTCAACCTCGACGGGGTCTTCGGCGCGCTCACCAACGCCGTGTGGACCTCCGACGGTCCCTGCGCGATCGAGGGCTTCGAGCAGGTGCGCCTGCGCTACCGCGCCTTCGGCCGCCAGCTCACGGTGTACGGCATCGACAAGTTCCCGCGCATGGTCGACTACGTGGTCCCCTCCGGCGTCCGCGTCGCCGATGCCGACCGCGTGCGCCTGGGCGCGCACCTGGCCGAGGGCACCACCGTGATGCACGAGGGCTTCGTGAACTTCAACGCCGGCACGCTGGGCCACTCGATGGTCGAGGGCCGCATCTCCGCGGGCGTCGTGGTGCACGACGGCGCGGACATCGGCGGCGGCGCGTCGATCATGGGCACCCTCTCGGGCGGCGGCAAGGAGGTCGTGTCGATCGGCGCGCGCTCGCTGCTCGGCGCCAACGCGGGCGTCGGCATCGCGCTCGGCGAGGACTGCGTGGTCGAGGCGGGCCTCTACATCACGGCGGGCACCAAGGTCACCCTCAAGGGCCGCACCGACGAGGCCGGCGACCCGGTCGTGGTGAAGGCGCGCGAGCTCTCGGGCCAGGACGGCATCATGTTCTGGCGCAACTCGGTCACGGGCGTCATCGAGGCCGTGGCGCGCGAGGGCAAGGGCATCGAGCTCAACTCCGCGCTCCACGCGAACTGACGTGAGCGCGCGGCGGCGCTCCGTCGCCGCGCTCGCGATCCTCACGCTCGCGGGCGGCGCCGCGGTCTACGGCACCTACCTGCTCGCGGTGCAGCCGCGCGAGGGCGAGCCGAGCGGACGATGCACGGCGTCGCTCGACGAGGCATCGGCGAGCCTGTCGGCGGAGCAGGCGGGCAACGCGGCGCTCATCGCGGCGTCCTCGTCGCGCCTGGGGCTGCCCGCGCGCGGCGCGACCATCGGGATCGCGACCGCGATGCAGGAGTCGAGCCTCATCAACATCGACTACGGCGACCGCGACTCGATCGGGCTGTTCCAGCAGCGCCCGTCGCAGGGCTGGGGGTCGATCGAGCAGATCATGGACCCGTACTACTCGGCGGACACGTTCTACACGGCGCTGGCGAAGGTGAGCGGCTGGCAGGACATGGCCGTGACCGTGGCGGCGCAGACCGTCCAGCGCTCGGCCTTCCCGGACGCCTACGCGAAGCACGAGGGAATGGCGCGGCTGTGGGCGTCGGCGCTGCGCGGGCACTCCGGCTCGCTCGCCGTCGACTGCGACGTCTCCGCGGGGCCCGGCACCACCGCGGCCGCCTTCGTCGACCGCATCGACCACGACCTGGGCGCCGGGGCATACGAGGTACGCGCGCTCGCCTCGACCGAGGACGGGCTCTGGCTCGACGTGGTGCCCGCCGGCGCGGAGCGCTGGCGCCGCGACGCCTTCGCGGCGTGGGCCGTCGCCGTCGCCGCGACCGAGTCCGTCGAGGCGGTGGTCGACGGGACCACCGGGTGGGAGCGCGCCACCGGCCTGGGCGCGGTGGACGCCCCCGGCGCGCCCCTCGGCGTGGCCGTGCGGCTGCTGCCGGTCGAACCCTAGGAGCTCTCGCCCCCGTCGCCCATGCTGCCCTTGAGCTTGCGGTACTCGCGCTCGATCCGGTCCTCGCTCGGGCGTCCGGCGCCCGGAAGGAAGGCCGCGGCCGCCGTGAAGGCGAGCCCGATGCCCATGCCGAGCATCGGCCACGCGGGCCAGAAGTAGCCGCCGCCGTTCGACCACCAGATGAACGTGAACATGCTCCACAGGATCAGGCAGACGACCAGGAACCAGTAGAAGCCGTTGCGTGCCTCCACGCGTCGCTTCGCCTCGCGCCGCAGCGCGTCGTCGCTCGTCATGACGTGCCCCCTTGCCTCGTCGAGCGGGTCCGGGGCATCCCGCCGGGCCGGTCGGCCCTCACCGCACGAGTCTACGCCGCGGAGGTCTACTCGTCGCCGCGCTGCGCGAGCGGCACGTAGTCGCGCTCGACCTCACCGGTGTAGATCTGGCGCGGACGGCCGATCTTGGTGCGGGGGTCGTTGAGCATCTCGCGGTAGTGCGCGATCCAGCCGGGCATGCGGCCGAGCGCGAACAGCGGCGTGAACATCGTGGTCGGGAAGCCCATCGCCGAGTAGAGAAGGCCCGTGTAGAAGTCGACGTTGGGATAGAGCTTGCGCTCGACGAAGTAGTCGTCGGACAGCGCGATCTCCTCGAGGCGCTGCGCCATCTGGAAGGTCTCGTCCGAGCCGCCCAGCGACGTGAGGAGCTCGTCCGCGAGCTTCTTCACCACGGCGCCACGCGGGTCGTACGACTTGTAGACGCGGTGGCCGAATCCCATGAGACGCGCGCCCTCGGCCTTGTCCTTGACCTTCGCCACGAACTGCTCGACGGTGTCGCCGGACTCCTTGATCTGGTCGAACATGCGCAGCGCGGCCTCGTTGGCGCCGCCGTGCAGCGGCCCGGACAGCGCGCTCACGCCCGCGGCGACCGAGGCGTAGATGTTCGCGTGCGACGAGCCGACGATGCGGACGGTCGAGGTCGAGCAGTTCTGCTCATGGTCCGCGTGGAGGATGAGAAGGACGTCGACCGCGCGCTTGACCGCCGGGTCGATGTCGATGTCGCCCGACGCGGGCGAGAACGCGATCCGGAGGAACTCGTCCACGTAATGGCCGCCGCGGCGCGGCTCGATGAGGTCGCCGCCACCGGCGCGACGCTGCAGGTACGCGATCACGGTCGCGGTCTTCGCGAGCAGCAGCACGGTCGCGAGCTCGATCTCCTCGGGAGAGCGGCCCACGGACTCGGGGTAGAACGTGCTGAGCGCGGAGATGGCCCCGGAGAGCACCGCCATGGGGTGCGCGTCGCGCGGGAAGGCGCCGAGGAAGGACTTGATCCCCTCGTGCACGTGCAGGTGGCGCGACACGCGGTTGTTGAGCGCGGTGAGCTGGTCCTCGGTGGGGAGCTCGCCGTGGATCAGCAGGTAGGCGACCTCGAGGAACGTCGAGTTCTCCGCGAGCTGCTCGATCGGGTAGCCGCGGTAGCGCAGGATCCCGTTGTCGCCGTCGATGTAGGTGATCGAGCTCTCGCACGAGGCGGTGTTCATGAATCCCGGGTCGACGGTCACCAGGCTGGTGTCGCGCATGAGCGTGGCGACGGACATGCCGTCGTTGCCGATGGTCGACCGCTCGAGCGGGAGCTCCCGAGTGCTGCCGTCGACCGTCAGCCTTGCGTCCACCACTTGCGCCATGTTCTCCCCTTCGAAATCATGAACCCTCGCCCAAAACTTGAGCGCTGGTTTACTCGCGTTTTGCGAGCCTACTAGATGCCCGAGAGATCCCGGAATCGCTCGCGGTGAGGGCGATGCGCACATGCCGCCGCGCAGCCTCGCCGTAGAACGCTCCCGGTGCGGCCAGTATGCCCCGATCTGCCAGGTAATCGAGAGTGTCCCAGCAATCCTCGTCGCGGGTGGCCCACAGGTACAGGCCTGCCTCGGAGTGCTCGACACGGAAGCCCGCGGCCCGCACGGCCGGCAGCAGCAGCTCCCGGCGCGCCCGGTAGCGCTCCTTCTGCTCGGCGACGTGCGCATCGTCCGCCAGCGCGACCGTCATCGCGGCCTGCACCGGGGCGGGGACGATGAGCCCCGCGTGCTTGCGCACCTCGAGCAGCGGTGCGATCACCGCGGGGTCGCCCGCGACGAAGGCCGCGCGGTAGCCCGCGAGGTTGGACTGCTTCGAAAGCGAGTACACCGCGAGGACCCCCTCGTGGGACCCGCCGCACACGCGCGGATCGAGCACGGACGGCACCTCGGCGCCCGTCCACGAGAGCTCGGCGTAGCACTCGTCCGATGCGACCAGCGCGCCGATCTCGCGCGCCGCGGCGACCACCTCAGCGAGCTGCTCGACGGTGGCGACCCGGCCGGTGGGGTTCGACGGCGAGTTGACCCAGACGAGGCGCACCGCGGGGTTGCCGCGCCACGCCTCGACGTCGTCGCTCGCGAGCGGGGTCGCGCCGGCGAGCCGCGCACCGACGTCGTACGTCGGGTACGCCGCCTCGGGGTGCACCACCACGTCGCCCGGACCGAGACCGAGGTAGGCCGGCAGCGTGGCCACGAGCTCCTTGGACCCGACCGTGGGCAGCACGGCCGCCGGATCGAGACCCGGGGCGCCGCGGCGGCGCGCGAACCACCCCGCGACGGCCTCGCGGAGCGCCGCGGTGCCGTGCGTGGTCGGGTAGCCCGGCGCGTCCGCCGCGGCCGCGAGAGCCTCGCGGACCACGGCGGGCGTCGGATCGACGGGCGTGCCGACGGAGAGGTCGACGAGGCCGTCAGGGTGCGACGCCGCGCGCGCCTTGTACGGCGCGAGCGAGTCCCACGGGAAGTCCGGCAGCGAGCGAGGGCTCAGCCCCATGCGCGCGCGTCAGCCGTTCTGGGGCGCGAGCGACTTGATGAGGTCGTGATCGTGCTCGATCAGCCCCATCTTCGCGGCGCCGCCCGGCGACCCGATCTCCGAGAAGAACTCGACGTTCGCGTTGTAGTACTCGGCCCACTTGTCCGGGACGTCGTCCTCGTAGTAGATCGCCTCGACGGGGCACACCGGCTCGCAGGCGCCGCAGTCGACGCACTCGTCCGGGTGGATGTAGAGCATGCGCTCGCCCTCGTAGATGCAGTCCACCGGACACTCGTCGATGCACGCCTTGTCCTTGACGTCGACACACGGCAGAGCGATGACGTAGGTCACTGCGCCTCCTCCAAGCTGGGATCTACGGGGGTGCGGCCATCATACCGCCGCCGGGCGACGCTCCTACCGGGGCCGTCCACCGCCCCCGGCGTGCGCATCGTGCCCGCTATTCGGCGGTGCAGGTGACGCCGTCGTTGGGCTGGTACCTCCACGTGTACGACGACTCGTCGACCAGCGCGCCGTCGAGGTACACCTCGCGCGTGTTGGTGATGGTGAAGCCCGGGTTGCCGGGGGCCGTGTTGATGCAGCCCTCGCGGTCGGACTCCACGCGCTCGGGCTGGACGAAGTCGGTCTTCTCGGACGCGTAGGTCTTCACCTCGTAGTACGGCGTCGACCAGATGTCGACGTGCAGGGTGTCGTCCTCCACGTACGAGCTGAGCACCAGCGCGTACGGCGTGTTGTTCTTGAAGCGCAGGTCGAGCGCACCCGAGTAGATCGTCGCCTCGCGGCCCGCCGGGTAGCGGTCGAACCACTTGGTGTGCGGACGATGCTCGACGTCCTCGAGCCCCGCGAAGTACGCGGCGTTGTAGACCGTGGTCGCCATCTGCGACAGGCCGCCGCCGATGCCGTCGGCGAGGAACCCGTCGACGATGACGTGAGCGGCCTGGTAGCCGCCCTCGACGGTGATGGGCGCGAGCGTGTCGAGGAGCGAGAACGTCTCATCGGGCTGCAGCACGGTTCCGGTGACCTTCTTCGCACCGACCACGAGGTTCTGCGTGCGGATGGGCTCCGGGGTCAGCGGCGTGTCGAACGACGCGACCTTCTCCTTGAAGTCGCTCACGCCCAGGTCGTCGCTCGTGACCGAGGCCTCGGTCTCGTGGTACGGCATCTCGCCGGCGCGGTCGACGGTCATCGCCGCGGCCACGACGGCCTCGCCGAGCGCGGCGCCGTCGATCGCCTGCCCCGCCGTCGACTCCTTGACCTTGATGTCGTGCTTCTTGTCGAAGGAGAACGAGGCGGACGTGGGCGCGCTCACCAGGGACGGGTCGGCCGACTCGAGCTCGGCCGCGAGGGTGAGACCGTCGACCTCGAGCACGAAGCCGTCGCCCTCGGTCGCGACCGAGCCCAGGCGCGTGAGCTGCTCGGACGTGACCGTCGCGCTGCCGTTCGGCCCCGTCATCTCGACGTCGCCCGCGAGGATCTCCGAGTTGAGCTCCGTCATGAACGCGTCCGCGGTCTCGGTGGTGATCGCCGCCGGCTTCGAGACCGTGACGGCCTCGTAGGTGTCGACGGGCCAGGCGTCGCCCAGCCCGGACGCCGTGGTCTCGGAGTCGACCGCGATCCCGTCGATCGCGGGCTCGGACGTGGCACCGGTCGAGGTGACCTCGACCGACGCGTCCTGCCCGTCGACCTCGAGCGGGCCGGCGGCGTCCTCGATCGAGGCGGCCAGCGCCTCCTCGTCGACCACGGTGACGACCGGGACCTCGACGCCGCGCCCCGTGAAGGCGCGGAGGATGTCGTAGGGCGAGAGGCTGAACGAGATGAGGTCGTCGACGGTGGCGCCGGCGCCCGCGACGAGCCCGGAGTCCAGCGGGTCGATGCTGGTCTCGCGGTCGTCCGCGGTGAGGGTCACCGGCGTCGAGTTGAGCTCGTCGACCGCGGGCTTGAGCGCGTCCACGGCCTCGTCGCGGTCCATCCCGCCGAGGTCGACGCCCAGCACGGTCGTCCCCGCGGGGATCCTGTCCGCCGCGTACACGGCGGCCGCGCCGTAGCCGCCGACCAGCAGCACGAGCACGAGTGCCAGCGCCCAGCGGCCCCAACGGACCCCTCGGCGCGCCTCGGCAGCGTGGTCCGCATCGTCCTGCGCGGCCTCGTCCTCCGGGAGGGTCTCGACGATCTCCGCCTCGACCGGCTCGGGCTCCGCCGCCGTCGCCACGGCCGCCGGCACCGCGGGCAGCACCGCGGTGGGCTGGTCGTCGGGGTCGGCGGGCGGCTCGGCGAGGAAGGCGGGAACCGTCTCGGTCTCCTCCTCGTCGCCGTCGAGGTCGGCGTCGATCTCGGCCTGGGCCTCGTCGTCATCGAAGCCGTCTGGCTCCTGATCCGCCGCGGGCTCGTCGGACTCGATGGGCTCGTCGGACTCGATGGGCTCGTCGGACTCGACGGGCTCCTCAGGAGTGACAGCCTCGTCGGGCTTGACGGCCTCGTCGGGCTCGACCGTCTCCTCAGTCTCGACGGACTCCTCGGGGGCCGCGGCCTCGTCCTCGGGGCGCGGCTGCTCCTCGACCGCGTCGAGGCTCTCGGTCAGATCGTCGTCGTGCCGGTCGCTCATGCCGCGACCTCCTTCACGTCACCGAGGAGCCTTCGCGGCAGGAGCCCGACCACGACGACCACGATCGCGCCGCCGTAGACCCAGGTGAGCCCGCGCGCGTCCGACAGGATCAGCGGCGCGGATCCGCCGGGTCCGGCGGTAGCGAGCAGCGAGGTGAGGATCACCCACGCTGCGGCGAAGATCGACAGCCCGGCGTACGCGCGCCAGGCGCGCGAGAAGGTGCTCGCCGCGGCGACCAGCAGCAGGCCTGCCGTCACCCCGAACCAGCCGTAGGCACGGTGCGATCCGGCGCCGACGAGCGCGACGAGCGCGCCGAGGACCGCGATCGCGAGGTACGAGGAGAGGATGCGAGCCATGCCGACCATGGTAGGTGCGCCGCGGACCGGTGAGACGACGCCCCTGCGTCGGCGGGTCGCCCGGCCCGCGCCCCGGAGGGGTCGCGAGCCGGGCGGTGCCGCTACGCGTTCTGGCGCTTGAGGCGCGACGCCGCGCGGGCGCGCTCCGTGCCGTCCAGGATCACCTTGCGGATGCGCACCTTCTCGGGCGTGACCTCGACGCACTCGTCCTCACGCGCGAACTCGAGGGACTCCTCGAGGGTGAGGCGGCGCGGCGGCGCCAGACGCTCGAGCTCCTCCGCCGTCGACGAGCGGATGTTGTTGAGCTTCTTCTCCTTGGTGATGTTGACGTCCATGTCCTCGTTGCGCGAGTTCTCGCCGATCACCATGCCCTCGTAGGCGTCCTCGGTGGGGCCCACGAAGAAGGTGCCGCGGTCCTGCAGCGCCATGAGCGCGTTGGACGTGACCGCACCCGCGCGGTCCGCGACCAGCGAGCCGTTGGTGCGGTACTCGATCGCGCCGGCCCACGGCTCGTAGCCGTGACCGATCGACGAGGCGATGCCGGTGCCGCGGGTGTCGGTGAGGAACTGGCTGCGGAAGCCGATGAGGCCGCGCGCCGGGACGATGAACTCCATGCGGACCCAGCCGGTGCCGTGGTTCGACATCGACTCCATGCGACCCTTGCGCGACGCGAGGAGCTGCGTCACGGCGCCGAGGTGCTCCTCCGGGACGTCGATGGTCATGTGCTCCATCGGCTCGTGGAGCTTGCCGTCGATCTCCTTGGTGACCACCTGGGGCTTGCCGACCGTGAGCTCGTAGCCCTCGCGGCGCATCTGCTCGACGAGGATCGCGAGCGCGAGCTCGCCACGGCCCTGGACCTCCCACGAGTCGGGACGCTCGGTGGGGAGCACGCGGATCGACACGTTGCCGATGAGCTCCTTGTCGAGGCGGTCCTTGACCTGGCGCGCGGTGACCTTGGCGCCCTTGACGCGGCCGGCCAGCGGCGAGGTGTTGATGCCGATGGTCATCGAGATCGCCGGGTCGTCGACCGTGATCTGCGGCAGCGGACGTGGGTCCTCGATGTCGGTGAGGGTCTCGCCGATGGTGATCTCCTCGATGCCCGCGACGGCGACGATGTCGCCGGCCTTGGCGGACTCCGCGGGGACGCGCTCGAGGCCCTTGGTCTCGAGCAGCTCGGTGATCTTCACGGTCTTGAGCGAGCCGTCCTTGCGGGCCCACGCGACCTGCTGACCCTTGCGGATCTCGCCGTTGAAGACGCGCAGCAGCGCGAGGCGGCCGAGGAACGGCGAGGCGTCGAGGTTGGTGACGTGCGCCTGGAGCGGGTGGCCGTCCTCGTAGGACGGCGCGGGGATGCGCTCCATGATGACCTTGAACAGCGGCTCGACCGAGTCGCCGTCGGGCAGCGTGCCGTCGGCGGGCTGGGTGAGCGACGCGATGCCGGCCTTGGCCGACGCGTAGACCACGGGCACCTCGAGCAGCGCGTCGACGTCGAGGTCCGGGACCTCGTCCTCGAGGTCGGAGGCGAGGCCCAGGAGCAGGTCGTGGGTCTCCTCGACGACCTCCTCGATGCGCGAGTCGGGGCGGTCGACCTTGTTGACGACGATGATGACGGGGAGCTTCGCCGCGAGCGCCTTGCGCAGCACGAAGCGCGTCTGCGGGAGCGGGCCCTCGGACGCGTCGACCAGGAGCACGACCCCGTCGACCATCGACAGGCCGCGCTCGACCTCGCCGCCGAAGTCCGCGTGACCCGGGGTGTCGATGACGTTGATGGTGGCACCCTCGGCGCCCGCCGCCTCACCGGTGTACCGGATCGCGGTGTTCTTCGCGAGGATGGTGATGCCCTTCTCGCGCTCGAGGTCGCCGGAGTCCATGGCGCGGTCCTCGACGTGGGCGTGGTCGCCGTAGGCGCCTCCCTGCACCAGCATGGCGTCGACGAGGGTGGTCTTGCCGTGGTCGACGTGGGCGACGATGGCGACGTTGCGCAGATCAGAGCGCAGGGGCATGCGGGAACTCGATTCCGTTGTCAGGGGGAGAACGGTCCGACATGGACCGCCGGGCCATTCTACCGGCGCTCGCGCTCCGATACCCAATGACGAAGGTGAAGCGTGATGCGGACGTGACGCGGGACGCGCCGCATCGTCCTCAGGAACGCTCGAGAGTCACATCCGTCATGGGGAGTCCACTGTCCGCAAGGTCGACCTCGTCGACGATGCCGGCGGGCAGCGCATCGGGCACCACGTCGGTGCCCGGCAGCGCGGGCTCCGGGGCGCCGGCGAGCCCGTCGTCCGGCTCGCCCAGCTTGACCAGGACGACGCCGGCCAGCACCAGGGCCGCACCCGCGACCTGGACGGGCGCGGGCTGCTGGCCCACGAGGGCCCAGGCGAAGAGCGCCGCGGCGAGCACCTCGATGAGCGCGATGAAGGAGCCGAGGCGCGCGCCGAGGCGGCGCGTCGCGGCGATGCCGACCACGTAGGCGACCGCGGAGGTGATGACGCCGAGCAGCGCGACCGCGACCCACCACGGCATGTCGACCGGGACGAGGTGCACGGTGTTCGTCGCGAACACGACGGGCAGCACGCCGGTCGCCGCGGCCGCGCCCAGGATGGCGGCGGCGACCACGAGGCCGCCCCACGCCAGGGTCACGGGCGGCAGCCCGGTCGAGGTCGAGCCGGAGATGACGAAGTAGACGGAGGCGCCCACCATCGCGCCGAGCGCCCAGCCGATGCCGACGAGGCTGACGTCCGCCGCGCCGCCGATGAGGTCGAGCAGCAGCACGAGGCCGGACATGGCCACCACGGCGCCGAGCAGCGTGAGGCGCCCGGGCCGGTGCCCGCGCGTCGCCCACAGGTAGCCCACCACCACGATGGGCGACAGGTACTCGATGAGGAGCGCGACGCCTACGTCGAGGTGCCCGACGGCGAAGAAGTAGAAGAGCTGCGCACCGGCGACGGCGAACGCGCCGTACGCGATGACGGTGCCGGCCGCGCGGCGCAGCAGCACCCACCGCCCGCGCAGCGCGAGGAGCGCGGGAACGGTGAGGACCACGGCGGCGATCGCGACACGGACGAGCGTCGCGGCGCCCGCGGTCCAGCCCGCATCCATGAGCCCGCGCGCGAGGCTTCCCGAGAGGCCGAAGGAGGCGGCCGAGAGCAGGGCGAAACCGAGGCCCTGGGCACGGTTGACGCGCGCAGCGTCATGAGTCAAAGCGGTCATGGCTCATGAGCCTAAGACCGGCTTTGGTAATGTGTCAAAATGACTTTCGCCGATGACACCGCAGAGGCGCTCGAGTCAGGCGTCTTCCTGTCGAACTCCGAGCTCGAGCCCGACACGCTCACCACGTTCGACGAGCTCGTCGAGTTCTTCGACCGCTTCGGCTACACCGGCGACCGGCCCACGGCGGCCGACCTCGAGCCCGTCCGCGCGATCCGCACCCCGCTGCGCGACCTCTTCCTCGCCTCGCGCGACGATGCGGTGCCGCTGGTCAACGCGATCCTTGCGGAGCAGCACGCGCTCCCCCAGCTGGTGCGCCACGGCGACGTCGACTGGCACATCCACGCGACCTCGGACGACCAGCCGCTGCACGTGCGCATCCTGGTCGAGACCGCGATGGCGATGATCGACGTCATCCGCGACCACGAGCTCCAGCGCTTCTCGCGCTGCGCGATGGACGACTGCGAGGGCGTGGTGCTCGACCTCAGCCGCAACCGCTCGCGCAAGTACTGCACCGTGACCTGCACCAACAGGGCCGCGCAGGCGGCCTACCGCGCCCGCCAGTCCGAGGACTGACGCGCGCCGGAGCGGGACCCTCGCATGGGACGATGAGCGCATGCAGACATATCGGGCGCGCTCCTCCGTCGTCTGGGGCTGGGTCGCCATCGGGCTCGGCGTGGTGGTCGCCGTGATCCATGTGTCGACCGTGGGCTTCGAGTACGCGACGGGCGGCCTCGGGCTCGGCGCCGCGGCGGCGCTCTTCGGCTACGGCGCCTTCCTGCGCCCCCACGTCGCCACGTACGAGGACCGTGTCGAGCTCCACAACGTCACCCAGACGGCGACGATGCCGTTCTCGCGCCTCGCGGACCTCGACA
This sequence comes from Demequina mangrovi, assembly GCF_000759715.1. Taxonomy (GTDB): domain Bacteria; phylum Actinomycetota; class Actinomycetes; order Actinomycetales; family Demequinaceae; genus Demequina; species Demequina mangrovi. Next base: position 111,158 of record NZ_BBLU01000008.1, read on the forward strand.
CGCGGTGGTCGCTCGAGGTGATCGGCGACGACGGGCTCAAGGTCGGCGCCTTCGCCGCCCCGGCGCCCGGCGGCGTGAGCGCACGCCGCCAGCACGTCGAGGACAAGCGCAACGACGTCGTCGACGGCGGCGTCCCGGGCCGCATGGGCGACAAGCTCGGCACCCCCTCGGGCGACGCCGCCGCGCTGGTCCACCGCGCATCGTCCGCGTGGCACGAGGCTCACCCGACCGCGCCCGCGAGCGAGGGGCCGTCCGTCACGCGCAGCCCCGACTGGCTCGGGATCGTGGTGATGGCGGCCGCGCTCGCCGCGACGCTGTGGGGCCTGTTCGGCTGACGCTCAGTCCGAGTCCTGCGCGTGGGACTCGAGGAACTCGTACAGCTCGCGGTCGTCGACGCCGGGGTACGTGCCCTGCGGCAGCGGCGAGAAGATGTGGGCGTGCACGCGGGCGCTCGCCCACGCGCGTCCGGACCAGCGCTCGGCGCTCTCGGTGTCGGGACGCCGGCAGCAGCTGAGGTCCGGGCAGTGCGACACCGCGCGGTTCTGGGTCTCCCGGCCGCGGAACCATCGCGACTCCTCGTACGGGACCCCGAGGGTGATGGAGAACTCCTCGGCCTCGGTCGCGCCGGTCTGCGTCGCCTCGAAGAAGGTCCCCACCGGGGTGTCGGTGTACTGGAAGTACTCGGTGGTGCGCGTGGTCCGCGCGAACGCGCGCCGCGCGCTCCAGTGGCGGCACAGGACCTGACCCTCGGCTGCGCCGGTGACGTCGACGGGCAGCGGCAGTCCGTCGTTCTCGTACGCGCGCACGAGCGCGCCGTCGCCGCCCGCGCGCAGGAAGTGCAGACGGATGCCCAGGTGCACCGTCGCGAGGTTGGTGAAGCGCAGCGCGGCGGCCTCGTGCGTGACGCCGAACGCGTCGCGGAAGTCCTCGATCGCGATGTCGCGCGCCTTCTTCGCACTCTCGAGGAACGGCACCGCGGCCGCCTCGGGCATGAGGCATGCCGCGGCGTAGTAGCTCGCGTCCTGACGCTGGCGCAGGAAGTCCGCGTAATCCTTCGGCTCGCCGTGGCCGAGCCGGATGTGCGCCATCGCCTGCAGCGCGAGCGAGCGCAGCCCGTGCCCGCCCGGGATCGAGGCCGGCGGGATGTAGATGCGCCCGCTCTCGAGGTCGAGCACGCAGCGGGCCGAGTGCGGGAGGTCGTCGGCGTGGACGATGCTGAGCCCCAGGCGGTCCGCCATGAGGCTCACCGTGCGGTGCGTGAGCGCGCCGCCCAGGTGTCCGACCGAGGCGACGTCCTCGGAGGCGAGCGCCTCGATCGCGGGCACGTGGTTGTCGACCGCCTCCATGCGCAGGCGCTGGCGGGTGTTGGCGCGGCGCGCCTCCTCCGGGGTCGCGATCGCCTGCCGGGCGCGCCGGTCGAGCTCGCGGTGCAGGCCCACGAGGGTGCGGAGCACGTCGTCGGGCATGGTGCGCGTCGGTCGCAGCGCCGGCAGCCCGAGCTCGCGGTAGGTCGACCCCTCCTGGGCCCGTTCGAGCGCGATCTCGAGGGCGGCGCGCGGGCTCGGCGGCGCCTCGTCCAGCAGGTCGCCGACGCTCACCCCGAGCCGGCTCGCGAGCGCCGTCAGCAGCGTGACGCGCGGCTCGCGCCGGCCGTTCTCGATGAGCGACAGCTGGCTCGGCGCGACGTCGACGTCGCGTCCGAGCTGCTCGAGCGTGAGGCCCGCGTCGGTCCGGAAATGGCGCACGCGGCGCCCCAAGGTCGAAAGATCCGCCATGGAATTCACGTTATCGAAAGAACAGCGAAATTTCATGCATGAATTGTCGACAAACGACGCCCGGTTGCTCGTAGCGTCGAGAACAGCACGCAAGTTTCACACCGATCCCATCCCCGAGTCCAACGAAGGAACCACCATGGCGATCATCGACCAGCCGCTCCGCGAGTCCGCAGCGACCCGCGCCGCCTCCGCACCCGAGTCCGCCGACCCGCGCATCGTCGCGTGGGTCGAGCGCCTCGCGCTTCACGCGACGCCCGACGAGGTGGTGTGGTGCGACGGCTCGCAGCCCGAACGCGCCCGGCTGATCCGCGACATGGTCGACACGGGGACCATCGTGCCCCTCGACTCCGAGCGCCGCCCCGGCAGCTACCTCGCGCGCTCGAACCCCGACGACGTCGCCCGCGTCGAGTCGCGCACCTTCATCTGCTCCGAGAAGGAGGAGGACGCCGGCCCCACGAACAACTGGGTGCCGCCGGCGGCGATGCGCGAGACGCTCCACGGCCTGTTCCGCGGCGCGATGCGCGGTCGCACCATGTACGTGGTCCCGTTCGCGATGGGACCGGTGGGCGGCGCCCTCACGCGCTACGGCGTCGAGGTGACCGACTCGCCCTACGTGGTCGTGTCGATGGGGACCATGACCCGGATGGGGGCCGAGGCGCTCGCGCAGATCGGCCCCGACACCGAGTGGGTCAAGTGCGCGCACACCGTGGGCGCGCCCCTCTCACCGGGCGAGGCCGACGTCGCGTGGCCGTGCAGCACCACCAAGTACATCTCGCACTTCCCCGAGAGCCGCGAGGTCTGGTCCTACGGCAGCGCGTACGGCGGCAACGCGATCCTCGCGAAGAAGGCCTTCGCGCTGCGGATCGCGAGCGCGATCGGCCAGGACGAGGGCTGGCTCGCGGCGCACATGCTGCTGCTCAAGGTCACCAACCCCCGCGGCAGGGTCTTCCACGTCGCGGCGGCCTTCCCCAGCGCCTGCGGCAAGACCAACTTCGCGATGCTCCAGCCCACCATCCCCGGGTGGACCGTCGAGACGCTCGGCGACGACATCGCGTGGATCGCCCCCGGACCGGACGGGCGCCTGCGGGCGATCAACCCCGAGGCCGGGTTCTTCGGGGTCGCGCCCGGCACGGGCCGCTCGACCAACCCGGTCGCGATGGACACGCTCGAGCACGACGTGGTCTTCACCAACGTCGCCCTCACGGACGACGGCGACGTGTGGTGGGAGGGCGTGACCGACGAGCCGCCGACGCACCTCATCGACTGGACCGGGCAGGACTGGACGCCCGATGCGGACCGCCCCGCCGCGCACCCCAACTCGCGCTTCACGGTCTCCGCCGCGCAGTGCCCCACCATCTCCGACGACTGGGACGACCCGGCGGGCGTCACGCTCGACGCGATCATCTTCGGCGGTCGCCGCGCGACCAACGTGCCGCTGGTGTCCGAGGCCCGCAGCTGGGAGCACGGCGTGTTCATGGGCGCGACCCTCGCGTCCGAGCGCACCGCGGCCGCCGAGGGGACCGTCGGCGAGCTGCGCCGCGACCCCTTCGCGATGCTCCCCTTCTGCGGCGTGCACATGGCCGACCACTGGCGGCTGTGGCTCGAGGTCGGCGCGAAGGCCGAGGCGGCGGGCGGCGCTCCCGCGATCTTCCAGGTCAACTGGTTCCGCAAGGGCGCCGACGGGAAGTTCCTGTGGCCCGGGTTCGGCGAGAACATCCACGCGCTCGCCTGGATGCTCGATCGGATCGAAGGACGCGCCGAGGGCGTCGACAGCCCGTTCGGCCGCGTCCCCGCCGCGGGCGAGATCGACTACGCCGCGGCCGACGTGAGCGACGCGCAGTGGGCCGCGCTGTTCGGGCTCGACCAGGCGGCGCTCACCGCCGAGGCGGACGATGCGGCGCGCTTCCTCGACTCGTACGGCGCCAAGGTGCCGGACGAGGTCCGCGAGCAGCTCGCGGTGATGCGCGAGGCCATCGACGAGCTCGGCTGAGACGTCCCGGCGGGCGCCCGGCCCCGGGAGGGGGGAGCCGGCGTCGCGCGTCCGTCGGGCACCCCGAGGCTAGAGCCGCGGGGTGCGCGAGGGCTCGTCGCGCCGGTCGCCCGTGGCCTCGAAGCCGGCGGCCATGCGCAGCAGGCGCACGTCGTCCCAGCCGCGGCCCGCGAACGTGAGGCCCAGGGGCATCCCGATGTCGCGCATCGTCCCCATGGGGACGGTGACCGTCGGCACCCCCAGGTGCCGGATGGCGAGGTTGCCGTTCGCGACCCACACGCCGTTGCGCCAGCCCGCGTCGGCGCTGTCGGGGTTCACGTCCATGTCCGCGGGGCCCACGTCCGCGACCGCGGGGAAGACGATCGCGTCGAGCGCGAGGGAGTCCATCCACTCCTCGAGGTCGAGGCGGCGGGTCTCCTCGAGGCCGCGCAGACCGCTCTCGATCTCGGGGATGTCCTCGAAGCGCTCCGGCAGGCCCGCGCGAGCGACGTCGGGGTAGTCGGCGATGTCGTCGTCGAAGCCCGTGTAGCGATCGGGCAGCGCTCCGGGGGGCTGCGGGAAGATCCGGGCGCCGTCGACATGCGTGAGGTCCGGCAGCCCCGGGTCGCCGTTGGCACGCAGGAAGTCGTCCCATGCCCACGTGGACAGGTCGACGATCTCGCGCTTGAGGTACTCCGGCGACACCAGGCCGCGGGTCGCGATGGTGGGCGCGCCGGGGCGGTCGCCCTCGTAGTTCTCGATCATCGGCAGGTCGACCTCGACCACGGTCGCACCGGCCGCCTCGAGGTCGCGACGCGCGGCCTCCCACAGCTCGAGCCCGCTCGGCCGGGGCACGATGCGCGTGCCGGTCGGGCCGCCGATGCCGCCGTCGGGACGGGTCCCCGCGTCGGGATCCGTGCCGAGGTAGAGGCGCGGCACGCCGATGCGCGCTCCGTGCAGCGCGCGGCCGGCGCCCTCCGCGAGCGCGACGTACGAGTCGGGACGATGCGCGTCGACGCTCGGCAGGTCGATCCACGGCTGGGTGCGCCACAGGTCGCCGCGGGTCTCGACGTCCTCGGCGACGATGACGTCGAGCACCTCGAGCAGATCCGCCATGGTGCGCGTCTGCGGGACCACCACGTCCATGGTCGGGACGAGCGGCCAGTTGCCGCGCACCGAGATCACGCCGCGGCTGGGCGTGTACGCGCACAGCGCGTTGTTCGAGGCCGGGCCACGGCCGCTCGACCACGTCTCCTCGCCGAGGCCGAAGGCCGCGAACGAGGCCGCGGTCGCCGTGCCGGAGCCGTTGGACGAGCCCGAGCCGAACGGCGCGGTGAGGAAGTCGGCGTTGTAGGGGCTCTCAGCGCGGCCGTACACGCCGCGCTGCATACCCCCGTTGGCCATCGGCGGCATGTTGGTGAGGCCGAGGCAGATGGCGCCCGCGTCGCGCAGCCGCGCGATGGTGAAGGCGTCGCGCTGCGCGACGAGATGCTCGAAGGCGGGGCTGCCGGCGGCGCAGGTGAGCCCGCGCACCAGGTACGAGTCCTTGGCTGTGTAGGGGATGCCGTCGAGCGGGCCGAGGGACTCTCCCCTGGCGCGGCGTGCGTCGGCGGCCTGCGCCTCCGCGCGCGCGTCGGGGTTGTCGACCACGAGCGCGTTGAGGGCGGTCGCGGTGCCGGGACGGTCGTAGGCGCCGATGCGGGCGCGGTACGCCTCGACCAGCTCGACGCTGGTGGTCGCTCCCGACTCGAGAGCATCGCGCAGCTGCGCGATGCTCGCCTCGACGACGTCGATCATGGTGACTCCTCCGGATGCCGTGGGATGACGAGGCTAGCGCGACGCGCGCCTCATCCCCGGTAGGCCGTCGCCTCGATCTCGATCCGCATGGCCGGATCGATGAGGCCGCACTGCTGCATCGTGGCCGCAGGACGCACGTCGCCGAACCAGCGGCGCAGCACCGGCCAGCACTCCTCGAAGTCCGAGGCGTCGGGCAGGAGGTAGCGCACGCGCACCACGTCGGCCATCGTGAAGCCGCCTTCGTCGAGCGCGGCCGCGATGATGCCGAGCGCCGCATCGGCCTGCGCGGCAGGCTCGGGGCTCGCGGTGCTGGTGGTCCCGGACACGAAGCACCAGTCGCCCTGGACCACTGCGCGCGAGTACGCGACCTGCTCCTCCCAGGGACCGCCGGAGGAGATGAGCCTCCGCTCGCTCATGCGGCCGGGGCCACGCGGGTCCGGTACCCGTGGGTGACGTACGGCATGGGGAACTCGCCGCCGCCGGCCAGCTCGGGGGTGCGCGCGATGAGGTGCTCGAGCGCGACGTCGAGGTCGACGCGGAAGGCCTCGGGGGCGGTGATGTAGTTGCTGCGCGAGTGCACGAGCGCGCGGAGCCCGTCCGCGGTGATCGGCCGCTTCCAGGTGAGCTCCTCGATCTCGAGGGGGCCGAAGGGCGCGGGGACGCGAGGCGGTCCCGCCGCGAGCATCGTCTCCGCCGACGAGTGCCCGATCACGCGGGTGAGCGCGGTCACCCAGTCGCTGCGCTCGTTGCGGATGTTCCATACGAGGCCGAGCACGCCGCCGGGCGCGAGCACGCGGGCGATCTCCGTCGCGGCAGCCTCCGGGTCGACCCAGTGCCACGCCTGCCCCATGACGACGGCGTCGACGCTGCCGTCCTCGAGGGGGATCTCCTCCGCCGTGCCGCGCATGGTCGGCACGCGAGGCACGTGCGCCTCGAGCGTCGCGAGCATCACCGGGTCGGGATCCACCGCGACGACCTCGGCGTGCCGGCAGCGGTGGATCGCCTCGGTGAGCTTCCCGGTGCCGGCGCCCAGGTCGAGCACGCGTCCGGTGACGCCCTCGAGGAGCCAGTCGACCATCTGGAGCGGGTAGCCCGGGCGGCCCTTCGCGTAGTCCGACGCGGCCTTGCCGAAGCTGAGCGATCTCTCGTTCACGGGACCACCGTAACCGCGCGCGGGCACGGTCCACGAGGGCCATCGGCCCGTGCCGGGCGCTCAGGCCTTCTTCACCACGGAGGACTTCAGCTGCATCGACCCGAATCCGGGCACCGTGCAGTCGATGTCATGGTCCCCCACGCCGTCGACGAGGCGGATGCCGCGCACCTTGGTGCCCACCTTGATGGACTGCGACGAGCCCTTGACCTTGAGGTCCTTGATCACGGTCACGGTGTCGCCGTCGGCGAGGACGTTGCCCACCGCGTCCTTGATCACGCGCGGGGCGTCCGATGGCGCATCGTCCACCGCCGCGGGGGACCATTCGTGCCCGCACATCGGGCACACGAGCAGCGCGCCGTCCTCGTACGCGTACTCGCTCGCGCACTCGGGGCACGGTGGGAGGGTGTCGCTCATGCCTCGAGCGTAGGCCTCCCGGGTCCGTCGGGCCTGTCGGGTGGGCCGGCCGCGGGGCCGGCCCACCCGGGGGGTCAGGCCGCGGTGCGGCGACGCGCGGCGAGCAGCGCCGTCGCGCCGGCGCCGAGCAGGAGCGCCATCCACGCGAGCGCGGATGCGACGTCGGCGCCGGTCGCGGAGAGGAGCGGCTCCTCGTCGACGTCGTCCACGGGGTCGCCCTCGGTCGCGGCGTCTGCCGCGTCCGCCTCGTCCGCGGAGCCGTCGACCCCGGCCACGGCGGGCGCGGCCACCACGACGACGACGGTCGCGGTGGTGGTCCCGCCCTCGTGGTCCTCGACCGTGTAGGTGAAGGAGTCCTCGCCGAAGAAGCCGTCGTCGGGTGTGTACGTCACGGAGCCGTCGGCGCCGATGGTCACGGTGCCGTGCGCGCCGTCCGTGACGGCGACGATCCTGAGCGCGGTGCCCTCGTCGTCACCCGTGAGGTCGCCGACGGTGAAGGTGACGGGCACCCCGGACTCGGTCGCGGCCTCATCGTCGGCCGCGACAGGCGTCACCACGACGGTGAGCACGGCGGTGGTGCGCTGACCCGCCGCGTCCTCGACCGTGTACTGCGCGCTCGCCGTGCCGCTGAAGCCGGCGGCCGGGACGAAGGTGTACGCGCCGTCCGCGGCGATGGAGAGCTCTCCGACGCCGACCGCGAGGCCGTCGTGCGCGACGACGTCGAGGTCGGTGCCGGAGTCGTTGAGCAGGACGCCCGCGTCGGCGCCGCGCGAGACGGCGGTACCGGCGGAGGTGCGGTCCGCATCGTCGGCCGCGACGGGCGTGACGTCGATGGTGAGCGTCGCGGTGGCGCGACGCCCCTCGGCGTCCTCGATCGTGTAGTCGGCGGCGACGATGCCGGAGAAGCCGGCTGCCGGCGCGAACGTGTACGAGCCGTCGCTCGCGATGGCGAGCGTGCCCGCCTCGGCGGCGAGCGCCTCGTGATCGACGACCGTGAGCGCGGTGCCGAGGTCGTTGCGGAGCACGCCGCCCAGCGCCGACCGGGTCAGCGCCGTGCCCGCGGTGGTGGCATCGGCATCGTCCACCGCCGCGACGTCGACCGCGATGGTGAGGGTCGCGCTCGTGCGCTGGCCTGCGCCGTCCTCGACCGTGTAGGTGGTGACCACGGTGCCGGAGAAGGCGGCCGGCGGGACGTAGTCGTACGAGCCGTCGGCGTGCAGGGTGAGCGTGCCCTCGTCCGCGGGGATCGGGGTGCTGCCGACGACGGTGAGCGCCGTGCCCTCGTCGTTGGCGAGCACGCCGCCGCCGGCGCCGCGCGACAGCGGGGTCGAGGCCGGGGTGCCCGCGACATCGTCCACCGCGGACGGCGTGACGGTCACCGTGACGGTCGCGGCGACGCGCTGGCCCGCGGCGTCCTCGACCGTGTAGGTGAAGGAGTCGGTCCCCGAGAAGCCCGCGTCCGGCGTATAGGTCGCCGCGCCGGCGGAGTCGACGACGACGGTTCCGTGCGTGCCGTGCGTGGCCGTCACGACCTCGAGAGCGGAGCCCTCGTCGTCGTCGATCAGCTGCGCCTGCGTCAGGACGAGCGGCGTGCCGGCGACGGTGGTGCCCGCATCGGGTCCGGCGACCGGCGTGACCGTGACCGTGAGCGTCGACGTCGCGGTCTGGCCCGAGGCGTCGACGGCGGTGTACGTGGTGCTCGCCGTGCCGGAGAAACCGGCCGCGGGCGTGTAGGTGTAGCCGCCGTCGGTCGCGATCGCGAGCGTGCCCTGGGCGGGCGGCAGCGCGACGGAGCCGGAGACGGTGAGGCCGGTGCCCGCATCGTCCGCGAGGACGCCCTCGGCCGCGGCGCGCGTGATCGGCGTGCCCGCCTCGGTCGCGTCGCTGTCCGCGACCGCCACCGGGGTGACGTCGACGCTCACCGTCGCGGTCGCGGTCTGACCCGCGGAGTCGGTGACGGTGTAGGTGAACGCATCGGGACCGGAGTAGCCCGCGGCGGGCGCGTAGACCACGTCCCCGCTGGAGAGCGCGACGGTGCCGCGCGTCGGATCGGTCACGGACGTGACGCCGAGGCTCGAGCCGCGGTCGCCGTCGAGGAGGTCCGCGGCGCTCCAGCGCAGCGGGGTGTCCACGGGGGTGGTGCCGGAGTCCGCGTCCGCCGTGGGCGTCACCGTGATGGTGAGCGTCGCGGTGTCCGTGGCGCCGTCCGCGTCCTGGATCGAGTAGTCAGCCGACACGATGCCCGAGAAGCCGGGCGCCGGGGTGTAGGCGTAGCCGCCGTCGGCCGCGATGGCGAGCGCGCCGCCGCCCGAGACCGGGAGGTGCCCGGTGACCTCGAGGTCGCCTCCGATGTCGTTGATCAGGACGCCCTCGGCCGCGCCGCGCGTGAGGGCGATGTCGACGGAGGTCACGTCCGCATCATCGGCCGCCGAGGCCGGCGCGTGGACGGTCACGGTGCTGGTCACGGGGGTGAGCGGCGACGAGTCCTCGTCGTCCGCCTCCGCGGTCGCGGTGTTGAGCACGTAGCCACGCGCCGCATCGGCCGAGGTGACCACGTGCGACGCGGTGCAGTGCACGGTGGAGTGCGCGGCGACGCTCGCCCACGAGCAGCCCGCCGTGACCGCGGTCGGGTCCGAGACCACCACGTCGTTGAGGGGCACGTTGCCCGTGTTGGCGAAGGCGAGATCGAAGGTGAGGGTGTCGCCGACGGCCACCTCTCCCCCGGTGTGGCTCTTCGTCAGGGACATGCCCGGCGTGGCCGGCCACTCCATGGTGATCGCGTAGTCCTCGACCTCGCCAGCGGAGGAGAAGCCCTCCGGCGTCAGCTCCGCGACGGTCGGCGCGATGCGGAAGCGGGCGAAGGTCTCTTGGGTGGCGAGGCCCGGCGCGGTCGCCGGGGCGGTGAAGGTGAGGTCGACCATGCCGCCGCCCGCGGGGCACTCGACCACGGTCGAGCGCTCGGAGGCGTCGAACGCGCCGTCGCCGTCGAGGTCGATCCAGCCGGCGACGTGGCCCTCGTCGGCCGCGGTCGCGTGGCACGCGACGTCGGTGACGGTGAAGGTGCCGTCGGGCTCGACGTCGTACCCGGCGGCGAGCGTCACGCCGTCCTCGTCGTCGGAGCCCTTCGCATCGTCCGCTGCTGCGTCCGCGCTGGGCTGCGCGACGCCGTCGAAGTCGACGGTCGCGCCGAGGCGGAGCGTCGGCGCGAGCTGCTCGGCGAGGGTCATGGTGAAGATGCCCTGTCCAGTGCCGCTGGTGTACGGCTCGGGCTCGCCGCCGGTGAAGGAGGCCTGGCTCAGCGCGGCCGCGGCGCCGTATGTCGAGGGCGCGTCGCCGAAGTCGACGTCGATGACTACGCCGAGCGCGATGGCCTCCTTGCCGCGGCCCTCGAGGGTGACGTCCGTCGCGGCGGAGACGCCGTCCATGAACGCGACCGCCATGGGGTTGGGCGCCATGCCGGCGGTGGACGACTCGCACGTGGTGTCGGCCGCGCCGCGCAGCGAGAGCGTCTGGTTGCCGCCCGCGCTGGTGAGCTGCGCGTAGGTGTCGTTGGTGCAGTCGACGCCGCGGGTGCGGTCGAGGATGCGCCACGTGCCCGCGCTCGAGATGGTCGCTCCGACGTTCTCGGTGAAGCCGCTGGCGGAGACCGAGGACTCGGCGCTGGCGAGCACCAGGCCCGCGAGCTCGATCGGCGTCGTGCCTGCAGCGGTCACGAGCGCGGCGTCGCACGCGAAGTCGAAGTTCACGGTGTTCGCGTTGTGGATGGCCGCGAGGCCGGCGACCAGCGTGTTGGAGGTGCCGGTGCCACCCGAGTGGTAGAGCTCGTCGAGGCCGTCGCCGCGCCACGTGCCGCTGGCGTAGGCCTCGATCAGCCTGCCGCCGGAGCCGGACACGGAGTCCGAACCGCGCGTGCGGACGAGGTCGTCGATGGTGCAGGACACCACGATCTCCTCGTCGCCGATCTCGATGGTCTCGGTCGTGGAGATGCGCCCGGATCCGTCGGGGACCAGGTCCTCGCCGGACGCGCCCCAGGTGATCCACTGGACCGACGGGAAGCGGGCGTCGCCGTCGGTGGCGACGGCGGCCCCGGCGGCGGGTGCGGTGAGCACCGCGGGCACGACGGTGACGACCGTCAGCGCGGTGACGACGGCGGCCGCCGGAAGGCGGCGCCGGGGCGCGCGGGCGCGCGAAAGCCTGATGGCTCGGTTCACAGGAGTTCCTCAGCTCGTGCCTTGTTCGCCCGGGCAGGAGCCCGCGCACACTCCCTCAGCGGCGCGGGACCTCGATCCGGGACGTCAAGGTCTGTCAACAACCCATGAAATATAGCCATTCTGCGTATCAAATGTGAGGTACGCCACGCCGGTGACGTGGGTCACACGCCTGGTGCCCTTCTTGGGACTTCAGTTCGCACTGTCCCGTCGCCTGCCTCGTGCGCCCCCGCGCACCCCGCGCACCCCAGCGGGACATGAGTGCCGGATCCGGCTCAGATCCGGCACTCATGTCCCGCCAGCGCGCAGGCCGGCGCACTCGCTGAAGCCGAGCACCGGTGCGTGCCATGGCACCAGCGACATCGCCGTCCGCTGAGACACCGGCGCCCGCACACGTGCGTGTGCGGGCACTCCCGTGTCAGCCACACGCCAGGCCGAATGGTGCTTCGTACCTAGTGCTCCGCGCGCTCGCCTGCCTGGAAGAGCATGAAACGTGCGTGGGCCCGGTTCATCTCATCCGGGTCGTCCACGAGCGCCCGCGCGAAGCGGAGGTCTCCATCCCTCATCGTGAGCAGCGACCACCTGACCACCGCAGACCGGTCCGCCAACAGCTCAAGTGCGAGGTCGTCGGGGATCGTGGTCGATGCGGCCACCGCGGCACGCACCTCTGCACGGCGGTCTCGCGCGAGCAGCCTCATGAGGTCAGCGGGGCGATGATCAGGCTGCGCTACTGCGGCGCGAACCTTGGGATCCGGGTCGGCCACGAGCCGGTCGAGAGTGGTGCGATCGTTTGCGGTGAGCGCCAACCCCTCCCGCCCCTCACGACGAGGGTGCGCGCAGACCGCGTCCCGCACCTCGAGGGACAACGTGTCGCCAAGCTGTCCGACCGCCGAGGCCAGATGCTTGTCACCCGTCGCAAGGGCGGCCAGCCTGACGGCATCGCCAGCGCCAGGGTTCTGCGCCGCGCTCCACCGAACATGCCAATCGCGGTGCGACAGGCGACCGAACAGGACCTCGTCCGAGGTTGTCGGATCCTCGGCCAGCGCTTGATCTGCGGCGATGCTCACGGGGAGAACCTAGCCGCACGACCACGGCCGAGAAAGACCGGCAAGGTGCTCACCGCAGAACTTCAGAGGTTGAACCGGAACTACACGTTGAACCTGAACTCGACCACGTTCCGCAGCCGAGCAACCTCACAACAGCGCTCAGGCCCCTGACGCACGGCCGCCCTCGACGTGCTGCCGCAGCGCCTCGGCCAGCGGCGGGAGATGGTGCTCCACCACGTCCCGGATCACTTCGAGGTCGACCCCGAAGTACCGATGGACGAGGATGTTCCGGAAGCCGCGGATCTGGGGCCAGGCGATCTCGGGGTGTGCGTCGACTACGTCAGGGGTCAGGTGGTTTGCAGCCTCGCCGATGACCTGGAGGTTGCGCTCGATCGCATCCTCGACCATGTCGACGAGGTCGACAACTCCCGCGTCGAGCAGGGCGACGTAGCGACGGCACCGCTCGATCGACTCGAGGATGTCCGCGATCCGCTGCTCGACGCTTCGCGTCACAGGGCGACCGAATCCTCGACGGCCGACTTCGAGATGGGCCTCCTGAGCAGCTGCTCCGGGAACACATCGATGTCGTCACGGCCGAACAGCGCCCGAACCTCCTCAAGGAGACCGGAGGCCCGCATGAAGACGTTGCCGTCCGCGGGGTCCATGTCCACGAGGATGTCGACATCGCTGCCCGCGTGCGCCGTTCCGCGCGCGACCGAGCCGAACAATCGCGGACGAGTCGCTCCGTAGCGCGCCAGTACTGCGTCGAACTCCTCGCGACGCGCGTCGATGAGCCCGCGCAGCGCGAGCGTCTCGGGCGTCACGTCGACCTCGGACATAGGCCCAGGATAACGAGGCCCACCCAGACCGGCGAGGATGCTATCTCGAGGGGCCAGAGGTTGAACCGGAACTACACGTTGAACCGGAACTCGACCGCATTCCGTAGCCGACCAACCTGTGACGACTCGCGAACGAAGGAAGCGGGCACCTCGAACGTCGCACCGCTCGAGGTACCCGCCCGTCACGTCGGAGCCAGGATCAGCGTCCCGCGACCACTCCTCCGTTGGGTGCAATCTCAGCGATGCGCGCGAGGTCAGCATCGGTCAGGAAGATGCTTGCGGAGGCGATGTTCTGCGCGACGCGTGCCGGGTTGCGCGAGCCGGGGATGGGGACGATGTAGTCCCGCTGCGCGAGCAGCCAGGCGATGGCGAGCTGCGCGAGGGTCGCACCCTTCTCATCGGCGAGCGCGGTGAGCGCCTCGACGATGGCGACGTTGGCGTCGTAGTGCTCGGGGGCCCAGTACGGGATGCGCTGGCGGAAGTCGGTCGCGTCGTAGGCGGAGCGGGGCTGGACCGCGCCGGAGAGGAAGCCGCGCGCGAGCGGCGAGTAGGCGACGAGGCCGATGCCGAGCTCCTCGAGCACGGGCAGGAACGCCTCGGACTGGCGGGCGAAGATCGAGTACTCGGTCTGGAGCACCGAGATCGGGTGGACGGCGTGTGCGCGCCGCACATTGTCGGGCGTCGTGTTGGACAGGCCGAGGTACCTCACCTTGCCGGCGTCGACGTACTCCTTCATCACGCCCACGACGTCCTCGACGGGCACGGCCGGGTCGTGGACGTGCTGGTAGAGCACGTCGATGTGGTCGACGCCGAGGTTGCGCAGGCTGTTGTCGATCACGTTGCGGACGTGGTCAGGGTGCGAGTTGGGGGCATACGTGGGCGTGAAGCCGAACTTGGTGGCGATGGTGACCTGCTCGCGGATGGGCGCGAGCGCAGTGCCGAGCAGCTGCTCGCCGACGCCCCACCCGTACATCTCGGCGGTGTCGAAGTGCGTGACGCCGAGGTCGTGCGCGCCGCGGATCGCGGCGATGGACTCGGTGTCGTCGCTCGGGCCGTAGCCGACCGCGGTACCCATCGCGCCGTAGCCGATGGCGGAGACGGCGAGGCCCTGACGGCCGAGGATGCGCTGTTCCATGGGGTGTCCCTTCTCGTGTGACTTCACGACAGAATACGCCCAATCTGTCAGTGTCTGCCACTTATGGCGCGCTATGATCGATCTATGAGCGATCTTGTGAACCCCGTCGGGACGCGCGCCATCGCGCGCGACGCCGTGCGTGCACGCATCTCCGAGGTCGCGGTGGACCTCTTCGATGAGCACGGGTTCGACAACGTCACCGTCGAGCAGATCGCCGCCGCCGTCGGCGTCTCCGCGCGGAGCGTGCACCGGTACTTCCCCGCGAAAGAAGACACTGTGATCGGCGATCCTGCCGGCTGGGGCGAGCACGTTCGAGATCAGCTCGCGTCCCGTCCCTCCGAGGAACCCCTCTGGGATGCGCTCCTCGCGTCCTACGAGGCGCTGCTCCTGACCCCGAGCCGGAACGAGGCACAGGGCAGGAAGGCGATGCGGGTCCTCGGCAGCACCCCGGCGCTGCGAGCCAGGAACCTAGAGAAGCACCTGCTGTGGGCCCGCCTGCTCACGCCCATCGTTGCCGAACGCCTCGAAGGCAACCACCGGGAACTGCGCGCCGAGACCATCGTCCAGGCCTCCCTCGCCTGCTTCGACATCGCCCTCACCGCGTGGGCGGAGGCCGATGCCGTCGAGAGCTCGGTGGAACTCCTCCGCCGAAGCTTCGGCGCGCTCCAACCCACCGCGTAGAGGCCCATCGCAGGGCCCCACTCTGCATCTGGGTGTCGCGCGAAACCAGCGCGCTCGGCGACTGCCCGGAGAGTCGACCCGAGCACCTGCCTCGGATCAGCGGCCAGAGGTTGAACGGGAACTACACATTGAACCTGAACTCGACCACGTTCCGTAGCCGAACAACGTCTGGATGCCTCGAAGCCGCGCCCTGCCAGTGTTCAGAGGCTGAAGCAGGTCTCAGCCGACAGCCTCACGACCAGTCGCGCGTCGAGAGGACGAGCCGGTACCCGTCGGGATCTTCGACCGTGACGCCGTGTTCGTTCCAGTACGGGTTGCGCGCCTCGACAGCAGCACCGCCGGCGGCTTTGATCCGACCGATGAGAGCTTCGTCGATGGGGCCGGCCAGGTAAAGCACCAGGAGATCCTCTTCCGTGGGGTTCGGCGAGACCACCGCATCCTTGACAATCTCAAGATGCCAGGCCGCTTCGGGCCATCCCACGAAGGCCAGCTCCGCATACGGCGCGCCGTCCTCGAGCTTGCGCCCCTGGAGCGTCATGCCCAAGCCGTCCACCCAGAATCGAACTGCTGCATCCATGTCGCGCGTCGGGCGCGCCAGGCGCATATGAGCACCGTCGAGATTCCGCATCTTGCCTCCCCTGGCGACGATGGAGTGGCAAGGCTAGCGCAACCGCTGGACGGGCAGTCTCGCACGAAGGCGGAACTGACAGAAGCGCTCGGCATTCACCGCATGGCGGCGACTCGAGAGTGACTTCTACAAGTTGAACCTGAACTCGACGACGTCGCCGTCCTGCATGACGTAGTCCTTGCCCTCCATGCGGACCTTGCCGCGCGACTTGGCCTCGGCCATCGTCCCGGCGTCGATGAGGTCGTGGAAGTGGACCACCTCGGCCTTGATGAAGCCGCGCTCGAAGTCGGTGTGGATCACACCGGCCGCCTGAGGCGCCGTCCAGCCCTTGTGGATGGTCCACGCGCGGGCCTCCTTGGGCCCGGCGGTGAGGTAGGTCTGCAGGCCGAGCGTGTCGAAGCCGATGCGCGCGAGCTGGTCCAGGCCGGACTCCTCCTGGCCGTTGGCCTCGAGCATCTCGCGGGCCTCCTCCTCGGAGAGGTCGACCAGCTCGGACTCGAACTTCGCGTCGAGGAAGATCGCCTTCGCGGGCGCCACGGACGCCTCGAGGTTCGCGCGGAGGTCCTCGTCGGCGAGGCCGTCGTCGTCGAGGTTGAAGACGTAGATGAACGGCTTGGTCGTGAGCAGGTTGAGATCGCGGATCTCCGCGAGGTCGAGGCCCGCGACCGGCGCGCCCGAGCTCAGCGTCTGGCCGGCCTCGAGGATCTCCTTCGCCTCCTGCACCGCGGTGAGGTACGAGGCGGGCGCCTTCTTGGCGCGCACCTCCTTCTCCAGGCGCGGGATGACCTTCTCGACCGTCTGGAGATCCGCGAGGATCAGCTCGGTGGTGATGGTCTCGATGTCGGAGGCGGCGTCGACCTTGCCGTCGACGTGGATGACGTCGGGGTCCTCGAACGCACGCGTCACCTGGCAGATCGCGTCCGCCTCGCGGATGTTCGCGAGGAACGCGTTGCCCAGGCCCTCGCCCTCGGACGCGCCCTTGACGATGCCCGCGATGTCGACGAACGACACCGTCGCGGGGACCTCGCGCTCCGAGCCGAAGACCTCGGCGAGCTTGCCGAGACGCTCGTCCGGCAACGGGACGACGCCGACGTTGGGCTCGATCGTCGCGAACGGGTAGTTCGCGGCGAGAACCTCGGCGCGGGTGAGGGCGTTGAAGAGCGTCGACTTGCCGACGTTGGGGAGACCGACGATTCCGATAGTGAGTGCCACGGGCGACCAGTCTACCGGCGGACGGTCCCGGTGCCTGCCGGGACGATGCGCGGGCCGGTGACAGCCGCTTCGTCCCGCCGTAGGCTGGCCGGGTGAGCTTCGAGGAGCTGTTCAACCAGGGCGCCGCGCATCTGCGCGAGCAGAAGGACCTGGACAAGATCCGGCCCGCGACCGAGGTGGTGGGCGAGGCTCCCGCGCGCGATGAGGACGATGCGACCTCGGGGCTCATCATCCCCGCACCGGATGCGCTGCCGGCCTTCGAGCCGCGGCGCCGGCGCCAGGTCTGACCTGCCCCGACCGACCACCAGTGCCCCAAGGCGCGCACGGCGACGCCGAAAGCGACCGCCGGTGCCCCATTCAGGCGTCGAGAGCCTGGTATGAGCGGTGCCGAGACTGGCTGACGGGAGCGGCGCGCGAGGCGAGACGCGCGCCCGGATGCACGAGGGCCCCGGGCCTCCCATGCGGGAGATCCGGGGCCCTCGTGGCGTGGAGGCTTACGCCCCGAACTCGATGCCCGCGCCGGGGATCGCGTCCAGGAGGCGCTGCGTGTACTCCTGCTGCGCGTTCTCGAAGATCTCGTCGGTCGCGCCGGTCTCGACGATCTTGCCCTTCTCCATCACGGCCACCGCATCGGCGACCACGCGCACGACCGCGAGGTCGTGCGTGATGAAGAGGTACGTGAGATCGAGCTCGGCCTGCAGGTCCGCGAGGAGCTGCAGCACCTGGGCCTGGACCAGCACGTCGAGGGCGGAGACCGCCTCGTCGAGCACGACGACCTCGGGCTTGAGCGCGAGCGCACGCGCGATCGCGATGCGCTGGCGCTGGCCGCCGGAGAGCTCGTTCGGGTAGCGGTCCGCCATGGCCGAGGGCAGCGCGACCTGGTCGAGCAGCTCGGCCACGCGGGCGTCACGGCTCTTGCGGTTGCCGACCTTGTGCACCTTGAGCGGCTCCGCGATGATCGCGCCGATCGAGCGCTGCGGGTCGAGCGAGGCGTACGGGTCCTGGAACACCACCTGCATGCGACGACGCAGGTCGAAGAGCTGCTTCGAGGACGCATCGGCCATGCCGACACCGCCGACGGTGATCTGACCGTCCGTGGGCTTCTCGAGGCCGAGCACCAGGCGCGCCGCGGTGGACTTGCCGGAGCCCGACTCGCCCACGAGGGCGAGGGTGGTGCCCTTGTGGATGTCGAACGAGATCCCGTCGACCGCGTGCAGCGGGTCGGACTTGAAGCTGCCGCGACGGATCATGTACGTCTTGCGCAGGTCCTCGACCTTGACGACGACCGGAGCGGCCTCGACGGCCGCCTCGGAGTCCTCGTGGCGCTCGGCCAGGGTCAGCATGTCCGGACCCTCGACGCCGTCCGTCAGGTGCTCGCCCACGGTCGAGTGGATGCGACGCGAGG
This sequence comes from Demequina mangrovi, assembly GCF_000759715.1. GTDB lineage: Bacteria > Actinomycetota > Actinomycetes > Actinomycetales > Demequinaceae > Demequina > Demequina mangrovi. Next base: position 129,420 of record NZ_BBLU01000008.1, read on the forward strand.
CCAGCGACGGCGCAGCCGCGATGAGCTGCTTGGTGTACGGGTGCTGCGGGTTCTGCAGCAGCTCGAGGCTCGGGCCGGCCTCGACGATCTTGCCCTGGCTCATCACGATGACCTTGGACGCACGCTCGGCGGCGAGGCCCAGGTCGTGGGTGATGAAGAGCATCGCGGTGTTCTTCTCGCGGGTGAGCGACTCCAGGTGGTCGAGGATGACCTTCTGGACGGTCACGTCGAGCGCCGAGGTGGGCTCGTCCGCGATGAGCAGCTTCGGGTCCGCGCCCAGGCCGATGCCGATGAGCACGCGCTGGCGCATGCCGCCCGAGAACTGGTGCGGGAACTGCTTGAGGCGACGCTCGGCGTCCGCGAGGCCCGCCTGGTGCAGGACCTCGATGGCCTTGGCCTCGATGTCCTTCTTGCCCTTGGCGACGCCGTTGGCACGGATCGCCTCGCGGACCTGGAAGCCGATGTTCCACACCGGGTTGAGGTTGGACATCGGGTCCTGCGGCACGTAGCCGATGATCCCGCCGCGGACGGCGGCCATCTGCTGCTCGTTGTAGCCGGTGATGTCCTTGCCCTCGACCTTGATCGAGCCGCCCGAGATGCGGCCGTTGCCGGCCAGCAGCTTGATGAGCGCGGTGGCGCTGGTCGACTTGCCCGAGCCGGACTCGCCGACGATCGCGACGGTCTCGCCCGGGTAGATGTCGAAGGACACGCCACGGACCGCGTGGACGTCGCCGTTCGCGGTGGTGAACGTCACCTGGAGGTCGTCGACCTCCACGAGCGGCGTGGTCGGGTCCGCCGGCGCGGCGCCGGTGGAAAGGGTCTGCACGGTGTTCTCCTCGGTCATCGGCGAGCCCTCGCCTTCGGGTCCAGCGCGTCACGGAGCAGCTCACCGAGGACGATGAACGCGAGAACCGTGAGCGTCAGCGCGAGCGACGGCCAGAACAGCGACATCGGCGCGACTCGGATGGAGCTCTGCGCATCGGCGATGTCGTTACCCCAGGACATGACGTTGCCGAGGCCGACGCCGAGGAAGGACAGGGTCGCCTCCGCGGTGATGGCCGCGCCAAGCGCGATGGTCAGGTAGACGATCACGGGCGTGAGCGCGTTGGGCAGCACGTGGCGCATCAGGGTGCTGAACTTGCCGCGCCCGACGGCCTCCGACGCCATCACGTACTCGAGGTTCTTCACCTGGAGCACCTCGGCGCGCAGGATGCGCGCGAGCGAGGCCCACGCGAATCCACCGATCGCGAGCGAGATGGTGAGGACGTTCTTCGACGGCATCACCGACATCACGACCACGGCCGCGAGGAAGTAGGGGATGGAGAAGAAGATGTCGCCGACGCGGGACAGGATCGAGTCGACCTTGCCGCCGTAGAAGCCGGCGAGCGCGCCCATGGGGATGCCGATCGCGCCGGTGATGAGCATCACCAGCACGCCGACGGAGAGCGAGGTGCCCGCGCCGTAGATGATGCGCGAGTAGACGTCGGCGCCCTGGAAAGTGAAGCCGAGCGGGTGGCCGGCCTCCGGGCCGGCGTTCGACTTGCTGAGATCCGAGTACGTCGGGTCGACGTCCGTGAACCACGACGGGAACAGCGCGGCGACGGTGACCAGGACGACCATGGCCGCCGCGATGTAGAACAGCGGGCGACGGCGGAGGTCGCGCCACGCGTCGGACCAGAGGTTCGAGCGACGCTCGGACAGCTTGACCTTGTCGACCTCGACGGCCGCGTTCTCGTCGATCGGTGCGACGTAGTGCTCGACAGTGCGGTCAGACATAACGGATCCTTGGGTCGAGCACGGCGTACAGCAGGTCCACGAGGATGTTCACGATGATGTAGAGGATCGTGAGGATCGTGACGAACGACACGACGGTCGCCGTCTCGCCGCGGATGATCGCGTCGAAGAGGACCTTGCCGACGCCGGGGATGTTGAAGATTCCCTCGGTCACCGTCGTGCCCGCGATCAGCGCGCCGAAGCTCGCGGCGGTGTTGGTGATGACGGGGATGAGCGAGTTGCGCGCGACGTGCACCGGGATGATGCGGCGGCGCGTGAGGCCCTTGGCGGACGCGGTGCGGACGTAGTCCGCCGACTGCGCCTCGATGACCGAGCCGCGCATGAGTCTCATACCGGTGACGTAGATGGTGAGCGCGATCACGGTGGCGGGCAGCAGCATGGCCCCCCACGTGGCGTTCGCTCCGACGGTCACCGGGGCCCAGCCGAGCTTGATGCCGATGAAGTACTGCGCGAGGAACAGCGCCACGAACGGCGGCACCGAGCTCAGCACCAGCGCGATCACCAGGTTGGCGTTGTCGATGATGCCGCCCTTGCGCAGACCCGAGACGAGGCCGATGACCACGGCGAGCACGAACTCGATGACGACGGCCATCGTGACGAGCTTGAGCGTCACCGGGAAGGCGCGCTTGAGCACCTCCGTGACCTCCTGGCCCGAGAACGTCGTACCGAGGTTCCCGGTGAGGAGGTCCTTGAGGTACAGCAGGTACTGCACGATGAACGGCTGGTCCAGGTTGTACTGGGCGCGGACCGCCTCGAGCACCGCCGGGTTGGGCGTCTTGTCTCCGAAGAGCGCGAGCACGGGGTCGCCCGGCATGGAGAAGACCATGAAGTAGATGAGGAAGGTCGTCCCCAGGAACACGGGGATCGCCTGCAGGAGGCGGCGCACCACGTACATCAGCATGGGCGCACCTCGCGGCTGTGAGATGTGTTGAGCATGAGAGTGCCGATTCTACCGGGCCGAGGCGGCGCGCCTCGACGCTCCTGCGCAGACTATCGTGCGGCGCAGCGGAGCGGAGGGGCCAGAGGACGCTCGGCGGGAGGCGGACAGGCGACGGCCCGCCCCGCGCGAAGCGGAGCGGGCCGTCGGTCCTGACTTACTTGGTGATCTCGTTGAAGATCGGCACGGAGTGCCAGTCGATGACCACGTTCTCGACGCCCTCGGCGTAGCCGCCGGTGACGTTCGAGTACCACAGCGGGATGGCCGGCAGGTCCTGGAACAGGACCTCCTGGGCCTCCTGGAACTTGGCCGTCCGCTCCTCGGGGGTCGCGGCCGACTTGCCCTCGTCGATCAGCGTGTCGAACGCCTCGGACGAGTAGTCACCGTCGTTCGAGCCGGCACCGGTGTAGTAGATCGGGCCGAGGAAGTTCTCGAGCGACGGGTAGTCCGCCTGCCAGCCCGAGCGCGAGGCCGCCTCGATGGTGCGGTTGGTCACGTCGGTGCGGAGCTCCGCGAACGTCGCGTAGGGCAGGCCCACCGCGTCGATGCCGAGGTTCTGACCGACCTGGTTCATGACCGCGTCGACCCACACGTCGTGGCCGCCGTCGGCGTTGTAGGCCAGCTCGAAGGTGCCGGTCCAGGGGCTGATCGCGTCGGCCTCGGCCCACAGCTCCTGCGCCTTCTCGACGTCGAAGTCGAGGACCTCGGCGCCCGCGAGCGAGTCCGACCAGCCGGCGATGACCGGCGAGGTGAAGTCCGAGGCAGGCGTGCGCGTGCCCTGGAAGACCACGTCGGTGATCTGCTCGCGGTCGAAGGCCATCGAGATGGCCTGGCGGCGGAGCTTGCCCTCCTCGCCGGAGAAGTGCTCGAGGCGCTCCGGGATGGTGAAGGACTGGAAGATGGCGGCGGGCTGGTTGATCGCGCGCTCGCCCAGGTCGTCCTCGTAGGTGGCCATCGCCGAGGAGGGGATGCCGTCGATCACGTCGACGTTGCCCGCGAGCAGGTCGGCGTAGGCCGCGTCCTGGGTCGCGTAGAAGACGATCGAGAGGCCGTCGTTGGCGACCTCGCGCTCACCGGCGTACGACTCGTTGACGGCGAGGTCGATCTGCACGTCGTGCTGCCAGTCGGCGGCGTCCGCGAGCGTGTAGAGGCCGTTGCCGACGGGAGCCTTGCCGAAGGCCTCCGGGTCCTCGAAGAACGAGTCCGGGAGCGGGTAGAAGGCCGAGTAGCCCAGCGAGGTGGGGAAGTCGGCGTTCGGCGCGTTCAGCGTGATGGTGAACGTCAGGTCGTCGACGACCTTGAGGCCCGACATCTCCGGGTTGGAGGCGCCCTCCTCGGCGTTGTAGCCGTCGAAGCCCTCGATGACCTCGAGGAAGTAGCTGTTGAGCGCGGTCGCGGCGTTGGCCGGGTCGGCGCCCCAGTTCCACGCGTCGACGAAGTTGTGCGCCTGGACGGGGGTGCCGTCCGAGAAGGTCCAACCGTCCTTGAGGGTGACCGTGAAGGTCTGGTTGTCCTCGGTGGTGACCGACTCGGCAACCTCGAGCTGCGGCGCGCCGGTGGCGTCGTAGTAGTACAGACCCGCGAAGATCGAGTCGATGATCTTGCCGCCACCGGTCTCGTTGGTCGCGACCGGGATCAGCGGGTTCTGCGGCTCGGAGCCGTTGGTCGTGATGATCATGTCACCGGTGGGGGTCTCAGCCGACGACGACGCCTCGGTGTCGGTGTCGCTGGACGAGCAGCCGACCAGCACGAGCGCCGACGCCGAGGCGAGGGTCACACCGCCGATCACAGACTTGCTGAACTTCACTATTCCTCCTACATGCGCCCGCCGGGCGGCGGACTTGGATAGGCGCCGTCCCGGGGTGTCGGGCGACGACTCGGATGCACGCTGATGACGTGCAACCCAGCAAGGCTAAACACTCTCCGGTTACCGGATTGTTTCTCTGCCTGTTTTCGTGTCCTTTTGTGACCAAACAGTAACCGCGCATCTCACGATGCGAGACTGATGTGAGGTGCATCACGCCGGTTTTCGTGACGATTCGGACACCGGCGTCTCATCCGTCGGCGCGGACCTCCGCTGTCAGTGGCCTCTGGGACGCTGTGGGCATGGTCGAGACAGTCATCGCACTCGTGTCCCTGCTCCTCGGCGCCGCGCTGGGCGCCGCGCTCATGGTCGCCAGGGGCGCCGGCATCCGCGCCGAGCTCGCCGACGCCCGCGCCCGCCTCTCGGCCGCAGGCGAGAGAGAGGCCCAGGCCGCCGCGGAGCTCGCCCGCCAGCAGGAGCGGATCGCGGCCGAGCAGGAGCTGCTGCGCGACCAGTTCCGCGCGTTCACGGCCGATGCCGCGCGCACCCTCGCCGAGACGCAGGAGCGGCGCCTGGCCGCCGAGCGCACCACGCAGCACGCCGAGGCGCAGCGGCGGGAGGAGACGATGCGCCGCCTGGTCGATCCCATGGCGCGCGCGCTCGACGAGGTGCGCCGGTCGACCACAGACGCGGACAAGGCCCGCACCGAGTCCGAGGCGCGCCTCACGGCTCAGGTCCGCGCCCTCATGGACGCCTCGGAGAAGGTCGGGCGCGAGACCGCCGGGCTCAAGGCCGCGCTGCGCCGCCCCGAGGTCCGGGGACGATGGGGCGAGCTGCACCTGCGGCGCGTGGTCGAGGTCGCCGGGCTGGTCCACCACGTCGACTTCGTGGAGCAGGCCACGGACACCGACGAGGAAGGCAGGCGGCTGCGGCCCGACATGCTCGTCCACCTCGCGGGCGGCCGCACCGTCGTCGTCGACGCCAAGACCCCGTTCGACGCGATCCTCGACCTCGAGGACCAGGACGTCGACCGGGACGAGACGCTCGACCGCCACGTCGACGCCGTGCGCAAGCGCGTGCTCGAGCTCAAGGGCAAGGCCTACACGAGCCAGGTCGACTCGCGCCTCGAGTTCGTGGTGCTCTTCATGCCCGCGGAATCCTTCCTCCAGCTCGCGCTCGAGCGCGACCCGCGCCTGCAGGAGTGGGCGTGGGACCACGGCGTCGTGATCGCGACCCCGACCATCCTCGTCGCCCTGCTGCGCACCATCGCGCATGCGTGGCGCGAGACCGCGCTCGCCGAGAACGCGCAGCAGGTGCTGAGCACCGGCCGCGAGCTGTACGAGCGCCTCACCACGATGGGCGGGCATCTCGCGAGGCTCGGCAAGCAGATCGACTCCGCGAGCAAGGCCTACAACGACACCATCGGCGCCTTCGAGCGCCGCGTGCTGCCGTCCGCGCGGCGGATGGGCACGCTGCAGCAGCTCGACTCCGAGTTCGCCGCCGGCCCCATCGACACCGAGATCCGGGAGATCACGGCGGCGGACGTACCGGTCGAGGCGGAGGCCGAGGCGCTCGGGCGCGGCTGATCCCACCCGAGCGGGCGCGCCGTCAGGCGCGCATCGCCCGCTCGGCCTCCTTGGCCTTGAGGTCCGCGCGGATCTCGCGCGGCAGCGAGAACATGAGGTCCTCGGTCGCGGTGCGGACCTCCTCGACGGTCTCGTACCCGCGGCCCGCGAGGTCGCCCAGCACGTCGCGCACGAGGATCTCGGGCACCGAGGCGCCGGAGGTGACGCCCACGGTCGTGACGCCCTCGAACCACTCGTCGCGCAGCTCGGTCGCCCGGTCGACGCGGTACGAGGACCTCGCGCCGGCCTGGAGCGCGACCTCGACGAGCCTCACCGAGTTCGACGAGTTGGCGGAGCCCACCACGATCACCAGGTCGCAGTCCGGCGCGAGCTTCTTCACCGCCACCTGGCGGTTCTGCGTGGCGTAGCAGATGTCGTCGCTCGGCGGGTCCTCGAGCGAGGGGAAGCGCTCCCGCAGACGGCGGACGGTCTCCATCGTCTCGTCGACGGACAGCGTGGTCTGCGACAGCCACACCACGTTCTCGGGGTCGGGGACCTCGAGCCCCGCGACATCGTCCGGCGAGTTCACCACGATGGTGTGCTCGGGCGCCTCGCCGGCGGTCCCCTCGACCTCCTCGTGGCCGGTGTGGCCGATGAGCAGGATGGTGCGCTCGTCGCGCGCGAAGCGGATCGCCTCCTTGTGCACCTTGGTCACCAGCGGGCACGTCGCGTCGATGGTGAGGAGGTTGCGCGCCTCCGCGGCCTCGCGCACCGCGGGCGAGACGCCGTGCGCGGAGAACACCACGCGCGCCCCCTCGGGCACCTGGTCGGTCTCGTCGACGAAGACGGCCCCGCGCTCGGACAGCGTCTCCACCACGTACTTGTTGTGGACGATCTCCTTGCGCACGTACACGGGCGCTCCGTGGAGCTCCAGGGCCTTCTCGACCGCGATGACGGCGCGGTCGACGCCCGCGCAGTAGCCTCGCGGCGCGGCGAGCAGGACGCGCTTGGTGGGGGTGTCAGGCATGCGATCCATCCTATGTGCCAGGCTGGGCCGCGTGACCGAGCCCTCCGACTCCTCGCCCGATCCCGCATCGTCACCCCACACGCTTCCCGCCACGGCCGGGGAGACGTCGGCGGAGCGGCCGTGGCCGGTCCGCCACCTCTCCCCCAAGATCGGCGACTTCGTCTCCCGGCTGCCCGCCGTCTGGGTCGAGGGCCAGGTGCTCAACGTCAAGCGATGGCGGCACCTCGTCTTCCTCACGCTGCGCGACACCGACGAGAACATGTCGCTCAGCGCGACCCTTCCGGCACGCGAGGCGGACGCGCTCGGCGTCGACCTGGTCGACGGCACGCGCGTGGTCATCCACGCCAAGCCCGAATGGTGGACCCGCTCGGGGTCCCTCCAGCTCGGCGGGCGCGAGGTGCGGCAGGTGGGCCTCGGCGATCTGCTCGCACGCCTCGAGGCGCTCAAGGAGGCGCTGGCGCGCGAGGGCCTGTTCGACCTCGACCGCAAGGTCCCGCTGCCCTTCATCCCCCGGGTCGTGGGCCTGGTGTGCGCGACTCAGGGCGACGCGGAGCACGACGTCGTGGAGAACGCCACCCGGCGCTGGCCGGGGGTGCGCTTCACCATCCGCCGCGTCACCGTCCAGGGGCCCCGCGCCGTGCCGGAGACCACCGCGGCGATCCGCGAGCTCGACGAGATCGCCGACGTCGACGTCATCGTGGTCGCGCGCGGCGGAGGCTCCTTCGAGGACCTGCTGCCGTTCAGCGACGAGGCGCTCGTCCGCACCGCGGCCGCGTGCCGGACCCCGCTGGTGAGCGCGATCGGGCACGAGAAGGACTCTCCCCTGCTCGACCTCGTCGCCGACTACCGCGCCTCCACCCCCACCGACGCGGGCAAGCGCATCGTCCCCGACGCGGAGGCCGAGGCGCAGGGCGTGGCGCGCGCCCGCCGGTCGATGGCCGCCGCGGTGGAGCGCCACGTCATGCGCGAGTCCACGGGGCTGGCGACCATCCGGTCGCGCCCGGTGCTCGCGCGCCCCGACGCGATGCTGGCGCCCTACGCGGAGGTGATCGCCGTCGGCCGCGAGCGCTCGCACCGTGCGATGACGGGCGTGATCGACAGGGCCGGCGCCGCCACGCGCGAGCTGACCGCCACCCTGCGCGCGCTCAGCCCCCTGAGCACGCTCGAGCGCGGCTTCGCGGTGGTGCGGGCCCCCGACGGCACCGTGCTGCGCGACGCCGCCGACGTGACGCCGGGCGAGGCGCTGCGGATCAGGCTCGCCCGCGGCGAGGTCGAGGCCGTCGCGCAGGGCTGAGCGCCCCGCGCCTGCTCAGCGCTTGCTGTCGCCGAGCAGGATGTCGAGCGCGTCCGCACGCGCCGAGTTGTTGTGGGGCGCGGCGGGCGCGGCCGGAGCGGCGGGCGCCTGCACGGTCGGCGGGAAGGCGGGGACCTCCGGGAGCGCGGCTGCCGGGGCCGCGGCGGGAGCCTCCGCGTCCGGAGCGCTCCAGGTCCCGGCCTTCATCGCGGCGAGGCGCGCCCGGGCGGCCTTCGCGTACTCCTTGTGGATCTGACGGCCGAGCTTGGCGATGAGCTGCTCGGGCACCGCGGGGTTCTCGATGAGCGCGTAGACCACGTCGACGTTCTTGTCCTTCGCGAGGTCCTCGCGCACCTCGATCGGGATCGCCACGCGGCGGTTGCGCGCGAGGCCGATGCGGACGTCGGTCGACCGGTCCTCCGCGAGCCTCAGCAGGGTCATCAGCGGGGTGCCGGCATGCGCGGCGACCGCGGCACGCACCTTGGCCTCGGGAGAGCGCGAGAGCGTCGCGAGCTCGCCGTCCGAGATCCCGTCGGGGATCGCCTTCTGGGCGCTCTGCCTGGCCGTCTGCTGTGCGTTGCTGTCGCTGAACATGTCCACCTCGTCGTGTCGTCCCTGGAACGTACCCCTTGAGAGGGACCAGAGTCCTAGGTATGACGTTGTTCTCGACAGGATTCCGCAGAACCTTGAGGGCGTCGCCGGTAGCGTGGTCGGCATGAGCGACGCAGCCACCCCTCCCGACCGCCCCGTGGACTCCCTCTCTTACGAGGAGGCGCGCGACGAGCTCGTCGCGATCGTCGCCCGCCTCGAGGCGGGCAGCGCGACCCTCGAGGACTCGCTGGGCCTGTGGGAGCGAGGCGAGGCCCTCGCGGCGCGCTGCCAGTCGCTTCTCGACGGCGCGTACGCCCGCATCGCGGCCAAGGACGCCGGGGAGGACGATGCGGACGCCGGCGTGGTCGGCATCGTCCCCGAGGAAGGCGAGGACGAGCGATGAGCGGTCACGTGCTCGTCGTCGGCGAGGCCCTCGTCGACATCGTGGTCCGGCCCGACGGCACCGAGGAGCACCCGGGCGGATCGCCCGCCAACGTCGCGCTCGGCCTCGCGCGGCTGGGCCGTGAGGCGGACCTGCTCACCCGGCTCGGGCTCGACCCGCATGGCGCGCTCATCGCGACGCACCTGCAGGACAGCGGCGTCACCATCGCCCCCGGCTCGGGCGGCCCGGGCTCGACCTCGGTCGCCACGGCGACGCTCGACGCCGCCGGCGCCGCGAGCTACGAGTTCGACATCGACTGGCGCATCAACCCGGGCATCCGCATGCGCAACATGCCGCTCGCGGTGCACACGGGCTCGATCGCCGCGGTCCTCGAGCCCGGCGCGACGGACGTCAAGCGCCTCGTCCAGGCGCTCCGCGCCGGCGCGACCATCACGTACGACCCGAACGCGCGCCCGTCCCTCATGGGCGACCCGGCCGAGGCGCGGGTCTCGATCGAGCGCTTCGTGCGGCTCTCGGACGTGGTGAAGGCCTCGGACGAGGACCTCGCCTGGCTCGCTCCCGAGGAGGACGTCGCCGACGTCGCCCGCGCATGGGCGGCGACGGGCCCCGCGATGGTCGTGGTGACGCGCGGCGGCGAGGGCGCGACGGCGTACCTGCACGACGGTCGCGAGATCACCATCCCGAGCATCGACGTCGACGTCGCGGACACCGTGGGCGCGGGCGACTCCTTCATGGCGGGGATCATCGACGGGCTCTGGAGCGCCGGCCTGCTCGGCGCCAAGAACCGCGACGCGCTGCGGGAGATCACCGATGCGACCGTCACCCGTGTCCTCACGCGGTGCGCACGCATCGCCGGGATCACCTGCTCCCGGCCGGGCGCGAACCCGCCGACCGCGGACGAGCTCGCCGGCTGACGCGCCGCCCGGCGGCCGTGCCGGGGGTTGACGGAGCTGTCGGGACGCCGTGCCACACTGGGCGCCATGACAACGGAGTTCCGCATCGAGCACGACACCATGGGCGAGGTCCGGGTCCCCGCCGACGCCCTCTACCGCGCGCAGACCCAGCGCGCCGTCGAGAACTTCCCCCTCTCGGGGATCACCCTCGAGCGGCGCCACATCGAGGCGCTCGCGCGGGTGAAGAAGGCCGCGGCCCGCGCCAACGCGGAGCTGGGCGTCCTCGAGCAGGACGTGGCCGATGCGATCGTCGCCGCCGCCGACGCCGTCGCGTCGGGGGCGCACGACGGGGACTTCCCCGTCGACGTGTTCCAGACCGGCTCGGGCACGTCCTCGAACATGAACACCAACGAGGTCATCGCGACGCTCGCGACGCGCACCCTGGGCCGCGACGTGCACCCGAACGACCACGTCAACGCCTCGCAGTCCTCGAACGACGTGTTCCCCACCTCGGTCCACGTCGCGGCGACGTCCTCCCTGGTGGGCGACCTCATCCCCGCGCTCGAGCACCTCGCACGCTCGCTCGAGGCCAAGGCCGAGGAGTTCGCGGACGTCTTCAAGTCGGGCCGCACCCACCTCATGGACGCGACCCCGGTGACGCTGGGCCAGGAGTTCTCGGGCTACGCCGCAGCGGTCCGCTACGGCGTCGAGCGCCTCATGGTCGCGCTCCCCCGCGTCGCCGAGGTCCCGCTCGGCGGCACCGCGGTCGGCACCGGCATCAACACGCCCGAAGGCTTCCCGCAGCGCGTGATCGCGCTGCTCGCGGAGGACACCGGGCTGCCCATCACCGAGGCGCGCAACCACTTCGAGGCGCAGTCCGCGCGTGACGGCCTGGTCGAGGTCTCGGGCGCGCTGCGCACCATCGCGGTGTCCCTCACCAAGCTCTGCAACGACCTGCGCTGGATGGGCTCCGGCCCCAACACCGGCCTGGGCGAGATCCAGCTGCCCGACCTCCAGCCCGGCTCGTCGATCATGCCCGGCAAGGTCAACCCCGTGGTCCCCGAGGCCGTGCTCATGATCTGCTCCCGCGTGGTCGGCAACGATGCGACGGTGGCCTGGGCCGGCGCGTCCGGCGCCTTCGAGCTCAACGTGCAGATCCCGGTGATGGCGCTCGGCACGCTCGAGTCCACCCGCCTGCTCGCGAATGCCGCCCGCGTCCTCGCCGACCGCACCGTGGACGGCATCGTCGCTAACGTCGACAGGGCGCGTCGCCTCGCGGAGGCCAGCCCGAGCATCGTCACCCCGCTCAACCGGGTGATCGGCTACGAGAACGCCGCGAAGATCGCCAAGCACTCCGTCAAGGCCGGCCTCACGGTGCGCGAGGCGACCATCGACCTCGGCTTCGTCGAGCGCGGCGAGATCACCGAGAAGCAGCTCGACGAGCTGCTCGACGTCACCACGATGGTGGGACGCTGACGCCGCGCCGCGTCGGTCGCCCACCAGGCATTCTGCACGCAGTGACATACAGGTTCCCGGGCGGGGTCCGCGTCGCCTAGAATCATCGGGTTCTTGATCGCATCGCCGCGGGACGGCGAGCGTGGAACACCGTGCCGCCCTCCCGGGTTCCCTCCCTGGAGGTGTCCCTATGTCACGCACCCGAATCGCCATCCTCGGCGGAGGCTACGTCGGCCTCTACACCGCCCTCACGCTCATGCGGAAGGCCAAGGACAAGGTCGACATCACGGTGATCGACCGCCGCCCGTACATGACCTATGCGCCGTTCCTGCCCGAGGTCGGCGCAGCGTCGATCGCCCCTCGCAACGCCGTGGTCCCGCTGCGCCGCGAGCTCGAGGGCGCGCGCATCCTCCAGGGCAAGATCGAGCGCATCGACCACGCGTCCCGCATCGTCGAGGCGACCACCGACCTCGGCGAGGTCATGGAGGTCGAGTACGACGAGGTGGTCGTCGCCCTCGGCGCAGTCTCGCGCACCCTGCCGATCCCGGGCCTCGCCGAGTTCGGCATCGGCTTCAAGTACGTCGAGGAGGCCATCGCGCTGCGCAACCGCGTGCTGGGCCGCATCGCCCGCGCGGCGACCACCGACGACACGGAGCTGCGCCGCAAGCTGCTCACGTTCGTCTTCGTGGGCGGCGGCTTCGCCGGCGTCGAAGCCTTCTCCGAGACCGAGGACATGGCGAAGGCGTCGCTGCGCTACTACCCCGAGCTCACCGCCGACGACTTCAACTTCGTCATGGTCGAGGCCGCGCCGCGCATCCTTCCCGAGATGGGCCCCGAGATGGGCGCGTACACGGTCGAGGAGCTCGAGCGCCGCGGCATGCGCGTGCTGCTCGAGACCCGCCTCGAGAGCTGCATCGACGGCGCCATCGCGCTCTCGAACGGCGAGCGCTTCGAGGCCGACACGGTCGTGTGGACCGCCGGCGTGAAGCCCTCCCCCGTCATCCAGTCCTCGGACCTCCCGCTGGGCCCGCGCGGCCACGTCAACACCGCGGCGACGCTGCAGGTCATCGGCGAGGACGGCCAGCCCATCGGCGGCGCGTGGGCCGCGGGCGACTGCGCCCAGGTCCCCAACCTCGTCGAGGGCGAGGGCGACTGGTGCGCCCCGTCCGCGCAGCACGCGGTGCGTCAGGCCAAGCACCTGGGCGCGAACATCGCGCGCTCGCTCGACGGTCGGCCGCTCGAGCAGTACAAGCACAAGCACCTGGGCGTCGTGGCGTCGCTGGGCCTGGGCAAGGGCGTCGCGACCACCATGGGCTTCAAGCTCCGCGGCTGGCCGGCGTGGCTCATGCACCGCACGTACCACCTGCTCGCGATCCCGACCTTCAACCGCAAGGCGCGCGTGGCTCTCGACTGGACCGCCGCGGCGTTCTTCCGCCGCGACCTCGTGTCGCTGGGTCGTCTCCACGACCCGCGTCGCGCCTTCGAGGAGGCCGCGCGCTCGTAGCGGCGTCCGCCACGCATGGCGAAGGGCCCCCGGGGATCACCCCGGGGGCCCTTCGCGTGTCCCGCTCCGGTCGTCCCGGATCCGGAAGGGCGGCTTCTAGGCCGCGGAGACCTCGCGGCACAGCTCCTCGACCAGGCAGGCGGCCTGCGCGTCGCGCGCGGCGGCGTCGAGGGCGTCGTCGTCGAGCTCCGAGGACAGCACCTGGACCACGCTCACGTCGAGCAGCAGGTCCTCGCGCACCACGGCGTGGGCCTCCTCGGGCCAGTCGCCGCGCTCCCGCAGGCAGGCCGCCGTCTCCTGAGCGCTCAGGCGCGTCGCGAAGAAGCGCATCCCGCCGCACGTGAGCAGGCCGCCCACGTAGCTCGCGCCGACGAAGTCGACGGTCTCGACGCGCGGCTCGTGGCCCTCGACCCATGCCGCGAGCAGCTCGCGGAAGCCGTCGACGCACATCGCGCCGTGCGGGTGCTCGCCGACCACGACGGACGCGCCGTGCGCGGTCCCGAGCCGCAGCTGCATGCGCGGGGCGGCCGCGGCGATCGCGGCGACGTCGGTGAGGACCTCTCGGGTCAGCGTCATGGCGCCTCCAGCGGGCGACGGTGGCGGCCGGCGGCCGCGCGTTGGCGCCACTGTAGACGGACGCACGCCATTAACGCAACATGCCTGTTGCGTTATCCATCCGCGGGACGCCCTGGACGCGCAGGAGGCCCCGCATCAGACGATGCGGGGCCTCCTGGGCGGAAGGGTCAGGCGTTCGCGATGGTCGCCTTCGCGGCGCGGCCGAGGCAGCAGTCCGTGGGGCACACGTCCTGCCACGGGCCGAGGTCGGTGAGCGCCTCGCGCTCGCGCGGGGTGTCCCCCGGCGTCGCGACGTGGCGCTCCTCGACCAGGTCGATCAGGCCGGCGACGTACTGGGGGTCGACGCCCACGGTGGGCACGCGCACCGGCACGATGCCGCGCTCCTCGCAGGTCTCGACGGCCTCGTTGTCGAGGTCCCAGGCGACCTCCATGTGGTCCGACACGAAGCCGATCGGCGAGATCACCAGGCCCTTGACCGCATCGTCCAGCTTCTCGATGGCGTCGTTGATGTCGGGCTCGAGCCACGGGATCTCAGGCGAGCCCGAGCGCGACTGGAACACGAGGCTCCACGGCACGTCGGGGAACTCGTCGGCGACCTTGTCCATGATGAGCGCCGCGACCGCGCGCTGCTGCTCGACGTACCAGCCGCCGCCGGCGTACCACTCGTTCTCGCCGCCGGTGGCGACGGGCTCGCCCGAGGGCAGCGCCTCGCGCGGACCCGACACGTCGGCCGCGGCCGTCGGGATCGAGTGCGTCGCGAACATCACGTGCGCGCCCTCGAGCAGGCCCTGCTCCTTGAGCGACGCGAGGCCGCCGCGGACGGCGTCGATGTTGGGGTTCACGAAGCCGGGGTGGTCGAAGTACTGGCGCACCTTGTCGAGCTCGAGCTCGCCCTCGAGGCCCGTCTCCGCGAGCGCGGTCGCGAGGTCCTCGCGGTACGCGCGGCAGCCGGAGTAGCTCGAGAAGGACGTGGTGACGAGCACGAGCACCTTGCGGTGGCCGTCGGCGTGCAGCTCCTTCAGCGCATCGGCGAAGTACGGCGCCCAGAAGCGGTTGCCCCAGTAGACCGGCAGACCCAGGCCGCGCTTGGCGATCTCCGCCTCGAGCGCGGCCTTGAGGTCGCGGTTCTGGTCGTTGATGGGGCTGATGCCGCCGAAGTGGCGGTAGTGGTGGGCGACCTCCTCGAGGCGCTCGTCGGGGATCCCGCGGCCACGGGTGACGTTGCGCAGGTACGGGATGACGTCGTCCTGACCCTCGGGACCGCCGAAGCCGGCGAGGAGGATCGCGTCGTACGTGGTGGCCGGCAGCGTGCGGGACGATGCGGCGAGCGGGGGAAGCGTCATGAGGCGAGGACCTCCACGGCCTCGGCGGTCGTCACGCGGCGACCGGTGTAGAACGGCAGCTCCTCGCGCACGTGGCGACGAGCCTCGGTGTAGCGGAGCTCGCGCATCATGTCGACGAGGTCCGTGACCTCGTCGGCCTCCATGGGGAGCAGCCACTCGTAGTCGCCGAGCGCGAAGGCGGCGACTGTGTTCGCGACGACGCCCTTGAAGGCGGCGCCCTTGATGCCGTGGTCGCGCAGCATCGCCGAGCGCTCCTCCTCGGGCAGGAGGTACCACTCGTACGAGCGCACGAACGGGTAGACGGTGAGCCAGTCGCGGGGGCGCTCGCCGCGCAGGAAGCCCGGGACATGACGCTTGTTGAACTCGGCGTCGCGGTGCACACCCGCGGCGGACCACGTGAGGGTGGTCTCGGCGAGCAGCTCGGTGGCGCGGAGCTCACGCAGCGCGAGCTGGAGGTTCTCCAGCACGGGGCCGTGCAGCCAGAGCATCACGGTGCCGTCGGCGCGCAGCCCGGACACGTCGTAGATGCCGCGCAGGGTGACGTCGTGGTCGGCCATCTCGGCGACGGCGGCGTCGAAGTGCTCGACCACCTCCGCGAGCTCCTCGTCGGGGGCGTGGAGCATGCCGTCGAGGACGGCGAACAGGGTGAAGCCTGAGGGGTTCTCGGTCATGCGCACCATCTTCCGATGGATTCGTCCCTGGTGCGAAATCGCTAGGACCTAGGTCCTGGGCGCCTCGGCCCCCACGATCGCCGCCAGCCCGGACAGCCCGGCCGCGGAGCCGACCAGTTCCACCCCAGGCAGCGGCCGCCGGTCGGGGACCGCGGCGGGCGAGGCGTCCGGCCACTCGACCAGGGCGGTCTCGCGCACGCGGGACTCGGGCACGTCCGTGCCGAGCAGGCGGTTGGCGTCCGCGAGCGCGTGCGCGAGCAGGTCCTCGTCGGGGTCCGTCACCGCATAGGACAGCCGCACCACGTGGCGCCCCCCCGCCGCGTCGCGAAGCCAGGACCACTTCGCGGTAGCGTGCGTGAGCGCCTTGGCGCGGGTGACGCCGCCGATCGCGAGCACCCCGGTGCCGCGCGGCGCCGCGTCGAGCTCGGGCGCGTCGAGGACCAGCGTCGCGAGCGCCACGCGGCGCTCGGCGGGGGCGTCCGGCAGCGCGGGCACCAGCCTGCGCGCCTCGGGCCGCGGCACGGCGAGCACGAGGGTGTCCGCGACGAGCGTCCCGCCGCCGGCGCGCACGTGCCAGGCGCCGTCACGATGCTCGGCGGTCTCCGCGGCGGTCCGCACCACCAGCCGCGCACCGGCCTCGCGGGCGGCGTCCGCGAGCGCCGCGGTGATCCTCCAGATCCCGCCGCGGAGCCCCAGCACCGCGGAGCCCGCGGGGGCCAGCCGGCGCCGGCGCTCGGCGAGCGCGAGCAGGCTGCCCGCCTCGCGCAGCTGCTGCGGAAGCGTGGGGTCGATCGCCGCGAGCGGCAGCTCGTCGAGGGGACGCGAGTACACGCCCTGGAGCACGGGGGCGACGAGCATGTCGGCGACCCGCTCGCCGAGGCGCGAGCGCACGAGCGACCCGACCGTCGCATCGTCCGGCACGTCCCCCAGCGGTCGGGAGCGCTCGAGGGCGGCCTCGGCTGCGGCGCCCCAGCCGATGATGCGGCGCACCTCATGGTGCAGCGGCCGCGTGGGGATGCCGAGCCAGCCCGTCGTCGGCAGCGCGTAGGAGCGCTCGGGCGACACCACCCACGCCGGCGCGCGCGTGGGCGCGACAAGGTCTGCGCCGAGCCCGAGCTCGCGCACCAGCGCCTCGACGTGCGGGGTGCGCGTCGCGAAGGACTCGGCTCCCGCGTCGAGCGTCATCCCCGAGACGCTGATCGGGCTGACGCGACCGCCCCAGCCCGGGCCCGCCTCGAGGACGGTCACCACCGCGCCGCGGCGGGCGTGGCGACGGGCCGCGAGCAGGCCCGCGACCCCCCCGCCGACGACGAGGACGCGTTCAGCCACGCGCGTGGACCAGGTCGACGATGCGCTGGAGCATGTCGGGGTCCGTCTCCGGGGGCACGCCGTGGCCGAGGTTGACCACATGGCCGGGCGCCTCGGCGCCGCGGGCGAGCACGTCGAGCACATGCGCCTCGAGGACCTCCACGGGGGCGGTCAGGCGCGCGGGATCGATGTTGCCCTGCAGCGGGAGGTCCCCGCCGAGGATGCGCGAGGCCTCGTCGAGCGGCAGGCGATAGTCGACGCCCATCGCGGTCGCGCCCGCGTCGGCCATGGGACGCAGCAGGTGCGAGCCGTGCGCGGCGAAGTGGATGCGCGGCACGGGGAGGTCCGCGACCGCGGAGAGCGCCGCCGCGGAGCCCGGCTGGCAGTGCGCGACGTAGTCGGCGGGGGCGAGCGAGCCGGCCCACGAGTCGAAGAGCTGCACGGCCGAGGCGCCGGCGAGCACCTGCGCGCGCAGGAACAGGCCCGCGGCGGCCGACGTCCACGCGGTGAGCGCGTCCCAGACGTCCGGCGCCTCGATCATGAGGCGGCGCGCGCCGAGGTGGTCGCGCGACGGGCGTCCCTCGACCATGTAAGCGGCGAGCGTGAAGGGTGCGCCGGCGAAGCCGATGAGCGGCGTGGAGCCGAGCTGCGCGACGGTGAGGCGCACCGCCTCGCGGATCGCGTCGAGCCCCGCGTCGAACGTGCCGCGGTCGCCGGGCTCGCCCAGCGCGGGCAGCGCCTCGACGTCCGCCATGGTCCGGATCGGGCGGTCGAAGACCGGGCCCACGCCCGGGGCGATCTCCACCCCGACGCCCGCCACCTTCATCGGCACCACGATGTCGGAGAAGAAGATGCCCGCGTCGACCCCGTAACGGCGCACCGGCTGGAGCGTGATCTCGGCCGCGAGCGCGGGGTCGAGGCACGACTCGAGCATCGTGGTGCCCTTACGGGCCTCGAGGTACTCCGGCAGCGAGCGGCCGGCCTGGCGCATGAACCACACGGGACGATGCGCGGGGTTCTCGCCGCGCAGCGCGGCGAGCAGCGGGGCGTCGGCGACGGCGCCGGTGCGGAGCGGGTGGGTCTCGGGGAGCTGCATGAGCGAGGGGCCGGACATGTTCACGATTCTGCCTTGTCACGGTCCCGTGTCAGAATTGAGGCCGTGTCTTTCATGTCCCTCGTCGCCTCGCACCGCAATCGTGAGCTCGCCGTGCTCGAGCAGCTCCAGGTGGGCGCCGACACGCTCGCGGCCGAGCTGGTCGCGGGCGGCGGCGCGGTCGCCGGAGCCGTGGTCCTCCCCACGTGCAACCGCTTCGAGGTGTACGTCGAGACCGAGGACCCCGAGGCCGCGCGCGACGCGGTGATCGACGCGATCACCCGTGCGAGCGCACTCGACCGCGAGACCGTCGCCCAGGCGCTCGTGCCCTACGAGGACGACGACGCCATCCAGCACCTCCTCTCCGTGACCTCCGGCCTCGAGTCGATGGTGGTCGGCGAGCGCGAGATCAGCGGGCAGGTGCGCCGCGCCCACCTCGAGGCGCAGAAGCGTCACGAGATCAGCCCGCGGCTCGACCGCCTGTTCCAGTCCGCGCTGCGCACCTCGCGCGTGGTCGCCGCCTCGACCGGCCTCGGCACGTCGGGGCGCTCGGTCGTGTCCGTCGCGCTCGACCTCGCCGATGCGACGGTCGACTGGCACGGCGCGCGCGTGCTGCTCATCGGCACCGGCGCCCTGGCCGAGACCGCCGTGGGCACGCTGCACGGTCGCGGCGCCCAGGTCGACGGCGTCTTCTCCCCCTCGGGCCGCGCGGACGAGTTCGCGCTGCGCCACCGCATCGACGCGATCGACCTCGACGGGCTCGAGCTCGCGATCCGCGAGGCCGACGTGGTGTTCGCCTGCTCGGGCGGCGAGTCCGTGGTCGTCACCCCGGCGCTCGTCGCCTCGGCGCGCCAGGGCCTCGACGCCCCCCTCACGCTCATCGACCTCGCGCTGCACCGCGACATCGCCCCCGGCGTCGGCGAGCTCCGCGGCGTCACCGTCATCGGCCTCGACGACGTCGGCGCCTCCGCCCCCGGCGAGTCCGTGGGAGCGATCGAGGCCGCCCGGTCCATCGTCGCGCACGCCGTCGCCCGCTTCGGGGACGGGGAGACCGCCCGCTCGCTCGACCCCGCCGTCGTCGCGCTGCGCGAGCACGTTTTCGGGCTGCTCGAGCGCGAGGTCGCGAGGATCCGTCCCGCCGCGGGCGCGCCGCAGGAGGCGGTCGACCGGGCCGACGAGACCGAGGCCGCGCTGCGCCGCTTCGCGAAGACCCTGCTGCACACCCCGACCGTCCGGGCGCGCGAGCACGCGCAGGCCGGCGAGGCCACGCAGTACCTCGAGGCGATCCGCGCCCTCTACGGCATCGACGTCGCGGTCCCCGACGACGCGTGCCCCGTGACGGAGATCGACTCCTCGCACGGCTGAGCCCCTCGACGATTCCCAATGACACATGTGCCCCGTGGGGCGCATGAGGACGCCGGTGCCCTCGCATCGTGCCCGCCCGCCCCAGGCGTCACTCGTGTCATTGGGAATCGCAGGTGAGGCGTCATTTAGGGAACCCGCGCGTTTCCTAATCTCCCTCGCATGCGTTAGGTTAGGCGGGCCTTACCGTGCGCCCGTGCGCGCGCCACCCCCAGCCTGAGGAGAACGATGCGGACGCGTGCCCTCGTCGCGATCGGCGCCGTCGCGGCGCTGCTCGTCGCGGTCGCGCTCTCGCTCGCGATCGGCTCCCGCGCGATCGACCTCGGGACCGTGTGGCAGGCCCTCACGGACCTCGACCCCACCGACCCCGAGCAGCTCATCGTGAGCGACCTGCGCGTCTCGCGCACCGTGATCGGGATCCTCGCGGGCGCCGCGCTCGCCGTCGCCGGCGCGCTCATGCAGGCGCTCACGCGCAACCCCTTCGCGGACCCGGGCCTGCTCGGCATCAACGCCGGCGCGTCGCTCGCGGTGGTGATCGCGCTCAGCACCGGCGTCGCGACCGGCTACGCGGCGCAGGTGCCGCTCGCCTTCGTGGGCGCGGGCGTCGCCGCGCTCATCGTCTACGCGATCGGCGCGCGCGGGGCCGCGGCGGGAGCGCCCGTCCGCCTCGCGCTCGCCGGCGTCGCCTTCACCGCGCTCGTCTCGTCGATCACGTACGCGATCCTGCTCCTCAACAACGAGACGATGGAGCAGTACCGGCTGTGGGTCACGGGCTCGCTCACGGGCCGCCAGAACTACGACGTCACGGCCCTTGCGTGGATCGTCCTCATCGCGATCGCGGCGGGCCTGCTCGCCTCGCGCCAGCTCCAGGCGATCGCGCTGGGCGAGGACGCCGCCCGCGCCCTCGGCGTCAGGATCGGCGCCGTCCGCACCGTCATCATCGTCATCGTCACCCTGCTGGCAGGCGCCGCGACCGCCGCCGCGGGACCCATCGTCTTCGTCGGCCTCGCGGTGCCGCACCTCGCGCGCGCGCTCGTCGGCGCGTCGCTCCCCTGGCTGCTCGTGGTGAGCGCGTTCGGCGGCGCCGCCCTGGTGCTCGTGTGCGACGTCATCGGCCGCGTGGTCGCGCCTCCCGGCGAGATCGGCGTCGGCATCACGACCGCCTTCATCGGCGGCCTCATCTTCGCGCTCATGGCACGCCGCATGAAGGTGGTGGAGCTGTGAGGATCCTCCGCATCGGCCCCCTGGGCATCACCACCCACCGCCGCACGTTCGCGGTCGGCCTCGCGATGGCGGCCGCGCTCGCCGCGCTCCTCGTCTTCGCGCTCGCGCAGGGCCAGGCGAACATCACGGTGCTCGACTCTCTCAAGGCCGCCGTCGGCATCCCCGTCGGCGCCCCCGCCGACTTCATCGTGGGTCAGGTCCGCGCCCCGCGCGCCCTCACCGCTGTCGTCATCGGCGCGATGCTCGGCCTGTCGGGCGCGATCCTCCAGTCGCTCACGCGGAACCCGCTCGCGTCGCCCGACTTCATCGGCATCTCCGCGGGCGCGGGCACGGGGGCCGTCCTCACCCTGTGGCTCGTGGGCGCGAGCTCGCTGTGGGTCACCGCCGCGGGAGCCGTGGTCGGCGCCCTCGTGACCGCGGGGCTGATCCTCGCGCTGTCGTGGCGCCGTGGCATCGTGCCGCTGCGGCTCATCCTCGCGGGCATCGGCATGGGCTTCGTCGCGCAGGCCGCGACGCAGTACGTGCTCACGCGCATGGAGATGCACGAGGCCGGCAACGCCCTCGGGTGGCTGGTCGGATCGGTCACCGGCCGCACCTGGACGCACGTCACGGTCGCGGCGCTCGCGCTGGGCGTCCTCGCGCCCGTGGTCCTGTGGCACGCCCGCGCGCTGCGCACCATGGAGATGGGGGACGATGCGGCGCGCGCGCTCGGGATCCACGTCGGTCGCTCGCGCACGGTGCTCGCGCTGTGCTCGGTGCTGCTCGCGGCGGCCGCCGTCGCCGTCACCGGCCCCATCGGCTTCATCGCGCTGGTGGCGCCCGCGATCGCGCTGCGGCTCACCCGCAACGCCGGCGTCACGCTGATCCCATCGGCGCTCATGGGCGCCCTGCTCCTGCTCGCGGCCGACCAGGTCGCGCAGCTCATGCCCACCACCGTCCAGCTTCCCGTCGGCATCTTCACCGCCGCCGTGGGCGCCCCGTACCTCCTGTGGCTCGTGTGGCGCGCATCCCGAGGAGGTCCCGCATGACCAGGCTCCAGACCCAGGGCGCCGTGATCGGCTACGGCGGCACGCCCATCGTCCACGGCGTCGACGTCGAGGTGCCGGACGGCCGCATCACCGCGGTCGTGGGCCCGAACGGCTGCGGCAAGTCCACGCTCCTGCGGGCGCTCGTGCGCCTGCTCCCGGTGTCCGAGGGCGCCGTGCTGCTCGACGGCGAGGACATCCACAAGGTCCCGACGAGGGAAGTCGCACGCCGCGTGGGCCTGCTCCCGCAGTCGCCGATCGCACCCGCCGGCATCACCGTCAAGGAGCTCGTCGCGCGCGGGCGCACCCCGCACCAGAAGGTGCTGCGTCCGTGGAGCGCCGCGGACGAGATGGCGGTGACGTCCGCGCTGCACTCGACGCAGCTCACGAGCATCCAGGACGCCGTGGTCGACGAGCTGTCCGGCGGCCAGCGCCAGCGCGCCTGGATCGCGATGACCCTCGCGCAGGACACGCCGCTCATGATCCTCGACGAGCCGACCACCTACCTCGACATCGCGCACCAGTACGACGTGATGGACCTGCTCCACCACCTCAACACGCGCCAGGAGCGCACCATCGTCATGGTGGTCCACGACCTTCACCAGGCGGCCCGCTACGCACACCACGTCATCGCGATGCGCGACGGCGTGGTGGCCGCCGCCGGCTCGCCGTCCGAGGTGTTCACCGAGGAGCTCATCCGCGAGGTCTTCGCGCTCGAGGCCCGCGTGCTCACCGACCCCGTCACCGGCACCCCCATGGTGGTGCCGGCCCACGGACCGGGAGGCGCCCGATGAGCGCCCGCCCCGCACAGACGTCCCACCCGGCCCCGCGTCCCGCGGCGGCCACCCTCCCCAGCACTGATCCCCACGAAAGGACCAGCATGTTCACCACCACCACGAAGCGCCGCGCCGGCGCCCTCGGCCTCGCGGCCGCCGCGACGCTCGCGCTCGCGGCGTGCTCCTCGGGCACCACCGAGACCGAGGCCACCGCCGGCTCGTCCGCGGAGCCCACCGCGGCTGCCGCCGCCGGCGAGGGCGCCTCGGCGTTCCCCGTGACCCTCGACACCGTCATGGGCGAGGTCACCGTCGAGTCCGAGCCGCAGCGCGTCGTCACGCTCGGCTCGCACGAGCACGAGTACCTCTACGCGCTCGGCGTCGCGCCGGTCGCGGTGCCCGAGTCGTGGCAGGGCTACGCCAACGGCACCGGCCCGTGGGCCGAGGAGGACCGTCTCGCGGCCGGCGCCGAGCCCGAGACCTTCACCCCGGGCACCGAGGTGTACGACGCCGAGCTCATCGCGTCGTTCGAGCCCGACCTCATCGTCGCCACGTACCCCAACCACACGATGACCCAGGAGGAGTACGACCTCCTCTCCGGCATCGCGCCCGTGGTGACCCGCACCGCGACCGACGCCGAGGGCAACGAGACCGCCGAGTGGAACGTCTCCCTCGCCGACGAGCTCACCCTCCTCGCCGAGGCGACCGGCACCACCGACGAGGCCGAGGCGATCATCGCCGAGATCGACGCCGCCTTCGCCGAGGTCCGCGACGCGCACCCCGAGTGGGAGGGCAAGACCTCGCAGGTCGGCGGGTTCTACGCGGGCCAGGCCTTCGTCTACAGCGCGAACGACACCCGCAACCAGTTCCTCGCGAACGTGGGCCTCGACGTCGCGTCGATCGAGGGCACCTCCGAGGCCTGGATGCAGATCAGCGCCGAGCAGCTCGACATCCTCGGCGACCTCGACTCGATCGTGTGGCAGGTGGCGACCACGCCCGAGGCCCGCGACGAGCTCCAGTCGCTGTCGCTGTTCGACTCGCTGAACATCTCCGAGGTCGGCGGCAGCATCTGGCTGTCCGACCCGATCCTCGAGGGCGCGTTCTTCGCGAACTCCCCCTCGTCGGTCACGTACTCGATCGAGGCCTTCGTGCCGATGCTCGAGGCCGCGCTCGACGGCGATGCCTCCACCGAGGTCGTGGAGTTCTCCTCGGAGAGCTGATCCCCGACCCCGGAGCCCCCGTCGCCCTCGTGGCGGCGGGGGCTCCGTCGCGTCCGGGGAATGCCAGGCCGATGCCGCGGTTGTCCCCTGAGGGTGGAAGGAGGCCACGATGGCCGACGACTGGAACCAGCGGGTGATCGACTCGTTCCGCGCGCACGAGGGCTACGTCGAGGGATTCGGACGCAGGCTGGTGCTCCTGCACCATCGCGGGGCCCGGTCGGGGACGATGCGGATCTCCCCGGTGATGACCTTCGCCGCGGACGACGGGGGCTGGCTCGTCGCGGCCTCCAAGGGCGGCGCCCCCGAGAACCCCGCGTGGTTCCACAATCTCAAGGCGCACCCGGACATCGTCATCGAGGTCCCGGGCGAGGGCGAGGTCGCCGTCCACGTCGAGGAGCTCACGGGAGAGGCGCGCGACGCCGCGTGGGCCCGCTTCGCCGCGCACCAGGGCTTCGCGAGCTATCAGGAGCGCACCGCGCGGACCATCCCGGTGCTCCACCTCACCCGGCGCTGAGCCGCGGGCCCACCCGGCGTCCGGCCGACCCGCGTGTCGGGCCGCGACGCGATCGGTCCGACATGCGTGCGCGCACCGACACGCATGTCGGAACATCGCGGGATGGATCCGATGTCCGGCGCCGGGGCGGGGCGGAGCCCCCGGAACGTGGACGGTGGACGATGCTCACGCATCGTCCACCGTCCACGTTCTCGGTTGCGGGTCGGGTCAGAGGTCGAGCCGCTCCAGCATGTCGGTCACCAGCGCCGCCACCGCGGAGCGCTCGGAGCGCTCGAGCGTGACGTGCGCGAACAGCGGGTGGCCCTTGAGCGCCTCGATCACCGCGGCGATGCCGTCGTGGCGGCCGACGCGCAGGTTGTCGCGCTGAGCGACGTCGTGCGTGAGGACCACGCGCGAGTCCTGGCCGATGCGGCTGAGCATGGTGAGGAGCACGTTGCGCTCGAGCGACTGCGCCTCGTCGACGATCACGAAGGCGTCGTGGAGCGAGCGCCCTCGGATGTGCGTGAGGGGCAGCACCTCGAGCATGCCGCGCGCCATGACCTCCTCGACCACCTCGGAGCTCACCATCGCGCCGAGCGTGTCGAAGACCGCCTGGGCCCACGGGTTCATCTTCTCGCCCGCATCGCCGGGCAGGTAGCCGAGGTCCTGGCCGCCGACCGCGTAGAGCGGACGGAACACCATGATCTTCTTGTGCTGACGGCGCTCCATGACCGCCTCGAGGCCCGCGCAGAGCGCGAGGGCGCTCTTGCCGGTGCCGGCGCGGCCGCCCATGGAGACGATGCCCACGGAGTCGTCGAGCAGCAGGTCGATCGCGATGCGCTGCTCCGCGGAGCGGCCGTGGACGCCGAAGACCTCCTGATCGCCGCGGACCAGGCGGACCGAGCCGTCCTCGGTCACGCGCCCGAGGGCGGACCCGCGGGCGCCGTGGATCACCAGGCCGGTGTGGACCGGAAGAGAGGCGAGGTCCTCGCCGCACAGCGCCGCGTCGGGCGCGGGAAGCGACTCGTGCTCCCACAGCGACGCCATCTGCTCGTCGGCGATCTGGATCTCGCGCATGCCGGTCCAGCCGGACTCGACCGCGAGCTCGGCGCGGTACTCCTCCGCCTCGATGCCCAGCGCCGAGGCCTTGACGCGCATCGGCAGGTCCTTCGACACCACGACCACCGACTCGCCCTCGGCGGCGAGGTTGGCGGCCACCGCGAGGATGCGGGTGTCGTTGTCGCCCAGACGGAAGCCGGACGGGAGGACCTCCTGGTCGGTGTGGTTGAGCTCGACGCGCAGGGTGCCGCCGACCTCGTTCACCTCGACGGGCTCGTCGAGCTTGCCGTGCAGGACACGGAGGTCGTCGAGCGTGCGCAGCGCGGACCGCGCGAAGTAGCCGAGCTCCGGGTGATGCCGTTTCGCCTCGAGCTCCGTGATGACGACCACGGGCAGGACCACCGCGTGCTCCGCGAAGCGCCTCATGGCTCGCGGATCGGAGAGGAGGACCGACGTGTCCAGCACGAACGTGCGGACCTCCGTCGACTCGGCGCTCTCGTGGGCGGTGGCGGGGACGGAGCTAGGCAAGGCGGTCAACAGGGCTCCCAGCGTTAGGGCCGCAGGGCGCCGATCGCCCTGACGGCGATTGGTTACGTCCGCATCTCTTGGATGTGACGGTGTTGTGCTACCACGCTCACGACGCTACGCCTGTTCCCGGCGTTCTCGGGAGACACGCCGCCGAAAGTTCACACAGATGTAACTCGCTCCCCGCGCTCGGGCGTGTCCGATTCGAGAGTTCGCATGGGTCTGCCAGCACGAAGATTCCAGCACCGCCTGACCGCCCTCCACACGTCCGACACCGCGCCGCGCCGGACCGTCGGCGTGTCCTGCGCGACACGCCGATAAGGGCGTCGCGCGCACGCATCGGCGTGTGGAGGGCGGCCCCGGCCAGCGGCCCAGCCAGCCTCGGTCAGCGGCCGAGACGGCGCTCGCGCTGCGAGAAGTCGCGCAGCGCGCGGAGGAAGTCGATGCGCCGGAAGTCGGGCCAGTACGCCTCGCAGAAGTAGAACTCCGAGTGCGCGCTCTGCCACAGGAGGAAGCCGCCCAGGCGCTGCTCGCCGGACGTGCGGATCACCAGATCGGGATCCGGCTGACCCTTGGTGTAGAGGTGGTCGGCGATGTGCTCGACGGAGAAGCTCTCCGCGACCTCCTCGAGGGAGTGGCCGGCCTCGACACCGGCCTTGAGGAAGCTCCGCACGGCCTCCGCGATCTCGTGACGCCCGCCGTAGCCGACCGCGACGTTGACGTGGAGCCCCTCCGCCCCGGCGGAGCGCTCGACGGCGGCGGAGAGCCGCGCCGCCGTCGCCGGAGGCAGCAGCGACGCGTCGCCCACGTGGCGGAGGCGCCAGCGGCCGTCGTCAGCGAGCCGCTCGACGGCGGTCGCGATGATCTCGAGCAGCGGCGCGAGCTCCTGCGGGTCGCGCGCGAGGTTGTCGGTCGACAGCATCCACAGCGTCACCACCTCGACGCCCGCGTCCTGCGACCACTCGAGCACCTCGGTGATCTTGTCGGCGCCGCGCTGGTGTCCGTGCGAGGCCGATGCGCCGGACTGGCGCGCCCATCGGCGGTTGCCGTCGAGGATCACGCCGATGTGGCGCGGCGACGCGCCGGTGCGCTTGAGCTCGCGCGCCAGGCGCTTCTCATACGTCCCGTACAGGAGCGCGCTCAGGCCCATCGACATCCGTTCTCGATCACCGGCAGAGAGTGGGTCAACCGTACCCCGGCCCTCTAACCTACGGTAGCGTAGGGTCATGGTCGAGAACCTCCCCGTCCCTGGTAAGCCGCTCATGCGCGGCTGGCTCCACCTGGGGGCCGCGCCGCTCGCTCTCGTCGCAGGGCTGATCCTCACCGCGATCGCGCCGACGCTGGCCGGACGCATCTCCTTCGCCATCTTCACGTTGACCGCGGTGATGCTGTTCGGGACGTCGGCGATCTACCACCGCGGCGACTGGGGACCGCGCACCGCGGGCGTCCTGCGGCGCATGGACCACGCGAACATCTTCCTCATCATCGCGGGCACCTACACCCCGCTCACGGTGCTGCTCCTCGAGCCGCCGACGAGCGTGTGGGTGCTCGGCGTGGTGTGGGGCGGCGCGCTGCTCGGGCTGCTGTTCCGCGTGCTCTGGCTGGGCGCGCCGCGCTGGATGTACGTGCCCATCTACATCGCGCTCGGCTGGGTCGCGATCGGCTTCATCAAGCCGTTCTACGAGGCGGGCGGGATGGCGGTGGTCGTCCTCATCATCGTCGGCGGCCTCTGCTACACCGTGGGCGCCATCATCTACGGCACCAAGTGGCCTCGCGGATCCCAGCGGTACTTCGGGTTCCACGAGATCTTCCACTCACTGACGATCGCCGGGTTCGCCTGTCACTTCGTCGCCGCCTCGCTCGCCGCCTTCAGCGTCGCCTGAGCCGGGCTCGGGGCCCTCGGCCTCGCCCGTGACGGCCGCATCGGCCTCTCGCGCCTCGCGCGCGTCCTTGGCACGCACCTTGCGCAGGTGCTTGCTGAGCGATCGGAACAGCAGGACGCCTGCGGCGACCAGCGCGAACGTGACGACGAACGCGAGGAAGCCCGGGCCGCCGGTGAAGTCGGAGTCCATGTCCACCTTTCTGACCGGACTATCCTGCCTCATCATGAGCACCCCTGAGCCCGACGAGGGCACCGGCGCCGTGCCGCGCCTCAGCCCCCGCACGTGGGCGCTGGTGATCGCGGGCATCGTCGCCCTGGTCGGCGTCACCGCCTGGTACGCGTTCGTCGCGTCCCACGAGGCCGTCCGCTGGAAGGACGTCGGCTTCTCCGTGGTCTCCCCCACCGAGATCACGGTGACGTACGACGTCTACCTCTACGACGACGTCGACGCCGACTGCACGCTCCGCGCGCTCAACACCCGTTTCACCGAGGTGGGCGTTGCCACGCAGCGCGTCTCGCTCGAGGACGGCCGCCAGCAGCGCCTCGAGGCGACCCTCACGACCACCGAGGAGGCCACCACGGCGCAGGTCAACTACTGCGTCCCGGTGGACTGACGGAGGGACGATGCGCGGCGCCATGCTGTGGCGCGCGCCACCCGGGCTTGGGCCTCCTTGCAGGGGCTTGGTAAGGTGGCTCACCTTGTCACACGAGGAGGCAACCACCGTGACCGAGACCACCGGAACCTGGCTCACCCAGGAGGCGTTCGACCGCCTCCAGGCGGAGTACGACCACCTGGTGAACGTCAAGCGCGCCGAGATCGTCAAGGAGATCGACGAGCGTCGCCAGGAGGGCGACCTCAAGGAGAACGGCGGCTACCACGCCGCGCGCGACGAGCAGGCGAAGATGGAGGCCCGCATCGAGGAGCTCCGTCACAAGCTCACGAACGCGCACGTCGGCGAGGTCGAGTTCTCCGGCGTGATCGCGGCGGGCACCGTCGTGAGCGCCGAGGTGATGGGCCGCGCGATGAAGTTCCTCGTCGGCTCCCGCGAGATCGCCGACGGCACCGACCTCGACGTCTTCAGCCCCGAGTCGCCGCTGGGCGCCGCGCTCATCGGCTGCAAGGCCGGCGACGAGACGTCCTACGTCGCCCCCAACGGCAAGGAGATCGCCGTCACGGTGGTCGCCGCCGAGCAGTTCAACGGCTGACGCCGCACCGATTCACGCGAAAGGCCCCCGGGAGATCCCGGGGGCCTTTCGCGTGCACGCGTCAGATGCGCTCGAGCAGGACCACCGCCTCGTAGTGCGCGGTGTGGGGGAACATGTCGAGCAGCCGCCCCCGGACGGGACGCAGCGACGGCATGGCGGCCAGGTCCTTCGCCAGCGTGACGGCGTTGCAGGACGAGTAGACGACCGTGCCGACGCCCGAGGACTCGAGCCAGCCGGCCAGCTCCGCCCCGATCCCGCGCCGGGGCGGGTTGACGATGACCGCGTCCGGCACCAGCTCCTGCTCGCGCGCCCACACCGTCGCATCCGCCGCGACGAACAGCGCCTCGTCCGCGCCGGGGCGGCCCGCGCGGACCAGCTCCTCGGCGCTGGTCCGCGCGCTCTCGATCGCCTGCTCGCTGACCTCGACGCCGACCACGGCGCGATCCTCGGCCAGGCAGTGCAGCGCGAAGCCGCCCACGCCGCAGTAGAGGTCCCAGACCACGGCGGGCGCGGCATCGTCCACCCAGCCGGCGACCTGCGCGTAGAGCTCGCGCGCGATCGCGGTGTTGGTCTGGAAGAAGCTCTGCGGGCGCAGGTGGAGGACCACGTCGCCCATGCCCATCGCGAGCGAGCCGCGCTCCGTGAGCACGATCTCCCTCTCCCCCTCGAGCACCGCCTTGTGCTCGGGCAGCACGTTCACCGAGAGCACCGCGAGCGACGGGAGCCGCTCGAGCAGCCAGGGCAGGTGCTTCTCGATCCGCGCGAGCGCCTCGGTCGAGCGCATCACCAGCCGGACCATGAGGGCGCCGTCAGGGGCGAGCGTGACGATGAGGTGCTTGAGCTCGCCGCGACGGCCGGGGACGTCGTAGGGCTCGAGCCGTGCGACGTGGACGAACTCGGCGAGCACGGGGAACGCTGCGGCGAGCGGCGCCGGGTACAGCGGGCAGTCGCGCAGGTCGACGCCCCGTCCCTGCGCGTCGAGGATGCCGACGGTGGGGGCGTCCATCGTGCCGCCGACCACCATCTTGGCCTTGGTGCGGAAGCCCTGCTCGGCGCTCAGCATCGGCGCGAGCCAGCCGATGCCGGCGGCGCGCTCGCCGATCGCCTCGGCGAGCAGCGACTCGAGCGCCGCCTGCTTGTCGGCGACCTGCCGCTCGTGCGGGACGGGGATGAGGGTGCACGAGCGGCACCGTTCCGAGTCGTAGTAGGCGCACTGCACGGTGCAAGTCTAGGAGCGGCACGCTCCCGGACGCGGCGGGACGTCAGGCCCGCGGGTCGTCCTCGTCGTCCTCGTGGGATCCCTCGGGGTGGCGGCGGCGCACGCGGATCTCGCCGGTCTTGGCGATGACCTCGCGAGCCTTCTTGAGCGCCTCTCGCGGATGCTCGGTGAGCACCGCCCCGGTGTCCGGCGGCGCCTCGGGCTCGGCCGTCATCTGCGCATGGAGCGAGCGCCCGAACGCGTAGACGAAGGAGACGATCGGCACCGCGATCACCGCGCCGATGAGGCCCAGCAGCAGGGTGCCGATCGACACCGTGAGCAGGATGACCAGCGGGTGCAGCGAAGCCGCCTTGCCGAACAGCCACGGGTAGAGCACGTTGCCCTCGATCTGCTGCACCAGCAGCACGATCGCGAGCATCCACAGCGCCGTGGGCCAGCCGCCGTCGAACAGCGCGACGAGGACCGCGATCGCACCCGACAGCGTCGCGCCGAAGAGCGGGATGAACGAGAGCAGGAACACGAAGATGGCGATCGGGAACGCGAGCGGGAGGCCCAGCACCCACGCGCCCGTGCCGATGCCGACCGCGTCGATGAACGCGACGAACACGCTCGTCTCGGTGTACCGACGGAGCGTCAGCCACGCGGTCATGCCCGCGTTGTCGACGCGGTCGCCGCGGCTCTTCGGCACCAGCCGCACGAAGAACAGCCAGAGGCGGCGACCGTCCTTCATGAAGAAGAACAGCGAGAACAGGGCGACGATCGAGCCGGCGAAGAGCGAGCCGATGGTGCCGGTGACGGAGAACGCGCCGGTCGCGACGCCCCACGCGTTGTCCTGGACCGTCTTGGTGACGTTGCCGAGCATGTCGTCGATCTGCTCGCGGGACAGGTGGATGGGGCCGTCGACCAGCCAGTCGAGGAACTGGTCGAAGCCCTTGACCGCGGCCTCCTGGAGGTCGCCGAAGCCCGCGACGATCGAGCTGCCCGCCGCGACCGCGAGCCCGAGCACCACGGTGACGAGCGCAAGGATCGCGAGCGCTGCGCCGAGCGCTCGGGGGACGCCCCACTTGTGGAGGCGTGCCACCGCCTGCTCGAGCGGCGCCGCGATGAGCATCGCGATCGCGAGCGGGAGGAGGATCGAGGCGAAGTTGGTGAAGCCCGCGAACATCACGTACGCGATGATGCCGACGATGATGAGCCGCCACGACCACGCGGCGGTGATGCGCAGCCACAGCGGCACGTACTCCGCAGCGATGTCGCCCGGCGGGCTCTCGTGCTCCGCGGGGCCGGGCTGATCTGCCATGCTTCGGAGCCTAGTCGTCGCCGCCACGCGCGCCGGGGACGCGAGGAACACGGCGAGGCGCATCGACGTTCGTCTCAGGGGAAGGGAGCAACGGATGCTCGGAATCGACAAGACCGTCATGGTGAACGCGGACAAGGCCCTCACCGGCCGCGACGCCGAGATGCAGATCGCGGAGCGCCACGTGGTGCTCGGCACGTCCCTCAAGGGCCCCTGGCCCGAGGGCTCGGAGGTGCTCTACGTGGGCATGGGCTGCTTCTGGGGAGCGGAGCGCATCTTCTGGCAGCTGCCCGGGGTGCACGTCACCGCCGTCGGCTACATGGGCGGCTGGACGCGCAACCCCAACTACCAGGAGACGTGCACGTCCCTCACGGGTCACACGGAGACCGTGCAGGTGGTCTACGACCCCGCCGCCGTCGACCTCGCCACGCTGCTCGCGGCGTTCTGGGAGAACCACGACCCGACCACGCCGAACCGCCAGGGCGGCGACATCGGCACGCAGTACCGCAGCGCGATCTTCGCGACCACGGACGCGCAGCTCGCGGCGGCGGAGGCCTCGCGCGAGCGCTACCAGGCGCGCCTCACGGAGCAGGGCTACGGCGCCATCACCACGCAGATCGCGCGTGCGGACGAGGCCGGCGACGGCACGTTCTACTACGCCGAGGACTACCACCAGGGCTACCTGCACAAGAACCCCGACGGCTACTGCAACCACGGGTTCTGCCAGGTCAGCTTCGCGTAGCGCCTGCCGCGACGCCTCAGACGGGCTCGGGATGCGCCTCGCCCCACGCGCGCAGCGCGTGCATCACCGGCTCGAAGGCGCGCCCGTCCGGTGTGAGGCTGTACTCGACGCGGGGCGGCACCTCCGGGTAGACCTCCCGGGAGACGATGCCCGCGGACTCGAGCGCGCGCAGGCGGTCGGTGAGGGTCTTGGGGCTCGCCCCGGGCAGCTCCCTGAGGATCTCCCCGAAGCGGCGCGTGCCGCCGAACAGCTCGCGCAGGATCAGCACGGTCCACTTGCCGTCGAGCACGCCGACCGCGCGCGCGATCGGGCATCCGGGGTCGCCCATGGCGTCCTCACTTCATTTCAGGTCACTACTTTCACTTATAGTGCCTACTTCACAAGATGAAGTCCAGACCTCACAGTGGCAGGTGTCGCGGCTCCGCGGCATCCCCGCCAACGGAAGGTCTCTCATGCGTCTCCGTCTTCTCCGCCTCACGCTCGCCGTCGTCATCGCGTTCCAGCTGTTCTTCGCGGTGGCGCTGCTCGTCTCCCCCGCCGGCTTCGCCGCCGCGCTCGGACTGCCCGCGGCGCCCGGGTGGACGGCGTTCCTCTTCGCGCTGTTCAGCGCCCGTGCCCTGGGCTTCGCCTACGGCCTCGGCCTCGCCATGCGCGAGCCTCACCGTCACCGCTCGTGGATCACCGCGATGATCGGCGTGCAGGCCGTCGACTGGATCGCGGCGATGGCGACGGTCGCCAGCGGCGTGGTCGCGCTGTCGCAGGTCGCGACCGCGTCCTTCATGCCGCTCGTGTTCATCGCAGGGATGCTCGCGTTCTACCCGCGCGGCGCCGCGACCGACCCGGTCCCCGCCGCATCGTCCCTCGCGCGCACGGCCTGAGCCGCGACCCGCGCATCGTCCGGGAACGACGAAGGCCCCGACCGTCCGGTCGGGGCCTTCGTGCGCGAGACGTCAGTCGCGGCTCGACGCGAAGATCGCGATGAGGCGCAGGAACTCGATGTAGAGCCACACGAGGGTGACGATGAGGCCGAAGGCCGCCGTCCACTCGAGGCGCTTGGGCTGACCGCTCTTGACGCCGTTCTCGATGAAGTCGAAGTCGCCGATGAGCGAGATGCACGCGAGCAGGATCGCGATCGCGCCGATCGCGAGGCCCAGCGGGAACGTGATGCCCGCGATGGTGACCTCGTTGCTGTAGAGGCCGAAGCCCTGGGCGCCGTCGCTGAAGATCATGTAGCCGATGTTGACCAGGCCGAAGACCAGGTACGAGACCGCGCCGACCATGAAGATCTTGCGGAGCTTGTTGGTGTAGCGCACCTTGCCGGAGCGGAACAGCGCGAGGCACACGAGGAACGTGATCGCGGTCGCGACGAGGGCCTGCAGGCCGGCGCCGGGGACGTTGAACGAGGTCTCGATGCCCACCGTGATCGCACCGAGGAAGAAGCCCTCCGCGACGGCGTACGCGCCGACGACGGCCGGGTTCGCGCCCTGGCGCTGGAAGGTCGCGACCATCGCGAGCACGAAGGCGACGAGGCCGGAGCCCAGCGCGAGCATGTACGCGACGGCGGACTGGCCGGCGATGACGTAGCCGACGCCGCCCATCGCGATGGTGATGATCCCGAGGAACGAGGTCTTGTTGATGACGCCCTGGTAGCTCATCCGCTCGGTGGCGACGTAGCCGGGCATGCCCGACGGCGCCTGGTACTGGCGCTCCAGGTCGGCTGCGGTCGGCTGGTCCGCGAGAAGCGGGTCGGCCTTGAACTCCTTGGCGTTGCTGAACACCGGACTTGCCACGTTTCCTCCTCGATGGGTGACCGCCCCCAGTCTAGACGGAGGCCCGCGAGCCCCCGGAGAGCAGTCCTCGTGTCAACGTCCCAGCATCGCCGGACGTTGCATCGCATGCCACATCTCGGCCCCGCGCGCGGCGCGCGCCGGTCCGAAAGTCCGTTTTTGCCCGTTCCTGTTGCTTTGGTTTTGAATGCGTGCTTTTATGTGACTATTCGGACAGAGGAGTCACCGATGTACGCAACGGAGCGACAGCAGCGCATCCTGGCGGAGGCCCGCGCCGCCGGCAGGGTCGAGGTCGCCGCGCTCGCCGAGATCCTCGAGGTCACCCCCGAGACCATCCGGCGCGACCTCACCGCGCTGGAGCAGCGCGGCTCGCTGCGCCGGGTCCACGGCGGCGCGATCCCGGTCGAGCGGCTCGAGACCGAGCCGACCCTGGCCGCGCGCACCGCACGCCGCGTCGACGTCAAGCGCCGCATCGCCGCACGGATCGTCGAGGAGATCCCCCGCGGGGGCACCGTGCTGCTCGACGCCGGCTCGACCACGCAGGCGCTCGTCGAGCTGCTCCCCATCGACATGGACCTCACGGTCGTCACCAACTCGATCCCCGTGGCGGCCTCCCTCGCGGGACGCCCCGGCATCGCGCTCTACGTCCTCGGCGGCCGGGTGCGCGGCGTCACGGCGGCGGCCGTCGGCGAGTGGACCGCCCGCGAGCTCGACGGGGTCGTGGTCGACCTCGCGGTCATGGGCACCAACGGCATCTCCGCGGCGCGCGGCCTCACCACCCCGGACCAGGCGGAGGCCGATGCGAAGCGCGCGATGATCGCCGCGGCACGCCGCGTCGTGGTCGCCACGGACTCGTCCAAGGCCGGGGACGATCACCTCCACCGCTTCGCCCGCCTGGACCAGGTGGACCTGGTGGTCACCGACGGGGATCTCACCGAGGAGGCCGCCGAGGAGCTGCGCGCGGCCGGGCCCGAGGTCGTGACCGCATGATCGTCACGCTCACGCCGAACCCGAGCGTCGACCGCGCCATCACGGTGGACGCGCTCCTCCGCGGCGAGGTGCACCGCGCCTCGGACGTGCGCGTCGACGCCGGCGGCAAGGGGGTCAACGTCGCCCGCGCCGTCACCGCGCAGGGCGGGGACGCGATCGCGGTCCTCCCGGTCGGAGGCCCGGAGGGCCGCCTGCTCGAGGAGCTGCTCGACGCCGCGGGCGTGCCGCGGCGCTCCGTGCCGATCGCCGGCGCCGCGCGGATGAACATCTCGGTGCTCGAGCCCGACGGCACCACCACCAAGCTCAACGAGCCCGGCCCCGTGCTGGCCGCCGCGGAGGTCGAGGCGCTCCTGGCCGAGACGGTCGCGAGCGCGACGGACGCCGCCTGGATCGTCGGCTGCGGGAGCCTCCCGCCCGGAGCGCCCGAGGACCTTTACGCGCAGCTGGTCGCCCGCGCCCGCGCCGCCGGGGCCCGCGTCGCGATCGACAGCTCCGGCGCCCCCTTCGCCGCCGCGGTCGCCGCCTCCCCCGACCTCGTCAAGCCCAACCACGAGGAGCTCGCCGAGCTCGTGGGCCACGACCTCCCCACCTTGGGCGACGTCCGCGCCGCCGCCACGGAGCTGGTCTCCGGCGGCATCGCGACCGTCGCCGTCAGCCTCGGCGGCGACGGAGCCCTGCTCGTCACCGCCGACGAGGCGGTGCACGCACGCGCCACCATCACCGCCGCCGTCTCCACCGTCGGAGCCGGCGACTGCATGCTCGCGGGACTGCTCCACGGGCTCTCCCGCTCCCTCACCGCCTCCGACTCCCTCGCCGAGGGGGTCGCCTGGGGCGCCGCGGCCGTCACCCTTCCCGGCAGCCGCGTCCCCACCCGCGCGGATCTCCACGGCATCCCCGTGGACCTCACGCACACCCCGCCCGCCGCACTGGCGCTGGGTCAGCGCTGACCCCGAAAGGAACACCCCCATGTCACTGATCACTGAGCAGCAGGTCGTGCTCGAGCTGGGCGCGACCGACCGCCACGACGCCACGCGCGCGTTGGCGGAGACCCTGGTCGCGACCGGCCGCTGCACGGACCTCGAGGTGTTCCTCGGCGACGTGCGCAAGCGCGAGGAGACGATGGCGACCGGGCTTCCCGGCGGCATCGCGATCCCCCACGCGCGCAGCGCCGGCATCGCGGAGCCGACCCTCGCCTTCGGCCGCAGCGCCGACGGCATCGACTGGGGCGCCAAGGACGGCCCCGCCGACATCGTCTTCCTCATCGCCGCCCCCGAGGGCGCGTCCGAGGCGCACATGAAGGTGCTGCCCAGGCTCGCGAAGGCGCTCATGAAGAAGGAGTTCACCGGAGCCCTCCGTGCCGCGACCACCGAGGCCGAGGTGGTCGCGATCGTCGAGGGCGAGGTCGGGGACGTTGTCGTCTCCCCGCCGCCGATGCCCGCCGCGGCCCCCGCGGAGGAGGCGCCCGCACCCGAGCCCGTCGCACCGGCACCGGCCCCGGCACCCGCCGCATCGTCCGGCCTCACCCTCGTGGGTGTGACCTCGTGCCCCACCGGCATCGCCCACACCTACATGGCCGCCGAGGCGCTCGAGCGCGCCGCCAAGGAGGCGGGCCACACCATGAAGGTCGAGACGCAGGGCTCGGCCGGGGCGACGCCGCTCAGCGCCGAGGAGATCGCCGCCGCCGACGCGGTGATCTTCGCCCACGACGTCGAGGTCCGCAGCCCCGAGCGCTTCGCGGGCAAGCCGATCGTCGACGTCGGCGTGAAGAAGGCGATCTCGGACGGACCGGCGCTCGTCTCTCAGGCGGCCGCGAAGGCCTCCGAATGGCGCACCAACCCCGATGCGGCCGTCGCCGCCGCGCCCGCGGCCGCATCGTCCGGCCTCGCCACCAAGGTCGACAAGAAGGCCGGGATCGGCACGCAGATCCGCCAGTGGCTGATGACCGGCGTGAGCTACATGATCCCCTTCGTCGCGGCGGGCGGCATCCTCATCGCGCTGTCCTTCATGCTCGCGCAGATCGCGCTGGGCGAGAACGGCGCGATCGAGATCGTCAACTACAACCTCACCTCGGGTGACGAGTACAACATCGCGCAGCACTTCGACGTGCTCTCCCTCACGAGCTGGGCCGCGCTGCTGTTCGTCATCGGAGGCGCCGCGTTCGGCTTCCTCGTGCCGATCCTGTCCGGCTTCATCGCCTTCGCGATCGCCGACCGTCCCGGCCTGGTGCCCGGCATCGTGGGCGGCTCGATCGCCGCGACCATGGGCGCCGGCTTCCTCGGCGGCATCGTCACCGGCATCATCGGCGGACTCTCCGCCCGGTGGATCGCGAGCTGGAAGGTCCACAAGGGCGTCCGCGGCGTGATGCCGGTGGTGGTCATCCCGCTGCTGTCGAGCCTCATCACCATGGGCCTGTTCATCACGCTGCTCGGCCTGCCCATCAAGGCGCTGTCCGACGGCCTCAACGACTGGCTCACCAGCCTCCAGGGCGGCAGCGCGTTCATCCTCGGCGTCGTGCTCGGCGCGATGATGGGCTTCGACCTCGGCGGACCGGTGAACAAGGTCGCGTACTTCTTCGGCACGGCGGGGCTCGCCGCCGCCGGCACCGCGACGGACGCTCCCGCGCTCACCATCATGGCCGCGGTCATGGCGGCCGGCATGGTCGCCCCGCTCGCGATGGCGCTCGCCACCACCGTCCGCCCGAAGCTGTTCTCGGAGCCCGAGCGCGAGAACGGCAAGGCCGCGTGGCTGCTCGGCGCCTCGTTCATCTCCGAGGGCGCGATCCCGTTCGCCGCGGCCGACCCGGTCCGCGTCATCGCCTCGTCGGTGGTCGGCTCGGCGCTCACCGGCGGCCTGGTGATGGTGTTCGGCGTCACGCTGCGCGCGCCGCACGGCGGGATCTGGGTGCTGCCTCTCATGGGCGGGTTCCTGTGGTTCCTCGTCGCGCTCGCCGCCGGCGTGCTGCTCATGACCGCGATCGTGGTCACGCTCAAGTCCCGCGACAAGAAGCTCGAGACCGTCGACGCGGTCGCGACCGTCTGACCCCTACCGTTCGAAGGAGAACCGTCATGCCTCAGCGCACCGTCACCATCGCCTCGTCCGTCGGCCTGCACGCCCGCCCCGCCGCCCTCTTCGTCGAGGCGGCCCAGGGCACCGGGCTCGACGTCGAGATCGGCCGAGCCGGCGAGGAGGCCGTCGACGCCACCAGCATCCTGGGCGTCATGGCCCTCGGCGCCAAGCACGGCGAGGAGGTGATCCTCACCGCCGACGGCGACGGTGCGGACGCCGCCCTCGAGTCCCTGGTCGCGCTTCTCTCCCGCGACCTGGACGCCGAGGAGGGCTGACATGTCCGGCGACACCCGTCACGGCGTCGGCGTCAGCCCCGGCACGGCGGTCGGGCCGGTGGTGCAGGTCGCACCGCCGGTCCGGCCCCCCGACGACGAGCCCGCGCCGGCCGATGCGGAGGCGGCCACCGCGCAGATCCAGGCCGCCCTCGCCACGGTGGCCGGGGACCTGGACGCGCAGGCCGCCGCCAACGCGCACGCCGCGCCGATCCTCAAGGCGACCGCGATGATCGCGCGGGACAAGGGCCTCGCGAAGGCCGCGGCGAAGCACGTGGGCGCGGGGCTCGGCCCGGCCCACGCGATCGAGGCGGCGGTCGCGGAGTACGCCGCGCAGTTCGAGGCGCTCGGAGGCTACTTCGCGGAGCGCGTCACCGACCTCAAGGACGTGGGCGACCGGGCGATCGCCGAGGTGCTCGGCGTCCCGGCCCCCGGCGTGCCGTCCCTGTCCGGCCCGTCGGTCGTGGTCGCCCATGACCTCGCGCCCGCGCAGACGGCGGCGCTCGACCGTGCGCACGTGGTGGCGATCGTCACCGAGGCGGGCGGACGCACCTCGCACACCGCGATCCTCGCGGCGCAGATGGGGATCCCGGCGGTGGTCCAGCTCCATGGCGCGACGTCCCTCGAGCCCGGCACCACCGTGGCCGTCGACGGCGAGGCGGGCGAGGTCACGCTCGACCCCGACATGGCGCTCCTCGAGGCGCAGCGCGAGCGCCGCGAACGGCGCGCCGCCGCGCTCGCCGGGGTGTCCGGACCGGGCGCCACGCGCGACGGCCATGCCGTCGCCCTGCTCGCGAACATCGGCGGGGTGGACGATGCGGTCGCCGCGGGCGCCCAGGACGTCGAGGGCGTCGGGCTGTTCCGCACGGAGTTCCTCTACCTCTCCGCGACCGCGCTGCCGAGCGTCGAGGAGCAGGCGGACGTGTACCGCAAGGTGCTGGAGCCGTTCGGGAGCCGCCGCGTGGTGGTCCGCACGCTCGACGCGGGTGCCGACAAGCCGCTCGCCTTCGCGAACCTGGGCGAGGAGGAGAACCCCGCGCTCGGCCGGCGCGGCCTGCGGCTGTGCCAGGCGAAGCCGGAGCTCATCGACTCGCAGCTCGCCGCGTTGGCGCTGGCCGCACGCGACACCGGCGCCGACGTGCGCGTCATGGCGCCGATGGTCGCGACCGCCGAGGAGGCCGCCTGGTTCGCCTCGCGGGTCGCGGCGGCGGGGCTGCCGAAGTCCGGCGTGATGATCGAGGTGCCCGCGGCCGCGCTCCGCTCGCGCCACGTGCTCGCCGAGGTGGACTTCGGGTCGCTGGGCACCAACGATCTCGCGCAGTACACGATGGCCGCGGACCGCATGGAGGGCGAGCTGTCCGATCTGCTCGACCCGTGGCAGCCGGCGGTGCTCGATGTGGTGGCCGCGGCGTGCGCCGGCGGTTCCGAGACCGGCAGGCCCGTGGGCGTGTGCGGCGAGTCCGCGGGCGATCCCTTCCTCGCGCTGGTGCTCGCAGGCCTCGGGGTGTCGAGCCTGTCGATGGCGCCCAAGAAGGTCGCGGCGGTGCGCTTCGCGCTGTCGCTCCACTCGCTCGAGGAGTGCCGCGCCCTCGCAGACACGGCGCGCGCGGCGCGCTCGGCCGCCGATGCGCGCGAGGCCGTGCGGGCCGCGGCCAGCCCGGAGCTCACCGCCGTCCTCTAGGCGGCCCCCGACCCTCCGCCCCGGCGCGACCTCCCCGCCGGGGCGGAGCCGCGTCCGAGGCGCGCCAGGACCCTCCGTCCCTGGCACCGCGTGTCGGACGCCCGTACAATAGGGGTCGCTTCTCTGCTTCAACGGACCGAAGGGGGCCCGCTGTTGCACCGGACCGCCACGCTTCTCGAGGACCTCTCCGTCGAGATCACCGCCCGCGACACCGCGACGCTCGTCGCGCACGCGGGCGACCTGCCCGCCGGCACGCGGGTGAGCGTCACGCATCTGGGCACCGAGGGCGCCCCGGAGCGCCGCGAGGCCGCTGCCGCCGCCGCGCGCGCGGAGCTGGTCCCGGTCCCCCACCTCGCCGCGCGCCGCCTCGGCTCGGAGTCCGAGCTCCGTGACGCGCTCGACGGTCTGCGCGCCCACGATGCGCATGAGCGCCTGTTCGTCGTCGGAGGCGACCCCCGCACGCCCGCCGGGCCCTACGCCTCCGCGCTCGACGTGATCCGTTCGGGGCTGCTCGCGGAAGCCGGCGTCGCCGAGGTCGGCATCACCGGCTACCCCGAGGGCCACCCCGCGATCGCGGACGAGGCGCTGTGGGCGGCGCTGCGCGACAAGACGGCGGCAATCGCCGACCAGGGCCTGACCGCCTCCGTCACTACGCAGTTCTCGTTCGACGCCGACGCGGTGGTCGCGTGGATCGAGCGCGCCCGCGCGCTCGGGATCGCCGCGCCGATCCGCGTGGGCGTGCCCGGTCCCGCCGGGGTGCGCCGCCTCGTCGCCTTCGCCCGCCGCTGCGGCGTCGGAACGTCCGCGGGCATCGCACGGAAGTACGGCTTCTCGCTCACGTCGCTGGTCGGCACCGCCGGTCCCGACCGGTTCGTGGAGGAGCTCACCTCGCGCCTCGAGGACGCCCACGGCGAGGTGCGGCTCCACCTCTACACGTTCGGGACGCTCGCCGCGACGATCGACTGGGCGCGCGCCGCGCGCGAGGCCGCGGTCCCCGCGGAGCGGCCCTAGCCGATCCGGCGCCGGTACGCCGCGGTCGCAAGGATGTACGCGACCGCGAGGATCGCGCCCACCCAGGCGAGAGCGATCCACAGATCCGCGCCGGGCGCCTGCCCCGCGAGCAGCGCCCGCACCGCGTCGACGATCGACGTCACCGGCTGATGCTCCGCGAACCAGCGCACGGGTCCCGGCATCGTCTCCGTGGGCACGAAGGCCGAGCTCACGAAGGGCAGCAGAATCAGCGGGTAGGCGAAGCCCGTCGCACCGTCGGGCGAGGTCGCCGTGAGGCCCGGGATCACCGCGAGCCACGTCAGCGCGAGCGTGAGCGAGCCGAGGATCCCGGCGACCGCGAGCCACCCGAGCACGCCCGCGTCCGAGCGGAAACCCATCACCAGCGCCGCCGCGATCACGGCCGCGAGCGCCACCGACGTCGCGACCAGCGAGGTCAGCACATGCGACCACAGCACCGACGGCCGCGCGATGGGCATGGTCTGGAATCTCTCGAGGATGCCGGCCTGTAGATCGAGGTAGAGCCTGAAGGCCGTGTACGAGATGCTCGAGGCGATGGTGATGACCAGGATCCCGGGGAGCAGATAGTCGACGTACGAGGCGGCGCCCGCATCGATCGCGCCGCCGAGGACGTAGACGAAGAGCAGCAGGAACGCGATCGGCATGAGCGCGGTGGTGATGATGGTGTCGGGGCTGCGGGTGATGTGCCGCAGCGAGCGGCCGGTGAGGACGGCGGTGTCGGTCAGGGCGGTCATGGCGTTCCCTTCGCACCGACGACCGCGAGGAAGACCTCCTCGAGCGTCGGCTGCTTCTCGACGTGCTCGACGGTGGGCGCAGGGATGAGAGCCCTGAGCTCGGCGAGCGTGCCGTCCACGATGATGCGCCCCTCGTGGAGGATCGCGATGCGGTCGGCGAGGTGCTCGGCCTCGTCGAGCGTCTGCGTGGTGAGGAGCACCGTGGTACCACCGTCCGCGAGCGCGCGCACGGCCGCCCACACCTCGCGGCGCGCCTGCGGGTCGAGCCCCGTGGTCGGCTCGTCGAGGAACACCACCGGCGGGTCGCCGACGAGGCTCATCGCGATGTCGAGCCTCCGGCGCATGCCGCCCGAGTAGGTGCCGACCCTCCGCGCTCCCGCCTCCGCGAGACCGAAGCGGGCGAGCTGCGCATCGGCCACGCCACCCGGGTCGGGCACGCGGCGCAGCCGTGCCACGAGGACGAGGTTCTCGCGACCGGTGAGGATCTCGTCGACCGCCGCGAACTGACCCGTGAGGCTGATGGACATGCGCACCTCGGCAGGAGCGCTGGCGACGTCGTGGCCCGCGACGGAGGCCTCCCCGGCATCGGCCTTCAGCAGCGTGCTGAGGATGCGGACCAGCGTCGTCTTGCCGGCGCCGTTCGAGCCGAGCAGCGCGACGATGCTGCCGCGGGCGACCTCGAGATCCACACCCGTGAGGACGTGCAGGTCGCCGTAGGACTTCTCGATCCCGCGGACCGCGACGGCCGCGGTCATGTCGACTCGCCCGCCGCGCGATCCATCGCCTCGACCAGCCGCGCGCGCTCCTTGTCGATCCAGCGCCGTCCGGTGTACGCGGCGGCGAAGGTCTCGGCGAAGTCGACGGGGTCGGCCCCGACGATGTCCCGCACCGGCGTCCCGTCCGCGGCGGCGCGCTCCCACAGGTCAGCGAGGTCGCCGATCATCGTGAGCATGGTGTCGCCGTCGGTGACTCCGCCGTAGTACATGAAGTACCGATGCATCGCCATCGCGGCATCCGCGTACGGAGCGGGCAGGCCCTCCATGCGTCGGCGATCGGCCTTGTACCGCTTCTTCTGCTCCAGCGAGCCCGTGAGCTTCTCGATCCAGGTCATGACCGGGGTCCTTCCTTGAGGTGAGCGAGCCGGTCCGCGAGGAAGCCCCAGCTGCTCCAGAACTCGTCCAGCGCCTCGCGGCCCTGGGCGTTGAGGGTGAAGACCTTGCGCGGCGGGCCCTTCTCCGACGGCACCTTCTCGACGTCGACCAGGCCCCGCTGCTCGATCCGGACGAGCAGCGCGTACACGGTGCCCTCCGCGATGTCGGCGAAGCCCTGGTCGCGCAGCCGCGCGGTGATCTCGTACCCGTAGGCCGGGCCGAGGGCGAGGAGCGCCAGGACGATGCCCTCGAGCGTGCCCTTGAGCATCTCCGTCATCTGCTTGCCCACCGCGGGTCTCCCGTTGCTACTCAGTGATGTTGACTACCACTAGATAGTAACACTGAGTACTGGATCCGCAAGGCGTAGCCACGGCACGGGCCCCGCAACTGGGCGATCCAGCAGCGCGATTGCGCCGAATCCCACCGCTCAAGCGCCCAACCGGCGAGAGTGGGGGGGCGGGGCGGGCCTCAGCCGAGCGCGACGGTGTGGATCGCCGAGTCGAGCGAGGTGCCGTTGAGCTCGAGGTAGAGGTGCCGCTCGGTCACCGAGACCGTGAGCGCGTTGCGGCGCTCGACCAGCGCCGCCGCGGCCTCCACGAAGCCCGGGTCGAAGCTGTGGAGCAGGATCCGCTCGCGTTCGTGGATCTTCTTGCCGTCCCAACGGGCGAGCACCTTCGCGGGATCGTGCTGCGTGTAGACCGCGGTGCGGTCCGCGAGACGGGAGCCCCGGTGGAGCCGCTCGGCCTCCGGCTGCCCGATCTCGATCCACGCGGTGATCGCGCCGGTGAGGTCGCGCACCAGCACCGCCGGCTCCTCGGCGGTCGAGATGCCCTCGGAGAAGGTGATGCCCTCCTCGTGCTCGAGGCAGTACGCGAGCACGCGCGTCACCAGGAACAGGCCGGTCTCGGACGGGTG
Source organism: Demequina mangrovi (assembly GCF_000759715.1). Taxonomy (GTDB): domain Bacteria; phylum Actinomycetota; class Actinomycetes; order Actinomycetales; family Demequinaceae; genus Demequina; species Demequina mangrovi. The sequence goes on from NZ_BBLU01000008.1 coordinate 173,330, forward strand.
CCGGGCCGCGCGCAGCGAGAGGTCCTCGTAGACGCTGCGGTCGACGTCCGCGAGCGTGATGTCGAAGGTGTGAACAGTCGCGCCGGCAGCCATGGCGCACCAGCCTACGGTGCGCCCTGCGGCACGGTGGTGCATGAGCGCCGGAAACGGACCCGTTCCGGCACTCATGCAGCAGCGGGACGCACGCGGGCGCAGGTGCAGACGGGCGCCGGATGTGACGTGCCCCCGGCGGGGTTCGAACCCGCACTGGGCCGGGTTTAAGCCGGCTGCCTCTGCCAGTTGGGCTACGGGGGCGGGTAGGGACGATGCGGCGCTCGGCGGACCGGCCGGCGCATCGTCCTCGGGCGTCAGCCCCGTTCGGCCGCCGAGAACGCGATGCCGTCGAGGATGTCGTGCTCGCTGGTCACCACGTGCGGTAACGCGCCGCCCGCGGCCACCACGGCGTCGCGCACGCGCGTCATCACGGTCCGCCACACGAGCGCGCCCGCGCCGATGACGTCGACGCGGCCCGGGTGCATGAACCCGAGCGCCGACTTCTCGACCCGCGAGGCGGCGAGCAGCTCGTCGCAGGCCCGGATCGCGTCGTCGATGTCGATGATCGCGCCGTTGATGGAGTCGCGGTCGTACTCGGGCAGGCCGAGGGCGTGCGCGGTCACGGTGGTGATGGTGCCGGCGAGGCCCACGAGCGTGCGCGTCTGCTCGACGGGCACCCCGGCGAACGCCATGTCGATCGCCTCGTGCACGTCCGCCTCGGCCGCGGCCACCTGCTCCTGCGACGGCGGGTCGCCCACGAGGTGACGCTCGGTCATCCGCACGCAGCCCACGTCCATCGAGTGCGCGGCCTCGGGCTGCTCGACGCCGAGGACCACCTCGGTCGAGCCGCCGCCCAGGTCGACCACGAGGAAGGGCGCATCGTGCGCGGCGTCGAGAGCGCCGGTGGCGCCGCGGAAGGACAGCGCGGCCTCCTCGGCGCCCGAGATGACCTCGGGCACCACGCCGAGCCGCGCCTCGATGCCCTCGAGGAACACGTCGCGGTTGCGCGCGTCGCGCGTCGCGGAGGTGGCGACGAAGCGGATGGCCTCGACGCCGTGCTCGCGGCACTGCGCGGCGTAGACGTCGGTCGCGGCGAAGGTGCGCTCGAGCGCCTCGGCGGCGAACTCCCCCGTCCGGTCGACGCCCTGGCCCAGGCGCACCACGGTCATGGTGCGGACCACGTCGGTGAGGGTGCCGGCGGCGAGGTCGACGTCGGCGATGAGCAGGCGGATCGAGTTGGTCCCGCAGTCGATGGCGGCTACACGCATGGCTTGAGACTACTCAGCGATCTCGACCGCGCACGTGCAACGGTCGGGGCGGAACGAGTCGGCGATCATCGCGAGCGCCTCGTCGCCGAGGGGGTTGACGCCCGGGCCGGCCGCGAGCGCGTGGCCCACGAGCACGTGGAGGCACTTGACACGGTCCGGCATGCCCCCGGCGGAGATGCCGTGGATCTCAGGCGCGTCGCCGAGCGCGTAGCGCTCCTCGAGGTAGCGCTCATGGGCGGCGCGGTACGCCTCGACCAGCTCCGGCTCCTCGCCGGACTGGAGGCGCGCCTGCATGTCCTTCATCACGCCGTTCGCCTCAAGCGTCGAGACGGCGGCCACCGCGTCGGGATGCGTGAGGTAGTACTGCGTGGGGAACGGCGTGCCGTCCGGGAGTCGGGGCGCGGTGTGCACCACGGTCGGGTTGCCGCACACGCAGCGGGCGGCGATGGCGACGATGCCGCGCGGCTCCCGTCCCAGCTGGGCCGCGAGCACGGCGACGTCACGTTCGGTGGCGGGGGTGTCGGTCACCCTGAGATTCTAGTCGGCGTCCTTCGTGGACGATGCGGCGGTACCGCCGTCGCCGGCGTCCACCTGCGCGCCGCCCGCCTCCTCGACGGATCCCCACAACCGCGTGTACCACGTGCCAGTCTCCTCGATCGAGGTGCCGGTCTCGGCCGCGACCGACCCCTCGGCCGCGCCCTCGACCGTCTCGGGGTCGATCACGCGGTACGGCGTCTCGCCCGGGTAGACGAAGGCGAGCCGCTCGCGCGCCTGGGCCTCGACGTAGGCAGGGTCGTTCCAGCGCGCGAGGTCCGCCGTGAGGTCGTCCACCGACTCCTGCGCGGCGATCGCGTCGGCCCGCAGGTCCGCGAGCTCCTCCTGCTGACGGAAGTACGCGCGCAGCGACGGCAGCACCACGGCAGCGGCGAGCACGATCACGCCGGCGAGCACGAAGAGCCGCCAGGACATCGACGCGAGCCACGAGCCGCGCAGCTGCACCGGCTCGATCCGGTTGCCGCCGGGCGCCTGGCGCATCGGCCGGCCGGGCCCGCCGGGACGGCTCGAGGCGCGCCCCTTGGGGATCCGCACCCCGCCCGTGGACGGCGCGGTGCGACGTCGCGACGCGGTCCGGGTCCGCGGCGCCGCCCCGGTGGCATGGGACGCGGCCGACGGCGAGGCGGGCGTCTGAGACGCCTTCGACGCGGAGCCCGCGGCGC
>NZ_BBLU01000007.1:0-106978 GCF_000759715.1 Demequina mangrovi
GTCACCCGCTCCACGCGCAAGGCCCCTCCTCGGAGGGGCCTTCGTCATCTGGCGCCCGCCCCGCCCGCCGCATCGGCGACGCGCTCGGACGCACCCAGCAGCACCTCGATCTCCGCGGGCGGCATCGGCCTGCCGAGGTGGAAGCCCTGACCCACCACGCTGCCGAAGCCGCGCAGCAGCTCGACGGTCGCCTGGTTCTCGACCCCCTCCGCGACCACGCGGAGTCCCAGCTCGAGAGCGAGCGCGATGGTCGAGCGGACGATGATGAGGTCGTGGTGGTCCTCGCCGATGCTGCTGACGAAGCTCCGGTCGATCTTGAGCTCGTCGATCTCGAGCCTGCGGAGGTAGGTGAGCGACGCGTTGCCGGTGCCGTAGTCGTCGATCGCGATCGCGACGCCCAGGCGGCGCACCGCGCGCAGCACCACGTCCGCGCGCACCGCGTCGGCGAGCACTCCCGTCTCGGTGACCTCGAGCACCAGGCGGTCGGCCGGCACGCCGTGCCGCTCGAGAGCGGAGGCGACCTGCTGCGGCAGCGCGAGGTCCGCGAGGTGGCGCGCGGACAGGTTCACCGACATGCGGATGTCGTGACCGAGGGCCCGCCAGCCGGCGAGCCTCCCGAGAGCGGCGTCGAGCACGCAGGCGGTGAGATCGTGGATCAGACCGGAGTTCTCGGCGAGCTGCACGAACTCGTCTGCGGGGATCGGGCCGCGCTCGGGGTGCGACCACCGCGCCAGCGCCTCGACGGCGACCACGCCGCCGTGGTCGAGATCGAACTGCGGCTGGTACTCGACGTGGATCATCCGGCGCTCGAGTGCGGCGCGCAGGTCCGCGAGAAGCCGGAGGCGCTCGACGGTGTTGACGTCGAACTCGGGAGAGAACGTGCTGATCCGGTCGCGCTCGACCTTCGCCTCGTACAAGGCGATGTCCGCATTCTTCATGAGCGTCGCGACGGTGTCGCCGTGGCGCGGTGCGATGGCGACCCCCGCGCTGGCGCGCACCATCAGCTCCAGCCCGCCGACCTTCACCGGCGACCGCAGCGCGTCGAGCAGATCCTCAGCGCACGCTCGCGCCGCCACCGCGCCTCCGTGCACGACGACCGCGAACTCGTCGCCGCCCAGCCGGTGGACGGCCTGGGCGTCCTGCGCCGCCCCCACGAACCGTGCAGCGACTTCCCGCAGGATCTCGTCGCCGATGGGGTGCCCGAGCGTGTCGTTGAAGTCCTTGAAATGGTCGAGGTCGAGCAGGACCAGCGCCGGTCCCGCCTCGCGATCTCCGGACGCCGCCTCGAGCGCGCCCTCGAGCGTCTGATGGAGCCGACCGCGGTTGCCGAGCCCCGTCAGGCCGTCGTGAGCCGCCTCGTACGCGTGGCGCGCGCCGGCGGATGCGTAGTAGTGCGCGGCGACCACGGGGACCAGGATCAGCACTGCGGGCGCGAGACCGTGGTGCGCCAGCTGGGCGGCGATCGCCCCCATGACGAGCAGGACCGTGTGCGTGACGAAGAAGTTGCCTGCGTCCTCACGCACGGCCTCCAGCAGCGACTGCCCTGACAGCAGCGTGACCGCGATCCCCACCAGCAGGTAGTTGGACGCCACCATCACCAGGCCCGCCAGCAGCAGCGCCCCGATCTTCGCTGCGCCGTCGGCCCGCGAGGCGTCCGCGTCGAGGTCGCTGCCGAGGAGGTCGTACACACGGCCCGCCACGAGCACGGAGATCGCGTACTGCGCCGCGTTGAAGACCAGCTTGTACGGGGCGCGTCGCCCCTTGAGGTCGACGATCACCATCGCGGCCATCTGGACGAGCGCAGCGGACAGCGGCCCCGCGATCTCGATCAGGGCCACCACGGCCGGCGTCGACAGCGCGATCGACCGCTGCGCCGCGCCGTCCTCGAACAGCAGCCAGATCGGTTTGAGCTCGCCGAGGACGGCGAGGACCGCGAGGAAGAGAGCGGGCCAGACCATCGACGGCGGCACGGCGAGGGTGCTGTCGCTGTGCGCGAGCAGCAAGCCGACCCACGTGAGGCCCAGGGTCGACACAGCGCCCGTGTAGACGAGCGCAGGGTTCCATGCTCGTCGGAGGCCCGGTGTCGGCACGTACGCTCCCGCTTCCGTCTGCTCACCGGCGAGCGCCGGCACCTACATCGTTGCAATCGACCGCACCACCGTCCAGGTGAGAATACTCACATGGGCTCGCGGGCGTGATGCCGCATGGATCGGTTCGCGCCTAGGCGCGCGACAGGGCGCCCTCCGTCGGGGCGCCGTTGGCCTCCACGATCATCCTCTCGACCGCCTCCGCGCTGCCGGGCCTGCCCAGGTGGTAGCCCTGCGCGACCACGCCCCCGAAGCTGCGGAGCGACTCCACGGTCGGCTCGTCCTCGACGCCCTCCGCCACGACCCGCAGGCCCAGCTCGAGCGCGAGCGCGATGGTGGAGCGGACGATGATCATGTCCTGCCCGTCCGCACGGATGTTGCTGACGAACACACGGTCGATCTTGAGCTCGTCGACCTCGAGGCGGCGCAGGTAGCTGAGCGAGGCGTTGCCGGTGCCGTAGTCGTCGATCGCGATCGTGACCCCGTGGGCGCGCAGGGCGCGGATCACGAGGTCCGCGCGGACGGGGTCCGAGAGGATCGCGGTCTCGGTGACCTCGAGCACCAGGGACGATGCGGGGATGCCATGACGCCGCAGCGCGAGGGCCACCTGCTGCGGCACCCCGAGGTCCGAGAGATGACGCGCAGACAGGTTCACCGCCATCCGGATGTCGTGGCCGGCGGCGCGCCACTCGGCGAGCTGCGCGAGCGCGCGCTCGAGCACCACGGTCGTGAGCCGGAAGATGAGGCCCGAGTCCTCGGCGAGGGGGATGAACACGTCCGGACCGACGGGCCCGCGCGTGCAGTGGTTCCAGCGAGCGAGAGCCTCGACCGCGACCACGCGCGATCCGGCGAGCTCGACCTGCGGCTGGAAGACGACGTCGAGGTCACCCCGGTCGATGGCGATCCGGAGATCGGCGAGCAGGCGCAGCCGCTCGACCGTGTTGAGGTCGAACTCCGGAGAGAAGATGCTGATCCGGTCCCGCTCGAGCTTCGCGTGATAGAGCGCGATGTCCGCGTTCTTCATCAGGGTGTCGACGTCGCTGCCGTGCATCGGCGCGACGGCGAGGCCGGCGCTCGCCCGTACCAGCAGCTCGAGATCGTCGACCTGCACCGGCTCCTCAAGGGTCGCGAGGACCTCGGAGGCGAGCGAGCGGAGCTGCTCGATGGTGCCGTCCGCCACGATCGCGAACTCGTCGCCGCCGAGCCGGTGGACGACGGCGTCCAGGGGTGCCCCCCCATCGAGCCGCCGCGCCACCTCGCAGAGGATCGCATCCCCCACCGGATGACCCAGCGTGTCGTTGAAGACCTTGAAGTGATCGAGATCGATCAGCACCAGACCTGGCCCTCGGTACCGGTCGTCAGGTTCTGCGGCCAGGTCGCGCTCGAGCTTCACGCGCAGCTGCCCCCGGTTGCGCAGCCCCGTGAGCTGGTCATGCGAGGCGTCGTACGCGTGGCGTGCACCGATGACCGCGAAGTAGTGCGCGGCCACCGCCGCAGGCACGAGCATGACCAGGACTCCGACGCCGTGCGGCGCGACATCAGCCGCGATGCAGCCCAGGCTCAACATCACCGCGTGGGTGGCCACGAAGTAGCCGAAGCCGCTGGCGAGCGTCGCGCGCAGCGGCTCACCGGAGGCGAGCGTGACCGCGACGCCGACGAGCAGCCAGTTGAGCATGATCATCACGAGGCCGGATACCAGCAGCGCTCCCACGCGCTGCGCGTGCACCACCGCGACGTGGTCGCCTTCGATGGTCGCGGCGAGAGGCTCGTAGACCGCGCCGGCGGCAGCGATGCTCACGGAATACTGCGCGATGTTGAAAGCAGCCTTGTACCAGGCGCGACGACCGCGGATGTCGTCGGCGAGGGTGCTGATCGCCTGCACAAAGATCGCGGGGGCCGGGCCCGCGATCGCCAGGATCGCGAGAACCGCGGGCGTGCCGAGGGACAGTGAGTGGATCTCCTGGCCCGACCACGCGAGCCAGATCGGCTTGAGCTCCCCCACGAGCGCGAAGACCGCGAGGAACGCAAGGGCGATCATGAGGTTGGTGCTGAGCTCTGTGGGCCGCATCCCGGCACCGAGCGTCCCGGCGAAGGCGGCCGCGCCGAGCACGCAGACGGACGCGACGTAGAAGATGAGCGTCGCAGGGCGCGTAGGGTGCGGGCGGCCGATCACGAGCTCCTCCCTCGGGGACGCGCAGGCGGGGTGGGCATGGGTTCACGGATGACGATGTCGTCGCGTCGCCATCCGTTCGTCCCTATCGACCGATGCGACGTGCGGGTGAACACTTCCGGCGCGACGGGGCCTCGCCATCGTAGAGGTCCGCAGGCGCGGTCGAGGCGCAGCTAAGCGTCGACGCGGTCGTGAACGACGGCGCTCGGCGATCGCAGCGGCCGTGTCTGCGTCCATGCGGCGAGGGCCACACCGACGACGATGAGCACGTCGCCGACGCTGAACGTGTTCGCGAGCGGCAGCGGGTCCGGCCAGGCGAAGACGTCGCCGAGCCAGGGCAGCACGGGGTCCGCCAGCACGGCGGAGTTGAGGAACTCATGGTCCGGATCGATCCCTGCGGCCTCGACCGCCGCCCGGCTGGCCGGCAGCACGCCGCCGTTGAGCGCGATGGTGAGCCCGTTCGCGAGCGCTCCCGCTCCGACGACGAGCGCACCGCGGACCTCGCGGTTGACCCACAGGAACGCCAGCACCGCGAGGTAGGTCGCCACGTGCAGCGGCGGCGCGACCGCCTCGGGCAGCGGCACGTCGATGATCACGATCTGCGTGGCGAGCGCGCCCCACACGAGCCAGGGCGCGCGCCAGCGGCGCAGCGCGATGCCGGCCGGCCACCTCAGCGCGACCAGGGGCGACACGAGCGCCAGCAGGCATGCCGTCATCACGAGCATGTCAGCCTCGTTCCGCAGGCGTCAGCGTCGAGCCCTCGAGCGCTTGGAGCACCGTGGCGGCGGGAGCGGGCCTGCCGAGGTGGAAGCCTTGAGCGATGACCGGGCCGAGCTCCGCGAGCGCCACGGCGGTCGGCGCGTCCTCGACGCCCTCGGCCACCACGCGCAGCCCGAGCGCGAGCGCGAGCTCGATGGTCGACCTGACGATGATGAGGTCGTGGTCGTCCGCCTGGATGTTGCTGACGAAGGACCGGTCGATCTTGAGCTCGTCGATCTGCAGCCGACGCAGGTAGTTGAGCGAGGCGTTGCCGGTGCCGTAGTCGTCGATCGCGATCGCGACACCGAGCTGGCGCAGCTCCCGGATCACGAGGTCCGCGCGGATCGGGTCCGACAGGATTCCGGTCTCGGTGACCTCGAGCACCAGCGAGGTCGCGGGGACGCCGTGGCGCTCGATCGCCTCGGCGACGAGGCGTGGGAGCGCGAGGTCGGAGAGGTGGCGGGCGGACAGGTTGACGGCCATCCGCACTTCGTGGCCGCGCGCACGCCACGCGGCGAGGTCCCGCAGCGCCTGGTCGAGCACGAACGTGGTGAGCTCCAGGATCAACCCCGAGTTCTCCGCGAGCGGGACGAACTCGTCGGGGCGGACGAGCCCTCGCTCCGGGTGGTGCCAGCGCACCAGCGCCTCGACGCCGACCGTCCGCCCGCTGGCGAGGTCCACCTGGGGCTGGTACTCGACGTGCAGGGCCGTCTCGGACAGCGCCGTCCGGAGGTCGGCGAGGAGCTGTAGCCGATCCACGGTGTTGATGTCGAACTCCGGAGCGAAGGTCGAGATCCGATCGCGCTCGAGCTTCGCGTGGTAGAGCGCGATGTCCGCATGCTTGAGGAGCTCCGCGCCATCCGTGCCGTGCATCGGCGCGACGGCCACGCCGACGGATGCCCGGACGAGCAGCTCGAGCCCGTCGATGTTCACAGGCGCCTCGAACGAGGCGAGCATGTCCCGCGCTGCTCGTCGGCTCTCCGCGAGCCCTCCATCCACCACGACGGCGAACTCGTCGCCTCCCAGCCGATGGGCCCGCGATCCCTCGGGCGCGGCCGCCACGAGCCGGTGGGCCACCTGGCGGAGGATCATGTCGCCCACCGGGTGACCGAGCGTGTCGTTGAAGTCCTTGAAGTGGTCGAGGTCGAGGAGCACGAGCCCGGGGCCGCTGGACTCGGAAGCCTGGCCGAGCGCGCGCGAGAGATCGCGCTGCAGCTGCGCGCGGTTGCCGAGACCGGTGAGAAGGTCGTGCGTGGCGTCGTGGGCGTGGCGAGCTGCTGCGGACGCGAACACATGCGCGGCGAGCACGGGACCGGCCAGCAGCGCGAGCCCGAGCAGGCTCTCCGAGCCGACCTCGGCGGCGAGCGAGCCCACGCTCAGCAGCACGAGGTTGACCACCACGAAGTCGCGGAGCTCCATGCGGAGGACGGTGGTGATCGAACCGCGCACGGAAAGGGACACGACACAGGCGACGAGCAGCCAGTTCACCGCCACCATCGCCACGCCCGCGATGAGCAGCGCGGCGATCTCAGACATCTCGACGGTGCTGGGGCCTCCGAAGAACGGAGCGCCGGTAAGCCCTGCGTAGACGGCTCGGGCCGCGATGACGCTGAGCGCGTACTGCGCAAGGTTGAACAGGGATTTGCGGAGGGGTCGACGCTGCACGACATCATCGACCCCGCTCGCGACGAGCTGGGCGACGACGGCGACGCCAACACCCGCGACGCCGACGAGCGCGAGCACGAACGGCGCCGACGTCGACAGGGTGCGCGTGCCTGAGCCCCCGTCGACGAGGCGGATGGGGCGGACCTCGCCGATGATCGCGGCGCAAGCGAGCACGAGCACCTGCCACCGCATGGGGGAGTCGACGATCGCGCCCCAGGGCGCACCGACCAGAACCGCGGCGAGGCCGAGCGCACCGAGCGTCGTGACGCCTGTGACGTACGCGTCAAGCGCCGGCGGCGCCAGGAACGGAGTCCTGGCGCCGCCGGTACGTGAAGCGGTCAGTTCCACTTGACTCCGGCACCCGCCACGGTGGCGACGGCGACGATGGTGCCCGCGCTCGCGACGACGCGCACGGTGAGGCTGTCCTTGATCTTGGTCCACTTGCCCATGATGCACTTCCCTTCAGCTGCGACGATGCGCACGGCCGTAGCCGTCCCTGCCGCAGGGGTGACCGCTGAGAGAGGTGTAGATCGCCACTGCGCACATCGTCAATTGTCAGAAAGGCCAGGAGGGGTTGGCCTGGCAACATCCTGGCGTGAAGTCGCTGAAAGAGCGAGGGTTTTCTCAGGATTCGCCATGATTTCTGCGTGATCCTCGCGCGCGAGCCGGGCACAGATCTCGCCCGCGACCACCGGGCGGCTGTAGTGGTAGCCCTGGCCGATGACGTCCCCCAGCGCGCCGATCGCCGCACCGGTGGCCTCGTCCTCGATGCCCTCCGCCACCACGCGCAGACCGAGGCCGAGCGCGAGCTCGACCGTCGACCGCACGATGATCCGGTCGCGGGGGTCCTCGCTCATCCGGCTGACGAACGCGCGGTCGATCTTGAGCTCGTCCACCTCGACGCGCCTCAGGTAGCTGAGCGACGCGTTGCCGGTGCCGTAGTCGTCGATCGCGATCGCGACGCCGAGATCGCGCAGCGCGCGCAGCACCTTGTCGGCGCGCACCGGATCGGAGAAGATCGCGGTCTCGGTCACCTCGAGCACCAGGGCCGAGGCGGGGACGTCGTGACGCGCGAGGGAGTTGCTCACCATGGCGACGATCGACAGGTCCGCGAGGTGCCGCGCCGAGAGGTTGACCGCGAGCCGCACATCCGTGCAGCCGGCGCGCCAGCGCGCGAGATCGGCGAGGGCGATGTCGAGCACCAGCTCGGTGAGGCCGAAGATCAGCCCCGAGTTCTCCGCGAGGGGCACGAACTCGTCGGGACCGACAGGCCCGTGCTCGGGATGACGCCAGCGCGCCAGCGCCTCGACGCCGACGGTCGCGCCGGTGGTGAGGTCGATCTGCGGCTGGTACTCGACGTGGAGCCGGCGCTCCTCGAGCGCGGTCCGGAGGTCGACGATGAGCTGCAGCCGCTCGACCGTGTTGACCGCGAAGTCGGGCGAGTAGGTGCTCACCCGGTCGCGCTCGAGCTTCGCGTGGTAGAGGGCGATGTCGGCGTTCTTCATCAACGCCGCCTCGTCCGCTCCGTGGCGCGGCGCGACCGCGACACCCGCCGAGCCGCGCACCAGCAGCTCGAGGGTGTCGACCAGGACGGGTGTGGTGAACGAGTCGAGCAGCGTCCGCGCAACCCGTTCCGTCCCGTCGACGCCGTCGCGCACCACCACGGCGAACTCGTCACCGCCCAGACGATGCACGGAGGCCTGCTCGGGGAGGGACGCGACCAGGCGCGTCGCGATCTCCCGCAGGATCGCGTCACCCACGGGGTGACCGAGCGTGTCGTTGAAGTCCTTGAAGTGGTCGAGATCGACCAGCACGAGGCCCGGCCCCTCCTCGTCTCGCCGCGCCGCGTAGTCGAGCGCGTCCTCGAGCTCGTCCCGGAACTGCGCACGGTTGCCCAGCCCCGTGAGGCGGTCGTGGCGTGCATCGTGCGCGTGGCGGGCGCCGGTCGAGGCGAAGACGTGCGCCGCGAACAGCGGCACCACGAGCAGCACCAGCGACACGGGGTTGTGCGGTGCGACACCCACCGCGACGCCCGCGACGGAGAGCAGCACCAGCTGCGTCACCACGAGGAACCGCAGGTCCCGCGCCACGAGCGGCCAGAAGGACCGGGACGTGGAGAGCGCGACGGCGCCGCACACGAGCAGGTGGTTCGCCACCACGGAGGCCACGCCCGCGACCAGCAGCGCGGCGACGTCCCCGGCGCCGATGTCGCGCGTGGGTTCGAGCAGCGGCGTACCCGTGAGGCCCGAGTACAGCGCGGCCGCCACGAGCACGGTGAGCACGTTCTGCCCGGTGTTGAAGAGGATCCGGCGGGCGTCCGAGCGCCGCCGGACCGCCAGGACCAGTCCCGCGGCGACATGGGCGATCATCGCGATCACCGCGCCGGCGATCGGCAGCAGCGCCAGCACCGCGGGCGTGGACGTCCCCAGGGACCGCGACTCGCGACCGTTGACCCGCAGGATGATGGGCTTGAGCTCGCCGGGGATGCTCACGGCGAGGAGGAAGACCACCGCCCCGGCCGGAGCCACCGAGGTGACGATCTCCCACGGGGTCGCGAGCGCGGACGCGACGAGCGTCCCGATGCCCATGACGGCGACCACGGCCACGTAGAGGTCGAGGCGCGTCAGGCGTGTCACCGGCATGCGTGTCGCTCCTCTCCGAGGCGCGCGCAGGCGAGCCCGGAGGTCGGATCGGCCGCGCACGTCAGTTGTTGAGCAGTCGTCCAACAACTCCTCCGCGGCACGTCTGCGCGGCGGCTCAGCCGGCGGGGCACTCGGCGACAAGGCCGCCCGTGGCGGTGAAGGCGGCCGTCTGGCCCCCGTCGGGCCCGGCGGCGATGGTGACGCACCAGTCGTACGCGGTGGACCCCTCGTAGGTGAGAGCGACGTCCGCCTCGGAGGTGCGCGCCACGACCGCGCCGTCGACCACGTATCCGTCGGCCGTGATGTCGACGTCGACGCCGGTGAGCTCCGGGTCCGCGGCGAAGCGCTCAACCACGGCGTTCCCGACGGTGATGACGTCAACCTTCGCGTGCGCGAGGATCGCGCCGTCGGACGTCTGCGAACCCTGGTGGAGCAGCCATCCGGCGGCCACGAGGAGAGTGCCGACGATCCCGAGCACGAGGCCCGCGAGCGGCCAGCTTCGACGGCTCGCCGCGCCGGAGCGCCAACGCGCGAGGCCGATGATCCCGAGCACGATCGCGACCGGTCCGAGCCCGAGGCACGCGGTCACGAACGCCGTGATCCCCACGCCGTTCCCGCCCTCGGCGATCCGCGCATCGTCCTCGACCGAGGTCCCGACCGTCTCGACCATCCCGTCCTCCCTCGTGGATCGTGTCGAGAAAGTCTCGCACGCGCGGGACGCGGCTCCGCGCATCACGCCCGGGGTCCGGCCGCGCCCGGCGTCACCCCTGCGCGCCGGAGGTCGACGGTCGCGTCGCGAGCACGGAGCGCACGGCGAAGGCCCCCCGGAATTCGGGTCCGGGGGGCCTTGCCCTGAAGCGCGAGAGACCACGGCAGGGGGGCACCCGCAACGCGGCGACGACCTCTCGGCCGACCCCCCGGGCCCGTCTGTCCTGTGCCGTCACACACAAGTCGAGCAGCCCGTCTTCGAGGCTGCCGACGCGAACCGCCGTTGTCCGAGGAGTCCGATCAGGAGCGTGCGCACCCGACCGTCGCACCGCTCCGCGCCGCTGCCGACACCGAGCGGTCCGATGGCCGTCGGAGAACGCTCTCACGTCCCCCGTCGGCGCGCGCCGCACCATCTCGCTAACGGTTTTCTACTCGCGTCGGCCGGGCGCTGCAAGGGGTACCGGACATCCTTCTCCTGTCCACCGCGCGCCCACATGCTCATCCACATGCGCCGTGCGGGGCTGGGAGGTTTTACCCACACCTGTGGAGGAAATCTGTGGAAACAGCGTCATGCCTGTGCGACACACGTGCGACACACGACGATGTGACAATCGCCCCGTGCTGACACTCTCGGGAGCGACCGCGATCGTGGTCGATGACGCGTCCACACGCACCGGCGACCTCCACCTCGGACCCGACGGGGTCTCCGGTCCCCCCCTGGCCGGGGACGTGCTCGACGTCTCGGGCTGCGTGGTGACCCCCGGTCTGGTCAACGCGCATCACCACCTGCTGCAGTCCGCGTTCCGCACGCTGCCCGGAACCCGCGGCGTACCGATGGCCGCATGGCTGCAGCGCATGTCCGAGGCGTACACGGCCGAGGGCGTCGATCCCGCGCTGGTGCGCGCTGCAGCCCGCGTCGGCGTCGCCGAGTCGCTGCTCGACGGCGTCACCACGGTGGCGGACCATCACCTCACCTGGCCGTCGGGGGCGGACACGGTGGCGATGGCGCGCGCGACCGCCGACGCAGCACGATCCCTGGGGATCCGGCTCGCCTTCGTGCGCGGCGCGGCCCGAGACGATCCGGAGGAGGCGGCGAGCTCCGCGGCCGCGATCATCGAGGCGCTGGTCCCGCACGGCGGCGTCACCGCGGACGGCATGCTGCAGGTCGCGGTCGGTCCGGCGGGCGTGCACTCGGACACCGAGGCGACGTTCCGGCTCATGGGCGAGGTCGCCTCCCGCTACGGCGTCCGCCGCCGTACACAGGCGAACGAGCAGGTCGACGTCGACATCGCCGCCGAGCGCTACGGCAGGCGGCCGCTCGACCTGCTCGACGAGTGGGGCTGGCTCGCTCCCGACGTGACCCTCGCCCACCTGTGCGGTGTGACGGAGGCGGAGACCGCGCGCCTCGCCGCATCCGGCATCACCGCCACGCACGCGCCCGGCTGCGACCTGCCGATGGGCTGGGGCGTCGCGCCGGTGGGCCGCCTGCTCGACGCGGGCGTCGCCGTGGGGCTGGGCACCTCGGGCGGCGGATCGAACGATGCCGGGCACCTCCTCGCGGACGCGCGCCTCGCGATGCAGGTCTCGCCGCTCGCGGGGCGCGGGCTCGCGGCGGCCGAGGCGCTCACGATGGCGACCTCGGGCTCGGCACGGGGGCTGGGGCGTCCCGAGCTCGGACATCTCCGGCCCGGCGCGGCAGCCGACGCGTGCGTGTGGGACGTCTCCGGCGTGCACGACGCCGGCGTCGCCGATCCGGTCGCGGGCCTCCTGTGGGCGAACCCCGGACGCCGGCCGCGCCACGTCATCGTCGCCGGCCGGCTCGTGGTGCGCGACTATGCGCTGGTCGACGCGGACGAACGCGACGTGGTCGCGGAGCTCGCCTCCCGCCTCGACGGCTAGAGCTCGAGCACCAGCCGCGGGCACGCGGCGCGCGAGACGCACACCATCATCCGCTCGTTCGCGTCGCGCTCCTCGGGCGACAGGATCGAGTCGCGATGATCGACCTCACCCTCGACCACGACGGTCTCGCAGGTGCCGCACGTGCCCTCGCGGCACGACGACAGCACGAACACCCCTGCCTGCTCGACCGCGTCGAGCACGCTCTGCTCGGGCGTCACCTCGACCGTGGTGCCGCTGAGCATGAGCTCGACCTCGAACGTCTCGTGACGCACGGGCTCGCCGACCTCGCGCGCCTCGAAGCGCTCGACGTGGAGGGTGCCCGGCGCCCAAGACGACGCCGCCTCATCGAGAGCGTCGAGCATCCGCCGTGGCCCGCACGCGATCACGGCCTCACCCTCGGCCGGCACCAGGCCCGCGATGTCCAGCCGTGCGCCCTCGTCCGAGGCATGGACCCTCACCCGAGCGCCGTACGTCTCGAGCTCGGCCAGGAAGCCGATGCAGGCACGGCTGCGGCCGGCGTAGTCGAGCGTCCACGCGGCGCCCGCCGCCTCGGCGGCGCGGATCATCGGCAGCAGCGGCGTGATGCCGATGCCGCCCGCGATGAAGCGGTAGCGGGGAGCCTCGACCATCGCGAAGTGGTTCCAGGGCCCGCGCACGCGCACGCGGCCGCCCTCGAGCAGGTTCTCGTGGATCCAGCGCGACCCGCCGCGGCCCTCATCCTCGCGCAGCACCGCGATGCGCCAGGCCCCAGCGTCGGCAGGATCGCCGCACAGCGAGTACTGACGCTCGAGACCCGCGTCGGTGAGCACGTCCACATGCGCGCCGGGCTCCCACCCGGGCAGCGACGCGCCGTCGACCGGCACCAGCTCGAACACGTCGACGTCGGGGGCTGCGGACTCGCGACGCCTCACGGTGACGTCGATCTCGGGAGGCGCGGTCGTCATGCGGGCTCCTCGTGGGTGCACAGGGCCTTGATCAGCAGCTTGCGGAAGGGGGTGCCATCGACGGAGCGCCAACGGTGCCTCGCGCCGCTGGGGATGAGGACGCCGTCGCCCGCCGAGAGCGGCACGATGTCACCCCCGAGGTCGAGAAGCCCTGCGCCTGAGAGCAGATACGCGAACTCCTCCTCCGGGTGGGAGAAGTACTCGCCGAACTCGGTGTGCTCGCTCACCACCTCGTAGGGCGCGAGGTGCCGGAAGTCTCCCTCGAACACCCTCACGATGCCGTCCGCGAACGCGGCGCCCGCGGGCTCCGCGGTCCCCGTCTCCCGCTCTCGCCGCGACACGAGCGCGAACAGCTCGAACTGCGTGGTCCCGAGGCCCCTCGCGATCGCGTCGAGGGACGCGAAGCTGGGACGCGCGACACCGCGTTCGACCTGGCTGAGGAACGGGTGGGAGAGCCCGGACAGCGCGGCGAGCTGCTTGAGGGTGTGGCCCCGCTCACGCCGCAGCTCGCGGATGAGCGAGCCCAGAGCGCCGGCCTGCGCGTCGAGGGTCGTGGGCGTCATGAAGGGCCTCCGGGGACGGTCGGCGAAGGTAACCGCAAGTTCACATGGATGAAACGCACGGCGGGTACGTTCATGAGTGTTGAGCCTATCAACATTCCGGACAGGCTCGGCAGTCCCCCGGCGTCGTCGCCACCCCGTCCCCCTGAGGAGAGCCGTGTCCCCGGTCCCCGTCAGCGTCCTCCGTCACGCGAGCCTGCCCGACGGCAGCCTCGTCGATGTCCTCCTCGAGGACGGCGTGGTCGCGGATGTGGTCGACGCCGGCACGGGCCGCGCCGCCGAGGCGGTCGATCTCGAGGGCAGGCTGCTGCTGCCCGCCGGCGCCGATGCGCACGCGCACCTCGACAAGGCGTACACGTGGGACGCGATCCAGCCCCCCTTCGGCGACCTCGTCGGCGCGATCGACGCCTTCCACTCCTTCCAGGAGAACCTCACGGAGGAGGACATCCACGGACGCGCACGGCGCGCGGCGCTGCGCCTGCTCGCGAACGGCACCACCGCGATCCGCAGCCACGTCAACCTCCTGCCCGGCGACTCCCCCTTCCGCGGCGTCGACGCGCTGGTGAGGCTCCGCGCCGAGCTGCGCGACGTCCTCGACCTCCAGCTCGTGGCGCTGCCGCCGGTCGGGATGGACGATGCGCTGGTCGAGGAGTCCCTCGCGCGGGGCCTCGACCTCGTGGGCGGCGCGCCGCACCTTGCCGAGGACCCGATCGACGAGGTGCGCCGCATGGTCGCGATCGCGGAGCGCCGCGGCACCGGCATCGATCTTCACACCGACGAGTCCCTCGACGGCCCCGTCACCATCGGCGAGTTCGCGCGGCTGGTCGAGGGCTGGGAGCCCGGACGCCTCCGCACCGCCGGCCACTGCGTCCGGCTCGGCACCCTGCCGTCCGAGGAGCTCGCACCGTTGATCGACGCCGTCGTCCAGGCCCGGCTCGGAGTGGTGAGCCTGCCCATCACCAACCTGTACCTGCAGGGATGGGACCAGCCGGTCGGCACCCCGCGCGGGCTCACCGCGCTCGCGCCGCTGCTCGAGGCGGGCGCGCTCGTCTCGGCGGGCGCGGACAACGTGCGCGACCCCTTCAACCCCCTGGGCCGCTCCGACGCGTGCGAGACGGCGATGCTGCTGGTCACCGCGGGGCACCTCGACCTCGAGACCGCCTGGCACCTCGTCTCGAACGGCGGCCGCGCCGTCATGGGTCTGCCGCGGGCCGCCGCCGAGCCCGGCGCCGCCGCCGACTTCGTCGCCATGCCGGCCGCGAACGTGGGCGAGGCCATCGCGGAGGCACCCGCCGACCGCATCGTCCTCCACCGCGGGCGCGTGGTCGCCCGCACCGCCGTCCAGCAGCAGATCCACGTCCCCGTCCCCACCGAAGGGTCCCTCCATGCCTGACCCCGCAGCCCCCGACACGGTCGCGCCGGCCGAGGCGCCCGCCGACGCCCACCGCGGCGCCCTGCTCGACTTCGACGACGTCCAGCTCACCTACCCCAACGGCACCATCGCGCTGTCCGGCGTGGACCTCATGGTGCGCCGCGGCGAGTTCGTCACCGTCGTGGGCCCCTCGGGCTGCGGCAAGTCCACGCTGCTGCGGATCGCCTCCGGGCTCGAGTCCGCGACCACCGGCATCGCCGAGGTCAGGACGGACCACGTGGGCTACGTCTTCCAGGACGCGACGCTGCTGCCGTGGCGGTCCGTCCAGGCGAACGTCGAGCTGCTCGCGGAGCTCCGCGGCCACGGCAAGGCCGCGCGCAAGGAGGCGGCCCGCAAGGCGATCGAGCTCGTGAGCCTCACCGGCTTCGAGAAGCACCTGCCCCGCCAGCTCTCCGGCGGCATGCGCATGCGGGTCTCGCTGGCCCGGTCGCTCACGCTCGACCCCGAGCTGTTCCTCTTCGACGAGCCGTTCGGCGCGCTCGATGAGATCACCCGCGAGTACCTCAACGACGAGCTGCTCCGGCTCTTCGTCGAGCGGCAGTTCGCGGGGCTGTTCATCACCCACTCGGTGTCGGAGGCCGTCTACCTCTCGACCAAGGTCGTGGTGATGTCGGGCCGTCCCGGGCGCATCGTCGGCACCTTCGACGTGCCCTTCGACATGCCCCGCGATCCCGAGATCCGCTACACGCCCGAGTACGCCGCGCTGGTCGGCGAGGTCTCGCACGCCCTCCGGGAAGGACACACCTCATGAGCGCCACCGCGACCGCACCGCTCGCCACCAAGGCGATCCGCGGTGCCGGCGTCCAGTACTGGGCCCCGCCTCTCACCGTCGCCGCGATCATCGTCGGCCTCTGGTACCTGGTGAGCTACGTGGTCCTCGACCCGTCGCAGTCCTACCTGCTCCCGCCTCCCCACGAGGTGGTGGCGACGTACTGGAACCCCAAGATCGCGCCCGACATGTACGAGGCGCTCTGGAACAGCGCGAAGGTCGCCCTCACGGGCCTCGCGATCGCGATCGCGCTGGGCGTGTCCTGGGCCATCACCATGAACCAGGCCGCCTGGATCGAGCGCTCGCTCTACCCGTACGCGGTCATCCTCCAGACCATCCCCATCCTCGCGCTCGTGCCGCTCATCGGCTTCTGGTTCGGCTTCGACTTCACCGCCCGCGTCATCGTCTCGGTGCTGATCGCGCTGTTCCCGATGGTCTCCAACACGCTCTTCGGCCTCAAGTCCGTCGAGAAGGGCCAGCGGGAGCTGTTCCAGCTCCAGCAGGCGGGCGCCCGCACGATGCTCACCAAGCTCCAGCTGCCCGCGGCCCTGCCCGCGATCTTCACCGGGATGCGCATCTCCGCGGGGCTCGCCGTGGTCGGTGCGATCGTCGGCGACTTCTTCTTCCAGCGCGGCGAGCCCGGGATCGGTGCGCTCATCTCCAAGTACCAGGCCCGGCTCAACGCCGAACCCCTCTTCGC
Source organism: Demequina mangrovi (assembly GCF_000759715.1). GTDB lineage: Bacteria > Actinomycetota > Actinomycetes > Actinomycetales > Demequinaceae > Demequina > Demequina mangrovi. Next base: position 16,336 of record NZ_BBLU01000007.1, read on the forward strand.
CTCGATCATCCTCGCGTCGCTCTTCGGAGTGGTCGTGTTCTGGATCTTCGGCTGGCTCAGCAAGCGTGTCGTCGGAAGCTGGCATGACTTCGAATGACTTCCGCACGTCCCGAACCGCACCACAGGAGAGAACAAGGAGAAGCAGCATGACCAAGCCCAGTCCCCGGGCCTTCGCAGCCACCGGCCTCGTCATCGCCGGGCTCACCCTGACCGCCTGCTCGTCCTCGGACGAGCCGGAGGCGGCAGGCACGTCCGGCACCACCTCCTCGGCGAGCCCCGCGGCCGCCGGCGCGGTCGACCTCGCTGCGGCGGGCTGCCCCGCCGACATCCGGATCCAGACCGACTGGAACCCCGAGGCGGAGCACGGCCACCTCTACGCGCTGTTCGGCGACGAGTACACGATCGACACCGACGAGAAGTCGGTCACCGGCCCCCTCATGGCGTCGGGCGAGGCCACCGGCGTCGACGTCACCGTCCTCGCGGGCGGTCCCGCCACGGGCTTCACCCAGCCCAACGCGCAGATGTACAACGACCCGAGCATCTTCCTCGCGTACGTCGGCACCGACGAGGCGATCGCGCACGCGGCGGACCTCCCGACCGTCGGCGTCTTCGCCCCGCTCGAGAAGGACCCGCAGATGATCATGTGGGATCCCGAGACCTACCCCGAGGTCGAGGGCATCGCCGACCTCGGCGAGGCCGGCGCGACCATCCGCGTGTTCGGCGGCGGCACCTACATCGACTACTTCGTCGGCGCAGGAGTCCTGTCCGAGGACCAGATCGACGCGACCTACGACGGCCTGCCGGCCGTGTTCGTCTCCGAGGGCGGCGCGATCGCTCAGCAGGGCTTCGCCTCGGCCGAGCCGTTCATCTACGAGAACGAGGTCCCCGAGTGGGGCAAGGCGGTCTCGTACGAGCTCATCAACGACGCCGGCTACCCGAAGTACGCGGCCGTCATGTCGGTGATCCCCGAGAACATCACCGAGTACTCCGACTGCCTCACCGCGCTCGTGCCGGTGCTGCAGCAGGCCGAGCTCGACTTCTACGCCTCGCCCGACTCGACGGTCGGCCTCATCCTCGAGCTCGTCGAGGAGTACGACACCGGATGGGTCTACTCCGAGGGCGTCGCGGCGTACTCGGTCGAGACCCAGCTGGGCGACGGCCTCGTGGGCAATGGCACCGACGACGTGATGGGCAACCTCGACGCCGACCGCGTCGCTGAGCTCTTCGAGATCGTCAAGCCCATCTACGAGGACCAGGGCTTCGAGATCCCCGCGGATCTCACCGCCGAGGACCTCTACACCAACGAGTTCGTCGACGAGTCGCTCGGCTTCTAGCCGACAACCCGTCACCCGCGGTGGCGGCCCTCCGGGGCCGCCACCGCACCATCCGCTCCATCCCGAAGGACCTCTCATGACCCACCGCGCAGCACCCCTCGAGGGACGATGCGCGGTGGTCACCGGGGCCGCCCGCGGCATCGGCCGCGCGATCGCCGCGAGCCTGACGGACGCGGGCGCGCGCGTCGCGATCGTGGACCTCGACGAGGAGCGCGGCTCCGCCGTGGCCGACGCCATCGGCGCGGTGTTCCTCCGCGCCGACCTCGGCGACGACGCGCAGGCCCGTGCCGCCGTCGCCAGCGCCGCTGAGGCGCTCGGAGGACTCGACGTCCTGGTCAACAACGCCGGCGTGTTCCGCTGCGGGCCCCTGCTCGAGATCACGGCCGGCGAATGGGACGACGTGCAGCGCCTCAACACCCGCAGCATGCTGTCCACCACCCAGGCCGCGGCGCCGTACCTCATCGCCGCCGGCGGCGGCAGCATCGTCAACCTCGCCTCCATGGCCGCCAAGGACGGCGGCGCGATGGAGGCCGCCTACGCGGCCTCGAAGGCCGCCGTGGTCGCGCTCACCCGCGCGACCGCTCAGGAGCTCGGCGTCCACGGCGTGCGCGCCAACGCCCTCTGCCCCGGCTACGTCCTCACCGAGATGGGCGCGGCCACGCGCACCGCCGAGGACGTCGCCCGCTGGACCGCGCGGTCCCCCCTGGGACGGCTCGCCGCCCCCGAGGACGTCGCGTCGCTCGCGACGTTCCTCGCGGGCCCCTCATCGTCCTATCTCACCGGTCAGGCGTTCAACGTCACCGGCGGCATGATCACCCACTGAAGCACGGAGCACCCATGAGCATGACCCCCGACATCGACGGCCTCGTCGCCGAGCTCACCGAGAACCTTGGCCCGCGCGGCGTCAGCGTCGACCTCGCCACCCGCGAGCGCCAGTCCGTCGATGGCTGCAAGCTGTCGCCGGTGCTGTCCGCGAAGCTCCCGCTGGGCCTCGCGGACGTGGTCGCCTATCCGACCAGCGCCGAGGAGATCGCGCTGGTCGTGGGCGCCGCGGTGCGCCACGGCGTCCCGGTGACGCCGCGCGGCAAGGGCACCGGGAACTACGGCCAGGGCATCCCGATGTCCGGCGGCCTGGTGCTCGACATGACCCGGGCGCGCGCGATCGTGGACATGGGCGAGGGCTACGTCACCGCCGAGGCGGGCGCCGTCATCGCGATGATCGAGAACCAGGCGTGGGCGCAGGGTCAGCAGATGCTGCTCTACCCGTCGACCGCGCAGTCGACGCTGGGCGGCTTCCTCTCGGGAGGCTCGGGCGGCACGGGCTCGATCAGGCACGGCGTCATCGCCGGCGGCCCGTTCGTCATGGCGCTCGACGTGGTCCACGCGGACGGCACGCTCGTCCACGTCGAGGGCGACGAGGCCCAGGAGTACCTCCACAACTACGGCACGGCAGGCATCATCGCCCGCGCGACCGTCGCGCTCGAGCCCCTCCAGCCGTGGCGCGCGTTCTACGCGAGCTTCGACGACTTCCACGACGCCTTCGACTCGATCATGGAGGTCTCCTCCCTCGAGCCCACGCCGCGCCTCGTGTCCGCGGACCTGCCGACCCTGGCCGACGCGCTGCCGGCGAACCCGGGCATCCCGAAGGGCCGCGCGAGCCTCCGCGCGATCCTCGACGAGGCGGCGGTCGAGGCCGCGACGGCGATCGTCGAGGCGCACGGCGGCCGCATCGAGGACGTGCGCGAGGGCGCCCAGGAGGTCATGAAGCTGTCGATGATCTCCTACAACCACCCCATCGAGTGGCTGCAGCGCTCCTATCCGGGGAAGTACTTCCACGTCGAGGTGGGCGGGGCCGCGCTGCTCGACCGCATCGACGAGGTGCACCAGGTCTATCCGGGCGCGATGCTGCACGCCGAGGGCCAGAAGGGCCGCCCGATCGGCATGCTCGCCGGGGAGTTCGAGTCCGAGGCGGAGGTCTACGCGGGCTTCGAGCGGCTCGCCGCGCTCGGCGTGCACACGCACAACCCGCACCAGTGGTTCGTCGACGTGCGCGTCGAGGAGACCCGCGCGCGCAAGGCGGCGACAGACCCGACCGGGCTGCTCAACCCCGGCAAGCTGCCCGACGAGGATCCTGCGGCGAACTCGAACGCCCTCATGACGAGCGGTCCCGCATGACCCGGCGCCTCCACGAGCTCGCGGGACCCGCGGCCGCCGCCGCGATCACGCCCGCCTCGGTGGTGGTGATCCCCACGGGTGCGATCGAGCACCACGGTCCGCATCTGCCGCTCGCGACGGACCTCATCACCGCGGATGCGGTCGCCTCCGCCGCGGTCGAGCGCGCGGTCGAGGCCGGCGTGGACGCCTGGCTGCTGCCCGGGCTCGCGTACACCAAGTCCGACGAGCACGCATGGGCGCCGGGGACGATGTGGGTGACGGCCGAGACGCTGCTGTCCACCCTGGTGGACCTGGGCCGCTCGCTCGAGACCCTCGGCGCGACCACGGTGCTGTTCCTCAACGGCCACGGCGGCAACGTCGCGCCGCTCGGTATCGCGCTGCGCGAGCTGCGGCGCCGCTTCGGGCTGCGCACCTTCGCCACGTCCGTCACTGTGCCGTGCGGCGACGGCGAGAGCGGCGGCGACGAGCACGGCATGCCCATCCACGCCGGCCACGGCGAGACGTCGCTGCTCCTGCATCTGCGCCCCGAGCTGGTCGACATGTCGCTCGCGGAGCGGCACGTGCCCGCGCACCTGGGCGCGACCCCGCGCATCGGCTTCCACTCGACCCCGGTCTCCTTCGGCTGGCTCTCGGACGACTTCGGGCCGAGCGGCGTCATCGGCGACCCGACCGCCGCGAGCGCCGCCGTCGGCGCGGAGGCCTTCGAGTCCAACGTCGCGGGCGCCGTCGAGTCGCTCCTCCAGATCACCCGCTTCACGCATCGTCCCGCGGAGGGCTGACATGGTCGACGACACCCCCATCATCATCACCAGCACCAACCGCTTCGGCATCGACATCGAGGACGCGGACTCCACGCCCGCCGACCCGTTCGCGCTGCTGGGGATGTGGCTGCCTGACAACACCGACGACCTGCGTCCGCTCATGACGCTCTCGACGCACGGCCCCGACGGCTACCCGGACTCCCGGCACCTGCTGCTCAGCGCCTTCGACGGTGAGTCGCTGCACTTCCACACGGACGCGCGCACGCGCAAGGCCGCGGAGCTCGAGGCCGACGGCCGTGTGTCGCTCGCGATCGTGTGGGTGGTCGAGGGACGGCAGCTCACGGTCGCGGGCGACGCGGTCCGGGTCCCGGCGACCGAGGCCGCGCTCGCCTACGCCAAGCGGTCGCGCTACCTCCAGCTGCTCGCCTGGCTCAACACCGCGGAGATGGCGCAGCTCACGCGCGACGAGCGTGTCGCGGCGTGGAACCGCTGGTCGGACGAGCACCCGGCCGATCCCCTCGAGACCCCCGCCACCTGGGTGGGGTATCGCGTGGTGCCGCACCGTCTCACCTTCTGGCGAGGTGACGCGGACGGCCCCTCCAACCGGGTCGAGTACACCCGCACGGGCGACGGGTGGGACGTCGCTCGCCTGCCGGGCTGACCCGGCTCTCGCGCCGGTCCGGTCCGTCTCCTCTCTGGGCGGGCCGGGCCGGCGCCGCCGTCTACGCCGCGGACGGCACCGTTCAGCGCAGCCGGGATCCGATCTCCGCGAGCGCCTCCGCGTAGTCCTCCTCCTCGCCGGGCCCCGCGCCGCCCGAGAGGTCGACGCCGGCCACTCCGTCGACCTCGAGCATCTGCTCAGCGAGGCGCACCGCCGCGGCGATCCCCGCGCTCCGGGCATCGGTCGCACGCCCCAGCTCCTCGAGATAGCCGGGCGGTGCGGCGAATCCCGGGAACGAGGCGAGCAGCGCCGCGCCGGCGCGTGACGTCACCACCGGCACGCAGGGCACGAAGCGCAGGCTGCTTCCCGCGGCACGCGCCGCGGCGACGAAGGCCCCGACCGGCCCCGACCCTCCGCAGTGGTCGACGAAGCACACTTCCGCGCCGGCGCGCTCCTTCTCGAGCAGCAGCGGGACGCGCGCGTCGACCGGCCCGCGGGACGGCGCCGCGGCCACGGCGACCGCGTGGCCCTGGGCGCGTGCGAGAGCCGCGAGCTCCGTCGCGTCGAGGTCGAAGACCGGCATCGCGTCGGGACGGTGCCCGGTGTGCGGGTGGTCGCCCGTGACGCAGTTGACCGCGCCCGCGCCTGTCACCCGCAGCCCGGCGAGCTCGCCCTCGAGCGCGACCCGGTTGCGGTCGCGCGCGTTGACGCCCGCCCACAGCGACAGCCCCTCCTCCTGGACGATCGCGGCGCGCAGGCTGGGCGGGAGCTGCACGCGCGCGTCGGGCGCGTCGCCGGCGAGCGTCACGTCGACGCCGTCGCGCAGGATCCGCGCGCACCGGCGCAGCGCGTCCTCGCCGTTCGCGAGCGCGGGCATGTCCGCGACGATGACGCGGCCGGCGTCGAGCCGCGCGAGCGTCGCGGCGGCGGCCGCGGTGCGCACGCCCCTCTCCGGCATCGTCCGACCGTCGATGCCGGCCCATCGGCGCACCGGCGCACCCAGGAACACGCACGGCTCGGGCGCCGCCTCGCACTCGCCGTGCGGGCCGACCCCGCCGCACGGGCCGTACTCCATGCGCTTGGGGCAGGTCTCCATGCGACGACGCTAGCGACCGCTCGTGTCCGGCCGGTTGCGCGGACGCGACGTCCCCGTGACGGTGGTCACGCATCGTTCACCAAGGTCCCGTGCGACGCGCTGCGACCACCCCCTAGGCTGGCGGCATGACGACCGCACCTGGACTCATCGCCGCCCAGGCCAAGATGGCCGCAGCCGGGGTCGACCAGACCGCCATCGACGTGTTCTCGCACTACTTCGGGGAGCTCGAGGCCGGCGCGACCGGCCTCATCCGCGAGGACACCATCGAGCCGCTGCTCGACCCGCCCTTCCTCGAGGGCGTCGAGGTCTCCGACGAGCAGGCCCGGGAGGCGCTCGCCAGGACCGCGATCATCCGCCTCAACGGCGGGCTCGGCACCTCGATGGGCATGGACAAGGCGAAGTCGCTGCTGCCGGTGCGCGACGGACGGTCCTTCCTCGACCTCATCGTGGCGCAGGTGCAGCAGGCGCGTGAGGCCACCGGCGCGCCGCTGCCGCTGGTGCTGATGAACAGCTTCCGCACGCAGGAGGACTCGCTCGAGGCGCTCGCGCCGTACCCGGACCTCCAGGTCGACGGGCTTCCGCTCGACTTCCTCCAGAACGCCGAGCCCAAGCTGCTGGTCGACGGGCTCATGCCGGCGGAGTGGCCCGCGGACCCGACCCTCGAGTGGTGCCCGCCCGGTCACGGCGACATCTACACCGCGCTGCTCGGCTCGGGGATCCTCAAGGCGCTGCTCGACGCGGGCTTCCGCTACGCCTCGACCGGCAACTCCGACAACCTCGGTGCGGTGCCGAGCGCCCGCATCGCGGGCTGGTTCGCCGCCTCGGGCGCGCCGTACGCCGCGGAGCTGTGCCGCCGCACCGCCGCCGACCGCAAGGGCGGCCACCTCGCGATCCGCAAGGCCGACGGTCGCCTGATCCTGCGCGACACCGCGCAGACCGCGCCCGAGGAGATGCACTACTTCACGGACGGGCACCACCACCCCTTCTTCCACACGAACAACCTGTGGTTCGACCTCGAGAAGCTCTACGCGGCGCTCACCGAGCGCGGCGCGGTGCTGGGCCTGCCGCTCATCCGCAACGTCAAGAACGTCGACCCGACGGACTCGTCGAGCCCCGAGGTGTTCCAGATCGAGACCGCGATGGGCGCCGCGATCGAGGTCTTCGAGGGCGCGACCAGCATCGTGGTGGGCCGCGACCGCTTCCTGCCGGTGAAGACCACCAACGACCTCCTGCTGCTGCGCTCCGACGCGTACGACCTCGGCGAGGACGGCGGCCTGCGCCTCGCGGTCGGCGCCGCGCCGCTGGTCGACCTCGACTCGAAGCACTACAAGACGATGCAGAAGTTCGAGGCCCGCTTCCCGCACGGAGCGCCCTCGCTGCGCCAGGCGACGTCGCTCACCGTCAAGGGCGACTGGACCTTCGGCGCGGGCGTGGTGGTCCGCGGCGACGTCACGCTCGAGGACACCGGCAAGGCCGAGACGATCCCGGACGGGACGGTCCTCGAGGGCTGAGCCCCCGCATCGTCCGACTCCCAATGACAGATGTGACGGATGTGGTCCCGTGTGACGGGTGGTCCCCACCTGTCACACGGCGTGACTCCTGACACATCCTTCATTGGGAGTCGACCGTCAGCGGTCCTGCTTCGCGTCCTCCTCGGCCGTCGCCGCGAGCATCGCGTTGTAGGCCCGGAGCTCCGCGTCGTCGTCGCGCTCGGCCTGCCGGTCGCTGCGCTTGACCTCCTTGGCGTCCGCGCGCCGCCACGCGGTGATGATGCCGATCGCGAGCAGCACCACCGGCAGCTCGCCGATGCCCCACGCGACGCCGCCGCCGTACTGCTGGTCGGTGATCGCGTCCGGCCCCCACGTGCGCCCCATGAGCCCGAAGTACGTGGGAGCGAGCAGCACCGTCGACATCATGATCGCGACGCCGAAGAAGGCGTGGAAGGCCATGGTCGCGAACAGCAGCACGATGCGCATCGGGTAGGTCGGGCGCGTGGGGCCGGGGTCGACCCCGACCAGCGCGTTGACGAAGAGGTACCCCACCACCGTGAAGTGCAGGATCATCCACAGGTGCCCCGCGTGGTTGCGCAGCGCGAACTCGAACAGGGGCGAGTAGTAGAAGACGATGAGGAAGCCGGCGAAGCTCACGGCCGCGACCACCGGATGGGCCCAGAAGCGCATCCACCGCGACTCCACCACGGTGCGGATCCACTCGCGCGGACCCATCGATCCGTCCCTGCGCGCCGGGATCGCGCGCAGCGCGAGCGTGATCGGCGCGCCGAAGGTGAGCGGCACCGGCGCCACCATGACGAGCAGCATGTGCTCGAGCATGTGGCCGCTGAACGTCACCATCCCGTACACGGTGGGACCGCCCTGCGTGATCCACACCATGATCGCGATGCCGGCCAGCCAGCTCGCGGTGCGGTGCCACGGCCACGCGTCGCCCCGGCGGCGGAGGACCATGACCCCCCGGACGTACACGACCGCGAGCGCGACGAGCACGAAGGCGGCGATGATCTCGAGGCGCCACAGCCCGACCCAGGTCGCGAAGGACGGCGCGGGCGGCAGCTCGTAGCCCGTGAGCTGGTACGCGGGGCTGGGCTCCTCGAGCGCGACGATCGGCACGGGCGGCGCGGTCGACGCGAGCACCGCGGCCACCCCCATGACCGCGACGAGCGCGCCGACGTCGACCATCATGAGGCGCCAGAAGCGCGCGGCCACCGCCGACTCGGAGAGGCGGGGCAGCGCGACGCGACGATGCAGCGCCGCGAGGCCGACGGCGACGCACATGAGCGCGGTCTTGAGCAGCAGCAGGCGGCCGTACTCCGAGGTCCACAGCTCGGTGGGCGCCGTGAGGCGGATCCAGCCGTTCGCGACGCCCGACACGATCACCGCGGCGGCGGCCCAGATCGCCAGGCGCGAGGCGCGGATCATCGCGTCCCTCGCGACGCCCGCGAGCGCTCCACGCAGGACGAGCATCGCGCCGATGACCCCGGTCCACACGGTCGCGCCCACGAGGTGGAGGAACATGGCGGAGGTCGCGAGGTGGTGGTCGGCGGCGCCGGCGGCATGACCGGTCTGCGCGAGCCAGCCGAGCGCCCACGCCACCGGGATCAGCGACCAGGCCGCGAGCGCGGGCGTGCGGACCAGGGTGCAGAGCACCGAGGCCACGAGGCCCGCGGCGAGCACCTGGAGGTACGCCGCGAGCAGGTCCACGGACATCGAGTAGCTCCACCACTCCTCGATGAAGCGCGACGCGTCGGGGAGCGTCCCGCGGATGCTCGCGTACGTCGCGAGGGAATGCGCGAAGGCGGCGACCACCCAGCCGATCGAGCCGATCCGCGCGACGAGCGAGGCGCGCGCGACGGCGGCGTGGCCCGCCGGGAGCACGCCGGCGATCACGAGCAGCGCGCCGGCGGTCGCCGCGATCGAGAGGTCCCGCGCCGCGGCGCACAGCGTCACGAGCGCCTCGACCGTCATGCGGACAAGCGTAGAGCGGTCCGCCGCACGTGCCGCACGGGCGGCGTTCCGCTACATCGCCTCCTCGACGGCCTCGGCCACCTGGAGCACGGTCCAGGCGACGTAGCCGAGCGAGCCGAGCAGGGTCGCCAAGCCGAGCGCGATGCCCGTCGCGGCGGTGCGCGGGTTGGTCGCGAGGCCGCGCGCCGCGGCGTTCCACCCCCGGACGCCGCTGTAGACGGCTGCGGCTCCCATGCCGACGTAGAGCCAGAGCACCCCGCCGACGAGGAACATCAGCGACGTCGCGAGCGCGGCGGCCCCGCCGACGGCCACCGCGTAGTGCCCGTACCTGTTGCCCTCGTTGCTGAGCGTCCGCCCGCGCACGTCGTTCTGAGCCGCCGTGACGCCCGCATACGGGAGGTAGCGCTCGTCGGCCGACCCTCCGAGGAGCTCGCCCGACGCGGCGCCGGCGCCCCAGTGCGCGGACTCGCTGCGCTGATGCGCGGCGCCCCACGCGGGCGCCTCGGCCCGCGGGACCGTTCCCGCCCAGCGCTCCACGTCGGTCGGCTCGCGCGTCGCGGGCGTGGGCCACGCGTCGCCGCCCGGACCCGCGGACCGCGGGTCCTCGGGCTCGGGTAGAAAGGTCTCGCCGCCGGTCATGACACCCCCCAGTGCTCGTGCGGCCACCCTAGCGGCGTCACGCGGCGCTGCACAGCCCCCGATCGGCCTTCATCCAGGCACGATGCCTCGCGGGGCATCGATCCACGCGCCGTGCGCATGGGCCGTCGCGACGGGCGCGACGTCGCGCGGGCGCAGGCCGATCCGCACGTCGGCGTTCCCACCGAGGGCGGGCTCGAACGCGACGCGCACGAGCGGACGCCGGGCGGCGACCTCCTCCACCGCGGCGTCGAACGCGTCGAGCGCGTCGTCGTCGAGCTGGTAGAGCGCGATCGAGTGCCACAGGACGATGGGGCCGTCGGGCAGCTCCTCGGCGACGCGCGGCAGCGTCGCAGCCGCATCGCCCGCGACCATGCGCACCTCGAGGGAGCGCCGCAGCGCGACCGCGTCGCGCAGGCGCGCACGTCGGTCCTGGTGCTCCGGCCACACGAGCGCCTCGAGCCACGCGACCGCGTCCGGATCGTCCACGTCGACGGGTGCGAGGTCGAGCCCGGTACGGGTGGCGAACCGGGGCACGCGGGACGGCACCGCGAGTCCGCCCCGCAGGTCCGCGGCCACCTCGATCGGCCCCTCGCCGAGCCGGGTGGCGCCGTAGCGGTACGCGAGGGCGTCGAGGCCGAGCAGGAGTCCGGCGGCCGCGCCCGCCTCGATCGCGTGGACCGGCCCGTCCCAGCCCTCGCGCCGGATCGCCTCCGCGATCGCGGGCATGAGCACCGCGCATCGGCGCATCTCGTTGGTCTGCGTCCGGTGCGTGCGGCCGATCTCCTCGAGCCGCTCCTCGTGCGCGAGCACGAAGCCGCGGAAGGCCTCGTACGCCTCTTGGTCGGGGGCGCGCGGCGCGGAGACGCGGCTCCCGTACCAGGCCCCGAGCGCATCGTCCGCTGTCACCGTCATCTGCACCGCTGCGAACAGGATGTTGAGGGGCGGCGAGCCGGGCACCCTGGCGAGCACCCGGAGCATGTCGGGGTCGTCCGCGAGGCGCGTCGCGAGGAGCGCGTAGAGCGGCGAGTCCGCGGCATGCGGGATCCACGCGCGCACGTCCCTCGCGAGGCGCTCAAGATCGCCGTCATGGTCGACCAGCCACCGCTTCACAAACACTCCCTCACCTTGGCTCGCACTTTGCCGTCTCTTTAACTGTGCGACGGTAGCACGCCCGGGTCGTCGCGCATCGGGGAGACGGGTGGCGCCGACGTGGGCCGAACGCACGCACCCCGTGTGGCGCGCGCTCACGGGCGTCGGCCCGCTCGAGAGGGGTGTTGATAACATCCCGCCGTGCCATATCAACCGGAGGCGGCCGCACCCGCGCCGCAGGATGCCCGCATTCCGCGCGACCATCAGGGGATTCGCATGATCCTCCGAGGCGATCACCTGCTCGGCGCGATCGCCGTCGGCGGCGCGGTCGTCGCTCTCATGCTCCTGCTCCGCGGCCCCGGCGCCTTCGCGACGGATGACGCCGTCAACGAGTTCCTCCCGTACCTGCACGACATCGGCCGAATCTGGGCCGGAGGCGGCATCCCGGTGCTGTCGGCGGAGTCCTTCTCCGGCGGCAACTACCTCATCGACTTCCATCGGACGCCGTACCACCCGCTCACCATCGGCCTGTCGTTGCTGATGTACTGGTCCGGCAGCCTCACCCTGACGTCGGCGCTCTTCGCCTTCGTCGTCGTGAGCGCGACGGCCTACGGCGCCTACGGCGCCGCACGGATCCTCGGCATCGGCAAGGTCCTCGCGCACGGCGTCGCGATCGCTGCGGCGACCTCCCCGGTCATGCTCGACGTCTACACGGTGGCGTGGTGGAACGGCGCGCTCGCCACCGCGACGCTCACCTTCGTCGTCTGGGCCGCGCTCGCGGTGGTGAGACGGCCCTCCCGCCGCAACGTCGCAGGGTTCTTCGTCGCCAGCGTGCTCCTGTTCTACTCGGGCTGGCCGATCGCTCTCGCGCAATACGCGCTCATCGGGCTCGTGGTGCTCGCATCGCTGTGGCAGGCCCGTCCGTTCGGCTTCGACGTCCCGCGAAACGAGCGAGGAGCTCGCGTCGTCGCGCTCGTCGGCTCGGCTGTCGCGGCCGCGCTCGTCGCCGTGCCCCAGGTGAGCGAGTACCTCGCGAACAGCGAGGTGCTCGCCCGCACCTCGACATTGTCGAACGCCTCGAACAAGGGCGTCGTCACGTTCCTCCAGCTCGCAGGGGTTGCGCACCCGACCAGCGGCGACTTCTGGCTGTCGCTCGGGGGCACGTACCGGTACTGGGCGCTGCCCGTCGGCTTCGTCTCAGTGCTCGTGGTCCTCGCCGTCGCCTCGCCCACGCGCTGGCGCGACCTGCGCGGCTCGGCTGCGCCGATGCTCGGCGTGACGGCCCTGGCGCTGGCCCTGCTCACCCAGCTGCCGGAGCGGTTCGGACCGCTCCTCTACCCGTTCCGCAGCATCACCGCCGTCGGGTTCTTCGTCGCGCTCCTGGCGGCGACCGTCCTCTCGCGGAGCGCCGGGCCCTGGGCGACGCGGCGCGTCCTCGCGGTAGCCGCCGGCTACACGGTGCTCGCGGGGGTCTATCTGTTCAGGATCCCCTCACCGCTCGGCGACGATCGGATGCAGGCGGCAGCGACGGCGGCCGCCACGCTGACGGCTGTCGGCCTGCTCGCGCTCGCCTCGCGACCCAGGCTCCGCGCGCTCGCCTACCTCGGTGCGGCGGTGATCGGGCCGCTCTACGTGCTCACCGTGGTGTCGCCGCTGTACGGGCCGAAGACCCCCGAGGTCGCCGCCGCCTTCGAGAGCGCCGCCTACGCCACGGTGCCTCGCGCCGACGAGGGCTTCATCGCGCAGGTCGGCGCCGGCGAGAACGATGCGTGGCCAGCGTACTTCTCCTCCCGCTACCTCATCGGGGGCAGCGCGGTCTTCAACGGCTACGACCCCGTGGCCCAGGCCACCTACCGCGACGCGATGTCCTCAGCCGGCCCCAAGGGCACGGTCAAGCCCGCGGCCGCCGCGTATCTCGCCCAGCCGGGAGAAGCCGGGGGCTCCTGCCGGATCGACGACCTCGGTATCGCCGCGCTCACCGCGGTCGAGCCCCTCGACAAGGCCACTGAGGCGGCGCTGGAGTCCTGCGGCTACACGCGCGACGCGATCGGCTCGACGGCGCTCTACACGGCGGGCGCACCCGTCGCCCCCGCGGGCGCACCGACCACGTGGGACGACGGCCTCACGATCGACGTGGTGGAGCGGACGGACCGCCGCGTGGTCGCGACCGTCGAGAATGCGGACGGCGCGCCCGCGCGGCTGAACTTCTCCCGCATGTGGTGGCCGGGCTACCACGCCGAGCTCGACGGGGAACCGGTCGAGGTGGTCGCCGCCGACGGCTTCGCGGTCCAGGTCGTCGTGCCGGCGGGCGCCGCCGGCGAGCTCACGCTCGAGTACTCGCCTCGCAGCTGGGGCTGGTCCATCCCGGTAGGCCTCGCGGGGCTCGCCGCGGCGTGTGCGGTCATCGTCCTCGCCGGCAGGCCGCGCGAGCTGCGCCCGCGCCTCGGCACGTCCCCCGCACCGTCCGCCCAGGAGCCTTCCTCATGACCGCCTCCCGCAAGCTGCTCAGCATCCTCATCCCTGCCTACAACGAGCAGGAGGTCCTCGGGGCCCTGCGCACGCGCCTCGAGTCCACCGCGGCCGAGCTCCCCGAGCTCGACTTCGAGTTCGTCTTCATCGACGACGGCAGCAAGGACGGCACGGCCGAGACGGTACGCGGCTTCTGCGACGAGGATCCCCGGTACGTGCTGGTCGAGCTCTCGCGCAACTTCGGCAAGGAGCCCGCGCTGGCCGCCGGCTTCGACGCCGTCCGCGGCGACGCGACCGTGGTGATCGACGCGGACCTTCAGGACCCGCCCGAGCTCATCCCCGAGATGGTCCGCCTGTGGGAGCTCGGCTACGACGACGTCTACGCCCGACGGACCTCACGCGCCGGGGAGAGCTGGGTCAAGCGCGCGACGTCACGGCTCTACTACCGCATGCTCGAGCGCGTCGCGCGCGTCGAGATCCAGAAGGATGTGGGCGACTTCCGCCTCCTCGACCGCCGCTGCATCGACGCGCTGCGGGAGATCACGGAGTCCCAGCGCAACACCAAGGGGCTCTTCTCCTGGATCGGGTACCGCAAGGTCGAGATCGAGTACGAGCGCGACGCGCGCGCGGCGGGGACCACCAAGTGGAACTACCCGCGGCTGCTCAACCTCGCGCTCGAGGGTCTGACGTCGTTCACGACCGCGCCGCTGCGCATCGCGTCTCTGCTCGGCACGGTGGTCTCGGCCGCCGCCTTCGTCTACCTCGCGGTGATCGTCGGGAGGACGCTGTTCAGCGACTACCACCTCGCGGGCTATCCGTCGACGATGGCGGTGATCCTCTTCCTCGGCGGAACCCAGCTGCTCGCCCTCGGCGTGGTCGGCGAGTACCTCGCGCGCGTGTTCGTCGAGGTGAAGCAGCGCCCGGTGTACCTGGTGAGGCGGGTCACCGGACGCTCGATCGAAGCGGCGGCCATGCCCCACGAGCACGGGAGGGACCAGGGTGCCGACGTCGTCGAGTAGGCGGGGCGCACGCTTCGTCCTCGTCGGGCTGGCGAACACCGCGATCGACTTCGGCGTGCTCGTGGCGCTCAGCGCCGTCGGCGCGGCGCCGGTCGCGGCGAACCTCGCGTCCACGTCTGCAGCGCTCGCCTTCAGCTTCGCGGCGAACCGGAGGTTCACCTTCCGGGCCTCGGGCGACCCCGTGCGCCAGCTGGTGCTCTTCCTGGCGGTGACGCTCACGGGGCTGTGGGTGATCCAGTCGGCTCTCATCCACGCGATCGGGTCGGCTCTCGCGGGCTCGGGCCTGCCCGAGCTCCTCGTGCTCACCGGAGCCAAGGGGGTCGCGACCGTCGCCTCGCTCGTGTGGAACTACGTCCTCTACGCGCGGATCGTGTTCCGCGAGGCGCCGCAGCAGAGCTGAGCCCCATCCACGCAGCGGACGCGCCACGGCGATCGCCGCTCGGCGAGACCGGGTCTCGGCGCGCGGCCGTCAGGCCATCGGCGAGGCGGCGAGGCTCGCCTGGCGCGTCTCGATCGCGCTCCGCATCCGCTTCCACGCCCCGAGCGCCAGCAACGACGCGAGGAAGATGAGCCCCGTCACCACGATCGAGCGGGAGAGCACGTCGCGCCAGCTCTCGGACCACGGCACCACCGTGCCCTGCGTCACGAGGGGGTGGAGCAGGTAGATCCACAACGAGTACTGACCGATGCTCACCAGCGAGGGGCCCACCGCGGGGAGAGGCTTCGCGAGCAGCGTGATCGCCGGCGGGATCAGGGACACGACACCGAGCGTGAGCACCAGGCGCGAGAGGTCGGCGGGCAGCCCCACGCCCGCGAAGATCGCGATGCGCAGCGCCAGACCGATGCCCGTGGCGGCGAGCGCCCAGCGCATCGGCAACGCACGCGCCCATCCGTTGCGGACCATGAGCCCGTAGGCGAAATAGACGAAGAAGATCAGGTAGCGCTTGTTGAACGGCAGCGGCCCGACGAGCGCCTGGAGCACCGGGGTGCCGACGTAGGCGATCACACCCGCCGCGCCCACCCATAGCCACGGACGGGACGTCCGCACCAGGAACCATGCCGCGACCAGGCCGAGCATGAGCGCGGGCACGTACCAGAGGTGGAACGCCGGCTGCAGGAACAGCGCATCGATCACGTCACGCGGCCGCCACGATGCGTCCGGCGTGCGGAGCACACGGTTGAGGATCGAGACGACGAGCCAGGCGAGCAGCATGCGCCACCAGTAGTGCTGGAGCAGCCCGCCCAGCGAGCGCCGCCGGAGGCTCGCCTCGTTGACCAGGTAGCCGGACAGGAACATGAAGGCCGGCATGTGGAAGCTGTAGATCAGGTAGCGGAGCAGGTCCGACTCGACCGGGACCATGTACACGTGCCCGAAGACCACGAGGACGAGCAGCAGGGCCTTGACCTGGTCGGGACCCACGCTGCGCGCGCGCGTCGCCGCTGGCGCGGCTGTTTGTCCGATCTGTCCCTGCATGTGGGGAAGGTTAGCAACGGCCGAAGCGCCTCCCGTGCACCTGAGCGGTACCAGGGATGTCGGCGTGTTGCGCGGCGGACTCAGCCCCAGACGAGCCCCTGAGCGGGATCGCTCATCACGCGGCCCACGTCCGCGAGCACGCGCGCGCCCAGCTCGCCGTCCACCAGACGGTGGTCGAAGCTCAGCGCGAGCTGCGTGACCCAGCGGATCTTGATCTCTCCCTCGTGCACCCACGGCTGCTCGCGTATCGCGCCGAAGGCGAGGATCGCCGACTCACCGGGGTTGAGGATCGGGGTGCCGGTGTCGATTCCCAGCGGACCGACGTTGGTGATGGAGATGGTCCCGCCCGCGAGCGCTCCGGGAGGGGTGCGGTTCTCGCGCGCGAGGGCGGTGAGCTCGCCGATCTCGAGCGCGAGCTCGTGCAGCGGCAGCCGGTGCGCGTCCTTGATGTTCGGCACCAGCAGGCCGCGGGGCGTCGAGGCCGCGATGCCGAGGTTCACGTAGTGCTTGTAGACGATCTCGCGGGCCTCGTCGTCCCAGCTCGCGTTGATCTCGGGATGGCGGCGCACCGCGAGCAGCAGCGCCTTCGCGACGATGAGCAGCGGCGTCACCCGCACGTCCTGGAAGTCGCGGTCCGCCTTGAGCCGCTTCACCAGGTCCATCGTGGCGGTGACGTCGGCCGTGTGGAACACCGTGACGTGCGGCGCGGTGAAGGCGGACTTCACCATCGCCTCGGCGGTGCGCTTGCGGACGCTCTTCACCGGCACGCGGGTCGAGCGGCCCCCGTCGGCCGAGTAGCCCGACTCGAGCCACGGCTGGTCGTCGTTGGCGTCGTAGGTGGTGAGCGCGCGCGTCGAGCGCGCCTTGGCCGCCTGCTCGACGTCCTCGCGCGTCACGAGCCCGCCGGGACCCGACGGCGTCACCGTGGTGATCTCGACGCCCAGCTCGCGCGCGAGCTTGCGCACGGGCGGCTTCGCGAGGACCGGGTAGTCGGACACCTCACCGGCGCCGCCGATCGGGTCGAGCGCGCCCTCCTTGCGGGGACGCCTCTGCGCGGAGCCCGCCGAGACACCGTAGCCCACGAGCACCGCGCCGGAGGCCTCGTCGGTGGGCGCCGGGTCCGGTTCCATCGCCTCCACCGCGTCCACCTCGGGCGTCGGGACGCTCGGTACCGGTGCATCGGCCGTCGACGCCCCTCCCGGGACATCCAGGTCCGGTCCGTCGCCGTCCACCTGGAACCGCACGATGGGCGCGCCCACCTCGACCGTGTCGCCCTCGGCGACCAGCAGCTCGACCACGACCCCGTCGACCGGGCACGGCAGCTCGACCAGGGACTTCGCCGTCTCGATCTCGACGAGCGGCTGGTTGACCTCGACCGTGTCACCCGCGGCGACGCGCCAGGTCACCACGTCGGCCTCGGTCAGGCCCTCGCCCGCGTCGGGCATGTGGAACGTCTCAAAGCTAGGCATGCGAGCCCTCTCAGTGCGTCATCACGCGGTCGACGGCGTCGAGCACGCGGTCCAGGCTGGGCAGGTAGTCGTGCTCGAGCTTGGAGCCAGGGTAGGGGGCGTGGAAGCCGCCGACGCGGAGCACAGGCGCGTGCAGATGGAAGAAGGCCTGCTCCGTGACGCGGGCCGAGAGCTCGGCGCCGGGCCCGAAGGCAGTGGGCGCCTCGTGGACGATGACCACGCGGCCGGTGCGCTTGACGGACCTCAGCACGGTGTCGGAGTCGAGCGGGGAGATCGAGCGGAGGTCGACCACCTCGACGCTCGTGCCGTCGCCCGCGGCGACCTCGGCCGCCTGCAGCGCGAGGCGCATCGTCGGGCCGTACGCGACGAGCGTCACGTCGGTGCCCTCGCGGGCGATGCGGCCGCGGGACATCTCCGCGGTCGCGGCGGACGAGGCGTGCTCGCCCTCGAGCTGCGCGGCGACGCGCGACTCGTCGACCTCGCCCTTGTCCCAGTAGCGCGCCTTGGGCTCGAGGAACAGCACGGGGTCGGGCGAGGCGATGGCCTGCTGGATCATGTCGAAGGCGTCCTGCGGGGTCGCCGGGGAGATCACCCGGAGGCCCGCGGTGTGCGCGAACAGCGCCTCGGGGCTCTCCGAATGGTGCTCGACCGCGCCGATGCCGCCGGCGAAGGGCACGCGGATCACCACGGGCAGGGTGATGCGGCCCTGCGAGCGGTAGTGCATCTTCGCGAGCTGCGTGGTGATCTGGTTGTACGCGGGGAAGATGAAGCCGTCGAACTGGATCTCGATCACGGGACGGTACCCCCGCATCGCCATGCCGACCGCGGTGCCGACGATGCCCGACTCGGCCAGCGGGGTGTCCATGACGCGGTCGCCGCCGAAGTCCTTCCACAGCCCGTCGGTGACGCGGAACACGCCCCCGAGCTGACCGATGTCCTCGCCCATGAGCAGCACCTTGGGGTCGCGCTCCATGGCGGCGCGCAGGCCCCTGTTGATGGCGCCCGCCATCGTCATCGCGGTCATGCGTGCACCCCCTGGTCCACGAAGGACCGCTCGTATCGCGAGAACCACGCCCGCTCGGCCGCGACGGTGCCGTGCGGCTCGGCGTACACGTGGTCGAACATCGTCTCGACGGCGGGCCGCTCCCACGACTTCACCGTCTCGCGCGTGCGACGGCCCAGCTCCTTGGCCTCGGAGGCGGCGGCCTCGACCGCCTCGTCCGGCAGCTCGCCCAGCTCGCGCAGGTGCGCCTCGAGACGCGCGATCGGGTCGCGCTCGGCCCAGTACGCCTCGTCGGCGTGCGAGCGGTAGCGCGTGGGGTCGTCCGAGGTGGTGTGCGCGCCCACGCGGTAGGTGAAGGCCTCGATGAGCACCGGACCCGCACCCGAGCGGGCGTGCTGGAGCGCCCACTGCGTGACGGCGTAGCAGGCGATCACGTCGTTGCCGTCGACGCGGACCGACGGGACGCCGAAGCCGGCGCCGCGCTGCGCGAGGGGCACGCGGCTCTGGCGCGTGGCCGGCTCGGAGATCGCGAACTGGTTGTTCTGGACGAAGAAGACGATGGGTGCGTCGTTCACGGCCGCGAAGGTGAGGGCCTCGTTGACGTCGCCCTGGCTGGTCGCACCGTCGCCGAAGTAGCAGACGACGGCTCCATCCGTATCCTGACCCGTGCCGACGAGCCCGTCGCGCGCCATCGCCATCGCGTAGCCCGTCGCGTGGAGCGAGTGCGCGCCGATCACCAGCGTGTAGAGGTGGAAGCCGTGGGCGGCCGGGTCCCACGCGCCGTGCTGGAGACCGCGGAAGATCCGCAGGATCTCGGGGAGGTCGACACCGCGGGTGTGCGCGACGCCGTGCTCGCGGTAGGACGGGAACACGAAGTCGGAGGGGCGCATCGCGTGACCCGAGCCGATCTGCGCGGCCTCCTGACCCACGGCCTCGACCCACAGGCCCAGCTCGCCTTGACGCTGAAGGCTGGTCGCCTCGCGATCGAAGGCGCGCACCACCGTCATGTCGTGCCACATCGCGCGCAGACGGGCCGCGTCGAGTTCGGCGGCGTACGCGCCGAAGTCGGGGTGGTCGAGTCGTGCACCGGTGCGGTCGAGCAGGCGTACCAGGCCTTCCTCCGAGAGCGGTCCGTGAGCGTCCACGCACGTGTCCTTCCGTTCGAGGGTCGGAGGGCGTCGCCCTCGACCTAACCTACGCCAGCGTAACCTACGGCTCCGTAGGTTACCAACTCGGACAGATCGGACTCGTGCCCGGTCCGCACGCAGGCTGTACCGTGGCCGTCACGCGGGCCCGCGTGACGGCCGCGTGGACTGGAGACACGTATGACCTATGCGCTCACGGATGCGGCGCTGTCGGCGCTGCTGGCGAACGCCGCGGGGGACGAGCTGCTGCGCGTGCGCCGCGAGTCCGGCCTCGAGGGCAAGGAGCTGGGCAAGGCGGGCGACGCCGCGGCCCAGGCGCTCCTCGCCGGCCTGCTCGCCGAGCACCGGCCGGACGACGCCGTGCTGAGCGAGGAGGCCAAGGACTCCGAGGCGCGCCTGAGCGCCGACCGCGTGTGGATCATCGACCCGCTCGACGGCACGCGCGAGTACTCCGAGGGGCGTGCTGACTGGGCGGTGCACATCGCGCTGTGGGAGCGGGGCGAGCTGACGCTCGGCGCCGTCGGCATCCCCGGTGAGGAGCTCGTGCTCGTGTCCGACACCGTCGCCCCCGCTCCCGCGCCGGCCGACGGCGCGCAGATCAGCCTCGCGGTGTCCCGCTCGCGGCCGCCGGCCGTGACGGAGCCCGTGCGCGAGGCGCTCGACGCCTCGCTGCTGCCCATGGGATCCGCCGGGGTGAAGATCGCCGCGGTGGTCCGCGGGCAGGTCGACGCGTACGTCCACGCAGGCGGCCAGTACCAGTGGGACTCGGCGGCGCCGGTGGCGGTCGCGCGCGCCGCGGGGCTCCACACCTCTCGCATCGACGGGTCCCCGCTCGTCTACAATGACGCGGACCCGTACCTCCCGGACCTGGTGGTGTGCCGTCCGGAACTGGCGCCGCGGATCCTTGCGGCGATCGCTGAGAACACCGACGGAGACTCTTGATGACGGCAACCTCGTTCAGCCAGCTCGACGCGCTGGAGGCTGAGGCCATTCACATCGTGCGCGAGGTCGTCGCGCAGATGGAGCGGCCCGCGCTGCTGTTCTCGGGCGGCAAGGACTCGATCGTGCTGCTGCACATCGCGCTCAAGGCCTTCGCGCCCGCCAGGCTCCCCATGCCGGTGGTGCACATCGACACGGGCCACAACTTCCCCGAGGTCATCGAGTACCGCGACCGGATCGTCGAGGAGCACGACCTCAACCTCGTGGTCGGCTCCGTGCAGGAGGCGATCGAGCGCGGCTTCGTGCGGGAGGAGCCCAACGGTTCGCGTAACCGCATCCAGACGCCGGTGCTGCTCGACACGATCGAGAAGAACCGTTTCGACGCGTGCATGGGCGGCGCCCGCCGCGACGAGGAGAAGGCCCGCGCGAAGGAGCGCGTGTTCTCCTTCCGCGACGAGTTCGGCCAGTGGGACCCGCGCAACCAGCGTCCCGAGCTGTGGTCGCTCTACAACGGCCGGGTCCACCAGGGCGAGTCGATCCGCGTGTTCCCGCTCAGCAACTGGACCGAGCTGGACATCTGGGACTACATCGACTCGCGCGGCATCGAGGTGCCCTCGATCTACTTCGCGCACGAGCGCGACGTGTTCCACCGCGACGGCATGTGGATGGCCGCGAACGAGTTCTGCAGCCCCCGCGAGGGCGAGATGATCGAGCGACGCACGGTGCGCTACCGCACCGTCGGCGACGCCACGCTGACCGCGGCCGTCCTCTCGGACGCGGACACGGTCGACAAGATCATCGCCGAGACCGCCGCGACGCGGCTGACCGAGCGCGGTGCCACCCGCGGCGACGACCGAGTGTCGGAGGCCGCGATGGAGGACCGCAAGAAGGAAGGGTACTTCTGATGGATCTTCTCCGTTTCGCGACCGCAGGATCGGTCGACGACGGCAAGTCCACCCTCATCGGCCGCCTCCTCTACGACAGCAAGTCGATCTTCGAGGACCAGCTCGAGTCCGTCGAGGCCGCCTCGAAGGCGCGCGGCACCGAGTACACGGACCTCGCGCTGCTGACCGACGGTCTGCGCGCCGAGCGCGAGCAGGGCATCACCATCGACGTGGCGTACCGCTACTTCGCGACGCCCAAGCGCAAGTTCATCATCGCGGACACGCCGGGCCACCAGCAGTACACGCGCAACATGGTGACGGGCGCCTCGACGGCGGACCTCGCGATCATCCTCGTCGACGCCCGCAAGGGCCTCACGGAGCAGTCGCGCCGCCACGCCACCATCGCGTCGCTGCTGCGCGTGCCGCACATCGTGCTCGCCGTGAACAAGATGGACCTCGTCGGCTGGTCCGAGGAGCGCTTCAACGAGATCTACAAGGAGTTCACGGAGTTCTCCGCGAAGCTCGACATCGCGGATCTCATCGCGATCCCGATGTCCGCCCTGCTGGGCGACAACGTGGTCGAGCGCTCGGTGAACACGCCCTGGTACGGCGGCTCGTCGCTCATGCACCACCTCGAGCACGTGCACATCGCCTCGGACCGCAACCTGCAGGACCCGCGCTTCCCGGTGCAGTACGTCATCCGGCCGATGCGCAACGACGTCCACGACTACCGCGGCTTCGCGGGCCAGGTCGCCTCGGGCATCCTCAAGGTCGGCGACGAGGTCATGGCGCTGCCGTCGGGCATGACGTCCCGCGTCTCGGCGATCGACGGCCCGAGCGGCCCGCTCGAGGAGGCCATGCCGCCGATGTCGGTGACGCTCCGCCTCGAGGATGAGATCGACGTCTCGCGCGGCGACATCATCTGCCGCGTCGGCAACCACCCGGAGCCCACGCAGGACCTCGACGCGACCATCTGCTGGATGGACCAGGACGCGCTCACGGTGGGCCGCAAGCTCGGCATCCTCCACACGACGCGCATGGCGCGCGCCATGGTGAAGGACGTCGTCTACGAGCTCGATGTCAACACGCTGCACCGCAACACCGAGATCCACGAGCTGGGCCTCAACTCCATCGGCCGCGTCAAGCTGCGGGTCACCTCGCCGCTGCTGGTCGACGAGTACGCGGACAACCGGACCACCGGCTCCTTCATCCTCATCGACGAGGCGACCAACCGCACCGTCGGTGCGGGCTTCGTGCGCGAGCACTGATGGATCTCGGCCTCATCCTGGCCGCAGCCGGCATCGGGGTCGTCGTCGGCCTCACCGGCATGGGCGGGGGCGCCCTCATGACGCCCACGCTCGTGCTGTTCTTCGGCATCCCCGCGCCCGTCGCGGTGTCGTCGGACATCGTCGCCGCCGCCGCGATGAAGCCGTTCGGGTCGTGGGTCCACATCCGCAACAAGACCGTCAACTGGCAGCTCGTGCGGCTGCTCGTCTACGGCTCGGTGCCCGCGGCGTTCCTCGGCGTGCTGCTCCAGCACGCCGTCGGCAACCCGGAGGCGGTCGAGGCCTTCACCAAGAAGGCGCTCGGTGTCGCGCTCATCATCGCGTCGGCGGGCCTGCTCCTGCGCGCGTACATGCGTCTGCGCGAGCGGGCGCGGTCGCGCGACGGCTCGGCCGCACCGCTGCCGAAGGACCGTCCCGACGTGGTGCCCCGCCCGATCCCCACCATCATCGTCGGCGTGATCGGCGGCGTGATGGTCGGCCTCACCTCAGTCGGCTCGGGGTCGCTCATCATCATCGCGCTCATGGCGCTCTACCCCGCGCTCAAGGCCTCGCAGCTGGTCGGCACGGATCTGGTCCAGGCGGTGCCGCTCGTGGTCTCGGCCGCGATCGCGCACCTCATGTTCGGCGACGTGGACTGGGAGGTCACCATCCCGGTGATCCTCGGCTCGATCCCCGGCACGTACATCGGCGCGCACCTGTCCTCGCGCGTCGGCGGCGGCCTGGTGCGCCGCGCCCTCGCCATGGTGCTCCTCATCTCCGGCCTCAAGATGCTCGGGGTGTCCAACGCGCTCACGCTGGCCGCGCTGGCCGCGGCGCTCGTCGGCGGCACGCTGGCCTGGGCGCTCATCCGCCGCAGCCTCGGCTTCTCGTTCTTCACCTGGCAGGACAAACGCGCACGGCAGGCGGCGAAGGACGCACGCGCTGCCGAGGGCAAGGAAGGCTGACGTGCAGCTACGACTCTCTCCGGCCCAGCTCAACGAGCTCGAGCTCATGCGCGCGGGCGCGTACGGCTCGGAGCTCGGCTATCAGCTGCCCACCGCGGACGCGCACGTCGCGACCCTGCTGGTGCGCGACGTCGCCGTGCCCGCGGCGATCGACCTCCTCGACACCGAGGCCACGCCGATCGCGCGCGTCGAGGTCACCGGCTCGCACACGACGTCGAGCGGCACCTGGATCGCGGGTCCGGTGACGATGCTCCGGGAGCCTGCGGCGCCCACCTTCGCCGAGTCGAGGCCGGCGGCGGGCAAGCCGCTGCTCGAGCACGCGACGCTGGTGCTCGGCAACGATGTGCGCGACGGCGACGGCGACCTGGTGCTGGTCGACGACGGTGACGCCGAGGCGCTCACCCGGGCGATGTCCGCGGCGACGCGCACCGGTCGCGAGGTGCGGGTGCTGCCCCGTCCCGCCGCGGCGCATCTCAGCGGCGATCTGGCCGACGACCTCCTCACCCACCTCGCCGAGGTGGTGTGCGCCTCGAGCATCACCACGCGCCGCAAGGTGCGGCGCGCGCGCGGCAACGGCGCCGTGGTGCTGCTCAGCGGCCTCTCGGGATCCGGCAAGTCGACCATCGCCCGCCAGCTCACCCGACGCCTGCGGGCGGAGAGCCACCAGCGCGTCACGCTGCTCGACGGCGACGAGGTCCGCGCGATGCTGTCCTCGGGCCTCGGCTTCTCGCGCGCCGACCGGGAGCTCAACGTGCGCCGCATCGGCTGGGTCGCGGCACAGCTCGCGGCGCACGGCGGCATCGCGGTGTGCGCCCCGATCGCTCCCTACGAGACGATGCGGGCCGAGATGCGCACGATGGCCGAGGAGAACGGCAGGTTCGTCCTGGTCCACGTCGCGACGCCGCTCGAGGTCTGCGAGGCGCGCGACCGCAAGGGTCTGTACGCGAAGGCGCGCGCCGGCGAGATCAAGGAGTTCACCGGCATCTCCGACCCGTACGAGACGCCCGTGGACGCCGACGTGGTGGTCGGCGCGGACGGAGAGAGCGTGGAGGAGGCCGCCGAGACGGTCCTCCGCGCGGTGCTCCACGCCGAGGCCAGCTACGTGATCTGACCGGTGGGGGCCGCCTGGCGGCGGCCCCCACCGGATCACGAGCCGGAGATCGAGCGGATCCAGGGGCCCTTGAGGCCCATCCGGATGCGGATGGTGTCGGCACCGGTGATCGATGCGGTGGCCCCCGTGCTCGAGGTCGCGGTGACCTTGATCGCGGCCGCGACGCCGGCCGAGCCCGCCTTCGCGGTGCGGGACGTCACGGTCATCGTCATGACGTCCGGCAGCCCGAAGATGCTGCGCGCCGACGCCTGGCTCACGCTGTCGGTCCACGACGCGTTGGGGTTGGAGACGGACCCGTCCACGCTCCAACGGTCGTCGACCGCGCGGAGGTAGGACAGCGCGCTGCTCCAGACGTTCTCGGAGTTCTCGCTCTGGCCGCCGCTGGACGAGAAGTAGTACGTGGTCGCGATCGCCCCGGTCGAGGTCTTCACCACGAGCCCGGACGCGCCATCGGCGGTGCTGGTCGCGTCGACCGCGGCGACCCACCGCTTGCCGTAGTAGGCGTCGGTGCCCTCGTTCTCCTTCTTCCAGCCGCTGAAGTTCTGGCTGCGCGCGTCGTCGTACAGGTTGCAGTCGCAACCGATCTTGTAGCTGGAGTTGCGCAGCGCGTACCCGCGCGCGGTGGTGGCCTGCGCCTCGAGCGCCGCGGATGCCCACGACGAGGGCATCTCCGCGATGCCGTAGAGGTACTCGGTGTTGAGCCTGAGCACGTTGGTGACGTTGAGGCGGCCGCCGATCACGCTGATGACGAGCTTGCCGTGCCGGTAGTCGCCGTGGGTGGCCTGGTTGCCCGAGGTGGTGAGTAGGTCGACGTAGGCCGACTCGGTGGAGCCCGACTGGTAGTAGCTGGTGCCCTCCCACTGCATGACGGCGAGCGCGCCCGACTTGGTGACGCCGTGCGACGTCACGTCGATGCCGGAGCTCGTCCTTCGGACCGCGATCAGGTCGTCGGTGCTGCCCGTCATCGTGTCGACGTACTCGTCCGCCGCGGCGCCTGCGCTGTCGTAGAAAAGGACACGCCATCGTCCGTCGCCGCTGCCGCTCATGCCGGTGCGCATGTTGAACGCGGACGTCGCGTCGGAGCCCGATCCGAACACCTGCACGCGGATCGAGCCGCTCGCGTCAGCGTTGCTCACCGACGTGCCCTGGTAGTAGTGCTGGAGGATCTCCGTCGCGGTGTAGCCTTCCCGCGCCATCCCGTACGCGCCGTACTGGGACATGCCTACGCCATGCCCCCAGCCAGAGCCGGTGATGGTGAAGCTCGACGGCGGCTCGGTGAGGGCGAGCACCTCGGAGGCGCCGCTCTCCTCGTAGCCCACCTCGACGTAGTAGCTGCGATCGTAGGCGATCTTCTCGGTCGTCCTGCCGACACCGTTCGTGAGCAGGATCCGCTTCTTCGACAGGATCCACTCGCCGTGACGTGTGTAGTAGAGCTTGGCCCAGGTGTTGATGGGCTCCGAGAGCTTCACGTCGAGATCGAAGGCGTCCCCTGGCACGACCGAGGAGGGCGCCGAGAGCGTCACGTCGAAGTCCTTCGCCACCGGGTGGATGGTGACGGTGTTGCTCATCACCCCGTCGACGATGACCCGATAGCTGCGGTCGTACACGGGAGCCACGCGGGTCCCGCCGTTGCCGTTGGTCAGCTTGATCTTGTTCTTCGCCGTGACCCACTTGCCCTGGCTCGTGTACTGGATGGTCGCCCGAGAGTTCACTCGGGCGTTCGCCTTGACCACGATGCGCGTGACGGTGCCCTGGATGATGGTCGACTCAGCCGAGAGCGTGACCTTCGACACCGCGGCTGACGCGGTGCCGGCTCCGAGTCCGAAGACAAGTGCCGCCACCACCGCTGCTGAGGCAAGTCGCCGCACCCGGATCCACCGCGTCATCGTCCACCCAATCGTTACTGCTGTGACTAGTGTGACAAGTGTTGCAGCAGTGCCAACGGCGGCGCAAGGCCCTCCGACGCTGTCCGCGTCAACCCCTGACGCGATCCCGGGTCAGCTGCCAGACGCGGCGAGTAATCGACGACGCGGACCAGCGGTTGATCTTCGACGCGTCCATGCCGGCCTCGTTGAACGTCAACTCTGCGACGGATCGGTAGTCTTCCTGGTTCTCGGCGAGCACATGGCCGGTGCGCAGAATCGCAAGCGCCTCGGGCGCAAAGCCCGCCTTCAGCCACGACAGCGCGAGCAGGCGGTAGCCCTCAGGATTCGGGTTCGCCCGAATAAACGAGCGCGACAGCGTCCGCGCCGTGTCGTAGTCCTCGTTCGCGAGCGCCCGCTCGAGGTAGACGCGCGGCGCGCCCGCGGCGGGCGCCGGGTCCGCGGAGTGCTCGACCACCACCGGCGCGGCGGTCGACAGTGCCGTGATCATGCGCGCCGTGAACTGCTCCGCGCTGAACATCTCGACCAGCTCGTCGAACGCGGCGTAGTCCGGGGTGCTCTCGAGGACCCGGAGGATCGCGTCGAGAGCCTCGCGAGGCTCGTAGAGGTCGAATGACTCGTAGCCCGCGATGCCTTCCATGACCTCATGCGTGCCGACACCGCCATAGGTGACTGTCCGCAGACCCTTGGACACCGCCTCGATCGCGGAGAGCGGCATCGGATCGTCGCTGCTCGACAAGAAGAACACGTCGGCGGCCTCGAGCGCGCGCATCGTCGCAGGACGGGACAGATGGCCTGACCATTCGACCGCATCCGAGAGGTAGAGCTCCGGCGAGGCGCTCCCACCGCCGATCCACTCGAAGTCGAGCGGGAGCGACTCGCTGCGGGCAAGCTCGGCGACACGAGAGAAGAGGTCGACACCCTTGCGCTGCTGGATCGATCCCACCATCACGATGCGCCGCCGCTTGCCGTCGGGGAGCTCGGGAGCGCGTGAGATACCGCGCACGAGGCCCGGGGTAGTGTTGTAGACCGTGTATGCCGCCGCGACGCGCCATTCCTTGAACATGCGGCGCTGATCCTCCGAGACGCACAGCACCACCGCGCCCTTGAGCGCCTCGACCATGAGCTCGTGCGCCTTGCGGAAGGATGCGTGCTCACGCTCGATGACGTCACGCGTCTCGTGCACGTAGACGAACGTCGTGCGACCGCGCTGGGCGAGCCTGCCGATGAGCGCGGACATCCACGGGCGGATCCAGAAGATGCGCAGGCTGTTGATCACCACGACCTCGTCGGGGCGGATCTCCGCGAGCACCTCGTCGATGCCGGCATACTCCATGAGGTCGACGAGCCGCACCTCGCCCTGACCGGTACCAGCGAGGTGTCGCGCGAGCTCCATCGCCGGAAGCGAGACGCCGATGCGCTGGATGAGGCGCTCGCCGAGGATGACGACCTTGAGCGGGCGACCGTGATCGGCGGCGAGGTCGGCGAGCGCGCGCTCCGCGCGCGTCATCACCTGCGGCTCGCCGCTGGGCGCGACGACGGGTGCGGTCGGGCGCGCCGAGACGGGCTCGGCGAGCTTCTCGGCGGGCTCGGCTGTCAGGATCGCGTCGACGACGTCGCCGACCACGTCCGGGTTGATCCGGAGGAGCGCATGCGGCACCACGCCGGCCGGATTCGCGCGGAACACGCCCATCTGCCGAAACTCGGTCAGCACCTCGTGGAGCTCATCGTGCGAGCGCGTGGTCCGGATGAGCTCGCTCTTGATCTCCGGCATGACGATGTTGAGGAACGGGAACGACATGAAGGCGATCGGGACGCCGGCCTTCATCGTGTCGAGGAAGGCCGTCGAGAACCACGTCAACGCCGCGTCGTAACTGGCCAGGTCCTCCCGGGTGACCGGCACATCCGCCGGAAGCACGGTCACCGCGGGGAGCCGCCCGATCTCCTTGAGCAGCGCCGGATCCGAGGACGGATGCGGCTTGATGGTGAGACGGTCCCGGCCGTTGAGCGCGCTCACCACGGACTTCATCGCCTTGAGGTGATCCTGCGCGGAGGCCTTGCCCTGCGCGCCGAGCGGCTGATCGAAGAGGATCAGCGACAGCGGCGCGCCGGTGTCGCCACGCCTCCTCACCGCCTCCTTGTGGTCGAACGCATCCGCCAGCTCGGGGTCGGCGCTGTGGATGACCGACCCGGTGACGCGGATGTCCGGAGCGGGGTGCTCCGCCGGGATGCGGTCGAGCACCTGCTCACGGTTCCGCTCGCCCCAGACGCAGACGCGGGAGACGCCGGAGGTGCCGTAGTACCAGTTCTGGTCCTTGACTCCGGGCGTGAGCACGCGGAAGTTGAACTCCAGCGAACCGTCCTGGATGAGGATGGTGGGGCGCTCGCCCACGGCCTTCGTAATCCATCGACCCCGACGCGACTGGTCGTTGAAGAAAGCGACCCGCGTGATCCGCTCCTGGTTAAGCCACGACTCCAGGCGCTGAATCAGTTCCGCTTTGAGGTTGGACCCCTCCACCCCACGTAGCCCGTCGAAGAGGTTGACCACCTCGAAGGCGTTCGACCGCTTGCTCTCTTCGGAGACCCACTCCGTCACCAAACCCTCGGTATCAGCGGTGACCAGTCGCGCCTCGACTCCGTCGGGCAGCTGCGCCATCAGTCGCGCGGCGATGCGGACGCCGTTGCGATTCTCCACGAAGAAGGCGATCACGTCAGGGCTGCTCATCGCTCTCCCACTTTCCATCTCTAGCGCCGTACCAGGGTGCGGAGCCGGCGTCGGACTCCGCCGACCAGCCAGCGAACGGATCCGCGTCGGGGCGCGGAGGCGAGCTCGGCGAGGCGTGACTCCGCCTCCTCCACGAGCTCGGAGTCGGAGCCTGCCCAGGCCAGCGCGTCGGTCGCGCGCCTCAGTGCGGTGCGGCGGCGCCCCTGGACGGCGCGGAGCCGGCTCTCGATGATCAGCGCGCGCACCCGCTCGGCGCGGATGTCGTCCTGGCTCGCAACGTACAACGCGATGGATAGATCAAGGAGCTCGGACTCCGATACCTCGACCGGGACCGTATCGGTGCGCACCGGCGGGAAGAGCGTCTCGCGCTCGGGGAACCAACGCGATCGCAACGTCTCGTTGTCCTCGTCGAACTGGCGCTGGAAGTCCGCGGCCTCGTGGCCGTCGACGGCGAAGGCGGGCCCCTCGTACTGCGCGACGAACCTGTCGACGGTGCGGCGCACGACCTGCGACTTGTCGTCGATGCGGCGGGGCACCTCGGCGTTGAACCGGCGCATGAACTCGAGCGCGGGGGCGGACAGCGACTCGTTGGTGGAGTCTCGGAACTCGAAGCCCTCGCGCGGGAGCCCCGAGCGCTCGAGGAGGTCCCGCACGACGTCCCGCTCCGGGAAGGAGCGAGGCTCGAACAGCACGGGGTGCACGCTCGCATCGCCGAAGATCCGTGCGTACTCGTCGAGCATGGACGTGTAGTCGTAGTAGCGGCGCTGGCGCGAGTCCAGCGCGGGGAACACCTCATCCCCGCCGGTGCCGCCGTTCTTGATGCGGAAGTTGTAGACGCTCTTCGCGAGGTCCGCCTGCGGCCTCAGGTAGGCGTAGATCTCCACGTCGCGCACCCACGGCGCAAGGAAGTCCGCGAGGCGCTGCTTCTCCTCGAGCGTCACGAGCCGCGAATGCAGGTGCTCGCTCGAGATAACCAGGACGGACGGCGGCGCGCCGCTGTCGAGGTGCGCGACCACCTCGGCCGCGAACCGCTCCGCGACCGCGGCACGGGCCTCCTCCAACGTCCCGCCGTAACGCCTCACGGCGTTGCGCGCGAACTCGTCGCGCGGTTCGATGCTCTGGCAGATGGTCGCCAGAGCGCCGTGCGACGACCGACCGAGGCTCCGCGGATAGAGCGCCCCGTGATGCAGAAGCACGTCACGGTTGCGGCTCAGCGCACGCTGGATCGTGGTGCTGCCAGTGCGCTCGGTGCCGATGTGGATGATCGCGCGGGCGAACGGCGGGTGCGCGGGCACGCGCGACACATCCACGGGGCTGCTGTGCTCCAAACGGGGCCTCGGTCGGTCGTCGTTCGCTCAGCCGTCGACGCGGCGGAGCTTGGACAGCGGGGCGAGCTCGCCCGGGAAGACCTTCTTCACACCGTCGCCCATGGCCTGCTCGATGATGCGGATGTCGCGGCACAGCGAGATGAAGCCCTTGGGCTCCAGCGACGCGGCGTGGTCCGAGCCCCACATGGTGCGGTCCAGCGTGATGTGACGCTCGACGGCGACCGCACCGAGGGCGACCGCGGCGATCGAGATCTGCAGACCCGGCTCGTGACCCGAGTAGCCCACCGGCACGCCGTAGCGCTCCTTGAGCGTCGTGATCATGTTGAGGTTGGCCTCCTCGGGAGGCAGCGGGTAGGTCGACGTGGCGTGGAGGATGATGAGGTTCTCCTTGCCCAGGGTCTCCACCGCGGTGTCGATCTGCTCGATGGTCGACATGCCGGTCGACAGGATCACGGGCTTGCCCGTGGCCTTGATCTTGCGCAGCATGCCCAGGTCCGTCACCGAGGCCGAGGCGATCTTGTACGCGACCGCGTCCATCGACTCGAGGAAGTCCACGCTGGGCTCGTCCCACGGGGAGGCGAACCAGACGACGCCCTTCTCCTTGCAGTACGCGTCGATCTCCGAGTACTCGGCCTGCTCGAACTCCACCTTGTAGCGGTACTCGAGGTACGTCATCGTGCCCCACGGCGTCTCGCGCGGCGTGGCCTTCATGTGCTCCGGCGTCGCGATGTCCGGCGTGCGCTTCTGGAACTTCACGGCCTGGGCGCCGGCCTCGACGGCGACGTCGATGAGCTTCTTCGCGTTCTCGACGGAGCCGTTGTGGTTGAGGCCGATCTCGGCGATCACATAGACCGGGTGGCCGTCACCGACGTAGTCCTCGCCGATCTTCACCGCATCGGTCATTTTCTTCACCTTTTTCCTCTTCGGGTTAGTTCTGGCCGTCCGACATCGTAACCGGTGGACGACGTTGAGGCCGCGTCCGGAACGGCGCGATCACCCCATAGTAGGCCGCACGTGCGGCTCGGATCACGCCGGCGACGGTGCGCCGGTGAAGTGTATCCTCCGCGCCGAGCGCCTGCGCACGCCGCGTCATCTGGCCGGTCCAGGTGCGCCAGCCCTCTTCGCGTGCGAACGGCACCACGCCGTGTACCTGCGCCTCCGCCCACAAGGCGTCTACCTGGGCGATCCAGTCGTCGCTCTCTGGCGGATGGAAGTAGTTGCGCTCCCGCCACTTGTGGTCGGGCGTCGCGAACCGTCCGGCGCGGAGGTCGTCGAGCGAGCCGAACAGGCGCGACCCCTCGAAGACGACGTTGATCTCCTCAGTCGACACCCCGAAGTCGTCGAGGCACAGGCTGGGCACCCCCGCACGCACGGCCTCGAGCACCGCCGTCGAGCTGACCGTCACGAAGCCCTCGCAGTCCCCGAGGAAGTCCTGCAGCGGGCCGTACGCGAACACGAGGTTGGCGGGCAGGTCGCCACCGCGCCAGCGCTCGGCGATCTCCGGGAACGAGGCGAACTCCTTGTGGGTCTGCGCCTCGTCCCGGGTGCCCCTGAGCTTGATCACGACGTCGACGTCCGGCCGGCCGGCCGCGAGGTCAACCAGACCCGCGAAGAGCTGCTCGCGCTCCTCGAGCGTGGTGGGGACGAGCGCCTGCGGCGCGAACACGATCCGCGGTCGCTCCGCGTTGCCCAGCGTCTGCTCCGCACGGACCAGCGACGCCAGCCCGACGGCGCGGAGACGCCCCTTCGGCAGCATCGCCTCGACCGCCTCGCGCTCCCGCTCGGAATGCACGACGAGCATGTCGACGGACCGGCGCAGGCGCACGCCGAGCTCCGTCGGCGGCATCCAGATGCCGGGTATGCCTGCGATGACGACCGTGGCGCCGGGGAGCCCGTGGAGCTCGTCGGCGAGGAGCGTCTCGATCAGCGGGCCGCGGCACGCGAGCAGCAGCACATCCGGCGGGTCCTCC
The DNA here is from genome assembly GCF_000759715.1 of Demequina mangrovi. Taxonomy (GTDB): domain Bacteria; phylum Actinomycetota; class Actinomycetes; order Actinomycetales; family Demequinaceae; genus Demequina; species Demequina mangrovi. The sequence goes on from NZ_BBLU01000007.1 coordinate 49,219, forward strand.
GCGAGCAGCTCGACGAGCGCACGGAAGGACATCTCGCTCAGCGCGTCCTCGGCCAGCCGGCCGTGCACCGCTGCGACGCGCTGTGCGGGGCTCGGCGTGACCGCGTTGCGCACCACGACGACGGAGGTGTCCCAGTCCGCAGGCGCCTCGAGCGCGCGCGTCACGCCCCACTTGAGGTACGAGTCGGAGTCGGCGACCACGAGGAAGCGGCGCCGTGCGCCGTGCGCCTCGCCGCCGACCGCGGGAACGGAGCCGAAGCCGGAAGCCGTCATCGGGCCTGACCGTCGCGCGCCTCGAGGATGCGCTCCGCGAGCTCGCGGAGCGCGCCGCGCCCACCGGGCCGGCTCAGCACCACGCGCGCCGCGGCGAGCACGCGCGCGTGCGCATCCGCGGGCACGACCGGCCAGCCGACCGCGCCGAGGCACGGCAGGTCCGGCAGGTCGTTGCCGACGTACGCGACGCGGTCGAGAGGCACACCCTTCTCGGCGCACCAGCGCTCGAGGTACGGCAGCTTGTCCTGGACGTCGTGGGACACCTCGATGCCGAGCTTGCGCGCGCGCGCCGCCACCACGGGGTTCTCCTCGCGCGACAGGATCAGCATCGGCACTCCCGCCTTGCGGAGCATCGAGATGCCCATGCCGTCCGAACGGCTCACCGTCACCGACTCGACGCCGTTCTGGTCCACCGTCGCGGTGTCGTCCGTGTGCACGCCGTCGAAGTCCATCACGAGCGCGTCCACGTCCACGGGCGACGGGCGGTCGAGCAGCGGCGCGAGCGCGCGCGAGGCCTCGAGCTCGTGGAGGTCGTCGATCTCGATGCCGGTGGACGCGGGCACCTCGGCGATCCCGACGCGCCCGAAGAAGCGGAAGCCGGAGGCGCGGAACCCCGCGACGTCCATCACGTAGAACGCGCCCGACTCCTGGTAGTGCGGCTCGCGGTCCTGGCGGCGGGGACGGAACGAGTGGTCGTGGTTCACGCCGGTCGCGCCGGACTCGCCGCGCTGCCAGAGGAACGCGTAGGTCTCGAACGCGGCCATCATCGAGTCGTGCTCGCCCGCGAGGACCGAGGACACGGCGGCACCCAGCGCCTCGGAGTCGATGAACGGCGACGTCGCCTGGACGAACGCGAGCACCTGCGGCTCGATGCCCTGCGCGGCGAGCGCGTCGAGGCCGTGGAGCAGCGCGGCCTCCGAGGTCGCGAGATCGCCCGCGATGTCCGCGGGACGGTCGATGATCTGCGCGCCGGCGCCGCGGGCCGCGTCCGCGATCGCCGCATCGTCCGTCGAGACGAAGACGCCATCGATCGAGGGTGCGGCGAGCGCGGACCTCACCGCGCGCGCGACGAGCGGGACGCCGCCGACGCGGGCGACGTTCTTCCCTGGTACGCCCTTGGACCCGCCACGGGCGGGGATGATGGCGACGGCACGCATGTCAGTCCTCCTGGGGTTCAGCTTGTTCCTCGTCCGCGAGCGTCGCGAGCGTGGCACGGAAGGTCTCGTCGGCGCGGTCGGTCCACCACGCCTCGTCGACGGGGGTCACGCTCATCACCGTACCGACCGGGAGGACGCGCGCGAGCGTCGCACCGGTGCTCGAGGGGAGCGAATGCACGTGCGCGACGCCGTGAGCGCGGCCGAGCACGATCTCGGCCGGCAGCCCGGGCTCGACCACAGCGAGCCCGGCTTCGCTCAGGCGCGCGAGGGTCGCGGGGTCCTCCCGGCGATGCGGAAGGTAGGTCGCGTCGGTTCCATGGGAGGCGACCCACGCCTCGTATCGCTCCGCGTCGACGTAGCCGTCGACGGCGAGCGCCGAGCCGAGGATCACCACGGGACGGAGATCGACCGGCGGAGGCGCGTCGAGGGAGCGCAGCCACGCGTACCGGTTGGGGACGATGCGCACTCCCGGCACCACGGGCATCGCGGCGTGGTCGGCGTAGGCGGTGACGAGCATGACGCGCCCGGACCGGGCGGCGGCGCGCAGCCGCGCGCCTGTCACGGCGCCCAGACCGCGCTGCAGCGGGCGCTCACGCTGGCCCATGCGGGAGAACGGTTCGATCCCGGCGAGCACCGCCGCGAGGTGAAGCGCGGCCGAGCCGTCGTCGACCACCACGAGGTCGCGCGTCCCGGTCGCGGTCGCCACGGCCCGGAACTGGCCCGAGAACACATCGCCCACGAGCCGGCGGGAGGCGCCGCGGAACCGGGCGTCGGACGCGGAGCCCGCCTCCGCGAGCACCACGTCGTCGGGAAGATGAGGCTCGAGCCAGCGCGCGGTGCCCGCGAGCTGCGCGACACCGCTCCGCAGCAGGATGAGCATCGGCTCACCGAGCGCCGCGGCGGCCTCGACAGCGTTGATCAGCTGGAGCGGCGACTCGACCCACCCCACCCGAGGGGCGGTGGCTGTCATCGCGACTTCTTGTAGGCGGACACGACCTCCTTGGGGTCGCCGTCCATCTTGAGCGTGCCGTGGTCGATCCACAGCACGCGGGTGCAGGTGTCCATGATCGACCGCATCGAGTGGCTCACCAGGAAGACCGTCCCCGCCTGCTCGCGGAGGTCGCGGATGCGCTGCTCGCTCTTCGCCCGGAAGTCCTTGTCTCCTACCGCGAGGGCCTCGTCGACCAGGAGGATCTGGTGGTCGCGTGAGATCGCGATCGAGAACCGCAGGCGCGCGGCCATGCCCGAGGAGTAGGCCTTCATGGGAAGGTCGATGAACTCGCGGATGCCGGAGAAGTCGACGATGTCGTCGCGGCGCGACTCGACCTCCGAGGGCGTCATCCCGAGCGCCAGCCCGCCGAGCATGACGTTGCGGTCGCCGGTGAGGTCGCCGATGAGAGCCGCGTTGACGCCGAGAAGGGCCGGCCGCGACGCGGCGTAGACCGCACCGCGGGCGGGGGTGTGGAGCCCGGCGATCGAACGCATGAGGGTGGACTTGCCCGAGCCGTTGTGGCCGATGACCCCGATCGACTCGCCCTCGTGGACGACGAACGAGACGCCCTTGAGCGCGTGCACCACCCGGACGCCGCGCTGGCGCTGCATGAGCGCGCGCCTGTCGTTCGCGGCCTTGCCGGAGGCGAAGGTCTTGTAGTCGATGTGGAGGTTGTCGACGACAACCGTGGGCTTGCTGGCCTCAGTCACGTCCGTAGCGCTCCTCAGCCGTCCAGAAGAAGTAGATGCCAGCGAAGAAGAACACGATCGCCGCGACGACGGAGACGATCACCATCTGCTGGGTGAAAGGCTGATCGGTGAGCAGCGCGTACCGGATGAGCGAGATGTAGTCATGCACCGGGTTGAGCTGCGCGACGGTCATCATCCACTCGGGCTTGTCCGCGAGCACCTGCTCCATCGAGTAGAAGATCCCGGTGAGGTACATCAGCAGTCGCGTGAGGATCGGGATGATCTGCGTGACGTCGCGCAGGTGCACCGTGAGGCGGGCGGCGATGAGCGCGACGCCGAAGTTGAACATCGTCATCAGCACCAGCACGAACGGCACCGCGAGCCACTCCCATGAGGGCAGCTCTCCGAAGCCGATGAGGATCACCGCGAGCACGGCCATCATCGGCACGAGCTCGAATATCTGGCGGATCACGGCGGACAGCGGCAGCAGCATGCGCGGGAAGCTCAGGCTGCGGACCAGCGACGTGTTGCCCGTGATCGCTCGCGCACCCTGATTGAACGACTGCGAGAAGTACGTGAAGATGAAGAACCCGGTCACCAGGTAGGGGATGAAGTTCTCACCCTCGCGCGTCGAGCGCGGCATGATCACACCGAAGACGAGGCCGTAGACCGCGGACTGCAGCAGCGGGTTGAGCACCACCCACAGCAGACCGAGCCGGTTCTGCGCGAGGTTGGCCTCGATCCTGTACCGCGCGAGCTTCGTGGCGAAATGGCGGCGGTCCCACAGCTCGCGCAGGTACGCCGGCAGGGGCTGTCTGGCGCCCACGCGCGGCAACCCTGCCTCCCGCGCAAGCGCGGCGTAGTCGATCTCGGTCACACGTCTCCTCGGGGTGAAGCCTCAACGTCCTGCGAAGGCGTTGTGCCCCCTGCTCGGCATGAGGATACCCAAGACGCATCCGACACCCCAAGAGAGGTGCATGGTGGGAAGCACGCCGAGCAGCCTCCAGCGCACCCCGCCGGGCACGGATGCGCGCAGCGCGGTCAGCAGCACCCACGCGCCGTAGACGAGGTACGGGAGCGCACCGAGGACGCGCAGCGCGACCCCGACGGCACCGGGCACCAGGCCGCCGACGAGCAGCGCGAGCAGCCCGAACGCGAGCGCCGCGACGAGCACCGGAGGCACGAAGTACCGCAGAGGGACGCGGCCCTTGAGCCGGCGGATGATCTCCCCGCGCCAGCGGCCCGAGGCGTGGAACTGCTTCGCGAGCGCCTGCACCGAGGAGCGCGGGCGGTAGACCACGTCGAGCGCCGGCTCGAACCACACGAGGCCCCCGCGCGCGATGAGCCGGCGGTTGAGGTCCCAGTCCTCGCCGCGCGACAGAGTCTCGTCGAAGCCGCCGATGCCGAGCACCGCGGCGCGGTCGAAGACTCCCAGGTACGCCGACTCGGCCGGGCCGGCCTCGCCGCCCGTGTGATAGACCGCTCCGCCCAGGCCGCCCGGCGAGTTGTAGCCCCACGCGACCGCCTGCTCGTAGGGAGTGACGCCCTCGGCGTGCATGCGACCGCCCAGGTTGACCGCACCGGCCGCGCGCAGCGAGCGCAGCGCCGTGACGGCGTAGCCCTCGGGCAGCACCGAGTGCGCGTCGACGCGGATCACCACGGGGAAGCGAGCCTCGGTGATGCCGATGTTCATCGACATCGAGATCGCGTTGCGCGGGTTGTGCAGCACGCGGATCTCGGGGTGCGCGGCCGCGAGGCCGGCGACCACCTGGTCCGTGCGATCCGTGGAGGCGCCGAGGACCAGCAGGAGCTCGCGCTCGTCGAGCCCGTCCTGCGCGAGGACGCTCGCGACCGCGGTCGCGACGTAGTCCTCCTCGTTCAGCACGGGCATGACGAAGGACGCGCGCAGCGGCGCGCCCGCGGAGGATGCGGGTGTCACGCGCGGCCCGGCCACGTCGCGAGGCGCGCGAGGAACGCGTCGTTCTCCGCGGGGGCGCCGATGGTGACGCGCACGCCCTCGCCCACGAACGGGCGCACGAGCACGGCCGGGTCCGCGCCGCCGAGGTGTGCGGCGAGGTCCGCGGTCGCGTCGCCGACGGCGAGCCACACGAAGTTGCCCTGCGCGTCGGGCACGTCCCAGCCGGCGGCGAGGAGCGCCGCGACCACGCGGTCGCGCTCGGCGACGATGTGCGCGGCGCGCTCCTCGAGCTCGTCGCGGGCGTCGAGCGACGTGATCGCGGCGAGCTGCGCGGGGCCGGACACGGAGAACGGGGTCACGCAGGCGCGGACGGGCGCGACGAGCGCCTCGGGACCCACCGCATAGCCCACGCGCAGGCCCGCGAGGCCGTAGGCCTTGGAGAAGGTACGCAGCAGCATGAGGTTGGGGTACCGGTCGAGCGACGCGGGACCGTCCGCGACGTCCTCGGCGCGCACGTACTCGAGGTAGGCCTCGTCGAGGACCACGAGCACACGCGACGGCACCGACGCCATGAACGAGTCGAGCTCGGCCTGCGACAGCGTCGGACCGGTGGGGTTGTTGGGCGAGCACAGCATGACGACGCGCGTGCGCGAGGTCACCGCGGCCGCCATCGCGCCGAGGTCGTGGCGCGCGTCGGACGTGAGCGGCACCATGACGGGCTCCGCGCCCGCGATGCGCGTGAGGATCGGGTAGGCCTCGAAGCTGCGCCAGGCGAACATGACCTCGTCCCCGGGACCCGTGTACGCCTGCAGGATGTGCGCGAGCACCGCGACCGAGCCGGCGCCGACGACCACCTCGGCGGGCTCGCGGCCCACCTCGCGCGCGATGCGCGCCGTGACCTCGGATGCACCCATGTCGGGGTAGCGGTTGATGCCGCGCGCGGCGCCCTCGAGCGCCTCGATCACCGACGGCAGCGGCGCGTCGGGGCTCTCGTTGGAGGAGAGCTTCACGGGCGGGGCCGCGTCGGCGGTGCCGCGGGCGCCGGGCACGTAGGGCGGAAGCGCCGCGATGGCGGGGCGGGCGGCGGGCAGGTCTGTCATGTGCGCGTCGGGCATGGGTAACAGGATCGCACCCTCATGGAACAATGACGGCCATGCGCTTCGTCCTCCTGTCCGCGGTCACCGCCGTCGCCGTCTGGCTGGTCACGTTCCTGCCCCTCGATGTCGAGGTCTCCGGAGGGGACGCGGGCCCGTGGGCGCGCATCGGCGTCTTCCTGCTCGTGGGCGCCGTGATGGCCGCCGCGAACCTCATCCTCAAGCCGATCGTCGACGCGCTCGCGCTGCCCATCAAGATCCTCACGCTGGGCCTGTTCTCCCTCGTGGTGTTCTGGTTCATGCTGTGGGTGACCGCGTGGCTCACCACGCTGGTGCCGTGGGCGGAGCTCACCATCGGCGGCTTCTGGTCCACGCTGGGCGCGGCGCTGCTCATCAGCATCATCACGTCGATCCTGTCCGCGGTGATCCCCGGCGCGCGTCGCTGACCCCTCGCGTCACCCGGTGACCGGGCGGAACGTCCGGATGGTCGAGCGCCCGCCCACGAGCATCGGGGCCGCGCCGTCGAGCCACGCCTCCGTCGACGGCGTGAGGCCCTCGTCGACCAGCCTCGCGGTCTGCCGGTAGCCGGGCAGCCCGTGCGCCTGGAGCACGGTGTGCGAGGCGTCGGGCGCATCGTCCTGCAGGCTGTGGCGCCGGTCGTGCGTCACCGTCGTGCGGTTCGGGCTCGGGTCGTTGGCGCGTCCGTCGAGCCCGGGCACGAGGTCGCGCAGGTTCTCGAGGTGCAGCGCCTCCGTGGAGCTCGGGATCGCGATCCGCCCGGTGGGCGACCCCGCGGTCACCACCTGCGTGATCCGGAAGGCGCCCCCGAGCGCCGAGGCGACCACGCTCGCGATCATGCCGCCCTGGCTGTGCCCGACGAGCATGACGGGCTCGTCCGCGCGGACGCCCGCGCCGCGCAGCGCGTCGACCACGGACGCCGCGGCGTCGCTCCATCCGCCGCGCACCGCGGCGAGGTCGGCCTCGAGGTCGGCGGGGTTGCCGCCGAGCAGCCCCCAGTCCTGCGTGCTCGGGATGTAGACGATGTGCCGCGGCCCGTCCGCGCCCTCCAGCGTCTCCACCGCCACCGAGCCGTCCCTGATCCCCTCGAGCCACGTGAGCCTGCCCAAGAGCTCCTCGACCGAGGCGGGCGCCGTGGTGGTGGGGATCAGGGTGGCGGGGCGCGCGCCGGCGAACTCGGGCTCGAGCAGATGCTCCGCGCCGCGGACCGCCATGAGGAGGTCGTCGACCAGGGCGTCGTAGCGCTCCTCCATCGCGCCGAGCTTCGCGCTGACCGTGGCGCGGTTGACCGAGCCCGTGGTCGGCATCTCGGGCAGCGCGCCGACGAGGCCGACAACGCCGCCGGTGACCGTCTCGCGGAGGACCCGCCAGGCGGTCCCCAGGGAGTCGCCCACGATGTCGAGGCCGTACGAGAAGGTGCTCACGCCGTGATGCGCCTCCGCCTCCGCGGCCCGGTACGCCTCGACCGCCGTGGCGAGCAGCATCGCGAGGTCGCGCAGCGCATCGGCCTCGCGCGTGCACGCCACCGCGGAGGGCTGGAGGCTCGCGCCGGCCGGCGCGCCCAGCAGCGACGCGGTCGCGAGCGCGCGCCCCGCAAGATCGAGCTCGTCCGCCGCCTCGCGCAGCGCACCCTCGGCGATCTCGAGGTCGGCGAGCACCGCGACCGTGCCGCCGCGCCCGCCCATGGTCCACGCGGGCTCGCTCACGGCGCCGCCTGCCATGCGGGGGCCGAGGTCGCCTCCTGAAGCGTGCCGCTGAGCGCGGTGACGCGCCAGGCGGCATCGGACAGCTGCCCGCGGTACCGCTCGCCGTGGATCCCCTGCCACTCCGCGCGCCTCGCCGCGATGAGCCGCGCATGCGCGATGTCGATCGAGAGCCGGGCTCGCGCGATCAGCGCGGTGACGTCATCCATGCGGCGACGCTAGGCGCGCTCCCCGCCCGCGCACCCCGGGACGATGCGGCGCCTGGGGACGCCGCGCATCGTCCACCCGCCCGGGGACAGCGCCGCCGGAGCCGGCGACGCCCGTGCGTGGAAGAATGTGCGGCGTGAACGACTGGACCTCCCTCGCCGACCTTGAGCCCTCCATCGCCCTCGGACCCCTGGACGGCCGCTACCGCGGCGCGGTCGCGGGCCTGGTCGACCACCTCTCGGAGCCCGCGCTCAACCGCATGCGCCTCCACGTCGAGGTCGAGTGGTTCATCCACCTGTGCGCCTCCGACGCCGTGCCCGGCGCGCGTCCGCTCACCGACGAGGAGATCGACCTCCTCCGGGCGATCCCCGCGGGCTTCGGCGCCGCCGGCATCGCGGAGCACGCCGACATCGAGCGCATCACCGTTCACGACGTCAAGGCGGTCGAGTACTACATCAAGCGCCGGATCGAGGGCACGTCGCTCGACCCGCTGCGCGAGCTGGTGCACTTCGCGTGCACGTCGGAGGACATCAACAACCTCTCGTACGCGCTCATGATCAAGGGCGCCGTCGAGGACGTGTGGCTGCCCGCCGCCTCGGCCCTGGTCGCGCAGGTCGCGGACATGGGCCGCGAGGCGAAGGCGATCCCGATGCTGTCGCGCACGCACGGCCAGACGGCCACGCCCACCACGCTGGGCAAGGAGTTCGCGGTGCTCGCGCACCGCCTGGGCCGCCAGGTGCGCCGCGTCGAGGCGCAGGAGCACCTGGGCAAGATCAACGGCGCGACCGGCACCTTCGGCGCCCACACCGCCGCGGCGCCCGGCACCGACTGGATCGAGGTGTCGCGCACGTTCGTCGAGGGCCTGGGCCTCACCTGGAACCCGCTCACCACGCAGATCGAGTCGCACGACTGGCAGGCCGAGCTCTACGCGGACGTCGCGCGCTTCGGCCGCATCCTGCACAACCTCGCGACCGACGTGTGGACCTACGTCTCGCTCGGCTACTTCGCGCAGGCGACCACCAAGGGCTCGATCGGCTCGTCGGCGATGCCGCACAAGATCAACCCCATCCGCTTCGAGAACGCCGAGGCGAACCTCGAGATCTCGGCCGCGCTGTTCGACACGCTCGGCGCGACTCTCGTGACCTCGCGCCTCCAGCGCGACCTCACCGACTCGAGCTCGCAGCGCAACATCGGCGTCGCGTTCGGCCACTCGCTGCTCGCGATCGACAACGTGCGCCGCGGCCTGGGCACCCTCTCGGTGAACGAGGCGGCGCTCGCCGCGGACCTCGACGCCTCGTGGGAGGTGCTCGCGGAGCCGATCCAGTCGGCCATGCGCGCCGCCGCCGTCGCCGGCGTCGAGGGCATGGAGGACCCGTACGAGCGGCTCAAGGAGCTCACGCGCGGACACTCGATCGACGCGGAGGCCATCCGGACGTTCGTGGGCGGCCTCGGGCTGCCCGCGGAGACCTCGGCGCGGCTCGCGGCGCTCACCCCCGGCACCTACGTGGGTCTCGCCGAGAAGCTGGTCGACGACTACCTCGCCTGACCCGCCGCGTCCCCGTGGTACATGAGGGCCGGTTCCGAGCGTTTCTGGGCACTCATGTCCCACGGGGAGACATGACGGCGGCGCACCGGCTGCGTCACTCGTCGCAGATGAGGGGGCCGGAGACGATCGCGTCGAGCGGCGCCGTGACGTCGTCGCCCCTCGCCGTCGAGCCGTCCGCGGCGATGCTCACCGTGGTGACGCCGAGCCACTCGAACGCCGCGACGCCGTCCGCGCCCGCGGAGACCGTCTCCGTGCTGCCGTCCGGGAAGCGCACCTCCAGCTCGTCGCCCGGAGCTCCCGTCATCTCGAGCGCCGGCTCGACCGTCCACGTGTCGATGAGCGTCCACGTCCGCTCGGCCGGCTCGTCGTCGTCGCTCAGCAGCGCGTCCAGGTCGACGAGCCAGTACACGGGATCCGAGGGCCGCGTCATCTGCGGGTCGGAGTAGCTCTCGCCGCTCGACCACCCGCCCTCGGGCGTCTCGATCTCGATCCTGATCCGCTCGTCCGTCCAGACGAACCCGAGGCCGAGCGTCTCGCCCGAGGCGAGCTCCACCTCGGCGCGGCCGTCCGCGTCGGTCTCGACGCCGACGAGCGCACGGTCCTCGACCGCGAAGGTGAGCGTCTCGTCGACGTCCCCGAAGCCGACGTCGAGGGTGAGCGAGTCGTCCCACAGCTCCGCGAAGACGTCCTGAGTCCGGAACGAGAAGAGCGGACCGCCGCTCATCTCCTCGGCCCACGCGAAATCGAGAGTCGACGCCTCCGCGGGCACGCACGAGAGCGAGGCCGCGGGCACGGGCTCGCGCGGCGCGGCCAGCTGCGCGACCCCGAGTACCAGGGCACCCGCGGCGGCAGCCGAGCCGCCGAGGACGGCCGAGCGGGCCCGCCGTCGCCTGCGCACGCCGGCGGCGACGGCCGCGCCACGACGCTCCGCGAAGTCGCTCGCGGCGCCCGCCTCCTCGTCGACCGCGGCGGTCAGCATGCTCTCGAGCCCGCTCATCATCGTCCCCCTCTCGCGCTCGCCCCGACGGGCACGGTCTCGACCGGCTCCCACGAGACCTCGGTGCGCAGCACCTCGGCGAGCCGAGCCGAGGCGTCCGAGAGGTAGCGCTTCACGGTGCCCTCGGCGAGCCGCAGCTCGTGCGCGATCTGGGGCACCGTGAGGTCGTCGTAGAACCGCAGGACGATGCACGCGCGCTCGCGCGGGGGCAGCGTCGCCAGAGCGGCCCGCACGTCGAGCGCCGCGGCGGCGTCGGGCTCGCGATCCACCTGCTCGGCGGCTCGTGCCAGCCTCTCCTGCGCGGCCTCGCGGGAGCGCCGCGAGCGCAACCGGTCGATGAAGACGCTCGGGATGGCGCGGCGCACGTACGCCTCGGCACGATCCGCGTCGGGGAAGCGCCGCCCACGGGAGAACGAGCGGACGAGCGCGTCCTGGAGCACGTCCTCGGCCTCGGCGGAGTCACCGGTGAGCAGGCGTGCGTACGCGAGCAGGCGTGGCGCACGCTCGCGCATCACCTGGTCGAGCACCGGCTCCCATCGCGCCACGGATCCCCCTCCCGCTCGTCGCCCTACGGTGCCATAACGGCACCTGGCTGGGGAATCGTTGGGTCCGATCGCCGAACTCGACGTCGGGGCGACTACGCGTGGTGCACGACGGCGTCGCCGACCGCCACGCGACCCGGCGCGAGCACGCGCCCGTAGACGGCGACGCACGCGTCGCGGCGGTCCCCGAGCGGCTTGAGCCACCGCGTGGAAGCCGCGACCCCGTTCTGCGGCTGATCGATCACCCGGCAGCGCTCGTTGCGCTTGGTGATCTCGAGCGTCGCCCCGCCGACCGCCACGGTCGAGCCGATCCAGGACTCCTCCACGAAGGGCTCGTCGGTCTCGATCACGATGTTGACGCGAAGGCGCCGCGGATCCGCGTCCGCGCCGAGCTCCGCGCGGCACCAGTCGAGCGTCGCGGTGCCCACGAGCGACACCGGCGAGGAGTCGAAGTGCGGGCGCGCGCCCGGCTCCTCCGGCAGCACCCGCATCGGCTCGCCGAGGACGTCGCTGAGCTCCTCATCGAGCGCGGGCGACCCGGCGACCCACGTGCGCCCGTCGCGCGAGACCGCCACGGCATCGTCCGCGAGCGCCGCCGCGTATCCGAACACGCCCTCGAACTGGCGCCATCGCGAGCCGCGCTTGCCCGCCGCGTACAGCCCGCCGGCGTCCACGACCGCGAGCGCGCGATCCCCCGCCAGCCCTCGTGCGTCGATCTCCACCGCGGCCGGGGACTCGCCCGCCATCGCCTTCACGGGGAACCGGTGGAGGGAGACGATGCGCATGCGGCCAGCGTAGGCGCGGGAACCCCCGCTCGTTAGAGTGTCGTGACGATGGACACCGCGCCCCGCACCGATGACGCCCCCGCGACGCCTGGCGCCGCTCCCCCGGCCGATGCGTGCGGCGCCGCGCCCGTGACCCTGCCCAGCCCGCGGCGGATGCGCGCCGAGGTGTGGATCGTTCTCGGCCTGTCGCTCGGCCAGACCGCGGTCTACGCGGCGATCCGTCTGATCGAGCGCTACGTCGACACCACGCCGATCTCCGGCCAGACCACCACCCTCAACCCGAGCCGGTCGAGCATCGACTGGATCGACCTCATCCGGCAGCTGCTCAGCATCGGCTTCGCGCTCGTGCCGGTCGCCCTCGCGCTCTATCTGCTGAGCCAGCACGGCGCCTCGTGGCGCGCGCGGCTCGGCCTCGTGGGCCCGGCGCGGATCTGGTGGCGGGACATGGGCTGGGGCGTGATCCTCGCGGCCTGCATCGGCCTGCCGGGGCTGGCGCTGTACGCGATCTCGCGCGCGCTCGGTCAGACCGTCACGGTCGACACCTCTGGCCTGCCGGACATGTGGTGGTCCGCGACCATCCTGCTGCTCTCGGCGGCCGCCGCCGGCGTGCTCGAGGAGTTCGTGGTGGTCGGCTTCGTGCTCACGCGCCTGCGCGACCTCGGCCGCTCGCCCTGGACCGCCATCGTGCTCGCCGCCCTGCTGCGCGGCGCCTACCACCTGTACCAGGGCTGGCCCATGGCGCTCGGGAACGTGGTGATGGGGCTGGTGTTCGGCTACGTCTACGTGCGGCGCGGGCGCCTCGCACCGCTGGTGCTCGCGCACTGGACGCTCGACGCGGTCGCGTTCATCGGTCCCGAGGTGGTGCCGCACGAGTGGCTGGTCTCCCTGGGGGTCGCCTGAAGTCCCTGGACGCGCCCGGCGTCGGCCGTAGACTCGCGCCATGGCCGCGGGGGTGAACGAGTCGAGCGTCGATGCGCCGACCGTCCGCATCGTCGACGAGCCGGAGACGCGGGTCCGGCGCTTCACCGACGTCGTCGGGATCATCGCGACCGTGGTCGGCCTCGCGGTGACGCTGCTCATCGGCGAGTTCCTGCTCAGCACCACCGAGGGGCTCACGCAGGACATCGCGTCGATCTCGCCGTTCCTCCAGCGTCTCCTGGTGGCGCCGGTCAACCTCTTCACGGCGATCCTCGCGATCATCATCCCGGCGATCATGGTGATCGACCTCCTGGTCCGCCGCGAGCCGCGACGCCTCATCGAGTCGCTCGCCGCGAGCGTGCTCGCGGTGATCTTCACGCTCATCGCCGCGTTCCTGCTCATCACCTTCGCGACCGAGGAGCTCGCCTCGAGCCTCACCCCGCGGACCTACGACACGCTCCAGCTCCCCGCGTACGTCGCCGCGATCTCGGCGCTGCTCACCGCCGCCGGACGCCGCTCGGCCCGCCGCAGCATCGGGCTGTCGTGGAACATCCTGTGGCTGGGCCTCGCGATCGCCGCGATCTTCGGCGTGGTGACCATCCCCGCCGCGCTCATCACGGTGCTGCTCGGTCGCCTCGCCGGCCTCGCGCTGCGCTACTGGCTCGGGTCGACCGCCGACCGCGCCTACGGCGAGACGCTGGTCGAGGGGCTCGAGCGCGCGGGCTTCCACCCGCGGGCGCTCGTGCGCGCCGACATGGGCTCGGGTGAGGACCACCCCGAGCTCGACGCCGTCACCGACGCCCTCGCCCGCACGCGTCAGGGCCGTGTCTACGCGATGACCACCGCCGAGAACCACCACCTGCTCGTGGTCGCGATGGACGGCGACCAGCAGGCCGCCGGCTTCGCGTCCAAGCTGTGGTCATCGCTGCGGCTGCGGGGCATCGACACCCGCGCGGACGTCTCGCTGCGGCAGACCGCCGAGGCCACCGCGCTCGTCTCGCACGCGGCGCGGGTCGCCGGCGTGCGCACCGGCCGGGTCCTCGGCATGGGTCAGATCCGCGACACGATGCTGCTGGTCTACCAGCGCCCGCCCGCCACGCAGCCGCTGTCGCTCGTGCCCGCCGAGGAGATCTCGGACGCGCTGCTCGACGCCGTCTGGGCGGAGGTGGGCCGCGCGCACCGCGCCGGCATCTCGCATCGTCACCTCGACGCGGACACCGTGCTGGTCGGGACCGATGAGGCCGAGGTGGAGCCCACCGTCTGGCTGACGTCGTGGGAGCTGGGCGAGGCGGCGACCAGCCCCCTCGCGCAGCGCATCGACGTCGCGCAGGTGCTCGCGATGACCGCGGCCCTGGTGGGGCCGGACCGCGCCGTGGACTCGGCCTTCCGCGCGCTCGGGGCCGAGCCCGTCGAGCAGGCGGCACCGCTGCTGCAGAGCATCGTGCTCCCGCCCGTCACCCGCACCGCGGTCAAGGCAAGCGCCCACGAGAAGGTGCTCGAGGCCGTGCGCGAGGAGATCCTCACCCGCTCCCCCGACGCCGAGGTGGCCAGCGAGAACATCACCCGCTTCGGCTGGCGGACCGTCATCACGATCCTGCTGGGGCTCGTGGTCGCGGTGGTGCTGCTGAGCTTCAACACGCAGGACTTCGTGGATGCGGTCCAGCAGGCCAACCCCTGGTACCTGCTCGCGGGCTTCGCATGGGCGCTCCTGACGTTCGTGGGCGCGGCGCTGTCGCTCGCGGCCTTCAGCCCGATCAAGGTGCCGTTCAGCCGCGTGCTGCTCACCCAGGTCGCGGCGGCCTACATCTCCGTGGCCGTGCCCGCGGGCGTGGGTCCCGCCGCGCTCAACCTGCGCCTGCTCACCAAGCGCAAGGTCGCCACGCCGCTCGCGGTGGCGACCGTCGCGCTCGTACAGGTGAGCGCCGTGGTGGTGACGGTGCTGGGGCTCGTGGCGCTGACCCTCGCCTCCGGGTCGAAGGGAGCCCTCGCCGCCCTGCCGTCGACGGCCGTGGTGGTCGCCTTCGCCGTGGTGGTCGCGGTGCTCGGGGCGACGATGCTGGTGCCGCGCGTCCGCGCGTGGGCCGCCAAGCGCGTGCTGCCGCCGCTGAGGCAGACCTGGCCGCGCCTCACGCAGGTGCTCGGCCAGCCCGTGCGCCTCGCGCTGGGCCTCGCCGGCAACCTCATCCTCACCATCGGCTTCGTGGGCGCGTTCCAGTCGTCGCTGCTGGCCTTCGGCCAGGAGATGGCGATCATCGACGTCGCGGTGCTGTTCTTCGTCTCGAACGCGGTCGGCACCGCGGTCCCGACCCCCGGCGGTGTGGGTGCGGTCGAGGCCGCGCTGACCGCCGGTCTGGTGTCGGTGGGCGTGCCCGGTTCGGTGGCCTTCTCCGTCGCGCTGGTCTACCGCCTGCTCACCTACTGGCTGCGGATCCCGCTCGGGTACGTGGCGATGAAGTTCCTGGAGCGCAAGGGCGAGCTGTAGGCGCTGGCGTACGGGCCGCGTTCACCAGCCGCTCGTTGACAACCTCATCCGGTGCGAGGAATGTGAGCATCGTCCCTGTTCACCCGCGAAGACGCGGAGGTTCCCATGCCCACCCACGACGATGCGACCCTCATGATGGAGCTGCTGCAGTGGCACACCGCCTCGGGAGGCATGGAGGCCTCGCGGTTCATGATGTCCCCCGACTTCGACGCGGCGGCGGCGGACTCTCACGACCGGCACGTGTTCGTGATGCTCATGATGGGCGAGACGATCGGCACCTTCGTCAAGCAGGGCCTGCTCGACGCCGGGCTCGTCTACGACCTGTGGGCGGTCGGGCTCGTGTGGGACCGCGTCGGACCGGCGGCGTTGCGCGCGCGAGAGAAGTACGGCGTCCCCGCGCTGTGGGAGAACTTCGAGGCGCTGGCGAGGAACGACGTCGGCTGATCCTCCCCGAGCGTCCCGCCGCTAGTTGTTCCGCTGGGGGTTGACCTTCTTGATCCACTCGATGAGGTCGTTGCTCGAGCGCGTCTGGAGCCACACCCGGCCCGGGCCCGTGAAGTCGGTGACGAGCCCCTCGCCGCCCAGCAGCGTCGACTTCCAGCTGCCGGCCTTGCGCACCGAGAACTGCACCGAGTCGTCGAAGGCGACCACGTGGCCGGTGTCGAGCGTGAGCGTCTCGCCGGGCGCCAGCTCGAAGGCCTGGATCGCGCCGTAGGAGGCCAGCAGCAGCTCGCCCGCGCCGGTGCAGCGCAGCAGGATGAGCCCCTCGCCCGAGAAGAACGACTTTCCGCCGCCCCACTTGGAGTCGACCTGGATCGACGGGTCCGAGGCGATCCACGAGCCCGACTGCACCAGCAGCGCACCCGAGCCGTCGAGCGTCACCTCGGCCATGTCGCCCGGCAGCGTCGCGGCCACGCCCACCTGGCCGCCGGACCCCGAATGGAAGTCGTTGACGAAGAAGCTCTCGCCTCCCAGCGACCGCTTGAGGCCGCTCATGAAGCCGCCGCGCGTCGAGGTCTCGATGCTGATGTCTCCCCGCGTCATCGCCATCGCGCCGGCCTCGACACGGACGGAACCTCCCGGCGGGACCGTGATGGTGCCCATCGCGAAGGCGGGCCCGGCGTTGATCGTGACGTCCATGCGCATTCTCCCTGGTGGATCCTGCTCCTACCTTGGCGCAGCCGGCGCGGACGCGCTACCGGCTGGCGAGCCGTCGGCTACTGCCCGTCGAGCGGCTCGACCAGGACCGTGCAGGTCCACGCCGCCAGATCCACCCGGGCCCGGGCGCCGACGGCATCGCCGCCCCGCGTCATCTCCCGCGGCACGGTGAACCCGGCCGGGTCCGGCGACCAGTTCGACACGAACCACACCCGCGCCGTCGCCGTGGTGCCCGACGCGACCGTCACCGTCACATCGGCCTCCCAATCGGCGGACACGCCGGAGGGGCACGCCCGCCCGAGGACCTCGGCCGCGAGCGCCCGGTCCGGCACGGTGCCCACGTAGGTGACCCGACCCTCGCCGAAGGCGTGCGTCGTCACCGCGGGCTGCCCCGCGTAGATGCCCGAACCGTACGTGAGCAGCGCCTCGGCTCCGTCGAGCTCGAGCAGGTCCGCCCAGGCGGTGCCCGCCCCGGCATCGTCCCCGCCCGCGCCGGCCACGCGCACCGGCGCGTCGAGCGACGCGTACTCCTCGTAGCGGATGCCGGCCGCCTCGGCGAGCGGACCGGGCGCGACCTCGGCCCGCGCACGGGCGAGCTCGTCGCCGTACCCGGTGCGGATCCCCACCACCAGGTGTCCGCCCGCGCGGGCGTACTCGACCAGAAGCGCGAGGTCCGCATCGTCCGCGACGTAGAGGCTCGGCACCACCAGCACGGGGTGGAGCGCGACCAGCGTCGCGGGCTCGAGGTCCGCCAGCTGGGTCATGTGGACGATGCGGGACTGGAGACCGCGCTCGAACGCGCTCCGGTAGAACGCGTCGAAGATGCGCAGATACGAGTTCCGGTCGGGTCCGCCCTCGGCGTCCGCGAGGGGCGGGTAGAACTCGAAGGCGCGCTTGGTGTCGGTCGAGTACACGAACGCGACATCGGAGTCGGGCTCGTAGCCGGCGAGGTCCGGCTCGATCTCACGGATGCGCGCGCCGAGCGCGGCGACCTCGCGATAGATGCGGCCCGGCTCGCCGCTGTGCGGCAGGACGCCGCCCCAGTACGTCTCGATGCCCGCGTGCAGGGTCTGCCACTGCCAGTACTCGATCATCCGCGCGCCGCGCGAGATCAGCGCGAAGGCGGCGAGCGCGATCTGCCCGGGATAGGGGGCATGGTTCTCCCAGTGCGACTGGCCGATCGACTGCGCGTTGGTCTCCGTCACCAGGAACGGCGCCTGCGCCGAGGAGAACATGCGGTCGCCCTGGCCGAACAGCCCCCACACGCCCGACGTCCACCAGATCTCGGGCCGCGGCACCTCGACGCCGATCCGGAGCGCCTCCTGCATCTTGTAGTAGGCGTTGCCCGAGGTGACGTCGAGGCCGCGGGCCAGGCCGACGTCCTCGATCGCGGGCCGCTCGTACGAGATGCACGTGGTCACCCACTGCTCGGGGCGCGCATGCTCGCGGACGATGTCCGCCTCCCACGCGATGAAGTCGTTCACCACGAACGCCTGGTAGCGGCGCCATTCGAGGTCGTACTGCGGGAACGAGTTGCCGTCCGGGAGCCACAGGTCCTCCCAATCCCTCAGGAGGTGCGACCAGTACACGAGTCCCCAGGCGCGGTTGAGCTCCTCGACGGTGCCGTAGCGCTCGCGCAGATACGCGACGAAGCCCTCGAAGGCGGTGCGGTTGTGGAGCACGTGCAGCCCGGGCTCGTTGTCGACCTGGAAGCCGATGACCGCCGGGTGGTCGGCGTAGCGCGCGACGACCTTGCGGCAGATCCGCTCGGCATGCTCGCGGAAGGCCGGGTGGGTGTAGTCGATCTCCTGACGCCCTCCCCAGGGCACCCGCCGACCCGTGGCGTGCTCGGCCGCGATCTCCGGATGCAGGCGCTGGAGCCACTGCGGGACGGCGTAGGTGGGCGTGCCGAGCACCACGTCGATGCCCCGCGCGCGGGCGCCGTCGAGCACCGGCTCGAGCCAGTCGAGCGCGAAGCGGCCCGGCTCCGGCTCCCAGGTGGACCACACGGACTCGCCGACCCGGATCACCGAGAAGCCCGCCTGCGCCATGAGGTCGAGGTCGCGGTCGAGGCTCCCGGTGACGCGGTACTCGTCGTAGAACGCGGCCCCGAAGAGGAGGCGGGCATCGAGGTCGGAAGGCGTCGTCACGGAGGCTCCCAGGTGTCGGCATGCAGGGCGGGCCTTCGCGAAGGCCCGCCCCACATCCTGCTACGCCGGCGCGCGGGCCGCGCGGCACCCGTGCCGGTGCCTCGTCAGACGACGAGCAGCTTCTCCGACTCCGCAGGCTCCAGCGCAGCGCGCGCCCGGAGCCCGGCGCGCACCACGAAGGCGAGCGCCGCGATGTGGATCGCGCCGATGACCACCGAGGGCACGTACGCGATCTCGATCTGCGCGGCGAAGGCGAGCACGATGTCCCACACGTGCAGCACCACCGGGATGGCGAAGACGATCCAGTCGCGCTTGAGGTCGAGCGGACGGTCGAGCTTCGCGTAGCGCAGCACCAGGAACGTCGCGACGCTGAGGTTGAGCACCAGCATGATGCTCTCGGCGACCAGGGTTCCCTGCGCGGCGAGCGGCCAGCCGTAGAGCAGGAACAGGTTGATCGGCGACACGAGCACGATCAGCGCCGGGAGGATCGCGATGAGCGGTCCGCCGGTCTTGAGCCAGCCGATGTCCTTGCGCTCCGCCAGGCGCTGGATCAGCGCGACCGCGAAGCAGTAGTACAGGATCATCGTGAACCAGCCGGAGAAGTTGAAGACCGGGATCCCGAAGAAGCCGCCGTCGTAGGTCATCGTCCAGTTCCACTGGCCAGAGGCGACGCCGTCGATGGTGTGGACGTCGAAGACGTTCGACGGGTCGATGGTCATGTCCTGCACCGAGCCGACCAGGCCCGCGAGGAACGGCGCGACCCACCACGGCAGGCGCAGGTGCGTCGCGAGCCACAGCGCGCAGTACACGCCCACGGCCTCGACCAGCAGGATGCTGAGCGGCACCCTTCCGATCATCATGATCCGGTCGGTGGAGTAGTCGTAGACGTGCTGCCAGACGCCGATGTTCTCGAAGATCGCCGCGAAGGTGACGAAGCCGAGCAGCGTGAGGACGTGCCGGGTGGCCGCGGGGCGACGCGTGGCATGGATGAGGCTCGCGAAGAAGACCGCGACGGAGAGGACCTCGAAGAGGAACCAGGAGACGGGGGTGCCGAAGATCATGAGACGTCCTTCACGTGCGTCGAAGAGTTTTTGGCGGGCGACAAAAAGATAGCCTAGCGGCATGACCACGCGTGCGCCCGTGACCGACGGCCCAGACGATGGCGGCCGCCCGCGCACGGGCAGGCCCCCGAAGCTCAGCCTCGAGCGCATCGTCGCCGCGGCGAGGGAGATCGACCCCGAGGCGCTGTCGATCACGTCCGTGGCCGAGGCGCTCGGCGTCGCGCGCAACGCGGTCACGTATCGCGTCGGCGGCCGCGAGGACCTGCTCGCCCTCGTGGTCGAGCGCGAGCTGGCCGAGAGGCTCGCTGGTCTCGAGGTACCCGCGGACGACTGGAAGGCCGCGATCGTCGCGGCCTCCGAGGGCATGCTCGACGCGCTCGTCGCCTGCGGACCGACCGCGCTGGCCATCACCCGCGCACCCCGGACCGGCTTCCTCGGACCGTCCGAGCAGCTGCTCGCGGCGCTCACGAGCGCGGGCTTCTCCGACGCGATCGCCGGGCGCACGCTCGCGCTGCTGTCCGAGGTGGTCTACGCGGCGGCGCGCTACACGCTCGAGGCGCCCGCGGGCGGTGCTCGCCCCCTCGAGGGCGACCTCTCGGCGGTGAGCGCCGGCGCCGCCGACCGCTTCCCCACGTTCGTGCGCGTCTTCTCCGAGGCGTGGAGCCCGCGCGAGCAGCTCCGGTTCTCGCTCGACCTGGTGATCGCGGGGCTGGAGCGCGATCGCGAGGCGACCCGATCCGCATGAGCTGAACGAGGCGCCTGTCGGAACCCCGACCTACAGTCGGCTCATGGACCTCCAACGCGTCTCCATGATGAGCCTCCTGGTCGACGACGTCCCCGCCGCCGTCGACTTCTACGCGCGCGCCCTCGGCTGGGAGCCGGCGAAGCGCTTCGGCGACGACCTCGCCTTCTACCGCTTCAACGGCTTCGTCATGGCGCTGTGGGACCGCGCCGGCTGGGCCGCCGAGGGCCTCGGCTTCGACGCGCCGCCGTACGGCGGCTTCGCGATCAACACCACCACGCGCGAGGAGGCCGATGCGGCGGTCGCCCGGTGGGAGGCCGCCGGCGGCGAGGTCGCCAAGGCTCCGGTCGAGGTGTTCTGGGGCGGCTACAGCGGCTACGTCCGCGATCCGTGGGGCAACTACATCGAGATCGCGGTCAACGACGGCTTCACCATCACCGAGGACGGGCGCACGGTCATCGAGTAGCCCGTGCGATCGCGGCCCGACGGGCGCACGATGGGAGGAGGGAACGGCGTCCATCGGACCCGGCCGGGCGCGCCGCGCGACCGCAAGGGAGAGCGCGATGACCACGCACGCACCAGCACCGTCCATCGACGCGCACGTCGGGTTGTCCGACCGCGCCACCGCCACGCTCGTCGGGCTGCTGTACCTGGTCGGCACAGCGGCGGGCACGGGCAGCCTCGCCGCGACCGGCGGAGGGCTCGAGGGGCCCGACTACCTCGCGAGCGCGGACGAGGCCGGCGCCGGGCTCGCCGTCGGCGCGCTCCTGGTCCTCCTCATGGGGCTCGCGCTCGCGCTCATCCCCGTCGTCGCCTTCCCGGTGCTGCGGCGCGTGAGCGAGCGGCTCGCGGTGGGCTTCGTGGTCTTCCGCGGCGCCCTCGAGGGGACCTGGTACGTCGTCACCGCGATGACGTGGCTCGCGCTGTTCCGGCTCGCGGCCGACGGCGCCGCGCAGGGTGACGCGGGCAACGTGCTCTTCACCGCCGGAGAGACCGGCGGCATCCTTCAGAGCCTCGTCTTCGTGTGCGGGGCGACGATGTTCTACGTGCTGCTCATCCGCGGCCGCCTGGTCCCGCGATTGCTGGCGTGGTGGGGCCTCATCGGAGCGATCCCGTACGCGCTCGTCGCGATCCTCGGGCTGCTCGACGTCCTCGACGTGCTGTCGAGCACCGCGGTCGGCCTGCAGATGCCGCTCGCGCTTCAGGAGATCGTGCTCGCCGTGTGGCTCATCGCGCGCGGCTTCTCGAGGGCGGAGCGGCAGGTCGAGCCCGCCTGAGCCCTAGGCGACGCTCGCGCCGGGCACGGCCGGCTGCTGCTGCGTGATGCAGTGGATGCCGCCGCCGCGCGCGAACAGCGGGCGCGCATCGACCATCACGATCTCGCGGCCCGGATACGCGGTGGCGAGCACCTCCCGTGCGACCTCGTCGTTCGGGTCGTCGAAGGCGCAGCCGATGACCGCGCCGTTGCAGACCAGGTGGTTGACGTAGCTGTAGTCGACCCAGCCCTCGTCGTCGCGCAGCACCGTCGGCGCGGGCAGCGACACGATCTCGAGCTCGCGCCCCTCGGCGTCCGTGACGCCGGCGAGCGACGCCCGGAGCTCCTGGCACACCTGGAAGTCGGGGTGCTCGGGATCCTGCTGGTCGTGGAGCAGCACCGTCCCGGGGCTCGGGAAGGTCGCGACGATGTCGACGTGGCCGCGCGTGCCGAAGCGCTCGGAGTCGCGCGTGAGGCCGCGCGGCAGCCAGATCACCCGGCGCGCGCCGAGGGTGCGCACCAGCTCGGCCTCGACGTCCGCCTCGGTGAGTTCGGGGTTGCGGCCGGGGTCGAGCTGCACGGTGCGGGTCACGAGGAACGTGCCCTCGCCGTCGGTGTGGATGCCGCCGCCCTCGTTCACCATCGCCGAGTCGATGCGCGCCGCGCCGGCGGCCTCGGTCGCGATGAGGCTCGCGACCGCATCGTTCTCCCAGCTCGCCCAGTCCTGGCCGCCCCAGCCGTTGAAGACCCAGTTGACGGCCCCGAGCCCGGACTCGCCGAGCACGAAGGTCGGCCCGGAGTCGCGGTACCAGCCGTCGTCGACCGCACCCTCGACCAGGTCGACCTCGGGCGCGAGGTACCGGGACGCCACCTCGCGGTGCTCGGGCGCGACGATCATCGTGACCGGCTCGAAGGCGACGATCGCGTTGGCGACGGCGGCCCACGTCACCCAGGCCTCCTCGGCACGATCGCCGAGCGTGTAATCCGCGCTGGGCCACGCCATCCACGTGCGCGTGTGCGGCTCGGTCTCGGCAGGCATCGTCCAGGGCATGGGGGCTCCTTTCGCCCCGGCGCCGGGGATGCCGCTCAGAGTAGTGCCGCCGCTAGGACGCCGCGCTCACCCCGGCCGCGCCGGACGCGCGCCAATCGCGCGGCGTGACGCCGTGCTCGCGTCGGAAGGCGCGCGTGAAGGTGGTCGGATCCTCGAAGCCGGCGCTCGCCGCGATGTCCGCGATCGCGACGCCGGACAGCTCGGGGTCGACCAGCCGCCGCGCGGCCAGCTCGAGCCGCTGTCGCCGCAGGTAGTCGCTCGGCGTCGTGCCCACGTCCTCGAACACGTGATAGACCGTGCGGCGCGAGATGAAGAACTCCGCGGCGATGTCGTCGACCCGCACGCGCGGCAGGTTCACCGACACGAAGTCCTCGATGGCTCGCCGCAGCCCTCCGCGGGTGCGGGGCAGCACGCGGGCGCCCTCCGCGGAGGCCCTGATCATCGTCGCCGCGAGGTCCTTCACCACCTCCGCCGCCGGCGTCGCCCCGTCCGCGAGACCTCCGCGCCGATGCGTGTCGAGCGCATACGTGAAGAACACCCGCGTCGCATCGCTCGCCGGCACCGTGAGGCGCCCCAGCCCGTCGTGGAGGGCCGCGCGCGGGGCGTCGAGCGCGGCCCGCGACACCTGCACGATGAGCTGACGCTGACCAGGCTCGGAGTAGTCGAGGTAGTACGGCGAGTCCGTCGCGTACATCGACGCCGTCCCGGGACGGACCGAGACCATCCGCCTCCCCTGCCGGACCGTGCCGCGCGAGGCCAGCTGAAGCGAGAGGTGCAGCGCGTCTCCCTCGGCACGCGCCGCGAGGCGTTCGGATCGGTCGACCGTGTGGCCGTCCGTGGCGACGCACGAGATCGAGATGCTGTCGTCGAGCTCGAGCTGGTCCATCCGGCCCCGGAATCCGGGCTCGAACGCGCCGCAGTTGATCGGGATGAAGCAGCGGCTGACGACGTCCTGCCACGCGTCCGCGCTCGCTGCCGCGAGAACCACCATCACCGCCTCCTTGCGCTGATGCTTCGCAAACTAAGGCGACCCTCAGGCATTGTCAACAATCTTGGCCACAATGTGACCGAGTCGTTAGAACGGGTACTCGGCGATGCGTCCCTGCATCGTGACCCACTGGGTGTCGGTGAAGGCCTCGATGTTCGCCTCGTGCCCGCCGAAGCGGGCACCGGTGCCCGAGTGGCCGATGCCGCCGAAGGGCGCCTGCGCCTCGTCGTCGACCGTCTGGTCGTTGATGTGGACGATGCCGGTGGGCATGCGCTCGGCCAGCTCGAAGGCGCCGTACGGGTCGCCCGTGAGGATGCCGAGCGACAGCCCGTAGGGCGAGGAGTTGACCAGCCGCACCAGCTCGTCGGTCGTGGAGAAGGGGGTGATCGACGCGACCGGCCCGAAGATCTCTTCCGCGAAGGCGGCGTGACCGGGGTCGACGTCGGCGAGCACGGTCGGCGCGTAGAAGAGGTCCTCATAGGTGCCGCCCACGGCGAGGCGCGCGCCGGCATCGACGCTGCGGGTCACCACGGAGTGCACCTTGTCGCGCTGCACCGCGTCGATGATCGGGCCCAGCGGCGCGCCCGTCGACGGCGGGCCCGCGGGGATGTGCGCGGCCTTCTCGGTGAGGAGCTCGACGTAGCGCTCGTACAGGCTCTCGTGCACCAGGTGGCGGCCCGTGGTCATGCAGATCTGCCCCTGGTTGAGGAACGAGCCCCAGGCGCCGGCCGAGGCCGCGGCCTCGACGTCCGCGTCCTCGAGCACCGCGAGCGCGTTGTTGCCGCCCAGCTCGAGGTGGACGCGCTTGAGCAGCTCGCCTCCGCGCGCCGCGATGGCCCGGCCCGCCGGCGTCGAGCCGGTGAAGGAGATCACGGGGATGCGCGGCTCGTCGACCAGCGCCGCGCCGACCTCCGCACCGCCGGGGACCACGTTGAGCACGCCGACCGGCAGCCCGGCCTCCTCGAGCACCGCCGCGAGCAGCAGCCCGCCCGCGATGGTGGTGCGGGGGTCCGGCTTGAGGACCACCGCGTTGCCGAGCGCGAGCGCGGGCGCGACGGAGCGCATCGAGAGGATCGCCGGGAAGTTGAAGGGCGAGATCACGCCCACCACGCCCACGGGGACGCGGCGCGCCATGCTGAGGCGCGGACGGCCGGACCGCAGCAGCTGGCCGTACGGCACCAGCGCGGTGGCCGCGGCCAGGTGCAGCTCGGAGGCCACGAGGCCCACCTCGAAGGCGGCCTTGCCCGGCGCGGAGCCGACCTCGTCCTGGAGCCAGCGGATCAGCGCGGGCCCGTTCTCCTCGAGGATCGCCGCGGCGCGGCGCATCACCGCGGCCCGCTCCTCGGGCGAGGTGCTCGCCCAGGTCCGCTGCGCGCTCACCGCGAGATCGGTCGCGGTCTCGACGTCGGCCGCGGTCGCGACCGCGTACGAGGCGAGGCGCTCGCCCGTCGACGGCGACACCGCATCGTCCGTGGCCCCCAGCTCGGTCCATCCGCCCAGGTAGGTGCGGCCCTCCCACGTCGTCTGCTCGAAGAATCCCATGGTCATCCTTCCGTCGTGGCCGAGGCGGCCGTGGTGTCGTTCTGAGGGTCGGGGGCGCGCACGGCCGGGGCCGCGGGCGCGGGGGCGGCGGGGTGCGGCACCGCGACGACGCGGTGGCCCACCGGGAAGAGCGTGATGTCGAAGCGGGCGCGCAGCGCGCCCCAGATGCCCTGCGGGAGGAACAGCGTCACCGCGATCGCGAGCACGCCGAGCACCACGAGGTACCAGAGCCCCATCTGGCTGAACCACAGGTCCATGACGTAGTAGATGATCGCGCCGAGGATGGGGCCCTCGAGGGTCCCGATGCCGCCGATGAGGACCATGAAGATCATGAACGCGGAGAAGCTCACGGAGAAGATCTGCGACGGCGACTGCACTCCGATCTGCTGGAGGCAGATCACCGAGCCCGCGAGCGCCGCCATCACCGCGGCGAGCACGAAGACGATGCGCTTGGCACGGCTCACGTCGACGCCGAGGGCGCGCGCCGCGAGCTCGTTGTCGCGGATGCTCTGAAGTGCGACGCCCATGCAGCTGCGCAGCAGGAACAGCGACCCGATGAGCGTCGCGGTGAGGATCCCCAGCGCGAGCCAGTACGTGAAGAGGTTCCTCATCACGGGGTCCGCGGTGTAGTCCTCGATCCCGCGCCCGCGGCCCGCGCCGAGCGAGTCGAAGCGGATGACGATCTGCCGCACGGCCTCCGCGATCACCCACGTGCCGATCGCGAAGTATCCGCCGCGCAGGCGGAACGCCACGAAGGACAGCGCGAAGGCGATCACCCCGATCGCGACCGACGCGACCAGCGCGCTCGAGTACGGGTCGAGCCCGAGGTCGTTGAACACGAAGACCCCGTACGCACCCAGGCCGATGTACGCCTGCTGACCCACGGAGACCATGCCCGCGAAGCCGGCGAGCAGGTTCCACGCCGTCGCGAGCGTGATGAGGTAGAAGAGCTTGATCCATTGGCTGGTGACGGCGGGCTCGAACACGTACGGCGCCATCGCGAGCGCGACGATCACTCCCGCGCCGATGATCTGCACGGTGATCATGCGGCGACGCAGCCGGTCGACGCGCACCTGCCCGGGGACGAGCGGCTCCACCTAGACCACCACCTTGCTGCGGACGATGCCGGTCGGGCGGAGCACCAGCACCGCGAGGAAGACGAGGTTGCCCACGAGGAGCGGGAGCTCGGGGCTCACCACGCCCGCGAGGGTCTGCGCGACGCCGAGCACGATGCCGCCGGCGAGCGTGCCCCACAGCGAGCCGAGGCCGCCGATGATGACGGCCTCGAAGGCGAAGAGCACCAGCAGCTGGCCGTCGAAGGGCGTCACCCCGCCCTGGCGCATCCCGAAGAACACGCCCGCGAGCGCCGCGATGGCGAAGGCCAGGCCCATCGCGTAGGCGTAGACCCGGCGATGGTCGACGCCCATGAGCCTCAGCGTCTCGGAGTCGTCGGCGGCGGCGCGCATGTAGCGGCCGGCCCGGGTGCGCGCGAGGAACTGCTGGGTGCCCGCGATGAGCAGCACCGCGACGAGCATGGTGAGCAGGGGAAGCACGCCGATGCGCACGCCCTCCGCGACCTGCACGCTGCGGACCGCGAGGTCGCCCGTGGGGATCGCCTGCTTGTTGGTGGTGAAGAGCTCGATGAGGGCGTTGGGGATGATGATCGCGATCCCGAAGGTCACCAGCAGCGGGGCGAGCTCCCCGAGGCTGAGCGCGCGTTGGAGCAGCAGCCGCTGCACCCAGTACCCGACCACGCCGAGCAGCGGCACCACGACGAGGAGGCTCAGCCACACGCTCACGCCGAGCGTCGACAGCGCGACCGCGGCGAGGTAGGCGCCGACCGTCATGATCTCGCCGTGCGCGAGGTTGACCACCCGCAGGATGCCGAACGCGATCGACAGCCCGAGCGCGGCCATCGCGAACAGGCCGCCCAGCAGCACGCCCTGGACCAGCGCGTTGACGATCACCATGAGGCCACCTCGTGTCCGAAGTAGGCGTCGGTGATCGCCTGACGCGAGAGCTCGCCGGGCGTCCCCGCGAGGACCGCATGCCCCTCGAGCATGCACACGAGGCGGTCGGCGACGGCGACGGTGCGCTCGAGGTCCTGCTCGACCAGGACGATGCCGAGCCCGCCGCCGCGCACCGTGGCGAGCGACGCGTAGAGCTCGTCGATGACGATGGGCGCGAGCCCGAGCGAGACCTCGTCGAGCAGCAGCACCTCGGGGTTGGACATGAGCCCGCGCCCGATCGCGACGGCCTGCTGCTGGCCGCCGGACAGCTGCGACGCGTTGCGGCCGAGCAGGTCGCCCAGCATCGGCAGCGCGTCGACCACGGTGTCGACGGTCCAGCGCCCGTCGCGCCGCGAGCCGGCGCCGACCTCGAGGTTCTCGCGCACCGTGAGGCTCGGGAACAGACGCCGACCCTCGGGCACGAGGCACACGCCCAGGCGGTTGCGCTCGAAGTCGCGCACGTGGGTGACGTCCTCGCCGCGCAGCAGGACGCGTCCCACCGAGGGACGATGCGCCCCGGCGAGCACGCGCAGCAGCGTCGACTTGCCGGCGCCGTTGGCGCCGACGAGCGCGAGCACCTCGCCGGGCGCCACCTCGAACGAGAGGTCCGCGACCGCGCGCGAGTCGCCGTAGCCCGCCGAGACGGACTCGGCCGCGAGCAGCGCCGTCACAGCCCGCCTCCCAGGTAGACCGCCTGCACCTCGTCGCTGCGCATCACCGCGTCGGGCTCGCCGTCCGCGACGATCACCCCGGAGGCGAGGCACACGAGGCGCTCGACCACCGCGAGCAGCGCGCGGACCACGTGCTCGATCCAGATGATGGTGACGCCGCTGGCATGCAGGGTCCTGATGGTCTCCACCAGGCTGTCGCACTCGGCCTCGGTGAGGCCGCCCGCGATCTCGTCGAGCAGCAGCAGCTGAGGATCCGTCGCGAGCGCCCGGGCCAGCTCGAGCCGCTTGCGCCCGAGCAGCGGCAGCGCCCCCGCGGGGGTGTTGGCGACGTCGAGCATGTCCGCGAGGACCAGCGCCTCGAGCGCGCGGTCGTCCGCGGCCCTTCCGTGCAGCCCCGCCCCCGCCGTCGCGCCCGCGAGCGCGTTCTCGAAGACGGTGAGGTGGGTGAACGGGCGCGGGATCTGGAACGTGCGTCCCATCCCGGCCCGGGCCCGGGCATCGGCCCCGACCGCCGTGACGTCGCGGCCCGCGAAGCGGACCGTCCCGGCCGAGGCGCGCTCGGTGCCGTTGATGACGCTCAGCAGGGTGGACTTCCCGGCCCCGTTGGGACCGACGATGCCCAGCGCCTGCCCGGCGGGGACCGACAGGTGGACGGCCGTCAGCACGTCGAGCGCGCCGTACGACTTCGCTACCGAGTCGACCTCGAGGAGGGCCTCGCCGGCCCCCGCCGCGCGGGACATCACCACTCGAGCAGCTCGAGCGGACGGTCGACGGGCAGGTCCGGCACGGTGCCGGCGTCGACCACGACCCACTCCCACTCGCCGTCGTCCGTCTTCTCCCACTGGCCCATCGCCGTGGGGATGGTGGCGATGCCGGGGAACGGGCCGCTGGTGAAGTCGATCTGGCCGCCGAGCGTCATCATGTTGATGTCGTCGAAGGCCGCGACCAGCGCCTCCTTGTCGAACGGGTCGCCCGAGGCCTCGAGGCCCACCTTGGCGACCTCGAACAGCGCGCCGTTGAGCGGCGTCGCCTGGTTCCACACCAGGCCCTCACCCTCGGGGCTCGCGCTGAAGTCGTCGATCCACTCCTGCGGCGTGGTGCCGTCGAAGCTCGACTCGTACGGGAACGTGGGTCCCCACCAGGTCGCGAAGGCGAGGCCCTCGCCCAGGTCGTCCGGGATCGACGGCACCGTGGTCGGGAAGAACAGCGCCTTGCCCACCGTCGCGACCTTGGGCTCGAAGCCCTGCTGGGCCGCCTGGGTCCAGAAGGTCACGAAGTCGGGCGGGATCGGGATGCCGGAGATGATCTCGACGCCCTCGTCCTTGAAGGTCTGGATGATCGACGTGAAGTCGGCGGTGCCGTTCTCGTACGCGCCCGGGTCGACCACCGTGTAGCCGTGCGCCTCGACCAGCGGCGTGTAGCCGGTGTCGGGGTCGCGGAACGCGCCGCCGTCGGAGTCGTTGGGCCACAGCACGCCGACCTTCTTGTTGGTCTCGACCTGATCCCAGGCGAGCGGGTCGACGTCGCCGAAGCCCTCGATGCCGAAGAAGAAGTGGTGGGTCCACTCGAGCGGCTTGTCGGGTCCGAAGCCGCCGCCGAAGACCACCGCCTGCCACGGCGCGTTGGCCGTGAGGCAGGGCGTCCCGTGCGCCTCGCACTGCGCGACCACGGGGTTGACCGTCTCGGGCGTCGACGTCGCCATGAGCAGGTCCACCTGCTCCTCGGTGATGAGCTCCTGTGCGAGCTCGCCCGCCTTCGCGGCGTCGGAGCCCGAGTCGCGGTCGATGATCTCGACGGCGTAGGTGGTGCCGTCGATGGTGATGCCGTCGGCGAACTGCTCGCGGACCACGCTGAGCATGTACGGGTCACCGTCGGTGAAGCCGGTGAGCGTGCCGGTCGCCGGCGCGATGTAGCCGATGGTGATGGTCTCGGTGGCGCCGTCGCCTCCGGAGCCGCCGTCGCCTCCGGCCGCCGAGTCGGAGGGGTCGGCGTCGTCGACGCCGGCCGGGGTGCAGGCCGCGAGCGCGAAGGCCACGGAGGCCGATGCCGCGATGACGACCGCGCGCCGCCTTCCGCTGGCCAGGGACCTGAAGGGTGCAGGGTACGTCATGGGGGGACCGTCCAATCAGCGTGTGCTCACCTCGTCGTGAGCGGCTTCAGATTAGGAACGGTTCCCGCCCGCGCGGCTCGGATCCTGCGACCGCTGCGCAAAATGCCGATTGATCCGTCACCCTGTTCCGGCACCCGGGGAGCCTTCCTCACCGGCCGCGCCGAGGTCGCCTCGGAACGTCCCGGTGACGTCGTCCACCGCGGCGCCGACGGTCGGCGCGAGCCGGTCGGGGGTGAAGCGTTCGAGCTCGCCGTAGCGGCGCAGCATGTCCTTGACCGGTCCCTTGACCTCGGCGAGGACCAGGCGGATGCCGTGGGCGGCGAGGTACTCGTCGAGCTCGACGAGCGCGTCGATGGCCGTGGTGTCGATGTCGGTGATCGGCTCGGCCGCGAGGATCACGGTGCGCACCTCCGGCCCGGCCGCCGCGACCTCGTCCCGCACCCAGTCGGCGAAGACGCCTCCGTTGGCGAAGAAGAGCGGTGCGTCGAAGCGCAGCACCACGGCTCCGGGGATCGGGCGGGCGTCCTCCGGGTGGCGCGAGAGGTCGTGATAGCCGCGCCGTCCCGGGATCCGGCCCAGGCGCGCACGGTAGGGGCGCCACGAGCGGTCGACGAACGTGAGCAGCGACAGCACGATCGCCACGAGGATGCCCTCGAGCACGCCGACCACCAGCACGCTCACCATCGCGAGCAGCGAGAGCACCGCATCGACGCGCTTCATGCGCCACAGCGCGCGGACGGCCCGCGCGTCGATGAGGGTGAGGACGGCGGCGATCACCACCGCGGCGAGCGTCGGCTCGGGGAGGTACCGGGTGAGCCCGGGCACGAGCAGCATGAACACGACCACCAGCGCCGCTCCCACCGCCCCGGTGAGCTGGGTGCGCGAGCCTGCCGCATCGGCCACCGGCGTGCGCGAGGAGGAGGCGGAGATGGGGAAGCCGCCGAGCAGCCCGCCGCCGATGTTCGCGAGGCCGATGCCGCCGAGCTCGGCGTTGCCGCTCACGGTCTCGCCGCGTCGCGCCGCGAGCGTGCGCGAGAGCACCGCACTGTCGGTGAAGGCGACCAGCGCGATGCCCGCCGCCGGCGCGAGCAGCGCCGCCGCATCGTCCCATCGCAGGCCGCCGAGCGCGGGTGCCGGGAGGCCCTGCGGCAGCGCCCCCACCACGGCGACCTGGTCCTCGAGGCCCAGGACCGCGACGACCGCCATGCCCAGCACCACCGCGACCAGCACGCCGGGGACGCGCGAGCGGAGGCGGCGCATCACCAGGATCACCGCGAGCGACCCCGCGCCGAGCGCGACGGCCACCGGCACCGCCTCGCCGCGCGCGATCCCGTCGGCGATCGCGGCCGCGTTGTCCCACGGGGTCGACCGCTCGATCGAGAAGCCCAGCAGCGCGGGGATCTGGGTGAGGATCACGACGATCGCGATCGCGTGGAGATAGCCGAGCCGCACGGGCTTGGACAGCAGGTCCGTGACGAAGCCGAGCCTCAGCAGCGCGCCGACCAGCATGAAGGCGCCCACGAGGATCGCGAGCAGGCCCGCGAGAGCGACCGCGCGGTCCTGGTCGCCGTGCGCGAGCGGCAGGATCGCGGCAGCGATGATCGGCGCGAGCGCGGAGTCGGGGCCGAGCACGAGGATCCGCGACGGGCCGAAGGCGGCATAGACCAGCAGCGGCACGATGGTCGCGTAGAGGCCGGTCACCGGCGGCAGGCCCGCGACCTGCGCGTAGCCCATGCCCGCCGGGATGAGCAGCGCGGTCACGACGATGCCGGCACGGACGTCGGGCCACAGCCACGCGCGACGGTACTCGCGGACGATGCGCAGACCCGGCACCGCACGCTCGATCGCCGTGGCACGCATCGTCGCCTCCTCCCCCCATCGTCGCCCATGGAGGGATGGCGCCGCTCGGCGGGAGATCGGGCGTATCGTGTCGCCCCGACGGCGCTTCAGGGCCCGTGCGCGTGGACCCTCCGGCGGCGTCCCACTCTTTTGTTGAATGAAACTACAAACGTGTGGAATGGTCTCTGATCAGGAGTAATAGCCGTCCCGGAGCGCGATACCGTGCTCGATCCACACCTTGAGGGAGTCGAGCATCTGGGTCCAGCCCATGCAGTTGCGGAAGGCGGCATGCGCGCCGTCGTCGGAGTTCCGCCACGCGGACTCGGTGATGGTGACGAGGGTGCGCGCCCCGTCGTCGACGAGTTCGAGCGCGAAGACCACGGTGGTCCGGTCGGCGACGCCCGCGACGGCCTCCCACGCGATCACGAGGCGTCGGGGCGGGTCCGCCTCGACCACGGTGACCGGGAAGCGCCCGGGATGGTCGGCGAAGTCCCAGCTCACCTGGGCACCGGGATCGAGTCGGCCGCGCGCGCCGCCGGTGGCGAAGTACTGGGTCAGCTGTGCAGGATCGGCGATGGCCTCGTACACGGCGGCGGCGGGACGCGCGATCCTGCCGGACACGGTGAACGAGAGCGTTTCAGGCATATCGTTCATGTTGTATTTTTACAACATGATGGACACCGCTGACAAGGGCTCCGACGACGATCGGGTGTTCAAGGCCCTCGCCAACCCCCTGAGGCGGCGCATGCTCGATGCGCTGCGTGAGGCCCCGCGCACCACGGGCGAGGTGTGCGCCGCGCTGCCCGAGATCGACCGCACCACGGTGCTGCAGCACCTCAAGGTGCTCGAGGGTGCGGAGCTCGTCTCGGGCCGGCGCGTGGGCCGCGAGCGCCACCTCACGCTGTCGCCGCTGCCGATCAAGCGCATCCACGACCGCTGGATCGGCGCCTACGCGCAGGCCGCCGTGGACCTGCTCGCGCGGCTCGACGACGACGGCTGACCCTCAGCCGAGGACGCAGAGGGCCGTGTCGTCGCCCGAGAGCGCGTTCTCGTCATCCGCGGCCGCGATCACGATGAAGTAGTTGGACCGTTGTCCGAGGTTCTCGGTCATGTAGTCCCGATGACCGTCGCAGGCCGCCGAGAACGCATCCGCGTCGTCGAGCGTGGGCTCGCCGTCGATCAGCTCCCCCAGCGGCACCGCGTTGAGGATCTCGACCATGTGATGGCTGTCCTTGTCGCACTCGACCTCGGCGACGTCGAAGCCCGGCTCGTCCGTGGAGGTCAGGCACCCGCCGATGGCCGTGCCCCCGTCGACCCACACGAGCGCGTAGTCGCGCATCGCCTCATAGATGGTGAGGTACTCGTCGGTGTACCGGCGCGCGAGGCTCTCACCCACCCGATCGGTCGCGCGCGTGGACCCGGCCTCAGCAAGCTCCGCGTAGAGCTCATCGTTGGTCGTGGCGACCTCACCACCCTGGGCCGCCACTGCCGCGAACAGGCCCGAGTCCTTCTCGAGGCCCGCGTGCGCATCGCCGTAGCCGATGACCACGGCGTCGATGCCCGCCTGCGCCTCGACCGCCGCCGCCGCGCCGTCCGCGTCGATCCAGGTCTCCTCGGCGGTGCGGTCCACCGGGTAGAGCGCGAGGCTGACGTCGAGCGTGCCACCGGGCTCGATCGAGTCGGCCTCGCCCGCCACGCGCGCGATGCCCGCACCGGTGACGAGCCGCTCGGCGAGCGCGCATCCGATCACCCCCGTCACCCCGTACACCGCACGGCCGAGGACCGCGGCGCACTCGCCCGCATCGGTGAGACCGGTGTCGAGCGCGACGATCTTCAGCGAGCCGACCGTGCTGAGCGCGATGCTGCGCGTCTCGTGAGGGTTGGTGATCGCGAGCGCGACCTGCGCGTTCGGGTAGAGGTGCGCCTGCGTGTCGTGCTCCTCATCGGGCTCCGCGTAGGCGCCGCCGAGGGTCGAGACCTCGTAGGCGACGTCGATCGTGGCCTGCCCCGTGGCCGCGAGCGCAAGCGCG
Organism: Demequina mangrovi; assembly: GCF_000759715.1. GTDB lineage: Bacteria > Actinomycetota > Actinomycetes > Actinomycetales > Demequinaceae > Demequina > Demequina mangrovi. The sequence continues at coordinate 83,144 of NZ_BBLU01000007.1, forward strand.
CCCGAGCCGTAGACCGTCGGTACGAGCGGCTCGACGCTCGGCGACGGCGAGGCCGCTCCTCCTCCACCGGCGAAGGTGCACGCCGTCAGCGCGGCCGCGATCGTGGCCGCTCCGGCGACCCTGGTCCAGTCCCTCATCCGCATGCGCGACAGCCCCCTCAGGCACGGCGATGGCCGTCACGCTAGCCGCGGGTGCATTGGTGCCCCAGGACCCCGCGCCTCGACACGCGGACGAACCGGACGGGTTCCCCCAGACCGCCCCGCGCGCTAGCGTGAACGCCACGTGACCAGGGGGGATGCTGTCATGACCATCGATCTGCGCCGTGCCGCGGCGTGCCTCTCGGCGACCGCCGCGCTCACCTTCGCTCTCGCCGGCTGCGCCGCCGACGACCCACCGCAGGCGGCGGCCACCGAGACGCCGCCCGTCGCCGCATCGTCCACCCCCGCGCCGAGCGCGAACGACGCAGCGACCTCGCATGTGGTGGACGGCATCGCCGAGCCGGCGGCCGACCAGGCCGCGGCGCTCGCCGCCTACGTTGCGATCGGGCAGGAGCAGATCCCGACCCTCATGGAGCTCGCACCCGGCATCTACTCCGAGATCACGATCCGCGGGGAGGGCGACAACACTCTCGTGTTCGAGTACACGTACGCCGACCAGGTCGACGCCGACGTCGCGGCCGCCGGCATCGACGTGATGGCGTCCACCTTCCAGGAGATGACGGCGAGCGTGATCATCCCCGAGATGCTCACCTATGGGATCACCGCGGACCCCCAGGTCGCCTACACCTACCTCAACGCCGACGGCTCGCTGATCTGGAGCCAGGCCTTCGGCGAGGAGTAGCCCCGGGACGCGCCGAAGGCCCGACCCGCGGTGCGTTCCCCCGCGGGCCGGGCCTCCGTGCGAGCTGAGCGCTCGGGCGAGCGGGCGTCAGCCGGTGACGCCCACGATCTCGTTGGTCGCGACGCCGACCTCGACCGACTTCCAGACCTCGCCGCCGACGTAGTCGACGATGTGGAGCGTGCCGGTGGCCGGCTCGGTCACGTACGCCATGCCGGCGAGGACGGTGAGCGCCGGGTGGGCGGTCTGCCACTCCTCGGGCGCCTCCCACGCGTCGATCACGTCGATCGAGCGCAGGACGTCGCCGGTCGCGGAGTCGATGACGCGGAGCGCGCCGTCCGTGCCGAGCACCAGGGACTCGCCGTCCACGCCGCGAGCCAGGCCGCGCCAGGTGTACTCGGCCTCGTCGCCGCTGAAGGGGTCGACGACCTGGATGGTCTCCGCCTCGGGGTCGATCAGGGTGATCTCGGTGAGGTTGATGCCGCCGTCGGGGTCGGTGCGGCGGTCGCCCAGGACGATGTCGTCGCCGTCGACGGAGTGGAGGTTGCCGGTGCGGGCGAAGTCGACGCCCGCGTCGATCTTGTGGACGTGGTCGCCGTGGAACACGAGGACGCCGTCCTCGCAGCCGACCATGAACAGCTCGTCGCCGTCCGAGGTCTCGAAGGCGGTCTCGCCGTGGACTCCGGGGCACTGCTCGCTTGAGGAGATGACCGCATCGTCGCCGTCGAGGAGCATCGCGCCATCGCGGCTGTCCTCGTCCCCGATGGTGATCATGAGCTCGCCGCCGTCGCTCGCGACCGCGACGCCGTGGTGGGCGGACTCCGTCGTGTGCTCGCGGACGATGTCGAGGTGGCCCTCCTCGACCATGTGCTCCCACTCGTCGGCCTCGACCACGGTGATCTGGCCGGTGCCGTCGTCGAAGAACGCGGCAAGGCCGTCGTGCACCACGAGGTGGCCGGGGGTCTCGGCCTCGACCCACAGGTCGGTGAGGGTCGGCGTGGTGGTGAAGTAGTGCGCGTGGTCGCCGTGCGCCTGGCTCCAGGTGCCCGCGTCGAGGATCTGGAAGCCGCCGGTGGTGGAGACGCCGACGTGACGGCCGTCGCCCGCGACGTTGAGGCGGGTGAAGCCGTCGAGCGCGATGTCCGCCTCGGTCTCGAGGGTGTTGGCGTCGAGGACCAGGATGCCGCCGTCATACGTGACGACGATGCGCGGGGTCTGCGCGGCCATCTCGGTCGAGGCCGCGGAGGTCTCCTCGGCCTCGTGGTCGTGGTCGTCGTGCGAGTCGACCTCGAGCGCGTCGGAGGAGGCGGTGACCTCGGCCTCCTCGGCCGAGCAGGCGGCGAGGGCGAGCACGAGGGCGGAGGCGCCGGCGATGGTCGCGGCGCGCTTCCCGAGCGGGGTGAGGGTCATGAGAGTGGAGCTTTCTACGTGCGGTGGACGCGCCCGGCGGGGCGCATCTCGTCACCCTAAGCGATAACGGGAACGATTATCAAACTCGCGTGCTCATGCCCGGTTCGGGTGGGGGCCGCGACCGTTTCGGGCACCTCGCACCTCGGTCGTAATCGGGATCTTTCGGACATCCGCAGATCTCGCTACGTTCGTGCCATGTACTCCCCGGAGCAGGACGACCCCGAGTACAAGGCCGCGATGTCGCGCGCCACCTTCTACGACCTCGAGGGCGACCAGACCAACGCGGGCGCGAACTACGAGGCGGCGGAGCGGCGCCGGAGCGAGATGGCGGAGGCGCGGTGGGCGAACCGCCGCCCGACATGGCCGCTCTTCGTCGCGCCGGTCGTCTTCCTCCTCCCGCTGGTCTCGCTCCACGACCTCCTCACCGCCGAGGTCCGATGGCTCGACGACCTCGCCGGTCGGGTGCCCGAGGGGATCGCCGAGGCCGCGCATGAGCACTGGTGGGGGGCCGTGCTGGTCGGAATCGCGATCTGGGCGCCATTCGCTGGCGCCGCGGTGCTGATGCGTCTCCTACGTGCGCGGGTCGGCGACTCCCTTCCCCGGCGATGGTTCCTCGTCCTACCGCGCTGGCTCTGGTTCTTCACCATCACGGCCATCCGCGGGGCCACGTGGGTGACCGGCGTCATCATCGCGTGGGAGGTGGGACAGGTGCTGCGCGGCGGCACCCCCGCGCCGCTGATGTGGACCGCCGAGGGCGCTCTGGAAGCGACCCTGCTCTCGATCGGCTCCTGGTGCTTCCTGCGCGCCTTCTTCCTCATGCGGCAGCACCCTCCTCGCCACACCTGACCTCCGCGCGACCCGTCCGCGCCCGGCTACGCTCCGAACGTGGGCCGAGGAGGTCACCATGGATGCATCCGACGCCGCCTACGCCCTGCTGCTGGGCTCAGTCGCCGCGTTCAACCCGTGCGGCTTCGCGCTGCTGCCCGCGTACCTGACCGTGCTGGTCACCGGCAGCGCAGGCGCGCACGATGCGGCGGTGCCGCGCGCGATCGCGCTGCGGCGCGCGCTGGGCTTCGCTGGCGCCATGACCGCCGGCTTCGTCGGGGTGTTCACCGCGTTCGGCCTGCTCTTCGCCGGTGTGAGCCTGAGCCTCCAGGCCACGGTGCTGCCTGCCATGTCGTGGGTGACGCTGGTGCTCGGGATCCTGGCGGTGATCCTCGGCGTCGTGATGACCCGGCATGGCGAGCTGCGCGGGCCGGGCCTGGGCGCGCTCGCGCGGGTCGGGCGGGCACCCGGACGGACCGTCTGGTCGCAGGTGGGCTACGGCGCCTCGTTCGCGCTGGCCTCGCTCAGCTGCACCATCGGGCTCTTCCTCGTGGTGGTGACCCAGGCGCTGGCGGCGACCGGGCCGGTCGCGACCCTCACGCCGTTCCTCGCGTACGGCCTGGGGATGGGCGCCTCGGTGGTGCTGGTCTCGCTGGCCGCGGCGCTTGCCGGCGGCGGTCTCGCGACCGCGGTGCGGCGGCGGACACCTCTGCTCATGCGGCTCGGCGGCGTGCTCATGGTGCTCGCGGGGCTGTACGTGACGCTGTTCGCGTTGGCGGAGATCCTGCCGCGCTACGGCATCACGGCCCTCGACCCCGTGCTGCTCACCACGTCCCGCTGGCAGTCCTCCGTGACGCTCGCGATCCAGTCGTGGGGCACGCCGGTGCTGGTGGCCGTGGTGGGGTTCGCGGCGCTCGCCACGCTGGGCGTGGTGGTCGCGGCGCGACGCGCGGAGCGACGGGCGGAGCGCACGGCCGGCTGACCGTCCGCCCCGCCCGGCTTCCGGATCAGACCAGGCGCATGCCCCACGCGAGCGTGTGCTCGGCGCCGGGCTCGAGGGTGATGAGGTTCTCCCCCGTGCGGAACGCGTCCGCGATGCAGGTCATCGGCTCGATCGCGACGCCGGCGCGGCGCACCCCGGCGACCTCGTCGCCCGTGCAGATCTGCCAGGCCTTCGCCTCGGAGTCGGCCCAGATCTCGACGGTGGAGCCGTCGGCCCAGCCCAGGCGCGACCACGAGCGGCCCTCGGCGTCGGGGATCACGTCGACCCAGGCATCGTCGAACGCGACGCCCTCGAGCGGGAGCGCGACGCGCAGGTCGAAGTCGCCGTCGACCGGCACGGCGCCCGTCGGGAGCAGGCGCTCGTCGACGGTGACGTTCGAGGCCGCGTCGAGCTGCAGCGTGCACTCGTCGAGGGGCGTGCCGCCCGGTGCGAACCAGGGGTGGAAGCCGAGGCCGTAGGGCAGCGCGGAGGCGCCGACGTTGCGCGCGACCGTGGTGATGGTGAGGCCGTCCTCGCCCAGCGCGTAGGTGGTCGCGAGCGCGAGCTGGAACGGGTAGCCGGGGCTGGCGACCAGCTCGTAGGCGAGCGTCACCGACGACTCGGAACGCTCCTCGACCGTCCAGGCCGCCCAGCACACCAGGCCGTGGAGCGCGGTTCCCCGGTCGGGCTCGGACAGCGGCACCTGGAGCTCGCGGCCGCCGAACTCGTACTTGCCGTCGCGAAGACGGTTGGGCCATGGCGCGAGGACCATGCCGTGGAACGCGGCGGGGAGCTCGTCGGCCGGGAACGGGATGACGACCTCGCGGCCGCCCACGGTGTACTCCCGCAGGGCGGCGCCCACGGTCGCGATGGTGGCGACCTGGTCGCCGAGGGTCAGGGTGATCTGGTCACCGGAGATGAATTCCATGGTCTGAGGCTATTCCCTCAGGCCCGGGACCCGCGCGCCGCCGGGCGCCCCGCGTGGGTCAGGTCGCCGCGATCTTCTCCGCGTACTCGACGAGGTCGGTCGCGGTGGCGCCGCCGCCCAGCGTGTAAGCGTCGCCGGAGTCGTCGATCACCAGCACGGTCGCCTGCGCCGCGACGTCGAAGCGCTTCCAGATCTCCCCGTCGAGGTCCACGATGTGCGTCATGCCCGTGACCCCGGAGTTGTCGACGAACTCCTGCATGTAGTCGAGGTCGTCCGACATGCCGGCGACGCCGACCACCTCGACGCCCTCTGGCATCTGCGGCAGCGCCTCGATGAACTCGCCGGCCTCCGCGTAGCACGTGGGGCACCACGGCGCCCAGAACCACAGGATCACGTCCGTGTCGTCGATCGACAGCCCGTCGAACTCGCCGCCGTCGAGCGTCGCGCCCGTGAACGCGAAGGCGTTGTCGGGGTCGGGCTCCGCGGCCATCGACTCGTCGCCGGCATCGTCCGAGCCCGCCGAGTCCTCGGCCATGGCCTCGTCGCTCGACTCGTGATCCGTCATCGCGTCGGCGGTCGCCGTGGCCTCCATGGCGCCGTCGGACGGCTCCATGCCGTCCCCCGCACCGGCGTCGCCGTCGCTCGCGCATCCCGCCAGCAGGAGCGCTCCGGCCGCCGCCGCCAGCATCGTCGTCTGTCGCATGTTCCCATCCTCCACCTCGTCCGGACCGATACGCGAATGGCGTTCGGAGCGCCCGAGAGGATGGATGGGTTCAGGGGACGGACTAGTAGCCTCCGCCGTCGCTGGCCATGTCCGTGAAGTGCGCGTAGTCCTTGCGGAACGCGACCTCGATGGTGTCCGTGGGTCCCGCACGGTGCTTGGCGACGATGAAGTCGGCCTCGCCCGGACGGTTCTCACGGTCGTAGACGTCCTCGCGGTGGAGCAGGATCACGATGTCCGCGTCCTGCTCGATCGCGCCGGACTCACGCATGTCGGACAGCATCGGCTTCTTGTCGCCGCGCTGCTCGGAGCCACGGTTGAGCTGCGAGATCGCGATGACCGGCGCCTCGACCTCCTTCGCGAGCAGCTTGAGCGCACGCGAGAACTCGGAGACCTCCTGCTGGCGCGACTCGACCTTGCGGCCCGAGGTCATGAGCTGGAGGTAGTCGACCACGATGAGCTTGAGGTCGTGCTGCTGCTTGAGGCGGCGGCACTTCGCGCGGATCTCCATGAGCGACATGTTGGGGCTGTCGTCGATGAAGAGCGGAGCCTTCGCCACCGTCGCGGCGGTCTGCGCGAGGCGCTCCCAGTCGCTGGGGCCCATCGGGCCCTTGGTGAGGTTGGAGAGCTTGACGCTCGCCTCGGCCGAGAGCATGCGCTTGGTGATCTCCTCGCGGCTCATCTCGAGCGAGAAGATGACGGCGGTCTGGTTGTGGTGGATCGCGCACGAGCGGGCGATGTCGAGGCCCAGCGTCGACTTTCCGACCGCGGGTCGCGCCGCGAGGACGACCATCTGGCCCGGCTGGAGCCCGCCGGTGAGGTCGTCGAGCGCCCGGAAGCCGGTGGGGACGCCGCGCATGGAGCCGTCGCGGGACGAGGCGGCGTCGACCTCCTCGAGGGTCCGCTCCATGATCTCGCCGATCGCGAGGTAGTCCTCGGAGTTGCGGCGCTCCGTCACGGCGAAGATCTCCGACGACGCGGCGTCGACGATCTGGTCGACCTCCGCGCCCTCGCCGTCGTAGCCGAGGTTGGCGATGCGCGTGCCGGCCTCGACCAGCTTGCGCAGGATCGCCTGCTCGCGGACGATGCGGGCGTAGTAGCCCGCGGACGCCGCCGACGGCACCAGCGAGATGACGGTGTGGAGGTACTCGGCACCGCCTACCTTCGACAGCTCGCCCTGGCGCTGCAGCTCGGCGCTGACGGTGAGCGCGTCGACCGGGTCGCCGGCGTTGTAGAGCTTCACCGCGACATGGAAGATCGTCTCGTGCGCCGGCTTGTAGAAGTCGTCGCCGCGGATCTCCTCGATGACGTCCGCCATCGCGTCCTTCGACAGCAGCATCGCGCCGATGACGCTCTGCTCGGCCTCGAGGTTCTGCGGGGGCAGGCGGTCGAAGCTGTTGCGGGGACCGGGGTCGGAGCCGTACGCGGCCTCGAGCTCGTCGACGGACATGTCGCTCCTCTCCCTTCGTTGCCGGACAGTGTCTCTCCGGGGTCTGACACCGGCGCGGAACCGGGTCAGACACGCGAATGTAGGTGCCGCCGAGCGGCGCCACAAATCGAGCGGAGGGCGCTCCGTGGACAACCCGTGGAGAACTGTGGACGGGCCGTGGATGGGCCCGGGACGACCCGTGGACAACCCACGGGCACGGGTGTGGACAAGGATGTGGATGACACGTCTCGAAACCGGCGAAGAAGGCGGCTACCTGGGGCCTTTGTGCGCTCTTGATTGTGGACAACTCATGGACGGGAAGTCCCCGGCGTGTCGCACCTCGGGCGTGTCGCGCCAGCGTGCCGAAACTCTGACAATTCGGACGCGCGGAGGGGGTGGCATGCCTCCGGTCCGCACTCTCTTGTGGGCGCTCGGGCAATGCGATCGGCCCGGATCGCGCTGCCGAACCGCACACTTGGCGAAGCACGAGCGACGCGATGCCCGGTGGGCCGCAACGTCAGCGTCGGCCGCGCACCGGCTGTCGGAGGCGGCCATCGATGGTGCGGTCGGCCTGACGCCGGCACCAGTCCGGCCTGTCGCGCAGGTCGCGGAACAGGAAGCGAAGCGTGAGATAACCCTCGGCGGCGAGCTCGGCGCTTCGCTCGTCGTCGCGCGCCACCGCGAGAGTTCCGGTGTGGTGGCGTTCGCTGTCCACCTCGATGGCCACCCGAGCGTCCCGATGCAGGAGGTCCACGGGCCGGCGCCGCCCCTGGGCCACGACGACCACCTGACGCTCGAGCACCCGATCGCGCGGGCGGTTGAACACCTCGCGCCGTGCCATGACCTCGCCTGGCGAGTGCGCACCATCCTGGAACTCGGCGAGGATCGCGTCGAGAGCGCGCCGGCCAGGCACACGCGCGATCCGCGCCGCGGCGTCGGCGACCTGCCGAGGAGTCGCGATGCCCAGCCAGAGCACCTCGTAGAGCAGGCCTTTGCGAGCCGACGGCGCCGCACGGCTCCACGCGTCGATCACCGCATCCTCGCGGGTCAGCGCCTCGCATCCGTAGGCGGAGGTGGTGTTCCGGGGCGGCGTGCGTCGTCGCACCCAGAGCCACGGCACCGTCGGGGCGTGGGTGCCGTGCGGCATCACCGCCTCGACACGCTCGGGCATCGGGAACGCGTGGTCGTAGACGTGGAGCGCGGAACGCCCGGCGATGAGGATCCGTCCGCCGGCCACCAGGGTGACGGCGTGGCAGCGTACTGCGTGAGAGTTCGCCACCGCGCGCGGCGCGTAGACACCGGGCAGCACCCGCACCAGCGCTCGGGCCTCCACCGCGCGCTCGAACAGGTGCTCGCCGAGCGCGACGACCAGCGTCGCGCGCAGCGACGCTCGGCGCGCGGACGTCAGCTCACCGGTCACCCGGGCCAACCGGGCCTCGATCTCCGCACGCGTGGTCACGGCGCCCATCCTGCGCCGACGGAGCGGCATCAGGTGGCCCTCTCCACAGAGGGGGTCCGGTCCCGACGCGCACCCGCGCCTGTGGACCGCACCCCCGCATCGCCCCGCCCCCGGCACCCGCGCGCGTGGTGGGCGCCTCAGCAGTGCGATTCGGCCCGATAGCCCTGCCCAAGCGCCCAGTTGACGATGCGGCGCGGAGCGAGCGGGTGCGGCGCGGAGCGAGCGGGTGCGGCGCGGAGCGAGCGGGTGCGGCGCGGAGCGAGCGGGTGCGGCGCGGAGCGAGCGGGCGCGGCGCGGAGCGAGCGGGCGCGGCGGGGGAGGTGCGGGTACGAGGAAGGCCCGGCCCCCGCGAAGCGGGAACCGGGCCTCTCGACCTGGAGAACCAGGAACTACTTGGCGGCCACCACGTTGACGGTGACGGTCGCGGCCACGTCCGTGTGAAGGGAGACCTTCACCTGGTACTCGCCCAGCGCCTTGATGGGCTGCGCGATGTGGATGCGACGCTTGTCGACGGTCGCACGGTCGCCGATGGCGTCCGCGATGTCGGCGGGCGACACGGCGCCGAAGAGGCGACCGGCCTCGCCGGCCTTGACCGACACGGTGACGGGAGCCGACTGCAGCGCGTCGCGCGCAGCCTGGGCACCCTCGATGGTGGCGATCTCCTTGGCGCGGCGCGCCTGGCGGAGACCCTCGATCTGCTTCTCGGCGCCGGCCGACCACGGGGTGGCGAGCTTGCGCGGAACCAGGTAGTTGCGGGCGTAACCGTCCTTGACGTCGATGACGTCGCCGGCGATGCCGAGGCCGGAGACCTCGTGGGTCAGGATGACCTTAGCCATGTGAGGGACCCCCGATCAGCGGCCGGAGCCGGAGTAGGGAAGGAGCGCCATCTCGCGCGCGACCTTGATCGCGCGCGCGATCTCGCGCTGCTCCTGGACGGTGACACCGGTGACGCGGCGCGAACGGATCTTGCCGCGGTCGGAGATGAACTTGCGAAGCAGCGCGGTGTCCTTGTAGTCGACCGTCGTGACCTTGGCGGCCTTGAGCGGGTTGACCTTCTTGCGCGGCTTGCGGATGTCGTGCTTAGCCATGTTGAAGACTCCTGAAGAAAAGTACCTGATCAGAACGGCGGCTCGTCCGACGCCGGGGCCGTCGCCCACGGGTCGTTCGAGGAGCCGCCGGCCGGCGAGCTGCTGTAGCCACCGCCCTGGTTGCCGCCGCCGAAGCCGCCGCCGCCCCCGCCGCCGAAGCCGCCACCCTGGCCGCCGCGCTGCGTGCGCGTGACCTTGGCGGTGGCGTAGCGGAGGGAGGGGCCGACCTCGTCGACCTGCATCTCCATGACGGTGCGCTTCTCGCCGTTCTGCTCCCACGAGCGCGCCACGAGGCGGCCGGTGACGACGACGCGCATGCCCTTGGTGAGGGACTCGGCGACGTTCTCCGCGGCCTCACGCCACAGGGAGCACCTCATGAACAGGGTGTCTCCGTCCTTCCACTCGTTCGACTGACGGTCGAACGTGCGGGGGGTGGACGCCACCGTGAAGTTGACGACGGCCGCGCCGGAGGAGATGAAGCGAAGCTCCGGGTCTCCGGTGAGGTTGCCGACCACGGTGATCTGAGTGTCGCCTGCCATGTTGTGTTCCCCTTGGTTACGTGTGAGTGCTGGTGAGAGTCGGGAGAGAGCAGCCCTTAGCGGGCGTCCGGACGGAGCAGCTTGGTGCGGAGGATGGTCTCGTTGAGACCCAGCTGGCGCTCCAGCTCCTTCGCGGTGGCGGACTCCGAGGTGAAGTTCACAACGGCGTAGATGCCGTCATTCTTCTTCTTGATCGGGTAGGCCAGACGACGACGGCCCCAGATGTCGAGCTTGTCGACGGTGCCCTTGTCGTTCGTGATGACCTGAAGGTACTTGTCGAGCGACGGGGTCACCGTGCGCTCGTCGATCTCAGGGTCGAGGATGATCATCATCTCGTACTGACGCATCTATACCCACCTCCTCTGGACTCATGCGGCCACGGACGTTCCGTGGCAGGAGGGTTGATGCTGTCGCGCCTCGCTCACCGGTGGGCGAGGGAGAACGCGACAGCACAGGATACCGTCCAGGAGGGACGATGCGCCAGTAGGAGTCCCAGGCGCCCACGATGCTCCCCCGTAGACTGGCACGGCGCAACGGAAGGGGTGCAGGTGAAGCAGGTACTCGTCGTCGGACTGGGTGGGGACATCGGCACCTACGCGTTCCAACGCGCGGCGCACGAGCGCTTCAGCTGGCGCTCCCTCGTGCTGTCGCCGCGGGTCACCACGTTCGGCCGCTACTCGCGCCTCGCCGAGTGGGTGATCGAGCCCGACGTCTTCACCCCCGAGACCCTGCTCGCACGCCTCGACGAGATCGCCGCGACGCACCCGGACCACGAGCTGCTGCTCTTCACCAACCTCGACTGGCACGTGCGCGTGCTCGCCGAGCATCGTGACCGGATCGACCCGCGCTGGCTGCTCCCCTTCCCGGACGTCGACACGTTCGACCGCGTCTCGTCCAAGGTCGCCTTCGCGGCGGCGTGCGACGAGGTGGGCATCCGCACGCCGTTCACGGTCGCCGTCGGCTTCACGGGGGACGATGCGCCGGCGGACGATGCTCCCGCCGAGGACGGCGCGCACGTCGCGGTCGCTCCGGCGGAGGCCGTCGAGCGCGTCCGCGCCGCGGGTCTCGAGTACCCGGTCATCGGCAAGCCGTCCAACAGCGCGGACTGGTTCAAGGCGAGCTTCCCCGGCAAGCAGAAGATCCACCACTTCACCTCCGAGGCGGAGATGGTCGAGGTCCTCGGCCACCTCGAGCGCCTCGGCTACCCGAGCGAGTTCCTGGTCCAGGAGTTCGTGCCCGGCGACGAGACCTGCATGCGCTCCCTCACCGCGTACCGCTCGCGGGACGGCGAGGTCACCCTCGTGGGCGGCGGGCAGGTGCTGCTCGAGGAGCACACCCCCGGCACGCTCGGCATCCCGGCGGCCATCCTCACCCAGGTGGATCAGGAGGCCTTCGACGCGGCGGCCCGCTTCCTCGATCACACCGGCTACTTCGGCTTCGCGAACTTCGACTACAAGGTGAGCTCGCGCACGGGCGAGCAGGTCTTCTTCGAGGCCAACCCGCGCATCGGCCGCAACAACTTCTACGTCACCGCGGCGGGCGTCAACGTCGCCGAGGTGGTCGCCCGCGACCTGCTTCCCGGCCACGTCGACGGGGAGGCCCCGCCGCGCACGCCGCCGCGCGAGGTCCTCTACTCGGTGGTGCCGTTCCGGGTGCTGCTGCGTTACCTCCTCGACCCCGCGCTGCGTGAGCGCGTCATCCGCGCGAAGAAGGCGCACGGCGTCTTCCACCCGCTGCGCTACCGCGGCGACCGGAACCTCAAGCGACGCCTCTACGTGCGCGCGCTCGACGTGCGGCTGGTGATGAAGTACCGCGAGCACTACCCGCGACCGACGGAGAGCGGGTTCTGATGGCGCGCTTCCCCTACCGCCCGCTGCTGGGCGACCGCACGCTCGTGCCCGTGGTGCTGGGCGGCGACATCGGCGGCTACTCGATCGCGCGGGCCTTCTACGAGGCCTTCGGCGTGCGCAGCCTGCTCATGAGCGCGACCCTCAACGGCATCGTCCGCGACTCCGCGATGATCGAGAACGTGGTGGTCCCCGAGATGGACGACCCCGACGTCATGGTCCGCGAGATGCTGCGCCTCGCCGAGGAGCGGCCCGGCGCGGACCTCATCGCGGTCGCGTCCGTCGACTGGCTGGTCCGCTCCCTCATCGAGCGCAAGGCGGACCTCGCACACGCCTACGCGATCCCCTACGTCGACGTGGAGCTGCTCGACACGGTCACGAGCAAGGACTCGTTCTCCGACCTGTGCCGCGAGCACGGGCTCGCCCACCCGCGCTCCGTGGTGGTGGACCTCGCGAAGGGACCGGAGGTCGACACGGGCGACCTCGAGTTCCCCGTCATCGCCAAGGCCGACGACTCCGCGGCGTATCACGCGATCGAGTTCGAGGGGAAGGAGAAGGTCTTCACCGTCCCCTCCCCCGAGGCGCTCACCGCGCTGCTGACGCGGATCCACGAGGCCGGCTACCGCGACGAGTTCGTGGTCCAGGACCTCATCCCTGGCGACGACGCCGGGCTGAGGATCCTCAACACGTACGTCGGCCTCGACGGCAAGGCCGCCTTCACGGTCTACGGGCACGTCCTGCTCCAGGAGCACCTGCCGGGCACCGTGGGCAACTCCTCCGTGGTGCTCACGATCGAGGAGCCGGAGGAGGTCGCGAAGGTCGAGCGGCTGCTCGAGGCGATCGGCTGGCGCGGCTTCGCGAGCCTCGACATGAAGGTGGACCCGCGCACGGGCGAGACCGTGTACTTCGAGCTCAACCCGCGGCTCAGCCGCTCGAACTTCTTCGTCACCGGCGCCGGGATCAACCCCGCGGTGGCGTACGTGCGCGAGCACGTCCTGGGCCTGCCCGCGATCGACGACGCGTACCCGCCGCAGCAGCGGCAGACGCTGTTCACCATCCTCCCGAGGCCGCTGGTGATGCGGTACCTCATCGACAAGGACACCCGCACGCTCGCACGCCGCCTGTACCGCCGGCGCCGGGTGTCGCATGCGCTGTGGAGCCGTGCCGAGCGCGCCCCGCGCCGGATCGCGTACCTCGCGGCGCATCAGCTCAACCACGTGCGCAAGTACCGCCGCTGGTACCCGCGCACGGCGCAGGCCGCCGAGCGCGCCTCGATCGCGGGGATGCCGCACGAGGGCCGCGCGGTGCGCGGCGCCGACTGAAGCCCGACCTCCTGAAGGGACGATGCCGCGGCGACCGCCGCATCGTCCCCCGGGACGCGGAAAGCCCGGGCCCCCCTCAGCGGGGGCCCGGGCTTCCGTTCGCTCAGCGAGCGCGGCTCAGAGGGCCAGGATCAACGCTCGACGTCGCCGGCGATGAACGACTCGAGCTGGTTGCGGCCCTTCGTGTCCTCCATCTGGACCGGCGGGGACTTCATGAAGTACGTCGAGGCCGAGAGGATCGGGCCGCCGACGCCGCGGTCCTTGGCGATCTTCGCCGCGCGCATGGCGTCGATGATGATGCCGGCCGAGTTCGGGGAGTCCCAGACCTCGAGCTTGTACTCGAGGTTGAGGGGAACCTCGCCGAAGGCCGAGCCCTCGAGGCGGACGTACGCCCACTTGCGGTCGTCGAGCCACGCGACGTAGTCCGACGGGCCGATGTGCACGTCGCGACCGTCCTTGATGCCGCCCAGCGGACCGGTGAGGTTCGAGGTGACGGCCTGGGTCTTCGAGATCTTCTTGGACTCGAGACGCTCGCGCTCGAGCATGTTCTTGAAGTCCATGTTGCCGCCGACGTTGAGCTGGTACGTACGGTCGAGGCGCACGCCGCGGTCCTCGAACAGCTTCGCGATCACGCGGTGCGTGATGGTCGCGCCGACCTGCGACTTGATGTCGTCACCGACGATCGGGACGCCCGCGGCCTCGAACTTCGCGGCCCACTCGGGGTCCGACGCGATGAAGACGGGGAGCGCGTTGACGAACGCGACCTTGGCGTCGATCGCGCACTGCGCGTAGAACTTCGCGGCCTCCTCCGAGCCCACGGGGAGGTAGCAGATGAGGACGTCGACCTCGCGGTCCTTGAGGACCTGGGTGACGTCGACGGGGGCCTCGTCCGACTCGACGATGGTCTGGCGGTAGTACTTGCCGAGGCCGTCGAGGGTCACGCCGCGCTGGACCTGGACGTCGGTCTTGGGGACGTCGCAGATCTTGATGGTGTTGTTCTCGGACGACTGGGTCGCCTCGACGAGCTCCTTGCCCACCTTGAGCGAGTCCACGTCGAACGCGGCCACGAACTCGATGTCCGAGACGTGGTAGTCGCCGAACTGCACGTGCATGAGGCCCGGCACGGTGTCCTCGGGCTTGGCGTTCTTGTAGAACTCCACGCCCTGGACGAGGGACGTCGCGCAGTTGCCCACGCCGACGATGGCGGCACGAAGCTTGGCCATGGTGTTGTCTCCTTGACTAGTGGTCCGCCGAGGCGGAGCCGTTGTTCTCACCGCCGCGGGCGGATCGTTCGTTCTCGATGAGGCGGTCGAGCCACTCGACCTCGCGCTCGACCTGCTCGAGGCCGTGGCGCTGAAGCTCGGCGGTGTAGGCGTCGTGACGCTCGTGCATGCGCTTGAGCCCCTCGGACACCTCCTCGAGCCGTTCGGAGAGCCGGCTGCGCCGGCCCTCGAGGATCCGCAGCCGCGTCGCGGCGTCGGTGTGCGCGAAGAGAGAGAAGCGCACGTCGAACGCATCGTCGTCCCACGACGATGCGCCGGCGCTCGCCAGCTCCTCCGACAGGCGGGAGCGACCCGCGTCCGTGAGGCTGTACGCGATGCGTGCGCGCCGGGAGGAGGCGTGCGACGGGCCGTTGGCCTCGTCGCCGGAGGCCTCGATGAGGCCCGCCTCGACCATGCGGCGCAGGCACGGGTACAGCGACCCGTAGCTGAGGGCCCGGAAGGGACCCAGCTCGGCGCCCAGACGCTTGCGGATCTGGTAGCCGTGAAGCGGCTGATCGCGGAGGATGCCGAGGATCGCGAGGGTCAGGACATCGGTCTTGGCCACGCTTCCTTCACCTCCTCGGGACTCGTATGTCGAGCCGATCTCACGTTCAGTTATATCGCTCCGATACATCGGGCACCGTACATCACAGGATCGTGATCCGTGAAACCCACACGCCGGGTCACGATCTGCGCGCCCCGAGCGTTGATCCTGCACCCGGTGTCGGCGCCGTTCCGCGGCCGCCGCGCATCGTCCCTGATCAGGGGGCGCCGAGCCCCGCAGCCCTAAGGTGGTCACGTGACAGAACGCTCCAGCTCGCCCCAGCGCGTCCCGACGCGCCGCGCCGCATCCGCATCGTCGCAGCCCGCCACGTCGGGCACGCAGCCGACCCGGAGAAGCACGCGGCCCACGGATGCGACGGCGGCCTGGGCGGCCACGGGAGCCTCGAGCGCACCCGCGACGCAGACCAAGGGCTCGGGCGGCGGCTCGGGCTCGGGCGGCGGCAAGGGCGGCACCGGAGGCAAGGGCGGCAAGGGCGACCAGCCGCGCTGGAAGAAGATCCTCCGGATCACCGGCGTCTCGGCGCTGATCGCGCTGTTCGTCACCATCGCCACCGCGGCGATCATGCTCATGGTCGTGTACTCGAAGCTCGAGGTCCCCGAGGCGGCGGACGTCGCGCTCGCCCAGTCGTCGACCGTGTACTGGTCCAACGGCACCGCGGAGATGGGCAAGGTCGGCGAGGTGGACCGCCAGATCATCGACTGCGCGGACCTGCCCGACTACGTCCCGCAGACCGTGGTCGCGGCGGAGGACCGGAGCTTCTACACCAACCCCGGCGTGGACCTCATGGGCACCATGCGCGCGCTCTACAAGACCGTGGTGCTGGGCGACAAGCAGGGCGGATCCACCATCACCCAGCAGTACGTCGAGCGCTACTACGTGGGCGCGACCACCACCGACATCCCGGGCAAGATCAAGGAGACGCTGCTCGCTCTCAAGGTGGACTCGGAGCAGACCAAGGACCAGGTCCTCTGCAACTACATGAACACCATCTACTTCGGACGCGGCGCGTACGGCATCGAGGCCGCCGCCGAGGAGTACTTCGGCAAGCCCGCCGCCGAGCTCACGCTGTCGGAGGCCGCGCTCATCGCCGGCGTGATCCCCGCGCCGAGCGCATGGGACCCCCGCGTCTCGCCCGCGAAGGCCGAGCAGCGCTGGAACTACGTGCTCGACGGCATGGTCACCACCGAGTTCATCACGCAGGCGGAGCGGGACGAGCAGGAGTTCCCCGAGACCATCGAGTACGGCACCAGCAACACGTTCGGCGGGACCGACGGCTACCTGCTCCGCACCGCGCTCGACGAGGCGATCGCTCACCTCGACGTGAGCGCCGAGGAGCTCGAGATGGGCGGGTACCAGATCATCACGACGTTCCGTCGGGATGATCAGAAGTCCGTGGTCAAGGCCGTCAACGACATGCCGGACGATGCCGCCGACAACCTCAAGACCGCGGCGGTGACCGTGGACGCCGCGTCCGGCGCCGTCACCGGGATGTACGGCGGCCCCGACTACCTCCAGATCCAGCGCAACGCCGCGACCCAGGACGTCGCGCAGGCCGGCTCGACCTTCAAGCCCTTCGCCATGATCGGCGCGCTGTCGAACGGCTACTCGCTGAACACCTCGTACCTGTCGAACAGCGACATGACCATCGAGGGCTTCGAGAACCCGGTGCGCAACTACGGCGGCACCGACTACGGCTACATCGACATGGTCACGGCCACCAAGTACTCGGTGAACACCTACTACGTGCAGCTGGGTCGGGACATCGGCCCCCAGACGGTCATGGACACCGCGATCACCGCGGGCCTGCCCGAGGACACCTACGGGCTCGACGCCAACCCGTCGAACGTGCTCGGCAGCGCGTCGCCGACGGCGCTGCAGATGGCCCACGCGTACACCACCATCGCGGACGGCGGCATCGAGAAGGAGCCGTTCACCGTGAAGCGCATCATCGGCCCGGACGGCGAGGACGTCTACGTCCACCAGGACGAGTCGCAGCGCGTGTTCTCGAAGGACGTCATCGCCGACACGACCTACGCGATGCAGCAGACCGTGGACGGCGGCACGGGCCGCAAGGCCGCGGAGCTCGGCCGTCCGATCGCCGCGAAGACCGGTACGTCGAACGACAACAAGTCGGCGTGGTTCGCCGGCTTCACGCCGCAGATCGTGGGCATCGTGTCGATGTACCAGGTCGGCGAGGACGGCTCGGTCGAGTCGATCACGCCGTTCGGCGGCTACTCGGACATCACGGGCGGCACGGTGCCGGCCGACGTCTGGGTCGAGATGATGGAGTCGATCCTGGATCGCTTCGACGTCGTGGAGTTCCCGGAGCGGGCCGATGTGGGCACCGAGCTGAGCTCGAGCCCCGAGCCCGAGCCGAGCGTCACGGCATCCCCCGAGCCGTCGGAGGAGCCCTCGGAGTCCGCGACTCCCGAGCCGACCGAGACCACCGAGCCGGAGCCGGTGGTGACACCCTCGGAGACGACGGAGCCGGAGCCGGTGGTGACACCCTCGGAGACGACGGAGCCGGAGCCGGTGGTGACCCCCTCCGAGACGACCGATCCCGATCCCGGCGCTTCGGCCGGGGCGGAGCCGGCCGAGGAGCCGGCCGCGGGGACCTAGCCGCTCATCGGCGTCGCGGTCCTCGAACCTCCGTGTCGAGCGGCGAGAGGACGGTGCCGCGCTACGCGACCGTCAGCTCGTCGAGCACGGTCCCGATGGGGTGCGGCCCGGTGACGATCTCCCACTGATGCCCCGCGGTCCTCGGCCGCGACAGGCACGAGGCGATGGTCTGCGCGACGTCGACGCGCGGGATCGGGCCCGGCACCACCTTCTCGTCGATAGAGATGCACCCGGTCCCCACCGAGTCGACCAGGATCCCGGGCCGCAGGATGGTCCAGGCGAGCCCGGAGCCGCGGAGCGCGAAGTCCGCCTCGCGCTTCGCGTACACGTAGGCGGTCCAGACGTCGCCGCGTGCGGGATCCGGTTCGGCGTCGACACCCATGGCCGAGACCTGGACGAAGCGCTTGATCCCACGCCGCTTGGCGCCGGCGATCGACTTGAGCGATCCCTCGAGGTCGACAGTGCGCTTGCGGTTCGCGTTCCCGTCGGGACCTCCGCCCGCGGTGAAGACCACGGCGTCGCAGCCGCCGAAGGCCGACGCGAACTCCGGCTCGTCGCACGCCTCGATATCGAGATGCCGCGCGGCGGCACCCAGGCCCGCGAGCTCGTGGAGCTGCTCGTCGGTGCGGGCGAGCGCGACCACCTCGTGATCGCGGTGAAGAAGGATCGGGATGAGCCGACGGCCGACCTTGCCGGCGCCGCCGACGATCGCCACGCGCGCCGGAATGCTCATGCCTCCAGCCTGGCCCGACGGTTGCGCTCATGCAACCGGTGGGGCCAGGCCGGGGCAGGCGGCTCAGGCCTTGGGGTCGGGACCGTACTGGTTGGCCCCCGGGTTGCCCGGGATGAACGCGACCACGAGGGTGAGGAGGCTGACGAACCAGCCGATGATCGACACCGGTCCCGGCCAACCGATGTCCTGATAGCGGCGCCACTGGAGCGCGAGCGACGGGATGAGGATCGCGAGGCTGTAGAGGGCGAAGACGAGGACCAGCACGAGGGCGAAGCCGGTGAGCTCCGCGGTCTCGTAGTTGAAGCCGGCGATCGCGAGCAGGATGCTGAAGACGATGGAGATCGCCAGGTTGGTGAGGGCGAAGCCCCAGTACTCGCTCCGACGCGAACGCCCGTTGAACTCCGCATAGCGCCGCAGCGCCGTCGTGTAGCCGTTCATGACCCCTCTTTCCTGCGCGACGGCATCTCCCCCGCGCGGGACGAGGTTAACCAGGCATGACATCCAGATGAGCAGGCGCGCCGAGCCGCGGGTCCGGACCGAAGCGGTTGGCTCCTCGCCTGCCGGGGAAGGCCGCCATCACCATGAGTACGAAGCCGAGCGAGAGGGGCGCGAGCAGCAGCCACCAGGCGGACCGGTCGAGGTCGTGAAGCCGGCGCGCGGTCACGGCGTACGTGGGGATCCCGATCACGACGACCACCACGAACGCGATCACCGCCGCGAGGGTGAGCAGCCCCCACCGCACGGAGTCGGGCTCGATCGCCGGGTCCTTGGTGGGCGCGACCGAGCCCTCGAGCGCGGAGACCCACAGGGAGGCCGCCACCATCATCGTCGGCAGCCACACGACGGAGGCGAACAGCTGGAACCACCAGTACTCGCTGCGGCGCGCGCGGCCGCGGAACGTCGCGAAGCGACGGAAGCAGACGGCGACAGCCTCGGCGAACCCCATGCCGCCACTGTACTGACACCGTTTCGTCGCACCCTCCCCCTACGCTGGTGCCGTGACCCTGGCACGCGACCTCGCACGTCTCTGGCGGGCCCGGGGCTTCCGTCGCCTCACCCTGGTGCGGCTCCTCTCGCAGGCCGGGGACGGGATGTTCCAGGTGGGGATCGCGACGGCCTTCTTCTTCGACCCCACGCAGGCGGCGACGCCCCAGGACATCGCGCTCGGGTTCGCGATCCTGCTCGCGCCGTTCACCCTGGTGGGGCCGTTCGCCGGGCCGCTGATCGACCGGTGGCAGCGCCAGCGGATCCTCCTGTTCGGGAACCTCGCGCGGACGTCCCTCGCGCTCATCATCGGCGCGACGGTCCTGCTCGACGGACCCGCATGGGTCGAGTACGGGCTCGCGCTGCTCACGCTGTCCGTCAACCGCTTCCTGCTCTCGTCGATGTCCGCGGGCCTCGCGAACGTGGTGCCGGAGGACGAGCTGCTCACCGCCAACGCGATCATGCCCACGCTGGGCACCATCGCCGCGGCGGTCGGCGGGGCGATCGGCGGCGCCATGACGCTGCTCGTGCCCACGGCCACGGACTCCTCGCTGGCGCTGGCAGCGCTCATCGGCTCCGCCTGCGCGTTCTCGGGCTCGGCGTGGGCCACGACGCTGCTCGCCCGCCGCGAGCTCGGCCCGACCGAGCCGCTGGCCGCGCTGCGACTGCTCGCGCAGCTCCGCGCGCTGACCGCAGAGCTCGTCTCGGGCGTCCGCTACCTCCACGGCCGACGGACCCCGTTCCACGCGCTCAGCGTCATGGCCGCGCAGCGCCTGCTCTACGGGATCATGTTCGTCGCGTCGATCCTCATGTCGCGCCACATCCTCGGCGACCCGTCGCGTCCCGAGGATCAGCTCGGCGAGTTCGCCACGGTGCTCGGCTTCGCGGCCGCGGGCTTCGGCATCGCCGCCGTGATCACGCCGTGGCTCGGATCCCGGATCCCCCGGCAGCGGTGGATCGTCGGGTGCCTCGTCCTGGGTGCGGGCGGCCAGCTCCTGCTCGCCGCATCGTCCGCGCGCTGGGCCCTGCTGAGCGCCGCGGTGATCATCTCCGTCGCGGTGCAGGGCGGCAAGATCGCCGTCGACACCATCGTCCAGCGCGACACCGCCGACGACTTCCGCGGCCGCGCCTTCACGCTCTACGACATGGCCTACAACGTGGCGTTCGTGTCGAGCGCCGCGCTCGCCGCGGTGGTGCTGCCCCCGACCGGCTACTCCGCGGGGGTGATGGCCGGGGTCGCCGTCGCGTACCTCGCGGTGGCGGCGGTCTACGCGCGGGCGCCGCGGGTGCCGGTCGCTGTGGCGGTGGCCTAGCCGATCGGGCCGCGCATGCGGGCGAGTCCGCCGCTGCCCAGGTGCTCGTGGCCGATGAGGTGGTCGAAGACGATGTTCGTCTCGGTCGCCGCGACCGCGGGGTCCATGCTGAGCTCCGACGCCACGAAGTCGCGCAGCTGCGCGGTCGAGGTGCATGCCACATGGATGAGGAAGTCGATGGTGCCGCCCACGAAGAACACCGACAGCACGTTGGGCAGCGTGATGACCTTCGCGGCGTAGCTCTTGATCTGCGGCCGCGCCTGCGCGCGCAGCCGGACCGAGACGATGCCCTGGACGTCGAGGCCCAGCGCGGCGAAGTCGACCTCGACGTGGCTCGACCGGATCACGCCGGCCTCGCGCAGCGCCTTGACGCGGGTATGGGTGGTCGACGGGGCGACGTGCAGCCTCGCCGCGAGCGCGGCGTTGGGGATGCGCGCGTCGCGCATGAGCTCCCAGAGGATCCGCTCGTCGAGCTCGTCGAGCCGAACACCCTTCGCCCGCAGGCCCTCTCGCAGCCCTGTCTCCATCGATCCTTCTCCGTTTCGAGCCCGCGGGCCAACCTTGTTCACGATCGCTTGCCTTGATCGAACTTCCTTCAAGAATTGTAGAGGTCGAGCGAAGATCGCTCGGCTCACACGCATGAGCGGCGCAGATGCGCCTGGGAGGAGCAGCGATGCGCATCGGCATCCCCGCAGAGATCAAGGACAACGAGCGTCGCGTCGGCGCGACCCCCGCAGGTGTGCGGGAGCTCGTGACGGCCGGGCACTCGGTGCTGGTGCAGGCGGGCGCCGGTCTCGGCTCGGCCTTCGCCGACGAGGACTACGTGCTCGCAGGCGCGACCCTGGGCTCGGTGGACGAGGCCTGGGCGGCGGACATGGTGATCAAGGTCAAGGAGCCCATCGCCTCCGAGTACGGCTACCTGCGCGAGGGCCTGCTGCTCTTCACCTACCTCCACCTCGCGGCGGACGAGGCGCTCACCCGCGCCCTGGTCGACTCCGGCACCACCGCCATCGCGTACGAGACGGTCGCGCTCGAGGACGGTTCGCTGCCGCTGCTCGCCCCCATGAGCGAGGTCGCGGGCCGCATGGCGACCATGGTGGGCGCGTTCGCCCTCCAGTCGAGCCAGGGCGGACGCGGAGTGCTGCTCGGCGGCGTTCCCGGGGTGCGCCCCGCGCAGGTCACCGTGCTCGGCGCCGGCATGTCGGGCCAGAATGCGATCGCCCAGGCGGTCGGCATGGGCGCCGACGTCACCGTGCTCGACCTGTCGATCCCGCGCCTGCGGCAGCTCGACGCGCTCTACGCGGGCCGCGTCAAGACCGTCGTGTCCTCGGCCTACGAGGTCGAGCGCGCGTGCCTCGAGGCGGACCTCGTCATCGGCGCGGTGCTGGTCGCCGGCGCCAAGGCCCCGAAGCTGGTCTCCCGCGACCTGGTGTCCCGCATGAAGCCGGGCTCGGTGCTGGTGGACATCGCAATCGACCAGGGCGGATGCTTCGAGGACTCGCACGCGACCACCCACGCCGAGCCGACCTACGCGGTCGAGGCCTCCACCTTCTACTGCGTCGCCAACATGCCGGGCGCGGTGGGCAACACCTCGACGCTGGCCCTCACCAACGCGACGCTGCCGTACGCGGTGCGCCTCGCGAACGACGGCTGGGAGGTCGCCACGGCCAAGGACCCGGCGCTCGCGCGCGGCCTCGCGACGGTCGACGGCCGCATCGTCCACGGCCCGGTCGCGGAGCTCTTCCCGCACCTGACCCACACGGTCCCGGCCTGACCCCACCACCACCCACCCCACCCCACCCCACCAGCCGGGACAGTCACCATGCTTTTTCGGGCGGATCGGCGACGGGCGGGACATCCATCTGCACCTCGGGGTGCTGGCTGCGGGTGGCCAGCACCCCGAGCGCGATGGTGCGACACCACTCGGGTCGGTCGGTGACGTCCGCGTAGGTGAAGCGCACCGTCAGGATGCCGACGCTCGCGATCCGCGCATCGCGTGCGGCGTCTCGCTGGCGGGCTGCAGGACCTGAGTGCGCATCGGCGCCGTCGAACTCGAAGGCCGTCAACGTTGCGGGGTCGAAGGTATCCAGGCGGTACGACGTTCCATCCACGTGGACCCAGTGCTGCCGGAGCAGGTGAGCGAACGGAACACCTCGAAGCACCCGCGTGCCCGCCTCTTCCTCGAGATAGGACTCCGCGCCCGCCTCAGCAGCGACGAGTCTGCGCTCGAGCTCTCGTCGTCCCCGCGCCCGCGGCATCGCGGCGAGCGTCTCCGCAATCTCCGCGACGGTGACGATCCCCTCGCGAACAGGGGCGTAGACCGCCTCGGCACGCCGACTGCTCGGAAGCTCACCGTGAGCCTGGATCACTGCGAGCGGAGGCGGCACCGTAGGGATCCGACGCGGCGGCCAGCACCGTTCGGGCATGTGCACGTGACGGCGCACCGACACCCACGCCGGCCCTCGCGGCCTGGTCTCCCACGGCACCGAGATCGATACGTTCGGAGGCGGGGCGAGCGCACCCCAGGCGGCCAGCGCGGAGGATCCTGCCGCCACCGTGCTCGGACCCGCCCACAGCAGCGCCGCCTGCATGCGAAGGACCCATGACTCGGCGTGGACAGACGACGCATACGCGTCGGGGAGCACGCGCACGATGCGTCCGGCGCGCACCGCATCGGCGATTGCGCGCTCGCTCGCCAACCGTCTCAGCTGGTCGTAGGTGAGCGGCTCGACACGTCGGAGGAGACGATCGTGGAGTTGGCGTATGCCCATGAACGCCGATGCTCGATCGTCCCCCGCGGACCGAGAAGGCCGGCGATCCCTTCAGTGGAGCAGTGACACGGCAGGCAGGGCTCGGGACAGCGGGCCTGCGGGAGGTGGGTGTCCCGTGGCACGCAGAACCGGGCGAAAAAGCGTGGTGAGTGTCCCAGCGGGGAGGGGAGGCGAGGGGTGGGGTGGGCGGGGCGGGGCGGG
>NZ_BBLU01000007.1:107386-190167 GCF_000759715.1 Demequina mangrovi
GCGGGTCAGGCTTCGCGCGACTCCCACCAGGCGCGCAGCTCCGCCGTGGCTCGCTCCTCGCCCAGCGGGCCGTGCTCCATGCGCAGCTCGAGCAGGTGCTTGTACGCCTGACCCACCTCGCGGCCCGGCGCGATGCCGAGGATCGCCATGATCTGCGTGCCGTCGAGGTCCGGGCGGATCGCGTCGACCTCCTCCTGCTCGCGCAGCTCGGCGATGCGGTGCTCGAGGTCGTCGTAGGCGAAGGACAGCCGCTCGGCCTTGCGGCGGTTGCGGGTGGTGACGTCCGCCCGCGTGAGCCGGTGAAGCCGCTCGAGCTCCGCTCCCGCGTCGACCACGTACCGCCGCACGGCCGAGTCCGACCACCGGGCGTCCGCGTAGCCGTGGAAGCGCAGGTGCAGGAACACCAGGTGCTCGACCGCCTTGACCGTGTCCTTGTCGAAGCGCAGCGCCTTGAGCCGCTTGGCCGCCATCTTCGCGCCGACCACCTCGTGGTGGTGGAAGGAGACCCCGCCGCCCGGCTCGAGGCGCTTGGTGGGCGGCTTGCCGATGTCGTGGAGCAGCGCGGCGAGGCGCAGCACCAGGTCCGGGCCGGGCACCGGCCCTTCCGCCGGAGTCTCGAGCGCGATGGCCTGCTCGACCACCGTAAGGGTGTGCTCGTAGACGTCCTTGTGATGGTGGTGCTCGTCCACCTCGAGCTTGAGGGCGGGCAGCTCGGGCAGCACATGGGCGGACAGCCCCGAGTCGACGAGCGCCGCGAGTCCCTCCCGAACCGACCTGCCGAGCATGAGCTTGACCAGCTCGTCCCGCACGCGCTCCGCCGAGACGATCGCGAGCCGGTCCGCCATCTCCGCCATCGCGGAGAACGTGCCCGGCTCGATCTCGAAGCCCAGCTGCGAGGCGAAGCGCGCGGCGCGCATCATGCGCAGCGGGTCGTCGCCGAAGGACACCGCGGGGTCGATGGGCGTGCGCAGCAGGCCCCCCGCGAGGTCGGAGAGCCCGTCGAACGGATCGACGAACTCCATCGACGGCAGGCGCACCGCCATCGAGTTGACGGTGAAGTCGCGGCGGGCGAGGTCTCCCTCGAGCGAGTCGCCGAAGGCCACCACGGGCTTGCGGGTCTCGCCGTCGTACTCGTCGGCGCGGTAGGTGGTGATCTCGACCACCAGGTCGCCCCGCCGTCCGCCGATGGTCCCGAACTCGCGCCCCATGTCCCAGGTCGCCCTGGTCCAGCGCTTGAGGAGGCGTTCGATCTCGTCCGGACGCGCGGACGAGGCGAAGTCGAGGTCCGCGCTCGAGCGGCCGAGGAACGCGTCGCGCACCGGTCCGCCGACGAGCGCAAGCTCGTGCCCGGCGTCGGCGAAGGACTGCGCGAGCGCACCGATCTCCGGCGGCAGCGCGGCCCACAGTCCGGCGGCGCGACGGCGCAGCACGTCGAGCGTGGGCGGGGTGGCGGAAGCGGCGGTCACCGCACCAGTGTCCCAGACGGGGAGCGCCCGGACCCGGTCCTGCCTCCCTGCACGCACCCGCGGGGTCGTTAGAGTTGCCCCATGCCCACGCCCCCCGTCCCGCGTCCCGGCCCCATGCCGATGCCTCCGCAGGGAGCCGGCGTCCGGCCTCGTCGCGACGGGGTGGCACACCGTGCCCCGCACCTTCCGGTGAGCAACGAGACCTCGGCGGGCGGCATCGCCGTGCGCGTCGAGGACGGCGTCGCGTACGCCGCGTGCATCGGCCGCCGCAACCGCGCGGGACGCCTCGAGTGGTGCCTGCCCAAGGGCCACATCGAGGAGGGCGAGACCCCCGAGATCGCGGCCGTGCGCGAGGTCGCGGAGGAGACGGGGATCACGGCGGAGATCATCCAGCCCCTCGGGATCATCGACTACTGGTTCACCGGCGACGACCGCCGCGTCCACAAGGTGGTGCATCACTACCTGCTCGAGGCGAAGGGCGGGATCATCACCACCGAGAACGATCCCGATCACGAGGCCGAGGTCGCCCGATGGATCGCGGTGAACGAGCTCACCCGCGAGCTCGCTTACCCCAACGAGCGGAAGATGGCGCAGGCGGCCGCGCGCCTCCTCGCGATCGCGCCGTGACCGCTCGGACGATGCGCGGCACCCGCGCGCGTCCCGCGACGCGGCGGACGCTCGCCGCCGTCGCGACGCTCGCGCTGGCGATGCTCGGCACCTCCGCGGCCGCAGGCGCGCCTGGCCCTACCGAGGTTCCCGACGAGCTCGGTCTCGAGGCCGAGGTGCTCGCCGCACCCGCCGCGCTGCTCGAGGACGGCGACGACGTCTCCGCCACGGTCGCGGTCGAGAATCTCGGCACCACCGACGTCGACGACGCGCTCGTGGTGCTGCGGCTCACCCGGCAGCCGTTCGCGGACCGCGCCGCGCTCGCCCAGTTCCTGGCAGGCGAGCCCGCGGCCATGAAGGACGTCGGCCGGCAGGAGCTGGGCCTTGAGGTCACCCTCGAGCCGGCGACCGACGAGACCGAGGCCGAGACGGTCACGCGCTTCCACGCGGGCTCGTCGACCACGGTCGAGGTGGACGCCAACCCCGAGCGCCTGCCCTTCGAGACCGACGCCTGGGGCGTCCACGGCGTCCAGGTCGAGCTCCGCACCGAGACTGACACGTCGGTCGTCTTCACCGGCGCCGTCACCTGGAGCGACGCCGAGGTCCCCGAGCTCGAGCTCGCGACCCTGGCCACGGCCTCGGGGCTCAGCACCCGCGCCCGCGCGGTGGCGTCCGCCTCGAACATCGACGGTGTGACCCTCGCGGTCGACGGCACGGCGTTGTCGGTCCTCGGGACCAGCACGTTCGACGCCAAGGCTCGCGACATCCTCACGCTCCCCGCTCAGGATCCCGACCTCGTCTCGCTCGCTCATGCGGAGGACTCCGCGCTGCTCGAGTACTCCCTGGAGCGCTCCGCCGAGGCCGGCTCGGGCGCGCTCGCCGGCCTGCCGTGGCTCGGCATCGTCGGCACGGTCGATCGCGACACGATCGCCCTGGCCGCGGCGCAGGGCGCTCGTGCGCTGCTCGTGACCGAGGACGCCGTGGACGGCCAGGCGGGCGACGTGACGCCCGCGGCTCGGCTCGGGCGCGGAGGAGGCAGCCGGCTCCCGCTGCTCTCTCCCGACTCCTTCCTGTCCGGCTACGCGGTCGCGGACGCCTCGCTCTCCCCCGGCGCGGTGGGGCTCTCGGTGGCCGCCGGCGCGCTCACCGCCGCGGGCGCGGACGGTCCGGTGCTCGTGTGGACGGGCGACACCTGGACACCGGGCGATGCTGGGGCCACCGAAGCCCTGACCGCGCTCCTCTCCGCGCCCTTCGTCGCGCCGGTGAGCGTGACAGCGCTGGCGCGCGAGGAGGACCTGGCCACGTACCGACCCGAGCAGACGCTCGACGCCGGCGACGATCTCGGCGCACCCGCGATCGCGGGGCTCCGCACCAGGCTCGCCGACCTCATCGAGCTGAGCGCGGTGGCCGAGGACCCCGACGCGATCATGGGGCCCGGCGGGCAGGCCGTGCTCTCTCCGCTCACGCGCTCCCTGCGCGGCGACGAGGTGGCACGCGACCTTCGCCTGACCGAGGCGACCACCTCGATCGACGAGACGCTCGACGCGCTGCACGTCGCGGCGGGCTCCGACATCAACTTCATCGCGGACAAGGGCGCGCTCCCCGTCACGGTGGTCAACGACCTCGACGTCGAGGCGACCGTGGTGGTCGACATGACCTCGTTCTCCCCGAACCTGCAGATCCGGGACGCGCCGACCGTTACGGTCCCGCCGCGCTCGACCACGACGGTCCCCGTCGAGGTGTCGGCGGTGTCGACCGCGAACGTGCGCGCCCGCACCGTCCTGCGCAACGTCGAGGGAGCCGCCATCGCGGCGCCGGTGACGATGTCGGTCCGCGTCCGCGCGGACTGGGGCACCGCGGTCACGGCGGTCTTCACCGTCGGGCTGATCGCGATGCTCGTGCTCGGCGTGATCCGCACGATCCGCCGCGGCCGCAAGGACACCCGCACGGCGCAGACGGGCGACGGGGAGGCCTGACATGACCGAGGACAACGCCGTGGCCCCCGGGACCGAGGAGCCGCCGCGCCCCGCCTCGCTCCGCCGCAACACCCTGGTGATGGCCTCGGGCACGTTCGTGTCCCGCGCCCTCGGCTTCGTACGCAACGCGATGCTCGCCGGGGCGATCGGCGTCAACACCATCGCGGCCAACGCCTACGACGTCGCCAACAAGATCCCCAACGCCCTCTACGCCGTCATCGCGGCGGGCGTCCTCAACGCGGTGCTCGTCCCGCAGATCGTGCGGGCGTTCCGGCGTCCGGACGGCAAGCGCACGGTCGACCGCCTGGTCACGCTCGGCGTCTTCGGCTCGCTGGGCCTCACGGCCGTGCTCACCCTCGCGGCCCCCGTGTTCGTCGCCCTCTACACGCAGGACTGGAGCGCGGAGCAGCGCCAGCTCGCGGTGGGCTTCGCCTTCTGGGTCATCCCCCAGCTGTTCTTCTACAGCCTCTACACGATCCTCGGGCAGGTGCTCAACGCGCGCGAGCAGTTCGGGCCGTACATGTGGGCGCCGGTACTCAACAACATCGTGTCGATCGTCGGCCTCGCCGTGTACCTGGTGGCCTACGGCGGGTACCTGGCGGACGATGCGTTCGTCGCGGGCGCGGAGTTCGGCGGGTGGGGACCGACGCAGATCGCGATCCTCGCCGGCACCGCCACGCTCGGCATCGCGGCCCAGTCGCTCATCCTCATCTGGCCGCTCATGCGGGGCGGGTACCGCTGGAAGCCGGTGTGGACGGGCCCGAAGGGGGAGCTCCGCGGCGTCACCTCGGTCGCGGGATGGGCGCTCGGCGCCGTGCTGCTCGACCAGGTGGGCGTCATCATGGCGACCCGCATCGCGTCCTCCGCGAACGCGGGCGGCGCCGATGTCGACATCGCCGGGAACGCCGCCTACTTCAACGCGATGATGCTGTACCTGGTGCCGCACTCGCTGGTGACGGTGTCGCTCGTCACCGCGCTCGCCACCCCCATGGCTCGGCACGCCGCGGCGAAGGACACGGATGCGCTGCGCGAGACCACGGTGCGCGGCATGCGCATCGTCACGGTGTTCTCGCTGTGGTCGACCGCGGTCCTCTTCGCCCTCGCCCCCGCCATCGTCCGCATCGCGCTGCCGGTGCAGCCCAACGCCGAGGTCATGTCCGTCGCGTACGTGCTCATGGGCCTCTCGCTCGGCGCGGTGCCGCTCGCGCTGCTGTCGGTGTTCAAGCGCGTGTTCTTCGCGCTCGAGGACGGTCGCGCGGTCTTCTACATCCAGATCCCCGTCACCGTGGCCTGGCTGGCCGGAATGATCCTCGCGCAGGATCTGTTGGCGCGGGAGTGGTGGACGGCCGGGGTTGCGCTGACGTTGAGCCTGTCGAACGTGGTCGGCGTGGCGCTGCGCGCGGCAGGCGTCCGGCGTCGCATCGGCGGTCTCGACGGGCGCCGCACCGCCTCGGTGATGCTGCGCGCCACGCTCGGGGCTGTGGTCACGGGTCTGGTCGGCTGGTCGCTGCTGCGCTTCATCCCCGCACCGGACCCGGACGACAGGATGGGCAGCCTGCTCGTCGCGTTCGGCGCCCTCGCGGTGCTCATCCCGCTCATGGGCTTCGTCTACTGGCTGCTGCTGCGGCTGCTGCGGGTCCCCGAGGCGGGCGAGCTGTTCGCCCCCCTCACCCGCCGTCTGAAGCGCACCGTACGATAGTGACCGAAACGACCAGAGGGGTACGACGCAGGTGAAACCGGGCACGATTCTGGGCGCGCGTCTCACGCTGCTCGAGCAAGTCGACCACGACATCCCCGGCATCCAGCGGTACCTGGCCCAGGACTCGCGGCTCGGTCGACGCACCCTCGTCGACATCGTCGACGGAGAGCTCGCGGGAGACGTCCGTACCGAGGCGGCCCGTGCCTCGCGGCTGCGCGACCCCCGCCTCGCCCGCATCGTCTCCGCGGGCCAGGAGGACGCACCCGACGGACCCGTGACGTACGTCGCTGTCGAGCACGTCCCCGGCGCACGCCTCTCGGACGTGCTCGCGCGGCATCGGGTGGAGCCGCGCCGCGCCCTCGCGATCGCCGCGGGTGCCGCTCGCGCCCTCACCGTCGCCCGCGCCACCGGCATGTCGCACGGATTCGTCCGTCCCGCCTGCGTGACCGTGTCGCCGCGTGGACGCGTGGTGATCGCCGGCCTCGGCGTCGACGGTCACGTGGCGGCGCATGCCGGCCTGGTCCCGGCGCCCTCCGAGAAGGCCGATGCGCGCGCCGTCGCGGCCATCCTCGTCCGCGCGCTCACCGGCATCGACGTCGGCGAGGCCACCGCGGACGACCTTCCCGACGGGATCCCCGCCTCCGCACGCGGTCTCGTGCTCGAGACGCTCCAGGGCACCGGCCCCGACACGTTGGCGGAGCTGGTCTCAGCGCTCTCGGGCGCCGATTCGCGCGCGCTCGTCGACTTCGCCTCGACGGTCGACACGCTCCCCCTCACCCCGCGCCTCGAGCGCGAGGCCGCCGAACGCGCGCAGCGGGAGGCCGAGGAGGCCGCACGGCGCGAGGAGGAGGCACGCGCCGCCGCACGCGCGCTGGTGGCCGCGGAGACGCTCGTGGTCGCGCAGCGGTCCGCCGACGAGGCGATCGCGGAGGCGCGGTCGGAGCCCGGCCTTCACGAGGGTCTGCGCACCGTCGTCGCGACGGTGGTCGGGCCCGCCGAACCGGAGCAGGAGGTCGAGGAGGAGCCGCTCCCGCTCGACGAGCCTGAGCCCGTGACGGAGTCGATCCCCGAGGTCGCCCGGCCCGCGGACCGCCACGAGGCGGCCTTCGACACCCTCGAGATCATGGTCGCGGAGCAGAACCGGACGCGCGAGCCCGGCACCTGGGAGTCGGTGCTCGCCGCGCTCCATCGGCGCTGGCCCGGCAATCCGCTGGTCGCCCGGAGCCTGCGCCGCGCTCGGGAGCGCGCCATCCATGGCGGACCGCTCAACGGCGCGCGCGTGGTGATCGCGATCGCGCTCTTCTCGCTCGTGCTCGCGGTGCTGCTCGCCTTCGGGTGGCTCGACTCGCCGCTGGACCCTGCCATCGTGATCGAGCAGGACCCGTCCAGCATCCCCAATCCGGCCGTGACGGCGACCCTCACGCCCTCGCCCGACCCATCCGCCTGATCACCCGCGGCGAACGCCATGGGGAACGGGAACATCGTCCGCCTACCATCTGTTCTGAGAACGCCGCCTCGCCGTCACCGGTGAGGCCCCATCGAACGAGGAATCATCGTGAGCGACATCCGCAACGTCATCATCGTCGGGTCCGGTCCTGCCGGGTACACGGCTGCCATCTATGCCGCGCGTGCGGGTCTGTCGCCGTTGGTGGTGGCGGGGTCGGTCACGGCGGGTGGGGCGTTGATGAACACCACGGAGGTGGAGAACTTCCCGGGCTTCGTCGAGGGCGTTCAGGGTCCGGAGCTGATGGAGACCCTGCAGGCGCAGGCGGAGCGTTTCGGTGCCGAGGTGATCTTCGACGATGCGACGTCCCTGGACCTGGAGGGGGATGTGAAGTCGGTGGTGACGGGCATGTCGGGCACGTTCACCGCGAAGGCGGTCATCCTGGCCACGGGGTCGGCCTACCGTGAGCTGGGGTTGGACGATGAGAAGCGTCTGTCGGGCAAGGGTGTGTCGTGGTGCGCGACGTGCGACGGGTTCTTCTTCCGTGATCAGGAGGTCGTGGTCGTCGGCGGTGGCGACAGCGCGGTCGAGGAGGCCACGTTCCTGACCCGGTTCGCGTCCAAGGTGTACCTGGTGCATCGTCGGGACGAGCTGCGGGCGTCGAAGATCATGGCCGACCGTGCCTTCGCGGATCCGAAGATCGAGTTCGTGTGGAACTCCGAGGTGACCGGCCTGGACGGCGAGGACAAGCTGTCCGGCGTGCGGGTGCGCAACCGGGTCACCGGCGAGGAGTCGACGCTGGCCGCGACGGGCCTGTTCGTCGCGATCGGTCATGAGCCGCGCTCGGAGCTGGTCAAGGGCGTCATCGACACCGACGCCGAGGGGTACGTGCAGGTCCTGGGACGCACCACCGCGACCAACATCTCCGGTGTGTTCGCGTGCGGCGACCTGGTCGACAACCGCTACCGCCAGGCCATCACCGCCGCAGGCTCGGGCTGCGCCGCGGCGCTGGACGCCCAGCACCACCTCGACACGCTCACCGACGTCACGACCGAGACCGTCGAGGTCGCGAAGGAGGCCGCCGCCGAGGCCGAGCTGCCCACCGCGCCTGTCGACGCGACCGTCGACTCGTTCCCGGCCGAGGTGCTGCAGTCCTCCGTGCCCGTGGTGGTCGACTTCTGGGCCACGTGGTGCGGTCCGTGCCGCGCCGTCGCACCGCTCCTCGACGAGCTCGCGCAGGAGTACGCCGGCCGGCTCAAGGTGGTCAAGGTCGACACGGACGCGAACCCCGAGCTCGCGATGGCCTACGGCGTGACCTCGATCCCGACCATGAGCTTCTTCAAGGACGGCCAGGTGGTGAAGTCCGTCGTCGGCGCGCGTCCCAAGCCCGCGCTGATCCAGCTCTTCGACGAGGTCCTGGGCGCGCCCGTCTCCTCGTAGCCGGCGTCGCCGGGGTCCACCCGCCTGCGGGCTGGACCCCGGCGTCCGTGCCAGACTTGCGCCATGAGCGACGGCACTCCCACCCCTCGTGAGGGCACCCGCCTCGACCCCTGGTACGGGTCGTACGCGCAGCGCGCGCACCAGATGCGCGCCTCGGAGATCCGAGCGCTCTTCGCGGTGGCGAGCCGCCCCGAGGTCGTCTCCCTCGCCGGCGGCATGCCGTTCATCGGCGGCCTCCCGCTCGAGGAGCTCGGCGAGATGACCCGACGGCTCATCGTCGAGCAGGGCGAGGTCGCGCTGCAGTACGGCTCCGGCCAGGGCGATCCCCTGCTCCGCGAGAAGATCCTCGACGTCATGGCCCTCGAGGGCATCTCCGCGCATCCGGACGATGTCGTGGTCACCACCGGCTCCCAGCAGGCGCTCGACCTGGTGACCACCGTCTTCATCGACCCGGGCGACGTGATCGTCGCCGAGGCGCCGTCATACGTCGGTGCGCTCGGGGTGTTCCGGGCGCACGAGGCCGAGGTGGTGCACGTGCCCATGGACGCGCACGGGCTCGTTCCCGAGGCGCTCGAGGAGACGCTCGGCCGCCTCGCCGCCGCAGGCAAGCGCGTGAAGTTCCTCTACACGGTCCCCAACTTCCACAACCCCGGCGGCGTCACGCTGTCCCTGGAGCGCCGCCCGCGGGTGCTCGAGATCTGCCAGCGTTACGGCGTCCTCGTGCTCGAGGACAACCCCTACGGACTGCTCGGATTCGATACGGAGCCGCTGCCGGCGATGCGCTCGATGAGCACCGAAGGTGTGATCTACCTGGGGTCTTTCTCGAAGACCTTCGCACCCGGGTACCGCGTCGGCTGGGCCGTCGCCCCGCACGCGGTTCGCGAGAAGCTGGTGCTGGCCTCCGAGGCCGCCATCCTCTCGCCCTCCAACGCGTCCCAGATGGCGATCGCCTCGTACCTCGAGCACTTCGACTGGCAGGGCCAGATCAAGAAGTTCCAGGTCCAGTACCGCGAGCGTCGCGACGCCATGATCTCCTCGCTCGGCGAGCACATCCCCGAGGCGTCGTGGAACGTGCCTGACGGCGGCTTCTACGTCTGGGTGAAGCTCCCGGAGGGCCTCGACGCCAAGTCCATGCTCCCCCGCGCCATCACCGCGCGCGTCGCGTACGTGTCGGGCAGCGCGTTCTACATCGACGGCTCGGGCACCGACCACCTGCGGCTGTCGTACTGCTTCCCCACCCCGGACCGCATCCGCGAGGGCGTGCGTCGCCTCGCCACCGTGGTCGACGCCGAGCTCGAGACGGTCCAGATCTTCGGCACCGCCGGCGGCGGCCGCGCGGATGCCGTCGATTTCCCGTCACCCGACCTCTTCTGAGCACGAAGGGACATTCATGCATGCCTTGATCCTCGCTGGGGGGCTCTCACACGAGCGGGACGTGTCCATCAGGTCCGGCCGTCGCGTCATGGAGGCGCTGCGCACCACGGTGGACAAGGTGACGATGGTCGACGTCGACACCGAGCTCATCCCCACGCTCCGCCACGGCGACATCGACGTCGTCTGGCCCCTTGTTCATGGTGCCACCGGCGAGGATGGGTCGCTTCAGGCGCTCCTCGAGCTGGTCGGCGTGCCTTTCGTCGGCACCGCCTCGCCCTCGGCGCGCGTCGCCTGGAACAAGGCGGTCTCCAAGGCCGTGATGGCCCGGAGCGGCATCTCCACGCCCGATCACGTGACGCTGCCGCAGTCCCTGTTCCGGGAGGTCGGAGCCGAGCAGGTGCTCGACACCGTGGTCGCGCGTTTCGGACTGCCCGTGGTGGTGAAGCCGGTCCGCGGCGGCTCCGCGCTGGGCGTCTCCATCGTCCACGACCGCGGCGACCTCGCACGCGCGATGGTGCACTGCTTCGCCTACGGCGACACCGCGCTGGTCGAGAAGCACATCCCCGGCACCGAGGTCGCGATGAGCGTGCTGGGCACCGGGGACGATGCGCGGGTCCTGCCGGCCGTCGAGACCGTCACCGACGGCGCCTACGACTACGACGCCCGCTACAACCCGGGACGCGTCGAGTACTTCGCTCCCGCGCGCCTCACCGAGTCGCAGGCCGCCGAAGCCGCGACGACCGCGCTCGCCGTGCATCGTTCGATGGACCTCCGCGACCTCTCGAGGATCGATCTCATCCTCGACGAGACCGGCGTCGCCCAGGTCATCGATATCAACATCACCCCTGGTATGACCGAGACTTCGCTCTTCCCGCAGGCCGCGGAGGCCGCGGGCCTCGACCTCGGTCGCGTGTACCGCGAGGTGGTCGACACGGCGGCGGCGCGCGGCGCGACCCGCTGAATCGGGCACGAAGAAGCCCCCGGCGCCGTTGGCACCGGGGGCTTCTTCTCTGCTGTGCGGGTCAGCCCTGCGCGAGGACGCCTGGGTCCTGAGGGTCGATCATGTTGACGATCCTGTTGAGGTCGTCGACGGTCGCGAAGTCGATGGTGATCGATCCCTTCGAGCGGCCCAGCTTGATCTTCACGCGGGTGTCGAAGCGATCGCCCAGCCGGCCCCCGAGCTCGTCGAGCGCCTCGGTCCTGCCCCCCGGTCGCGTCGCGCCCCGGCGCGCCTTCGGCGCCTCGACGCCGAGAGCGACGGCCTCCTCCGTCGCGCGAACGGAGAGGCCCTCGGCCACGATGCGGTTCGCGAGGTGCTCCATCGCCTCGTGAGAGTCGAGTCCGAGCAGCGCGCGGGCGTGGCCGGCGCTCAGCACACCGGCGGCGACACGTCGCTGCACCGTCGCGGGCAGCTTGAGCAGGCGCAGCGTGTTCGAGATCTGCGGACGCGACCGGGAGATCCGCGTCGCGAGCTCCTCATGCGTGATGCCGAAGTCCTCGAGAAGCTGCTGGTAGGCGGCCGCCTCCTCGAGAGGGTTGAGCTGGCTGCGGTGCAGGTTCTCCACGAGCGCGTCACGGAGCATGTCCGTGTCGTCCGTCGAGCGGATGATGGCAGGGATCTCGGTGAGCCCGGCCTCCTTGGTCGCGCGCAGACGGCGCTCACCCATGATGAGCTCGTAGCCCTCCCCCGCGGGGTTGGGGCGCACCACGATGGGCTGCAGGACGCCGATCTCCTGGATCGACGCGACCAGCTCGGCGAGGGCGTCCTCGTCGAAGACCGTGCGCGGCTGACGAGGATTCGGCACCACGGCGTGAGGATCGATGTGAGCGAACGACGCACCCGGGACCGGCACCAGCTCCCCGTCCTCCGAGACCTCGGTGATCGTGGGGATCTGCGAGGTCGACGTGTCGGAGAAGAAGACGTCGCGCGGACGCTCGCGCGCCGGCGGCGCCGCCGGATCCGCTGTCGCGACCGCAGAGGACTCCGCTTCCGTCGGGATCAGTGCGCCCAGACCGCGTCCGAGACCGCGCTTCGCCTTGCTCACTTGCTCTCCGCTCCCGCGGCGCCCCGCACCGCGATGTCCCGTGCGATCGACGTGTAGGCGACCGCCCCCGAGGAATGGGGGTCATGTGTGATGACAGTCTGGCCGAAGCCGGGCGCCTCCGAGACGCGCACCGAACGCGGCACGGTCTGCTCGAGCGTCTCGGTCGGGAAGTGCGAGCGCACCTCGTTCGCGACCTCGCGCGCGAGGTTGGTGCGGCCGTCGTACATCGTGAGGACGATGGTCGACACATGGATGCCCTGATTGAGGTGCTTACGCACCATCTCGACGGTACGCATGAGCTGGGTCAGCCCCTCGAGCGCGTAGTACTCGCACTGGATGGGGATCATCACCTCGGTGGCGACGACCATGGCGTTGAGCGTGAGGAGCCCCAGGCTCGGAGGGCAGTCGATGAAGACGTAGTCGAGATCCTTGCCGTGACCCTCGAGCAGCTCCTTGAGCGCATCGTGGAGCCTGAACTCGCGCCGCACCACCGACACGAGCTCGATGTCCGCGCCCGCGAGATCGATCGTGGCCGGCACGCACCACAGGGTGTCGATGTCGGGGCATCGCTGCGCGACCTTGTGCATGGGGGTGTCGTCGAGCAGCACCTCGTAGATCGAGGGGGTGCCGGAGCGGTGCTCGACACCCAGCGCCGTCGAGGCGTTGCCCTGCGGGTCGGCATCGACCACGAGCACGTTCGCGCCGCGCTTGGCCAGCGCCGCAGCCACGTTGACGGAGGTGGTGGTCTTCCCTACCCCGCCCTTCTGGTTGGACACGGCGATGATGCGGGTGCGAGGGGGCTTCGGGAAGTCGGCCGCCTCCAGCTCGCGCCTGTGCCGCTCGGTGGCCATCATCTCGGCTGCCAAGGGGCTGCCGGCATCGTCCGCGAGGCCATCGAACGGATCTCCCGTTTCACGTGAAACAGCGGTGGCGCTGCCGCCCAGTGGGTCACCTGACACGATCGGATCGTGCATGTTGTCGCTGGACACCCAGTTCCCTTCTGCGTACGGCGGTACTGACATGCGTGGCGTTGTTCGTTTCACGTGAAACACGAGCCCCATTCGAGACGTAGAAGAGCCGCGTCGGAATCGTGGACGAGCCTGCCGGAGTCCCCGACTCTACCCCAGCGGTGCGCGTGGGAACAGGCCTCCACGCCGCGGGTCGGAGCGGTGTCGGAGCGCCTCCGAGCCGACGCCTCACCTGTGGAGAAAACGGTCAGGAAGCGCGATTCCCCGCACAGATGACTGTGGAGAGCGCTGTGGAGACCCCTTGTGGAGATCACGCGCGCGAGAGCACCACGACGGTCGTCGCCTCGACACCCGGCACCGTGCCGGCGCGATGCACCTCGCCCGTGAACCGGTGCTTGCGGAGCGTGTACTTCGCGCGCTCGAGCTCGTCGGGAGCGCTGCGTCCCTTGAGGAGCACCATGCGTCCGCCCTCGGACAGCAACGGGGTGCACCACTTCACGAGCTTGTCGATGGCAGCCACCGCACGTGCGGTCACCACCTCGACCTCGACCGACTCCGCGACCTCCTCGGCGCGACCGCGCACGACGATCGCGTTGTCGATCCCGCACTCGCGCGCGGCCTCGAAGAGCCACTGCGTGCGGCGCTCCATCGGCTCCACGAGGACGTAGTCGCGCTGCGGGTCCATCGCGGCGAGCACCAGACCAGGAAGACCGGCACCGGAGCCCACATCCGCCACCCTCCCCTCGCCGAGGTAGGGCAGCAAGGCGGCGGAGTTGAGGATGTGACGCTCCCAGAGCCGCGCCACCTCGCGCGGTCCGATGAGCCCCCGCTCGACCCCCTGCTCGGCGAGCATCTCCGCGAACGCGAGCACGCGGGGATACGTGTCCCCGAAGTACTCGCGGACATCCGCGCTGCCGTGCAGCGGGTCGTCGCTCAGATTCGCCTCGGTCATCGCTGTTTCACGTGAAACGTCAGGAGGGCAGCACCACGACGTAGCGCTGCGGGTCCTCGCCCTCGGACTCCGAGGACAGGCCGGCCTCGAGCACGACGTCGTGGACGACCTTGCGCTCGAACGCGTTCATGGCGGGCAGGGAGACCTTCGCGCCGGACTCGCGCACCTGGGCGACGGCCTCGCGGGCCTGCTCCGCGAGACGCTCACGGCGTCCCGCACGGAAGTCGGCGATGTCGAGCATGAGGCGGCTGACCTCGCCCGTCTCCGACTGCACGGCGAGGCGCGTCAGATCCTGGAGAGCCTCGAGCACCTCTCCCTCGGGCCCGACCAGGCGCTTGAGGTCCTGGCTGGGACCGTCAGCGACGATCGCCACCTTCGCACGACCGGCCTCGACGGAGATGTCGATGTCCCCGTCCATGTCGAGGATGTCGAGCAGCTCCTCGAGGAAGTCGGCTGCGACGTCGCCCTCGGCGTCCAGCTTCTTGATGTTGTCGGTCATGACGGGTCCTTGTCGTCGTTGGCGGGCAGCGCCTGAGGCTTGCCTCCGCCGCGGTTCTTCCGCTTGGGCTGTTGACGCTGGCCGGAGCGCTTGGTCTCGGTGGCGTCCTCCTCGGAGGCCTCGATCTCGGGCTTCGCGTACGGGTCCTCACCCTTGCGCAGCGCACGCTTCACGCGCTTCGCCTCCATGCGCTCCTTGTAGGCGCGGTCCGCCTCGGAACCCGGCGTCGGGTTGTTGCGGATCACGTACCACTGCTGCCCGAACGTCCACACGTTGGTCGTGGTCCAGTAGATGAGCACGCCGACCGGGAAGTTCGGGCCGGTGATGACGAAGATGAACGGCAGCGCGTACATGAGGATCTTCTGCTGCTGCGCCATCGGACCCTCGAGAGCCGAGGCCGGCAGGTTCCTGCGCGTGAGCTGGTGCTGCGTGAGGAACGTGGTCGCGACCATTGCGACGATGAGCACCACCGAGAGGACCTTGGCGGCCGCGCCCTCGGAGTTGAAGAAGCTGTCGGACAGCTGCGCTCCGAAGAGCGTCGCGTTCTGCGCCTGCTCGGCGAGCTGGTCGGTCAGCAGACCGATGCCAGCGGACTGCTCCGCGGTGCCTCCGCCCTCGAGGCGATAGTTGAGCACGCGGAAGAGCGCGAAGAAGATCGGCGCCTGGACCAGCATCGGAAGGCACGAGGCGAACGGGTTCGTCTTGTGCTTGGAGTAGAGCTCCATGGTCTCGCGGCTCATCGCCTCGCGGGACGCCTGGTCCTTCTTGCCCTTGTACTTGTCCTGGATCTTCTTGAGGTCCGGTGCGATCACCTGCATCGCGCGCGAGGCGTTGATCTGCTTGACGAAGAGCGGGATCAGCGCCGCGCGGATCGTGACCACCAGGCCGACGATGGCGAGGGCCCAGGTGATGCCGGAGGCCGGATCCAGACCGATGAAGGTCCAGATCTGGTGCCAGATCACCATGACATTGGCGACGACCCACTCGAGCGGGTAGAGGATGGTGTCAAGCATGGAGGCGCTGTTCCTTAGATCGGACGTGCAGAGGTCTGGTCGGTAAGCATCGCGGCATTATTGCGCGTCAGGCGGAACAGGCGCTCCCCCTTCGCCGGCACGTCGTCGACGCCGCCGTTGCTCCACGGGTTGCAGCGCAGCAGCCGCCAACCCGCGAGACCCGCGCCCACGAACGCGCCGTGCACCTGGATCGCCTCGATGGCGAAGTGCGAGCACGACGGGTGGTACTTGCAGCGGGGGCCGGTGAGCGGGGAGACGGTGAGCTGGTAGCCACGGATCGCTCCGGTCAAGGCCCTGCTCGCGACGCTCATCGGGCCGTCTTCGACATCGCGTGCCGCAAAGCACCTGCGACATCGCTCTCGAGCTCGGCGTAGGACGCGTCGGCCGCAGGCGGCAGCGCGCGCACGACGACGATCGCACCGTCCGGAAGCGCGTCGAGGCGCGTGGACATGATCGCGCGCAGGCGTCGCTTGACGCGATTGCGGACCACCGCACCTCCTACGGCCTTAGAAACAGCGAAACCGGCCATGCGTCGAGCATCGCCGGTCAGCGCCATGTGCACCACGACGGTGCGCCGGCCGCTTCTCGCCCCCGATCGCATCGCGGAGCGGAACTCCGCGGACGATCGCAGGCGTGCGTCGGCCGGCAGCAACCTCAGGCCGAGAGCTTGCCGCGGCCCTTGCGACGGCGCGACGCCATGATGGAGCGTCCGGCGCGCGTGCGCATACGCAGACGGAAGCCGTGCGTCTTAGCACGCTTGCGGTTGTTCGGCTGGAAAGTCCGCTTGCTCACGGGTAACTCCAAGTTTCAGGGCATGGTCAAATCAGCGCACTCACGTTACGCGACGGCACCACGGTGGTCAAATCGCGGCGCGCCCTTGGGACGTGCCACCCGAACAGGATAGGCTCCACCATCACGGCCCCGCACCATGTGAGCGACACGCGTCATCGCGGTAACGAGCAGGTGACGGGCCATGCACCGACTGTGAGCAACTCTGTGGAAACAACTTGGGGGTGACGCCAGTGGCGGCAGAGCCTGCCCCGGAATCGATCGACGCGGTGTGGCGAGGAGCACTCGACTTCCTGACGGAGGACGGGTCGCTGAGCGCACAGGCGCGATCGTTCCTTCGGCTCGTGAAGCCGCTGGCGGTGGTCGAGGACAACGTGTTCCTCGCCGTCGCCGAGGACTTCACCAAGAACTATGTCGAGACGACCCTGCGCGGCCCGGTCACCGAGGCGCTGAGCGAGGTCATCGGCCGCGACGTGCGCATCGCCGTGACCGTCGACGCGTCGGTCACCCCTCCGGCCCCGGCCGAGGACGGTGCCGCAGCTGAGGATGTCCCGCGTCCGCCGATGCGTCGCCCCGAGCCGGCGCCAGCGCCTGTGGTCGAGGACCCGCACCTCAACCCGAGGTACACCTTCGACACGTTCGTCATCGGTCCCTCGAACCGCTTCGCGCACGCAGCCGCTCTGGCCGTGGCCGAATCGCCTGGTAAGACCTACAACCCCCTGTTCATCTACGGAGGGTCCGGGCTGGGCAAGACGCACCTGCTGCACGCGATCGGGCACTACACGCGGCACCTCAAGCCGCAGACCCGGGTGCGCTACGTGAACTCCGAGGAGTTCACCAACGACTTCATCAACTCGATCCGTGACGACCGTTCGCTCAGCTTCAAGCGCACGTACCGCGAGGTCGACGTCCTCCTCATCGACGACATCCAGTTCCTTCAGGGCAAGGAGCAGACGCTCGAGGAGTTCTTCCACACCTTCAACGCGCTTCACAACGCCGGCAAGCACGTGGTCATCACCTCGGACGTGAGCCCGCGCTATCTCGACGGCATCGAGGAGCGCATGCGGACCCGCTTCGAGTGGGGCCTCATGACCGATGTCCAGCCCCCGGACCTCGAGACCCGCGTCGCGATCCTCCGGAAGAAGGCCGCAGCCGATGCCGTCCAGGCGCCGTCGGACGTGCTCGAGTACATCGCCTCGAACATCACGAGCAACATCCGCGAGCTCGAGGGCGCCCTGATCCGTGTCACGGCCTTCGCCGCCCTCAACCGCCAGCCGGTCGATCTCTCGCTGGCCCAGGTGGTGCTCAAGGACCTCATCTCCGACGACGACTCCGAGATCACGGCGGCCGCGATCATCGGCAAGACGGCCGAGTACTTCGACATCTCGCTCGAGGAGCTCACCGGCACCAGCCGATCCCGTGTCTTCGTGACCGCGCGACAGATCGCCATGTACCTGTGCCGGCAGCTCACCGACCTCTCTCTTCCCAAGATCGGCGAGCACTTCGGCGGCAAGGACCACACCACGGTCATGTATGCGGTCAAGAAGGTCGAGGACCAGATCGCGCAGCGTCGCCAGATGTACAACCAGGTCAACGAGATCCACG
The DNA here is from genome assembly GCF_000759715.1 of Demequina mangrovi. Classification (GTDB taxonomy): domain Bacteria; phylum Actinomycetota; class Actinomycetes; order Actinomycetales; family Demequinaceae; genus Demequina; species Demequina mangrovi. The sequence continues at coordinate 125,263 of NZ_BBLU01000007.1, forward strand.
CCCGCATCAAGCAGTCGCGCGCGTAACCTCCCCACCTTCCCTCTCGATCGTTCCTGACGAACGTTTCGAGCGCTTCGGCGCGCCCGCGAGGCACCGCGCGGCTCCCGAGCGCCCGAAACGGTGCTCAGGAGCGATCCTCCCGGGCGCCCCGGCGCATCGTCCCCGCGGCCCCGCCGCGACGTCGCCTTGAGGACGTTCGCGCATCGTCGCTGTGGTGCCGTCCTGACGCACGAATCGGGGAGCCGGCGGGCCGGGACGATGCCCGGAGCCCCGGAACGGCCCGAAACGTGCGTCAGAACGGGTTCTGCGGGCGATAGACCCGTCCCCGCCTCGCTCGGCCCGACCCGTACGGCTCGTCGCCCCCGGCGTCGCCGGCTGTCGACGCATGCGGGAGCGCCTCCCACCCCACCGGCCACGTCGCCCGACCCGAGCTGCCCGCGCGTTCCCTGGTCGCTCGCCACGGCGCCTTCCGTCCTGCCGCTGCGCCGGGCCCGCGCCGCGCCGTGCGCGCCTCAGGAGAACGGTTCCCCACGGAGGATTCGCGGCACTCGGGCTGCGCGACGCGTCGCGCGCGCCCGACGGGGTCGAAACCGTCGTCAGGAGCGGTCCTCAGCGTGCTCAGGGACCACCGTCGACGCGACCGCCCCTGAGCACGCCGCATGCGCGCGCACCGTGCCCTCGTACGCCGGAGAGGCCTTCCACCGACGACATCGCTCAGAGCGGCTCCTGACGAACGTTTCGGGGGCTCCGACGGATGAAGGGGCCGAGGAGCGCGCCGAGGACCCGGATTCGTTCGTCAGAAAGCGATATGACGCGACCTATCGCCCGAGGGCGCACGCCGATGGTCGAGGCGACGGGCGCGAGCTCCCGCGGCCGGGCATTCCTGAGGCGTCCTGACGAAGGAATCAGGCCGTCTCTCACCGCGACACGCGCGCGACGCGCCGGGACGACCGAAACGTTCGCCACAACGGATCCTCCCGGCGCGAGCGTGATCAGGGCGGCACCATCCGCGAGGCCGCGACGCACCCGATACGTCCCCTCACCCGCGCGCACGAGGACCGACGCCGCCTCCGGAGCGGACCCTCATGGGCCGCTACGTCCCATCTGAGGCCCTGAGAGCCCTATTTCCCTCACAAATGTGGAAAACTCTGTGGACGCCCGTGGACAGCATGCTCAGTCCACAGGGGACGGCCTGTGAAGAATTACAGGAATCCCGGGGTGGTCGATCCGCCCGTCCCAAGCCCGTCCCCAGACGCAGCTGGACTCGCCCTCAGGATTCGCACATGATGAATCACAAGTTTTCCAGGCGCGACGCGAGAACTCCACAGAATCCACGGTCCCTAATACGACTATGAGACCAACTTCTTGTGATTCTCCACATGGCCTTCATCTGAGCCCGCGCGCCGACGCCCGCCCGCCGGGTGGAAGGGCCTCCCGGCATCGTCGGACCCGTGGCATAGTCTGTGTTCGGAATCAGAGGAGCAAGCATGAAGTTCACCGTCGAGCGCGACGTTCTGGCAGACGCCGTCGCATGGACGTCGCGTGCCGTGCCGGCACGCCCCCCGGTCCCCGTACTCGCGGGCGTCCGCATCACCGCGGACGCCGAGGGTCTCGTGCGTCTCGCGAGCTTCGACTACGAGGTGTCCGCGCGCGGTGAGTTCCCCGCCGATGTCGAGGAGGCCGGCGAGGTCCTCGTCAGCGGGCGTCTCCTGCGCGAGATCGCGAACGCGCTCCCGCACAAGCCGGTCGAGCTGTCGCTCGAGGGCACCAAGGTGTCCGTGACGTGCGGCGCCTCGCGCTTCACGCTCGCGACGATGCCGGTCGACCAGTACCCCTCGCTTCCCGAGCTTCCCGAGCACTCCGGCACCATCGACGGCGCAACGCTGCAGCAGGCGGTCGCGCAGGTGACCTCGGCAGCCTCGCGTGACGAGACGCTCCCGATCCTCACCGGCGTGCGGGTCGAGATCGAGGGCTCGCACATCTCGCTGCTCGCGACCGATCGCTACCGCCTCGCGCTGCGCGAGCTCGAGTGGACGCCGTCGCAGCCCGACATCAGCGCCGTGGCCCTGGTGCGAGCGAAGACCCTGGCAGACACCGCGAAGGCGCTCGGTGCCGGTGAGGTCACCGTCGCGCTGAGCTCCGGTCAGGGCATGGACCTCATCGGTTTCGAGGCCGGCGGCCTGGTCACCACGTCGCTGCTCATGGACGGCGATTACCCGCAGGTGCGCCGCCTGTTCCCCGACTCGAGCCCCATCACGGCGACCGTCCGCACGCAGGACCTCATCGACGCCACCCGACGCGTCGCGCTCGTCGCCGAGCGGAACTCGTCGGTGCGGCTGGCCTTCGCCGAGGGCGAGGTCACCCTCGACGCCGGGCAGTCCGACGACGCCCAGGCCTCCGAGGCGCTCACCGCGCACCTCCACGGCGAGCCCATCACCGTCGCGTTCAACCCGCAGTACCTGCTCGACGGCCTCTCGGCGCTGGGCAGCGACTTCGTGCAGCTGGGCTTCACTCAGGAGACCAAGCCCGTCGAGTTCGTCGGGCTCTCCGAGCCGGGTGGCGAGGTCGCGGCGGACTTCCGCTACCTCCTCGTGCCCATCCGTATCGCCTCGTAGTGCGCGTCACCCATATCCAGCTCGCCGACTTCCGCTCGTATCCGCAGGCAGAAGTCGAGCTGGGTCCGGGCGTCACCACGTTCGTCGGCCGCAACGGCCAGGGGAAGACCAACCTCGTCGAGGCGGTCCGCTACCTCTCGGTGCTCGGCTCGCACCGCGTCGCCTCCGACGCGCCGCTGATCCGGTTCGGTGCCGAGCGGGCCATCGTGCGCGCCAAGGTCGAGAAGGCGGGGAGGTCTCTCGGTCTCGAGGTCACGCTGACGAGCGGTCGGGCGAACACCGCGCGTCTCAACCGCGGGGCGGCGCGACCGCGCGACCTGCTCGGGATCCTCCGCACCGTGCTGTTCGCACCCGAGGACCTCGCCCTGGTCAAGGGCGACCCGTCGGGACGTCGGCAGCTGCTCGACGAGCTCTGCGTCGCGCTGCAGCCCGCCGTCGCCGGTGACCTCGCCGACTACGAGCGGGTGCTGCGCCAGCGCACCTCGATGCTCAAGACCTCGCGCAATGCACGCGGCGACCTCACGATGCTCGACATCTGGGACGAGAAGCTCGCGGAGCTGGGCAGCCGCATCGTCGCCGCGCGGCTGCGCGCGGTCGCGGCGCTCGCCCCGTACGTGCAGGCCGCGTACCAGGACGTCGCCCCGGATGGCGGGGACTGCGCCATCTCCTATGCGTCGTCCCTGGCCGAGACTCTTCCGAAGGAGGCGTCCGAGCTGTCGGAGCTGCTCCTGGCGAAGCTCCGCGAGGTCCGACCCAAGGAGCTCGAGCGCGGGGTCACGCTCGCAGGTCCGCAACGGGACGACCTCGAGATCCGGCTCGGCGGGATGCCGGCGAAGGGCTATGCGAGCCACGGCGAGTCGTGGTCGTGCGCCCTCGCCCTGCGTATCGGCACCTACGACCTCCTCACCTCGGAGACCGGACCCGACTCGGATGAGGACGGCGAGCCGGTGCTGATCCTCGACGACGTCTTCGCGGAGCTCGACGCGGGGCGACGCACGGCGCTGGCGGCGCGCCTCGAGCGCGCGAGCCAGGTGCTCATCACGGCGGCGGTGGCCGAGGACGTCCCCGCAGCCCTCGCCGGACGGGTGATCCCGGTGACCAAGGGACGGGTCGGCGATGAGTGACGACCGGGAGGATGCGGTGCCGGACCTCGGTGAGGCCGAGGGCGCCGGCGAGCAGCCGGATCCGATCATCGCTCCTGATGAGAAGCAGGATTCCGCGGAGGAGCCGCTGGTCCCCGTCGACGCCGCGCGCATGGCTCGCGAGGCGCTCGAGCGCGCGCGAGCAGCGGCTCGGCAGCGGGGCGCCATGCGGACCAGTCCCAAGCGCGGTCGTAAGCAGCGCGCGGAGGCCCGCCGCTCGACCGAGCCGTATACCAACGGTCGCGACCCGGCTCCGATGAGCGACGCGGTGGCCTCGCTGCTCCGCCGCATGGGCTGGACCGAGCAGATCGAGGTCTCGTCGGTGACCGGCCGGTGGCGCGAGGTGATCGGCGACCGGATCGCGGATCATTGCGAACCGCTCGGCTTCGACGAGGGCGTGCTCACCGTCAAGGCCACGTCGACCGCGTGGGCGACGCAGCTGCAGATGATGTCGGGCCAGATCCGGCACCGCATCAACGAGGAGTTCGGGCGGGAGATCGTCACGGAGCTCAAGGTGCTCGGCCCGACCGCGAGGTCGTGGACCAAGGGACCGCGCACGGTGAAGGGCCGCGGTCCCCGCGACACCTACGGGTGATCGACGGACGGAGCACCCCGGTGCCCCCATAAATAAGGGCACCATGTGACATTACGCACATCTGTTTCGTCGAGAGTGCCCGTTTCCGTCTGCCTACGCTTCTCGGGCCGCACGCGGCGGAGGCGCGCTGGGGGCGTGTCCGCTGCAGTGTCAACCGACGTCGCGCATCGCGCGTCCAGGTGACTGAGCGGCTCTAGACACCGAGACGACACACCCGAGCCGAGGGGCCTGGGCTGAGGGAGAAGCGATGACCGACCAGACCATCACCGACGAGAACGAGACCGTCACCGACGCGCCCAAGAAGCAGAACTGGTTCGCGCGCCACAAGATTCTCACCGGAGTCGGAGCCGTCGCCGTCATCGCGATCGCCATGAACACCGGCGGCGGCGACGAGGCTCCCGCCGAGGACGATGCAGCGACCGTCGAGCAGCAGATCGAGGACGCGGCGGACGCCGAGGTCGACGAGGTCGACGAGGCCCAGCCGGCGGCCGACGCCGAGGCTGACGAGGCCGATGCGGCCGCCGAGGTGGTCGTCGAGGATGAACCCGAGAACGCGAAGCCGGAGGCGCCGAGCAAGGAGGCCGAGCAGGCCCTCGAGCAGGCGGAGTCCTACCTCGAGTTCTCCTCCTTCTCCGAGGCGGGCCTCTTCGATCAGCTCACGTCCGACTACGGCAGCCAGTTCACCGACGAGGCCGCCACCTGGGCGCTCGAGAACGTCGAGGTGAACTGGAAGGACGAGGCCCTCGAGCAGGCGCAGTCGTACATCGACACCATGCCCTTCTCGGAGGCGGGTCTCTACGACCAGATGACGAGCGAGTACGGCAGCCAGTTCACTGCGAAGCAGGCCGAGTACGCGGTCGCGAACGTCGAGGTGGACTGGATGGCCGAGGCGGTCGAGCAGGCCGAGTCCTACCTCGACACGATGACGTTCAGCCGCGCGGGCCTCATCGACCAGATGACGAGCGAGTACGGCAGCCAGTTCACCCAGGCGCAGGCGGAGCACGCCGCGAACCAGGTCGGGTTCTGATCTGAGCGAGTCAGGGCGCGTCCCTGGCGCATGCACGCCGCCGCCGGCCTTGGGTCGGCGGCGGCGTGCGTCGTTCTCCGGCAGGCGACGGGCTGGGACCGAAGTCGGATCACAACCCAGGGGAACCTGCCGTAACGTGATTACGGCACCAAGTGCCGGATGCGCGCTGAGGACGCAGCCGGACCGGTGCGCGCCCGGGTGGGGCGGCGCGGGACTCCTCTCCCGCGAAGCCCCACCCCGGAGCCAGGGTCGCACCGGGCATCGACGCCCTGGCGAGCTCCTGGCGGGCGTCGACCGCACGGCCGCCCCGTCTGCAGGGGCTCGACTTCCCCCCACATGCCCCTGAAACGCGCGATATCGCCCCTCAGAGCCACTAGAATGGGTCGGGATAGGACGGGACTTGTGCACGGTCCCGTCCGTGTCTTGAAAGGCGAATCTGTGGCGAATAGCGAGGAGCGGGCGAACGAGCCCGCCTACGGCGCCGAGAACATCACCGTCCTGGAGGGCCTCGAGGCCGTCCGCAAGCGACCCGGCATGTACATCGGGTCGACGGGCGAGCGTGGTCTCCACCACCTGGTCTACGAGGTCGTGGACAACTCGGTCGACGAGGCCCTGGCCGGCTACTGCGACACCATCACGGTGACCCTGCAGGAGGACGGCGGCGTCAAGGTCCAGGACAACGGGCGCGGCATCCCGGTCGACATGCACCCGACCGAGGGCAAGCCCACGGTCGAGGTCGTCATGACGATCCTCCACGCCGGCGGAAAGTTCGGAGGCGGCGGCTACGCGGTCTCCGGCGGTCTGCACGGCGTCGGCATCTCCGTGGTGAACGCGCTGTCCTACAAGGTCGAGACCGAGGTCAAGCGCCAGGGTCACGTCTGGCGTCAGAGCTTCGCCGAGGGCGGCAAGCCGCAGGGCACGCTCGTCCAGGGCGAGGCCACCGAGGAGACCGGCACGCAGCAGACGTTCTACGCGGACCCGCTCATCTTCGAGACGACCGAGTACGACTACGAGACGCTCCGCGCCCGCTTCCAGCAGATGGCCTTCCTCAACAAGGGCCTGTCGATCACGCTGATCGACGAGCGCCCCGAGCACATCGCCGTCGAGGACGATGCCGAGGCCGACGAGCAGCCGACCTCCCGCGCCGTCACGTACAAGTACGACGGCGGCCTGGTCGACTACGTCGCCCACCTCAACGCCGCCAAGAAGGCCGAGCTGGTCCACGCCGAGGTCATCTCGCTCGAGTCCGAGGACACCGAGAAGAAGATCTCGCTCGAGATGGCCATGCAGTGGACGTCCGCCTACTCCGAGGGCGTGTTCACCTACGCGAACACCATCTCGACCACCGAGGGCGGCACCCACGAGGAGGGCTTCCGCGCGGCGCTCACCACGCTGGTGAACAAGTACGCGCGCGAGAAGGCGATCCTCAAGGACAAGGACGACAACCTCACGGGCGACGACGTCCGCGAGGGCCTCACCGCCGTCATCTCGGTCAAGCTGGGCGAGCCGCAGTTCGAGGGCCAGACCAAGACCAAGCTGGGCAACACCGAGGCGAAGACCTTCGTGCAGCGCGTGGTCAACGAGCAGCTCACCGACTGGTTCGACGCGCACCCGAACGAGGCCAAGGACATCATCCGCAAGGCCATCCAGGCCTCGCAGGCCCGCATCGCCGCCCGCAAGGCGCGCGAGGCGACCCGCCGCAAGGGGCTGCTCGAGTCCGGCGGCATGCCCGGCAAGCTCTCGGACTGCCAGAGCCGCAACCCCTCCGAGTGCGAGATCTTCATCGTCGAGGGCGACTCCGCCGGCGGCTCCGCCAAGGCGGGCCGCGAGCCCTACAACCAGGCGATCATGCCCATCCGCGGCAAGATCCTCAACGTCGAGCGCGTGCGCCTCGACCGGGCCCTCTCCAACCAGGAGGTCCAGGGCCTCATCACCGCGTTCGGCGCGGGCATGGGCGAGGACTTCGACATCTCGAAGGCGCGCTATCACAAGATCGTGCTGATGGCCGATGCCGACGTCGACGGTCAGCACATCCGGACGCTGCTGCTCACGCTGCTGTTCCGGTACATGCGCCCGCTCATCGAGGCCGGCTACGTGTACCTCGCGCAGCCGCCGCTGTTCAAGCTCAAGTGGACCAACGCGGACCACGAGTACGTGTACTCGGACCGTGAGCGCGACGCGCTCCTCAAGGACGGGCTCGCCAACGGCAAGCGCATCCCCAAGGACAACGGCGTCCAGCGCTACAAGGGTCTGGGCGAGATGAACCACGAGGAGCTGCGGGTCACCACCATGGACCCCGCGACCCGCACCCTGCTCCAGGTCACCATGGACGATGCTGCCGCCGCGGACGAGATCTTCTCCGTGCTCATGGGCGAGGACGTCGAGTCCCGCCGCAGCTTCATCCAGCGCAACGCGAAGGACGTGAGGTTCCTTGACATCTGAGACCCCCGAGATGGACCACGGGAAGATCGAGGCGGTCGACCTCAACACCGAGATGCAGCGGTCCTACCTGGACTACGCCATGTCGGTCATCGTCGGCCGCGCCCTGCCCGACGTGCGCGACGGCCTCAAGCCCGTGCATCGTCGCGTGCTCTACGCGATGTTCGACGGCGGCTACCGCCCCGACCGTGCGTTCTCCAAGTGCTCCCGCGTCGTCGGCGACGTCATGGGCAAGTACCACCCGCACGGCGACTCGGCGATCTACGACGCCATTGTCCGCATGGTGCAGCCGTGGTCGCTGCGCTACCCGCTCATCGCCGGCCAGGGCAACTTCGGCTCCGCCGGCAACGACGGCGCCGCGGCCTCGCGATACACCGAGTGCAAGATGGCGCCGCTGGCCATGGAGATGGTCCGCGACATCGACAAGGACACCGTCGAGTTCGAGGACAACTACGACGGCCGCGAGCAGGAGCCCAGCATCCTGCCTGCGCGCTTCCCCAACCTGCTCGCGAACGGCTCGGCCGGCATCGCGGTCGGCATGGCGACCAACATCCCGCCGCACAACCTCCGCGAGCTCGCGGACGGCGTGCAGTGGCACCTCGACCACCCGGAGGCGAGCCGCGAGGAGCTGCTCGAGGCGCTCATCGAGCGCATCCCGGGTCCCGACTTCCCCACCGGCGCGACCATCCTCGGCCGCAAGGGCATCGAGGACGCGTACCGCACGGGCCGCGGCCTCATCACGATGCGCGCCGTGGTGAACATCGAGGAGATCCAGGGCCGCATGTGCCTGGTGATCACCGAGCTGCCGTACCAGGTCAACCCCGACAACCTCGCGATCAAGATCGCCGAGCTGGTCAAGGACGGCAAGGTCTCCGGCATCGCCGACATCCGCGACCAGACGTCGGGCCGCACCGGCCAGCGCCTCGAGATCGTGCTCAAGCGCGACGCCGTCGCCAAGGTGGTGCTCAACAACCTCTACAAGCACACGCAGCTGCAGGAGACGTTCGGCGCGAACATGCTCGCCATCGTCGACGGCGTGCCCCGCACGCTGTCCCTCGACGGCTTCATCCGCTACTGGACCGCGCATCAGCTCGAGGTCATCCAGCGTCGCACCGCGTACCGCCTCCGTGAGGCCGAGCGCGAGGCCCACATCCTGCAGGGCTACCTCAAGGCGCTCGACGCGCTCGACGAGGTCATCGCCCTGATCCGCCGCTCCCCCACCGTGGAGGAGGCGCGCGAGGGCCTCATGGAGCTGCTCGACGTCGACGAGGTCCAGGCGACCGCGATCCTCAACCTCCAGCTGCGCCGCCTCGCGGCCCTCGAGCGTCAGAAGATCACGGACGACTACAACGCCCTCATGGTCGAGATCGCGGACCTGCGCGACATCCTCGCGAACGAGCAGCGTCAGCGCACCATCATCTCGGAGGAGCTCGCGGAGGTCGTCCGCAAGTACGGCGACGACCGCCGCACGGTCATCCACCCCTTCGACGGCGAGGTCTCGATCGAGGACCTCATCGCCGAGGAGGAGATGGTGGTCACCATCACCCGCGGCGGCTACGTCAAGCGCACGCGCTCGGACCAGTACCGCGCGCAGAAGCGCGGCGGCAAGGGCGTCCGCGGCGCGACGCTGCGCAACGACGACGTGGTCGAGCACTTCTTCGTCACCACGACGCACCACTGGCTGCTGTTCTTCACCAACCTCGGTCGCGTCTACCGCGCCAAGGCGTACGAGCTGCCCGAGGGCGGCCGCGACTCCAAGGGCCAGCACGTCGCGAACATGCTCGCGTTCCAGCCGGGCGAGGAGATCGCCCAGGTCATGGACCTGCGCAGCTACGACGATGCGGACTACCTGGTCCTCGCGACCAAGCGCGGCCTGGTCAAGAAGACCGAGCTCAAGGCCTACGACTCCAACCGCACGGGCGGCCTCATCGCGATCAACCTGCGCGAGGTCGAGTCCGAGGACGGCGAGCTCAAGTCCGACGAGCTGGTCTCGGCCCGGCTGGTCTCCGCCGAGGACGACCTCATGCTGGTCTCCCGTCTCGGCCAGTCGCTCCGCTTCAACGCCAAGGACGAGGAGCTGCGCCCCATGGGTCGCGCGACCTCGGGCGTCAAGGGCATGAGCTTCCGCGGCGACGACGAGCTGCTCGCCATGGACGTCATCCTCGCCGGCACCGCGGTCGCGGGCGACGAGGACGTCGAGGGCGACGACGAGGCCCCTGCGGTCTCCGACGGCCCGTTCTCCTTCGTGGTGACGCGCCACGGCTACGCCAAGCGCACCAGCGCCTCGGCGTGGAGCGCGAAGCACCGCGGCGGGCTCGGCGTGAAGGTCGCGACCCTCACCGAGGAGCGCGGCGACCTCGTGGGCGCGATGCTCGTCGAGGACACCGACGAGGTGCTCGTCATCATGGAGTCCGGCAAGGTCGTGCGCTCCGCGGTGTCGGAGGTCCCCGTCAAGGGTAAGAACTCGATGGGCGTGATCTTCGCGAAGCCCGGCAAGGGCGACCGCATCATCGGCATCGCGCGCAACGTCGAGCGCAACCTCGACGGCGATGAGCCTCTCGAGGGCGAGGAGGCCGAGGAGGGTGCGGACGTCGCGCCCGCCGCCGAGGCGACCGCGCCCGAGGCGGCTGCCGAGCCGACCCCGGAGGCTCCCGCCGCGGAGTGATCCCGAGCCGAACAGGAGGGGCCGGTCGCATCGCGCGACCGGCCCCTCCTGCATACCCGGCCCCTCCTGCATACCGGCCCGCCTCTCCTCCGCCGCTCCCCGCATCGTCCCGCCGGAATGGGGCATCGACGGACGCCTCAGCGACATCGATGCTTCGCATGGGGCGCTCACCGTCGCTCCCCGTCCCCGTCGCGAGAGGCGTAGCGTTCTTCCCGGGGGAGCACGGGGCGTCCGAGGCGGGGACATGGCCGATGCGATCGTGGTGGAGGGGCTCGAGAAGTCCTTCGGTGACCAGCGCGTGCTGGACGGCATCCGGTTCTCCGTGGCGCGCGGCAGCATCGTGGCGCTGCTCGGCGAGAACGGGGCCGGCAAGACCACCACGCTGAGGATCCTCACGACCGTGACGCCGGCGGACGCCGGAAGGGTCGCGGTCGCGGGCCATGACGTGGCGTCCGCGGGCCGCGAGGTGCGCCGGCGCATCTCCGCCACGGGGCAAAACGTCTCCGTCGACGCGACACTCACCGGCGCCGAGAACCTCGAGCTCATGGGCGAGCTCCGGGGTCTGAGCAGGCGCGACGCCCGAGTGCGCGCGCAGGAGCTGCTCGAGCGGTCGGGCCTCAGCGACGCGGGCCGCAAGCGCGTCCGCACCTACTCGGGCGGCATGCGCCGGCGGCTCGACCTCGCGCTGTCGATGGTCGCGCCCGCCGACGTGGTGTTCCTCGACGAGCCCACCACCGGGCTCGACACGCGTGCACGCTCGGCGCTGTGGGAGCGGGTCCGCGAGCTCGCCGAGGCGGGGGCCGCCGTGCTGGTCACCACGCAGTATCTCGAGGAGGCGGACGCCCTCGCTGATCGGGTGCTCGTGCTCCACCGCGGGCGCATCGTCGCCGAGGGGACACCCGCGGAGCTCAAGGCACGGATGGGAGGCGCGACCGTCGCGGTGGTCGACGGCGACGGCGCGGAGGTCGACTCGGAGGGATCCGACGGCACGGCCGCAGGCCTGCGCGATGCGCTCGCGCGGCTCGAGGCGCGCGGAGCCCTCGGTGCGGACAGCGTCATCGCGGTCCATGCCGCCACGCTCGACGACGTGTTCCGTCGCCTCACCGACGACGATGGCGATGAGGCCCCGCGGTGAACGCCGTCCTGCCGTTCACCCGCCGCGCCGTCCTTCACGCGGTCCGCGATGTGGAGACGCTGATCGAGTCGGTGCTGCTCCCCGTGGTGCTCATGCTCATGTTCGTCTACGTGTTTGGAGGGGCGCTCGCGGGCCGCAGCGAGGCGTACCTCGACTTCGTGGTGCCGGCCGTGGTGCTCGTCTGCGCGGGGTTCGGCGCCGCGACCACGGCCGTGTCGGTAGCGCGGGACATGAACGAGGGCATGATGGATCGCTTCCGCACGATGGACGTGCCGCGTTGGGCGCCGATGCTGGGCCACGTCCTGTCCTCGGTGCTGCGCAACCTCGTCGCGACAGCGGTGGTGATCGCGGTCGCCATGCTGCTCGGCTACCGCCCGGGGGCAGGTCCGCTCGACTGGCTCGGATTGCTCGCGGCGGTGACGATGTGGGTCCTCGCGATCACCTCGGTCTTCGCCGCGATCGGCGTCGCGGCCCGGTCGGTCGAGGCGGCGAGCGGTTACGGCTTCGCCCTGCTCTTCCTCCCCTACGCGTCGAGCGCCTTCGTGCCGATCGAGACGATGCCGACGTGGCTCCAGGGCTTCGCCCGCCATCAGCCCATGACGCCGGTGGTCGACACGATGCGCGCCTTCCTCGGCGGCGAGAGCCCAGGCTCCTCGGCGGGGGTGATGACGGTGTGGTGCGCAGCGATCACGCTGCTGGGCCTGGCCGGCGCCGGCTGGGCCTTCGCGCGGCGGCAGCCGCGGATCTGACCGGGGCGCGTCCCGGCCCCTCTTGATAGATTCCGAGGAGCGCACGAACGGAGGCACACGTGGCTGGTCGCGGTTTCTGGTTCGGCGTGGGCGGGCTGGTGTGCGCGATCATCGCGCTCGTGCTGTTCTGGGTGCCCGTCGCCGGCGTCATCGTCGCGGTGATCGCGACGGCGCTGTCCGTCACCGCGCTCGTGCTCGGCGTGCGGGACCGCAGCGGCTCGGGTATCGCGCTCGGGGTGATCGTCACCCTGGCGTCGCTGATCGCGCTGCTCCTCGGGATCGCCTTCACGGGGATCTTCGGCGAGGGCGTGACCCCCACCTCGGACGAGGTGACGGAGCAGGCGGCGGCCTTCGGCTGACATGACGACGCCGCACCGCCCCCCGAAGGGACGATGCGGCGTGTCGGTCCGTAGGGGCGTCAGATGAAGAGCGTGGTGCCGCTCTCGTTCGCCTCGCCCAGGAAGGTCGCGACGCCCGCGAGCTCGACGCCGTCGAGCAGGTCGGACTGCGCCATGCCCAGCAGGTCCATCGTCATCGTGCAGCCCAGCAGGCGGGCGCCGCCGTCCTGGGCCGACTTGATGAGCTCGGGCAGCGACGCCACGTCGTTCTGCTTCATGACGTTCTTGATCATCGCGGTGCCCGCGCCGGCCATGTGCATCTGCGACAGCGTGAGCTTCTCCGCTCCGCGCGGCATCATGGCGCCGAACATCTTGTCCATCATCTTCTTCTCGCGCTTCGGCGGCTCGGCCTTGCGCAGGGCGTTGAGTCCCCAGAAGGTGAAGAACATCGAGACCTCGTCGCCCATGGCGACCGCGCCGTTGGCGATGATGAACGCCGCGAGCACCTTGTCGAGGTCGCCGCTGAAGACCACCATCGAGGTCTTGTTGGCGCCGGTGGACGATGCTCCGGTCGAGACCGGGACCACGCCGCCCTTGCGGAAGGTGCCCACAAAACCAGGGCCCTTCGGCTCGAGCGTGACGAGGGTGTGGCCGTTCTTGGACGCCCAGGCCGGACCGTCGAGCGCGAAGCCCGGGTCGGAGACGGTCACGCGGACCTCGTCGCCGGCGTTGGCCTTCTTCATCGCGTCCGCGAGGCGCATGATCGGTCCGGGGCACGCCAGCCCCGTGCAGTCGAGCTCGGTCAGCTGCCCGGTGGCGGCGGCGACGGCCGAGGCGACCGAGACCTTCTCCGCGTAGTTCTCCATCGGCGGCTGCGCGACGTACTGGTCGGCAGGGTTGTCGTGGACATGGCCGAAGGTGGTCGAACCGCCGGAGAGGGTGGCGACGTCGGTGAAGCCGTTCTGGACGAGGATGCGGTGCGCGAGGTACGAGCGGAAGCCGACGGCGCAGTACAGGCGGATGGGCTGGTCCTTGTCCTCCCACCCCTTCACCGCCTCGCGGAACGTGGCCAGCGGGACCGACTCCGCGCCGGCGAGGTGGTGGATGCCGTACTCCTCGGGCGTGCGCACGTCGATGAGGCGCGTGCCCTGCGGCAGCGGCCACTCCTGGGCGTACCAGAGGGTGAAGTCGCCGCGGATGGTGTTCGAGGCGACGAAGCCCGCCATGTTGACCGGGTCCTTCGCGGAGCCGAAGGGCGGCGCGTACGCGAGCTCCTGCTCCTCGAGGTCGAAGACGGTGAGGCCGGAGCGGACCGCCATCGCGAAGAGGTCGAGGCGCTTGTCGACGCCGTCGAAGCCGCAGGCCTGCGCGCCGAGCACGCGGCCGTCGGTGGGCGAGAACAGCAGCTTGATGTGCATCATCGCCGTGCCGGGGTAGTAGCCGGCGTGGCCCGACGGGTGGACGTGCGCGACGCGGTACTCGACGCCCGCGGCGTCGAGCTGGCGCGAGGTCGCGCCGGTGCCGCCCGCGGTCATGTCGAAGACCTTGACGATGCTGGTGCCCTGGGTCGACTTGTACTCGGTGTCGCGGCCGCAGATGTTCTCCGCGGCGACGCGCGCCTGGCGGTTGGCGGGTCCGGCGAGAGGTGCGAGGTAGTTGCCGGGGAGCACGGGGTGCGGCGTCTCGACGGCGTCGCCCGCGGCGTAGATGTCGGGGTCGGAGGTCTGCATGTGCGTGTCGACCTTGATGCCGCCGCGCTCGCCCAGCTCGATCCCGGCGGCCTTGACCAGCTCGACGGCAGGCTTGACGCCCGCGGCGAGGATGACGAGGTCGGCCTTGAGCACGGTGCCCGAGTTGAGCTCGACGCTCACGCGGTCGGCGCCGTCGCTGTCGGAGAGGGGCTGGAAGGCCGCGGCCGCCGTCGAGAGGTGGAGGCCGATGCCGCGCATGCGGAGGTGCTGCTCGACCGGGGTGGCGATCTCGTGGTCCACCGGCGGGAGGATCTGGTCGGAGAGCTCGACGACGTCGACGTGCACGCCGCGGTGGTGGAGGTTCTCGGCCATCTCGAGGCCGATGTAGCCGGCACCGACGACGACGGCGGTCACGGTGCCGCGCTTGCCGGCCTTCTGCTCGGCGATCGCGTAGTCGAGGCGGGACTTGATGCGGTCCATGTCGCCGATGCGGCGCAGCACCTCGACGGCGGGGTGGTCGATGCCGGGCAGGGGCGGGCGGACAGCCTCGGCGCCCATGCAGAGGGCGAGCTTGTCGTAGGACTCGGTGTACTCGCGGCCGCTGTCGACCTCGCGCGCGGTGACGGTCTTGGCCTCGCGGTCGATCGACACGACCTCGGTGGCGATGCGCACGTCGAGGTCGAGCGACTCGCGCAGGCTCTCGGGGGTCTGCAGCAGGAGGCGCGAGCGCTCCGAGATGACCTCGCCCACGTGGTACGGGAGCCCGCAGTTCGCGAACGAGACGTGGTGGCCGCGCTCGAAGACCACGATCTCGGCGGACTCGTCGAGACGCCGCGCCCTCGCGGCGGTGGATGCTCCGGCGGCGACACCACCGATGACGACAAGCTTCATGACATACCTCCAGGGGTACTCGATCCTGCGCACCAAGATATCCCCCGGGGTATCCACACCTGGGGGTATCAAGTCCCGACTCCATTGTCGGAGCGCGGGCGCTCGGCCGCGCGTTATGTCCATGGTCCAGACGGCACGGAGCGATTCATTTGAATGATTCAAAAAAAGCGCGTACGCTGTCCGTCATGACCCTCAGCGACGCCACCGGACTGCTCCGCGGAGCGGGCCTGCGCGTCACCGAGCCCCGACGTGCGGTCCTCGAAGCGCTCGAGGGTCTCCCGCACGCCTCGGCCGATGCGATCCACGCGCAGGTCGTGCGCACGCTCCCCGACGTGTCCCTCCAGACCGTCTACAACGTGCTGCGCGACCTCACGGGCTCCGGCCTCACCCGTTCGATCGAGCCCGGGGACCACCCGGCTCGCTACGAGCTCCGGGTCGGAGACAACCACCACCACCTCGTCTGCACGCGATGCAGCGCGATCGTCGACGTGGACTGCGTGGTCGGCCACGCTCCGTGCCTGACCCCCAACGAGAGCCACGGCTTCGTCCTCAACGAGGCCGAGGTCACGTTCTGGGGCCTGTGCCTCGACTGCCAGGCCGCCGTCGGCCTCGCATCGGATCCCGTCCCCTCCACCCACTGAACGCCACATCCCAAGGAGGAGCCTCCATGTCGGAGAAGTTCACCACCACCAACTCCGGCGCCCCCGTCGCCTCGGACCAGCACTCGCTGACCGTCGGCAACAACGGCGTCACCGCGCTGACCGACCACTACCTGGTCGAGAAGCTTGCGCAGTTCAACCGTGAGCGCGTTCCGGAGCGTGTGGTCCACGCCAAGGGCGGCGGTGCGTTCGGTACGTTCACCACCACCAACCCCGAGATCGCGAAGTACACCCGCGCGGCGCTGTTCCAGGACGGCGTCCAGACCGAGATGCTCGCGCGCTTCTCCTCGGTGGCCGGCGAGCACGGCTCGCCCGACACGTGGCGCGACCCCCGCGGCTTCGCGCTGAAGTTCTACACGACCGAGGGCAACTACGACCTCGTCGGCAACAACACCCCGGTGTTCTTCATCCGCGACGGCATCAAGTTCCCCGACTTCATCCGCTCGCAGAAGCGCCTCCCCGGCTCGCACATGCGCGACAACGACATGCAGTGGGACTTCTGGACCCTGCAGCCGGAGTCGGCGCACCAGGTGACCTGGCTCATGGGTGAGCGCGGTCTCCCCCGCTCGTGGCGCGAGATGCAGGGCTACGGCTCGCACACCTACCAGTGGATCAACGCCGAGGGCGAGCGCTTCTGGGTGAAGTACCACTTCAAGAGCCAGCAGGGCGTGCACGGCCTCACCATCGAGGAGGCGGGCCAGCTCGCCGGCTCGGACGGCGACCACCACATCCGCGACCTCTACGAGCACATCGAGGCCGGCGACTTCCCGCGCTGGGACCTCTACGTGCAGGTCATGCCCTACGAGGACGCCAAGACCTACCGCTTCAACCCGTTCGACCTCACCAAGGTGTGGCCGCACGGCGACTACCCGCTCATCCCCGTGGGCGTCATGGAGCTCAACAAGAACCCCGAGAACTACTTCGCGCAGATCGAGCAGGCGACCTTCGCCCCGTCGAACTTCGTCCCCGGCATCGGCGCCTCGCCCGACAAGATGCTGATGGCGCGCATCTTCTCCTACGCGGACGCGCACCGCTACCGCGTCGGCACCAACCACGCCGACCTCCCGGTCAACTCGCCGCACGCCGCGGACGCGAACGGTCACTCGTACGCCAAGGACGGCGCGATGCGCTACTCGTTCGCCTCGCCCGACACCCCGGTCTACGCGCCCAACTCGCACGGTGGCGCGCACGCCGACGCCTCCCGTGCCGGTGACGCGGGCAACTGGGAGTCGGACGGCGAGATGGTCCGCGCCGCCGCGACCCTGCACGCCGAGGACGACGACTTCGGTCAGGCCGGCACCATGTACCGCGAGGTCTTCGACGACGCGGGCAAGGCCCACATCCTCGAGCAGATCACCGGTCACGTCGGCGCGGTGAAGTCCGACGCGATCCGCGAGCGTGCGATCCAGTACTGGACCAACGTCGATGCCGACCTCGGCGCCAAGCTCCGTGCGAACCTCGCGGGCGAGGCGCCCGTCGAGGCCGGCGAGCCCGGCACCGGCGTGGAGCCCGTCACCGTCTAAGCAGGACCCGGAAGGCCCGGTCCGCGCTCCTCCCCCTCGGAGCACGGGCCGGGCCTTCGTCATGCCCGCCCGCCCCCGCCGATTGCCAATGACAAAGGTGACGCATGTGCCTCCCGGGACGATGCGTCGGTCCCGTGCGTCACATGCGACGCGGCATTCACATTCGCCATTGGGAGTCGACGGACGGGGTGCAGGTACCCTGGTCGCGGCCGATGCCGGCCTCCCCTTCACGCACGTGGCGCCGCCGCGCGCTCGCACCTGCCCCGGATGGAGAGCACCATGTCCGCGCCCACCCGCACCGCGACCGGCGTCCCCGAGGCGACCGTCGCCTCGTCCTGGCGCGCCGCGCTCAAGCCGCGCACCCTCCGCATCGAGCTCGTGTCGGGCCTCATGGTCGCGCTCGCGCTCATCCCCGAGGCGATCTCCTTCTCCATCATCGCAGGCGTCGACCCGCGCGTGGGCCTCTTCGCGTCCTTCACCATGGCGGTGTCGATCGCGATCCTCGGCGGCCGCCCGGCGATGATCTCCGCCGCGACCGCCGCGGTCGCGCTCGTGGTCGCGCCTCTCGCGAAGGAGCACGGCCTCGACTACCTGGTGCTCGCCGTGATCCTCGGCGGGCTCATCCAGGTGGCGCTCGGCCTCCTGGGCGTCGCCAAGCTCATGCGCTTCATCCCGCGCTCCGTCATGGTCGGCTTCGTGAACTCGCTCGCGATCCTCATCGCGATGGCGCAGCTGCCGCACCTCGCGGGCAAGGGCTGGGTGGTCTACGCGCTGGTCGCCGCGGGCCTGGCGATCATCTTCCTGTGGCCGCGGATCACCACGGTGGTGCCTGCGCCGCTCGTCGCGATCGTGATCCTCACGCTCGTCACCGTGGTCGCGAGCATCGCGGTGCCCACGGTCGGCGACGAGGGCGCGCTGCCCGAGGGCCTGCCCGGCCTCTTCATCCCCGACGTGCCGTGGACGCTCGACACGCTGCGCATCGTCCTCCCCTACGCGCTGGGCCTCGCGCTCGTGGGCCTGCTCGAGTCGCTCATGACCGCGAAGCTGGTCGACGACATCACGGACACCCACTCCGACAAGACCCGCGAGGCCTGGGGCCAGGGTGCGGCCAACATCATCACCGGCATGTTCGGCGGCATGGGCGGCTGCGCGATGATCGGCCAGACGATGATCAACGTCAAGGCCGGCGGCGCGCGCACCCGCCTGTCGACGCTGTCCGCAGGCGTGTTCCTGCTCATCCTCATCCTGCTGCTCGGCGACGTGGTCGCGATCATCCCCATGGCGGCGCTCGTCGCGGTCATGCTCTTCGTGTCGTGGGCCACGTTCGACTGGCACTCGATCCGGCCGTCGACGCTGCGCCGCATGCCGCGCTCGGAGACGTCGGTGATGCTGCTCACCGTCGCCGTGGTGGTCGTGACGCACAACCTCGCGTACGGCGTCGTCGCGGGCGTGCTGCTCGCTTCGGTGCTGTTCGCGCGCCGCGTCGCGCACCTCGCGGAGGTCGCGGGCGGACCGGTCGAGGACGGCGTGCGCCGCTACACCGTCGCCGGCGAGCTGTTCTTCGCCAGCTCCAACGACCTCTACAGCCAGTTCGACTACGCGGGCGACCCCGAGAAGGTCGTCATCGACATGACGCACTCGCACGTGTGGGACGCCTCGACCGTCGCGGCGCTCGACGCGGTCGAGCACAAGTACGCCGCGCACGGCACCGAGGTGGAGATCGTGGGCCTCAACGAGGCCTCGCGCGAGTTCCACGGGCGGATGACCGGGCACCTCGGGGCAGGGCACTAGCCCCGAGGGCAGGTGGGCGTCCCGTGGGGCGCGAGTATCGCCGGATTGGCGTGGTGAGTGTCCCGGCCGAGTGGTGAGGGGTCAGTCGGGGCGGGTGACCGCCGCCTTGACCAGGTCCGTCGCTGTCGCGTCGGGGAGGTAGGCCCGCAGGATCGCGAGGGCGATCGCGGGCAGCTGGGCCTCGTCCGGGTACATGAGGAACAGCGGACGATGCTCGGGCTTGAACTTCGCCTTGTACCGCTCGAGGCTCGCGAAGCCGTAGTAGGGCTCCATCGCGTCCGCGAGGACGTCGAGCATGCGCTCGACGCTGCCCTCGACCTCGCCCGAGTAGCTCAGCGGCGCGGCGGACAGCGAGATGAACTCGTAGCCGGCCTCCTTGAACTCCACCGCCGACTGCGCGATGAGGAACTCCATGACGCCGCTCATCACGCCGTCGTCGAGGCGCCGCTTCATGATGTCGATGGTCCAGCCGACCACGTCGCCCTCCCGGTAGACCGGCATCCAGCTGGTCATGCCGTGCACGGTGCCGTCCGCGTCGACCGCGACGTGCATCTCGACGTTCGGGTCGTCGGCCTCGCGGAGGTCGCCCAGCGTGAAGCCCATCTCGGGCAGCGACTTGTCGCCCGCCCACTGCGCCGAGATCGTCTCGAGCTGGTCCTTCATGCCGCGCGGCGCGTCCGAGAACCGCACCGTCCGCATGGTCACGCCCTCGCGCTTCGCACGGTTGATCGCCGAGCGCACGTCCTGCCAGGCCTTTCCCGTGAAGGCGAGGTCGGGCAGCCGTACCACCGTGTCCTCGGCGACCTGGATCGCGCGCCAGCCCGCTCCCTCGAGCGTCGCGCGCGCCTCCTCGCTCACCCCGAAGTAGCACAGCCGCCACCCGCGGGAGCGGCAGAAGTCCGCGAACTCGAGGTGGGCGCGCTCGACGGCTCCCGCCGGACCCACGGGATCCGACAGCACCACCACGGTGCTCCCGACCTGCTTGAACCCGATGCCGACGTCGCCCTCGTCCGAGATCCAGTGGTCGATGCCCTCCCAGCGGGTCATGTAGCCGATGCTCGTCATGCGGGCGGTGCCCCGCTGGATCTCGATGAAGCGCTCGCGCACCGACTCGTCGGTGCGGTGCTGCCGCGAGACGAGCAGCAGGCTCGTGAGAAAGATCGCAAAGGCGAGGAACCAGATCACGCCGATGCTCGCGAGCAGCGCGCGCGCGAGGGGCGTCGTGCCCTCGATCCCGGTGGTGCCGCCGAACACGCGGACCGCGGCCTCGCCCACCGCCGTCCCCAGCGTGGGGGCGGGCTCGAGCTGGTCCTGCAGCGCCATGATCGCCACGACCGTGAACGTCATGAGCGCCGCGAGGGTGACGAGCCCGCGCTTCCACACGCGGCCCCGGCTGGACCGGTCGCCCTTGACCGAGAAATGGCGCCGCCACCCGATCACGAGGACCAGCAGCGCGACGTCGAGCGCCAGGTCGAGCGCGCCGGACGGCGAGAGGCCGTCGAAAATGGCGACCGCGACGAGCGCGAGCACCGTGAAGCCCGTGAGGATCACCACGTACCACCAGGCTCCCCGCCGCCCACGATGGAGCGCGTATGCGAAGGCGAGCGAGACCACCGCCCCGCCGACGAGCGCGAGGGTGGTGAGGCCGCCATCGTCCGGCGCCTCGCCGTAGCCGAGGATCCCCCCGTGCCCGGGCCAGATGCGCACCAGCAGCTGGTGCAGGCTCCCGAAGGCGAGGAGCACCGCCGCGGTGTCGCGCACCTCCTGCGGGCCGAAGCGCCAGTCGAAGGGCTCTCGCGCGCGGCCCACGATCCACGGGCCCACGAGGATGCCGACGCCGAAGGCCATCGCGTGCGTGAAGTCCCAGATCTCGGCGGCGTAGAGGATCATCGCGGCGCAGTACAGCAGCCCGATGAGCCTCACCCGTCGCCGCCACAGCAGCGGGAACCCGGCCGTCGCCGCGCCCACGGCTCCGAAGCCGCCGTTGCTGAGGCCCACGTCGGGGACGTGCGCGAGCTCCTCGGCCCAGCCGACGCCGAGCGCCCCGAGGCCGAGCAGCAGGAGCGCCGTCCCGAGCACCGCGGCCACGTGGGTGCCGAGCACCGCGATGAGCATCCGGAGCGTGCCGTAGTGCAGTTCGAGGTAGCCGCCGCCGAGGCAGAACGTGCCGAGGATGAGCGCGTACATCCACGGCTCGGGGGCGATCGCGGCGCCGGCGAGCAGGTTGATCCAGCGCCCGTCGGCGAACTCGTCGACGCCCCAGCCCCAGCGCTCGACGAGCCCGCTCGACTCCGCGGATCGCCAGAGCGCGCCGGTGAGCGCGCCGACCGCGAGCACCAGCACGGTGACGGCGATCGTGCCGGGCACGCGCGCTGCGAGGGCGAGCGCGCGTGAGAGTCGTGACGAGGGCTCGGAGGCGGGAGCATCGGGCGCCATGAGGTCACGCTAGCCCGGGACGCGCCGTCGCGGCAGGGTGAGGAGCGCCACGCGACCAGGGGGAATGACCTCCGCACGCGCCTCGGTTACCCTTGACGATGATGCCTGCATGCCTGAGCGTGCGGGAACGGCCCGCTGAAGAGCGCGTCACACGACAGGGAGCATGAATGAACGCGGACGACCGCACCACCTCGACGGCCCGCGGGCTGTACACGCCGCGACCGACCGAGCCGACCACGGGCCAGGTCCCGTCGCGTCGGGCGTTCATGCCGGTGGGAGCGGAGACACCCGCCCAGCCCCAGACCCCGTCGACGCAGGTGCCGACCACGCGACCCGCCTCCACGCAGACGCCCACGTCGCGCACCGCGGCGCCGCAGACCCCCGCCGCGCCGGCGCCCGCGCCGCAGCGCACGCCCGTGACCGGCCAGACGCCCACCGCGCCGTCCGCAGCCCCCACGTCGACCGGCTCGATCCCGACCCGCACGGCCTTCCGTCCGCAGAGCGCGCCCGACGGCATCTCCACCACGCGCGCCGCTCAGCCCCAGCAGCCCCAGGCCTTCGCGCCCACGGGCGTGCCCGCGCCCGCCGCGACCCCCGCCGAGGCGCCCGCAGCTCCGCAGGCACCCGCGGACTCCCCGAACCGCCGTGACGCGGCCAAGGTCACCAGCACCGCCGCGATCGGCGCCGGCGCCGCCAAGGTGCGCGACCTCGCCGGCCGTGCCGCGGACAGCTTCAAGGCGGGCGACGACCTCGGCATGCCCGCGAGCAAGGGCGGCCCGCGCAAGGCGCGCGTCCTGCTGTCGCGCATCGACCCGTGGTCGGCCCTCAAGCTCGGCTTCCTGCTCTCGATCGCCGCGGGCATCATGTTCGTGGTCGCGGTCTTCGTGCTGTGGACCGTGCTCAACCAGGCCGGCGTCTTCGCGCTCGTCAACGAGTGGGTGGTCAAGCTCTTCTCGACCGACTCCGAGATCGACATCATGCAGTTCGTCGACCCGAACAAGGTCATGGGCGCCGCGACCCTCGTCGCGGTCATCAACGTGGTGCTCCTCACCGCGCTGTCGACCATCGGGGCGTTCCTCTACAACGTGGTCTCGTCCGTGGTGGGCGGCGTCTACGTGACCCTCACCGACGACTGATCGTCGCCTGAACGAGGCCGCGCCGGCCGCGATTTTGTTTCGTGGCCGGCGTCAGGTATCGTTTAACGCCGCAGCAGGGATGCTGCGAGGGGCCCATAGCTCAGGCGGTTAGAGCGCTTCGCTGATAACGAAGAGGTCGGAGGTTCAAGTCCTCCTGGGCCCACCACGGTGATTCGATGGCAGACACGACGTCGCTCATCACCTTCAGATCGACACCCGAGATGTGGGATGATGACCATCTCCCGCGCACGGGGCCTTGGCGCAATTGGTAGCGCACCTGCTTTGCAAGCAGGGGGTTATGGGTTCGAGTCCCATAGGCTCCACCACTGATGAAGGCCCTCGCCCACCGGCGGGGGCCTTCTGCGTTCCCCGGACGATGCGGGGCGCGCGCCCGCGCGGCTCCTACCGCCCGAGCGTGCGCACCAGCAGGCGCAGCGCCTCCGCGCGCTCCCAGGCCGCGGCGGCGTCCTCGTGCAGCCCGCGCTCGAGGCGCCACTGCCGCACGCCCTCGTACGAGCGGATGTGGGCCATGATCGTCTGGATGGTCTGGCCGAGCGGCGTCACCGGGATCGGCGACGTGAGAAGCTCCGCGCCGCCGGTCTCCGCCCAGTCGCTGAGGACCTGGGCACCGAGGTTGTCGTGGTCCGTGCCGGCGTGCCCGTGGTCGCGCGTGCAGCGCAGCACGCGCCCGCTGAGCTCGTCGATGTGGACCACCGCGCCGCACAGGATCCGGCGGGCCGGGGGCGCCACGCGCTTGAGCGGCGGCGACAGCAGCCGGTCGAGGCGCGCACGATGCGCGACGGGGTTGTCGTCGAGGTCCGGCTCCGCGACCGGCGGGCGGGAGTGGCCCCGCGTGGCGGTCGGCCAGGCCCTCATCGCGGCGCTCCCATGGACCGCGTGGCGACCGGGTGTCGCGACTGGACGGGAGCGGGCATGCACACCTCCTGGACGATGACCCCTCGGAGGTCTCATCGGCATCCAGGGGCGGCGGTGAACCCTGTCAGGCTGTGCGATATCCCACATTTCGCACGGCGGACGTCCGGCCCGGCCGTGACGCGATGGCGGCTCAGGAGCAGCAGCTGCCCGTCGCCGCGCAGCAGTTCGCCGGGAGGTCGTCGTGCTCGGTGAGCGTGGCGCAGGCAGCGGTCTCGGCCCGATCCGCGCCGCAGCAGCCCTCGCCGCTCGCGCGGTCGCCCGCGGCCGCGGCGGTGGCCGTGACGTGCGCCGACTCGAGGGTGTAGCCCGCATCGTGCACCGCGGCGTCGGCCTCGAAGGCGAAGTCCTCCGCCACGACCTCGGGGGCGAGCAGCACGACCGCGCGGCCGGTCGCATGGTCCACCGACGCGGATCGCACGCCGGGGAGGGCCACGAGCGCATCGTGCACGCTCGAGGAGCAGCCGTCGCAGGTCATGCCCGAGACGGCGAGGTCGAGGACGGTGCCGGAGGTGCCGGCGAGGGAGAGATCGGTCATGCCCCGACCGTAAGCCTTCCCCTCGGGTGGAAGGTCAACCCTTGGTCCCGGTTGTCGCGGATCTGCCAGGCGTCTCAGCGCGAGACGGCCTGCGCGTCCTTGGCCGTGAGCCGCTGGGCGATCGCGAGCGGGACCACCGACACGACCGCGAGGATCACGGCGATCACCGCGACCACCGGCGCCTGGTTGGGCCGGAACATGTTCTGGAGGATCCACAGCGGAAGCGTGGTGACGCCAGGGCCGGCGGTGAACGTGGTGACGATGATCTCGTCGAAGCTCAGCGCGAAGGCCAGCAGGCCGCCGGCCAGCAGCGCCGACTTCAGCCGCGGGAAGGTGACGAGCCGGAACGTGGTGAACAGCCCCGCGCCGAGGTCCATCGAGGCCTCCTCGAGGCGCGTGCCCGAGGCGTTGAGCCGTGCGAAGGCGTTGTTGTAGACGGTGACGATGCAGAACGTCGCGTGCGCGACGATGAGCGTCCACACCCCGAGCTGCACGCCCACGATGGTGCGGAAGGCGTTGTTGAGCGCGATGCCGGTGACGATGCCGGGCAGCGCGATCGGCAGCACGATGAGCAGGTTCACGCTCTCCTTGCCGAAGAACCGGTGCCGCGACAGGGCCATCGCCGCGAGGGTGCCGAGCACCAGCGCGATCGCGGAGGCGACCAGCGCGACGAGCACCGAGGTGCCGAGCGCGTGCAGCGCGCCCTCGCTCTGCAGCGCGCGCCCCCACCACTCGAGCGTGAAGCCCGGCGGCGGCCACGAGAGGCTCTCGGACGTGCTGATCGAGTTGAGGAAGACCACGCCGAGCGGCAGGTAGATGAGCGCGAGCACCACGGCGGTGACACCGCCGAGCACCCAACGTGCGGCACGACCGAGCTGCATCAGAGGCTCCTGAGGGCCCCGGTCCGGCGGACCGCGGCGAGGTAGACGAGGATGATCCCGATGGGGATCAGGGAGATCGCGGCGGCGAGCGGGAGGTTGTTCGCGGCGCCGACGTTCGTGTAGACGAGGTTGCCCAGCATCTGCGTGGTCCCGCCGACGATGCCGGTGGTGATGTAGTCGCCCAGGCTGAGGGAGAAGGCGAAGATCGAGCCCGCGATGATCGCCGGCCGGATCATCGGCAGCACCACCGCGGTGAGGGTGCGCCAACCGCGCCCGCCCAGATCAGCGGAGGCCTCGAGCAGGCGGTCGGGGACGCGGTCGAAGCCCGCGTAGATCGGCATGATCACGTACGGCAGCCACAGGTAGGACAGCGCGAGCACCACGCCGATGATCCCGTAGCCGGGGGTGTGGAGGCCGAACGGCGACAGCACCCATTCGATGATGCCGTCGGAGGACAGCAGCGCGCGCCACGAGTAGACCTTCACCAGGTAGGACGCCCACAGCGGCGCGAGCACCGCGATGACGAGCAGGTGCCGCAGCCGCGGACCGGCGACCTTCGCCATGAAGAACGCGACCGGCACCGCGATGAGGACGTCGATCACCGTGACGAGCGCGGCGATCCCTAGCGTGCGCAGCGTGACGGTCCGGTAGAGGGCCTCGGTCACCACCTCGACCACGTTCTCGGTGGTCCACTCGATCTGCACCTGACCGGTGAGCTCGTCGACCGTCCAGAAGGCGGTGACGAGCAGCGCCGACAGCGCGACCACGTAGACGAGGCCGAGCCACAGCACGGGCGCGGTGAGCAGACCGGCGAGCCGGAGGCGCCGGCGAGGGGCGAGAAACGCGGAGACGCGGTGCGTGGTCATGGTTCCTTAGGGGTGTCTCGGGTGCGTCCGGCGACCGCCGGGCGGCGGCGCGGGGGGACGATGCGCATCGTCCCCCCGCGCCGGGGCATCAGCCCTTGATCTCCTGCCAGGCCTTGGTCCACTCGGAGTAGTCGACGCACTCGACGTCCTCACGGCCGTCGACGCAGTCGCTCACGGGGGTGGTCCAGTACCAGATCTGCGACGCGTACTCCTCGTCGCCCGCGTGGTACGCCTCGCAGTCGTCGCGGAAGTCGCACGCGGCCTCGGAGGACGGGGCCTCGCCGAAGTACGCGGTCGCCGTCGCGTTGATCTCGGGGCTGGCGATGTGGTCGAGCCACGCGTACGCGCAGTTCGGGGCCTCGGTCTCGGACGCGATCATCCAGGTGTCGGACCAGCCGGTCGCGCCCTCCTCGGGCAGGACCACGTCGGTGGTGCCGGTGCTGATCGAGTTCTGGATGACCTGCCACGTGGTGCCGACCACGGAGTCGCCGGACTCGAAGGCCTGGATCTCCTTGAGGTAGTCCGACCAGTACTCGCCGACGCTCTCCTTCTGCGTCTTCAGCAGCTCGACCGCGGCCGCGAACTGGTCCTCGTCCAGCGCGTACGGGTTCTCGATGCCGAGCTCGGGCGAGTGCGTCATGAGGTAGACGGCCGCGTCCGCGATGTAGATCGGGGAGTCGTAGGCCGTGACCTTGCCGTCGTAGTCCGAGGCCTTGTCGAAGACCACGTCCCAGCTGGTGGGGGCCGGGGAGACCTCCTCGGTGTTGAACATGAGGAGGTTGGCGCCGTAGCCGTGCGGGACGCCGTAGGCGACGCCGTCGACCGAGTTCCACTCCTTGTCCTTGAGGAAGCCGAAGATCCCCTCGTAGCTCTCGAGCAGGTCGGTGTTGACGGGGGACACGAGGTCCGCCGCGACGAGGCGCAGCGTGAGGTCGCCCGAGGCCGCGACCACGTCGTAGCCGCCGCTCTGCATGAGCTGGTACGCCTCGTCCGAGGTGCCGTAGGTCTTGGCCTCGACCATGCAGCCGGTGGCCTCCTCGAAGCTGGACACCCAGTCGACCGCGGGGTCGTTGGTGCCGTCCTCGACGTAGCCGGGCCACGCGAGGATCGAGACCGAGCCCTCGGTGTCGCCGAGCGACTCGAGGGCCTCGGAGCCGGAATCGGAGCTGCTGGTGCCGCACGCGGCGAGCGATGCGACCGCCATGGAGGCGATGCCGGCCCTCAGGGCCGTGCGGGGCAGGGACTTCTGCACTGGTGCTTCCTTTCGTCGGGTGGTGCTGGGGTGCTGCGGTGGGTGGTGCGGGTGGTGCGGTCTCGGGGTGCGCCGGGTCAGGCCGCCTCGTCCTCGAGCGGCGCCGCGGAGGCGGGCTCGACGGAGACGGTGACGCGGTCGCCGCGCGTGCGGCGGTGGCCGGCGCCGATGTTCGGCTCGAGCGCGGTGATGCGGGCGCCCAGGCCGTCCAGGTCGACGACGATCCGGTGCTCGGGGCCGGTGTAGATGACCTCGGCGATGGTGCCGGGGACGCCTCCTGCGGGGGCGTCGAGCAGGACGCGCTCGGGGCGCACGGCCATGGGGGCGCGGGCGAGGCCGAGCGCCTCGGCCACCTCGGGCTCGAGCAGGGTCGCGGAGCCCACGAACGAGGCGATGAAGCGGTTGCGCGGGTGGTCGTAGACCTCGCGCGGGGTCCCGAGCTGGACCACCTCTCCGGCGTCGAACACCGCGACGCGGTCGCTCAGGGTGAGCGCCTCGTCCTGATCGTGGGTGACGAAGACGAACGTGATGCCCAGCGAGCGCTGGAGCTCCTTGAGCTCGACCTGCATCTGCTCACGCAGCTTGAGGTCGAGCGCGCCGAGCGGCTCGTCGAGCAGCAGCGCCTGCGGGCGCAGCACGATCGCCCGGGCGAGCGCGACGCGCTGGCGCTGGCCGCCGGAGAGCTCATGCGGGCGCCGGTCCTCGAGGCCCGCCAGCCTGACCTGCCCGAGCGCCTCCTCGGCGCGGGCGCGGCGCTCCTTGCGGGCGACCCCGGCGACCTTGAGCCCGTACTCGACGTTCGCGATGACGCTGAGGTGGGGGAAGAGCGCGTAGTCCTGGAAGACCGTGTTGACCGGGCGTGCGAAGGGTGCGAGGGCGGTGACGTCCGCGCCGAAGAGCTCGACGGTGCCGCTGGTCGGCTGCTCGAAGCCCGCGATGCACCGGAGCACGGTGGTCTTGCCGGAACCCGACGGTCCGAGCATCGAGAAGAACTCCCCCGGCTCGATGTCGAGGTCGAGATCGGCGACCGCGACGGTCTCGCCGAAGCGCTTGTGCAGGCCCCTCAGGCGGATGGCTGAATCCATGCGGACTATTCATCTGGTTCCAGATGTCTTTCACAAGACCCCTCGTGTAACGGTTCCATTAAATCTCTGGATCCAGACCTTTCCGGTGGCGCGGCCCACCGTCACAATGGCGGGATGGGACTCACCTGGGGCACGGGCGCGCATGCCGCCCGCTCCGCCACGCACGCCGCGATCTTCGCGCCGCTCGCGCCGCTCGGGCGCGCGGAGGCCGTCGCCCAGCGCCTCGCCGACGCGATCCACCTGGGGCTCCTCGAGCAGGGGGAGCGCCTCCCCACGGAGCAGGACCTGGGCAGGCAGTTCGGCGTCGCGACCGTGACCGCGCGCGAGGCGCTCGAGTCGCTGCGCGCCGCGGGCCTCATCGAGACGCGCCGCGGACGTGCGGGCGGCAGCTTCGTGTGCGGCAGCGGGGACGATGCACGTGCCGTGCTCATCTCGCGGCTCGCGATGCTCTCGCGCGTCGAGCTGCGCGACATGGGCCTGGTGTACGGCGTGATCGCGGGGGCGGCGGCGGAGCGCGCGGCGCTCTTCGCCACCGCCGATGAGGTCCGCTCGCTGGGCACGCTGGTCGAGGACGGCGCGGTCTCGAGCGGCGCGGCCGCGCGGCGCGCGGAGAACGGCATCCGCATCGAGGTCGCCGCGCTGTCACGCTCCGCGCGGCTCGTCGCGGAGCAGGTCCGGCTGCAGTCCGAGTTCGGCCCGCTGCTGTGGATCGCCCTGCAGGAGCACGGAGTGGTGACCGGCAACGCGGCGCGTCACCGACGCCTGGTCGAGGCGATCGGGAACGAGAGCCCCGAGGAGGCCCGCGGCATCGTCACGGAGCAGGTGGGCTGGCTGCTCGACCGCCTGCTCGCGATCCGCGAGGGCATCGAGCGATGATCGTCACCGCCATCGTCGAGATCGCCGACGTGCTCGGCGCGGCCCTCGCGCCCGTCTTCGCCGAGGTCCTCGACTGGCGCACGCGGCTCGAGCGCTCCCTGGGAACCGAGAGCCCGAGCGGCGGCGCGGTCGACGAGGCGGTCGAGTGGCTGGTCGCACCCGCGCTCGATGATGCGCGGCCGATGCTCGGCGCCGGCTTCGTCGCGGCCCCGGGCTACCTCGAGGACGCCCCGTGGCACCTCGCGTGGTGGCTCAGCGCGGCCAACGGTGTGGGCCTCGGCGGGCGCGAGGGGTCGCTGCGCCGCCTCGCTTCCGTGGAGAACCCGCTCGACGCCTCGTTCCACGACTACACGCGCCTCGAGTGGTGGCGGGGAGCGGTGGAGTCCGGCGGGCTCTACCTGACGGGTCCGTACATCGACTACCTCTGCACCGACGAGCTCACGCTCACGCTCACCGCGCCGGTGACGGTGGACGGTCGGCTCGCCGGCGTGGTCGGCGCCGATCTCTCGGTCGCGCGCCTCGAGCGCCTCACCGACGGCGTGCTGGGGCGTGCGCCTGTGCCCGCCGTGCTCGGGACCGCCGCGGGACGCGTGATCGCCGCCACGGATGCGGCCGTCGAGCCGGGCACGCCGGCGCGCCGGCTGGGCTCGACCGGCGAGTGGCATCCCGTCCCCGGCTGCGGCGGGACGCTCGCCGTCGCGCGCAGCGCGTGACGCGACCCACGTCCCGCATCGTGCTCGCGCACGCGCCGTTACGATTGATCCATGGCAGCTTTCCAACGTTGTAACAGCACGCCTGCACGGTCCTTCCCGCGCGGTTCCGTCGCCCTCACCGGCGGCCCGCTCCTCGCAGCGCTCGACCGGTCGATCGCGACCGCTCTCGCCCACGACCCGCAGCGGTTCCTCGCCCCCTACCGCCGCGAGGCGGGCCTGCCCGCCGTCGCCGAGTCCTACGGCGACTGGGAGTCGCGAGGCCTCGACGGGCATATCGGCGGGCACTACCTGTCCGCGCTCTCGCACCTCTACGCCGCGACGGGCCGCGAGGACATCCTCGAGCGCCTGCGCGCGATGCTCGACGGC
This sequence comes from Demequina mangrovi, assembly GCF_000759715.1. Taxonomy (GTDB): domain Bacteria; phylum Actinomycetota; class Actinomycetes; order Actinomycetales; family Demequinaceae; genus Demequina; species Demequina mangrovi. The sequence continues at coordinate 155,605 of NZ_BBLU01000007.1, forward strand.
CTCCAGGAGTGCCAGGACGCCGTCGGCACCGGCTACCTCGGCGGCACGCCCCGCGGCGTCGCGCTCGGGGAGGAGCTCCGCGAGGGTCGCATCGATGCGGAGCCCTTCGCGCTCAACGGCCGCTGGGTGCCGATGTACAACCTCCACAAGGTGTTCAACGGGCTCATCGACGCCTACGACGCCGCCTGCCAGGACGATGCGCTCACCATGGCGATCGCGTGGGCGGACTGGTGGATGGGCATCAGCGCGCAGCTCTCGGACGCGCAGATCGAGCAGATCCTCACCGCCGAGTTCGGCGGCATGAACGACGCCTTCTTCCGGCTCGCGACCATCACGGGGCGCGAGGACCTCGTCGCCGAGGCGCGCCGCTGGTCGCACCGCCTGCTCCTCGACCCCCTCATCGCGGGCGAGGACCGGCTCAACGGGCTCCACGCGAACACCCAGGTGCCCAAGGTGGTCGGGTACGCGCGCTCGGGCGCCCCGGACCTCGTCGACGCCGCGCACGTCTTCTGGGACGAGGTGGTGGGCGACCGCACCGTGTCGATCGGCGGGCACGGCGTGCGCGAGCACTTCCACGCGCTCGACGACTTCCGTCCGATGATCCTCGACCCCATGGGCCCCGAGTCGTGCAACACGTTCGGGATGCTCGCGCTGACCGACCTGTTCCGTCAGGACTCGAGCCGGCTCGACCTGGTCGAGTACGCGGAGCGCGCGATCCTCAACCACGCCCTCACCGCGCAGCACCCCGAGCACGGCGGCTTCGTCTACTTCTCCCCGATGCGCCCCGCGCACTACCGCGTCTACTCGAGCCACGGCGAGTCGATGTGGTGCTGCGTGGGCAGCGGCCTCGAGGGCCACTGCCGCTACGACCGCTTCCTCTTCTCCCGCGACGGCGACAGCCCGCGCGTCGAGATGTTCGAGCCCGCGGTGCTCGACTGGGACGGCCTGCGCGTCGAGGTCCGCGCCGATCTCACGCGCGAGTGGCGCGTCGAGATCGACGTCGCCGCCGAGGCGCCGCACCGTCGTCCGGTGCGCGTCCGCATCCCCGACTGGACCGATGGCGCGGTGCTCGCCGTGGACGGCGAGACCGAGGACGTCGCCCCCGGCGTCGGCGAGGTCGCGCTCGATCGGGTGTGGGAGGGCACCACGCGCCTCGTGCTCGAGCTGCGCCCGCGTCTCACCATCGAGCGGCTGCCCGACGGCTCGCCGTGGGCGTCGTTCCGCTACGGGCCCTTCGTGCTCGCGCATCGTGACGGCGCCGACGACCTCGAGGGGATGATCGCGACCGGCGACGGCGCACCCCACCTCGCGCTCGGGCCCAAGCGCCGCATGATCGAGACCCCCGCGGTGCTCGCGAACGGACCTGACGGGGTCCTCGAGCTCGCGGCTCAGGGCGCGACGGCGACGCTCACCGCGTGGCGCCTCGACGGCGACGAGCCGGTCGAGGTGACGCTCGCGCTCGAGCCCTACGCCGGCATCCACGACGAGCGCTGCACCGTGTACTTCCCGGTGGGCGAGTCGGCCGAGGAGCCGCGCGAGATGCTGCGCCGCCTCGACCTCGACGAGCAGGAGGACGCGGACGTCGTCGACCTGGTCGCGCCGGGCGAGCAGCAGTCGGAGATGGACCACGGGTACGTCTCGGAGGCCTCGCGGATCGAGTGGATCTACGCGGCGCGCTGGCGCATGGCCGAGGGCTGGTTCTCGTACGTCCTCAAGCCGCGCACCCCCGGCGCGCACGTGGTCCGGATCCGGACCCTCGTCGACCGGCCCGACGGCACGGAAGGAGCGGTCGTGCGCCTCGCGGGCGAGGTCGCGACGCCGGTCGCGACCGAGCAGCGCAACATCCCGCTCTACGGCGACATCGTCGAGGCCCTCTACGCGGTCGACGTCCCGGCCGAGGGCGTCGAGGTGCGCTTCGAGGCCGGTTCGGGCGGGGCCACCGCGGGCGTCGTCGCGGTCGCGCTCATGACGCCCGCCTCCTGACGCGCGCGGCCACGGCCGCAGACGACGAGGGGCCCGGCCGAACGGCCGGGCCCCTCGTCGTGCGACGGGTTACTTCTCGTCGCTCTTGAGCTCCTCGGCGGCGTCCTCCCAGACATCGCCGGCGTCGTCGATGGTCGAGACGACCTCCTCGGTCGCGCGGGCGCGGGCCTCGTCGGCCGCCTCCTTCACCTTCTTGGCCTCGGACACCGCGGTGTCCTTGACCTTGGTGAAGGCCGGACCGGCGACGTCCGCGACCTTCTTCGCCTCGGTCACCGCGGTGTCCTTGACGTGCTCGGCGGCCGGCACCGCGGCCTCCTTGACCTTCTCGTACGTGGGCCCGGCCTTGTCGGTGATGACCTCGGCGGCGGCGTTGGCGGCGGCGGTCGCGGCGTCCGCGGCCTTCTTCGCGGCGTCCGCGGCGGCGTCGACGGCCTTGTTCACGTTGCGGCGGACCTGGTCCTTGAGGTCGCCCTCGGCGGCGAACTCCCACTCCTCGTCCTCGCCGGCCCAGGCGTCGCGACCCTGGTCGCGGCGGGCCCACACGACGACGGCCGCGGCGGCGGCTCCCGCCAGCATGATCGGGATGAGCACCTTGCCCCACGAGCGGCCCTTCGGCTCGTCCGCGTCCGTGTACGCCGCATCGTCCACCGCGGCCAGTACGGCCGGGATGGCCGCGCCGACGATCGCGGCGTGCGCGACGTCCGTCCACTCCGACGCCTTGACGCCGGCCTTGTGGACGTAGGGCGAGGCCTTCTTCGCACCCGAGTGGTACGCGTCCTGGACCTTGGGCGAGGCCCAGTCCTTCGCGTGCTCGACCTGCGGGCCGGCCCACTCCTTCGCCCGGGCAGCAGCCTTGCGCGCGGCGACCGACGCCTCTCGTGCCGCCTCCCGCGCCGCCTTGGCCGCATCGGCCGCCTGGTCGCGCGCCTTGTCGGCGTCAAAGCTCTGGAAAGTCACCTTGCTCATCCTGCGCTCCTCCTGGTCCGTGCCTGTTTCATCCTTCTCATCGGACAACAGCCACGCGTCCTCAACCCTTCCGTCCATCGTGCCACTTGCGGCGCGCACATGCGAGGGCCATGGAACAATGGCGGGCATGATCGCAACCCTTCAGACCACCGCCGGGGACATCCGCATCGAGCTGTTCCCCAACCACGCGCCCGTGACCGTGAAGAACTTCGTGGGCCTCGCCACCGGCGAGAAGGAGTGGAAGAACCCCCAGACCGGAGAGAAGTCGACCGAGCCCTTCTACGACGGACTGGTGTTCCACCGCGTCATCGACGGCTTCATGGTCCAGGGCGGCTGCCCGCTCGGCACCGGCACCGGCGGACCCGGCTACAACTTCGACGACGAGATCCACCCGGAGCTCCGCTTCGACGAGCCCTACCTGCTCGCCATGGCGAACGCCGGCCAGCGCCTCAACCCCATCACCGGCCGCCCGGGCGGCACCAACGGCTCGCAGTTCTTCATCACCGTGGACAAGCCGAGCTGGCTCAACGGCAAGCACACCATCTTCGGCAAGGTCGCGGACGAGGAGTCCAAGGCCGTTGTGGACAAGATCTGCGCCGTCCCGACCGACGGCCGCGACCGTCCGCTCGAGGACGTGATGATCACGTCCGTCACCATCGCCGAGTAAGACTCGATGGCTCACGATCCGGGTGCCGCGGCGCCCACGTGCCCGCGGCACCCGGATCGGGTGTCCTACGTCCGCTGCCAGCGCTGCGGACGCCCCACCTGTCCCGAGTGCCAGCGCCCGGCGTCGGTGGGCATCCAGTGCGTCGACTGCGTGCGCGAGGCGGCAGCCCAGCGGCGACCGCTGGTCAACCGTCTGGGCTTCACGAGCGCGCACGGGACGCCCTATGTGACGTACGCGCTCATCGCCGCCAACGTGCTCGCGTTCCTCTACGGCACCTACGTGCTCGGCACGGGTCACTGGCGCGTCGACTGGGCCCTGATCCCCAATCCCGGGGTCTACCAGGAGTTCATCGCCGGCGGCGGAGACGAGTGGTACCGCTGGATCACGTCCGGCTTCCTGCACTTCGGGCTGTGGCACCTGGGCATGAACATGTTCGTGCTGTGGCAGTTCGGCACCCAGCTGGAGCCGATCATGGGCCGCCTGCGCTACGGGCTGCTCTACCTGGCGGCGCTGCTGGGCGGCTCGGCTTCGGTCATGCTGCTGGCGTCGGGCGGCATCCACGGCGGTGCGTCGGGGGCGATCTTCGGGCTCATCGCGGGCTACGCGGTCGTCCTGAAGAAGCTGCGGCTCGACTACCGCTCGCTCATCACCACCGCGGGCCTGTGGCTGGTGCTGGGCTTCGTCATCCCGGGCGTCTCGTGGGAGGGCCACCTGGGAGGCGCGGTCGCCGGCGCGGCGACGATGCTCGCGATGCTCCACTGGGTGGACCGCAAGCCGGCCGTCCGGCAGTAGCGGCTCCGCCCTTCGCGGCCCGCCCGCGCCCTTTCACCGAGGCCCCGTCGCTCCAGCGGCGGGGCCTTCGTGCTGCGCTGGCGCGCCCATCTCGTGATGGGGCATCTACGGTCGCTTCCCGCGCCCACGTGCACGCCATGGGGCGCACACGGTCGGCTCGCGCGGCGACCCCCATCGCCCCATGGGAGGCGGCGCAGGCGGCGAGGCGACCGTCAGCGCCCCATTCCGCATGGAGAGGCGGCACGCCCCGGACTGCCGCCGCGGGCCTGCGGAACGGCTGTCCACATGCCGGACCGGGGTTATCCCCGGATCCGCCCCGGTTCATCCACAAGCGGAGCCTGTGGACAAGTACGTGGGCGAATGCCGTAATCCCCACACTCATCCACAGATGTGAATGACATCCGTGTAGTTATCCCCATCGTTGTGCACACCCTGGGATAACTACACGGATGTGTTTTTGTCCACCGCTGTGGAGGAATCTGGGGAGAACTACAGGGGTGTGATTCCTACTTCCAGCGGGTGAGGAGCCCCATGCCCACGGCCATGAGCACGAAGCCCACGATGAGGTTCATGTCGCCGATGCCCGGGATGGGCCAGTTGGCCTTGGTGACGTAGTAGACGACGATCCACACCGGACCCGCGACGAGCAGCGTCAGGGCGGTCGGCAGCAGCCACTTGGGGTTGTCGGACTGGGGCTTGCCCAGGTTGCGGGGGGCCTTGTAGACCTTCGCGTCGCTCTTCTTCGATCTCGCCACTGCAGTACTCCGTCGCTCAGCCATGCCCGCGCACCCGCGCGGGGGACCCCACCAGGGTACCGAGCGTGTCGCACGGAACGGGATTCCCGGACGATGCCCCCTCCCGTAGGCTGGTGCATCATGTCGTCCTCGCTGGAAGCCCCCGCCCAGCCCGAGGCCTCGGAGCCGGCACGCGCCACCCGCGGCCCGGGCGTCGGCACGCGCCTCGTCTCGCTCATCGGCGAGCTGTGCATCATCGCCGGAGCCGTCGTCGGCCTCTACGTCGTGTGGCAGCTGTTCTACACGGACGTGGTCGCGGACCGCGAGCAGGCCGAGGTGGTCGACGAGCTCGACTGGGCCTACACGGGTGCCATCACCGCGGACGAGGCCGAGCCCGACACGGGCCCGCAGATCCTTCCGGACGAGCTCCACCTGTCGCCGGACACGGCTCCCGTGATGGACGAGCCGGCATTCACCGAGACCTTCGCGACGTTCTACGTCCCGCGCTGGGGCACGGACTACGTCAAGCCCATCTCGCAGGGCGTGACGCGCCTGGACGTGCTCGACGTCCTCGGCATCGGCCACTACCCCGGCACCGGGATGCCCGGCGCGTACGGCAACTTCGCCATCAGCGCGCACCGCACCACCTACGGCAAGCCGTTCAACCGGATCGCGGAGCTCCAGGCCGGCGACGCGCTCGTGGTGCAGACCGAGGACGCCTGGTACGTCTACCGCATGACGGACCACCTCATCGTCACCCCTGAGCACGTCGAGGTCATCGCGCCCAACCCTTACGTCATCGGCGGCGAGGCCGACGGTCACTACATCACGCTGACGACCTGCCACCCGATGTTCTCCGCCGCCGAGCGGTACATCGTCCACGGCGAGCTCGAGTACTGGGCTCCCACCGGCAACGGCGTCCCGCCCGAGATCCTCGAGGAGATCCCCCAGCCATGATCTTCCCCGCCGTCTGGCGCATCCTGCCCGGCCCCGCGTGGCTGCGGGTGCTGTTCGTGCTGCTCATCATCGCGGCGGTCGTCGGCGCGCTGTTCCAGTGGGTCTACCCGTGGTTCTCGGTGACCTTCGACATCGAGGAGGCAAGCGTGGAGGCTGTCCCGTGACGCGCATCCTGGTGGTCGACAACTACGACTCGTTCGTCTACACGATCGTCGGATACCTGCGTCAGATGGGCGCGGAGACCGTGGTCGTGAGGAACGATGCGGTGGCGGACGCCGGCGCGGTCGGCGACTACGACGGCGTCCTCATCTCCCCCGGCCCCGGAACGCCCGCGGAGGCCGGCGCCTCCATGGACGTCATCCGGCAGTGCGCCGAGGCGGGTGTCCCGATGCTCGGCATCTGCCTCGGGCATCAGGCGCTGGCCGAGGTCTACGGCGGCGTGGTCTCGCACGCCCCGGAGCTCATGCACGGCAAGACGTCCGCGGTGACCCACGACGGCGCCTCGGTCCTCGCCGGGCTCGCGTCGCCGTTCACCGCGACGCGCTACCACTCGCTGGCGGTCGAGAACCCGACGGTCCCGGACGAGCTCGAGGTCACGGCGTCGACGGCGAACGGCATCATCATGGGCCTCAAGCACAAGGAGCTGCCGCTGCACGGCGTCCAGTTCCACCCCGAGTCGGTGCTGACGGAGGGCGGCCACCGCCTGCTCGCCAACTGGCTCGAGGTCTGCGGCATGCCCGACGCCGAGGGGCGATCGGCGGGCCTCAGCCCGCTCGTGCGGCGGTAGCGGTCCGGGCCGGGCGGCCGGTCAGCGCCAGCGCGCCCGCCGCGACGGCCGCGCATGCGAGCATGACGAGCGCGAGCGGCACGGCGGACGTGCCGCCGCCCAGGCTCACCAGCGGCGAGACGAGCGCGGCGAGCCCGAACTGGAGCGCGCCGAGCACGGCCGAGGCGACGCCCGCGGCGAGCGGGACGGCGCCGAGCGCCAGCGCCGTCGCGTTGCCGAACACGAGGCCCATGCTCGACACCGCGATGAAGAGCGGGAGCGCGAGCCAGCCGGCCGGGACGGCCAGCGCGACCATGGCGGCGAACAGGACCGAGGCCCCGACGACGGCGACGATGCCGGCGGTGAGCAGGCGTCGCACGTCGTGGGTCGCCGCGAGCTTCGCGGAGACACCGCTCACCACCATGAGGCCCAGCGCGTTGACGCCGAAGGCGAGTCCGTAGGCGGCCTCGTCGAGCCCCATCATGCCCTGGTAGAGGAAGGGCGAGGCGGAGATGTAGGCCATCATTACGCCGAAGGCGAAGGAGAACGCGGCGGCGTAGCCGAGGAAGGCGCGCGAGCGCAGCGCGGAGAGCGCCGATCCGGAGGCGACGCGCTCGGCGCGGTCGGCGACCCGGCGCTCGGCGGGGTAGGACTCGCGGACCACCGCGACGACCGCGACCAGCATCGCGACGGAGAGCGCGGCCACCACGGCGAGGAGCCCGCGCCAGCCGATGCGGTCGACGAGCACGCCGCCGAGCACGGGCGCGACCACCGGGGCCACGCCGCCGACGATCATCATGAGGGAGAACGCGCTCGCCGCGGCCTTGCCCGTGGCGCGGTCGGAGATGATCGCGCGTCCGATCACCATCCCGGCGGCGCCGCCGAGGCCCTGGAGCAGGCGCGCACCGATGAGCACGCCCGCGGTCGGGGCGAGCACCGTCGCGATGCCCGCGACCACCATGAGCACCGCGCCCGCGATGAGCGGGGGCACGCGGCCGAAGCGGTCGGACAGTGGGCCGAACACCAGCTGGCCGGCGGTGACGCCGAGGAGGAAGGCGGTGAGGCTCAGCTGGACGGTGGTCGCGCCGACGCCGAGGTCGGTGGCCATCTGCGGGAAGGCGGGGAGGTAGAGATCCGTCGCGAGGGGTGCGATCGCCGAGAGGAGGCCGAGCACCGCGAGCAGCGCGGCGGTGATCCCGGTGCCGACGGACGGGGTGGACGAGGCGGACGTGGCGTCGTGCGTCCGGGACGTGGTCGGGGGCGCGCTCGGGGCAGCGGGCATGGTGGGATCCTCTCGGCAGGGGCGATTATGAAATCATAACTGAATTCCCGACGCGGCGGTAGCCTCTGTCGCATGACCCAGGACGACGCGACCGCGGATCAGCAGCTCGCCGAGCTCGCCGAGCGCATCCTGCGCCTCGCGCGCGAGCTCGACCCGCACTCCGCGGGCGGCGTCGACGTGGTGCCGCTCACCGGAACCGAGACGGCCGTGCTGCGCTGGATCCACCGCAATCCGGGCACCTCGCCGAGCGCCGCGGCCGAGGCGACCGGGCTCAAGCGCCCCAACCTGTCGGCGGCGCTGCGGGGCCTCGAGCACAAGGGTCTGGTGCAGCGGTCGGAGGATCCCGACGATCACCGCCACACGCGCCTCCAAGCGACCGACCTCGCGGACCAGAGCATCGCGCGCCTGCGGGCCTTCTGGGCGGCGCGGCTGCGCTCCGCGCTCGCGGACGTGGATCAGGACGCCGGTGCTGCGCTCGACCTGCTCGACCGGCTCGACGCGGGGCTGCGCGGCGGCCGCCGCTCCTGAGTCAGCCCCAGCCCTTCCAGGCCCCGATGACGAGCATCGTCACCGCGAAGCCCGCCGGCTGGTTGAGCCACAGGAAGGTCCGCCAGCCGCGGTTGGCCTCCTCGCAGGTCTCGTCGTCGACGTGCAGGAAGCGCGCGACGGACGCGACGTAGGCGAGCGGCAGCAGCGCGGCGAGCGTCGCGGGCCACGGCAGCAGCGCCAGCAGCAGGGACGATGCGGCGTAGAGGGCCAGGGACAGCCGCACCGTGGCGCGGGCCCCGATCACCGTCGCGACCGAGCCGATGCCGCCGGCGCGGTCCGCACGGACGTCCTGCACCGCGCCGAAGGCGTGGCTCGCCATGCCCCACAGGATGAAGGCCGTCCACACGGGCCACGTGGTGCGCGCGAGCAGCGGCGTGTCCGCGAGCACGAGCGCATAGAGCAGCGGGCCGCAGAAGTGCAGCGCCGAGGTCAGCGAGTCGAGGAAGGGCCGCTCCTTGAAGCGCAGGCCCGGCACCGAGTACGCGAGCACCCCGGCGAGGACCAGCAGGAGCGTGACGGCCGCGGCGGCGGAGCCCTGGGCGAGCAGCCAGGTCGCGGGCGGGATCACCGTGATCGCGCAGGCCCACAGGATCGCCCGGTGCACGCGGCGGGCCTCGTCGAGGTCGCGGATCACGTCGCCCTCGACGCCGCCCTTGCGCGGGTTGGCGAGGTCGGACTCGTGGTCGAAGACGTCATTGATCCCGTACATCAGCAGGTTGTACGGGACGAGGAAGAACAGCGTGCCGACCACCAGCACCGCGTCGAACGAGTGCGTCGCGAGCAGGTAGCCCGCCGCGAACGGGAACGCGGTGTTGATCCACGAGACGGGGCGCGAGGCCTTGAGCAGGGACCACAGAAGGGCGGGTGGCTGTCCCGTGCGATGCGGATCGGCGGAATCAAGCATGGTGAGTGTCCCGGTCGGGTGCGGTGGGCGGGGTCGGGGCCGGGGTCGGGGCCGGGCCGAGCAGGGTCCACAGCGTCGGGACCAGCATCACCGCGGCCAGCGCGTAGGCGACGTCCTCGACGGGGGCGCCGGCCCATCGCAGGCCCGAGATCAGCTCCTCGTCGTAGCCGACGATGCCCGCGCCGACGATGAGCGGGTCGAAGACCGCGGTGAGCGCGACGATCGCGGCGCCGGTGAGAAGCAGGGGACGATGCGGCAGGCGGCGGAGCAAGGGCAGGCACGCGAGGGCGACGAGCGCGAGCACCGCGACGGAGAGGATCACGTAGGTCATGCGGCCGCGCCTCCGGGGTGGGGCGCGGAGGCGGCCGGGCGCCGGCGGGCCGTGTCGCGCCGGGACAGCGCGCGCCACAGCAGCAGCGTCTGGTAGGTCAGCAGCACGAGGAACAGCGGCTCCTCGAGCGGCACCTCGCGGGCGATGCGGATCCCCGTGAGCCACGTCTCCGAGCCGACGAAGAAGATCCCGAGCCCGACCCCGACCAGGTCCCACACCAGGAAGAACGCGACTCCGAGCGCCACCGTGAGCAGCGCGCGCCGGGGCTGATCGAAGACCGCGAGGCGGAAGCGATGGTCCAGCACCGCCAGACCCGCGAGCGACACGAGCAGCGCGCTCAGGTACGCGAGGTGGCTCATCCCTGCGCCCGCCGGGCGAGGTTGCCGAGCACGCCCTTCTCGCGCGAGCGCGCGAGGAAGCCCGGCGGGGCCGGCGTGGGCAGCGGGGAGGCGTCCACGGCGCCCAGCATGCGCTTGGCGACCAGCTCCGCCGAGACGAGGCACAGCGGCACGCCGATGCCCGGGACCGTCGACGCGCCCGCGTAGAGGAGGTTGGGGACCTTCGAGGAGACGTTGCCGGGGCGCAGCACCGCGGTCTGCGTGAGGGTGTGCTCGAGGCCGAGCGCGCCGCCCTCCCACGCGCCGAAGCGCTGAGCGAAGTCCGCCGGGGTGATGACCTGGAGCACGGTGGAGCGCTCGGCGAGGTCGGGCACGTCCGCCCAGGCGCCCACCTGCGCGAGGTAGCGGCGCCCGAGGGCGACGAGCTCGGCGCGCGAGGCCTCGTCCGCGCCCAGCGACGCGTCGGCGGGGAACGGCACCAGCACGAAGAGCGCGTCCTTGCCCTCGGGGGACAGACCCGCCTCGGTCGCACCGGGCCGCGCCACGTACACGGAGGCGGGCACCGGGGGGAGGGTGCCGCCGCTCAGCGCCGCGAAGTTGGCGTCCCAGTCGCGCGTGAACAGCAGCGTGTGGTGCGCGAGCTCGGGGACCTCGCCGTCGACCTCGGCGAGCACCAGGAGGGTGCTCACGCCGGGAGAGCGACGACGCCAGGACTTCTCGGGGTGGGTGCGCCACCGCTCCGGCACCAGCGCGGTCTCGACGTGGTGGAGGTCGGCGGCCGCGACCACCGCGTCGCCGCGGATCACCTCGCCCGACTCGAGCGTCACCCCTGTCGCGAAGCCCGCATCGTCCACGAGGATCTGCGACACGGGCGCCGACGTGCGCAGCTCGGCGCCCTCCTCGCGCGCGATCCGCGCGATCGCCTCGACCACGGTGTGGACGCCGCCGCGCGGGTAGCGCACGCCGTCGTTGAGGTCGAGGTGGCTCATCAGCGAGAACAGCGCGGGCACGCGGTCGGGCGACGAGCCGAGGAACACCGCGTGGAAGCCGAGCACCTGACGCAGCCGGGGATCGCGCACGCGCGAGGCGATGCGCCGTCCCAGCGACCGCGTCAGCAGCCCCGCGAGGGTCGGGAGCCTGCGCAGCACCGAGCGGTCGGCGACCGTGTGCGGGCGCGCGTAGGTCGTGTAGAGGAAGCGGTCCAACGCCGTGCGGTAGAGCTCGCGGGCATCCTCGGCGTACGCGCGCATCGCCTCGCCCTCGCCGGGCGCGAGCGCGTCGAAGCGGCGCCAGTTCTCCTCGGCGTCCGCGGACACGTCGAGCGCGTCGGCCGCGGACCACGGGTCCTCGCCCTCGAAGAGCACGCGGTACCGCGGATCGAGGTCGACCAGGTCGAGCTCCTCGTCGACGTCGCGGCCCATGAGCGCGAAGTACTGCGCGAAGGCCTCCGGCATGAGGTACCAGGTCGGACCCGCGTCGAACGTGTGGCCGGCGACCTCGACCCGGCCCGCACGGCCGCCGAGCGTGGGGTGACGCTCGACGAGCACCACCTCGGCGCCTCCGCGCGCGAGCAGCCCGGCGGTCGCGAGCCCGGACACTCCCCCTCCGATGACGACGATGCGGGGTCCGGTCATGCGAGCGCCCTTCCGTGACGGCCGGCGAGGTTGCGGACGGCCAGCGCCGCCTTCACCGGGTCGGCGACGCGCACGCGCCGCGCGACCAGCTCGCGGGCCGGCGTCTGCGCGATCTGCTCGAGCAGCCGCGCGTAGATGTCGATGGTGGTGCCCACCGCGGCCCGCGCGCGGCGCGGCAGCGCGTCGAGCACGGACGCGGCGGTGCGCATGTCCTCCCGGCACTCGTCCACCAGCTCCGCGAGGCGGGCGTCGTCGAGGGTCGCGGCGGAGACGCCTGGGAAGTACGCTCGGCCCAGCTCGTGCTCGTCGACCGCGAGATCGCGCAGGAAGTTGATCTTCTGGTACGCCGCGCCGAGGTGGCGCGCGCCGTCCCGCACCTCCGGATCGAGCGGCCGGGGGCCGCGCCCGGTGTTGACGAAGACGGCGAGGCACATCTCCCCCACCACCTCGGCCGAGCCGAGGATGTAGAGCGCGAGGGAGTCCTCGTCGTGCGACGTCTCCACCAGGTCCATCCGCATCGAGGCGAAGAACGGCTCGGTCTGCTCGCGCGTGATGCCCACCTCGCGCGCGGTGAGCGCGAAGGCGTGTGCGACGAGGTCCGCGCTGAAGCCGCGGTCCATCGCGGCGTGCACCTCGGCCTCGAAGCCGTCGAGCAGCGCGCCGGCATCGGGGCCGCGGTAGGTGTCGACCAGCTCGTCGGCGACGCGCACCATCGCGTAGACGTTGCGGATGTGCGCCCGCTGCGCGCGCGGCAGCAGGCGGGTGCCGAGGCCGAAGGACGTCGAGTACCGCGCGATCACGCGCGCCGCGGCGTCACGGGCCGCGTCGTCGTAGAGCGCGAGCGAGGTCTCCTGCGAGTCGTGGTGGCGGCGCCGGTCGCGACGGCTCATGAGGTGCGCTCCTCGAGCCCGTCGATCAGGTCGATGAGGTACCCCGACAGCGGCGCCGGGATGCGCTCGGCGGCGATGGTGCGCGCGGTGCGGGCGTGCCGCCGCGCGACCACGAGGGCGCGCTTCCGGGCGCCCGACTGCATGAGCACCTCGCGCACGCGCGCCGCGCGCTCCTCGTCGAGCTCGGGGTCGCCCACGCACTCCTCGAGCACCGCGCGCCCCGCGGCGTCGGCGCGCTCGTAGCCGAGCCGCAGCAGCTCCGTGCGCTTGCCCGCGCGCAGATCCGACAGCACCGACTTGCCCGTGACCTCCGGGTCGCCGAAGACCCCGAGGTCGTCGTCGACCAGCTGGAAGCTCAGCCCGAGGGACGCGCCCAGCCGCTCGAGGTGCGAGATCATCGTGGGGTCGGCTCCCGCGAGCTGCGCGCCGGCGAGCAGCGGCACCACGCACGAGTAGGTGGCCGTCTTGAGCTCGGCCACGAGCACCGAGTCCGCCTCCTCGGGAGCGATGAGGTCGCCGTACATGTCGAGCAGCTCGCCGGCGATGGTCGCGCGCACCGCGCGCGTCACGAGGTCGATGCACGCGAGGCGGTGGTGCGCGGGCAGGTCGGCCCGCGCGATGAGGTCGTAGGCCGAGGACAGCGCGAGGTCGCCGCCCAGCAGCGCGGCGGTCCGCACATGCGACTCCACTCGCGCCTCCTCGAGCCCCGAGCCCTCGAGCGCCCGGCGCCTCCGGCCGGCCACGTTGAGGCGGCCGCGGCGCACCTCGTCGCCGTCGAGCAGGTCGTCGTGCACCAGCATCGCGGTATGGAGCATCTCCATCGCGGCGGCCACGGGGACGGCCGCGACCGCATCGTCCCCTCCCAGGCCCGCGTAGGCGGCGAGCGTGAGCGACGGGCGGAGGTTCTTCCCGCCCTGCTGCTGCGCTCCGACCGCGCCCCAGAGGTCGCGATAGTCGGCGCCGGCCTGCGGGATCTCCCCCTGCGCGCGAGCGACGTGGGACTCGAGGGCGGTCTGGACCGCGACGCATCCGTCCGCGACGAAGTCGCGGACGCCCTCCACGGTCCTCAGCGGCGTCATCACGCCAGCATAGACAGCGACGCCCCGCAGGGTATTCCCGCGGGGCGTCGTGTCATGCCTGGTCGATCAGCGGCACTGCAGCTGGTCGATGGTGGGGACCTCGGCGTCCGGGTCCGCGGGATCCGGCGTGAAGTCCGGATCCGGGATGGTCACGGTGGTGACCGGGCAACCGACCACGAAGCTCACGACGGTGCCGGGGGCGACCTCGGTCTCGGGGTTTGGGTTCGAGGACTTCACGATGCCGTCGAAGGCCGCGTCCGGGGTGGTGTCCACCGTGACGTCGCCGACGGTGAGGCCCGCGTTCTGGATGTCGGAGCGCGCCGCCGCCTCGGACTTGCCGACGATCGCCGGCACCGCCACGGTCGAGGGCTCCTCGGCCACGATGAGCGACACGGTCGAGCCGCGCTCGACGCGTCCCGCGCCCGGGTCCTGGGACAGGACGGTGCCGGGCTCCTCGTCGGACGTCTCCTCGTAGGACTCGTCGGCGACGAGGTTGAGCTCGCCCAGCTTCTTGCGGGCCTCGGACAGGCTCAGCCCGGTGAGGTCCTCGAGCTCGACCTCGCCCGAGGAGAGGTACAGCGTGACGCCGGAGTCCCGGTCGACGGTCTCGCCGGCGGCCGGCTCGGTGCTGGTGGCGCGGCCCGCGTCGAAGGCCGGGTCGTCCTCGGTGTCGCGCGCGATCACTCTGAGCCCCGCCGCCTCGAGCGCCGCGATGGCGTCCTCCTCGGAGTCGCCGCGGACATCGGGCACGGAGACCGTGTCGGGCCCGCTCGAGAGGTAGACGGTGATCGTCTCGCCGGCCTCGACGTTCCGGCCCGCCTCCGGGTCGGTGCGGGTGACCAGGTCCGTCTCGACGTCCTCGGACGGCTCGGTCTCGAACTGGCCGACGAGGCCCAGGCGGTCGAGCTCGGCTTGAGCCTCGGCGCGCGTCATGTCCGCCAGATCGGTGATCTCGACGCTGGTCTCGGCGCTCGGGCTCGGCTCGGTGATCGGGGCGGCGTCCCTGGTCATCATCCACAGCGCGAGGATGAGCAGGATCGCGGCCGCTGCCGCGGCGCCGAGCACGGACCACTGGATGATCTTCTTGCGCCGCGCGGCGGCGGGGTCCTCGTCCTCGTCCTCGAGCGTCTCGACCGCGCCTGTGGCGGGCTCGAACTGGCCGGGCTCGTCCACGGTCGCCCACGGGCTCGCGCCCGGCATCACCGCGGTCTCGCCGGCCGTGGTCTGCTCGGGCATGACCTCGGTGGCGTCGGAGCCGTCGTCGAGGGCCGCCGCCGCGACGCCGGCCGCGCCGGCGCCCAGCGCCGCCGAGCCGAGCGCGATCGCTCCCGTCGACGGGGCGAGCGGCTCGCCCGACATCACGCTGCGGAGGTCGGCGAGGAAGTCCTGGGCGCTCGCGTAGCGCTCGTCACGGTTCTTGGTGAGCGCGCGCAGCACCACCCGGTCGAGCTCCTCGGGCACGTCGGAGGCGAACTCCGAGGGACGCGGGGCCGCCTCGCGCACGTGCTGGTACGCGACCGAGACCGGGGAGTCGCCGATGAACGGCGGGCGGCCGGTGAGGAGCTCGAACAGCACGCAGCCGGTCGAGTAGAGGTCCGAGCGCGCGTCGACGTTCTCGCCGCGCGCCTGCTCAGGGGACAGGTACTGGGCGGTGCCCACGACGGCCTGCGTCTGGGTCATCGTCTGGCCCGAGTCCGCGAGGGCGCGGGCGATGCCGAAGTCCATCACCTTCACCGCGCCCGTGGGGGTGAGCATGATGTTCGCCGGCTTGATGTCGCGGTGGACCAGTCCCGCGTGGTGCGAGTAGTCGAGCGCGGCGAGCACGCCCGCGGTGATCTCGACTGCCTCGTCGATGGGCGCCGCGACGTCCCCCTTGAGGATCTCGCGGACGGTGTGCCCCTCGACGTACTCCATCACGATGAACGGCACCGCCTGCGGGTTGCCGTCCGCGTTGACGATGCTGTCCTCGCCCGTGTCGTACACGGCGACGATGCTGGGGTGGTTGAGGCCCGCGGCGGCCTGCGCCTCGCGCCGGAACCGGGTCTGGAAGGACGGGTCCCGCGCGAGGTCGGCGCGGAGGATCTTGATGGCGACGGTGCGGCCCAGGCGCGTGTCGTAACCGACGTGCACCTCGGCCATGCCGCCGCGGCCGATGAGGTCGCCGACCTCGTACCGTCCGGCGAGGATCTTCGGCTCTTGGTTCATGAAACGTCCTTCGTGGTCCATCGTGCTCGGGGCCATTCTTCCATCTACCGGGGCCGTGGCCTGCGATGCTCGACATCCGGGCGCGGTCGGTACTCCCGCGGGGCGATGCTCGGAGGCATCGCGCGCCGGGGCGGCTGCGCCGGCTGGGAGAGGTCCACCGGGGCCTGCGCGCCGCCGTCGCGGTCGGTCAGCGTGAGCTCCGCGAGGATGCGGTCGAGCTCGAGCGCCGACGCGGGACGGCGCCGCGGGTTCTTGTCGAGGAGCTGGAGGATCAGAGCGTGCAGCTCGGGCGAGACGCCCGCCGGCAGCGGCGGCACCGGCTCGTTCACCTGAGCGATCGCGATGTCGACCGCGCTCGCCGCGGTGAAGGGCCGCTTGCCCACGACGGCCTCGAAGGCGATGATCCCCAGGGCGTAGAGGTCCGATGCGGCGGTGGCGGGCTTGCCGAGCGCGAGCTCGGGTGCGAGGTACTGCGCGGTGCCCATCACCATGCCGGTCGCGGTGAGGGTGGTCTGGTCGGTGCCGCGGCTCACACCGAAGTCCGTGATCTTGACGAGGTCGCCCTCCTGCACCAGGAGGTTGCCGGGCTTGACGTCACGATGCATGATGCCGGCCTCGTGCGCCACCGCGAGACCGCGGCACGTGTGGCGCATGATCGTCACCAGCCGGGCCTCGTCGAGCGTGCGCTCGCGCTCGAGGATGGTCGACAGCGGCTCGCCCTCGACCAGCTCCATGACGATGTAGGGCGTGCCGTCGTGGTCGCCGAAGTCGAAGACCTGCGCGATGTTCGAGTGGACCAGGCCCGCGGCGTTCTTCGCCTCGTTGCGGAAGCGCTTGAGGAACGTGTCGTTCTCCATGGCGCCGTCCTTGAGCACCTTGATCGCGATCTCGCGGTCGAGCTCGGCGTCGGTGCCGCGCCAGACCTCGCCCATGCCGCCGACCGCGAGCAGCGAGCGCAGCACGTACCGACCGGCGAGCGTGGTCCCCGCGTGGATGCCCATCAGCTGTCCCCTCCGGCCGCGATCGCGGCCTCCATGACGGCCTTCGCGATGGGCGCCGCGACGCGCCCGCCCGTGACCTCGCCGTCGGTGGTGCCGCCGTTCTCGACGAGCACCGCCACCGCGACCACCGGGTCGTCGGCCGGGGCGAAGCCCACGAACCACGCGTGCGGGCGCGCATCGGTGCCCGTCTCGGCGGTGCCGGTCTTGCCTGCGACCTCGACCCCGGAGATCCGTGCCGCGGTGCCGGTGCCGGACTCGACCACCGTGACCATCATGTCGGTGAGCTCGTTCGCGTCGGCGCGCGTCATCGGCTCGGACAGCTGCTCGGGCTCGAAGTCCTCGACCAGGCGCAGGTTCGCGTCGCGCACCGAGTCGACGAGGTAGGGCCGCATGAGCACGCCGTCGTTCGCGATCCCGGCGGCCACCATGGCCATCTGCAGCGGGGTCGCGCGGTCGTCGAACTGACCGAGCGACGCCATCGCCGTCTGCGCGCCGTCGGGATCGTCGGGGAGCACCGAGGGGGTGACCGCGAGGGGGATCGAGAGCTGCTCTCCCCAGCCGAACTCCGCGGCCTTGCTCTCGACGAGGCTCCAGCCGAGCTGCATGCCCAGGTTCGCGAAGGACGTGTTGCAGCTGATCTCGAGCGACTCCGCGAGCGTCTGGCGCTCGTTCGCCGCGCAGGACTTCCCGCCGTAGTTGCTGATGGTGTTCGAGGTCGACGGGAGGTCGAGCTCGTCGGGGGCGTAGAGCTCGGAGTCCGCGTCGTACCCGGCCTCGAGCGCGGCCGCCGCGACGATGAGCTTGAAGGTCGAGCCCGGCGGGTAGAGGTCGCCCGCGATCGCGCGGTTGACCAGCGGGCCGTCCTCCTGCGCGAGGAGCTCCTGGTACGCCGCGTTGACCTCGGAGCTGCTGTGGTTCGCGAGCACCGCCGGGTCGTACGTGGGGCTCGTCACCATCGCGAGCACCTCGCCGGTGCGCGGGTCGAGCGCGACCACGGCGCCCGCATCGTCCCCCAGCGCGCTCGCGGCGGCCTGCTGGACCTCCGCGTCGAGCGTGAGCTCGACGCTCGCGCCGCGCTGCGTCTCCCCGGACACGAGGTCGCTCAGGCGCGTCCAGAAGAGCGAGTCGGCGGTGCCGGAGAGCAGGTCGTTCTCGGTCTGCTCGATCCCGGTGCGCCCGAAGACGGTCGAGTAGTAGCCCGTCGCGGCGGCGTAGAGCGGACCGTCGGAGTAGGTGCGCTGGTAGTTGTACGGGTCGTCGACCGGGGAGGACCACACCACGGACTCGCC
The DNA here is from genome assembly GCF_000759715.1 of Demequina mangrovi. GTDB lineage: Bacteria > Actinomycetota > Actinomycetes > Actinomycetales > Demequinaceae > Demequina > Demequina mangrovi. The sequence continues at coordinate 173,972 of NZ_BBLU01000007.1, forward strand.
GTCGACCACGATGGGCCCGCGGAAGGTGCCGTACTCGCGGTACAGCGTGCGGACGTTGCGCGCGTCGGCGTTGAGGTCGCCGGCGGCGATCACCTGGATGTACGACGCGGCGACCATGAGGGTGAGGAACATCGCGAGGACGACGACCGAGAGGCGCCGGACGGGCTCGTTCACGGGGTCACCTCCTCGGGTCTGCGGGCCTGATCGGACAGGCGCAGCAGCAGCCCGATGACGATCCAGTTGGCGAGCATGGACGAGCCGCCGTACGCGAGGAACGGCGTGGTGAGGCCCGTGAGCGGGATCACGCGCGTGACGCCCCCGACGACGATGAAGACCTGCAGCGCGATCGCGAAGCCCAGGCCCGCGGCGAGCAGCTTCCCGAAGCCGTGGCGGGTGCCGATCGCGGTGCGCATCGCGCGCTGGACGATGATGACGTAGAGCGTGAGGATCGCCATGAGGCCCGTGAGCCCGAGCTCCTCGCCGATCGACGCGACGATGAAGTCGGATTCCGCGTAGGGCACGAGGTCGGGGCGGCCCTCGCCCAGCCCGGTGCCGAACAGCCCGCCCGACGCCATGCCGAACAGCCCGCGGACCAGCTGCTCGCTGGTGCCCGAGCGGTAGACCTCCGCGTCGAGCGCGTGGAGCCACGCGGTGTAGCGGCTCGCGACGTGGCTGAAGAGGGCGCCTGCGAGGACCGCGCCGGTCGCGAACATGCCGAGGCCCACGATCACCCACGACAGCCGCTCCGTCGCGACGTAGAGCATCGCGACGAAGATCCCGAAGAGCAGCAGCGACGTGCCGAGGTCGCGCTCGTAGATCTGGACGAGCATCGCGGCGACCCAGACGAGCGCGAGCGGTCCCATGTCGCGCGGGCGCGGGAAGCGCATGCCCAGCACCTTGGGCCCGGCGAGGGCGAGGGTGTCGCGGTTGGTGACCAGGAAGCCCGCGAAGAAGATGACGAAGGCGATCTTGGCGAACTCGGCGGGCTGCAGGGAGCGGCCGAAGACGGAGATCCAGATGCGCGCGCCGTTGATCTCGGTGCCGAGCCCCGGCACCAGGGGCAGCAGCAGACCGATGAGGCCGAGCACGCCCGCGGTGTACGTGAACCGTCGCAGCAGGCGGTAGTCGCGCAGCAGCAGGATCACCAGCATCGCGAGGGCGACGCCCAGCAGCGTCCACGCGATCTGCACCTCGCCGAAGTCCGTGTCGCGCCCGCGCGCGGCGTACGCGAAGTCCATGCGGCGGATCATCGCCAGGCCGATGCCGTTGAGCCCGAGCACGGCAGGCACCAGGACGGGGTCGGCGAACGGCGCCCACCGCCGGATGGCGAGGTGGATGAGCAGCGCGACCGCGGTCCAGCCGGCCGCGTAGATCGCGAGCTCGTCGAGCTCGAGGAAGTCGGCGTGATAGTCGACGAGTCCGCGCGCGAGGACCGCGAGGCCCACCGCGAGCCCGAGGAGCCCGAGCTCGCTGCGTCGGCCGGTGCGGACCTTGACGTCCGTGACGGTCGCCACTAGTCGCCCGCCTCCAGCTGGAGGACCACGTCCGCCGCATCGTCCAGGCTGCGCACGCGGATCGCGTCGAGCACGCGTTCGCGCTGGTAGGGCGCGAGCTCATCGGTCGGGATGCCGGTCTTCTCCACCACGTGCGAGAGCGAGAGCTCGCCCACCGCCTCGGGGATGCCGCGGTAGATGGTGACGAAGCCCTCGCTGTCGCCGACGTAGTACTGCTGCTGCGACCACCAGTAGCCGCCCCACGCGGCGCCCGCGATCACGGCGAGCGTGACGAGGGGCAGGATCCAGGGGCGGAGGCGCGACCAGCGGTCTCGCGCAGGCTCGTCGTCCTCGTCGGGCTCCTCGCGCGCCGCGAGCCGCGCGGCCTTGCCCGCGGGCGTGTCGCCGCCGGCGGAGGGCTTGCGGCGGTCGCGCGCGGCGGAGCCGACGATCTGCGAGGAGGTGGACGGGCCGACGCCGTCGGGGGCGGCGTCGATGTCGACGATGTCGCCGATGACGCACGTGACGTTGTCGGGGGCGCCGGCGTTGAGCGCGAGGTTGACCAGCGCGTCCGCGCAGTCGCCCGGGTCCTCGACCTCGAGCATCGTGGTGCGGAGCGTGTCCTTGCTCACCACGCCCGACAGGCCGTCCGAGCACAGCAGCCAGCGGTCCCCGTCGCGGGTCTCGCGCACCGAGATGTCGACCGGCACGTCGGCGTCGATGTCGCCGAGCACGCGCAGCAGCATCGAACGCTTGGGGTGGTGCTCCGCATCCGCGGCGGACAGCCGTCCGGTGTCGACGAGGTGCTGCACGAACGAGTGGTCGGTGGTGACCTGCTCGAGCGTGCCGTCGCGCAGCAGGTACGCGCGGGAGTCGCCGATGTGGGCCATCGACAGCGTCGAGCCCGAGCGCAGCAGCGCGGTGACGGTGGTGCCGAGCCCCGAGAGCTCCGGATCGTTCCGTGCGCGCTCGACGATCTGCGCGTGGGCGTCCGAGATGGCCGTCTTGAGCTCGTCGAGCGCATCGTCCGGGCCGTGGGCCTCGCCCTCGAGCGCGGCGAGCCGGGCTATCGCGATCGAGGAGGCGATGTCGCCTCCCGCGGCGCCGCCCATGCCGTCCGCGACGGCGAGCAGATGCGGTCCCGCGAAGCCGGAGTCCTGGTTGTTGGCGCGGACGAGGCCGACGTCGGAGCGCGCGGCGAAGTGGATCCCCAGATACATCAGGCGCGCAGCTCCAGGGCGGTCGCGCCGATCCGGACCACGTCGCCCGCGCGGAACGGCACCGGGTCGGTGACCCGCTGGTTGCCCAGGTACGTGCCGTTCGTGGAGCCCAGGTCCTCGACCATCCAGCGATCCCCCTCGAGGTAGATGCGGCAATGCTTCGCCGAGCAGTAGTCGTCGTCGATCACGAGCGTGCAGGTGCTCGCGCGGCCCACCAGCACGGGCGCGGCGCCGAGCGGGATGGTGGTGCCCTTGAGCGGGCCGCTGGTGACCGCGAGGTGGGCGGCCGACGGCTCGCGCGTCGAGATCGAGCCCGTGCGGATGCCCGTCGCGGCGCGGCTGGGCGAGGCGGTCTTCTCCGCGCGCGCCTCGGCGTCGCGGCGCGACTCCCGCCCGCGTCCGCGGGCCGTGATCCGCGTGCCGTAGAGGTCGGCGCGGAGCACCGCGATCGCCGAGAGCACGAGCGTCCACAGCAGGACCAGGAAGCCCATGCGCAGCAGGGTGATCGACAGCTGGCTCACGTCAGACGTCCTCGTTCCCGGCCACGGCGTCCCAGTACATGATCGAGGTGCGGCCGATGGTGATCGCGTTGCCGTCGAGGAGCGTCGCCTCCCCCACGCGCTGGTCCTCGACGAACGTGCCGTTGGTCGAGCCGAGGTCGGTGAGGATGGTGCCGTGGTCCGTGACCTCGAGCCGGACGTGGCGGCGGCTCACCCCGGTGTCGTCGACCACGATGTCCGCCTCGGTGCCGCGGCCGATGGTGGTCGACTCGCCCGTGAGGTAGTAGCGCACGCCGTCGATGTCGAGCAGCGGGTAGCGCGAGCTCGGGTTGGAGCCCGTCGCCGGGGCGACAGGCCCGCGCGTGGTGCGCGAGACCACCGCGTAGCGGCCGGTCGCGAGCGTCTCGTCCTCCTCGAGCGCCACCTCGACCGCGCCGACGAACGAGTACCGCTGGCGCTCCGCATGCGAGCGGAGCGAGTCGATGAGCTCGTGGCGCAGCGCGTCCTCGCCCCACTGGTCGATGGTCTCCATGTCCGCGGGGGCGAGAGCGATGACGTACTCGTTCGGGGCGACGGTCCGGCCGCGGTCGACCACGGCCGCCCGCGCATCGCACTCGCGCTTCACGGCGGCCGCCAGCTCGACGGGCTTGACCCCGGCCTTGAAGGTGCGCGCGAACGCGTTCTGCATCACGTTCTCGACGCCGCGCTCGAAGCGGTCCAGCACACCCATGCGGGCATCGTAACGTGCCCGCATCCACCGGCCATGAGCCCTGGCCGTGCGCGCGCCGGGCGGTGCTCGGGGGTCAGCCGAGCGGGGCGCGGAGCGGCCACTCGTCCCCGTCGAGCACCATCTGCACCGCGGCGCCGGTCGTCGGATCGATGACGAGGGGCGCGAGCAGGTTGACCGTCGTCGGGTCCTCCTCGCGGCCGGGGTTGACGATCGCGAGCATCACCAGCGCCGCGTCGGGAGACGCGCCGAGCGCCTCGCGCACCTCGGCGGGGACGGCGGGCTCGTACGTCGGGAAGTACGCGTGCGGCGAGGCGGCGAAGAGCCGCACGCCGGCCTCGTCCTCGCTGCGGAGGGTGAACACGAAGCCGGCCTCGTCGATCGCGGCGAGGCGGAAGCGGGTGAGGTCGGCCATGCCGGGCATGCGCTCGACGAAGGTGAGCGTCTCCGGCAGGTCGCGGACGTCGGTCCGCGCGCCGTCGAGGGCGACCGCGACGCTCATCGGAGGTAGTCCAGCAGCGTGGGCTGCAGCACGCGGCTCGCGGCGCCGAGGGCGCCCTGGTAGGCGACCTCCTGCATCTGGAGCTCGAGCACGGCCTGGGCGATGTCGATGTCCTCGACGGTCGAGATGCTCGCGCCGAGGTCCTGGAGCTTGGCGGCGATGAGGTCCTGCGCGTCGGTGATCTGGTTGTAGCGCGCGCCCACCGTCGTGAGGGTCGACAGCATGCTGTCGAGGTGCGCGTCGATGTCGTCGAGCCGGCCGCTGACCGCGTCGCCCGCGCGGATCTCCGCGGCGAGGTCGTCGAGGGTCTGGAACACCGAGGAGGCGCCGACGCCGTAGGCGGCGGTGCCGTCGACGTCGACCCGGACGGTGGTGTCCGCGCTGATCCGACGTGTCACCGCGGTGCTCGCGATGCCGTTCCACGAGTACGGCGTCGCCGAGGAGGAGTCCTCGAAGGCGCTGGAGGCCGCGGACGTGCCGGCGAAGACCGACCTGCCGTTGATCCGGGTGTTCGCGTGGCCCAGAAGCGCGTCGCGCAGTCCCTCGATCTCCGCGGCGATCGCCTCGCGCGAGGTGTCGCTGTGGACACCCGTGCTGGAGGCCTGCACCGTGAGGTCGCGCACGCGGCGCAGCGCGCTCACCGAGCTCTGCAGCGTCGAGTCGATCTGGTTGAGCCAGGAGGCGCCGTCCGCGGCGTTGGTGGCCGCCTGCTCGGCGGCGGCCTTCTCCGCGCGGTACGCCATGGCACGGCCGGCCGCGACCGGGTCGTCCGAGGCGCGGTCGATGCGCTTGCCCGATGACATCTGGCCCTGGAGGTCGGACATCTTCGAGAGGTTGAGCTGCAGGTTGGCCAGCGTGGAGCGATGGACCGTCTGCTGGGTGACGCGGTTGATCACTGCCTACCTCCCGACGATGCCGGTCTTGTTGATGAGCGTGTCGAGCATCTCGTCGATCGCGGTCATGACGCGTGCGGCGGCCTCGTAGGCCGTCTGGTACGCGACCATGTTCGCGACCTCCTCGTCGATGTCGACGCTCGCGTTGGACAGCTGGAGCTGCTCGGCGGTCGCGCGGGTCGCCTCGGCGACGTCGGCCCGGCGCCTCGCCGCCTCGGTGCTCACGCCGAGGTCGACGATGTACGCGGACCAGGTCGCATCCGGGCCGGCAGCGCCTTCGCCGATCTGCGAGATCAGGTCCGCGATCGAGCCGTCGTAGCCGCCCGCGGTCCCCGCGGCCGCCGCGATGGCGTCCGGGTCCGAGAGCGCGACCGTGAGGCCGAGCGCGGCGGGCGCGCCCGCCGTGAAGGCGAAGAAGTCCGTGCCCGCGGTGCCGTCGACCGTGCTGCCGGTCGTGTGGATCGCGTTGACCGCCGTCGCGACGTCCGTCGCGAGCGTGTTGATCGCGTCGATCGCCTGCGAGATCGCGCCGCCGTTCGAGCTGGGCTGAAGAGAGGAGAGCGTGCCCGCGAGCGTGCCTCCCGAGAGCGGCAGCGGGGTGCCGTCCGCCCAGGACAGCGAGACGGCGTCGGCGCCGGCGGGCTCCGCCAGAGCCGCGGTCATGACGCGCGAGCCGCCGAGGGCGATCTCGCTCGCACGGCCGCCCTGGACCAGCGGGTTGCCGCCGACGGAGACGGTCATGGTGCCGTCCGCGAGGGTCGAGGCGGTCGCGCCGACCAGCTCCGAGAGCTGGGTGACGAGCAGGTCGCGCTCGTCCATGAGCTCGTTGGCGGAGGCGCCTGAGGCGAGGATGCCCCGGATCTGCGCGTTGAGGTCGGCGATGCCCGAGGCGGTGGAGTTCACCTGGGACACGAGCGCATCGGCCTCGGTGCGGGCCTGGTCCCACTGCGCGCCGAACGCGCGGTACGTGTCGCCGATCTGAGCCGTGAGGGATGTCGCGGAGCCCAGCAGCGCGGTGCGGATCGCGGCGCTGTCGGGCGAGTTGGCGACGTCCTGCCACGCGTTCCAGAAGGCCTGGAGGCCCGACGCCACGCCGGTGTCGCTCGGCTCCTGGACCAGGGATTCGAGCCGGTCGAGCGCGGTGGCGGTCGACGCGGTGCGGGCGGCGTACGCGGTCTGCGTGCGCAGACGTGCGTCGAGGAACGTGTCCGCGAGGCGGTCGATGCCGATCACCCGCACGCCCGAGCCCGTCTTCGCGCCCGAGGAGAAGATCGACGCCGCCGCGACGGTGCTGATCGCCTCGAGGCTGACGCGCTGGCGCGTGTAGCCCTCGGTGTTCGCGTTGGCGATGTTCTGGCCGGCGGTCTCGAGGGCCTGACGCTGCGCGGTGAGCGAGGACAGCGCCCCGGTGATGCCGGAGAAGGTGCTCATCAGAGGGCCTCGTCGAGGAGGAAGGACGCCGACCCCTTCGCGGCGGTGCCCTTCTGGTCGTAGGTCCCCACGGTCTCCTCGATCCCGACGAGCGCCTCGCGGGTCGCCTGCAGCGAGACCGCGAGCAGCTCGCGGTTGCTCTCGCCGAGCGCGGCGATCTGCGCCGCGAGCGTGGACAGCGCGGCGTGGTGCGCGCCGAGCAGCTCGTCCCACGGCGCGGGGGCGGCGATGGCCAGCTCGCGCAGGCCGGGGTCGCCGTCGAGCCCGATCGAGCGGGCGGCCGCCTCGGCCTCCGCTGCGCGCCCGAGGTCCGCGTCGCGGATCTGCGAGAGCACCAGCTCGACCTCGCGCGCTGCCCGTCCGAGCCACCGGCTGCGGCCTGCCGCGATGATGAGCTCCTCGGTCTCCAGCTTGAACAGCAGGGTCTCCAGAAGCTCGCGCTCGCGCCACAGCACGGTGGACAGCTCATCGAAAGACATGACGGTCCTCGGTATCCCTTCACGCGTCATCTTCATCGTCGCCGGGCGAGCATCGCCGCACCGGTCACATCAGACCTATCGGCCTTTGTCCCGACATTGTGACGGTTCCGCACCCGACGGGGAAGGACGGGCCCGACACGCAACGAATGTGACGCGCGACACTGGTGTGGACTTCCTCACTTCGGGGCCGCGACGCAAATGCCGCCACAACTGGACAATAACGGCGTACATCCAACGATGGATGCGGACGAATCGGACACCGTTCTCCCAGGTGAGAGCCCTTATCGGCACTCGGTGCAGCGATGTGAGGGGCTGACATCGTCATTCCCGGAACGTGGCCTGCCAGGATGCTCGCCATGAACACCGATCACAGCGCCTCCAACGCTCTCGTCGAGGCGAATCTCGCCCTCGTCGGGTACAGCGTCAACGAGGTCATGGCGCGCGTCCCGGCGCACGTCTCGCGCGCCGATCTCAGCTCCGCGGGCGCCGTCGCCCTGGTCCGGGCGGCGCGTTCCTACGACGAGTCGAAGGGCGTGCCGTTCGCCCGCTACGCGTCCATGCGGATCCGTGGCGCGCTGATCGACGAGCTCCGCTCGATGGACTGGGTCTCGCGCGGCGCCCGCCAGCGCGCCCGCCAGGTGACCGAGGCGGCGGAGCGGCTCACCGCGACGCTGGGCCGCGAGCCGAGCCGTGCGGAGATCGCCTCGACGCTCGGGGTCCCGCTCGCCGAGGTGCACGCCGCGCACGCCGACAGCGAGGCGCGCATGCTGTCGATCGAGGCTTTCGACGGCGCGATCTCGGACTCCGTGGTCGACTCGAGCGTCGGTCCCCTCGACGCGGTGGTCGGCGCCGAGCGCATCGAGTATCTGCGCGCCGGCGTCGAGTGCCTCCCGGAGAAGCTGCGCTACGTGATCGAGCAGCTGTTCATGCACGACCGCCCGGTGGTCGAGCTCGCCGAGGAGCTCGGGGTCACCCGCTCGCGCATCAGCCAGCTCCGTACGGAGGCGCTGTCGCTCCTCAAGGACGGCCTCGAGGCGAACCTCGAGAGGGACGCGGTCCCCGCGGTCGACCCGCACGAGGGGGTGGCCGAGCGGCGACGCCAGGCGTACTTCGCGTCGATCGCGGCGCGCACCGCGACCCACGCCGGCGTGCTGGCCGCCGCGCCCGCCGTGGCGCGGCCCGCCCGCACCCGCGCGGCCTCCTGAGGCGCCGGGTGACCGTGCGCATTGGCTCCGTGCCCACCCCCGCGACCGGCGAGCTGCGCGCCGTCAGCGTCTCGCCCGAGGCCGACGGGGCGACCGTCGAGGGCTGCGTCGCGGCCACCGCCGCGAGCGTCGCGGCTCAGAGGATGGCGGCGAGCACCGCCGCCGCCGTGCTCACCGCGCGCCGGGACGGCGATCAGGCCTGATCCTCCCGTGCGGCAATGTCGCCCCTGGTGAGATGCGGTTCCCGCGCGCAATGCGGCGCATGGAGCAGCAGCGAAAGCCGTTCGCGAATCCCTCAACACCCCTCCCGCGCCGCCGATCAGGCAGATGTTCGCCCATGGAGGGGCGGCATTCATGATCACGACTTAGGAGGAGAACCACGATGGGTCTCACGGTCAACAACAACGTTGCGGCGCTCAACGCGTACCGCAACCTCTCGAACACCCAGAACGACCTCGGCAAGTCGCTCGAGAAGCTGTCGTCGGGTCTCCGCATCAACCGTGCGGCGGACGACGCGGCCGGCCTGGCGATCTCCGAGGGCCTGCGTTCGCAGATCGGCGGCCTCACCGTCGCCGCCCGCAACGCGCAGGACGGCATCTCGGTCGTGCAGACCGCTGAAGGTGCGCTGACCGAGGTCCACTCGATCCTCCAGCGTCTTCGCGACCTGGGCGTGCAGGCGGCGAACGACTCGAACAACGTCGATGCGCGCGATGCGATCGCGACTGAGGCGAACAGCCTGGTCGAGGAGCTCGGTCGCATCGCCGACTCGACCAACTTCAACGGCACCGACCTGCTGAACGGTTCGGCCGGCATCCTGAACTTCCAGGTGGGTGCGGGCTCGGGCGCCGACAGCCAGATCGCGGTGGACCTCTCGTCGGCGAACATCGCCGACGTTGCGACGGCGCTCGGTGCCGGAACCCCGGGGTCGACTGGCGCGTCTTTCAACGTTGCGACCGGATCGCTTGCCGCTGGCGCGTACTCGTTCACGTCGACCAAGACCGGCCAGACGACCGATGTCACGGTGTCGCTCGCCTCGGCGCCGACGTCGGTGCAGGACCTCGCGGACCAGCTGGCTGCGGACGCGAACTTCTCGGCCAACTTCACGGTGAGCGTTGTGAAGGACGCGGACGGCATCGCCACCGGCATCTCGGTCGAGTCGCTCGATGGCGGCACTGTTTCCACGGCCGACCCGGGCGCTGGCATCACTGGTGGAGCCGCCGGCGCCACCCTCGGTAGCCTCGACTTCTCGAGCTCTGCGCTCGCGCAGCAGTCGATCAAGTCCATCGATGAGCAGATCAAGAATGTCTCTGAGGCCCGCGCCAACCTCGGTGCGTACCAGAACCGCCTCGAGCACACCATCAAGAACGTCAACGTGGCGATCGAGAACCTCACGGCGTCGGAGTCGCGCATCCGCGACACCGACATGGCGTCGGAGATGGTCAACTACACCTCGGCCAACATCCTGTCGCAGGCCGGCACCGCCATGCTCGCGCAGGCGAAGTCGCTGCCGCAGGGCGTGCTGCAGCTGCTGCAGGGCTGATAACCCCGGCGGCGTCCTGACGCTCGCGCCAGGACGCCGCCACCCCTTCGCGCCGTGGAGGGTCCCCGCCTCGGGAGACCCTCCGCGGCGCGAAGCCGCAAGAAGAACAGACCGACGAAGGAGCGACAGTGGCCACCTTGGGAGTCGACGGCATCGCGTCCGGTCTCGACACCAGCTCGATCATCTCCGCGCTCATGCAGATCGAGGCCGGGCCGCAGACGCTGCTGTCGCGGAAGAAGTCCACGGCGCAGAGCGTCGTCTCCTCGCTCCAGTCGATCAACACCAAGATCAAGGCGCTCGCCGATGCGGCCGCGACTGCGGCCAAGGCCTCGACCTGGACCACCTTCAAGGCCACCTCGAGCTCGAGCGCAGCGACCGCCACCGCCTCGACCTCCGCGGCCGCCGGCTCGCTGACGTTCTCCGTCGACGCGGTCGCCAAGACGCAGGTCTCGCTCTCCGCCTCCGTCGCCTCCGGCGCGGACCTCACCGCGGAGAACCCGCCGACCCTCACCGTGAAGAGCGCCGACGGCACGTACGCCTCGGTGACCGCGGACTCGAACTCCCTCGCCGACATCGCGAAGGCGATCAACGACGGCGACCTGGGGATCACCGCGACGGTGGTCTCGACGGGCTCCGGCACCTCGCGCCTCCAGCTCACCGGCACCACCACCGGCACCGACGGCGCCTTCGAGCTCTACGTGGGGGACGAGGCGGCCGTGACCGGCGGCACCGCGACCCGCCTCGACTCGTCCGTCACGCGCGCGGCCTCCGACGCGCAGATCACGCTGTGGAAGGGCACCTCGGAGGAGCAGACCTTCACCCAGTCCTCCAACACGTTCACCGGGCTCATGAGCGGCGTCGACGTCACCGTCTCCGCGGTCGAGGAGGACGTCACCGTCTCCGTCGCGGTGGATGCGTCCGCCGGCAAGACCCAGGTGAGCGGGCTCGTCACCAAGATGACCGCGATCCTCGACGCGATCGACGCCGGCACCAAGGCCTCGTCGACCACCAACGACGACGGCACCACGTCCGTCACCGGGGGCATCCTCTCGGGCGACGCGCTCGTGCGGAACATGCGCGCCAAGCTCTCCGAGGCGATGACGTACCCGATCGACGGCGTCTCGCTCTCGGAGTACGGCATCGAGGTCGACCGCTACGGCGACATCTCGTTCGACGGCGACGCCTTCGCCGCCGCGCTCGCGGAGGACCCGGACGGGGTCGCCGAGGCGATGCAGACCCTCGCGGCACGCGTCGAGGACGCGGCGGACCTCTACTCCGACTCGTACGAAGGTCTGCTCACCCAGAGCCTCACGACCCGTCAGACCGAGATCGAGTCGCTCGCGAGCCAGATCTCCAACTGGGACACGCGCCTCGCCGCACGCCAGGAGGCGCTCTACGCGAAGTTCACCGCGATGGAGGTCACGCTGTCCTCCCTCAACGCGCAGATGGACTACATCACCTCGGCGCTCGACAGCCTGCCGAGCATCAGCTCGAGCAGCAAGTAACGGAGGGGCAGGATGCAGGGATACGCCGCCGCACGGAACCGCTACCTCAAGGACGCGGTCACCACCGCGACACCCGGCGCGCTGCTCGTCATGCTCTACGACCGCCTCGCGCTCGACCTCGAGCGCGCGGAGCTCGCGATCGGTGCGGGCGACCGCGCCGAGGCGAGCGCACAGCTGCTGCACGCCCAGCAGATCGTCGCGGAGCTCACCAGCACCCTCGACGTCGAAGCATGGGACGGCGCGCCGCGGCTCATGGCGCTCTACGTGTACGTGTCCGGCCTGCTCATCGAGGCGAACATCGGCCAGGACGCCGAGAAGGTCGGCGAGTGCCGACGGATCGTCGAGCCCCTGCGCGACACGTGGCGCCAGGTGGCCCAGGGCGCCGTCGCAGCCGCCGCCGATCACCTGGCGATGACCGGCGTCGCATGAGCGCTGAGCCGGAGGCCTGGCACGATGCCTGGGTCGCCACGCTCGGGGAGCTCGAGCTGACGCTCGAGCAGGCGGAGGCCATGCTCGCCGCCGACCACGTTCCTTCCGCCGAGGCCGGTGGCGCATGGACGCCTCCCGTGGGCATCGGCGCCATCCCGGCACCCCTGGTCGACCGTGCGCGCGCGCTCCTGGCGCGGCAGGTCGAGGTCTCGCGCAGGCTCGCCACCGCGGCGGCGGAGTCGCGCCGCCACGATCGCGCGATCGCGCGCCTCGCGGGGGGGCCACCCGCGCCGCCGGTGTACATCGACGTCCCTGCTTAGGGCGCGCGTTGCGCGAGTGACGCACATCACTCCGGGAACCCTCACGCGCTGACGGGCGCGTCCGATGGGGACGGAGAGCACGGAACGCTCACCCCTCGGCCACGGATCGGCCACCTGCGAGTCCTGAGAAGGGTGACCCGTGTTCGGATCCGTCAGCTTCGAGGCGATGAGCAGCGCGCTGGACGCGCTGTCGCTGCGTCAGCGCACCATCGCCGACAACATCGCCAACATCCAGACGCCCGGCTACACGGCGCGCAAGGTGGTCTTCGAGGACGCGCTCGCCGCCGCGGTGGCCGACGGGAACGGGACCGTCGAGGCGACGATGGCCCGGTCGCTCGAGCCGACCCGCGAGGACGGCAACAACGTCAACCTCGACACCGAGACGCTGTCGAACATCGACACCGGGCTGCGCTACCAGCTCGCCACCCGAGCCCTCGACGGCAAGTTCACCGCGATCCGCACCGCGATGGGGAACGCCTGATGGGCACCTTCGCGGCGCTGGGGATCGCCGGCTCGGGCATGACCGTGTACCGCAAGTGGCTCGACGCCGTCGCGGACAACATGGCGAACATCAACACGGCCACGTCGACGTCGGAGGACGCCTTCCAGGCGCGCTACGTGGTCGCGGCGGCCAACGACAACCTCGGTGGCGAGTCCGGAGGCGTCCACGTCGCGGGCGCCGTGTTCGGCTCGGCCGAGGGTCGCCTGGTCTACGAGCCCACCAACGCGCTTGCGGACGAGGACGGGTACGTGCGCTACCCCGACATCGACGCGAGCAGCCAGATGAGCCAGCTCATCATGGCCCAGCGCGGCTACCAGGCGAACGCCGCCGTGGTCGACCGCGCCCGCGACATGTACTCCACCGCGCTCACGATCGGGAAGAGCTGATGTCCATCACCCCTGTCTCCGCGGTCACCTCCGCGTCCCTGTCCGCCGCCACGGCCGCCTCGACCGCATCGTCCGCCGAGACCGATGCGGCCTTCGCGTCGCAGCTCGCGTCGGCCGTCGACGGCATCCAGGGCCTGCAGTCGACCAGCAGCGAGCTCGCGATCCGCGCGGTCACCGGCGACCTGTCCGACATGCATGACTACACGATCGCCGCGACCGAGGCCGCGGTCGCGCTCGAGCTCGCCTCGGCGCTGCGCAACAAGGCCGTCGAGGCCGTCACCGAGGTCATGAGGATCCAGGTCTGATGCCCGCGCAGGTCACGCAGGAATGGAACAGGCTGCGCGCGTACGCCGGACAGATGTCCGTCGCGCAGAAGGTCTTCGCGAGCCTGCTCGCCGGGCTGCTCGTGGTCGGGCTCGTGGCGCTCGCGCAGTACACCACCAGGCCGACCATGTCGCCGCTGTTCACCAACCTCGCGGCGGACGATGCCGCGGCGATCGTCGAGCAGCTCGACGCGAGCGGGGTGCCCTACGAGCTCACCGCCGGCGGCGGCACCATCCTCGTGCCGCAGGCGCAGCTCTACGCGACGCGCCTCGCGGTGGCCTCGGCGGGGCTGCCGAACGGCACCGCCACCGGCTACGCGCTGCTCGACGGCATGTCGATGACCAGCTCCGACTTCCAGCAGCAGGTCACCTACCAGCGCGCCCTCGAGGGCGAGCTCGCCACCACGATCGGCGCGATGGACGGCGTCACCACCGCCTCCGTCAAGCTCGCTCTCCCGCAGGACACCGTCTTCGTGGACGAGCGTGAGGACCCGACCGCGTCGGTGTTCATCGCCACCGAGGCCGGCCGCTCGCTCGACACGGCGAGCGTCCAGGCCATCGTCCACCTGGTCTCCGCCTCGATCGAGGGCATGGAGACCGAGGACGTCGCCGTGATCGACGCGGACGGCGTGGTGCTGTCCACCGTGGGCGGCGGCTCGACCGCCCTCGAGCAGGGCGGCCAGACGGCGGACTACGAGAACCGCGTGGCCGCGAGCGTCCAGGCCATGCTCGACCGCGTGGTCGGCAGCGGCAACGCGATCGTCTCGGTGACCGCCGAGCTCGACTACGACACCCGCTCGACCACCTCCGAGACCTTCGACTCGAACCCCGACGCGGCGCCGCTGTCCGAGTCCTCCTCCGTCGAGGAGTACTCCGGCGACGGCGGCACCACCGCCGCCGGCGTGCTGGGCCCCGACAACATCTCCGTGCCCGAGGGCGAGGAGAGCGAGGGGGCCTACCGCAAGGAGGACACGGTCACCAACAACGCGGTCGACAAGACCATCGAGGTGACCGAGACCGCGCCCGGCTCGGTCCGCCGCCAGTCGGTCTCCGTGGTCGCGGACGAGCAGGCCGCGGGCGCGATCGACCTCGACGACCTCACGGCGATGGTCGCGGCCGCCGCCGGCATCGACGAGACGCGCGGCGACGTGGTCTCGGTCGCGACGATGAGCTTCGACTCGACCGCCGCCGAGGCCGCGACCGTGGCGCTCGAGGAGGCCGCCGAGGCTGACACCGCCGCCGCGACCCGCGCGATGTACGTGTCGATCGCCAAGTGGGGAGCGCTGCTCCTGTCGGTGATCCTCGTCGTGGTGGTCGCGCTCGTGAAGAGCCGCCGCCGCGGAGACGACCTCGAGGAGCGGGTCGCGCTCAGCGTCGAGGCCGTCGAGGAGCTCGAGGCGCGCGCCCAGGCCGCGCTCGAGGCCCGGACCCAGGCGCTGATCGACCAGGCCGGCGTGGTCGCCGACCAGGCGGAGCTCGCGCTCGAGGCCGCGCCGGTGCCCACCATGGACGCGGTCGCGCTCGCGATCCGCGATGAGATCGCGACGTTCGCCTCGCAGCAGCCGGCCGACGTGGCCGAGGTGCTGCGCGGCTGGATCGGCTCGGGGAGGAACGCATGACCGCGGCGATGCTGACGGGCACCCAGAAGGCGGCGCTCGTGCTCATCCAGATGGGCCGCGAGGCCGCGTCCGGCGTGATGCAGCAGCTCTCCGAGCAGGAGATCGAGCAGGTGACCGCCGAGATCACGCGCCTGCGGACGGTGGACGAGGAGACCGTCGCCGAGGTGCTCGAGGAGTTCCAGCGCACCGCGCAGCGGTCGCTGTCCGTCGCCAGCGGCGGCTACTCGTACGCCAAGCGCCTGCTCGAGGAGACCCTGGGCCGCGAGAAGGCCGCCGAGGTCCTCGAGCGCCTGCAGTCGCGGGTCCAGGTGCAGCCCTTCGAGTTCCTCATGCACGCCGATGCGCGCCAGGTGGTCTCGCTGCTGAGCGGCGAGCACCCCCAGACCATCGCGCTGGTGCTCGCGCACCTGCGTCCCGAGCACGCCTCCGCGATCATGGCCGGCTTCACCCCCGAGACCCAGACCATCGTCGCGCGCCGCATCGCGCTCATGGAGGGCGCGTCGCCGGACGTCGTGTCGCTCATCGCGGACCAGCTCAAGCTCAAGGCCACCAACCTCATCACCTCGCAGGAGCTGACCTCCGTCGGCGGCGTGCAGCCCCTGGTCGAGATCATCAACCGCGCCGATGCGGCGACGGAGAAGCTCATCCTCGAGGGCCTGTCCTCGCAGGATCCCGAGCTCGCGGACCAGATCCGTCAGCTGATGTTCGTGTTCGCGGACATCACGCTGCTCGAGGACCGCGCGATCCAGCTGGTGATGCGCGCGGTCGAGACCGCGACGCTCGCGACGGCCCTCAAGGGCGCGGACGACTCGGTGCGGGACAAGATCCTGCGCAACATGTCCGAGCGCGCCCGCGAGAACCTGCTCGAGGAGATCGACGCGCTCGGCCCCGTCCGCATCTCGCTGGTCGAGGAGGCGCGCTCGCGCGTGGTCCAGGTGATCCGCGGGCTCGAGGAGCGCGGCGAGATCATGATCAGCCGCGACGGCGAGGACGAGTATGTCGCCTGAGTCGAAGGTGTCGCCGTTCGTGCCCGCGACCATCGCGCCGCAGCGGCCGGAGGCGGGCGGCGAGTCGCACGCGGCCGGCTTCGCGGCCGGCTGGGCGGCGGGCGCCCGCGCGGCC
>NZ_BBLU01000006.1 GCF_000759715.1 Demequina mangrovi
GGGTCGCCCCGGCGGCTTCGGCGGCCCCGGCGGCCGTCCGGCTCCCGGTGGCCGCGGCCGCGGTGGCGGCACCGCAGGTGCGTTCGGTCGTGCGGGTGGCAAGCCCGTGCGCGGCCGGAAGTCGAAGCGGGCGAAGCGGGCAGAGTACGAGCAGCAGCAGGCCCCCGCGATCGGCGGCGTGCAGATCCCTCGCGGTGACGGCTCGACCCCGATCCGCCTGCGCCGCGGCGCGACGCTGACGGACTTCGCCGAGAAGATCGACGTCAACCCCGCGTCGCTCGTCACCGTCCTGTTCCACCTGGGCGAGATGGCGACCGCGACGCAGTCGCTCGACGAGGACACCTTCGAGGCCCTCGGCTCCGAGCTGGGCTACGTCATCCAGATCGTGTCGCCCGAGGACGAGGACAAGGAGCTCCTCGAGGACTTCGGGCTCGACCTGGACGCCGAGCTCGCCGCGGAGACCGACGAGGACCTCGAGGCGCGCGCCCCGATCGTCACCGTCATGGGTCACGTCGACCACGGAAAGACCCGCCTGCTGGACTCGATCCGCAAGGCGGACGTCATCTCCGGCGAGGCCGGCGGCATCACCCAGCACATCGGTGCGTACCAGGTGCACACCACGCACGAGGGCAACGACCGCGCCATCACGTTCATCGACACCCCGGGTCACGAGGCGTTCACCGCCATGCGTGCCCGTGGTGCGCAGGTCACCGACATCGCGATCCTCGTGGTCGCGGCGGACGACGGCGTGATGCCCCAGACCATCGAGGCGCTCAACCACGCCCAGGCCGCCAACGTGCCGATCGTGGTCGCGGTGAACAAGGTGGACAAGGAGGGGGCCAACCCCGCCAAGATCCGCCAGCAGCTCACCGAGTACAACCTCGTGGCCGAGGAGTACGGCGGCGACACGATGTTCGTCGATGTCTCCGCGCTCCAGGGCAAGGGCATCGACAACCTCCTCGAGGCTGTGCTGCTCACCGCCGACGCGGGCCTCGACCTGCGTGCGAACCCGAACAAGGACGCCCGCGGTGTGGCCGTCGAGGCGCACCTCGACAAGGGCCGCGGCGCCGTGGCGACCGTCCTGGTCAACTCGGGCACCCTGCGCGTCGGCGACGCGATCGTCGCCGGCACCGCCTACGGCCGTGTCCGTGCGATGTTCGACGAGCACGACCAGCAGGTCGCCGAGGCGACCCCGGGTCGCCCGGTGCTGGTCATCGGCCTCACCTCGGTGCCCGGCGCCGGCGACACCTTCCTGGTGGCCGACGACGACCGCACCGCGCGTCAGATCGCGGAGAAGCGCGAGGCCGCGGAGCGTGCCGCTCAGCTCGCCAAGCGTCGCAAGCGCATCTCGCTCGAGGACTTCAACAAGGCCCTCGAGGAGGGCAAGGTCGAGACCCTCAACCTCATCATCAAGGGTGACGTCTCCGGTGCCGTCGAGGCGCTCGAGGACGCGCTGCTCCAGATCGACGTGGGCGACGAGGTCGACCTGCGCATCATCCACCGCGGTGTCGGTGCGGTGACGCAGAACGACGTCAACCTCGCGACGGTCGACAACGCGATCATCCTCGGCTTCAACGTGCGTCCTGCGGAGCGCGTCCAGGAGCTCGCGGACCGCGAGGGCGTGGACATGCGCTTCTACTCGGTCATCTACCGCGCGCTCGAGGATGTCGAGGCCTCGCTCAAGGGCATGCTCAAGCCCGAGTTCGAGGAGCGTCAGGTCGGCGGCGCCGAGATCATGGAGATCTTCCGCTCGTCGAAGTTCGGCAACATCGCGGGCTGCCTCGTGCGCAACGGTGTCATCCGCCGCAACGCCAAGGCCAAGGTCGTGCGCAACGGCGTGGTCATCGGCGAGCCGACCATCGAGACGCTGCGCCGCTTCAAGGACGACGCCACCGAGGTGCGCGACGGCTACGAGTGCGGTATCGGCCTCGGCAAGTTCAACGACATCCAGGTCGGCGACATCATCGAGACCTTCGAGATGGTCGAGATCCCGAGGGACTGATGGCTGACAAGGCGAGGGCTCTGAAGCTCGCGGGCACGATCAAGAAGATCGTCGCCCGCGCGCTCCAGACCGAGATCAAGGACCCCCGGCTGGAGTTCGTCACCATCACGGATGTGCGTGTGACGGGCGACCTCCAGCAGGCCTCGGTGTTCTACACCGTGCTGGGTGACGAGGCAGCACGCGAGGACGCAGCGAAGGGTTTGGCGAAGGCCAAGGGCCGTCTGCGCTCCCTCGTGGGCGCCGGCCTCGGCATCCGCCTCACGCCGACGCTCGAGTTCCACCTCGACGCGGTCCCCGAGACCGCGGCGTCGCTCGACCGTGCCCTCCACGAGGCGCACGTGCGGGACGAGGAGCTCAGGCGTCTGCGCGAGAACGCCCAGTACGCCGGCGAGGCGGACCCGTACCGCAAGCCGGAGGACGAGGCGTCCGACGAGGACGAGAGCTAGCTCATGGCACGGCGCGGCGGCCCCGAGCCGACGCCCGGCATCGTGGTGGTGGACAAGCCCCAGGGCTGGACGTCCCACGATGTGGTCGCGCGTGTCCGGCGTCTGGCCCACACCTCCAAGGTGGGCCACGCCGGCACGCTCGACCCCATGGCCACGGGTGTCTTAATTCTGGGAATCGGGCGCGCCACGAAGCTCCTGACGTACATCGTCGGGCACGATAAGGAGTATGAGGCGACCATTCGTCTCGGTCAGTCGACCGTGACCGACGATGCGGAGGGAGAGGTCACCGCGACCGTGGATGCGTCCACGATCGCGGACGGGGCCATCCGATCCGCCATCGCCGATCTCACGGGAGACATCCTCCAGCGGCCTAGCGCGGTGAGCGCGATCAAGGTCGACGGGAAGCGTGCATACGCACGCGTTCGTGGGGGAGAGGACGTCGAGCTCCCGGCGCGTCCCGTCACGGTGGCGGCCTTCGAGCTGCTCGCCGTACGGGGCGCCGCCGGGCTCGTCGACCTGGATGTGCGGGTCGAGGTCTCGTCCGGCACGTACGTCCGCGCTTTGGCACGCGACCTCGGCGCCGCGCTCGGCGTCGGCGGCCATCTCACCGCGCTGCGTCGCACCCGCGTGGGGCGCATCGGCCTCGACAGGGCCCGCACGCTCGAGGACCTCGGCGCGATCGTCGAGGGAGGCGAGGAGCTGCCGCGCGTGAGCCTCGCGGAGTCCGCGGCGGCGACCCTCCCGGTGCTGGACATCACGGACGCGCAGTCCGTCGCGCTCGGGCACGGGCAGTTCATCGACGCGCGTGTGGAAGGCCCCACGGTCGCGATCGCCCCCGGACCCCGCGCCGTCGCGATCGTCGAGCCCAAGGGCGGGCGCGCCAAGCCGACGGTGGTGTTCGAGCCCGCCGGCGCATCGTCCGGCTCCTGACGCCCGGCCCGCCCGGGTCGGGCACAATGTCCGTCATGCATGTGTGGCGCTCGCTCGCGGAGATCCCGGACCTCGGCCCCGCCGTGGTCACGCTCGGCAACTTCGACGGCGTGCACCGGGGGCACCAGGCGGTGCTGCGTGCGATGGTGGCCGATGCGCGCGAGCGCGGCCATGTCGCCCTCGCGATGACCTTCGACCCGCACCCCAAGGCGGTCCACGACCCCGCGCATCAGCCCGAGCTCATCACGGGGCTCGACGACCGCCTCGAGCGGCTCGCGGCGACGGGCCTCGACGGCGTGCTGGTCGTGCGTTACACGCTCGACTTCGCGCGCCAGACCCCCGAGGAGTTCGTGCGAGACTACCTGGTGGACGGCATGCGCGCCTCGTGCGTGGTGGTCGGACGCGACACGCGCTTCGGTCGCGGGAACGCCGGCGACGTCGAGACGATGCGGGCGCTCGGCCGCGAGCTGAGCTTCGAGGTCGACATCATCGACGACGCGTGCGCGGTGTCCGAGTCGGGCCGGCGCTGGTCCTCGACGTGGGTGCGCGAGCTGCTCGACGCGGGCGACCTGCCGGGCGCGAACGACGTGCTGGGCTGCGCGCATCGGCTCCGAGGCACGGTCATCCACGGCGACGCGCTCGGCCGCGAGATCGGCTTCCCGACGGCGAACCTGGACCACTCCGCGGGCATGATCCCGCGCCACGGGGTCTACGCCGCGTGGCTCACGGTGCTCGACGGCCGGGGAAACCCGCGCGCGCAGGCCCTCGCGGGGGAGCGCATGGCGGCGGCGGTGAGCCTCGGCATGAACTACACGGTCGGCGGCACGGACCTGCGTGTCGAGGCCTTCTGCATCGACCGCGACGGGCTCGACCTCTACGACGCGGAGGTGGCGCTCGATCTGGTCGAGTGGCGCCGGCCGATGCTCGACTTCGGCTCGCTCGACGCGCTCGTCGCGGCGCTCGGCGAGGACGTCGACTGGTGCCGCGAGGTGCTGACGGTTCGCACCTGATGTCCCGCGAGAGCGTGTTACCAGGCGATTAAGTCTCGGTCACGATCTCGTCGCTGCCGCGCCATGTCCGGAATCGCGGGCTATGGTCGGAAGATGCCAGCCTCAGACGACGCGCTCGTGGTGCTCGACAAGGTCAACAAGCACTTCGGCGAGCTGCACGTGCTCCAGGACATCGACCTCTCCGTCACGCGCGGCGAGGTGGTCATCGTCATCGGTCCCTCCGGGTCCGGCAAGTCCACGTTGTGCCGCGCGATCAACCGTCTCGAGACCATCGACACCGGCACCATCACCGTCGACGGCGAGGTGCTGCCGCAGGAGGGCAAGGCGCTCGCGCGGCTGCGCGCCGACGTCGGCATGGTGTTCCAGTCCTTCAACCTCTTCGCCCACAAGACCATCCTCGAGAACGTCACGCTCGGCCCCGTCAAGGTGAAGAAGGAGCCGAAGAAGCAGGCGGAGACCGAGGCGATGGCCCTGCTCGAGCGCGTCGGCGTCGCCAACCAGGCGCAGAAGTACCCCGCGCAGCTCTCGGGCGGTCAGCAGCAGCGCGTGGCCATCGCGCGCTCGCTCGCGATGAAGCCCAAGGTGATGCTCTTCGACGAGCCCACCAGCGCGCTCGACCCCGAGATGATCAACGAGGTCCTCGACGTCATGACCGACCTCGCGCACGAGGGCATGACCATGATCGTCGTCACCCACGAGATGGGCTTCGCGCGCAAGGCCGCGAACCGCGTGGTGTTCATGGCGGACGGACGCATCCAGGAGCAGGCCGAGCCGGAGCAGTTCTTCACCAACCCGCAGTCCGAGCGGGCGAAGGACTTCCTGTCGAAGATCCTGACGCACTAGAGGTTCCCCGAGGTTCCACAGTCAACGCCCTGGCAGGGGCGAGGGAGAGGAGAAGGACCATGATGATCCGGAGGAAGGCGGCGGCTGCCGCCCTCGGCGTGGCCGCGGCCGCGATGCTCGCGGCGTGCTCGTCCGATGAGGGCTCGGACACCGAGGACTCGATGGCGGGCGACGATGCGATGAGCGCAGGCGACTTCGCGGAGGGCTCGACCATGGCCGCGCTCGCCGAGGCGGGCAGCATCACCATCGGCACCAAGTTCGACCAGCCGCTGTTCGGGCTCAAGGGCCCTGACGGCAACCCGGAGGGCTTCGACGTCGAGATCGGCAAGATCATCGCCGCGGAGCTCGGCATCGACGAGGACGCGATCACGTGGACCGAGACGGTGTCCGCCAACCGCGAGGCCTACATCGAGGACGGCACCGTCGACATCGTCGTGGCGACCTACACGATCAACGACGACCGCAAGGAGCTCATCTCCTTCGCGGGCCCGTACTACAACGCGGGCCAGGCGCTCATGGTGCTGTCGGGCAACACCGACATCTCGAGCCCCGACGACCTCGCCGGCAAGACCGTCTGCTCGGTCACCGGCTCGACGCCGGCCGCCAACATCGAGGAGAACTACCCCGATGCGGAGCTCGCGCTGTTCGACGCGTACACCGACTGCCTCGACCCGCTGCGCAACGGCCAGGTCGACGTGGTGACCACGGACAACGTGATCCTCGCCGGCTACGTCGCCGAGTCCGACGGCGAGTTCGAGGTGGTGGGTGAGCCGTTCACCGAGGAGCCCTACGGCATCGGCCTGCTGCACGACGACGACGAGTTCCGCGACTGGATCAACGACGTGCTCGAGGAGATCTTCGAGGACGGCCGCTGGCTCGAGGCCTGGAACGCGACCGCGGGCACGGTCCTGCCGGAGCCCGAGGCCCCGGCCGTCGACCGCTACGAGAACTAGCGACACCGCCGTGCGGCCCGTCATCCGACGGGCCGCACGGCTCGTCCGGAGGAGAGCATGACCACGTTCATCGAGGAGTTCGGCGCCATCTGGGGCGGCTTCCTCGCGACGCTGTCGCTGACCGCGCTGTCAGGCGTCCTGTCGCTGGCCATCGGGACGCTGCTCGCGACGATGCGCGTGTCGCCCGTCGGACCGCTGCGGACCGTCGGCACGGCGTACGTGGAGATCGTCCGCAACACCCCGCTCACGCTCATCTTCTTCGGCTTCGTGTTCGTGCTGCCGACCCTCGGCATCGTCCCCGGGCTCGGCTTCCAGACGGCGCTGCTCGCCCTGACGCTCTACACGAGCGCCTTCGTGTGCGAGGCGCTGCGCTCGGGCGTCAACTCGGTGGGCATCGGGCAGGCGGAGGCGGCCCGCAGCATCGGCCTCACCTTCGGTCAGACGCTGTCGCAGGTGGTGCTGCCGCAGGCGTGGCGCACGGCCATCCCGCCGCTCATCTCGGTGCTGATCGCGCTCACCAAGAACACCTCCGTCGCCGCAGGATTCGCGTACATGGAGCTCGTCGCGGTCCAGCGCACGCTCATGACCAAGCATCCCCAGGACGGCCTGTTCATCTTCTTCGGGATCGCCGTCATGTACCTGGCCATCACCATCCCGCTCGGCATCCTCGCCTCGCGGGTCGAGAAGAAGGTGGCCTTCGCACGATGAGCGCATCGGTCCTCTACGACGCCCCCGGCCCCCGCGCGAAGCGGCTCGACCGGACCCTCAACTGGGTCTTCTCGCTCGCGCTGCTCGCCGTCGCGGGCTACATCGCCTACGCCTTCGCGCAGCGGGGGGTCTTCGACGACCGCTGGAAGATCCTCACCGACCCGCCCAAGAACCAGGAGGCGATCACCGTCTGGCGGGCGCTGGGGCGCGGTCTCGGCGCGACGCTGACCGCCGCGGCGATCGCGGCGCCCATCGCGATCGCGGCGGGCTCGGCGGTGGCCATCGTGCGCCGCGGCGTCACCAGCACGCTGACGCGCCGGGCGGGCACCGTGCTCGTCGAGTTCTCGCGCGGGCTGCCGGTCCTCATGCTGATGTTCCTCGCGAAACTCGTGTTCGGATGGTCGCCGCTGTGGTCGGTCGTCTTCGGCCTCGTGGTCTACAACGCGGCGGTGGTCGCGGAGATCCTGCGCGCCGGCCTGGCCGCGCTTCCCAAGGGACAGCGCGAGGCAGGGCTCAGCATCGGCCTGTCGACCATGCGCACCACGCTCCTCATCGAGCTCCCGCAGGCCGTGCGGATCATGCTGCCGGCGCTCATCAGCCAGATGGTGGTGCTCCTCAAGGACACCGCGCTGGGCTACATCGTCGCGTACGAGGAGCTGCTGCGCGTCATCAAGCTCAACCGCGACTACTTCGGCGAGAACGGGCGCTACACCATCCCGCTCTTCGTGGTCGGCGCGTCGATCTACATCCTCATCAACCTGCTCGTGTCGCGGCTGGCGACCTTCATCGAGCGGCGTCTGCGCGAGGGCGGCAGCCGCGGCAAGGGGATCGAGCCGCCCGAGATCGGGCCCACGGGCCCCATCCCGCAGTCGGGCGTCGGCGGGCCCGCCCGCGAAGAGGGCGCCGCGGCCGGCGACCCGGTGTTCGCGGCGGGCCGCCGTCCCGAGTCGCACCCGATCCCGCAGCGCCGCCCGGGCGACGCCGAGGAGGAGCGCCGCAGGGACGCGCTCAACTCCCGCGCGGAGATCGAGGCGAACAGGGGCCGCCGCGGCGGCGAGCGCTGGTAGCGGTCGCGGGAGGTCCGTCGCGTCCTGTATGCTTGATCGTCGCCGTAAGAACGGCCGCGGATCCCAGTGCACCGGAGAACAAGCCCGGTTGCGCCGCGCAACGAGACGAAAGAGAGATCACAGTGGCGCTCGACGCAGCAGTGAAGCAGTCCATCATGACCGAGTACGCGACCCACGAGGGCGACACCGGTTCCCCCGAGGTCCAGGTCGCTGTGCTCTCGCAGCGTATCAAGGACCTGACCGAGCACCTCAAGGAGCACAAGCACGACCACCACTCGCGTCGTGGCCTGCTCCTCCTGGTCGGCCGTCGTCGCAACCTGCTCAACTACCTCGCGAAGACGGACATCAACCGTTACCGCTCGCTCATCGAGCGTCTGGGCCTGCGCCGCTAAGCGCGCAGCCCCTCGAAGCGTCTGCCCGGCCGCTCCCTCCATTCCGAGGTCGCAGCGGCCGGGCTTTCGCGTACCCGGGCGGGGGACTCCCAATGCCAGATGTGCACGATGTGGCGCAGGGGACGTCGGGGACGACGGCATCGTCCGCAGGAGCAGTGCGCGCCGCAGGCGCCCCGGGGAATCGCCGCAGCGGTGCGCGCTCGCCGTGCATCGTGCGCCTCCGCTGATAGGATGCTTGCGGCCCGGTACGCCGGGCCACCCAACTCAACCTGGCAGGCCAGCCGGATGCTGATCCTCGGTGGTGATGGGCAGAACCTCCTCCCGGGGGAACCGTTCTGAGCATTTCGACTGACGATCAGTGACGCGGCGACAGCCGCATCCGCCTGCCTGCCACGAATAGGCAAGGAGCAACTCCTGATGGAGGGTCCTGAGATCCAGTTCGCCGAGGCCACGATCGACAACGGTCGCTTCGGCACCCGCACCGTCCGGTTCGAGACGGGACGTCTCGCCAAGCAGGCCGCCGGCTCCGCCGTCGCCTACCTCGACGGCGAGACGATGCTGCTGTCGGCCACCACGGCCGGCAAGTCCCCGCGTGACGGCTTCGACTTCTTCCCCCTGACCGTGGATGTCGAGGAGCGTCAGTACGCCGCCGGCAAGATCCCCGGCTCGTTCTTCCGCCGCGAGGGCCGTCCCACCACGGACGCCATCCTCACGTGCCGTCTGATCGACCGTCCGCTGCGCCCGTCCTTCGTGTCGGGTCTGCGCAACGAGATCCAGGTCGTCGTCGACGTCCTCGCGATCCACCCGGACGACCAGTACGACGTCATCGCGATCAACGCGGCGTCGATGTCGACCCAGCTCGCCGGCCTGCCCTTCTCGGGCCCCATCGGCGGCGTGCGCATCGCGCTCGTCGAGGGCCAGTGGGTGTGCTTCCCGCGCTGGTCCGAGATGGAGAACGCGGTCTTCAACATGGTCGTGGCCGGCCGCGTGGTGGGCGACGACGTCGCCATCATGATGGTCGAGGCCGAGGCGACCGAGAACGCCTTCGAGCTCGTCTCCGAGGGTGCGCAGGCGCCCACCGAGACCGTCGTGGCCGAGGGCCTCGAGGCCGCGAAGCCGTTCATCCGCGCGCTGTGCGAGGCGCAGGCCGACGTCGCCTCCAAGGCGGCCAAGGAGACCGCGGAGTTCCCGCGCTTCCTCGACTACCAGGACGACGTGTTCGCCGCCGTGGCGCCCGCGATCGAGGGCGACCTCGCCGAGGCGCTCCAGATCGCCGACAAGCAGACCCGCGAGAACCGTCTCGACGAGATCAAGGCCGGCGCGCTCGACCAGTTCTCGGGCCAGTTCGAGGGCCGCGAGAAGGAGATCTCCTCGGTGGTCCGCTCGGTCACCAAGCAGACCATCCGCCAGCGCATCCTCAAGGACGGCGTCCGCATCGACGGCCGCGGCCTCAAGGACATCCGTCCGCTGTCGGCCGAGGTCGCCGTGGTGCCCCGCGTGCACGGCTCCGCGATCTTCGAGCGCGGTGAGACCCAGATCATGGGCATCACCACGCTCAACATGCTCAAGATGGAGCAGCAGATCGACTCGTTCTCGCCCGAGACGCACAAGCGCTACATGCACCACTACAACTTCCCGCCCTTCTCCACGGGCGAGACCGGTCGCGTGGGCTCCCCGAAGCGCCGCGAGATCGGCCACGGCGCGCTCGCCGAGCGTGCCCTGGTGCCGGTGCTCCCGTCGCGCGAGGACTTCCCCTACGCGATCCGTCAGGTGTCGGAGGCGCTCGGCTCGAACGGCTCGACCTCGATGGGCTCGGTCTGCGCCTCGACGCTCGGCATGCTCAACGCCGGTGTGCCGCTGAAGGCCCCCGTCGCGGGCATCGCGATGGGCCTCGTGTCCGACACCGTCGACGGTGAGACCCGCTACGCGGCGCTCACGGACATCCTGGGCGCCGAGGACGCGTTCGGCGACATGGACTTCAAGGTCGCCGGTACCCGTGAGTTCGTCACCGCGATCCAGCTCGACACCAAGCTCGACGGCATCCCCGCCTCGGTCCTGGCCGGCGCGCTGTCGCAGGCGTACGACGCCCGCGTCCACATCCTGTCCGTGATGGAGCAGGCGATCTCCGAGCCCGACGAGATGAGCCCGCACGCCCCGCGCGTCATCGCGGTGCGCATCCCGGTCGACAAGATCGGCGAGGTCATCGGCCCCAAGGGCAAGATGATCAACCAGATCCAGGACGACACGGGCGCCGACATCTCCATCGAGGACGACGGCACCGTGTACATCGGCGCCACCGACGGTCCGTCGGCGGAGGCCGCGCGCGCCGCGATCAACGCGATCGCGAACCCGCACGTCCCCGAGGTCGGCGAGCGCTTCGTCGGCACCGTGGTCAAGACGGTCGCCTTCGGCGCGTTCATCTCGCTGAGCCCGGGCAAGGACGGTCTGCTGCACATCTCGCAGATCCGCAAGCTCGTGGGCGGCAAGCGCGTCGAGAACGTCGAGGACGTCCTGTCCGTGGGCCAGAAGATCCAGGTGGAGATCACCGAGGTCGACCCGCGCGGCAAGCTCTCGCTCGGCGTGGTCGAGGAGGCGGGCGCCGAGTCCGCCGAGGAGACCGTCGAGGCGTAAGCCTGGTCTGACGCAGTTCCGCTCGAAGGGCGGTCGGGGTGACCCGGCCGCCCTTCGGCGTCCCCACGGTCGATTCCCCATGACAGATGTGACGGGTGGGGCGCGGGGTCGCGCCGATGTCGCATCGCCATGCGCAGGTGCCGATCACATGTGTCACAAGCGTCATTGGGAATCGCGGATAGGCTCGCCCTCATGCCTCACATGCTTCCCCTCGTGCACGCCGGAGCGATCGGCTCCGACCTCACCATCGAGCAGGACCACGGCGCCGTGGTGCGCCGCTCGGTGCTGCCGGGAGGCGTGCGTGTGCTCACGGAGCAGATCCCCGGCATGCGCTCGGCGACGCTCGGCGCGTGGATCGGCGTGGGCTCGCGCGACGAGGCCCCCGAGCACGCGGGCTCGACCCACTTCCTCGAGCACCTGCTGTTCAAGGGCACCGCGCGCCGCAGCGCCCTCGACATCGCCGAGGAGTTCGACCGCGTGGGCGGCGAGTCCAACGCGCTCACGGGCAAGGAGTACACCTGCTACTACGCCCGGGTGATCGACACGGACCTGCCCATGGCGATCGACGTCATCCTCGACATGGTCACCGGCGCGCGCCTCGATCAGGCGGACTTCGACATGGAGCGCGGGGTGATCCTCGAGGAGCTCGCGATGAACGAGGACGACCCGGGCGACGTCATCCACGAGCGCTTCACCGAGGCGGTGCTGGGCGGCCACGTGCTCGGCCGGCCCATCGGCGGCACCCCGGAGATCATCAACGCCGTCACCCGCGACGCGGTCCGGGAGCACTACCGCGAGCACTACACGCCCGAGGGGCTCATCATCACGGCGGCCGGGGGAGTGGACCATGACGCCGTGTGCGCCATGGTGGCCGATGCGCTCACCCGCGGCGGCTGGGACCTCGCCCCCGGCATCGTGCCCGCGGGGCGGCGCGATCGCTTCGCGCCCGTCGAGGCGACCCTCGACCCCGAGGTGCGCATCACCCGTCACGAGCTCGAGCAGGCGCACGTGCTGCTCGGCACGCGCGGCTTCTCCGCGACCGACGAGCGCCGCAGCGTCCTCGCGGTCTACAACGCGATCCTCGGCGGCGGCATGAGCTCGCGACTGTTCCAGGAGATCCGTGAGAAGCGCGGCCTCACGTACTCCGTGTACTCGTTCGGTGCGCCGAGCACCGAGACCGGCGTCTTCGGCGTCTACGGCGCGTGCATCGCGTCGAAGGCAGACGAGGTCGAGCGGCTCATGGCCGTCGAGCTCGAGCGCATGGCCGACGGCATCACGGCGTCGGAGCTCGAGCGCGCCAAGGGGCAGATCGCGGGCTCGATGGTGCTCCGCCTCGAGGACTCGTACTCGCGCATGTCGCGCCTCGGCAAGGCCGAGCTGGTCTTCGGCGACCTGTGGTCCATCGCCGAGATGCTCGACGACGTCCACGCGGTCACGGTCGATCAGGTCCGCGCGCTCGCCGCGGACATCGCGTCGCGCGAGCGGGTCTCGGTGCGCGTCGGTCCCGCCTGAACCGGGCGAAACGCCCACAGATTCCCGCCCGGGGCGACTCCTTACGTTGCCCTTATCCCGCTCCCAGCGTTCTCCCAGAGTTCGTCCATACCTTCGCATGCGACAAGGCGTGACGATCGAACGGACGGACGATGCCCCAGAACTCTTCGAGGTGGAACCGAGCACGGACGTGGGTGGTCCCCACCGGCACGCTGCTCGCCGGCGCCGGCCTGGGGGCCGGAGCCATGGCGCTGTGGGGCTCGGCCGACGAGCCCGTGCAGGCCGACCGATCCATGGAGGCGGCCGGCCAGCAGACGGTGACGGTCGGGCTGGAGACGCTCGAGGAGTCGGTGTCCGCATCGGGCTCGCTGGTCGCGGTCACCACCGACAGCCTCGCCTTCGAGGCCTCCGGCACCGTGACCAAGGTCAAGGTCGAGGCCGGTGACCACGTCGAGGCCGGCGACGTCATCGCGCGGATCGACACGCTGCAGCTCACCGCCTCGCTGCGCTCCGCCGAGGCCGAGCTCGCGCAGGCCGAGGCCAAGCTCGCGAACCTCGAGGACGCCGACGACGGCTCCGATGCGAGCGAGGCGCAGATCGCCGCCGCCGAGGCGCAGGTCGAGGTGCTCGAGGAGAGCGTCGCGGACGCCGAGGAGGCGATGGACGACGCGAAGCTCGTCGCGGACATCTCCGGCCTCGTGACGTCGCAGCCCTACGAGGTGGGCGACGTGGTCTCCGGCGGCGGTTCGGCATCGTCCGGCATGGGCGGCGCGACCACGGCCGCGTCGACGTCCAGCTCGAGCGGGGTCACCATCGTCGGCCTCGACGAGTGGACCGTGTCCGTGAGCCTCTCGGAGGACGAGGTCTCCCAGGTCGAGGAGGGCGACCAGGTCACCTTCACGGCGGACGATGTCGACGGCGAGTTCTTCGGCATCGTCACGGACATCGCGAACCTCCCTACGACGACCGGCGGCAGCGCCACCTACGCGGTGGACCTCCAGGTCACCGGCGACGTCGAGGGCCTGTACGAGGGCACCTCGGTCACCGCCGAGATCATCACCCTGCGCCGCGTCGACGTCCTCGCGGTCCCGACCAACGCGATCACCACCGCGGACGGTGTCTCGACGGTGACCGTGGTCGACTCCGAGGGCGAGGAGACGGCGCGCGAGGTCACGCTCGGCGAGACCATCGGCAGCTACTCCGAGGTCACGGACGGGCTCGAGGAGGGCGAGGAGATCGTCGTCACCGTGATGGCCTCGGGCGGCACCGACTCCGAGACCTCCGAGGAGGGCTTCGGCCAGATGGGCGGCGGCTTCCCGACCGACGGCAGCTTCCCGGGCGGCGGCGAGATGCCGACCGGCGGCATGGGCGGGATGCCGGGCCAGTAGGCCCGGACGCGCCCCCGCACCGACGACCCGGAGGACCTGAATGACCGCCACCATCAGCCCGCTGCACGATCTCACCGCACCGGTGATCGAGCTCTCGGGCGCCCGCAAGACCTATCACACGGGAGACATCGAGTTCGAGGCCCTGCGGGGCATCGACTGCCGGATCTTCCCCGGCGAGTACGTCGCGATCGTCGGGCCCTCGGGCTCGGGCAAGTCGACGCTCATGAACATCCTCGGCTGCCTCGACGTGCTCACCAGCGGCAGCTACATCCTGGCCGGCGAGGACGTCTCGCACATGGACGAGGACGCGCTCGCCTCGGCGCGCAACCGGCGCATCGGCTTCGTGTTCCAGCAGTTCCACCTGCTGTCGAGTCTCACCGCGCTCGGCAACGTCGAGCTCCCGCTGGTGTACGCCGGCGTCGCCCCGGCGGAACGGCGCGAGCGGGCGATGCGCGCGCTCACCCGTGTGGGCCTCGGCGACAAGAGCCGCAACCACCCCGGCCAGCTCTCGGGAGGTCAGCAGCAGCGCGTCGCGATCGCCCGCGCGCTGGTGACCGAGCCGGCGATCGTGCTCGCGGACGAGCCGACCGGAAACCTCGACTCGCACTCGACGCGCGACGTGCTCGGCATGCTCGACGAGCTGCACGCCGAGGGCAGCACCATCGTGCTCATCACGCATGAGGCGGACGTCGCCGCCCGTGCGAGCACCGTCTACAACGTGACCGACGGGCAGTTCGTCGGCGCGGGAACGGAGATCGCCAAATGAGGCCCGGCGACCTGCTCGGCAGCTCGTGGCGAGCGATCCGCTCGCACAAGATGCGTTCGGCCCTGACGATGCTCGGCATCGTCGTCGGCATCGCGTCGGTGGTGCTCACCGTCGGCCTGGGCCTCGGCACCCAGAAGGACGTGAGCGAGGAGATCGCGGCGCTCGGCTCGGACCTCCTCATCGTGTCGCCCGGCTCGTCCACGGACGAGAGCGGCATGCGCGGAGGCTTCGGCAGCGGCACCACGCTCACCCGCGCCGACGCGGAGGCGCTCGCCTCGACGGTCGCGGTGCCCGATGCGATGGCGGTGGCGGCGGAGAAGACGGCGAGCGTCTCGCTCGAGTACGGCGAGAGCAACTGGACCACCACCGTGACGGGCACGTCGACCAGCTGGACCGAGGTGCGCTCCCGCGAGCTGCTCTACGGCAGCTTCTTCGACGAGGACGACCTCGACTCCTCCGCGAGCGTCATCGTGCTCGGCACCGAGACCGCCGAGGAGCTGTTCGGCTCGACGTACGTCGTGGGCCAGGAGCTCACGATCGACGACGAGTCCTACGAGGTGGTGGGCGTGCTGGCCGAGGCGGGATCCTCGGGCGACACCTCGCTCGACGACCTCGCGGTGGTCCCCATGACGACCATGGTCGACTCGCTCGACGATTCGGGCTCGAGCGAGTCGGTGGCGACCATCTACATCAAGGCGGCCTCGTCCGACCTGCTGAGCGCGGCGTCGCAGGAGGCGGAGGCGCTGCTCCTCAACCTCCACGGCCTCGCCTCGGCGGACGACGCGGACTTCACCATCGACGTCCAGGACTCGCTGCTCGACGCCGCGACCTCGGTCTACCAGAAGCTCACGGTGCTCCTCACCGGCATCGCGGCGCTCGCGCTGCTGGTCGGAGGCATCGGCGTGATGAACATCATGCTGGTCTCCGTCACGGAGCGGACCCGCGAGATCGGCCTCCGCAAGGCGCTCGGCGCGGCGCCGGCGAACATCCGCAACCAGTTCCTCATCGAGGCGATGATCCTCGGCCTCAGCGGCGGCGCGATCGGCGTCGCCATCGGCGTCGGGCTCGCGGTGGCGCTGCCTCCGGTGCTCGACTCCACCATCGTCATCTCGGGCCTGGCGCTCGTCGTCTCGGTGGTGGTCGCGGTGGGCATCGGCGCGGTGTTCGGCGTCTACCCCGCGGCGAGGGCGGCGAGGCTCGCCCCGATCGACGCCCTTCGCGACCAGTGATCGCCCTCAGCACAGAACGGAAGACACGAATGAACATGACGACCAACCGGAAGACCTTCATGGCTGCGATGTGCGGCGCCATGCTGCTCGCCGGGTGCTCGGCGGACGCCGCCGAGACCACCGAGTCGGCGGTGCCGGACGCCGGAGCCTCGGCCGAGGCCGGCGGCGCGGTGCTGGGCGAGGTGCCTCAGGACGGCGAGCGGGGCGACATGGGCGGCGGCGGGCTCACGGGCGAGATCGCCTACGTGACCGACGGCACGGCCCAGGTGCAGGACGGCTCCTCTCAGACCGCCGTGAACTACGACGCCGCGACCGACATCAGCATCGAGGTCGACATCGCGTTCGCCGACCTCGCGGTCGGAGAGTGCGTGGTCGCGACGCTGGGCGACGACGACGCGGCGACGGAGATCACCGTCTCCGAGGCGGAGGAGGACGGCACCTGCGCGTCCGATGCCGGCGGCTTCGGGGAACGCGGCGACGGCGACATGCCCGAGGGCATGGAGCGTCCCGACGACGGTGAGATGCCCACCGACATGCCCACCGCGATGCCCGACGGGGACATGCCCGAGGGCATGGAGCTGCCGGACGGCATGGAGGCGCCCGAGGGGATGGAGATGCCCGAGGGCGGCGAGGGTGGCTTCGCCTTCTCGACCCGCGTGGCGGGCACGCTGACCGCGATCGACGGCGACGTGCTCACCATCGAGACGACCGACGGCGACGAGACGGTCACCGCGGCCGGGGACGTCACCGTCACGACGATGCGGAGCGCCGACGCCGACGCCATCGAGGTCGGCCTGTGCATGACGGCGATCGGGGAGTCCGACGAGTCGGGCGGCTACTCCGCCACCGTGATCTCGCTCTTCACCGCGGGCGACGACGGCTGCGAGTCGTCGATGTTCGCCGGCCGCGGGATGGGCGGCGAGGGTGGCATGGGCGGCGCGCCCGCCGGCGGCGAGACCGCGGTCGACGAGCCGGCGCTCGAGAGCGAGGGCTGATGGCCACCGTAAGGCGCAGCGCGCGCCGCCGCTGGCTGCTCGTCGCGGCGCCGGTCGCCGTCGGCGGCGTGGTCGCCGGCTTCACGCTCACCGGCGCCTCGGCGTCCACGGCGGCGGGGTATCGCACCGCCACCGTGGGCACCGGCGACGTGACGCAGACCCTCACCGCGACGGGGTCGCTGTCCTCGGCGAGCCGCGCGGACCTGGCGTTCCAGGTCGAGGGCACGGTCGCCGAGGTGCTCGTGAGCGCGGGCGACGTGGTCGAGGCGGGCGACGTGCTCGCGACGCTCGACACCGGCGATCTCGAGGACGCGGTGTCGGAGGCCAAGGAGGCGCTCGCCGACGCGAAGGAGGCGCTCGCCGACGACCTCGAGGCGCAGAGCAGCGGGACCTCGTCGAGCACCACCACGTCCGCGTCGTACTCCTCGGGCGGCTCGACCGGCACCGTGACGGTGACGTCGGCGCTGTACGTCCCGGGCTCGACCGCGAGCACGGTCGCGGTCGCGGATCCCGCGGACGATGCGCCGGACCCCGCCGCGGAGGTCACGGACGCGGTCGCCGCGGCTCGGGCGGCGCTGGTCGCGGCCCAGGACGCGCTGCTCGCGCAGTACGACGTCGCGACCGCGCTGCTCGCCGAGGCCGAGACGGCCGCCGCGACCGCGCAGACGGTGTGCGCGGACTTCGCCGCATCCGGGGGCGCGGACGAGGCGTCGGACGACGCCTCCGCGGACTCCACCGACGGCGCTTCCGACGACTCCGCCGAAGATGCGGACGACGCCACGGATGACGCCGACGGCTCGGCCGATGCCGCCGCCGACCTCGCCGAGGCGCTCGAGGCGTGCCAGACGGCCACCGCGGATGCGCTCGAGGCGTCCCAGGACTCGATCGCCGCGCAGGCGACTCTCATGGAGCTCGCCCGTGCCGTCGACGCGGCCGTCGCCGCCCTGCAGGACGCGATCGCCGCATCGTCCACCGGGACCGATGGCGGCACGGGAACCGGCTCCGGCAGCGACGGCGCGGGCCCCGACGCCGGGACCGGCGGCGACGGCTCCGACGCGGGGACGGACGGGGGATCGACCGCGGGTCCGGGCGACGGCGGGTCCATGCCCGTCGACGGCGACACCGCGGCAGGCGACGACCAGTCGGGCGACACCATGGGCGACAGCGGCCTCGACGACTCGTCGGCGCAGAGCGGCATGAGCGGCGACGCGAGCGGGGACAGCTCCGACTCCGTCCCGAGCGCGGCCGACATCCTCGCGGACAAGGCGGAGATCACCGCGGCCAAGGCCGACCTCGCGGTCGCCCGGGCCCAGCTCGAGCACGCCGACCTCACCGCTCCCGTGGCGGGCACGATCATGGACGTCGGGATCGAGGCGGACGCCTCGGTGAGCGCGGGCGACACGTCGTCCGCGATCACGCTCGTCGCCGACAACTCCTACCTTGTCGAGCTCGCCATGAGCCTGACCGAGGCGCAGCTTCTCGCGGTCGGCCAGGATGCGGAGCTCACGCTCACGAGCACGGGCGAGGTGGTCGAGGGCACGGTGTCGAGCGTGAGCAACGTCAACACGGGCAACGACTACTCGCCGTCCTACGCGGTGACCATCGGCGTCCCCGATCCCGGCTTCGAGATCCGGATCGGTGCGGCCACGCGGCTGCAGATCACCGTGGCGGGCGCGTCCGGCGCGCTCGTGGTGCCCACCTCGGCCGTCGCGGACGCGGCGGGCGACGCGACGGTCCAGGTGATCGGGGCGGACGGCCTCGCGACGGCTGTCGCGGTCGAGATCGGCGCGATCGGCTCCGTCTACACGGAGGTGCTCTCCGGTCTCGAGAAGGGCGACGAGGTGGTGCTCGCCGACCTGGCGCTCGACGTCACCGGCGGCGATGAGGAGTCCTCCGAGAGCTCCGGCGGGCTGCTGTCCGGCATCGGCGGCGACGACGAGGAGACCGCGGGTCCGCAGCAGGGGCAGATGCCTGGCGGCGGGGGGCAGATGGGCGGCCCGCCCACCTTCAACGGCTGAACCGGCGGCGCATCGTCCACCCGGAGGCGCCCGGTACGCTCGACGCATGATCTCCGTCGCCGTGCTGGGCGCCTCCGGGCGCATGGGTTCCCATGTGATCGAGGCGGTGAACGGGGCCCCCGACCTCGAGCTCGCCGCCGCCGTCGACCATGACGGGTCGGTGGCCGACGCCGCCCGTGCGGGCGCGCAGGTCGCCGTCGACTTCACGGTGCCGAGCGCGACCGAGGCCAACGTCCACGCCCTCATCGACGCCGGGATCCACGCGGTGGTCGGCACCACCGGCTGGACCGAGGAGGCGCTGCTGCGCGTCGAGGAGCACCTCAAGGAGCGGCCGGAGCTGGGCGTGCTGATCGCGCCCAACTTCGCTCTCGGCGCGGTGCTGTCGATGCGCTTCGCGGCCGCCGCGGCGCGCTACTTCGAGTCCGTGGAGATCGTCGAGCTCCACCACCCCGACAAGGTCGACGCGCCGTCGGGGACCGCGACGCACACCGCGATGGGCATCGCCGCCGCCCGCGCCGCCGCCGGCATCGGCCCCTCGCCCGACGCCACCACGCATGATCCCGAGGGTGCGCGCGGCGCCGTCATCGAAGGCGTGCACGTGCACGCGGTGCGCCTGCGCGGGCTCGTCGCGCACGAGGAGATCCTGCTGGGCAACCCGGGGGAGCAGCTGACCATCCGCACCGACAGCTTCGACCGCGTGAGCTTCATGCCGGGCGTGCTGCTCGGCGTGCGCGAGGTCGCGAGGCACCCGGGCCTCACCGTCGGGCTCGACGGGTACATGGCGCTGTGAGCGTGATCCGGCGGCCGGCGTTCATGGCCGCGGTCGCCACGACGCTGCTCGCCGTCCTGCTGCTTGGCTTCGTCACCAACATCGCGATCGCGCTGCTGGGCTCGTCAGGCGTGATCGGGAAGCTGCTCGGCGTGCTGGTGCTCGTGATCCCCGCGATCGCGATCTGGTACCTCGTCCACGAGTGGCGGCTCGGCATCACGGTGCAGCGGATGTCGACGCGGCTCGAGTCCGAGGACCGGCTCCCGCGTCATGACGGCGCCCGCACCGCTGCGGGACGGCTGACCGAGGAGGCGGCGCTCGACGTGTACGAGGTCGCGCGGCGCGGCGTCGAGATCGCGCCGGAGGACTGGGCGGCGTGGTTCCACCTCGCCTTCGCGTACGACGAGGTCAAGGAGAAGGCCGAGGCGCGCAAGGCGCTGCGGCACGCCGCGGCGCTGTTCCGCGCGCAGCGCTGAGCGCGGTCTCTACAGTCCCGCGCGGTACATGATCTCGACGAGGTCGCCCTCGGGACCCTCGAGCGTGCGGCGCACGCCGCCCTCCGCGAGACCCGCGGACGTGAGGAACGCGATCCGCGCCTCGTCCCCCTCGAGGGCCCACGCGCGCACGTCCTCGCGGCCCTGGACGCGCAGCGTGTCGATGCATGCGGAGAGCAGCCGCGACGCGTGGCCCGCGCGACGGTGCTCGGGCGCGACCTCGAGCGCCATGATCTCGCCCGGCTGGAGCGCGGCGAAGCCCACCACGCGCGGACCGTCGCACGCGACGAACACCTTGTGCTCGCGCGACGGCGCCGCGACGATCGCGGCGGCCCAGCGCGCACGGACCTCGTCCTCGGGCAACGCGTCGACCGCGTCGCCCAGCCAGCCGCGCCACGCGGCGAGCTGGATCGCGGCGATGGCGTCCTCGTCGCCGGGGACGGCGGGGCGGGCGGAGACGTCGGCGTGGATCATGCGGACCAGCCTAGGGGCGTCCGGCTAGCGTGAAGGCATGGAGGTCCTCACCACCGCGCTGGCCGCGGGTCTCGGCATCGGCACGCTGCTGGTGGGCGCCGCGATCGCGCTGGTGTGGGACGTGCCGCGGCGCATCGTCGCCGCGGTGATGGCCTTCGGCGCCGGGATCATGCTCGCGACGCTCGCGCTCGAGCTGGTGGTCGAGGCCCGCGACGCGGGCGGCGTGTGGCCGGTGGTCCTGGGATTCGCCGGGGGAGCGGTGCTGTACGTCGGCGGCGACAGGCTGGTCCAGCGCCTGGTCGCGCGGCACGATGCGCGCGAGCGGGCCTCGCGCAACATCACCGCGCGCCGAGGCGGCGACGAGCCGGGCGGCGGGGGCGCCTTCGCGGTCGGCGCGTTGCTCGACGGGATCCCCGAGGCCGTCGTCATCGGGCTGTCCGTGGCGCTGAGCGGGTCCTTCCCCGTGGCGATCGTGGTCGCCATCGGGCTGAGCAACATCCCCGAGGGGCTCGCGGGCAGCGTCGCGATGCTCCGGAAGGGTCGCTCCCCGCGCCTGATCCTCGGGCTGTGGACGGTCATCACCGGGATCGCGATGGCGGCGGCCGTGCTCGGCGTCGCGGCGCTCGCCGACGCCCCGGTCAAGGTGCTCGCGGTCGTCGTGTCGGTGGCGGCAGGCGCGCTGCTCGCGATGGTCGCCAACGCGATGATCCCGGAGGCCTTCGAGGAGGACCACTGGGCGACCGGTCTCATCGCCGCCGCGGGCTTCCTCACGGCCTTCGTCATGGCCGAGCTGACGTAGGCGCCTCAGCCCCACCCGAGCGCGCGCAGCCCTGCGGCCACGCCGGCGGCGACCGCCACCACCACGATGAACGGCGCGCGCCGCCACAGCAGCACCGCGGCGACCGCGACCGCCGCGAGGCGAGCATCGATCACCAGCGTCCGCCCGGACGCGAACGTCTGCACCGCGACGAGCGCGGACAGCAGGGAGACGGTGACGAACGCCGCGATGCGGTGGACGCGAGGGTTCTCGAGCCAGGACTCCGGTACCGAGTGGCCCGCGAGCTTGGTGGCGAATGACAGGACCCCCGCCGCGACGATCGCGACCCACATCCAGGCGTAGGCGCTCATTCCGGCACCTCCTCGGCGCGCGGGTGGCCCCAGCCCGCGACGATCGCGACCGCGGCGGCCGCGAGCACCGGGACGCCCGCCGGGGTGATGGGGGTGAGCGCGAGCGCGAGCACGCACGAGGCGGCGGCGACCGCCTGCGCGCGGCGATGCGCCAGGCGCGGCCACACCAGCGCGAGGAACGCGGCGGCCGCGGCGGCGTCGAGACCCCAGTCCGCCGGATCGCCGATGCGTGAGCCGAGCAGCGCGCCCACGAGCGTGATCGCGTTCCAGCCGAGGAAGACGCCGATGCCCGTCCACCAGAAGCCGGTCCGCCGCGCGTCGGGATCCTCGGCGGGCTGGGCGAGGGCCACCGCCGTCGACTCGTCGATGGTGACCTGGGCGGCCGCCGCCCGCCGCCACCCGCGCATCGGCCTCATCACGGGCGCGAGCCCGACGCCGTAGAAGCCGTTGCGGAGCCCGAGGAAGGTCGAGGTCGCCACGGCCGAGAACGGGTGGCCGCCCGCGCCGATCACGCCGACGAAGGCGAACTGCGAGCCGCCCGAGAACACCAGCAGCGACAGCGCGCACGTCTGCCACACGTCGAGGCCCGCGGCGACGGACAGCGCCCCGAAGCTCAGCCCGTAGGCGCCGGTCGCGAGCGAGACGGACAGCGCCTGCTGACGCGTCGCGTCGAGGCTCACGCGGGCCACGCGCGCTCCGCGCCGTCGGCGTCGAAGGCCGCGGGCCGCGGCGTCGAGGCGAGCGGCCCGGACGCGAGCGCCTCGCGCGTCGCCCACCAGGTCACGCCGGGCTCCTTGGTGCCGCCGTCGAAGCACGCCTCGCCGCACGTCTCGCGCCGCGTGAAGCCCAGCCGCGCCGGCACCGCCGCGCTGCGCGCGTTCGACGCCGCGTGGGAGATGTCGACGATGGCCGCGCCGGCCAGCTCGAGCGCCACGCGCGCGAGCGCGGCCGAGGCCTCGGTCACCAGGCCGGCGCCCTGGTGCGCGGCGTCGATCCAGTAGCCGATCATCAGCCGCTCCGGGTCCGTGCCGACGTGGAAGCCGGTACCGCCCACCAGCGTCCCCGCGTGATCGAACATCCCGAGGACGAACTCGGTGCCGGCCTCGGCCTGCGCGTTCACGTCCTCGATCCACGCGCGCCGCTGCTCGACGCTCTGGGGCTCGAAGGCGATCCACTCCATGTAGCGCGCGAGGTGATCGATGTTGCGCGCGACGGTCGCGGCGAGCGCCTCCGCGTCCGCGGCCTCGTAGCGGCGCAGGACCAGGCGCTCGGTCTCGATGCGCGCAGGGACATGCCAGGTCATGGCGTTCATCCTGGCATCGAGGGCGGGGGCCACGGAACGGTCCCGCGGCACCTCAGTCCTGGCGGTGACCCTCGGCGGGGACGTAGGTGACGAAGCGGTACGTCAGCCCCGAGGCGGACGTCGCGGGCTCGGTGGAGGCCGCCACGGACCAGTCGTCGGCGGCGAGGTCGGGGGCGAACGTGTCGCCCGCGACCAGCGTGTCGATCTCGGTGATCTCGAGCGCGTCGGCATGCGCGAGCGCGTCGGCGAACAGGCCCGCGCCGCCGATCACCCAGGTGTCGGTCCCCGGCGAGAGCGTCGCGGCCGTCTCGAGGGCATCGTGCAGGGACGATGCCCCGGTCGCGCCGTCGGGAGCGTCGCCGGAGGTCACCACGATGTTGACGCGGCCCGGCAGGGGCCGGAAGCGGGGAGGCAGCGACTCCCAGGTGCGCCTGCCCATGATGACGGCGTGGCCGCGGGTGAGCGCCTGGAAGTGCGCGAGATCCTCGGGGAGGTGCCACGGCATCGTGCCGTCGAGCCCGATCACCGGGCGGTCGGCGAGGTCGCGCGCCTGGGCCCAGATCGCCTTGATCGCCACGGGCGCGCTCAGACCGCCACGGGCGCCTTGATGCCCGGGTGGTGCTGGTAGTTCTCGATGACCACGTCGTCGATGTCGTAGTCGAACAGCGAGTCCTTCTTCTCGAGCCGCAGCGTCGGGTACGGGAACGGGTCGCGCGAGAGCTGGCGCTCGACCTGCTCGAAGTGGTTCGAGTAGATGTGGCAGTCGCCGCCGGTCCAGACGAAGTCGCCCACCTCGAGCCCGGTCTCGGCCGCGATCATGTGGGTGAGCAGAGCGTAGGACGCGATGTTGAACGGCACGCCGAGGAACAGGTCCGCGCTGCGCTGGTAGAGCTGGCAGCTCAGCCTTCCGTCCGCGACGTAGAACTGGAACATCGCGTGGCACGGCGGCAGCGCCATCTCGTCCACGAGCGCGGGGTTCCAGGCGGTCACCATGTGGCGGCGCGAGTCGGGGTTGGAACGGATCGACTCGACGACGTTCGCGATCTGGTCGACGTGGCGGCCGTCCGGCGCGGGCCACGAACGCCACTGGTAGCCGTAGACCGGCCCGAGCTCGCCGTCCTCGTCCGCCCACTCGTCCCAGATGGTGATCCCGCGCTCCTGGAGCCAGCGCACGTTGGTCTCGCCGCGCAGGAACCACAGCAGCTCGCCGACCACGGAGCGCACGTGCACGCGCTTGGTGGTGATGAGCGGGAAGCCCTGCGAGAGGTCGTAGCGGATCTGACGGCCGAAGACCGAGACGGTGCCGGTGCCGGTCCGGTCACCCTTGGGGGTGCCGGTGGCCATCACGTCGCGCAGCAGGTCCTCGTACGGGGTGGGGATCGCGGTCACGGGGTCCAGCGTACGCGCGGGGTCGGACGAAGCGGCGGCGCCCTCGCCGGAGCAGGCCGGCGTCAGAGCTGCCCGAGCCCCTTGCCGAGCATCTCGACGCCGAGCACGAGCAGCAGCACCGCCATGATGAGCGCGTTGTTGGCTGCCAGCCATGCACGGAGCGTGTCGAGCGGACCGCGCATCCGCTCGGCGGCCGCCAGGTACGCGATGACGGGCACGGCGACCGTCGACGCGGCGAGCACGGTGAAGACGACGAGGGCCACGGCGGTGGTCCCGGTGGGCATGGTGTCGGTGGCACCCGCGCCGATCGAGATGCCCGCGCTCGCGCACAGCAGCAGGTTCTTGGGGTTGACGCCCGACATGAGGAAGCCGAAGGCGAGCGCTCGGGGCAGGGTGAAGCGGTCGATGGCGCCCATCCAGGAGGGCAGGGGCGCCTCCTCGCCGGCGGCGGGACGCGCACGCCACGAGCGTGCCGCGAGGAGCAGCAGCAGCGCACCCAGCGTCAGCTGCGCGATGCCCACCGCGGCGACGGACTCGCCCGTGCCCTCCGTGTACGACCCCGAGAGCGCGATGAACGCCGTCGTCGCGACGAGGATCCCCAGCACCCAGCCGAGCAGGAAGCCCACCCCGGTGACGCGCGCTTGCGGCGACAGCAGCATGAGGATCGCCGCGATGATGGGGATCGGGCTGATCGCCACTCCGACGGCCAGAGGCAGGACCCCTCCGATGACGGCACCCATGTCACTCCTCCCGTGCGCGCATGAGCGCGCGCAGCTCCTCGGCGCGGGCGTACCCGCGCTCCACGGATTCCAGGACCGTGCCCGTCTCCGCGATGACGTTCTGCGGTCCGAGCGCTTCGAGCGCCCCGGTGCGGTCGAGCAGCGCGCGCAGGCGGGGCTGCACCCCGCAGATCACGAGCCCGACTCCCGCACCGCGCATCTCCGCGGACCTCCGGCCCAGCATCTTGAGGAAGGTCGCGGAGGGCACGCCGAGCGACCCGCGCACCGAGACGACCAGCGCGGCATCCGTCGCACGCGTCGTGTCCGGCCAGTCCTCGTCGAGCGGCCCGACCTCGGCGAAGAAGCCGTGGCCCGAGTAATGCAGCACCGTGGTGCGGTGCGAGGGAAGCACGGCGGGCGCATCGTGCACCGTCCACCCGCCGCCCTCGCG
Source organism: Demequina mangrovi (assembly GCF_000759715.1). Lineage (GTDB taxonomy): Bacteria > Actinomycetota > Actinomycetes > Actinomycetales > Demequinaceae > Demequina > Demequina mangrovi. Next base: position 25,597 of record NZ_BBLU01000006.1, read on the forward strand.
TCGCACCTCGATCAGCGCGCCCGCGCGGCTGTTCTGCACCGCGGTGAGCATGATCGACAGCGCCGCGCCGATGAAGATCGCCTGCTGGAGCGGCAGCGCCGTGGTCGCCCCGAACGTCACGATCATCGCGGCGAGCGACGCGGTCGACGTGCGCGCGACCAGCCGGATGTCGGCCATGCGTCCCTCGACGATCTCGGCGCCGATGATGAGCATCAGCCCGCCGATGACGGCCATGGGGATCTCGCCCGCGAGCGGCCCGACCAGCAGCACGATGAGCCCGAGCGACAGCCCCGCGAAGATCCCCGACCACCGCGTCCGCGCGCCGGCGCTCGTCGCCACCCCGGTGCGCGACAGCGAACCGCCGGTCGGCAGCGCCCCGAAGAACCCGCCGGCGACGTTGGCCGCGCCCTGCGCCACGAAGTCCTTCGATGCATCGGCCTTCGACCCGTCGGGGTTGGCGACCGCCGCGCCGATGCCGGCGGCCTGCGCGAGTGCGACCAGCGCGACGGCGAGCGCGCCGGTGATGAGCGCCGGGAACGCCTCCAGGTCCGGCAGCGTGAACGGGGGGAGCGACCTCGGCACAGCCGCGATGTCCGCGACCGTCTCGACGTCGCGGGCGAACAGGAAGGCGACGATGCTCGCGACCACGAGCGCGACGAGCGTGGCCAGGGCGCGGAGCGACCGCACCCGCCTCGCGACGAACCACACCGCGACCGTGCCGACCGCGACCGCGACCGTGGGCCCGTCCCAGTCGCCCACATGGACGACCGCCTCCACGAGCCTGCCGACGGTGTTCGACGACGTCGGGGAGTAGCCCGTGGCATCGTTCACCACCCCCGCCAGGATCTGCACCGCGATGCCCGTGGTGAAGCCCGTCATCACCGCGGTCGAGACGAAGGCCATGACGGCGCCCATCCGCAGCAGTCCCATCGCGAGCATGACCAGCCCCACGAGCACGGTGAGCGTCGCGATCCCGCCGATGCCCCCCGGATCGAGCCCGGCGGCGGCCATGACGCTCTGCGACGTCAGCGCGATCGCGCTCGTCAGGGTGGTCACCATGAGGACGGTGCGGGCGAGCATCGAGCCGACGATGGTGGGCACCACCCCCGACCACAGGCCCAGGGGCGCGGCGAAGCCGCCGATGCTCGCGTAGGCCATGCCCTCGGGTATCGAGAACAGGCCCGTCACGAAGCCCGAGGACACGTCGCTCCACCTCGGCCGGGTGAAGCTCCGCTTCGTGTGCGCAGCGCTCGGCTGCCCACTGGCCATGCCTTCACGCTAGCCCGGTGCGAGGGACGATGCGCGGCGTGCGGGCTCCGGTTGCGCTGACAGATGCGCGGGTCGACGCTGGAACCGGGTCCCCTCGAAGCCGGAGGCTGCCATGCGCCAGAACGACCCCATCCCCGCGATCGAGGAGGCGCATCGCCACCACCTCGCGACGCTTCCGTTCGACGACGAGCGGGACTTCGAGGACGCCGACCGCGGCTTCCTCGGCACGCTCGCTGATCCGGTGATCCGTGACGACGACGGCAAGGTGGTCTGGGACGCGTCGACCTACGACTTCATCGAGGGCGAGGCGCCCACATCGGTGCACCCGAGCCTGTGGCGGCAGTCGACCCTCGCGGCCCGGCATGGGCTGTTCGAGGTGGTCGAGGGCCTCTACCAGGTGCGAGGTCTGGACCTCTCGGTGATGTCGCTCATCGAGGGCGACGCCGGCGTGATCGTGGTGGACCCGCTCATCTCCAAGGAGACCGCGGCAGCCGCGCTCGCGCTGTACCGCGAGCACCGGGGCGACCGACCGGTGACCGGCATGATCTACACGCACGCGCACCTCGACCACTTCGGCGGTGCGTTGGGCATCGTCAGCGCCGAGGAGGCTGCGGAGCGAGGGCTTCCCATCATCGTCCCCGAGGGGCTCGTCGGTCACGCCGTCGCGGAGAACGTGTACGCCGGCACCGCGATGGCCCGCCGCGCGGGCTACATGTACGGCGCTGCGCTCGCGCGCGGGCCGAAGGGTCAGGTGGGCGCCGGGCTCGGGCAGACCACCTCGACAGGCCACCCCGGCATCGTCGTCCCCACGCACGAGGTCACGGCGACGGGCGAGAAGGTCACGGTCGACGGCGTCGAGCTCGAGTTCCAGATGGCGCCGGGCACCGAGGCGCCCGCGGAGTTCCACTTCCTGGTCCCGCGCTACGCGGCGCTGTGCATGGCGGAGAACGTCACGCACAACCTCCACAACCTGCTCACGCTGCGCGGCGCGCTCGTGCGCGACCCGAACATCTGGGCGCACTACCTCACGGAGGCGATCCAGCTCTTCGGCGACCGCGCTGACGTCATGTTCGCCTCGCATCACTGGCCCACCTGGGGTCGCGAGCGGCTGGTCGAGTACATCGGTATTCAGCGGGACCTCTACAAGTACCTCCACGACCAGACCCTGCGCATGCTCAACAAGGGACTCACGGGCGCGGAGATCGCGGAGGAGATGACGCTGCCACCTGCGCTCGAGAAGGTGTGGGGCACGCACGGCTACTACGGCTCGGTGTCGCACAACGTCAAGGCGATCTATCAGCGGTACATGGGCTGGTTCGACGGCAACCCCGCGCGGTTGTGGCCGCACCCGCCGCAGGCTCTGGCGGAGCGCTACGTCGGCGCGATGGGGGGCGTCGACAGGGTGGTCGACCTCGCCCGCACCGCGTACGACGAGGGTGACCTGCGGTGGGCGGCGACCCTGCTCGACCATGCGGTGTTCGCGGCGCCGGACGATGCTGCGGCGCGCGAGCTGTACGCCGACACCCTCGAGCAGCTCGCCTACGGCTCGGAGAACGGCACGTGGCGCAGCTTCTTCCTGTCGGGCGCCACGGAGCTGCGGGAAGGCGCGTTCGGCACGCCGACGGCGACGGCCGCGCCGGATCTGGTCGCCCAGCTCAGCCCCGAGCAGATCTTCGACGCGATCGCGATCACCGTGGACGGGCCGAGTGCGTGGGACCTCGACCTCGCGCTCGACGTGGTGCTCACGGACCTCGGCCGGAGGTTCCACCTCACGCTCCGCCACGGGGTGCTCGTCGCCGCCGAGGGCTCGGCCCGCGACGTGCCGCTGACGCTCACGCTGACCAAGCCGCGCCTGCTTGCCGTGCTCGCGGGCGACCTCGCGTCGCCGGGCATCACCACCGATGGCGACCCGGTGGTGCTCGAGCGCCTGCTGGGCGTGCTCGATCCGGGGGATCCCGAATTCGAGATCGTCCTACCGTGACGGGCCGCGCATGCACCGCCGCCGGCGGTGCTGTCGCGGTCGCGGGGACGATGCGTTTGACTGGCCCGGAGGGAAGGAGCCGCGCATGGACGTGGAGAACCTCCGAAGCGTCGTGGAGGATCAGCTCGAGCTGGCCCGGGCGGAGTCCAGCGGACGTCACTCGGTCACCCTGATGGGCGACCGCGCGAGCGACCTCAGGCAGACGGTGATCGCGCTCGCGGCCGGGCATCGGCTGCACGATCACGAGAGCCCCGGCGAGGCCACGCTGCAGGTGATCAGCGGCGAGGTGGAGCTCAGCACCGCGACCGGCGCGGCGACGCTCGGCGAGGGCGATTACCTGGTGCTCCCTCCGGAGCGCCACGGCCTCGAGGCGGTCGCGGACTCCGCGGTGCTCCTCACCGTCGCGACGCGCGCCTGATGCCGGGGTGCGCTCGCGCCCGTCGCCGTCGGGTGACCGCGAGACACCCCTCGCGCGCGGTAGGTTGAGTGCCATGACTTCCTCCGCGCGCCCCTTCGGCACTGTGCTGACCGCGATGGTCACCCCGATGCACGAGGGAGGGGCGCTGGACCTCAAGGCGGCGCAGGATCTCGCACGCTACCTGGTCGCTCACGGCTCGGACGGGCTGGTCCTCTCGGGCACCACCGGCGAGGCCCCGACCACCCACGCGCCGGAGAAGGTCGACCTGCTCGTGGCGGTCCGCGAGGCGGTGGGCCCGGACGTCACGATCCTCACCGGCGCCGGCTCGAACGACACCGCGCACGCCGTGCGCATGGCCGAGCAGGGCGAGGAGGCGGGAGCCGACGGCATCCTCGCCCTCACGCCCTACTACTCCAAGCCCACCCAGGCGGGCGTGGTCGCGCACTTCCGCGCGATCCTGGGCGCGACCAGCCTGCCCGCGATGCTCTACGACATCCCCGGCCGCACGGCGCTCGCGATCTCGGACGAGTCCTACGACGCGCTCGCCGCCCACCCGCGCGTGGTCGCGGTCAAGGACGCCACGGGCGGCGTCGACGCGGCCAAGGAGCGCATCGAGCGCACCGGTCTCGCCTGGTACTCGGGCGACGACCCGCTCACCCTCGACTTCCTCCGGGCAGGCGCCGTCGGCGTCGTGTCCGTCTCGTCCCACGTGGTGGGACGGGAGATCGCGGCGATGATCGCCGCGCACGAGGCGGGCGACACGGCGCAGGCCGAGCGCCTCCACGAGTCCCTGCTTCCGGTGCACGCGGCCGTCTTCGGCGGCCCGGGCGCCATCAACGCGAAGTCCGCGCTGCACTGGCTCGGGGTCATCCCGGGCCGCGCGATGCGGCTTCCCCTGCTTCCCAACCCGCCGGCCGAGCACGATGCGCTGATCGAGAGCCTCGAGGCCGCCGGCATCCACCCCTGACGGAGACCGCATGACCTTCAACCCCGACCTGCTCCCGCCCCCGGCGCTCGAACCCGGCACCCTCCGGCTCGTCCCGCTCGGCGGCCTGGGCGAGGTGGGCCGCAACATGCACGTGCTCGAGCTCGACGGGCGCCTGCTCATCATCGACTGCGGCGTGCTCTTCCCCGAGGACCACCAGCCCGGCGTGGACCTCATCCTCCCCGACTTCTCGTACATCGAGGACCGTCTCGACGACGTCGAGGCGATCGTGCTCACGCACGGCCACGAGGACCACATCGGCGCCGTGCCCTACCTCCTGCGCATGCGCAGGGACATCCCCATCCTCGGCTCGCAGCTCACGCTCGCCTTCGTCGAGGCGAAGCTCCGCGAGCACCGGATCACCCCCGTGACCCTCGCGGTCAAGGAGGGCCAGCGCGAGAAGCTGGGCCTGTTCGACCTCGAGTTCCTCGCGGTCAACCACTCGATCCCGGACGCGCTCGCGGTCTTCGTGCGGACCTCCGCCGGCACCGTGCTCAACACCGGCGACTTCAAGATGGACCAGCTGCCGCTCGACGGCCGCATCACGGACCTGCGCGGCTTCGCGCGTCTCGGCGAGGAGGGCGTCGACCTCTTCCAGGTCGACTCGACCAACGCCGAGGTCCCCGGCTTCACCACCGCCGAGGTCGAGATCGGCCCCGTGCTGGACCGCCTCTTCATGCAGGCGACCGGGCGCATCGTGGTCGCCTCCTTCGCGAGCCATGTCCACCGCGTCCAGCAGGTGATCGACGCCGCGGAGGCGCATAGCCGCAGGGTCGCGTTCGTGGGCCGCTCGATGGTGCGCAACATGGGCATCGCCGCGGACATGGGCTACCTCCGCGTGCCCGACGGCATCCTCGTCGACCCGAAGAAGGCCGACGACATGCCCGGCGAGAAGGTCGTCTACATGTCGACCGGCTCGCAGGGCGAGCCGATGGCCGCGCTCAGCCGCATGGCGACCGGCGACCACAAGGTCACGGTGGGGGAGGGCGACCTCGTCATCCTCGCCTCGTCGCTCATCCCGGGCAACGAGAACGCGGTGTTCCGCGTCATCAACGGCCTCATGCGCCTCGGCGCCACGGTGGTCCACCAGGGCAGCGCGCGCGTCCACGTCTCGGGTCACGCGAGCGCGGGCGAGCTGCTCTACTGCTACAACGTGCTCCGTCCCAAGAACGTCATGCCGATCCACGGCGAGGTGCGCCACCTGCTCGCGAACGGGCACCTCGCGATCAAGACCGGCATCGCGCACGAGAACGTGATGTTCGCGGAGAACGGCACCGTGGTCGACCTCAAGGACGGCGTCGCGCGCGTCGTGGGCGCCGTCGAGGTGCACCACGTCTACGTCGACGGCTCGTCCGTGGGCGAGATCACCGACGCCGAGCTCAAGGACCGCCGGATCCTCTCGGAGGAGGGCTTCGTGTCCGTCTTCGCGGTGGTCGACTCGAGCAACGGCCGCGTGGTCTCCGGCCCCGAGGTCCACGCCCGCGGCCTCGCGGAGGACGACTCGGTCTTCGACGTCATCCTGCCCGACATCAAGAAGGCCATCGAGGACGCCGCCAAGGGCGGCTCGACCGACACGCACCAGCTCCAGCAGGTCGCGCGTCGCGTGCTCGGCCGCTTCGTCGGCACCAAGCTGCGCCGCCGTCCGATGATCATCCCGGTGGTCGTCGAGGCGTAGCCTCGCGCACGGTCGCGGCGACCTGACGCCGCCCCCGCATCGTCCCCTTCGGGTGGGGACGATGCGGGGAGCGCGCGGGGTGGCGACGCCGTGCCGTCGGCGCCCGCCGCTACCGTGTGTGCCATGGCACAGACGCGACAATCACGACCCGCGCCGAGGACGCAGCAGGCGAAGCGCTCCTCGTCGTCGAGCTCGCGCTCGACCGCGCAGGCCAAGCGCCGGCCCCCTGCACTTCTGCGCGGCATCGCCGCGATCGGACGCGGCACCTCGAACGCCCTCGGCTCGGGCGTGCGCAGCATCGGCCACGGCGCGCGCGACGTGCCGCCGGCCGTGCGCCGCGACGGCATCGCGATCACGCTCGTCATCCTCGCGATCCTCATCGCGGCGCGCGAGTGGTTCCAGCTGCCCAGCTGGGCCGGCACCGGCATCCACTGGGTGGTCGCGGGCCTGTTCGGCCTGCTCGCGTACGGTGTGCCGGTGGTGCTCGGCATCATCGCGGTGCGCCTCATGCGCGCTCCGCAGGAGGAGGGCACCAACCACCGCATCACGCTCGGCGCGCTGCTCCTCGCGATCATGGTGGACGGCATCATCCACATCGCGAAGGACCAGCCGGGCCCGACCGACGGCGCGCAGGGGCTCCAGGACGCCGGTGGCGTGCTCGGGTTCCTCATCGGCACGCCGCTGGCCATGCTCGTCACGGTGCCGCTCGCGATCGTGGTGCTCGTGCTCGTCGCGCTGCTCGCGGTGCTCATCATCTTCGGCGTCTCGATGCGCGAGGCGGCCGCCTGGGTGGGCGAGGTCGCGTCGAAGGTCCGCGCGGACCACGGGGACGGCGGCGAGAGCACGGACAGCGACGAGCTCGACCTGCCCGAGCATCGGACGCTCGAGCGCCCCGGCGACACCAAGGTCATCAAGCCGGCCAAGGGCCGCGCCAAGCGCATGCTCGACCGCGCGATCCACGGCGAGCAGCCGGCGGCGGAGGAGGACTCGCTCGACGCGTACGAGGCCGACGAGGCCTTCGCACAGGCGGCCTCGGTGGAGCGCACCGAGTTCGACGACATCATCGACCCGGACGGTGCCCACGCCCCGGCCACGGAGGTCATCTCGCCGTACGCGGTCGAGGAGGACGCGCCGTGGGGCGACCCCGAGCCCGCGCCCTGGGACCCGGAGCCCGAGCCCCAGCAGGCGCCGCAGGACGTCGCGACCCAGCTCATCGAGGTGCAGGAGGACGTGCACGCGCCCGAGGCGACGCACCTCGTCCCGGAGGGCGAGCAGGGGGTGCTGGAGAACTCGCTGCCCTACGTGCTGCCGTCGCTCGAGATCCTCGCCAAGGGCGCGCCGCACAAGGAGCGCTCCGCGGCCAACGACCGCGTGGTCGCCTCGCTCACCAACGTGCTCGAGCAGTTCGGCGTCGACGCGGAGGTCACCGGCTTCACGCGCGGACCGACGGTCACGCGCTACGAGGTCGAGCTCGGTGCGGGCGTCAAGGTCGAGAAGATCACCCAGCTGAGCAAGAACATCGCCTACGCGGTCGCGAGCGCCGACGTGCGCATCCTGTCGCCCATCCCGGGCAAGTCCGCGATCGGCATCGAGATCCCCAACGTCGACCGCGAGACGGTCGCGCTGGGCGACGTGCTGCGCTCGCAGGTCGCCGCGCGCAACGACCACCCCATGGCGATCGGCATCGGCAAGGACGTCGAGGGCGGCTACGTCATGGCGAACCTCGCGAAGATGCCCCACCTGCTGGTGGCGGGCGCCACGGGCGCCGGAAAGTCGTCGTTCGTCAACTCGATGATCACGTCGATCCTCATGCGCGCGACGCCCAACGAGGTCCGCATGGTCCTCGTCGACCCCAAGCGCGTCGAGCTCACCATCTACGAGGGCATCCCGCATCTCATCACCCCGATCATCACCGATCCGAAGAAGGCCGCGCAGGCCCTCGAGTGGGTGGTGAAGGAGATGGACATGCGCTACGACGACCTGGCGCTGTTCGGGTACAAGCACATCGACGACTTCAACAAGGGCGTCCGGGCCGGCAAGGTCAAGCCGCTGCCCGGCTCCGAGCGCAAGATCAAGACGTACCCGTACCTGCTCGTGATCGTCGACGAGCTCGCGGACCTCATGATGGTCGCGCCGCGCGACGTCGAGGAGTCGATCCAGCGCATCACGCAGCTCGCCCGTGCGGCGGGCATCCACCTGGTGCTCGCGACGCAGCGCCCGTCGGTCGACATCATCACCGGCACCATCAAGGCCAACGTGCCGTCCCGCCTCGCGTTCGCGACGTCCTCGCTCGCGGACTCCCGCGTGGTGCTCGACACCCCCGGCGCGGAGAAGCTCATCGGTCAGGGCGACGCGCTCTTCCTCCCGATGGGGGAGAGCAAGCCGATGCGTGCCCAGGGCTCGTGGGTGTCGGAGTCCGAGATCCACGCGGCGGTCGAGCACGCGAAGCGTCAAGCGGATCCCGAGTACCGCGAGGACGTGGTCCAGGCGACCACCACGGCCGGAGCCGTGGCGGAGGACATCGGCGACGACCTCGAGGACCTGCTCCAGGCCGCCGAGCTGGTGATCACGACGCAGCTGGGATCGACCTCGATGCTCCAGCGCAAGCTCAAGATGGGCTTCGCCAAGGCGGGCCGGCTCATGGATCTCCTCGAGACCCGGGAGATCGTCGGACCCTCCCAGGGGTCGAAGGCTCGTGACGTGTTGGTCACACCTGACGATCTTGCCTCGACTTTGGCTGTTCTCAGGGGTGATGGTGGCGCTACGGTTGGCTCCACCCCGACCCCTGAAGCTGAGGACGAGGAATGGGTGGAGTCGTAGAGCTCTTCGCGCAGCCGGCATTCGTCGCCGGAGTCGGCGCGCTCCTCGTCATGCTCGCGCTCTGCGCGTTCTACTTCTTCTGGCGGTCGGGACGCGAGCGCGCGGCGCGCGACAAGGCGCTCGCGCGCGAGCGGCGGCTGCGCCACCAGTTCGACGCGGTGATGACCTCGTCGCGCGACGGCGTGCTGCTGGTCACCGACGACGGCGAGGTCGCGCTGATCTCCGACATCGCCTGCTCGATCCTCGGCCTCAGCGCGGCCGATGCGACGGGCACCCCGCTCACCCGCCTGCCGGTGCGGGCGACCGACACGAGCATGCGCCCGCTGCTGGCGTCCGACGCCTTCGCGCCGACCGAGGACGGTCGCCCCCGGGTGATCGGCGTGCCCGGGCGGCGCGGCGCCGACGACATCCGCTGGCTCCATGTGCGCTCGCGCCGGGTCGTCGACCCGGGCGACGCCGGGCCCGTGCGGATCATCACCGTGATGGACACCACGGGCCTGCGCGAGGCGGCCGAGGCGCTCAGCCGGTCCGATGCGCAGTTCCGTCGCGCGATGGAGAACGCGCCGACCGGGATGGCGCTGGTCGATCTCGAGTGGCGGCTCATGGAGGTCAACCGCGCGTTCGCCGAGATGATGGGCTCGACGGTCGCCGCGCTCCGCGGGACGCCGTTCAGCGCGCTCTCGCACCCGCAGGACCTCCACGCCGAGCGTGATCAGCTGCAGCGGCTGTACGACGGCCATCAGAGCCACTTCTCGGTCGAGAAGCGCTATGTCAAGGGCGACGGCAACGTCGTCTGGGCGGTGCTCGAGGTCGGCCTCGTGCGGTACGCCGGCGGCGCGCCCGACCACTACGTGGTGCACGTGCGCGACACCACCGAGGTGCGCATGCGGTCCGAGCTCATGCAGCACCGCGCCATGCACGACCCGCTCACGGGCCTCGCGAACCGCAACCTCTTCCACGACGTGCTCGAGGAGCTGCTCGCGAAGCCGGACGCCGACACCCGCGTGGGCGTCATCGCGGTCGACCTCGACGGCTTCAAGGGTCTCAACGACCGCTTCGGGCACGCCGCGGGCGACGCCGCGCTCGTGCACGTCGCGGGCGTCCTCAGGGCCGCGACCGGCGGGCGCGGCACGGTCGCGCGCCTCGGCGGCGACGAGTTCGTCATCGCGGTCCAGGACCCCGACTGCTCGAAGGCCGTGGTCGAGATCGCCGCGGCGATCCACGAGGGCCTGCGCAAGCCGCTCGCGGTGAAGCGCCACCAGATCCAGCTGGCCGCGTCGCTCGGCATCGCGATGGCGGACGACGAGACCGTCGCCGGCGGGGGAGCGACGCTGCTCACCGCCGCCGATGCCGCGATGTACCGCGCCAAGGCCGCCGGCAAGAGCCGCACCGAGGTCTTCGAGCCGTCGATGCGCGTCTCCGACGACCACCACAGCGCGCTGGCCGCCGAGCTCGCGCGGGCGATCGAGCGCGGCGACCTGGTGCTGCATTACCAGCCGATCCTCGAGCTCGCCTCGCGCACCGTCGTGGGCTACGAGGCCCTCGTGCGCTGGCAGCACCCCACGCGGGGCCTCCTGCTGCCGGGCGCGTTCCTGCCGCTCATCAACGACCGCGGGCTCGCCGCGACGGCCGGAGCGGCGCTGGTCGAGCAGGCGGCGCAGTTCCTCGCGCGCACGCCGTCGGACTCGACCTGGGTGTCCCTCAACGTCTCGGCCGACCAGCTGGGCAACTCCGAGTTCGCGGACGGGGTCCTCGCGGCCATCGGGCGCCACCACCTCGCGCCGCAGCGCGTGGTCATCGAGCTGACGGAGGCGTCCCTCGTCGCCCCCAACACGCGGATCCGCCACGAGCTCACCGAGCTGCGCAACGCGGGCGTGCCGATCCTGCTCGACGACTTCGGCACCGGCGTCTCGCCGCTGTCGTACCTGCGCGACCTGCCCGTCTCGGGCGTCAAGCTCGACATGTCCTTCGTCGCGGGCATCCCCGAGGACCCCGCGGGCGCACGCGTCTCGCGGGCGCTGGGGGCGCTCGCTCGCGAGCTGGGCCTCGCGACCATCGCGGAGGGCATCGAGACCGAGGCGCAGGCCGAGTTCCTCGCGGACTGCGGCTGGCGCTACGGCCAGGGCTGGCTGTTCGGCGTCGCGCAGCCCGCCGCGACGGTGCTCGCGCAGCACCCGCTGACCGGGACCAGCATGATCGACCCGCGGCCGGCCGAGCCGGACGCGGTCTACGGCGAGCTCTAGCCTCGTCCGGGCGCCTCGGGCGCCTCGGGCGCTTCAGGCGCCGCGGGCGCCGCGGGCCGCGAGGTCGTCGGCGCGGAGGTCGTCCTCGATCTCCCGGGCCGTGGCGAGGAGACGCGCGGCGAGCGTCGCGGCGTCTCCGTGACCCGAGAGCGTGGTGACTCCGATCGCCGCCGCCACCCCGTGGAGGCCGTGCACGGGCACGGCGATCGACCGCAGCCCGTCCTCGACCTCGCCGTCCACCTCGCACCACCCCTGGCGGAGCGTCTCCCGCAGCGACTCCCGCAGCGCCACCGGGGCGGTGACGGTGCGCGTCGTGAGAGCCTCCAGCCCCGTCGCCTCGAGCCGCGCGTCCCACTCCTCCTCGGGCAGCTGCGCGAGCATCGCGCGTCCCATCGCGGAGGCGTGCGCCGGCAGCCTCGTGCCGAACGTGATCCGGGTGCTCACCAGCCGCGGGGCCGCGGTGCGCCCGACGTAGACGATCGAGGCGCGGTCGAGCACGGCCGCGGACACGGACTCCCCGAGCTCGTACGCGAGGGCCTCGAGGTGAGGTTGGGCGACGCGGGGCAGGCGCAGCGACGCGAGGTAGCCGACCCCGAGCTCGAGGACCAGCGGCGTCAGACGGTAGGCGCGCGCCTCGAAGTCCACGTATCCCTGCGCGACCAGCGCCGCGAGCAGCCGACGCGCCTCGTCCTCGCTCACCCCGGCCCGCGCCGCGACGTCGGCCGCGCCGAGAACCGGCGCATGCGCGTCGAACGCCCGGATCACCGCGAGCCCGTCCACGAGGTCCCGGGCGTCGCCGCCGGCGGCTCCCGCCGTCGTCACGTCAACCGTCCGCGGGGAGGGCGGGCGTGGAGCCGAGCCACGCGACCACCACGTCGCCGATGATCGCGCGATGGTGGTCCCGGAGCGCGGGGTCGAGCAGGTCGCGTCCGAAGAGGTGCCCGAACGTGTGCCGGTTGGCGACCTGGAAGAAGCAGTAGGAGCTGATGACCAGGTGGACGTCGAGGGCGTCGACGTCCGCGCGCACCAGCCCCTCGTCGCGGCCGCGCGCGAGGACCCCGTCGAGGATGCCGAGCGCGTCGCGGTTGAGCTCGCGGAGCGAGTCGAGCCGCGCGATGAAGCGCCCCTGGTGGATGTTCTCGATCGCGACGAGCCTGATGAAGTCGGAGTGGCCCAGGTGGTGGTCGTACGTGAGCTCGGCGAGCCTGCGCAGCGCCTCGAGCGGCGGGAGGTCGCCCGGGTGGAGGTTGCGCTCGGCCTCGCGGATGCCCAGGTAGGCGTGCTCGAGCACCGCGAGGTAGAGCTTCTCCTTCGAGCCGAAGTAGTAGTAGATCATCCGCTTGGTGGTGCGGGTGCGGGCCGCGATGTCGTCGACGCGGGTGCCGGCGTAGCCGGTCGCGGCGAACACGTCGGTGGCGACCGCGAGCAGCTCGGCGCGGGTGCGCTCCGCGTCGCGGATCTGCGCGGGGGACTCGGTCACGGCGTCAGCCTATCGATCGGGGCGCGAGGCGCCTGGGGTGCGCGGGTCATCGTCCCGCCAGGATCCGGCGGGGGTTGTCCACCTGCATCGTGCGCATCGTCGCGTCGTCGACGCCGGCGGCGCGCAGGCGCGGGACGATGCGCGTCGCGAGGTGGTCCATGCGCCAGTCCGGCGTCTCCCGGGCCCGCCACGACGGGGGAGTGACGCGCGAGAACACCGCGGCGTCGTGCGAGAGCACGATGCTCTCGGCGTAGCCGCGCTCGAGCAGCGCGAGCAGCGTGCGGACCCGCGCGTCGTCGGACTGGGTGTGCGCCATCCCGAAGCGGTCGAAGCCCAAGAACGAGCCCCGATCCGCGAGCATGCGCAGGTAGTCGAGGTCCTCGGAGTCGCCGGCGTGGCCGATGACCACCCGTCCGAGGTCGACGCCCCGCGCCGCGAGCGCCTCCTGCTGCGCGAGGCCGCCGCGGGTGGGCGCATGGGAATGGGTCATGATCGGGGCGCCGGTGCGGACGTGGGCCGCGGCGGCCGCGTCGAGCACGCGGGTGACGTCCGGGGTGAGACCCGGCTCGTCGCTCACGACCTTGATGACGGCCGCCCTCACGCCGGTGCCGGCGATCCCCTCCTCGAGGTCGCGCACGAAGAGCGCCTCGAGCGGGTCGGCGCCGCCCACCAGCCGTCCGGGGCCGTGGGTCCCGAAGAACGGCGGCAGGTCGCCCCGGACGTACCAGCCCGTCGCGACGACGATCGCGACCGGCGAGCGGGACGCGACGCGACGCACGCGCGCCACGTCGCGTCCCAGCCCAGGAACGGTGAGGTCGACCACGGTGCCCACGCCGAGCGCCGCGAGACGGGCGAACGTCGCCGTCGCCGCCTCGATCGCGGCCTCCTCGTCCCACTCGGGGTGGGGGAGGTCGCGCTCGAGCGCATCGTCGAGGACGAAGACGTGCTCGTGCATGAGCGTGACGCCCAGCTCGTCGCCCGCCACCGCCCCCGTCGCCGTGGGCACCGTGGTCATGCGGGGGTCCTGCGCGGTCAGCCGGCCGTGGCGCGCATCGCCTCGTACACGCTCAGCGAGTCGCCGGTGAACGTCTCCATGAAGAAGGCCTCGGCCTTCTCGGAGAAGGCCTCGCGGTCGACGTCGTCGACGACCTCCCACTCGTCACCGGCGCGCCACTCGTCGAGCACGACCTCCTCGTCGTCCGCCACGCACGTGGTGACCTCGGTCACCGCGGTCACGGTGGCGGCGCTCAGGGCCTCCTGCTGCTCGGCCGAGAGCTCGTCCCAGATGGGTCCGATGATGACGAGGTTGGTGTTGAGCTGGTGCGCGGACAGGCTGAGGTAGTCCTGCACCTCGGCGAAGTTCTGCGCGACGATGTTGGTGATCGGGTTCTCCTGGCCGTCCACCGTGCCGTTCTGGAGCGCGAGGTAGAGCTCCTCGTAGGCGACCTCGGTGGCCGTCGCGCCGAGCGCCTCCGCGTTGAGCAGGTACTGCGGCGAGCCCGGGAAGCGCATGCGGACGCCCTCAAGATCCTCGGGGGTGCGGATGGGTGCGTCGACGGTGGTGAAGTGGCGTGCGCCGGCGGACCAGGCGCCCAGCGTGGTCACGCCCGCGGCCTCGGCGAAGCCTTCGACCAGGACGCTCGAGTCCTCGCTCGCCATGAAGGTCGCGAGGTGGTCCGAGTCGTCGAATCCGAAGGCCGCGTCGAGGACGCTGATCGGCTCGTACACGGCGCCGAGCGCCGAGGCGCCCTGGATGTCCATGTCGATGTCCCCCGAGACCACCGACGCGATGCGGTCGGCGTCTCCGCCGAGCTGGCTCGCGGGGAAGATCTCGATGGTGAGGCCCACGTCGGCGGCCGCCACCTCATCGGCGATGACCTGGGCCCCGCAGCGGTGCTGGGGCTGCTCCTCCGTGTAGCTGTGGGCGAGCGTGATCTCGATCGCCTCGGTGCCGGTCTCGGCGGGCGCTCCCGAGTCGGAGGCCGCGGGCTCGTCCGAGTCCCCTCCCGAGCAGCCGGCCAGCAGCACCGCAGGTGCCGCCGCCATCGCGATCCACGTTGATCGCCATGCGTGTCGTGCGGTCATGGTTCTGTTCCTCTCCCTTTGCTCCCGCATCGCGGGTCTCATGCCGCCTCCTGGGCGACCAGATCCTCGAGATCGGCGAGCATCGCCCGCCGGTCCGCAGCCTCTCCGGTGAAGATCTCGAACGCGTCAGCCGCCTGGTGCATCGCCATGCCGGTGCCAGGCATGACGCGGCAGCCGCGGGCGCGCGCCGCGATGAGCAGCGCGGTCTCCACGGGGCGGTAGACGATGTCCGCGACGAACATGCGCGGGTCGAGCAGCGCGGGGTCGACCGCGGATCCCGGATGATCCGCCATCCCCAGCGGCGTCGCGTTGACGAGGCCGTCGGCGCTCGCGAGCAGCCGGGGCAGCTCCGGGGGAGCCGCGGCCCGCGCTCCCACCTGCGCCGCGAGCGCGGCGGCCCGGGCCTCGTCGGCGTCGACCACCGCGAGCGTGCCGACGCCGCGGTCGACGAGCGCGCGAGCGACCGCCGCGCCTGCGCCGCCCGCGCCGACGAGCACCACCTCGTCGCGGGCGGCGCCCGCGAGCGCATCGTCCATCGCGCGTCCGAATCCGGTGGCGTCGGTGTTGTGCCCGATCGCGCGGCCGTCCTCGAACACCACGGTGTTGACGGCGCCGACGGCCTCCGCGCTCGGGGCGAGCGCGTCGAGCAGCGGGATCACCCGCTGCTTCGCGGGGTGGGTGATGTTGAGCCCGTCGTAGCCGAGCCGGCGGGCGGCCACGATGAGCGGGCCCAGCCCGCCCTCGTCGACCTCGCGCGGAGAGACCTCGATGGTGCGGTAGACGTAGCCGATGCCGTGGCGCGCCCCCTCGCGCTCGTGGAGGGCGGGGGACAGCGACGGCGCGATGCCCGTGCCGATGAGCCCGACCAGCACGGTCGGACGGGGGGTCGTCGCGGCGGTCATAGTCCGAGCACCCCCGGCAGCCACAGCACCAGCGAGGGGAACAGGATGACCGTGAGGACGATCACGAGGAGCGGGACGATGAACGGCAGGGTGCCGCGGAAGACCTCGCCGATGCGCGTCCCCGACACGGCGGCGGTGACGAACAGCACGGTGCCGACGGGTGGCGTGAGCAGCCCGATCATGAGCGCGAGGATGAGCACCACGCCCATGACGATGGGATCCACGCCGTACTGGGCCGCGATGGGCAGGAGGATCGGCACGACGAGCACGAGGATCGCGGTGGCGTCGATCACGGTGCCCAGCAGCAGCATCATGAGCGCGGCGAGCACGAGGAACATCACGGGGCTCGAGGTGGTGGAGAGCGCGACCTCGGTGAGCATCTGGGGCAGCCGCTCGCGCGCGAGGATGTAGCCCAGCAGCGCCGCGGTCGAGACGATGAGCATGATCCCGGCGGTGGTGGTGACGGCCTCGGTGACGGCGGTGAGGAATCCGCGGAGGCTGAGCGAGCGCTGCAGCACCCCGACGATGATGATGAAGACCACGCCGACGGCCGCGGCCTCGGTCGGGGTGAAGAGCCCGCCGAGGATCCCGCCGAGGATGATGACGGGCGCGAGCATCGGCAGCAGCACGCCCTTGGCGGACTCGCGGAGCTCGGCGGCGTCGAACGCGCCCGTCTCGACGGTCTCGCGCCGCCGCACGAGGATGTAGACGACGATGCACAGCCCGACGGTGATGGCGAGCGCGGGTACCACGGAGGCCGCGAACAGCGCGCCGGTCGAGACCGCCGCGAGCCCCGCGAAGATCACGGCGGGGATGGACGGGGGCATCACGGGCGCCACGAGCGAGGACGAGGCGGAGACGCCCGTCGCGAAGCGCCGCGTGTAGCCGTGGCGGAGCATCGCGGGGATCTGCACCTTGCCCAGGGCGGCCGCATCGGCCACCGCCGAGCCGCTCATCCACGAGAACGCGAGCGACGTGCCGATCGAGACGTAGCCGAGGCCGCCGCGCACCCGGACGAGCAGCGCGAGGGCGAAGCGGAAGAAGCGCTCCGCGATGCCGGCGTGGTTCGCGAGCGTCCCGAGGAGCACGAAGAGCGGCACCGCGAGCAGGGGGAACGAGGCGGCGGCGTTGGTGACGTGGCGCAGCGACATCCCGGTGGACTGGCCGATGGTCGCCATGTAGACCAGCGACGGTCCGAGGAAGGCGAACGCCACGGGGACCCGGAGGTGGAGGAGCACCGCGATCGCGATGCCGAGGAGCGCGAGGGTCATGCGGTCGCCTCCCCGTCCTCGGCCACGGGCGTGACGGGACCGTCCGCGGTCTCGCGCAGCACCGGACCGAACAGGGCCACCTGGACCGCCGCGACGGCCGCGCGCACCGTGATGGAGATCGAGCCGAGCAGCACCGGCACGTAGACCCAGGACATCGGCAGCCGCAGCACGGGGGACTTGATGATCCCCTGCGTGGCGACCAGCGTCCACGCCTCGTGCATCAGCCCCGCGCCGGTGGCCGCGACCACGAGCATCGCGAACACCTGGACCCCGCGCACCACCATGGGGTGGGGGATCGCGTCGGCGATCTCGAGGGCGATGTGCCCGCGGGTTGACACGAGCAGCCCCGCGACGATGAAGGTGAGCCACATGAGGCTGAAGCGCGAGACCTCTCCCGTCCAGGCGATCTGGTCGATCGGGAGGTAGCGCTGGAGCGCCTGATGGAACACGAGCACCAGGATGGTGAGCAGCGCGATGCCGCCGACCGTGAGCTCGATGGCGCCGACGACGGCGCCGATCCGGCGTGCGATCGCGGCGATGCGGTCGCGTCGGGATGATGCGGTCACGAGACGTCCTTGTCTTGTGCAGGGCGCCGCGGGATCGGCGTCCAGGCATGAACGTACCGGTGGTTACATTGCGCCGCAAGGCCTGTGAGCACATCGTTATCTCGCGATGTACCGTCTGTTACATTGCGGGCATGCGGACATCGATCGCCACGGTGTGTCTCGCGGGCGGGCTCGTCGAGAAGCTGCACGCGTGCGCCGCGGCGGGCTTCGACGGCGTCGAGATCATGGACGCCGATCTCATCGCCGCGCACGAGTCGCCCGAGGAGATCCGCGCGCTGTGCGCGCGTCTCGGGCTCTCGATCGACATGTTCCAGCCGTTCCGCGATCTCGAGGGCGTCGACGAGCCGACCTTCGCCCGCAACCTCCGCCGGGCCGAGGCGAAGCTCGACGTGATGGAGCGGCTGGGCGCCGACCTCCTGCTCGTGTGCTCGAACGCCGGCACCGCGACCGTCGACGACGACGAGGTCGCGGCGCGCCAGCTCGCGGCGCTCGCGGACCTCGCCGCGCCGCGCGGGATCCGCCTCGCGTACGAGGCCCTCGCGTGGGGGCGCTACGTCGACGACCCGCTGCACGCGTACCGCATCGTCCGCCTGGCGGACCGCCCCAACCTCGGCACGTGCCTCGACAGCTTCCACGTCCTGTCGCGCGGCCACGATCCACGCGTGATCGAGGAGATCGACGGCGACGCGATCTTCTTCGTCCAGCTCTCCGACGCGCCCGCGCTCGACATGGACGTCCTGTCGTGGAGCAGGCATCACCGCCTGTTCCCCGGCGAGGGCGCGTTCCCGCTCACCGACTTCGTGTCGAGCCTGGTGCGCACGGGCTACGCGGGGCCGCTCTCGCTCGAGGTGTTCAACGACACGTTCCGCCAGACCGACGTGGTCCGCACGGCGGCGCATGCGCGGCGCTCGCTCACGTGGCTCGAGGACCGTGCCGCCGCTGCCGATGGGCGGTCCGAGGGCCGCATCGTCGGCCCCCAGCCGGCGCGCGGCGTCGACTTCGTCGAGATCGGCGGCGCGGATCTCGCGGAGGTCGAGCGGATCCTCGAGCAGCTGGGCTTCGCCTTCGCCGGGCGCCACCGCAGCAAGCCGGTGCGGCTGTGGACCGCCGGGGCCGCGCGGATCATCGTGAACGAGCAGCGGCGCGAGCGCGAGCCCGGGCTCACCGGCCTCGGCCTCACGGTGGACGATGCCGCGGCCGCCTTCGCGCGGGCGCGCGCGCTCGGCGCGCCGCAGGTGTACCGCCGCACGTACCTGGGGGAGCAGGACCTGCCGGCCGTGGCCGCGCCCGACGGCACCGAGGTGTTCTGGAGCGACCGTCCGGAGGAGGCCTCGTGGATCGGCGAGTTCGTCGGCGGGGTCGAGGCGCCCGGCGCGCTGAGCGGCGTGATCGACCACATCAACCTGGGCTACCGGTGGCACGAGTTCGACGAGGCGGTGCTCTTCGCGGGCGCGGTGCTGTCGCTCTCCACGGAGTCCGCCTCCGACGTGCCCGGCCCCGGCGGGCTGGTGCGCAGCCAGGTGATGAGGACGGAGGACGGGGTCCTGCGGGTCCCGATCAACCTCGCGCCGCCCACCGCGGCCGCTCCCGCCCGGCACGTCGCGATCCGCTGCGACGACGCGATCGCTGCCGCCCGTGCGGCGCGCGCCGCGGGGCTGCCGTTCCTGCCGATCCCCGACAACTACTACGACGACCTCGAGGCGCGCTTCGGCGACATGGTCGAGCCCGGTCTCCTGGCCGAGCTCCGCGAGCTGGGCCTCTTCTACGACCGCGAGGAGGACGGCGAGTTCCTGCACTTCTACGCGCCGGTCACCGGCGACGTGTTCGTCGAGGTGGTCGAGAGGCGCGGGGGCTACGACGGGTACGGCGCGTCGAACGCGCCGGTCCGGCTCGCGGCCCAGCGCCTCGCGCAGGCGTGACGCGCAGGCGTGACGCGCCGGACCTGACGGGTCAGGCGGACGGGGCGGGCCGCAGCAGCGCGTAGGCGTGCTGCGCGAGACCGGTGCGAGGCGCCGTGATCTCCGTCGCCTCGTCGCCGACCGCATCGCGCACCGCCGCGTGGCGCGTAGCGACCTCGGCCGCCGTCAGCGTGCCCGAGCCGTCGGCGATGTCCGCCAGCGCGTGCACGGTGTGACCGCCGCGCCGGTCCACCGTGGTCGCGATCCAGCCCGCGTCGACGCTCACGTCCCCGTCGGGCGTCACGGTGAACGTCGCGTCGAGCAGCACCCCGTTGGAGGTCGCCGCCGTGCAGCACGAGGCGTCCTGGTTGGAGAGCAGGTTGCCGAGGCCGAAGGCGGTCCACATGCCGTCGCCCGACGGGCCCCCGGGGAGCAGCTCGACGGGCTGCGGCACGTGCGCGTGGTGGCCGATGTAGAGGTCCACGAGCCCCGACTCGGCGATCTGCGTCGCGATCGAGCGCTGCGCGGCGCTCGGCTCGGTGCGGTACTCGACGCAGCAGTGGACCGAGGCGACCACCACGTCCGCGCCGTCGTCCCGCGCGCGCTGCGCGGCCTCGATGATCGGGCTCGCGTCGGCGGCGTCCGCGTCGAAGGTGTCGACCTCCCACGCCGCCGCCTCGGGCATGCCGTTGGTGCCGTACGACCAGCTCAGGTGCGCGACGCGGACCGTGCGGTCGCCGTCCTGCACCACGTAGTACGAGATCGCCTCGGACTCGTCCTCGGTCCGCGCGGTGCCGGCGTGCTGGAGCAGCTGGTCGTCGAAGGCCGCGAGGGTGGCCTCGACTCCGGCGGATCCCTTGTCGACGCTGTGGTTGGACGCGGTCGAGCAGCCGTCCCAGCCCATCGTGGCGAGATCGCGGACCAGCGCGCTCGGTGCGGAGAAGATCGGGTAGCCGGACGGACGCACGCCCTCGGGCGAGACCGGCACCTCGAGGTGGCAGATCGCGAGGTCGGCGCCCTGGAGGTAGGGGACCAGCCCGTCCATGAGCGCGGTGTAGTCGTAGCTGTCGTCGGTCTCCGCCGAGGCGTTGACCGGCGTGTGGGTGAGGATGTCGCCGCCCGCGACCAGCGAGAACGTCACGTCCTGCGCGACGGCCGCGATCGGCGTCGGCGAGGGAGCGGGGACGCTCTCCGTCGTCGCGGTCGCCGTCGGCTCGGGCGTCGCCGTGGCCGAGGGCGCGGCGGTGCCGGCCCCCTCCGCGGAGGCGGTCGGGGCGCCCGCATCGGTGCCGATGCCGGCGAGCCAGCCGAGCGACGCGCCGGCGATGAGGGCGGTCGCGGCCGCGAGCACGAGCGCGAACGAGGCTCTCGCCGGGCCCGCGGGAGCATGACGGGTCGGGCGGTGCATGCCTCGATTATCCCGCGCCTCGTCGGTTGCCCGGGACCACCGCGTCGCGCGCCTCATGCCCCGGACCGCATTAGGGTGTGTGCGTGACCTCCGCTGTTCCCAACGTGCTCACCGTCGCGCGTCTCGTCATGGTGCCCGTGGTGCTCGCGTTGCTGTTCATCGACGACGGCGCGGAGGGCGCCGCTCGCTGGTGGGCCCTCGCGCTGTTCATGATCGCGGCCGCGACCGACTTCTTCGACGGCTACCTCGCGCGTCGCTGGGGGGTGGTCAGCCCGTTCGGCAAGCTCGCGGATCCGATCGCGGACAAGGCGCTCGTGCTCGGCGTGCTGGGCATGCTGGTCCTCACCGACGGGATCCCGTGGTGGCCCGTCGTCATCATCGCCGCGCGCGAGCTGTGGGTCACCATCGGGCGTCTCCTGGTCGCCGCCGGCACCGTGATCCCCGCCTCGCCGGGCGGCAAGGCCAAGACGATGGCGCAGCTGCTCGCGATCTGGCTCTACCTGATCCCCGGCATGCCGGGCTGGGTCGACCAGGCCGCGTGGTGGGTGCTGCTCGTCGCGACCGCGCTCGCGCTCGTCACCGGCATCGACTACACGGTGAAGATCCTGCAGGCCGCGCGCGAGCAGCGCGCGGACGGCCATGCCGCGGCCTGACGGGCTCGTCGCGCTCCTGAACGCGCGAGGCGCGACCGTGGCGACCGCCGAGTCCGTCACCGGCGGCGCGGTGTGCGCCGCGCTGGTGTCGGTGCCGGGCGCGTCGAGCGTGGTGCGCGGAGGCATCGTCGCCTACACGGCCGCGATGAAGCAGGCGCTGCTGGGCGTCGATCCGGACCTCATCTCAGCCGAGGGGGTCGTGTCGGAGGCGGTGGCCGGGGCCATGGCGCGCGGAGTCCGCGAGGCGACGGGAGCCTCGTTCGGCGTCGCGACCACCGGGGTGGCAGGGCCCGACCCTCACGACGGCGTCCAGCCGGGACGCTTGTGCCTCGCCGTGAGCGCTCCGGACGGGACGTGGACGGGGACCGTGAGCCTCGCAGGCGATCGTGACGCGGTGCGCGCCGGCGCGGTCGACGCGGCGCTCGACGCGGTCGCGGCGCGCCTCGACGGAGATGCAACCCAGCTGTAACCGGGGTGCCACCGCCGCGGAACAACGCTGGGGTATGGTGCGTTGTGTCACCATGGACAAGGGCCGCATGACGTCGAGGGGAGAGCGCATGCCCGTGCTTCGCAACGAGATCGGCGAGGTGCTGCGAGACGCACGCCTCACGCAGGGCAAGACGCTGCGCGACATCTCCTCCGGCGCCCGTGTCTCCCTCGGATACCTCTCCGAGGTCGAGCGCGGTCAGAAGGAGGCGTCGTCGGAGCTGCTCGCCTCGATCTGCGATGCGCTGGACATGCCCATGTCGACCATCCTCCGCGAGGTGTCGGACCGCTTCGCCGCGGCCGAGTCGCTCGAGATCGTCCCCGTCATGCCGTCCATCCCGGACACGGTGCCCGAGCTCCTCAGCTCGATGCGCTCCCGCTAGGCGCGTGCGTCTCAGCGAGTTCTGGGATCTCGCCGACGCGGTGTTCGGGGAGTCCTACTCGCGCACCCTCGCGCGCGAGCTCTCCCTCGACGACTTCGACTCCCTCACGCCTGCGGCGGCGCTCGAGGCCGGGCGCCCGCCGCGCGACGTGTGGCACGCCTGGTGCGAGCAGATGAGCGTCCCGGTGCACCAGCGCGACGGCGGCGACGACCGCCGCATGGTCCCGCCGCCCCGCCGCTAGGGGCGTCGCGCCTGGTGCGGGCCTGGTGCCCGCCCGGCGCGCCGGAGCCGTCCGATCGCGTGGCGACACGCCGGGCGGCGTGTCGTTTCCCTTCGAACAGATGTTCGATATACCGTGGTCCCCAGGACGTCGCGAGGGCCCACGTTCCACCCGGAGACCGGCCGCTCGCGGCGGTGTCAGAGGGTCGACGTAACGTCGGACGCGACACGACGGCAGACCTGCCCCGGATGGATGCGAGGAAGACATGGCACAGGCACAGGACCGCGCGAAGGCGCTCGAGGCGGCGCTCGGGCAGATCGACCGCCAGTTCGGCAAGGGCTCGGCGATGCGGATGGGCGAGAAGACCGTCGTCCCCGTCGAGGCGATCCCCACCAGCGCCCTCGCGCTCGACATCGCGCTCGGCATCGGCGGCCTGCCGCGCGGCCGCATCGTCGAGATCTACGGCCCCGAGTCCTCCGGTAAGACCACGGTCGCGCTCCACGCGGTCGCGAACATGCAGAAGGCCGGCGGCACCGCGGCGTTCGTCGACGCGGAGCACGCGCTCGACCCCGAGTACGCCCGCAAGCTCGGCGTCGACGTCGACAACCTCATCGTGTCGCAGCCCGACACCGGTGAGCAGGCCCTCGAGATCGCGGACATCCTCGTGCGCTCGGGCGGCATCGACATCCTCGTCATCGACTCGGTCGCGGCGCTCGTGCCCAAGGCCGAGATCGAGGGCGAGATGGGCGACAGCCACGTCGGCCTCCAGGCCCGCCTCATGTCGCAGGCGCTGCGCAAGATCACCGGTGCGCTCAACACCACCGGCACCACCGCGATCTTCATCAACCAGCTCCGCGAGAAGATCGGCGTGTTCTTCGGCAGCCCCGAGACCACCACGGGTGGAAAGGCGCTGAAGTTCTACGCCTCCGTGCGCCTCGACGTGCGTCGCATCGAGACCCTCAAGGAGGGCACGGAGCCGGTCGGCAACCGCACCCGCGTCAAGGTCGTCAAGAACAAGATGGCGCCGCCGTTCAAGCAGGCCGAGTTCGACATCCTCTACGGCCAGGGCATCTCGCGCGAGGGCGGCATCATCGACCTCGGCGTCGAGCACGGCTTCGTGAAGAAGTCGGGGGCCTGGTACACGTACGAGGGCGACCAGCTCGGCCAGGGCAAGGAGAACGCCCGCAACTTCCTCAAGGACAACCCGCAGCTCGCGGACGAGATCGAGCGCAAGGTGAAGTCGAAGCTCGGCATCGGCGTCCCGGTCGGCGAGGAGAACCAGGACCTCGAGCCCGCCAAGCAGGCGCCGGCCGGCAAGAGGGGCAAGAGCGACGCCTGACGCATGAGCGAGACGTCCGACCGTCCCCGTGGGCGCCGTTACCGGCGCCCACGGGGCGAGTCTCCCGAGGACCTCGAGCCCATCACGGACCCCGAGAAGGCCCGGGAGATCGCGCTCGGCGTGCTGACCCGGGCCTCGCGCTCGGCCGCGCAGCTGCGCGAGAAGTTGATCTCGCGCCGGGTCGAGCCGGGGCTGGCAGACGAGATCGTCGCGCGCTACATCGAGGTGGGCCTGGTCGACGATGCCGGGCTCGCGGCGACCATCGTGCGCACCCGGCACTCCGAGCGAGGGCAGTCGCGCCGGGCCATCCGCATGGAGCTCGCGCGCAAGGGCTTCGAGCCCGATCACATCGACGGGGCGCTCGACCAGATCGACGACGAGGACGAGCGCGAGCGTGCCGGGGAGCTCGCGCGCCGGCGCTGGCAGCAGCTCGCCGCGCATCCGGTGGACGTCCGCACGCGACGCGTGGTCGCGATGCTCGGACGCAAGGGCTACCCGAGCTCGCTGGCATTCGCACTCGTGTCAGACTTGCGACGTGCCGATGATGAGGATGGCGGATGCTGACACGCCCGCACGAAGGAGGAGCAGGGGATGCCCCAGTCGCTGATCATCCTGCTGCTTCTGGGCTCGAGCCTCATCGCCCTGCTGCTCGTGCTCTTCGCCCGCCGCGAGGCGGCCGCCGAGCGTGAGGCGGCGCGCAACGAGGCCGCGATGGTGCGCGAGGAGGCGCAGGCCAGGCTCGCCGAGGTGAAGCGCCGCGAGGAGAACTCGCTGGCGCGTGAGAAGGACGTCGCCGGCGATCAGCGCACCGCTCAGCAGTACGCGCGCGCGCTCGACGAGCGCGCCGCCGTGGTCGCCCGCGACGAGAAGCGGCTCGCGCAGACCCGCGGCCGTCTCGAGGACGAGCGCACCGCGGCGCTGGCCGCCGTGGCCAAGACCACCGTCGACGAGGCCCGCACCGAGCTCACGGAGGCGCTGCTCGAACGCGCGCGCGCGGCGGCGGCCGTCGAGCTCCGACGCCTCGAGAAGCGCACGCAGGCGAACGCGGAGGAGCGGGCGCGGGCGATCCTCGTCGAGGCGATGCAGCGCCAGGCCGCGGCCTCGTCCTCCGAGCACTCGACCACGTGGATCGACCTGCCGAGCGAGGAGATGAAGGGCCGCATCATCGGTCGCGAGGGCCGCAACATCCGGGCCTTCGAGGCGCTCACCGGCGTCACCGTCGTGGTCGAGGAGGGCGTGAACGCGGTGCAGCTGTCCTGCTTCGACCCGGACCGCCGCGAGATCGCCGAGGTGACGCTCGCGGCGCTCGTCGAGGACGGTCGCATCCAGCCTCAGCGCGTCGAGGCCGAGTACACGCGCGCCGTCGCCGGTGCGGTGCAGCGCCATCGTGCCGCGGGCCTGGACGCGCTCACCGCCGCCGGGGTCTCCGGAGTCGCGACCGAGGTGGTCGACACGCTCGGACGGCTGCGGCTGCGGACCTCGTACGGCCAGAACGTGCTCGCTCACCTCGTCGAGGCGTCGCAGATCGCGGCGGACATCGCCGCCGCCGTCGGCGCGGACGTCGAGGTCGCACGTCGCGGCGCGCTGCTCCACGACGTCGGCAAGGCCTTCTCGCATGAGCAGAAGGGCACGCACGCGGGGCTCGGCGCGCGTTTCGCCGCCGAGCACGGCGAGGAGCCGGCGGTGGTCAACGCGATCGCCGCGCACCACGACGACGTTCCCGCGGAGACCATCGAGGCCGTGATCGTGCAGGTCGCCGACGCCGTCTCGGCCTCCCGTCCGGGCGCGCGTCGGGAGGACATCGACGCGTACCTCAAGCGCATGGAGAACCTTGAGAGGCTCGTGCTCGAGCACCACGGCGTGACACGCGTGCTCGCGATGGCCGCAGGACGCGAGGTCAGGGTGGTCGTCGAGCCTGACGAGATCGACGACGCGGGGACCCAGGCGCTGGCGCGTACAATTGCGGAGCACATCACCCAGGACTTCACCTTCCCCGGAGAGATCAAGGTGACCGTGATCCGCGAGCTACGTGCGGACGCCGTCGCCGGATAGAGCATGACCGACACCACCCTCGCACCCACGTACGTCGTCCGGACGCTCGGGTGTCAGATGAACGTGCACGACTCGGAGCACATGGCCGGCCTCCTCGAGGGCGCCGGCTACACGGCCGCGCCGGAGGGCGCCGAGGTCGCCGACGTCGTCGTCATCAACACCTGCGCCGTCCGCGAGAACGCCGCCACCCGCCTCTACGGCAACCTGGGCCAGCTTGCCTCCGTCAAGGCGCAGCGTCCCGGCATGCAGATCGCCGTCGGCGGCTGCCTCGCGCAGAAGGACCGGGGGGAGATCGTCAACCGCGCGCCGTGGGTCGACGTCGTCTTCGGCACGCACAACATCGATGTGCTCCCGGTCCTCCTCGAGCGTGCGCGCCACAACGCCGCCGCCGAGGTCGAGATCGAGGAGTCCCTCAAGGTCTTCCCGTCGACGCTGCCGTCGCGCCGCGACGCCATCGCCTCCGGCTGGGTGTCGATCTCCGTCGGCTGCAACAACACCTGCACGTTCTGCATCGTCCCGTCGCTGCGCGGCAAGGAGCGCGACCGCCGGCCCGGCGAGATCCTCGCCGAGGTCGAGGCGCTCGTCTCGCAGGGCGCCGTCGAGGTCACGCTGCTCGGCCAGAACGTCAACTCCTACGGGGTCGAGTTCGGGGACAGGGGAGCGTTCGCCAAGCTGCTCCGGGCATGCGGCGAGATCGAGGGCCTCGAGCGCGTGCGCTTCACGTCGCCCCACCCGGCCGCGTTCACCGACGACGTGATCGAGGCCATGGCCGCCACGCCGAACGTCATGCCCAGCCTCCACATGCCGCTCCAGTCGGGCTCGGACCGCGTGCTGCGGGCGATGCGTCGCTCGTACCGCTCGGAGCGCTTCCTCGGCATCATCGACCGCGTGCGGGCCGCGATGCCCGACGCGGCCATCACCACCGACATCATCGTCGGCTTCCCCGGCGAGACCGAGGAGGACTTCCAGGAGACGCTGCGGGTGGTCGAGGCCTCGCGCTTCACGTCCGCCTTCACCTTCCAGTACTCGCCGCGCCCCGGCACCCCTGCCTACGAGCTCGAGCCGCTGCCCAAGAAGGTGGTGCAGGAGCGCTTCGAGCGTCTCCTCGCGCTCCAGGAGCGGATCACGCTCGAGGACTCGCAGGCGCTGGTGGGCCGCGAGCTCGACCTGCTGGTGCTCGACGCCGCGGGCCGCAAGGACGGCGAGTCCGCGCGTATGTCGGGCCGCGAGCCCGGCAACCGGCTGGTCCACTTCGCGGTGCCCGGCGGCGCCGAGGTGCCGCGCCCCGGCGACATCGTCACGGTGACGGTGACCCACGGCGCGCCGCACCACCTCATCGCCGACTCCGGCGTCGAGGGCGGGACCTACTCCGTGCGGCGCACGCGCGCCGGCGACGCGTGGGACGCGGCGCAGGGCGGCGACCACGATCACGGCGGCGACTCGTGCGGCACGGGCGGCGGTGCGCCCGCCGGGCCGGTCTCGCTCGGCCTCCCCTCGCTGCGTCGCGCGTGAGCCCCGTGCCAGCGGACGATGCGCCGGCGATCGTCGCGGTCGTCGGCGCCACCGCGACCGGCAAGTCGGCGCTGAGCCTCGCGCTCGCCGAGCGGCTGGACGGCGAGGTGGTCAACGCCGACTCGATGCAGTTCTACCGCGGCATGGACATCGGCACCGCGAAGCTCCCGGTCGCCGAGCGCCGCGGGATCCCGCATCACCAGCTCGACATGCTCGACGTCCACGAGGACGCCTCGGTCGCGCGCTTCCAGGCGGACGCGCGCGCGGACATCGCCGCGATCCACGCACGCGGCCGCCGCGCGATCGTGGTGGGCGGCTCGGGGCTGTACCTGCGCGCCCTGCTCGACGTCTTCGAGTTCCCCGGCACGGACCCCGCGCTGCGCGCGAGCCTCGAGGCTCGCGCCGAGGAGGAGGGTCCGGGAGCGCTCCACCGCGAGCTCGCCGCGCTCGACCCGGAGGCCGCGGCCAAGATCCCGCCGCAGAACGTCAAGCGGCTCGTCCGTGCGCTCGAGATCATCGCGCTCACGGGCTCGACCCAGAGCTCGCTGCCGCGGCACGAGTACGCGGCGCCCGCGGTGACCCTCGCACTCGACCTGCCGTACGAGCTTCTCGATCCTCGCATCGACGCACGCGTCGAGACGATGTGGGAGGAGGGCCTGGTGGACGAGGTCCGCACGCTCGACGCGCGCGGCCTGCGCGAAGGCGTGACCGCACGGCGCGCCGTCGGCTACGCCGAGACGCTGCGGCACCTCGACGGCGAGCTCGACGCCGCCGCGACCCGCGCGCTCATCGCGCAGCACACGCGCCGGCTCGCCAGGAAGCAGGCGCAGTGGTTCCGCCCCGACCCGCGCGTGCGCTGGATCGACGCGCCCCGCGACCACGGCGACATCGCGCGGGCGGCCGCCGACGCCGCGTCCGTGGTGGCCGAGGCGGACGCGGGCGCCTAGCGCGCGAGCGACCGACAGTCCGGGTGCGGACCGGAGCGGAGCTACCAGGGGCGACCCGGTCCAGCGGCCGCGGCCGGCGGGGTGGGAGCCGTCGTGCCGGCCCCTCCCTAGACTTGACCCATGACAGCGCTCGCCTTCACCAAGGGACACGGCACGGAGAACGACTTCGTGCTGCTCTTCGACCCGCACGGGCAGGTCGACCTCGACCCGGGGCTGGTGCGCTACCTGTGCGACCGCCGCGCGGGCATCGGCGGCGACGGCGTGATCCGCGCGGTCCGTGCGGGCGGGCTCGAGGCGGGCGCGGGGCTCGCCCCCGCGACCTGGTTCATGGACTACTGGAACGCCGACGGGACGACGTCGGAGATGTGCGGCAACGGCGCGCGCGTGTTCGGCGCCTTCCTCGAGGCCGAGGCGGGCGAGGAGCTCGGCGGGGGCACGGAGTTCGCGACGCGCGGCGGCCCGCGGACCGTGAGGTCCCTGGGCGGCGGACGCTACGCGATCGGGATGGGCGCCTACCGCGTCGGCGACGCGACCGACGGCTTCGACTCCGAGGTCGCGGCGCGCGGGCTCGAGCCGGTGCGCCCCGCGCTGAGCGTCGACATGGGCAACCCGCATCACGTGGTCGCGCTGGCGGACGTCGGGGAGCTCGCGGCCCTCGACCTCACCGAGGCGCCCGAGGTGCGTCCCGTGCCGCCGCACGGCACCAACGTCGAGTTCGCGGTCGCCCTCGGATACGAGGAGCGCGACGGCGAGACGCGCGGGCGCGTGCGGATGCGGGTCCACGAGCGAGGTTCGGGGGAGACGCGCTCATGCGGGACCGGCGCGTGCGCGGTCGCGCTCGCGATGCGGACCTGGGCCGGCGTCGGGGCTCCCGACGTCTGGGACGTCGAGGTTCCCGGCGGCGAGGTGACCGTGCGCATCGTCGGCGGCACGACCGTCCTCGAGGGCCCCGCGGTGCTGGTCGCGACCGGGACCGTGGAGACCCCGGCGGGCTGAATGATCCCCGTCGAGGCCGGCGAGGACGGCGTCCCGCGGGTCCATCCCGAGGACGCCGAGGAATGGCGCCGCTGGCTCGTCGAGCATCACGCGACCGCGTCGGGCGTGTGGGTGGTGCTGTGGCGCCGCGCGTCGGGGCGCGAGGGCCTGACCTACGAGGACCTGGTCCGTCAGGCCTTGTGCTTCGGCTGGATCGACGCGGTCACCAAGCGGCTCGACGAGTTCCGCACGCTCCAGTACTGCGCGCCGCGCAAGCGCGGCTCGGGATGGGCGCGCACCAACAAGGCGCGCATCGTCGAGCTCGAGCGGGAGGGGCTGATGGCGCCCGCGGGCGCGGCGGTGATCGCGGCGGCCAAGAGCGACGGCTCGTGGACGGTGCTGGACTCCGTCGAGGCGCTCGAGGTGCCCGAGGACCTGGCGGAGGCGTTCGCCGCGCATCCGGGCGCGCGCGAGACGTGGGAGGCCTTCCCGGTCTCGGCGCGCAAGCAGGGCCTCCAGTGGGTGGCCTTCGCGAAGCGTCCGGAGACGCGGGCGCGCCGCTGCGCGGCGATCGCGGACGGTGCGGCGCGCGGCGAGCGCGTGCCGTCCTGAGGCGGCGTCAGGCGGAGACGCGGAGCACGCGGAAGCCCTTGGAGCTGCCGACCTTCTCGATCGCGCCCCAGCCCTGCGCGGCGATCCACCTCGCGAGCGAGTCCGCGCCGAGGTTCTTCTGGACCACCAGGTAGGCCTCGCCGCCGGGGGCGAGGCGCGGCAGCCACGTCGCGAGCAGGGCGTGCAGGGCGTCCTTGCCGATCCGGATGGGCGGGTTGGACCAGATGGTGTCGAAGGTCGCGTCCGCGGGGACCGCGTCGGGGAGCGAGGCGTCGACGGCGACCCCGAGCCGGGTCGCGTTGCGGCGCAGCAGGTCGAGCGCCCGCTCGTTGACGTCGACGGCCGTGACGGACGAGGCGCCGCGCAGGGCCGCCTCGAGCGCGATCGGGCCCCAGCCGCAGCCGATGTCGAGCACCCGGCCGCGCGGCTCGGGCACCGTACGCAGCAGCACCTGGGTGCCGAGGTCCACGTGACCGGGGGAGAAGATCCCCGGCGCCGTCTCGACCTCGACCTCGCGGCCCGCGAGCGTCGCGCGGATGGTCCGGCGCTCGTCGGCGGAGGCGGGCTGCGCGGTGAAGTAGTGGTCCTCGGTCACGACGTCGAGGGTATCGCCCGGGGCATCGTCCACGCGCTCCGCGCGGTCGGAGCGGGGTGAGACAATGGTGCACGTATGAGCGACACAGCAGCAGACGACCGCGAGGACCTCGCGCAGCCCGCCCCCGACCAGAACGCCTCGAGCCGCGCCGATGCGGTGATCGACCGCGTCCTCTCGCGCGCCGGCACGGCGGTGGCCGAGGGCGGCACCTTCTCCACCGACTACGACGGCGATCAGCTCGACCGTGAGGAGCGCGCCGCGCTCCGACGCGTCGCCAACCTGTCGACCGAGCTCGAGGACATCACCGAGGTCGAGTACCGCCAGCTGCGCCTCGAGAAGGTCGTGCTCGTCGGCCAGTGGTCGCACGGCACCTCCGAGGACGCCGAGATCTCGCTGCGCGAGCTCGCGGCCCTCGCGGAGACGGCCGGCTCGGAGGTCCTCGACGGCGTGCTGCAGCGCAGGCCGCACCCGGACCCCGCCACCTACATCGGCAAGGGCAAGGCGCTGGAGGTCCGCGACGTCGTGGCCGCCGTGGGCGCCGACACCGTCATCGTCAACGACGACCTCGCGCCCAGCCAGCGCCGCGCGCTCGAGGACGTCGTCAAGGTCAAGGTCATCGACCGCACCGCGCTGATCCTCGACATCTTCGCGCAGCACGCGAAGTCCAGGGAGGGCAAGGCGCAGGTCGAGCTCGCGCAGCTCGAGTACCTGCTCCCGCGCCTGCGCGGCTGGGGCGAGTCGATGTCCCGCCAGGCCGGTGGCCAGGTGGGAGGCGCCGGCGCGGGCATGGGATCCCGCGGACCCGGTGAGACCAAGATCGAGCTGGACCGCCGGCGCATCCACACGCGCATGGCGCAGCTGCGCCGCGACATCAAGGCGATGGAGCCCGCACGCGCAGTGCGCCGCGAGCGCCGCCTGGGCCTGCCCAACGTCGCGATCGTCGGCTACACCAACGCCGGCAAGTCCTCGCTGCTCAACCGCGTCACCGGCGCGGGCGTGCTCGTGGAGAACGCGCTGTTCGCGACCCTCGACCCCACGGTGCGCCGCTCGCAGACGCCCGACGGACGCGAGTTCACCGTCTCCGACACGGTCGGCTTCGTGCGCGACCTGCCGCACCAGCTGGTCGCCGCGTTCGCCTCGACGCTCGAGGA
The DNA here is from genome assembly GCF_000759715.1 of Demequina mangrovi. Lineage (GTDB taxonomy): Bacteria > Actinomycetota > Actinomycetes > Actinomycetales > Demequinaceae > Demequina > Demequina mangrovi. The sequence goes on from NZ_BBLU01000006.1 coordinate 57,523, forward strand.
GGTCGCGCACGCGGACCTCATGCTCCACGTGGTCGACGCGTCGCACCCCGATCCCGAGAGCCAGATCCGCGCGGTGCGCGAGGTGCTGGCGGACGTGCCCGGCGCGGACCAGGTCAAGGAGGTGCTGGTCCTCAACAAGGCCGACATCGCCGACCCCGAGACGCTCATGCGCCTGCGCGGCCGCCGCGAGATCACCATCGAGGTGTCCGCGCTCACGGGCGAGGGCATCGAGGAGCTCATGGACCTCATCGGGCGCGAGCTGCCGCGCCCGGAGGTCACCGTCGACGTGGTGGTGCCGTACACGCGCGGCGACCTCGTGAGCGAGGTCCATCGCCACGGCGAGGTGCTCGCGCAGTCGCATGTGGCCGAGGGCACGCACCTCACCGCGCTCGTCGACGCGGGCCTCGCCGCCCGCCTCGAGGAGGCCGGCGTCGCCTCGGCGTCCCTGTGACCTCGCACGACGCGGACGCGCTGCTCGAGCGCGCCGTCGGGGCGCTCGGAGGCGAGCCGCGCGAGGGTCAGCTCGAGATGGCCCGCGCCGTCACCGACGCGCTCGGCGGCGACGCGCATGCGCTCATCCAGGCGGGGACGGGCACGGGCAAGTCGCTCGGCTACCTCGTGCCCGCGGTCGCGCACGCGGTCCGGACCGGGAGCCGCGTGGTCGTGTCGACCGCGACCCTCGCGCTCCAGCGGCAGATCTTCACCAAGGACCTCCCGCTGGTGGCGGAGGCGCTCGCGCCGGAGCTCGGCGAGCGCGCACGGATCGCGCTGTTCAAGGGCCGCGGCAACTACCTGTGCGTCCACAAGATGGCCGGCGGCTACCCCGAGCCCGAGGACGACATGCTCCCGATCGGGCCCACCAGCGAGATCGGCCGCGAGGTCGTGAGGCTCAACGAGTGGGCGGACACCACCGACACCGGCGACAGGGACGACCTCGTCCCCGGGGTGAGCGGCCGCGCGTGGGCGCAGGTCTCGGTGTCGGGGCGCGAGTGCCTCGAGTCGAAGTGCCCCGTGCTCGAGCAGTGCTTCTCGCAGCGCTCGCGCGAGGAGGCCGCGAAGGCCCACGTGGTGGTGACCAACCACGCGGTGCTCGGCGTCCAGGCGACCAGCCACGACTTGCTCGGCGAGCACGACGTGCTGATCGTCGACGAGGCGCACGAGCTGGTGAGCCGCATCACGTCCTCGGCCACCCACGAGCTCACGGTGTCGATGGTCGATCGCGCCGCGCGCCACACCCGGCGGTGCGGCTTCGCCACCGAGGACCTCGACCGCGCCGCGCGCCACCTCGACGGCGCGCTGGGCGACTGCGAGCCCGGGAGGCTGCGTCTGGGGCTGCCCGAGGCGCTCGCGATGGCGGTCGCGGAGGTCCGCGCGGCCGCGCGGCGGTGCATGTCCGAGCTGCAGAAGAAGTCGGAGGAGGCGGGCGCCGCGGGCAAGGTGGCGGGCGCGTCGCTCGGCGAGGTGGTCGACGTGTGCGAGGACCTCCAGGGCGAGCACGGCTTTCAGGTGATCTGGCTCGCGCCGCGCGACGGCGACTACGACTCGCAGGTGGCCGAGCGCATCCTCGCGGCGCCGCTCGACGTCGCGGGCCTCATCCGCGAGAAGCTGCTCGACGAGAAGGCATCGGTCATGACATCGGCCACGCTCGCGCTCGGCGGCGACTTCGGCGCGATCTCGCGCCACCTCGGGGTCGACCACGCCGTCACGCTCGAGGCGGGCAGCCCGTTCGACTACCCCCGCCAGGGGATCCTCTACGTCGCGAAGCACCTGCCCAAGCCGGGCATGGGCGGGATCTCCGAGGAGGCGCTCGACGAGCTCGCGGCGCTCATCGAGGCCGCCGGCGGACGCACGCTCGGGCTGTTCTCCTCGCACAAGGCGGCGCAGATGGCGACCGAGGCGATGCGAGAGCGGCTCGACATGCCGGTGCTCTACCAGCTCGACGATCAGCTAACGACGCTCGTCCAGCGCTTCAAGGACGACGAGCCGACGTGCCTCTTCGGCTCCACGTCGCTGTGGCAGGGCATCGACGTGCCTGGCCGCACCGCGAGCCTCGTGGTGATCGACCGCATCCCGTTCCCGCGTCCCGACGAGCCCGTCGCGCAGGCCCGCACCGAGGCTGTCGCGAAGTCCGGCGGCAACGGCTTCATGGCCGTGAGCGCGACGCACGCGGCGCTGCTCCTCGCGCAGGGCGCGGGCCGCCTCATCCGCGCGAGCGGCGACAGGGGCGTGGTGGCGGTGCTCGACCCGCGGCTCGCGACGGCGCGGTACGGCGGCTTCCTCACGCGGTCGATGCCCGACCTGTGGCCCACCACGGACCGCGAGGTCGCGCTCGGGGCGCTGCGGAGGCTCACGGCCTCCTGACGGCCGGGCGACGCCGGACGGTGCCCGGACGCCGTCCGTCAGACGCGGCGCAGCACCGACACGACCTTGCCCATGATGCGGGCGTGCGTGCCGTCGATCGGCGTGTACGCGGGGTTGTGCGGCATGAGCCAGACCTGGCCGTCCTTGCGTCGGAAGGTCTTCACGGTCGCCTCGTCGTCGAGCAGCGCGGCGACGATGTCGCCGTTGTCGCAGCTGTTCTGGCGGCGCACCACCACCCAGTCGCCGTCGCAGATCGCGGCGTCGATCATCGAGTCGCCGGAGACCTGGAGCATGAACAGCTCGCCGTCGCCGGTGAGCTGGCGCGGCAGCGCGAAGGTGTCCTCGACCTCCTGCTCGGCGAGGATCGGGCCACCGGCCGCGATGCGCCCGACGAGCGGAACGATCGAGAGGTCGTCCGGCAGCTGCGCGCCGGGAGGCGCCGCCGGCACCGGGGGAGCCTCGACGGCGGCGGGGGGCTCCTCGCCCGGAAGCACCACCTCGATGGCGCGCGGACGATGCGGATCGCGCCGGAGCACACCCTTGGCCTCGAGCGCGGTGAGCTGGTGCTTCACCGAGGAGGGCGACGTGAGCCCGACGGCGTCGCCGATCTCGCGCATCGACGGCGGGTAGCCGCGCTCGAGCACGGTCGCGCGGATGAAGTCGACGACGGCGCGCTGACGCGCGGTGAGCCCGGTCGCCGGGTCGTGCAGCTCGTGCACCGTCGCGCCCTGGTCGCCTCCGCCGGTGCCGGCCTCGGTCGAGCCGTCGTGCCTCATCGCTGTCTCCCGCCGTCCGCGTTGTCAGACCCCGGTGGTCCTCTTGTCTCATGACGCTAGGGCAAAGCGGCGTCGAGATCAAACATATGTTCGACCGTGTCTTGTCAGCGTCGGACCCGAGTGCTAGAACTAGAACATACGTTCGATAGAACAGGTGTTCGAATCGAGGAGGCAGAGATGGGCATCTACGCACCGCAGACCGCAGAGGCGCGAGCGCGACGCACCCGCACGGGACGGGCAGGCGCGATCGCGCTGCTGCTCGCCGCCGCGGCGATCATCGGCCCTCAGGCCTTCGCGTCGGACGGCCCGGGCGAGCCCGTGGCGGTCAACTCGTACATGGTGGCAGCAGGGGAGACGCTGTGGGACATCGCCGCGTCGCTCACACCCGACGGCGATGACGTGCGTGACACCATCGCGCAGATCCAGCACCTCAACGCCATGTCGGGCACCTCGCTCGCCGCCGGCGAGCAGATCTACCTGCCCGTCCAGTAGGGGCGGCGCGCCGCAGCGGCGGCTCGCGGGCGTACCCCCGAGATTGGGTGCGTCGCCGGGTTCATGGGACGATGACCCCATGCACTGCCCGTTCTGCCGCAACGGCGACTCCCGCGTCATCGACTCCCGGACCGCAGACGACGGCTCGTCGATCCGCAGGCGACGCGAATGCCCGGCGTGCGGCAAGCGCTTCACCACGGTCGAGACCGCGAGCCTCTCCGTCCTCAAGCGCAACGGCGTCACGGAGGCCTTCAGCCGCGACAAGATCGTGTCGGGCGTGAAGAAGGCGTGCCAGGGGCGTCCGGTGAGCGACGACGACCTCGCGCTCCTCGCACAGAAGGTCGAGGAGGCGATCCGCGCGAACGGCCAGGCCGAGATCAACGCTCTCGAGATCGGCCTCGCCATCCTGCCGCCGCTGCGCGAGCTCGACGAGATCGCGTACCTCCGCTTCGCGAGCGTCTACCAGGCCTTCGACACCCTCGAGGACTTCGAGGCCGCGATCGCCCGGCTTCGCGCCGAGGATGCGGTCAGCGACCGCCCTTCGGCTTCCTCGGCTTCCGAGTAGAGCTGTCGTACGAGCCCTTCCCGCTCTTCGGCCCACCCTTCGTGGACTTGCCGTAGGGCTTGTCGGAGCGCCCGGAGGACTTGCCTCCGCGGTCGGACCGGTCGCTCGAGTAGCCACCCTTGCCGGAGCGGCTCGTCGAGTAGCCGCCCTTCGAGTAGCCGCTCTTGGAGTAGCCGCCCCTCGACTGGCGGTCGTCGCGGCGCGCGGGACGCTCGTCGAGCTGCGCCTCGCGCTCGTTCAGGCCGCGCTCGCGTGCGGCTAGAGCGGCCTCGCGCTCGGCGAGGCTGGCCTCCATGCGCGCCATCCGCTCCTCCATGCGCTGCGTGGCGGCGATCATCTCGTCGGCGCGGTCGTCACGACGCGGGGGACGCTCGTCCCGATCGCGGCGAGCCGGACGGTCGTCGCGGTCCCACTTGCGGGCCGGGCGGTCCTCCCAGCGGCGCTCCGTGCGCTGACGGTCGCCGCGGGACGGGCGGTCGCCTCGTCCGGGACGCTCGTACCGGCCCCGACGCTCCGGGCGCTGCGGCCGCGGCTCGCGGACGGGCTGCCACGACGGCTCACGCGCGCCGGTGAGCTCCTCGAGCATCGCGAGCGACTCGTCGTCCTCGCCGCGCACCTTGCGGAACGTGACGTCGACGCCGGCGCGCTCGAGCATGCGGTCCGTCGAGCGGCGCTGGTGGGGGAGCACCAGCGTGACGACGAGGCCCTCCTCGCCGGCACGCGCGGTCCGGCCCGAGCGGTGCGTGTAGTCCTTGTGATCGGCGGGCGGGTCGATCTGCATCACGAGGTCGACGTGGTCGACGTGGATGCCGCGCGCTGCGACGTCGGTCGCGACGAGCACGGGGACGTCGCCCGCGCGGAACGCGCTGATCGCGAAGTTGCGCTCGGCCTGCGAGCGGTCGCCGTGGATCGCGAGGGCGAGCACGCCCGCCTCGCGCATCTCGTCGGCGATCCGCTCGGTCGCGAGCTTGGTGCGCACGAACACGATGGTGCGGCCCTCGCGCGCGGCGATGCGGGTCGCGATCTGGTACTTCGCGTTCGGCGGGACGTTGAGGACCACGTGGCGCATGGTCGCGGGCTGGTCGTCGCCGTCGGTGACGTCGTGCGTGACCGGGTTGTGCATGTACTGCTTCACCAGGCGGTCGACGTCGCCGTCGAGGGTCGCGGAGAACAGCAGGCGCTGGCCGCCCTCGGGCACGCCGGCGAGGATCTCCGTGATCTCGTCCATGAAGCCCATCTCGGCCATGTGGTCGGCCTCGTCCATGACGATGAGCTCGAGCTCGGAGAGATCGGCGTGACCGTTGCGCACCAGGTCCGCCATGCGGCCCGGCGTCGCGACCACGAGGTGCACGCCGCGCTCGAGCGCCTGGATCTGCTTCGACATCGACAGTCCGCCCGCGACGAGCTTGAGCGACACGTGCATCGCGTGCGCGTAGGGCTCGAGCGCGTCGGAGACCTGCATGCCGAGCTCGCGCGTCGGCACGAGCACGATCGCGCGAGGGCGGCGCTTCTCCGGACGGGGTCCTTCGGCCAGGCGAACGATGGCGGGCAGGCCGAAGCCGAGCGTCTTTCCGGATCCCGTGCGGGCCTTGCCCAGCACGTCCTTGCCGGCCAGGGCGTCGGAGATGGTCGCGGCCTGGATGGGGAAGGCCGTGACGATGTCGTGGCGCGCCAGGGCGTCGACCAGAGGATCGGGCAGCCCGAGCTCGGCGAAGGAGACGGCGTCGGGGGAATCGGTGGTGTTTATGAGAGAACTCGCAGTCGTACGGTGCCGGGCATGCTCGACAGTGCCTGGACGGCGTCCTCGTCGAGGCCGGACGCGACGTCCGTCACCACGTAGCCGAGCTCGCCGCGGGTGCCGAGGAGCTGGGCGTCGATGTTGACGTTGTGGGCCGCGAAGACCTGGTTGACGGCGGCGAGGACGCCGGGGATGTTCTCGTGCAGGTGGGCGACGCGGTGCGAGCCCTGGACCTGGTCGAGCGAGAGGTTGGGAAGGTTCACGCTGAGCGACGTGGACGCGTGGAACACGTAGTCGCGCAGGCGTGTCGCGACGAAGATGCCGATGTCGCGCTGCGCCTCCTCGGTCGACCCGCCGATGTGCGGGGTGAGGATGACGTTGGGCATGTTCTGCAGCGGCGACTCGAAGGGGTCGCCGGTCTTCTTGGGCTCCTCGGGGAACACGTCGATGGCGGCGCCGCCGATCGCTCCCGACTCGAGCCCCGCCTTGAGGGAGTCGAGGTCGACGATGAAGCCGCGGGACAGGTTGAGGAAGACGGCGCCGTCCTTCATGGCTGCGAACTGCTCGGGTCCGAAGAAGCCGCGGTTGCCGCTGCGGCCGTCGACGTGGAGGGTCACCACGTCGGCCTCGGAGAGCAGCGCGTTGAGGCTCGGCATCGGCGTGGCGTTGCCGAGCGCGAGCTTCTCGGCGCTGTCGTAGAAGATGACGTTCATGCCGAGGGCCTCGGCGATGACGGACAGCTGCGAGCCGATGTTGCCGTAGCCGACGATGCCGAGCGTGCGGCCGCGGATCTCGTGGGCGCCCGTGGCGGACTTCGACCACACGCCCTCGTGGAGGCTGCGGTTGTGCGCGGGCAGGCGGCGCACCAGCGAGATCATCTCGGACACGGCCATCTCGACCACGGAGCGGGTGTTCGAGAAGGGCGCGTTGAAGGCCGCGATGCCGTGGCGCGCCGCGGCGGCCAGGTCGATCTGGTTGGTGCCGATAGAGAAGGCGCCGACCGCGATGAGGTCGGGACACGCCTCGATCACACGCTCCGTCAGCTGCGTCTTCGAGCGGATGCCGAGCAGCTGGACGCCCTGGAGGGCCGAGATGAGCTCGTCCTCGTCCATGGCTCCGCCATGGTTGACGACGTCGATGCCGGCGGCCTCGAGGATCTCGGTGGCCTTGACGGAGAGGTTCTCTAGAAGGAGTGCGCGCACGGGCGCTATCGTCTCGCACTTCCGGCCCTTCTCCAACTCGGGAGATGCCTCGGACGACGCTCGTTCCCGACGGGCGCTCACCCGGGCGCGTGGCACAGTGGCGTCATGAGACAGGCGGGCCGCTATCTGATCGTCGCGCTGCTCGCCGTGGCCCTCTTCGCGGCGGGTGCGTGGTGGCGCGGCGTGACGTGGTCGGACGTGCGTCACTGGGGGACCCCGCGCAACGCGATCGAGTCCGAGGGTCAGACGGTGCGGATCCCCGTCGCCGAGGGTGCCGAGGAGCGCCTGCTGCCCGAGGTCGAGGTCGCCACGGTCGGCGCGTACGACCTGCTCTTCCGCGACGGCGGGCCTGACGGCGGGCCGGTGCGGTACGACCCGTGCCGCCCGGTCGGCTACGTCATCGCACCGGACGGCATGCCCGAGGGCTTCGAGGACACGGTGCACGAGGCGGTCGCGTCGATCTCCGCCACGACGGGGCTGCTGTTCGCGTACGAGGGCCGCACCGACGAGCCCGCCAGCTTCGACCGGCCCCTGGTGCAGGAGCGCTACGGCGACCGCTTCGTGCCCGTGCTCATCGGGTTCCAGACCGAGGCGGAGAACCCCGACCTCGCGGGCACCGTGACGGGGCTCGGCGGGTCGAGCGCGGTGCCCGGCGCGTACGGCGACGCGAAGTACCTCCGCGCGGGCGTGGTGATCCTCGACGCGGAGGACGTGGCCCGGATCCTCGAGGACGGCGACGGCGAGGACCTCGCGCGCGCCGTCGTCGCGCACGAGCTCGGCCACGTGGTGGGCCTCGCGCATGTGGGCGACACCGAGGAGCTCATGCACGAGTCGAACCTGCGGCTCATCGACTGGGGCCCGGGAGACCTCGCGGGGCTCGCGCTCGTGGGGGCCGGGGAGTGCGAGCCGGGCTGAGCGCCCGGCCCGCCGGCTACGCCTCCTGCAGCACCAGCCCGTCGGGCAGCGGCGACGTGTGCACCACCTCGAGCCTGCGCGTGGGTCGCGTGAGCGCCACGTAGAGGTCTCCGGGGCGCTCGGCGATCTCCGCGGGCTCGACCACCACGGCGACGTCGAACTCGAGGCCCTTCGACTCACGCGCCGTGTACAGCTCGACGGTCGCGGGCAGCGCCGAGCGCAGCGCCCCGTGCAGACGCGGCGGCGCGATCACCGCGACGAGCCCGCCGTCGCCCTCGGCGAAGGCGCGCTCATGGGAGGCCGCGACGCGCACCGCCGTGGCGACCGCATCGTCCGCGCGTACCGCGGCCGCGGCGTCGTCGAGCTCGCGCGCGGCGCGCAGCTCGCTCACCGGCAGGCGCGCCGCCTTGGCGAAGGCCTGGGCCGCATCGGCCACCGCCGCGGGGATGCGGTACGAGATGGTGAGCTCGCGCAGCTCCCAGCCGGCCTGGAACAGCGGGTCCATGGTCTCCGGCCACCAGTGCGTGCCGGCCACCGAGGTCGTCTGCGCGACGTCGCCGACGATCGTGAAGGAGCGCGTGGGGCAGCGGCGGACCAGCATCCGCCACGCCATGGGGCTGAGCTCCTGAGCCTCGTCGACCACCACGTGGCCGTAGGTCCACGTGCGGTCGCCGCGCGCGCGCTCGGCCACCGACAGGCGCGCGGTGCCGCCCTTCATGCGCGCCGCGAGCGCCTCGGCGGTGACCATGCCGCCGTCGCCGAAGGTCTCGAGCACGTCCTTCGCGTACTGGAGCTCCTCCGCGGACGGCTCGTCGGAGCGCCGGTTGCGCCCGCCGGGCAGATCGCCGAGCAGCTCCGCGGCCTCGTCCAGCAGCGGGACGTCCGCCTCGGTGAAGGGGGCCGCGGACGGGCGCAGCAGCAGGTCCCGCTCGTCCTGCGGCAGCATGCGCGCCGCGTGGTCGAGCAGGTGGGGCTTGGAGAAGAGGTCGCGCAGCAGCTGCTCCGGCGTGATGGGGAGCCAGCACAGGTTGATCGCGATGCGGATGTTGCGGTCGTCGCGCACGTCGCGCTCGAGCTCGATGCGGTCCTCGTCGGAGTAGACCTCGAGCTGCTCGACCAGCTGCTTGGTGAGCCGGCCGATCATGTCCTTCGCGAACAGCGCGCGCGCCTCGTTGTGGGGGCGGCCGTCGCGGCGGGCGCGCCCCTGGGCGTCCTTGACGTCGGAGCGCTTGATCACCACGGTGCGGCCGTCGATGCGGATCTGCTTGTCGGCGCGGGGCACGCGCTGGCGCTCGCGGACTGCGGCCTTCACCACGTCCGTCATGAGCGTGCGGCCCTTGATCTCGGCGGACGCGTCGGGCTCGACCGCGGTGACCGTGATGCCGGGGACCAGGCCCGCGAGGGTGGTGGAGACGGCACCCGTCTCGCCGAGCGAGGGGAGGACGTGGTCGATGTACCGCAGGAAGGTCTTCGACGGGCCGATGAGGAGCACGCCGCGCGACTCGAGCTGCTCGCGGTGGTGGTAGAGCAGGAACGCGGCGCGGTGGAGCGCCACGGCGGTCTTGCCGGAGCCCGGTCCGCCCTGCACCACGAGCGCGCCGGCCATGGGGGCGCGGATGACGGCGTCCTGCTCGGCCTGGATGGTGGCGACGATGTCGCCCATCCGCCCGGTGCGGCGCGCGCCGAGCGCGGCGAGCAGCGCGCCTTCGCCGGCGAGCGCCGTGTCCGCGCCCATCTCGCGGAGCGCGTCGACGTCGAGCACATCGTCCTCGACCGCGGTGACGCGACGACCCAGGGTGGTGAGGTGACGGCGGTTCACCACCTCGCCGGGGTTGGCGGCCGTCGCGGAGTAGAAGGCCCGCGCCGCGGGCGCGCGCCAGTCGGTGAGCAGCGGGACGTGCTCGGCGTCGGACAGGCCGATGCGGCCGACGTAGAAGCGCTCGCCGTCGCGCAGGTCGAGGCGTCCGAAGCACAGACGGTCCTCGACGGCGTCGAGCTGCGAGATGCGGTCCTCGTAGAGCGTCGCGAAGGCGTCGCGCTCGGAGCGGTTCTGCGGGGAGCCCGAGGGCCCCTCCTTACGGATCGCCGCGAGCCTGTCGTCGGCCTCGTCCCTGAGCTCGTCGAGCCTCGAGTACAGGCCGTCCACGACCTCCTGCTCGGGCGCCAGCCCGCTCCGCTCCGCCGTCAGTCCACGCTCGTTCGCCATCGGCATACCCTCCGCACACCCTGTGTTGACTTCAGCAGGGCAGTCCCTCATTATCGCGCGTCTTCGGCGTCTCCGAAAGCACCGGGGGCCCGCATGTTTTCGCGGAGCGCGAGAACCTCGCCCTCGGAGCCGCAGCGGTGGAAGGATGGATGATCATGGAACGACCTCTCATCACGTGGGACCCGGACGGCGTGAAGGCCTGGGGCGAGGCCGCGCCCGAGCACGGGGCGGCGCTGCTGCACTCCCTGCGCGGATTCATCGACGCGGGGCGCGCGGGCGCGCTCGTCGCGGACCACATCATGGAGACGTGCGACCCGGTGCGCGTCGCGACCTTCGACATCGACCAGCTGCTCGACTACCGGTCGCGACGTCCCGAGATGACCTTCTCGGTGAACCAGTGGACGTCCTACGACGAGCCGCACCTCGCGCTCGACCTGGTCCGCGACCAGGAGGGCACGCCGTTCCTGCTGCTCCACGGCTTCGAGCCGGACATCCAGTGGGAGCGGTACATCGCGGCGGTCCGCGACCTCGTCGAGCGGCTGGGCGTGGGGCTCACCCTGGGCTCGCACGGCATCCCCATGGCGGTCCCGCACACGCGCGAGCTCACCGCGACCATCCACGGCACCGATCCCGATCTGCTGCCCGACACGCCGACGATGTTCGGCACCGTGACCGTGCCGGCATCCGCGCAGAACCTCCTCGAGTACCGCTTCGGCCAGTGGGGGCTGCCGGCCGTCAACGTGGCGGTGCACGTCCCGCACTACCTCGCGCAGTCGTCGTATCCGCAGGCCGCGCAGCGGGCGCTCGAGGGCCTCGAGGACCTCTCCGGACTGGACCTCGACCCGGGCGCGCTCGACGAGCCGGCGGGTCGCGCGAGCGAGGAGATCGAGCGTCAGCTGGCCGAGAGCGAGGAGGTCCAGGCGCTGGTAGAGGCCCTGGAGAACCAGTACGACGCCTTCTACGAGGCCCGCGGTCAGGGGCTCCCGCTCGAGGGCGGGCTGCCCTCCGCGGACGAGATCGCCGCGGAATTCGAGAAGTTCCTCGCGCAGGAGCGCAGGGATCCCCCCACTGCGCCTTGATTTCTGACACACTGGCCGCGGTTGCAAGAACGTAGTGTGCAAGAACCTGTCTCACCGGGGTGGGGACGCGGCATTGCGGCGACAAGGCGTGGCACGGTGCGGCGCCTTCCCGTCACCCGGGCACGAAGGTTAGGAAAGACAGGCATGGCACAGGGCTCTGTGAAGTGGTTCAACGCGGAGAAGGGCTACGGCTTCATCGCGCAGGACGGCGGCGGCGCGGACGTGTTCGTCCACTACTCGGCGATCGAGACCGACGGCTACCGTTCGCTCGAGGAGGCGCAGCGCGTCGAGTTCGAGGTCACCAATGGTCCGAAGGGCCCCCAGGCGGAGCAGGTTCGCCCGCTCTGATCCGACCGGGATCCGTCGCACGAAGGCCGTCGCCCTCCGGGGCGGCGGCCTTCGTCGTCCCCGGGACGATGCGGGGGCGGCGGGCGGCGGGCGGCGGGCGCTCAGCCGGCCCAGGCGGTCGACACGCCGGTGGGCAGCGGCGCCGAGGCCGCGTAGCGCCGCAGCGCGTCGAGATCGAGCCTGTCGTCCACCGGGCCCGCGATGACGACGTTGCCGCGCCGCTTGCCCTTGAGCACCGCGTGCTCGCCGATCGCGACGATCTCGCCGAGCGCGGCGCGCGCGGCCGCCGCATCGTCCCGCGCGGTGCGCCCGCCCGGACGGGTGCCCACGTTCGCGAGCACGAGGCCGCGGGGGCGCAGGGTGCGCGCCGCATGGCCCCACCATTCGGGCGAGGCGAGCGCGGCCGGCGTGGAATCGCCCGCGAAGGCGTCCCTCACCACGAGGTCGAGGCTCGCGTCCCGGCGCGTCGCGACGGCGTCGAACCCGTCCTGCGCGCGGATCCGCAGCCGCGGCGCTCGCGGCAGGTCCCACCACGTGCGCACCAGCTCGGGGAGCGTCGCGTCGACGTCGACCGCGATGTGGCCCGAGTCAGGGAAGCGGTGCGCGAGGTGGCGGGGGAACGCGCAGGCGGCGGCGCCGACGTGCAGCGCGAGCATGCGCGACGGCGGGTCCCACGCGGCCACCGCCGCCGACAGGTGGCGCATGTACTCGAAGGCGAGCTGGTCGGGGTCGGAGTCGAGCGGAGAGCTGGGAACCCCGTTGACCCACAGGAACGTTGTCCCATCGGGCTCGTCGCGGAGCTCTGCGACGCCGGTCGCGATGGCGAACTCGACGCCTCGCTCCACGTCGGGGGCGACTCGACCGGTTCGCTGGCGGGGCATGAGCCCCACCCTAGAGGCTCGTCTGGTACGCACGACCGGCGACCGATAGACTTGACACCACGGTGCACTGGAAGGAGGGCGCGATGCCGCTGTCGGAATACGAGCAGCGCGTGCTCGAGCAGCTCGAGAGAGACCTCGGCTCGGACGTCAAGCTCGGCTCGGCGATGGCGCGCGCGTCGCGTCGTCGGGGCCGCTACGTCTGGGCGGGTGTCGGCGTGGTCGCCGGCCTCGGGATCGTGGTCACGGGCGCCGTCACCCAGCTGGTGATCGTCGGAGTCGCGGGCTTCGCAGTCATGCTCGCCGCGGCGATCTGGGCGCTGCTCGCGCCGCGGTCGACCGTCGCAGCCTCGGGTCCCCGTCCCGCGACCGGGTCGCAGACGGGCCGCCGCAAGGCGGACAAGGGCTTCATGGCCCGCATGGAGGAGCGCTTCGAGCGTCGTCGCGAGCAGGGCGATATCTAGTTTCTGCAGTTCCTCATCGGGGGACTGCGTTGCGCAGAATGGACCGTGGCGGAGGCCACGGTCCATTCGCATGGAGGCGCGCGTCGCCTGGGTGAAGCCGTCGCCTGGCCGCGATCGGGCGGTGCTGACGGCTGATCGCGCGGCGGCTGCTCAGGAGCGGGCGCGGGCGTGCGCCGCCCGGTCGGCCTCCTTGGCGGCCTCGACCACCGTGTCCGCCCACGCGGCCAGCGCGGCGGGTGCGGCGTCCGTGCCGCGCGGCGAGTAGCGGTGGTCCTCGACCGCCGCACGAAGCGAGCCGAGCGCCTCGCGCGCCTCGTCGCCCAGCTCGGGGCCCTCGCCGACGATCCATGCCTCGGTCTCCGCAGGCGTGAGCGACGGATCTCCCGCGCGCTCACCCAGACCGCGCCGCAGCGCAGCCCAGGCGTCCTCCGGGTCCTCGACCTCGTCCGCACGCGCGCGGCGCCGCAGCCAGATCGCCGCACCGGCCGCGACCGCGAGGAGCCCGGCGCCCCCCGCCGCGAGCCACGGGAACCCCGCCTGCTCCTCGGCGGTGCCGCCCGAGGTCTCGTCGGGCTGGTCGACCTGCGGCTGACGGTCGGGGAGCACGGTCGAGCGCGCGTTGGGCTCCTGGAACGGGAACGCCTGGCTGTCCGTCTGCTCCACCGACGCGTACTCCGGACGCAGGCCGGTCTGGACCGCAGGCGTCGGCTCGAACCGCACCCATCCGTGCCCGGGGAAGTACAGCTCGGGCCACGCGTGCGCGTCGCGACCGCGCACCACGTAGCGCTCGCCGTCCTCGACCCCGCCGAGGAAGCCGACCGCCATGCGCGCGGGGATGTCGAGCGTGCGGGCCATCACGACCATGGCGGTCGCGAACTGGACGCAGTAGCCGCGGCGCTCCTCGAGGAACGTCGACACCGCATCGTCCCCCGTCGGGGTGACGTCCGTGTCGTACGTGAAGCGCGGCCCGCGGAGGTACTCCTGGAGCATCCGGGCGGCCTCGTAGCGGTCGGCCGCACCCGTGGTCTGCGCCTCCGCCACGGCGCGGACGGACGCGATGTCGATGCGCTCGTTGAGCTCGAGGTAGCGGTCGGGGACGCGGTCGTCGCCGCCCTCGTCGATCAGCGCGTCGGCGGCGCGCAGCGCCTCCTCCGTGGTGAAGTCGCTCGCCATCCGCACGGTGTAGCTGAGGCCCTGCGTGCCCTCGGGCCGGTCGACCACGATCTCGTCCGTCGAGCTGTCGTACCGCCACTCGACGCCGGCGACCAGCGTGCGCGGCGCGGACGGCACGGGGACCCGCGTCTCGGCGAGCGCGCCGATCGAGACCGACACCGTCGTGGGGGAGTCGAGGACGGAGGACGGGACCTGCTCGGACCACAGGATGCCGTTGGCCGGGACCGTGGCGCCCTCGGGGTCGCGGTCCCAGCGGGTGCCGTCGAAGAAGCTGAAGGAGTAGGCGCGGAGCACGTCGACCCGGCCGCCCGTCGACGAGTACGCCAGCACGGGCTCCGAGGAGCGGGACGTGAGCGAGTCCCGCAGGTCGATCTCGAGGTCGAGGCGGGAGGCCCCGCCGAGCGATGCGGGCAGCGTGAGCCGGGGGATCTGGCCCCAGCCGGGGCCGCCGATCGCCAGGGGCGCCGCCGCGAGCCCGATCGCGACGGTGGCCGCGATCGCGGCGGCCGCGATGCCGGCCGGCGCGGGTGCGGCGCCTTCGCGGGCGCGCGCATGCCAGGTGCCGTGCTCGCCGCGTCTCGACAGGGCCACCACCGCGAGCCACGCCGCGAGCGCGCCCGCGAGCGCGAGCGTCGGGATGCGGCGCTCGAGCGTGAGCGCCGGGAGCCACGGCACCAGCAGGATGAATCCGGCCGAGGCGGCGAAGCCCGCGCCCACGGCCATGGCGTCGACGACGACCAGCAGCGCGACCGCGCCCGCCACGATGGTGCCGGCGAGCGCGGGGACCACGGCGGCGGGCGCGACCGTGACCTCGGCGTAGGCGATCGCGTCCCGGAGCACCACGAGCGCGGCGGCGGGCGTCCCGGGACCGGGGATCCATCGGGTGCCGCCGTCGTCCGCCGGGATGTACGTGACGGTGAGGAGCCACGTCCCGGCGAGCGCGCCGGCCACCGTGGGGAGGAACGGGCGCGCGGTCGCGAGGCGAGCGAGCGTGATGACCGCCGCGGTCGCGGCGAGGATCGCCGCGACCGGCCACAGCCAGGCGCCGAAGGAGACGAGCCCCGACAGGCCCGCGAGCCCGAGCCCGACCGCGACGGCCATGAGCGGGGTCGCCAGCAGCCGCCACCGTCCCGCGCTCATGTCGCGCCCTCCGCGAGCAGCCGTGCCCAGGCGTCGGTCAGCGGCTCGGGCTCGAGCGAGAGGACCGCGCACCAGCCGGCGGCCCGCAGCGCGGTGACGGTGTGCTCGCCGCGCGCCCGTGCGGCGAGCGACGTGCGGACGAGCACCCAGGCGCGCCCGTCGTCGCCGAGCGGCGAGAGCGCGCGAAGCGCGGCGGTCCCCAGCGGCTCGATCACCGCGACCACCACGTCGCGCCTGTCATGCCCCACGAGCCCGATGCTCGTCATGAGCGCCTTGTCCGCCTCGGCATGCGTATCGCTGGGCTCGAGATCGAGGGTCGCGTCGAGCAGCGTGGCGCGCGCCGCCTCGGCGGCGCGCCCGTGCGTGTCCTGCACGCTCGTGAGCGCGGAGCCGGCGATGAGCCGCACGGGATGGCCCGCCTCGACCACCGACAGCGCGACCGACGCGGCGGCGGTGATCGCCCATTCGAGCCCCGGCTGCGACGGCGCGATGCCCAGCAGGATCGTCGCCGCGGTGCGGCCCTGCTGCTCCTCGGAACGGACCACGAGCGTGCCGCGCCGTGCGGACGAGGCCCAATGGACCCGCCGCAGGTCGTCGCCGTCGCGGTAGTCGCGCAGGGCCACATCGTCCGCCGCAGGGATCCGCGCGCCCGCATGCGCCCGGTCGGCCGCCCCCATGAGCTCCCCGGCGCTCGCGGCGAGGTCCACGACCGCCGGCCAGACCGCGACCAGCCCCGACCCGCCGACGGGCTGGTCGGTCCACGCCAGGCCGAACGGGTCGGCCGCGCGCACGAGCGCGGGGCCGAGCGCCCACCGTCCCCGGCGCGTGGGCTCGAGGCGGTACCGCAGCTCGATCCCGGTCGAGCGCCGCGCGATCGAGGCGCGCGTCGTCGCTCCTCCGGTGAGCTCCGCCGCCGCCTGCTCGCGGATGCGCAGGCGCCGCGCGATCCCGGAGCGGGTCTCGACGCGGACGACCACCTCGGCGGGGCTGCCCGCGCTCAGCGTCGGCGGGGTCACCTCGCGCGACAGGCGCATCACATGGGAGCGCGTCGCCAGCACCTGGGCGCCGATCACCGCGGCGGCGACCGCCACCGCCGTGACGACGGTGCCCGCGATGAGCACGAGCGGCGCCGAGGCGAAGCCGACTCCGACGACGAGCAGCACCGCCCCGCCCACGGCGAGCCCGACCCCGCGCGGGAGCACCGCGGTCTGCGCCCCGTCGTTCCGCGGCGTCGGCGTCGGGCGGCCGCTCATCCTCGCGCGAGCGGCTCGGGGGAGCGCGCCGCCGGCACCGCGACCTGGGCGATCACGTCCTCGATCACGGCCTCGGCCGTGCGGTTCGCGCCGCGCGCCTGCGCGGACGGGATCACCCGGTGCGCGAGGACCGGCACCGCGAGCGCCTTGACGTCGTCGGGCAGCACGTGGTCGCGGCCGTGCATCGCGGCGCGCGCCTTCGCTGCCGCGAGCAGCTGGAGCGACGACCGCGGCGACGCGCCGAGCCGGAGCTCCGCGGTCGCGCGCGTGGCCCGGACCACGTCGACCAGGTACTGCTTGACGGCCGGGGCGCCGTAGATGCCGCGGACCGTCGCGATCGCGCGCTCGAGGTCCGCCGCGGTCGCCACCGGGTGGACGTCGGCGAGCGGGTCGTGGCCGTCGTGCGCGTCGAGCATCGCGACCTCGTCGGCGCTGGTGGGGTAGCCGACCGCGATGCGCGTCATGAACCGGTCGCGCTGCGCCTCGGGCAGGGGATAGGTCCCCTCCATGTCGATCGGGTTCTGGGTCGCGATCACCAGGAACGGCGCCGGCAACGCGCGGGTCTCGCCGTCGACGGTGACGGAGCGCTCCTGCATCGACTCGAGCAGCGCCGCCTGGGTCTTGGGCGAGGCGCGGTTGATCTCGTCCGCCACCACGATGTTCGCGAACACGGGTCCCGGGCGGAACTCGAAGCGGTGCTCGTCGCTCCGGAAGACGCTCACGCCGGTGACGTCGGACGGGAGCAGGTCCGGCGTGAACTGGATCCGGCCCACGCTCGCGTCGAGAGCCCGGCCCAGCGCGCGGGCGAGCGTCGTCTTCCCGACGCCGGGGACGTCCTCCAGCAGCAGGTGGCCCTCCGCGAGGACGGTGGCGAGCGTGGCGTCGACCGCATCGTCGAGCCCCGACAGCACCGTGTCGAGCTGTGCGCGCACCTCCTGCGCCAGCCGCGCGACGTCGGCGAGCTGCTGAGCGGACGGGACGGTCGTCGTCATGGGTTCCCCTCTCCCTAGTGCTGAGCCTAATTGAGCCGCGAGGCGTTTGGGTGTGACAAATCCCTCCACCATCCTCCACGCGATTTACCAGGTCTTATATAGGAATCTAGAAGAAATTCGCGCCACCTCCCGAGATTTGTGGAGAGAAGTGGAGTAAAGTGGGGGACACGGGAGTGACGGGGAGCCGCTTGAGGGGAGGGGCGCATGTCGGACACCGCGACGATGGGCCTCGGACCCACGGGCGTGTTCCTCGGCACGTTCACGCCGCGCCTCGACGACAAGGGGCGGCTGATCCTTCCCGCGAAGTTCCGCGGCCGGCTCGCGTCAGGGCTGGTCGCAACCCGCGGTCTCGACCGCTGCGTCTTCCTCTTCCCTCTGGACGAGTTCGCGCTCATCCACGACCGGCTGCGCCGCGCGCCGCTCGAGAACAAGCAGGCACGTGACTACCTGCGCAGCTTCCTCGGGCATGCGAGCGACGACATCCCCGACAAGCAGGGCCGGATCCTGCTGTCGCAGCCGCTGCGCCGCTACGCGGGGCTCGAGCGCGAGGTCGCCGTGGTGGGGATGGGATCACGCGTCGAGGTGTGGGACGCGGAGAAGTGGGAGCAGTACCTCGAGGCCGGCGAGGACGCGTACGCGGAGACGGCGGCCGAGATCTTCGACGACATGTAGGAGCACGTGCCCCGTGGCCTCCTCCCGGATCGCTCTGGCGGACTTCCCCCCGCCAGAGGAGCTCGGAGGGAGACCACGAGGCACGAGCACAGCCCAGGGACGGGAGGGACGATGCAGGAGCAGGGCGACGCGGCATCGCGGCACACGCCGGTGATGCTCGACCGGTGCATCGACCTCCTCGCGCCCGCGCTCGACCACGACGGCGCCGTCGCGATCGACGGCACCCTCGGCATGGGCGGCCACACCGAGGGCATCCTCGAGCGCTGCCCGAAGGCCCGCGTGGTCGGCATCGACCGCGACCCGCAGGCGATCGCGCTCGCGTCCCAGCGGCTCGCGCGCTTCGGCGACCGTTTCATCGCCCACCACGCCGAGTACGACGACATCGCCGGCGCGCTCGCGGCCGCCGGCGCGACGCACGCCGACGGCATCCTGCTCGACCTCGGTGTGAGCTCGCTCCAGATCGACGATGCGGAGCGAGGCTTCTCGTACGCCCAGGACGCGCCGCTCGACATGCGGATGAACCCCGAGGACCCGGTGTCTGCGGCCGACCTGCTGCGCGACGCGGACGAGCGCGAGCTCACCCGCATCCTCCGCGAGTACGGCGAGGAGCGCTTCGCGTCGAAGATCGCGCGCTCGATCGTGCGGCGCCGCGAGACCGCGCCGATCACGCGCTCGGCCGAGCTCGTCGACCTCGTGCGCGCCTGCATCCCCGCGGCGACCCGCTCGCCCGGCGGAGGCAACCCCGCGAAGCGCACCTTCCAGGGCCTGCGCATCGCCGTCAACCGCGAGCTCGAGGTGCTCGAGCGTGCGATCCCCGCGGCCATCGAGGGCGTCGGCGTCGGCGGCCGGGTGGTCGTGGAGTCGTACCACTCGCTCGAGGACCGCATCGTCAAGCGTGCCTTCGCCTCGGGCGCCGAGTCGCAGGCGCCCCCCGGGCTGCCGATCATCCCCGAGGCCGATCAGCCGTACCTGCGCCTCCTCACGCGCGGCGCCGAGAAGGCGTCGGCCGAGGAGGCCGAGTCCAACCCCCGGTCGAAGCCGGTCCGCCTCCGTGCGGCCGAGCGGCTCCGCCCCACCCCGCCCGAGCGCCTGAGGAGGAACGCATGAGCGCCGCCCTGCGTCAGCAGCGTCAGTCCGCCGCTCCGCGCACCGGGACGGCGACGCGGCCGCGGCTGAGCCCGGTCGCGATGCCGGAGACCAACCGGCCGCTCGCGCTGTTCGCGTGGCTGTGCGGCGGCATCGTCATCCTCGCGCTGGGCGCGGTGCTCCTCATCAACACCACGATGGCCGAGGGTGCCGAGACCCGTCGCTCGCTCCGGATCGAGATCGCGGACCTCCACCAGCAGCAGGCGGCGCTGCTCGAGACGCTCGACGCGAACGCGGCTCCCGAGAGCCTCGCCGCCCGCGCCGGCGCGCTCGGCATGGCGCCCGCGACGGCGCTGGGCTTCATGTCACTATCGGATGGCATCGTGCTCGAGACCGGGAAGAAGTAGACGCATGCCCTCCTCCCGCGCTCCGCGACTCGCGGATCCGCGGCTCCGCCAGCGCATCATCGCGCTGGCGCTGCTCGCGGTCCTCGTGGTGTTCGCCGGCAGGCTCGTCATGGTGCAGGCGGTCAACTCCAAGGCGATCGCCGCCGACGCGCTCCAGCAGCGGCTCGTGACGTCCGAGATCACGGTGCCGCGTGCGGACATCGTCGACCGCGACGGCGTGGTCCTCGCCACCTCGGTCGAGCGCTACAACGTGGGCGTCAACCAGCAGAAGATCCTGACGTTCACGCGGACCGAGGACGGCCAGGTGGTGGCCGAGGGCCCCGCGGGAGCGGCCGAGATCCTCGCGCCGATCCTCGACATGGACGCCGACGAGCTCGGCGCGCTCATGGTCGGCGACAGCACGTTCCGCTACCTGGTCAAGGACATCTCGCCCGAGACCTGGGAGCTCATCGCCGCGGAGAAGATCGTCGGCATCGAGCCCGAGAAGGTCGAGAAGCGGATCTACCCCAACGGCGCCCTCGCGGGCAACGTCGTCGGGTTCATGGGCGGCACGGCGGAGGGCACCGGCACCACGGGGCTCACCGGCGTCGAGGCCGCATACCAGGACGAGCTCGAGGGCACCCCCGGCGAGCGCACGTACGAGAAGGACAACACCGGCGCGTACATGATCCCGACCGGGGTCCAGGAGGAGACGGCCGCGGTCCCCGGCCAGGACGTGGTGCTGTCGATCGACCGCGACATCCAGTGGTACGCCCAGGAGCGCGCCCAGGAGGCGATGGCGGAGACCGGGGCGAGCCAGGCGACCGTCGTGGTCCAGGACACGACCACCGGCGAGATCCTCGCGCTCGTGGACTCCGACAGCGTCGATCCGAACGATCCGGCCGCCTCGGACAGCGACGACCGCGGCGCGCGCTCGGTGTCGACGGTGTTCGAGCCGGGCTCGACCGCGAAGGTCATCACCATGGCCGCCGCGCTCGAGGAGGGCGTCGCGACCCCGCTGACACGCTTCACCGCGCCGTACCGGTACACGACGAAGAACGACCAGACGTTCACCGACTCCCACGACTACGGCGAGCAGAAGCTCACGCTCGCGGGCATCCTCGCGGTCTCCTCCAACACCGGCACGGTGCAGGTGGGCGAGATGCTCACCGCGGAGCAGCGCTGGGAGTACCTCGACAAGTTCGGCTTCGGGCAGACCACGGGCGTGGGCCTGCTCGCGGAGTCGCCCGGCATCCTGCACGACTGGGAGGACTGGGACGGCCGCACCACATGGGCGGTCACGTTCGGTCAGGGCGTCGCCGTCACCGCGCTGCAGACCACGCAGGTCTACTCGATCGTCGCCAACGGCGGGCTCAAGATCCAGCCGACGGTGGTCAAGGGCTTCCGGGACGCGGACGGCACCTTCACCGAGGTGGAGACCGCCGAGCCCGAGCGCGTGATCTCCGAGTCGACCGCCACGCAGCTCATGACGATGCTCGAGGACGTGACCCAGTCGGGCGGCACCGGCGTGCTCGCGAAGATCGACGGCTACCGCGTCGCCGGCAAGACCGGAACGGCCCAGGCCACCGGCGCGGACGGCCGCCTGACCTCCTACGTGGCGTCCTTCGTCGGCATCGCACCCGCCGACGACCCGCGTATCGTCGTGTCCGTCATCCTTCGGGATCCGAAGACCGAGATCTGGGGCGGCACCACGGCCGCCCCGGTGTTCAAGGATGTGGCAACGTTCGCGCTCCAGTCGCTGCGGGTGCCGCCGTCCACCTCGGACCCCGTGCTGTACCCGACCACCTGGGAGTGAGAATGCCGGACCTCGCGATGCGCCCGAACCGCGTCGCCGGCGCCCTGCTGACCGCCATCGAGGCGCGCGTCGGCGGCGACCTGCACGGACCCGATGCGCGCGTCACCGGAGCGACCGTGGACTCGCGCGGCGTCGAGCCGGGCGACCTGTTCTGCGCGCTGCCCGGAGAGAACGTGCACGGTGCGCGCTTCGCCGCCCAGGCCGTCGAGAACGGCGCCGCCGCGATCCTCACGGACCTCGCGGGCGCCGACGAGTGCCGCGCCACGGGTGTGCCCGTGCTCGTCTCGACGCATGCGCGCCGCTCCGCCGCGCTCGCCGCCGCCGAGATCTACGGCGATCCGTCGCGCGACTTCCCGCTGATCGGGCTCACCGGCACCAACGGCAAGACCACCACCGCGTTCCTCACCGAGGGCGCGCTGCGCTCGGTGCATGCCAAGGTCGGTCTGCTCGGGACGGTCGAGATGCGCATCGGCGACGAGGCGGCGCCCGCCGCCCGCACCACCACCGAGGCGCCGATGCTCCAGGGCCTGCTCGCCCGCATGCGCGAGGCCGGGGTCACCGCGGCCGTGGCCGAGGCATCGTCCCAGGCCATCGCGCTCGAGCGCGTCACCGCGACCCGTTTCGCCGTGGTCCTGTTCACCAACCTCTCGCACGAGCACCTCGACTTCCACCACACCATGGAGGAGTACTTCGAGGAGAAGGCCCGCATCTTCACGCCGGAGTTCGCCGAGCGCGCGGTGGTGCTGGTCGACGACGAGTGGGGACGGCGCCTGGTCGACGAGGTCTTCGTGCCGGTCGAGACCGTCGCGACCCGGCCCGGCACGCCGTGGGCCGACTGGAACGCGATCGACGCGGTGCCGACCGACCGCGGCGGCATGCGCTTCGTGCTCGTCGCTCCCGACCGCTCGCGTCACGACGTCGAGATCCCGCTGCCCGGGCTCATCAACGTCTCCAACGCGACCGGTGCGATCGTCGCGGCGCACGCGGTCGGCGTGCCGCTCGAGGACGCGATCCGCGGCGTCGAGACGGCGCGTGCGGTCCCCGGCCGCACCGAGATCGTCACCACGCGCGACGCGGAGACCCCGATGACGGTGGTCGACTACGCGCACACGCCCGACGGGATCGCGAGCGTGCTCGACGCGATGCGCCTCGTGACGCCGGGGCGCATCTTCATCGTCTTCGGCTGCGACGGGCTGCGCGACGACTCCAAGCGCCCGGGGCTCGGCACCGCGGCCGCCACGCACGCGGACGTCGTCATCGTCACCGACGAGAACCCCCGCACCGAGCCGCCCGAGCACATCCGGGCGCGCATCCTCGAGGGCGTCGACGCCCAGCGGCCCGGCCGCCGCGACGTGCTCGAGGTCTTCCCGCGCGCCGAGGCCATCGCGGCCGCGGTCCGGCTCGCCGGGCCCGAGGACACCATCATCGCCACCGGCAAGGGGCACGAGACCACACAGGAGATCGACGGAGTGCATCACCCGTACACGGACGCCGGGGCGTTCCTCGAGGCGCTGGCCCGATCGCGCGAGGAGCGCGCGTGAGGCCGGTCACGGCGCAGTGGGTCGCGAACGCGGTGGGCGGAACGCTCGCCGCCGACGTCGACGCCATGGTGCTCGGCGTCGACAAGGACTCGCGCGCGGTCCGGCCCGGCTGGCTCTACGTCGCCTTCATCGGCGAGCGCGTCGACGGCCACGACTTCGTGCCGCAGGCGATCGAGGCCGGCGCCGCGCTGTGCCTCGTGTCCGAGCCCGTCGACGCCCCGCACGTGCTCGTCGCGGACGTCCAGGCCGCGCTCGGCGACCTGGCGCGCGCCTACCTCGCGCTGCTGCGCGCCGAGAGCGGGATCACGGTCATCGGGATCACCGGCTCCAACGGCAAGACCACCACCAAGGACCTCCTCGCGCAGGCGCTTCCCGACGTGGTCGCGCCGGTCGGCAGCTTCAACAACGAGATCGGGATGCCGCTCACGGTGCTGCGCGCCGACGCCTCGACGCGCTTCCTCGTGCTCGAGATGGGCGCGAGCGGCCTCGGCCACATCGACTACCTCACCTCGATCGCGCCTCTCGACATCGCGGTGGTCCTCACCGTCGGCACGGCGCACATGGGGGAGTACGCCTCGCCGGACGATGTCGCGGTCGCCAAGAGCGAGATCGTGCGCGGGCTGGTGCCCGGCGGCGTCGCGATCGTCAACGGGGACGATGCCCGGGTCGCGCCGATGGCCGCGCTCGCCGAGCGCGCGCTCGTCTTCGGCAACGGGCACGGCGACCTCGCCGCGCGCGGCGTGGTGACCGAGCGCGGACGAGCCTCGCTCGAGGTCGCGCTGGCGGGCGACTCCGGGACGGTGCTGCCGCGCCGCACGCTGTCGCTCGTGGGAGAGCACCACGTCACCAACGCCCTCGCCGCGCTGGGCGTGTGCCTCGAATGCGGCCTCGATCCCGAGGACGCCTGGGAGCGGGTCGCCGCCGCGGGCCCCGTGTCGGCGCACCGCATGGCCGTCACCGAGCGCCCCGACGGCGTCACCGTGATCGACGACGCGTACAACGCCTCGATCGAGTCCGTGCGGGCCGCGCTGCGCGCCCTCAAGCTCGTCGCCGACGGCGGGCGCACCTTCGCGGTGCTGGGCGAGATCCGTGAGCTCGGCGACGCGTCGGTGACCATCCACGATCAGATCGGCACCGAGGTGGTGCGCCTCCGGATCGACCGCACCGTCATCGTGGGCGAGGGCGCCCGTCCGGCCTTCGTCGCCGCGGTGCGCGAGGGCTCGTGGGGCGACGAGGCGGCCTACGTCGATACAATCGGCGAGGCGCGCGCGCTCCTCGAGGATGCGCTCGCACCAGGGGACACCGTCCTCGTCAAGGCCTCGCACGGCTCCGGCCTGTGGGAGCTCGCAGACCAGCTCGTGGGAGGAGCCCGATGAAGGCGGTGGTGTTCGCGGCAGGGCTCGGAGTCCTGCTCTCGCTGGCGCTGACCCCGGTGCTGATCCGCTACCTCACTCAGCGTCAGCTCGGACAGTTCATCCGCGAGGACGGCCCCGCGAGCCACCACGTCAAGCGCGGCACGCCTCAGATGGGCGGCCTCGTCATCATCCTCTCGACCGTGGTCGCCTGGCTCGCAGGCAACCTGCTCGTGGGACGCGCGCCGAGCGCCTCGTCCATGCTCGTCGTGTTCCTCATGGTCGGGCTCGGCTTCGTGGGCTTCCTCGACGACGCGATCAAGATCTCGAGGGAGAGATCCCTCGGTCTCAAGGCACGGTGGAAGTTCCTGGGGCAGGGCGTGGTGGGCATCACGTTCGGCGTCCTCGCGCTGCAGTTCCCCAACGACCAGGACGTGACGCCGGCGGACACCGCGATCTCGTTCCTTCGCGACACGAACATCGACCTCGCGATCTGGGGGCCGACCATCGGCCTCATCCTCTTCGTCATCTGGTCGAACCTGCTCATCACCGCGTGGTCGAACGCCGTGAACCTCACCGACGGCCTCGACGGCCTCGCCTCGGGCACGGCGGTGATCTTCTTCGCCGCCTACGTGCTCATCGGCGTGTGGCAGATCAACCAGACGTGCGGCGTCACCGACGCGGGAGGCACCTGCTACGAGGTTCGCGACCCGTGGGACCTCGCGATCCTCGCCGGCGCGATCGCCGGCGCGTGCCTCGGCTTCCTGTGGTGGAACACGAGCCCTGCGAAGATCTTCATGGGAGACACCGGATCGCTCGCCATCGGCGGCGCGATCGCGGGCATGACCATGGTGACCCGCACCGAGCTGCTCGGCGTGGTCGTCGGCGGCCTGTTCGTGCTCGAGGTCGCGAGCGCGGTGCTCCAGATCGGCTACTTCAAGATGTCCGGCGGCAAACGCCTGTTCAAGATGGCGCCCATCCACCATCACTTCGAGCTCATGGGCTGGGGTGAGGTGACCATCGTGGTGCGCTTCTGGATCATCGCCGCGATGTTCACCGGCCTGGGCATCGGCATCTTCTACGCGGAGTGGGTGGCATCGCTGTGACGGAGCCGACGACCCTCGAGGGCCGTCGCGTCCTCATCCTCGGCACGGGCGTCGCGGGGACCTCCGCCGCCGAGGTGACGCGCGAGCTCGGCGGCACGCCCGTGACCGTCGACGCGAACGGCACCGCGGACCACCGCGACGTCGCCGAGGTCGACCTCTCGACCGTCGACGTGGTGATGGCGTCCCCGGGCTTCGCCCCGCACTCCGGCGCGGTGCGCGCGTGCGAGGACGCCGGCCTCGAGATCTGGTCGGAGATGGAGTTCGCGTGGCGCGTGCGCCGCCCGGGCATCCCGTGGGTCATGGTCACCGGCACCAACGGCAAGACCACCACCACGCAGATGGTCGGCGCGATCGCGAAGGCGGGCGGGCTCGACGTGCGCGTGTGCGGCAACATGGGCATCCCCGTGATCCACGCCGCGCGCGAGGAGTCCGATCTGGTGGCCGTCGAGATCGCGAGCCTCCAGCTCCACTTCGCGCACACCATCTCCCCGCATGCCGCGGTGTGCCTCAACGCCGACGACGACCACACCGACTGGCACGGCAGCCTCGAGGCCTACCGCGCCGACAAGGCGAAGGTCTTCCAGCACGTGCAGGTCGCGTGCGTGTACCCGGCGGCCGACGCGCGCGTCGAGGCGATGGTCGCGGACGCCGACGTGGTCGAGGGGGCGCGCGCCGTGGGCGTGACGCTCGGCTCGCCCGGGCCCAGCCAGCTGGGCGTGGTCGAGGGGCTGCTGGTCGACCGCGCGTTCGTGCCCGACCGCCATCGCCAGGCCGCGGAGATCGGCGAGATCGACGACCTCGCGCACCTCGTCGCCGGCGACGTCCCGCCGTACCTCGTGGTGAACGCCCTCGCCGCCGCGGCGCTGTGCCGCGCGGTCGGGGTCGCGCCCGAGGCGGTGCGCGACGGGCTGCGCACGTTCCGCCTGGACCAGCATCGGACCGCGTGGGTCCGCGATCTCGACGAGGTCGCGTACGTCGACGACTCGAAGGCGACCAACGCGCACGCGGTGCAGGCGGCCTTCGGCGGCCGACGCGAGCGGTCCGTGGTGTGGATCGCGGGCGGGCTCGCGAAGGGTCAGGAGTTCTCGGGGCTCGTCGAGGAGATCGCGGACCGCGTGAGGGCGGCCGTGCTCATCGGCGTCGACCAGGAGCCGCTGCGCGACGCCCTCGCGACACACGCGCCCGATATACCCGTCCTGGCCGTTCCACCGGGGGAGGATGTGATGCAGCGGGCGGTCGATGCGGCCCGCGGGCTCGCGGAGGCGGGGGACACGGTCCTCCTGTCACCTGCCTGCGCATCGATGGATCAGTTCCGCAGCTACGCGGACCGAGGAGAGGCGTTCACCAGAGCGGTGGAGGCATTGGACCGCTAGGAGGTGACATGACGGCGACTGCCGCCAGGCCGGAGAGCGCCGTCACCGCATGGCGCTCGCCCCTCACCTCGTACTACCTGCTCGCGTTCGCGACCGGGATCCTGCTCATCGTCGGGCTCGCGGTCGTGCTGTCGAGCTCCTCGGTCGCGTCGATCCGGACGGGCAGCAGCGCGTACACCGGGTTCCTCACGCAGGTCGTCGCGCTCGTCGTGGGCCTCGCGGCGCTCACCGTCGGCTCACGCCTGCCGGTGAAGTTCTGGAAGCGCATCGCGCCGTGGGTCCTGTACGGCTCGATGGCGCTGCTCGGCGTGGTCCTCGCGACGGGCTACGCGGTCGGCGGCAACAAGGCATGGATCCGCATCGCGGGCTTCAGCCTGCAGCCGTCCGAGATCGCGAAGCTCGGTCTCGCGCTCTACCTCGGCGTGGTGCTGTCGCGGTTCCGCAAGCGGCTCACCAACCCGAAGGACATCATGGTCCCCGGCGGCATCATGGCGATCGTCGTCATCGGCCTGGTGCTCGCGGGCAAGGACATGGGAACCGCGATGATCCTCATGGTGGTCGTCGGCGTCGCCTTCTGGGTCGCGGGCGTGCCCGCGCGGTTCTTCGGCCTCGCGGGGCTGCTGCTCGCCGTCGGACTGTTCCTCCTCGTGCTCGACGCCGACTCGCGCGTGGCCCGCATCACCGACTGGGCCAACGGCGACTCGAGCTGGCAGCAGCTGCACGGCACGTGGGCGCTCGCGTCGGGCGGGCTGTGGGGCCTGGGCCCCGGCATGAGCCGCGAGAAGTGGGGCTGGCTGCCCGCGTCCGACAACGACTACATCTTCGCGATCATCGGCGAGGAGTTCGGGCTCTTCGGCACGCTCGTCATCCTGGGCGCGTACGCCATGATCCTCATCGCCGTCACCCGCATCGTCCTGCGCAGCACCGACCTGTTCGTGCAGATCGCGGGCGCCGCGATCGGCGCCTGGATCGTGGTCCAGGCCTGCGTCAACATCGCCGTCGTCCTCGAGCTCGCGCCCGTCACGGGCGTGCCGCTCCCGCTCGTCTCCTCCGGAGGATCGTCCCTCATCATGTCCCTCGCCGCCGTCGGTGTGCTCATGTCCTTCGCCCGGAACGAGCCGGGCGCGCCCGAGGCGCTCGCCGCGCGCACCTCGGTGGTGCGCCGCTCGCTCGCCGTGCTCTCCCCGAGGCGGCGCCGTGGCTAGCCTCCTGCTCGCCGGCGGGGGCACCGCCGGCCACGTCAACCCCCTGCTCGCCTGCAGCGCGGCGCTGCTCGAGCGCGGTCACGACGTCACCGCGGTCGGCACCGCCGACGGGCTCGAGGCGGACCTCGTGCCGCGCGCGGGCCTCGACCTCATCGCGATCGAGAAGGTGCCCTTCCCGCGTCGGCCGGACGGCGCCGCGCTGCGCTTCCCGTCGCGCCTGCGCGCCGCGGTCAAGGCGAGCGAGGCCGCGATCGACCAGGTGAAGGCCGATGCGGTGGTCGGCTTCGGCGGCTACGTCTCGACGCCCGTGTACCTGGCCGCGCGGCGCCGCGGGCTGCCCATCATCGTGCACGAGGCGAACGCCAAGCCCGGCATCGCTAACAAGCTCGGTGCGCGCCTCACCACTCATGTCGCCGTGACGTTCCCCGGCACGCCGCTGCGCCACGCGCAGGTGACGGGGCTGCCGCTGCGCCCGGAGCTCGAGTCCCTCGCGGCGCGGCTGCGCGATCCCGAGGGGCGCGCCGAGGCCGGTCGCGTCGCGAAGGCCCAGCGAGGCTGGCCCGAGGACGCGCCCGTGCTGCTGGTGTTCGGCGGCTCGCTCGGCGCCGCGAGCCTCAACGCCGCGCTCGCGCCGGCGGTCGGGACGCTCGTGTCGCGCGGCATCCACGTCATCCACCTCACCGGCAAGGGCAAGACCGAGGAGGCGTACCGCGCCCAGGCCGAGCTGCCGTCCGCGCAGCGCGGCATGTACGCCGTGTCCGAGTACGCCCACGACATGGCCGCGGCGTTCGCTGCCGCCGATGCGGTGGTGTGCCGCTCGGGCGCCGCGACGGTGTGCGAGATCGGCGCGCTCGGTCTCCCCGCCCTCTACGTGCCGCTTCCGCACGGCAACGGCGAGCAGGCGCTCAACGCCTCCGCCGCCGTCGAGGCGGGCGCGGCGCTGTTGGTGCGCGACGACGCCCTCACGCCCGCGGGCCTCGTGCTGCACGCCGAGCGGATGCTGCTCGACCCCGACGAGGGGCCGCGCATGCGCGAGGCGACCCGCGGCATCGGTATCGCCGACGGCGCCGCGCGGCTGTCCGACATGATCGAGGGTGCGCTGTGACGGACCGGATCCACTTCATCGGCGTCGGCGGCTCGGGCATGTCCGCAGTCGCGCGCCTCATCGCGGCTCGCGGCTTCGACGTGAGCGGCACCAACCTCACCGAGACCGCGTACTTCTCCGCGCTCCGCGACGCCGGGATGGACGTGCGGCTCGGCCACGATGCGGCGATCGTCGACGGCGCGGCCGCGGTGGTCGTGTCCACGGCGGTGCGCGAGACCAACGTCGAGCTGGCCCGCGCCCGCGAGCTCGGGATCCCGGTGTGGCACCGCTCGGAGGGGCTGGTGCGTGCGCTCGAGGGCCAGCGCCTCGTCGCGGTCGCGGGCTCGCACGGGAAGACCACCACCTCGGCGATGGTCGCTCATTCGCTTCACCGCAGCGGGATCGACGCCGGCTTCGCCGTCGGCGCGCGCGTGTTCGGCATCGAGGGCGCGGTGGCCGGCGGCTACGCCGGCACCGCCGACATCTCGGTGCTCGAGGCGGACGAGTCGGACGGCTCGTTCCTGCGCTACCGCCCCGAGGTCGCCATCCTGCTCAACATCGAGCCCGACCACCTCGACCATCACGGCACCGTGGAGAACCTGCACCGCGCCTTCGCCGACTTCGCGGCGCAGTCGCGCACCGTCGTCGCGTGCATCGACGACGAGGTGGTGCGCGGGCTCGCGGACCGGGCGCGCGCGGCGGGGACCCGGGTGCTCACCTACGGCGCTGCTCCCGACGCGGATGCGGTGGTCGGCCCCGACACGGTGACGCGGGACGGTCGCGCGTATCCGCTCGCCGTCTCGGCGCCGGGGCAGCACAACCGGCTCAACGCGACCGCGGCGTGGCTCGCGGCCGTGGAGATGGGCGCGGATCCCGAGGAGGCGATCGCGGCCTTCGCCACGTTCGCGGGAACCGGCCGCCGCTACCAGCGCCGCGGCGAGGCCGCAGGCGTCACCGTGATCGACGACTACGCGCATCACCCCACCGAGGTGGCCGCGCTCATGCGCGCCGCGCGCGACGCGGGCGTGGGGCGCATCGTCGTGCTGTTCCAGCCCGCGCTCTTCACGCGCACGAAGGAGCACGCGGAGAGCTTCGGCCGGGCGCTCTCGGTGCCCGACGCCGCGGTGGTCCTCGCGCCGGTGTTCGGCGACCGCGAGGACCCGATCCCCGGGGTGAGCTCCGCCTCGATCGCCGAGCATGCGCGCATGCCCGAGGGCTCCACCCTCACGCTCGCGGCGGACCTGGAGGAGGCGGCGCGCCTCGCGGCGGACGCGGCACGGCCGGGCGACACCGTCTTCACGGTCGGCTCGGGCACCGTCACCCTCGCCGCCGACTGGATCCTCGCGCGCCTCGCCGAACGGGGCACGGATGGCTGAGGTCCGCCGTCCGCCGCGCCCGACCGCGCGGCGGGAGGGTCCGCCGGCACCCGCGGTGCCGCAGCGTCCGCGCTCGGGCGCCGTCGCGACCGGGTCGCGGCCGACGTCCGGCTCCGTGCGGGTCGAGGCGGAGTCGGAGGAGGTCGCGCGCCCGTGGCGACGCGAGCCGGCTCGGGCACGCGCCACGCGCCCAGCGGAGGCTCCGGACCGGGCCTCCCAGGGGCGCGTGGGCGGTGCGCTCCGGCGCGGTGCCGCGCGGGGCACCAGCGCGGCCTCCGACCAGCTGGGCAACGTCACCCACCGGCTGCAGACGCGCCTCAAGGAGCGCGCCGCCGCGCAGCGGCGCCTCTCGGCGCTCGTCTGGGCGCGTCGTGCGGGCTACGTGGCGATCGCGGCGCTCCTGGGATGGGTGGTCCTCGCCTCGCCGGTGCTCGCGCTGGACCCCACCCAGGTGGAGGTGACGGGTTACGGCACGGTCGTGGACGCCGAGGACGTCGCCGCGGTGGTGGCGACGCACGAGGGGCAGTCGCTCGCCACGCTCGCGTCCTCGGGTCTCGCGGACGAGCTGCGCGAGGTGCCGGGCGTGCGCGACGCGACCGTCGAACGCGTGTGGCCGCGGGGCCTCGTCATCGAGCTCACCTCGCGCGAGCCCGTGGCCGCCGTGCCGAACGAGGACGGCGGCTTCGACCTGCTCGACGCCGAGGCGACGCGCGTCGGACGCTCGAAGAAGACGCCCGAGAACCTGCCCGTGGTCGAGGTACCCGTGGGCGAGGAGAACCAGCGCATCCTCGACGCCGTGCTCGCGGTGATGAACGAGATGCCCGTGAAGCTGCGCGACCGGGTCCGGGACGTCAGCGCGACCACCGAGGACACGGTGACCTTCGTGCTGCGCAACGGTCCCGAGGTCAAGTGGGGGAGCGCCGAGGACTCGCCGCTCAAGGCGAAGGTGCTCGAGGTGCTGCTCGCCTCCGAGGAGGCCAAGGGCGCCGTCGAGATCGATGTCTCCGCGCCGACGCTGCCGACCGTCTCCGACGCCTGAGCGGCGCGTGCGGGAGGCGCCGCGGCCGTGCCGATAATTCTTCTGACACGCGCGTGTCCTGAGTCCGATTCGACCGGTCCGCCCGTACCTTCGACCTTGAACGACTTGACATAACTATAACTCTCAACTAGAGGGTTAAGGTTGAAGGGACAGGCACATGGCCGCACCGCAGAACTACATCACGCACATCAAGGTCGTCGGCGTGGGCGGCGGCGGCGTGAACGCCGTGAACCGCATGATCGACGTCGGCCTCAAGGGCGCCGAGTTCATCGCGATCAACACCGATGCTCAGGCGCTCCTCATGTCGGACGCCGACGTCAAGCTCGACATCGGCCGGGAGCTCACGCGCGGCCTCGGCGCCGGCGCCGACCCCGAGGTGGGCAAGAAGGCCGCGGAGGACCACGAGGACGAGATCGCGGACGCGCTGCGCGGCGCGGACATGGTCTTCGTCACCGCCGGCGAGGGCGGCGGCACCGGCACGGGCGGCGCGCCCGTGGTCGCGCGGATCGCACGCTCGCTCGGCGCCCTCACCGTCGGCGTGGTGACCCGCCCGTTCGGCTTCGAGGGCCGCCGCCGCGCGGACCAGGCCGAGAACGGCATCGCGATGCTGCGCGACGAGGTCGACACCCTCATCGTCATCCCCAACGACCGCCTGCTCGACATCTCGGACGCCCAGCTGAGCGTCCTCGGCGCGTTCGCCGCGGCGGACCAGGTGCTCCAGGGCGGCGTCCAGGGCATCACGGACCTCATCACCACGCCCGGACTCATCAACGTCGACTTCAACGACGTCAAGTCCGTCATGCAGGGCGCGGGCACCGCGCTCATGGGCGTCGCCAACGCTCGCGGCGAGACCCGTGCGCTCGAGGCCGCCGAGGGTGCGATCGCGTCGCCGCTGCTCGAGGCCTCGATCGAGGGCGCGCACGGCGTGCTGCTGTCGATCTCGGGCGGCTCGAACCTCGGCATCAAGGAGGTCGAGACCGCGGCCCGCCTGGTGCGCGAGGCGGCGCACCCCGAGGCGAACATCATCTTCGGAACGGTCATCGACGACTCGCTCGGCGACGAGCTGCGGATCACCGTGATCGCCGCGGGCTTCGACGGCGGCGCCCCGACGCACCGCGCCCACGTGGGCGCGCTCGGCTCGATCGAGTCGGCGCCGGCGCCCAAGGCCGAGGAGCTCGAGCCCATCGACGCCCCCGTCGAGGCCGAGACCCTGCCCGCCGCGCCCGTCGCTGTCGAGCCGGCGCCGCCGACCGATGCGATCCCGACCACGCCCGCACGTCCCGCCGCGGACGCGCTCGACGTCCCCGAGTTCCTCCGGTAGCAGAGGGTGCTCGACGCGGGGCTGCCGGTCCGCGCGTTCTTCACCGCCCGCGCGGGCGGCTCGTCGGACGCGCCGTACGGCACCCTCAACCTCGCCTCCCATGTGGGTGACGACCCGGAGGCGGTCGCACGCAACCGTGCGGCCGTCTCCGTGGACGCGGGCGCGCCCGTGTCCTTCCTCGCGGCCGAGCACGGGATCCGCGTGGGCGTCGTCACCCGGCCGGGCGAGGAGCCGCCGCCGGCCGACGTGCTCGTCACGCGCACGCCGGGGGTCGCCCTCGGGGCGATCGCGGCGGACTGCCTGCCGGTCCTCATGCACGACGCCGTCACCGGCGCCGTCGCCGCCGTGCACGCGGGGCGCGAGGGCGTGAGGCGCGGGGCGGTCGATGCCGCGGTGGCGGCGCTCCTCGACATGCGCGAGCCCGCGGACCGCCGCCGCCGGGAGGGCTTCTCCGCGAGCATCGGCCCCGCGATCTGCGGGCGGTGCTACGAGGTGCCGGAGGACATGCGCGACGACGTCGCCTCGCGTCATCCCACCGCGCGCTCCGCCACCCGCACGGGCACCGCGGCGCTCGACCTGCCGCGCGCGGTCGAGACGCGTCTGGGGGAGCTGGGCTTCACCTCGGTGGTGCGCCACCGGGTGTGCACCTACGAGGACGAGCGCTACTTCTCGCACCGTCGCGACGGCGTCACCGGGAGGCACGCCGGGGTGATCGTCTGCGGCGTGTCGGTCCGCTGACAAGGGCGGCGCCGGCCCTACCGTGAAACCGACGAACCGCACCACGACCAGGGGGTCAAGATGAGCGCACTGCGCAAGGCGATCCAGTACCTCGGCTTCGATGTCAACGAGCACGAGGAGTACGACTACGCCGAGCCCGAGCTCGCGCCGGTGACCCATCTGCACGACGTCTCCGAGGTCAAGCAGGCGCAGTCGCACAAGTCCGCGTCGGCGAAGCAGCCGCGCGCGCAGCGCGACGCGGAGCCTGCGGCCCCGGTCCAGGACCTGCGCCGCATCCAGACCATCAAGCCGCGCTCGTACAACGACGCGCGCCTCATCGGCGAGGCCTTCCGTCAGGGCGTGCCCGTCATCATGAACCTCACCGAGATGACCGACGCGGACGCCAAGCGCCTCGTCGACTTCTCCGCGGGCCTGTCCTTCGGCCTCCACGGCTCGATCGAGCGCGTCACCACCTCGGTGTTCCTGCTCTCGCCCGCGCACGTGGAGATCGGCATCGACGAGGAGCCCCAGCAGGACCAGGCCTTTTACAACCAGGCCTGAGCCACGCGCTAGGCTCTCGGGGTGGCACTCATCCTCAACGCGCTGGTCTTCCTGCTGTTCCTCTTCATGCTGGCGCTGTTCGCCCGCATCGTCATCAGCTTCGTCATGGTCTTCGCCCGTGACTGGCACCCCACGGGCGCCGCGCTGGTGGCCGTCGAGGGCGTGCTGACGGTGACCGACCCCCCGATCAAGGCCGTGCGGCGCGTGGTGCCGCCGCTGACGCTCGGCCAGGTGCGCATCGATCTTGCGTTCCTCATCGTGTTCATCGGCGTCTCGATCCTGCAGCAGGTGCTGAGCGCCTGGGCGCACGGGTTCTGACGCCTGCTCTCAAGTGCGTGCCGATACCGATGTCGGTACAGTGACGAAATACCCGTTCGGCCGGGACACCGGCCCTGATCAGGCAGAGGTGGAAGTCGACATGGCATTGCTCACCGCCGAGGACGTTCTCAACAAGGCCTTCTCCAAGACCAAGTACCGCGAGGGCTTCGACCAGGACGAGGTCGACGACTTCCTCGACGAGGTCGCTGCCACCATCTCCCAGCTGACCGCCGAGCGCGACGAGCTCGCGGCGAAGGTCGAGTCCGGCGGCGGCGTCGCCGCGGCCGCGCCCACGCCCGAGCCGAGCACGGACGCGGGCCTGCTCCAGGCCGCCACCGACCCCAACCCGCCGACGCCGACCGGCATGCTCGCGATGGCGCAGAAGCTCCACGACGAGTACGTGGCAGCGGGCGAGGAGGAGAAGGAGCGCCTCGTCGAGGAGGGCAAGGCCAAGGCCGAGTCCATCGTCGAGCGTGCCGAGACCGACGCGACGGCCCGCATGGAGGAGCTCAACGCCGAGCGCTCGCTCCTCGAGACCAAGATCGACGACCTGCGCCGCTTCGAGCGCGACTACCGCGCCCGCCTCAAGAGCTACCTCAGCAACCTGCTCGGCGACCTCGACCACGCGGAGGGCACCACGCCCGCCCCCGTGGCGAGCTATGTCGGCGAGGAGCTGCTCGACGAGACCGAGGGCGACTCCGAGCCGGAGGCCGCCGCGGACGAGGACTTCGCCGGCGAGGAGGAGGCCGAGACCGACGCTCCTGCCGAGGACGACGAGGCTCCCGAGCAGCCGCAGGGCTTCGCGCCCGTGACCGGCATGACCCCCAAGGTCGCCGAGGCTCCGTACCAGCCGCAGTCCACGCAGTTCGGCACGCCGTACACGCCGCAGAACCCGTGGAACCCGACGCCGGAGGGCGGCGAGGAGCAGCGCTGACGCAATCGGACAAAGCGGGGCGCCGCGCCGAAAGGCGCGGCGCTTTGCTATGTCGCCCGCGGGGGACTACCCTCCTTTCACCAGGCAGAGACGAGGACGATCATGAGCAGCACCGATGTGACCATCGTGGTGGTGGACCCGGCCGAGCTGAAGCCGGCCGATGCCAAGCAGCTTCCCGTGCGCGAGGGGGACGATGCCTGGAAGATCTCCGACCTCCGGCAGATCGTCGAGGTGCTCAACGCTGACGTCGAGCGGCTCGTCGCGGAGCTGGGTGTCACCGAGCACGAGCTCGACGACCTTCTGCACACGTCCGAGGGTGCGGGCGACGACCAGGCGGACGCCGGGTCGACCGCGCTCGAGCGCGAGCAGGAGATGTCGATCGTCAACAACACCCGCGACATGCTCGAGCAGAGCGTCGACGCGCTGCGCCGCATCAAGACGGGCCGCTACGGCGCCTGCCAGTCGTGCGGCCAGGGCATCGGCCGGGCGCGCCTCATGGCGTTCCCCCGTGCGAACCTGTGCGTGGCCTGCAAGCAGCGCGAGGAGCGCCGTTGACCTGGAGGCCCGCGTTCTGGCTCGTCGCCGCGGGGGTGGTGGTCGCCGACCAGGCGACCAAGCAGTGGGCGCTGCACGCCCTCGAACCGGGTGACAAGCACCAGATCCTCGGCGACTGGCTGTCGATCCAGCTGGTCTACAACTCGGGTGCGGCGTTCAGCCTCGGGCACCAGTCGACGTGGCTGCTCACCATCGTCGCGGTGCTCGTGACCGCCGCGATCGTCTACTACGCGCGCCGCGCGCAGGCGACCTGGGCCGCGATCCTCTTCGGCGTCGCGCTCGGCGGTGCGATCGGCAACCTCGTCGACCGCCTGTTCCGGCAGCCGTCCTTCGGCCAGGGGCACGTGGTCGACATGATCAACTACGGCGACCACTTCATCGGCAACGTCGCGGACATCGCCATCGTGGGCGCCGCGATCGTGATCGTGGGCGCGGGACTGTTCTCGAAGCAGGTGATCGAGCCCGCCGACGGCGACGATGCGGCGGACGCGTCCGACGCGCCGTCGGAGCAGCACGACACGACGGACGAGCGTGGCTGACACCCGCTACCTCCCGGTCCCCGACGCGCTGGTCGGGGAGAGGGCCGATGCGGCGCTCGCGCGCATGCTCGGGATGTCCCGCACCAAGGTCGCGGACATCCTCGACGGCGGGAACGTGCTGCTCGACGGCCGGACGGTGGCACGCTCCGACCGTCTCGCGGACGGCATCCTCGCGGTGGACATCCCCGACGAGCGCCCGGCGGCGCCCGAGCCGGAGATCCCCGGCGGGCTCGAGATCGCCTACGAGGACGACGACATCATCGTGGTGGACAAGCCGATCGGCGTCGCCGCGCATCCCTCGCCGGGCTGGACCGGGCCGTCGGTGGTGGGGGGCCTCGCATCCGCGGGCTACCGCCTCTCGACCATGGGCCCGCCCGAGCGGCAGGGCATCGTCCACCGCCTCGACGTCGGCACCTCGGGCCTCATGGTCGTCGCGCGCTCCGACGCGGCGTACCCGGTGCTCAAGCGCGCCTTCAAGGAGCGCACGGTCGAGAAGATCTACCATGCCGTCGCGCAGGGCCATCTCGACCCCACCGCGGGCACCATCGACGCGCCCATCGGCCGCCACCCGAGCTCCGACTGGAAGTTCGCCGTGGTCGAGGGCGGGAAGCCGTCGGTCACGCACTACGAGGTGCTCGAGATGTTCCCGAGCGCCTCGCTGCTCGAGATCCACCTGGAGACGGGCCGCACGCACCAGATCCGCGTGCACATGGCCGCGATGCGGCACCCGCTCGCCGGCGACCTCACCTACGGCGCGGACCCCACGCTCGCGAAGCGGCTCGGACTGACGCGCCAGTGGCTCCACGCGCACGAGCTCGCCTTCGAGCACCCCGTGCGCGGAGGAGAGGTGCGCGTCACCTCGCACTATCCCGAGGACCTGGCCTCCGCGCTCGCGAAGCTCCGCGGCTGATGCGGGTCGAGACGGTGCGCACCTCGGCGCAGCTCGAGGACGCCATGCGCGTGCGCTTCGCGGTCTTCGTCGACGAGCAGGGCGTGAACCCCGACATGGAGCGCGACGCGCAGGACGACGACCCCCGCACGGCGCACGTGGTCGCCTACGCGGCCGATGGTGCCGTGCTGGGCACGGGCCGGCTGCTCGCGCCCCACACGGACGAGTTCCACGCCGATCACGGCGCGATGGACCCCGCGAACCCGCACATCGGCCGCCTCGCGGTGACGGCCCAGGCGCGCGGCACCGGGGCGGGCCGCGCGCTCATGGAGGCGCTCGAGGTCGAGGCGCTTGTGCGTCACGGCGTCGACGGGAGGGTCCGCGTCGAGCTCAGCGCGCAGGACCAGGCGATGCCCTTCTACGCGCGGCTCGGGTACGTCGCGCACGGCGAGGGCTACCTCGACGAGGGCATCCCGCACCACGACGCCTACAAGGACGTCACCGCGCCCTGACCCGGTCCCGCCGACCTGTCGCCGCGGCGCCGCCACCCGGCCCCCGCCCCCGGAAGTGGTAGGAGAGTGTCGGTTTCCAGCGATCGCTGCCTCGCAGCGGTAGGTGACGGTCGCCTCCGCGCGTGTCAGCCCTCGAGCGGGCCGTCGAGGAAGGCGAGGCTCGCCGCAGCGATCTGCTCGCGGGCCTCGTCGTCGGTGACGGTCGGCTCGCCATCGCCCGGCTGGTCGCCGTACGCGCCGAACTGCGCGTGCGAGCCGCCCTCGACCACCCAGTAGAGGGCGTCGTCCGGCAGGTCGGCGCGCGAGGCCTCGATGTCCGCCGGCGTCGCGAGCCCGTCCTCGGAACCGGAGACCGACAGCACCGCGCCTTCGTAGGAGGTCATGTCGCCGGCCGGGTAGGAGCCGTACAGGAGCAGACCCGCGGGACCGGACTGGTCGGTCGGATACTCGGTGTCCGCTTCGATCGCGGCGACGGTGCCGCCGAGGGAGTGGCCTCCGACCACCCAGGTGCCGGCCTCCAGCACGGTCGCCTTCGCCTGCTCGAATCCTCCCATCGCGAGGAAGGCGATCCCGAGCGGCTGCTTGGTGACGACCACGGGGTGGCCCGCCTCGACGAGCGGACGGAGCACCGCGGCGTACGCCCGAGGGTCGACGCGGGCGCCGGGCTGGAAGGCGAGGGCCACGCCGCTCGTCTCGCCGGTGGGGCGCATGACGATCTGCGTCGCGCTCTCGGTGACCGACACGGCGCCGTCGGACTTCATCGCCGAGAGCGCGGGCTCGGTGGCCGTGAAGGGCTTGAGCCACGCGATCAGCGCCACCCACGCGAGGGTGGCGAAGATGCCCAGGACGCGCAGGCCGAGCAGCGCGGCTCCTCCCGCACGCCTCGCGCGACGCCACCGCCACAGCGTGATCGCCGCGAGGAGCACGGTGACCGCGAGCATGACGGCATAGGCCGGGTGGCCGTGCACCACGGCGCCCCAGGCGAGGGTCGCCAGCACCACTGCGACCACGAGTGCGAGGGCGGCGACTCCGCGGATGGTCCACGCCTCCCACGCGGGGGAGGTGCGGGGCGCATCGGGCGAGGCGGGTTCGGTCATGCCTGGAACGCTAGCCGATCGCGGCGAGCGCCTTGCGGATGCGCTGCTCGCTCACGGGCCCGTCGGTGCCGAGCCGCTGCGCGAACAGCGACACGCGGAGCTCTTCGATCATCCAGCGCACGCCGTCGAGGGCCGCCGCGGTCTCCGGCGCCATGCGCCCCTTGGCGTGAGCCGCGCGCACGGTGTCGTAGGCCTCGGTGACCTGGGCGATCTGCCACGCGAGCTGGGCGTCCTTCTGCGGGTCCGCCTGCGCCTTCTCCAGACGATGCGCGCCCGCCTTGAGGTAGCGCGCGAGGTGCGGGAGCCGATCCGCGGGCGTGGTGCGCACGAAGCCGTCGCCCACGAGCGCCGCGGACTGCTCGCGCAGCTCCTGGAGGGTGGCCAGCAGCGCGAGCGACGTCGCACCGCGGACCGCGACGTCGAGCTCACGTGCCGCGGTCAGCGCGGCGGCGCACTGGCGCGCGACGTCGAGCACGGCGTCCTCGAGCCGGTCCTTGACCTGGGTGCGGAGCGCCTCGTACGCGACGCGGTCGCGCACCTGTCCCGCCTCGGGCGCCAGCGAGGTGACGGCCGCGAGCTGGAGGTCGTCCACCAGCGCCTCGGTGGAGCGGTACGGCGACGCGCCGAGCGCGAGCGACTCGGCGGGAGTCCAGCGGGTGGTGACCCGCTTGACCGGCAGCGCGAGCTCGGCGAGCAGCAGGCGGCGGACGCCGCGGGCGTGGGCGGCGTCGCGCTCGGTCGCGTCGGCGAGCACCCGGAGCGCCGCGCGCACGCCGTCCTTGCGCTCCTCGACGATGGCCGGGTAGCCGCGTGCCACCACACCATGCACGGTGCCCTCGACCTCGTCGGGCAGCGCGTCGAGCGCGGGCCACGCGGTGAGCGGGTCGACCTCGGCGACGGCGGCGCTGGCGGGGCGCGCGGACGATGCGGGGGTCCCGCCGGGGGCGGACGCGACGGGATGCGGGGAGGCGGCCGGAGCATCGTCCCTCCGACCCTTGCCGCGCGTCGCGGCGTCCGCGGCGCGCTGGACGGCCGTGCGGACCGCGGCCTCCGCCTGCGGGGCGAGCCGACGCTGAAGGTGGACGAGGTCGTGCGACTCGTCGAGGATGCGCTGGCCGCGCCCGCCCGGCTCGACCACGCGGAAGGTCATGCGGAGGTGGCCGGGAAGGCGCTCGTCGAGGCCGTCCCACGCGTCCTCGGGGATCTCCACGTCGCGCAGGTCGCGCACGGCCCGGGTGAAGGCCTCGCGGAAGGGCTCGGCCATGTCGCCGGCGCGCGCGACGTCCACCCAGGCGGGCACGTGAGCGGCCAGCCAGGCGACGATGTCCCGCGCGGCGTCGGGGGCGGGCACCAGGAGCCGGCGGACGGGCTTGGGCAGCGCGCGGACGGTCGCGGTCACCAGCTCGGGGAGCATGCCCGGCACCAGCCAGTCGAAGCCGGCCTCGACCACGCGCGAGAGCACGCCCACGGGGATGTGCACCGTGACGCCGTCGGCGGCCGTGCCCGGCTCGAACTGATAGGTGAGCGGCAGCTCGAGGTCGAGCTGGGGCCAGCGCTCGGGGAACTGGGACGGGTCGACGGCCGCGTGCTCGGGGACCAGCTCGTCGAGCGTGAGCGTGAGCAGCTCGGGGTCCTCGCGGCGCGCGCCCTGCCACCAGCGGTCGAAGTGCCGTGCGGAGACGATCGACTCGGGCAGGCGCGCGTCGTAGAACGCGAACAGCGTCTCCTCGTCGGCGATGACGCCGCGCGTGCGCGAGCGCGCCTCGACCTCCGCCGCCTCCTCGAGCACCCGCTGGTTGCGGCGCCAGAAGCCGTGGTGCGTGGTCCATTCGCCCTGGACCAGGGCGTGACGGATGAAGAGGTCGCGCGCGTCCTCGCTGTTCACCTTGGCCCACAGCACGGGCCGGTCGGCGACGATGGGCACGCCGTAGAGCAGCACCTTCTCCGTCGCCATCGCGGCGCCGCGCTTGGAGCTCCAGTGCGGCTCGCTGTAGGTCCGCTTCGCGAGGTCACCCGCGAGCTCCTCCGCCCACGCGGGATCGATGCGGGCGACGTCGCGCGCCCAGAGCCGCGAGGTCTCCACGAGCTCCGCGGCCATG
This sequence comes from Demequina mangrovi, assembly GCF_000759715.1. Lineage (GTDB taxonomy): Bacteria > Actinomycetota > Actinomycetes > Actinomycetales > Demequinaceae > Demequina > Demequina mangrovi. Next base: position 98,683 of record NZ_BBLU01000006.1, read on the forward strand.
ACGAACTCCGGCGGCTTCTTCGACAGCGGCGACCCGGGGTTGATCGCGAAGCGGATGCCGCGCGCGCCGATGAACTCGTTCGACGCGCGCTTGCGGGCCTTGCGCATCTCCTTCGCGCGCGCCTCGCCCTTGAGGTGGGAGAACGAGCTCGCCTTGAGTTGGAGCACGTCCTGCGCGCCCACCTGCGACAGGAGGCCCGCGAGGATGCTGCGGTGGATGCCGTCGTCGTCCCAGACGTGCCGCAGCGCGCCGGTGCCCTCCGCATCGTCCACAGGGGACGGCTTCCTGTACGCCATCTCGATGTCGATCGCCTTGGCCGCGTCGCGCAGCTGCTGGACCAGGTCCTGCCACTCGCGGACACGGAGGAAGTTGAGGTATTCGGACTTGCACAGGCGCCGGAACTGGTTGCCCGAGAGGGCGTGCTGACGCTCGCGGACGTGCTCCCACAGGTTGAGGTAGGACAGCAGGTCGGAGGAGGGGTCCGCGAAGCGGCGGTGGAGGAGGTCGGCCTCCTCGCGCTTCTCGGTGGGACGCTCGCGCGGGTCCTGGATGCTCAGCGCGGCGGCGATGACGGCGACCTCGCGCGCGACACCGTGGCGCGCGCCTTCGACGATCATCCGGGCCTGACGCGGGTCGATCGGCAGGCGGGCCAGCTTGCGGCCGGTCTCGGTGAGGGAGGTGCGACCCTCGCGGACGCTGATCGCGCCCAGCTCGGACAGGAGCTGCACGCCGTCGCGGATCGCGCGCGTGTCCGGCGGCTCGACGAACGGGAACCGTGCCATGTCGTCCGGGCCCTCGACCACGCCGACCGAGATCATCTGCAGCAGCACGCTCGCGAGCGAAGTCCTCAGTATCTCCGGTTCGGTGAAGGGGGGTCGGGCGTCGAAGTCCTCCTCCGAGTACAGGCGGATCGCGATGCCGTCGGCGAGACGGCCCGCGCGGCCGGAGCGCTGGCGCGCGCTGGCCTGGGAGATCGGCTCGATGGGGAGGCGCTGCACCTTGGTGGCCTTCGAGTAGCGCGAGATGCGCGCGGTGCCGGGGTCCACCACGTAGTGGATGCCGGGCACCGTGAGGGAGGTCTCGGCGACGTTGGTCGCGAGCACGATGCGCCGGGACGTGTGGCGCTCGAAGACGCGGTGCTGATCGGCCGCGCTGAGGCGGCTGTAGAGCGGCAGGATCTCGACGCGGCGCGGGTGCCGCGGGTTCCGCGCGCGGTCGCCCAGATGCGCCTCGAGCCCGTCGGCGGCGTCGCGGATCTCACGCTCGCCCGAGAGGAACACGAGGATGTCGCCGTCGCCCCACGTCATGAGCTCGTCGCATGCGTCGACGATGCCCGTGACGAGGTCCTTCTCGTCGCCCTTGGTCGCGCCCTCGAGCGGGCGGTAGAGGATCTCGACGGGGAACGTGCGGCCCGTGACCTCGACCACGGGGGCCTCACGAGGGTCGCGCTCGCGGTCCTCGCCGGCGTCGGCATCGTCCGCATCGTCCATCACCGGCTCGCGCGCCGGGAGGGGACCGCCGGCCGCGAAGTGGCGGGCGAAGCGTTCGGAGTCGATGGTCGCCGAGGTGATGATCACCTTGAGGTCGGGGCGCCGCGGCAGCAGGTTGGTGAGGTAGCCGAGCAGGAAGTCGATGTTGAGGCTGCGCTCGTGGGCCTCGTCGATGATGAGGGTGTCGTACGCGAGCAGGTCGGGGTCGCGCTGGATCTGGGCGAGCAGGATGCCGTCCGTCATCACCTTGACGAGCGTCGAGTCGGAGCTCTGGTCGGTGAAGCGCACCTGGTAGCCGACGAGCCCGCCGAGCTCCGTGCCCAGCTCCTCCGCGATGCGGTCCGCGACCGAGCGCGCGGCGATGCGGCGGGGCTGCGTGTGGCCGATCTGCCCGGCGCGCCCGCGGCCGAGCTCGAGGCAGATCTTGGGCAGCTGGGTGGTCTTGCCCGAGCCGGTCTCGCCGGCGACGATCACCACCTGGTGGTCGCGGATCGCGGCGGCGATCTCGTCGCGGCGCGCGCTCACCGGCAGCTGCTCGGGGTACGCGATCGTGGGCACCTCGACGGCGGCGCGCTTGGCGGCGGCAGCCTCGAGCGCACGGCGGCTCACCTGGGGACGATGCGAGGCCTGGCCGGGCGCGCCCGCGCGCCGTGCATCGTCCCGGCGCTGTCCGCCGCGTCCGCGCCGGTTCCGCCGGGGCCTGGTGTCCTCGCTCACCGGGACATTGTTCCAGTCCTCGCGCACGCGTGATTCCTGCGTGTGGTGGCGAGGCCCTGGTGGGCGGTCGGGGCGCGGCGTAGCGTCGACGTGGCGCGGGTACGGATCCCGCCATGGCGTCCCGGGGGGCGGGGTCATGGGAGCTCACAGTTCTCTGCTGGTGCGCGCGGCTGTCGTCGTCGGCGCGGTCATCGCGCTCGCGGCCTGCGCCGCGGCATCGTCGGACGATGCGTCGGTGACGGGCTCTCCACCGGGGGCCTCGGCATCGGCGGTGGTGGCCGTCGCGGAGGAGTCGCCCACCGCGGCCGCCACGGCATCGGCCGCGGACGAGGAGCTCACCGCGTCGCCGTCGCCCTCGGCCGCGCCGTCGGAGACGGCCACCGAGAACCCGGGCGGAGGCGAGGCGAGCTTCCTCGACATCGAGGGGGAGTGGTGCCCGTCCGTGGCGGACAGCCCCGAGGAGTGCTTCACCGTCGACCTCCCCATGGTCGGCGGCCCGGACGGCGCGTACGTGTACCTGCGTGAGCTCATGGAAGAGGACCCGCGCGCGCTGACCGACGCGGACTACGACCTGCCTCCCGACATGGGCGAGTGCTGGGCGGGGAACGCATCGTCCTATCCTCCCGAGGGTGGCACGACGCTCTGGTACTGCCCGGCGAACGCCGTGGCCGGCATGGAGCCCATCGACGATCCCGAGCCGTTCTTCGCCTCGTACGGGTACGACGGCGACATCCCGGACCATCGCGACCGGGACCGCCTCTACGTCGCGCAGGACTTCACGCCCTATCCCTTCCTTCGGGCGGACGGCTGATTCCCCGGACACCGCGACACGCGGTGGGCGGTGTCGGTCGCCGCGCCTAGAATCATCGCCATGCCGGGTAAGGATTTCGTTCATCTCCACGTCCACACCGAGTACTCGATGCTGGACGGCGCGGCGAAGATCGGCGACCTCTTCAGCGAGGCCGAGCGCCTCGGTCAGCGGGCCATCGCCACCACGGACCACGGCTACCTCTTCGGCGCCTACGAGTTCTGGAACAAGGCGCAGGCCACCGGCGTCAAGCCGATCATCGGCCTCGAGGCGTACCTCACGCCCGGCACCGCGCGCGGCGACCGCACGCGCGTGCGCTGGGGCGACCGCGGCCAGGAGTCGGACGACGTCAGCTCGGGCGGCGCGTACACGCACGCGACCATGTGGGCGCGCGACACCGCAGGCATGCACAACCTCTTCCGCCTCGCGTCGTACGCGTCGCTCGAGGGGCACTTCTACAAGGCGCGCATGGACCGCGACCTGCTGCAGCGCTTCTCCAAGGGCATCATCGCGACCACGGGCTGCCCGTCGGGCGAGGTGCAGACGCGCCTGCGCCTGGGCCAGTACGACGAGGCGCTCAAGGCGGCCGCGGAGTTCCAGGACATCTTCGGCAAGGACTCGTACTACGTCGAGCTCATGGACCACGGGCTCGACATCGAGAAGCGGGTCTTCGAGGATCTGCTGCGCATCTCCAAGGCGATCGGCGCCCCGCTCGTCGCCACCAACGACCTCCACTACACCAAGAAGGAGGACTCGACGGCGCACGAGGCGCTCCTGTGCGTGCAGTCGGGTTCGACGCTGAACGAGCCGACCTACGACCAGGGCGGCAAGCGCTTCGCGTTCTCGGGCGACGGCTACTACGTCAAGTCCACCGAGGAGATGTGGGACATCTGGGGCGACTACCCCGAGGCGCTCCACAACACCGTCGCGATCGCCGAGCAGTGCGAGGTCTCGTTCGACACCAAGGCCGACTACATGCCGGTCTTCGACTGCCCGCCGGGCGAGGACGAGCACTCGTGGTTCGTCAAGGAGGTCCAGAAGGGCCTGCACGAGCGCTTCGGCCCCGAGATCCCCGCGCACGTCCAGGAGCGCGCGAACTTCGAGATCGAGGTCATCGCGGGCAAGGGCTACCCGGGCTACTTCCTCGTGGTCGCCGACTTCATCCAGTGGTCCAAGGACAACGGCATCCGCGTGGGTCCGGGCCGAGGCTCGGGTGCGGGCTCGATGGCCGCGTACGCGATGAAGATCACCGACATCGACCCGATCGTCCACCAGCTCTACTTCGAGCGCTTCCTCAACCCGGAGCGCGAGTCCAAGCCCGACTTCGACATCGACTTCGACGAGCGCAGGCGCGGCGAGGTCATCCAGTACGTCACGGAGAAGTACGGCCAGGAGCGCGTCTCCATGATCGTCACGTACGGCACCATCAAGGCCAAGCAGGCGCTCAAGGACTCGACGCGCGTGCTCGGCAAGCCGTTCTCGCTGGGCGAGCAGCTCACCAAGGCCTACCCCGAGGCGATCATGGGCAAGGACATGCCGCTCAGCGGCGTGACCGATGCCGAGCACCCCCGCCACTACGAGGGCGAGGACTTCCGCGCGCTGCTCGCGCAGGACCCCGACGCGAGCCAGGTCTTCGAGCTCGCGCAGGGCCTCGAGGGCCTGAAGCGCCAGTGGGGCGTCCACGCGGCCGGCGTCATCATGTCCTCGGACCCGCTGATCGACATCATCCCGATCATGCGGCGCGAGCAGGACGGCGCGGTCATCACGCAGTTCGACTACCCGACGTGCGAGACGCTCGGCCTGGTCAAGATGGACTTCCTGGGCCTGCGCAACCTCACCATTCTCGACGACGCGCTCGAGAACATCGTCGACAACGGCAAGGAGCCGCTGGTCCTCGAGGACCTCGAGCTCGCCGACGACGGCACGTTCGACCTGCTCGCGCGCGGCGACACGCTCGGCGTGTTCCAGCTCGACGGCAACGCGATGCGCCAGCTGCTGCGCCAGATGAAGCCCGACAGCTTCGAGGACATCTCCGCGGTGCTCGCGCTCTACCGCCCCGGCCCGATGGGCATGAACTCCCACACCAACTACGCGGAGCGCAAGAACGGCCGCCAGGAGATCGTGCCCATCCACCCCGAGCTCGACGAGCCGCTCAAGGAGGTGCTGGGCATCACCTACGGCCTCATCGTCTACCAGGAGCAGGTCCAGCGCATCGCGCAGATCGTCGCCGGGTACACGCTGGGCGCGGCGGATCTGCTCCGCCGAGCGATGGGTAAGAAGAAGAAGGAGATCCTCGACAAGGAGTTCGAGCCCTTCAAGAACGGCGCGCTCGAGCGCGGCTTCTCGATCGAGGCGATCAACGCGCTCTGGGAGACGATGCTCCCGTTCGCCGACTACGCGTTCAACAAGGCGCACACCGCGGCCTACGGCGTGCTCTCGTTCTGGACCGCGTACCTCAAGGCGCACTACCCGACCGAGTTCATGGCGGCGCTGCTCACCTCGGTGGGCACCGACAAGGACAAGTCCGCGCTGTACCTCGCCGAGTGCCGCCGCATGGGCATCACGGTGCTGCCGCCGGACGTCAACGAGTCCAAGGGCACGTTCGCGGCCGTCGGCGGCGACGTCCGCTTCGGTCTCACCGCGGTCCGCAACGTCGGCGCCAACGTGGTGGCGGAGATCGTCAAGGCGCGCCAGGAGAAGGGCGCGTACACCTCGTTCGCGGACTTCCTCGACAAGGTGCCGGCGTCGGTGTGCAACAAGCGCACCATCGACTCCCTGATCAAGTCCGGCGCCTTCGACTCGATGGGCTACTCCCGTCGCTCGCTCAACGCGGTGCACGAGCAGGCCATCGACTCCGTCGTGGGCGTGAAGCGCCAGGAGGCGACCGGCCAGTTCGACCTCTTCGCCGACGTCGAGGACCTGGGCGGGGGAGTGACCGTCGAGGTGCCCACGCTCGACGAGTGGGACAAGAAGACCAAGCTCAACCTCGAGCGCGACATGCTCGGCCTGTACGTCTCCGACCACCCGCTGTCGGGGCTGGATCACGTCATCCGCTCCGAGGCCTCGCACCAGATCCTCAACGCGACGCCGACCAACGGCGTCCAGGAGGGCGCGCAGATCACGCTCGCGGGCCTGGTGACGCGCGTCGACCGCCGCATCGCGAAGTCGGGCAACCCCTACGCGATCGTCACGCTCGAGGACATGACGGGCGAGACCGAGGTCTCGTTCTTCGCCAAGACCTACGAGACCTTCGCGCGCGACCTCGCGGACGATGCGGTGCTCGCCATCAAGGTGCGCTGCCGCGAGCGCGGCGACGGCGGTCTCCAGTTCTCCGCGGTCGACGTGAAGATCCCGAACCTCAACGTGCAGGACACGTCGCCGGTCGCGATCACCGTGCCCGCGACCCGCGTGACGCCGCCGCTCGTCGAGCAGGTCAAGGGCATCCTCCGCTCGCACCCCGGTGCGATCGAGGTGCGCATGGTGCTCACCAGCCCCGACAAGTCGCTCACGATGCGCCTGGGCGACGAGTTCCGCGTCGCGCGGTCCTCGGCGCTGTACGGCGATCTCAAGGCGGCGCTCGGCCCCAACTGCCTCCAGGGGGCGTAGGCCCGCGCCCGCCCGGCGCCGCCCGGCTCGCCCGGTCTCGCTGCCCCGTCACCTCCCACTTCACCCGGCCGTCTCCCTTCCGACCCCCGAATGGGGCGCTCAGCGTCGGTTCCAGGAGCTCGGTGCCTCCCATGGGGCATCGGTGGTCGCTCGCGCGGGGGTAGGCAAGCCGCGTGCGTGCATGCGACGGTGGAGGCATGACACCGGTCACCTGGCAGCGCGCCGAGTCGGTCGCGCTCGCGGCCGCGTTCGCGCTGGCCGGACCGGTCGCGTTCGGCTACGCGTGGTGGTGGCCGCTCGTGCTGTTCCTCGCGTTCGATCTCAGCGCGCTCGGCTACGTCGGCGGCACGCGCGCGGGCGCGACGCTCTACAACGCGGGTCACAACTACATCGGCCCCGTGCTCGCGGCCGGCGCCTTCGCGCTGACCTCGGCCGATGCGCTGATGATCCTCGCGCTCGCGTGGGGGTTCCACGTCGCCGTCGACCGGGGGCTCGGCTACGGGCTCAAACTGCCGGACGACTTCCAGCACACGCACCTCGGGTGGATCGGCAGGGCGCGCACGCCGGCCGGGGAGCACGCGGAGGGCGCGTGACCGGGCACGCGATCGTCGCCTTCGTGCCCGCCCGCGATCCGGACCGGGCGCTGGCGTTCTACACGGGCGTCCTCGGGCTGCGGTTCGTGCGCGACGACGGCTTCGCGCTCGTGTGCGAGTCCGGCGGGACGATGGTGCGCATCGTCACCCCTGCCGACTTCGTGCCGCAGCCCTTCACGCTGCTGGGATGGGAGGTCGCCGACCTCGACGCCGAGATCGCCCGCCTCATCGCGGCGGGAGTGACCTTCGAGGACTTCGGGCTGACCGAGGACGGCATCGCGTGGACAGCACCCAACGGCGATCGTGTCGCCTGGTTCCGCGACACCGAAGGCAACCTGGTCTCGTTGTCGGCGCACGCCGAGCCTCTCGGCTGAGAACGGCCGCTGCGTATGTGGTTTCAGGCGCCGGTGTCGCCGCCGCCCGGCTCGGCCAGGTGTGCGGCGTAGAGCCTCCCGAGAGCGCGTCGCCGCCACCGGATCGCAGGGACGAAGGCCGCCAGGCCGATCGCCGGATAGAACACCGCGGAGAAGATCGCGAACCCGATGTCCTGCGGGCCGCCGTCCGGCGGGGCGAAGCCGAAGAACAGGAGCATGACCCCGAGAGCGATGAGCGCCACGCCGTAGCCGATGCCGAGGCACGACAGCGAACGCTTCCACCACGGGATCTCGCGCAGCAGCTCGCGCCGCAGGGGACTCTTCCGGTCGAGACGCGCCTCGGTCTCGAGGCCCTCCCGATCGGTCTCCATGCGAGCGAGCTCCGCCGCGATGTGCCGATCGATCGGCCCGGCGTCCAGCCCCTGGTCCGCGAGCGCGGCGCGCACCGCGACCAGCCGCTCGAGGCGGTGAAGCGTGCGGAGCGAGAACTCTCCGGACCAGGCACGCGCCAGGAGCGCGATGATCGGGGCGCTGACCGCGGCGATCGCGGTCACCACCAGCTGCCAGATGCTGAAGGTGTCCACCGCTCCTCACCGTACGTCACGGCGCTGTACGTCGTGCTGCGCTGGGGTGGTGGGCCGGATCAGCGCCGGCCCGTCGCCGACGCGGCATCGTCGCGACCACCCCGCACTAGAGTGAGGACGTGCTTTCCAGGATCGATCTTCGCGACCAGGACCTCAGCGCGCGCGAGCTGCTCGACGTGGTGCCCCGCGCCGACGTCAACGTGGGCGACGCGCTCGAGGTCGTCGAGCCCATCATCGAGGACGTGCGCGTCCGCGGCGCCGAGGCGCTGCGCGAGCTCGGCGAGCGCTTCGACCGGGTGGTGCCGGAGCATCTGCGCGTCCCGGAGGAGGCCCTCACCGAGGCGCTCGCGACGCTCGACCCGGCGGTGCGCGACGGTCTCGAGGAGGCCATCGACCGCGTGGGCCGCTTCCACCGCGCCACGGTCCCGCCGCCCGTCGACGTCGAGCTCGCTCCGGGCGCCGTCGTGTCGCAGCGCTGGGTTCCCGTCGGCAGGGTCGGGCTCTACGTGCCCGGCGGTCTCGCGGTCTACCCGAGCTCGGTGGTGATGAACGTGGTGACCGCGCAGGCGGCCGGCGTGCCGTCGATCGCGGTGACGAGCCCGCCTCAGCGCGAGTTCGGCGGTCTGCCGCACCCGACCATCCTCGCGGCGTGCGCGCTGCTCGGGGTCACCGAGGTCTACGCCGTCGGAGGCGCGCAGGCGATCGCGATGCTCGCGCACGGCGTCGAGGACCTGTGCGATCCCGTCGACGTCATCACCGGCCCGGGCAACGTCTACGTCGCGGCCGCGAAGCGGGCCGTCAACGGGCTCGTGGGCATCGACTCCGAGGCGGGTCCCACCGAGATCGCGGTGATCGCTGACAGCACCGCGACCCCGCGGTGGGTCGCGGCGGACCTGCTCAGCCAGGCGGAGCACGACCCGATGGCGGGCTCCGTGCTCATCACCGACTCGCCCGAGCTCGCCGAGGCCGTCGAGCGCGAGCTGGGCGACCTGGCCGATGCGACCAAGCACCTCGCGCGCACCAAGGAGGCCCTCACCGGTCGTCAGAGCGCGGTGATCCTCACCTCGGGCATCGACCAGTCGATCGCGGTCGCCGATGCGTACGGCGCCGAGCACCTCGAGATCCACACCGCCGCGCCGCGCGCGGTCGCGGCGCGCATCCGCAACGCCGGTGCGATCTTCGTCGGCGAGCACTCGCCGGTGCCGCTCGGCGACTACCTCGCGGGCTCCAACCACGTGCTGCCGACGGGCGGCACGGCGCGCTTCGCCTCGGGCCTCGGGGTGACGGCCTTCCTCAAGGCGGTGTCCTTCATCGACTACAGCGCCGAGGCGCTGGCGCAGGTCGGGGAGAAGGTCGTCGCGCTCGCGGAGGCCGAGGACCTGCCGGCGCACGGCGAGGCGATCAAGGCGCGCCTCACCGACTGACGGGCCCCGGCGTCAGCGCACGCCGAGGACGAAGGGATGGACGGCCTCCGCGCCGGCCCGCCGCAGCAACCGCGACGCGACGGTGAGGGTCCAGCCCGAGTCGGTCGAGTCGTCCACGAGCAGCACGCGGCGCCGCTCGAGCGCCTCGGCGCCGCTGTCGAGCGCGAGGCGCTTCACCACGCCGCCGAGGCGGATCGCGGAGTTCACGTCGTGGCGGTCGGGTGCCTCGCGCTCTGCCACCGGTCCGATCGCGCCGAGCAGCGGGACGCCCAGCCAACGCGCGAGCCCGCCCGCGAGATGCTCGACCAGTACCGGCCGCGTGCTGGAGCGCACCACCACGACGCCGTCGAGCATCGTGCGCCGCTCCTCGGGCTCTGAGGCGTCGGTCCAGATCTCGTCCCAGTCCTGCAGCACGCGGACCGCCGCGGTGCGCAGCGGGACGGGCGTCTCGCCGTCCAGCGGCCGGCCCTCGCCGTCGCGGGCCTCGAGCAGCTCGCGCAGCGGCACCGACCAGCCGAGGCCGTCGAGCCTCGCGACCGCGCGCCCCGCGGCGGCCTGCTCGGCCGGAGCGATGCGTCCACGCAGGTCCAGCCCGAGCGCCGACAGGCCCGTGGGCCATTGGCGTCGCGCGACGATCTCGACACCCACGCGATCGAGACCTGACTGCGCGGACGCGACGGCCTCGGCGGTGGGCGCCGCCGGCAGCGTCACGCCGCCGCACGCGTCGCAGCGTCCGCACTGCCAGCCGTCCTCGAGCTCCGGATCGTCGAGCACCCGCCGGAGGAAGGCCATGCGGCACGCGTCGGCATCCTCGGGCGAGAGGCGCTGGTACGCGAGCATCGTCGCCTCCTCGGAGCGGCGCGCGGCCGCGACGCGTGCGTAGCGCTCGGCGTCGTAGCTCCAGGCCTCGCCGGTCGCGATCCAGCCGCCCTGGACGCGGCGCACGGCGCCGTCGACGTCGAGCACCTTGAGCATCGCCTCGAGCCGCGAGCGCCGCAGGTCCACGCGCGTCTCGAGCGCCGGCACGGACGTCGGCGCGTCGGGGGAGAGCGCGGCCAGCGTCGCGCGCACGGTCTCCTCGGGCGGGAAGGCCTGCGAGCCGAACCACTCCCAGATCGCGCGGTCCTCCTTGCCGGGGAGCAGCGCGACGACGGCCCGCTCGACCCCGCGGCCTGCGCGACCGACCTGCTGGTAGTACGCGATCGGGGACGAGGGCGCGCCGAGGTGCACCACGAAGGCGAGGTCGGGCTTGTCGAAGCCCATCCCGAGCGCCGAGGTCGCGACGAGCGCCTTGACGCGGTTGTCCTTGAGGTCCTGCTCGAGGCGCTCGCGCTCGGCAGGATCGGTCTGTCCCGTGTAGGACGCCACCTCGAGCCCGGCGGTGCGCAGCTGGGAGGCGACCTCCTCCGCCGCGGACACCGTGAGGCAGTAGACGATGCCCGAGCCGTCGAGCGCGCCCAGCGACGACGCGAGCCACGCGACCCGCGCGGCGGGGTCCGGGAGGTCGAGCACGGCGAGATGCAGCGACTCGCGATCGAGGGGCCCGCGCAGGACCAGGACCTCCGCCGCCGCATCGTCCCCGGCCGCGCTCAGCCGCCCGGTCACGCTCAGCTGCTCCGCCACGTCGGCGGTCACGCGCGCGTTGGCCGTCGCGGTGGTCGCCAGCACCGGGATGCCGCCGGGAAGGTCGGCGAGGAGCGTGCGGATGCGGCGGTAGTCCGGCCGGAAGTCGTGCCCCCAGTCGGAGATGCAGTGCGCCTCGTCGATCACCACGAGGCCGGCGTCCGCGGCCAGCCGGGGCAGCACCTCGTCACGGAAGGCCGGGTTGTTGAGGCGCTCCGGCGAGCACAGCAGCACGTCGATCTCGCCGCGGGCGATCGCGGCGTGGATCTCGTCCCACTCGGTGACGTTCGCCGAGTTCACCGTCGCCGCGCGGATGCCCGCGCGGGCGGCGGCCGCGATCTGGTCGCGCATGAGCGCGAGCAGGGGAGAGACGATGACGGTCGGCCCGGAGCCGCGCTCGCGCAGCAGCCGGGTCGCGACGAAGTAGACCGCGGACTTGCCCCACCCGGTGCGCTGCACCACGAGGGCCCGCTGACGGCGCGAGACGAGCGCGTCGATCGCGGTCCACTGGTCCTCGCGCAGGGCGACGTCCTCGCGTCCCACCAGGGCGCGGAGCGCGGCCTCGGCGCTGTCGCGGAGGGACGATGCGGGGACGGCGGGCGCGGGGGACGGGACCATCCCCCGATGGTAGGGCGGGGGACCGACACGCTCGACAAGGCGCCGGACCTCCGAGCGGGACCGACGGCACGCCGCGCTCGCGGCGTGCGCGTCAAGAAAGTTCGGTTAACCTAACTTCCTGACGTCGCGCCGCGAGGGAGCGGCGAGGAGAGGAGCGTGCCGGGTGTCGCACACGTTGGTCGAGCGCAACCGCGAGGAGGCCGAGCGCTCGCGCGGCCCGGTGCGCCGCATCGTCACCCTGCTCGGTCCCGCGTTCGTCGCCGCCGTGGCCTACGTCGACCCCGGAAACGTCGCCGCCAACCTCACCGCGGGCGCGGAGTACGGGTACCTGCTCGTGTGGGTGCTCGTCATGTCGAACCTCATGGCCGTGCTCATCCAGTACACCTCGGCGAAGCTGGGCCTGGTGACGGGGCACTCGATGCCCGAGCTCCTGCGCCGCCGGCTGGGGCGACGCGGTCGCCTCGCGTACTGGGGCCAGGCCGAGATCGTCGCCGCGATGACGGACCTCGCCGAGGTGATCGGCGGAGCCCTCGCGCTGTACCTGCTCTTCGACGTCCCGCTGGTGCTGGGAGGCCTCATCGTAGGGCTCGTGTCCCTCGGGCTGCTCGCGGTGCAGTCGCGACGCGGGCAGCGTCACTTCGAGTTCGTGATCATGGGCCTGCTCGCGATCATCGCGGTCGGCTTCATGGCGGGGCTGCTCGTCTCCGACACGCAGTGGGGCGAGGCGGCCGGCGGCCTGGTGCCGCGCTTCGACGGCGCGCCGACGGTGCTGCTCGCGGCGTCGATGCTCGGCGCGACGGTGATGCCCCATGTGATCTACCTCCACAGCTCGCTCTCGCGCGACCGCCACGGCGTCGGTCACGACAAGCCGCGGCTCGCGCGGCTCCTCCACGCCACCAAGTGGGACGTGGCGATCTCGCTCGTCATCGCAGGCTCGGTCAACATCGGCATGCTGCTGCTCGCCGCCGGAAGCCTCCGCGGGGTCGCCGGGACCGACTCGATCGAGGGCGCCCACGCCGCGATCGGGGCCGCGCTGGGGCCCGTCGTCGCGGCCGTGTTCGCGGTCGGCCTGCTGGCCTCGGGCCTCGCGTCGACGTCGGTCGGCTGCTACGCGGGCGCCGCGATCATGGGCGGGCTGCTGCACCGCCGCATCCCGGTGTGGGTGCGCCGCTCGATCACGCTGATCCCGGCGCTGGTGCTCCTGGGCGTCGGCGCGAACCCGACGTGGGCGCTCGTGATCTCGCAGGTGGTGCTGAGCCTCGGCATCCCGTTCGCGGTGATCCCGCTGGTGCGGCTGACCTCCGATCGCACGCTCATGGGGGAGCACGTCAACTCGCGTGCCACCCAGGTGGCGGCGTGGACCGTCGTGGCGCTCATCGTCGCCCTCAACGCCGCGCTGCTGATCCTCACGTTCGCCGGTCAGATCTAGGGGCGATGCCCGTCGCGGGTCGAGCCGGGCGGCTCACTAGACTGCCCTCATGACCTTGCCGATCCGCCCCGACCTGGCCGGGCTCGAGCCGTACGGCGCGCCCCAGCTCGAGGTCGCCGCGCGCCTCAACGTCAACGAGAACCCGTACGCGCCTCCCAACTCCGTGGTGGACGCGATCGCGTCCGCGGTGCGCAAGGCCGCCGAGGGTCTCAACCGCTACCCGGATCGCGACTTCCTGGGCCTGCGCCAGGACCTCGCGACGTACCTCGCGGCGGAGAGCCACGTCGACTTCCTCGAGCCGCGGAACATCTGGGCCGCGAACGGCTCCAACGAGGTGATGCTGCACCTGCACCAGGCCTTCGGCGGACCGGGCCGCAAGGTGCTGAGCTTCGCGCCGACGTACTCGATGTACCCCGAGTACGCGCGCGACACCCTCACCGACTTCGTCACGCTGCCCCGGCGCGAGGACTTCTCGATCGACATCGAGGCGGCTGCGGCCGCGATCGAGGAGACGCAGCCGGTCATGGTGATCGTCGCGAGCCCCAACAACCCCACCGGCACCGCGCTGCCTCCCGAGCACGTGAGCGCGCTCGTCGAGGCGGCGGACCGGGTCCCCGGCGGCTGCCTCGTGGTGATCGACGAGGCCTACGCCGAGTTCCGCCGACGCGGAGTGCCGAGCGCGGCCACGCTCATCCCCGAGCACCCGAACCTGGCCGTGAGCCGGACGATGTCGAAGGCCTTCGCGCTCGCGGGCGGACGCCTCGGCTACCTCGTCGCGCACGAGCCCGTCATCGACGCGCTCCGCGTGGTGCGGCTGCCGTACCACCTCAGCGCCGTGACGCAGGCGACGGCCCGCGCGGCCCTCGCGCACCACCGCGAGCTCCAGGCTCAGGTCGACGAGATCCGGGCCGAGCGCGACGACACCGTCGCGTGGCTGCGCGAGCAGGGCTACACGGTCGCCGACTCGGACGCGAACTTCGCGCTGTTCGGTCCCTTCGAGGATCGTGAGAAGGTTTTCCAGGGGATGCTCGCGCGCGGGGTGCTGATCCGCGTCACGGGTCCCGAGGGTTGGCTGCGCGTGTCGATCGGCACGCCGCAGGAGATGGCGCTCTTCCGCAGCGCCCTGTTGGAGGTCACCGCATGAGCCGTACCGGTCGCGTCGAGCGCACCACGAGCGAGTCGAGCGTTCTGGTCGAGCTGGATCTCGACGGCGCGGGCCGCACCGAGATCAGCACCGGGGTCCCGTTCTACGACCACATGCTGACCGCGCTCGGCAAGCACTCGCTCATGGACCTGCGCGTCCAGGCGACGGGCGACGTCCACATCGACTCGCACCACACCGTCGAGGACGTCGCGATCTGCATCGGCGAGGCGCTCAAGCAGGCGCTCGGCGACAAGGCGGGCATCTCGCGCTTCGGCGACGCCCTCGTGCCGCTCGACGAGTCGCTCGCGCAGTGCGTGGTCGACGTGTCCGGCCGCCCCTACTTCGTGCACACCGGCGAGCCCGTGGGTCAGGCCACGCACCTCATCGGCGGCAACTTCGCGGGCTCGCTCACCGGGCACGCGCTCGAGTCGATCGCGCACCACGCGGGCATCTGCGTGCACATGCGCGTGCTTGCGGGCCGCGACCCCCACCACATCGTGGAGGCGCAGTTCAAGGCGCTCGCCCGCGCGCTCCGCTTCGCGGTCGCCAAGGACGAGCGCGTCCAGGGCATCCCCTCGACCAAGGGCGCCCTGTGACGGCTGGCCAGGACCAGCCGGGGGCCGGGGCCGCGGTCGCCATCGTCCTCACCCCGATCCCGCGGGCCAGGTTCGTCGCGGCGCTGTGCGGCCTCCACAAGGTCGCCGGCACGGTGCTCGAGACCAGCGGCGGGCCCATCGTGGTGCTGGACGATGCGGCGGTCGAGGCCGCCGAGCAGGCGGCCCGGACGCTGTCGGGCTTCCTCAAGGGGGCGCCGTTCCTCCTCGCGCTCGCGCGCGACGGCGAGGTGCAGGTCCAGGAGTGGAGGGCCGGCACCATCGCGAGCCGTCCCGCGCCCGGCCTCGCGCTCGCGGAGTCGCCCGGCGTGGTGACCACGCTGCTCACCGGCGCGCAGACCATCGACCAGGTGGCCGAGACCCACGAGGACAAGGTCCACGACACCCGCATGAACCGCTTCTCCGCGTACCGCGAGCTGCTCAAGGAGACCAAGGCGCTGCGCCGCGAGCAGAAGGGCTGAGCCGCCCCTGCGGCTCACTAGACTGACCAGGTGACCTCACCTCTCGTCTGCGTCTTCGACTACGGCTTCGGCAACGTCCGCTCCGCGACCCGCGCGCTCGAGCACGTGGGCGCCCGCGTGGTCCTCACGAGCGACCGCACCGTCGCCGAGAACGCCGAGGGCCTCGTAGTGCCCGGCGTGGGCGCGTTCGAGGCGGTCATGACGGGCCTCAAGGAGGCGCGCGGCGATCAGATCGTCGGGCGGCGCCTGTCCGGGGGCCGTCCCGTCCTGGGCATCTGCGTCGGCATGCAGGTGATGTTCGAGCGGGGCGTCGAGCACGGCGTCGAGTCCGAGGGGCTCGACCAGTGGCCCGGGACCGTCGAGCGCCTTCAGACGTCCGTGGTGCCCAACATGGGCTGGGCGACGGTCGAGACGCCCGAGCACACCGCGCTGTTCCGCGGGATCGAGGACGAGCGCTTCTACTTCGTGCACTCGTACGGCGCGCGCACCTTCCCGCTCGGCACCACGGAGGACACCGGGCGTTTCGCCGCGCCGCTGGTGACGTGGTCGACCGCTGGCGGCGATGCCGATGCCGACCGCTTCGTGGCAGCGGTCGAGAACGGCCCGCTCACCGCGACGCAGTTCCACCCCGAGAAGTCCGGCGAGGCGGGGCTCCAGCTCCTGCGCAACTGGGTCGCGACGCTCTAGCCTCCCTGTGCCCCCAGAAGAGGGGATCGCGCGGCGCGGCCCGCGGTGCGAGGATCACGCCATGAGACCCCTGGTAGCCGCGATGACCGCGGCGGCGCTCGGCGCGATTCCCCTCACCGGCTGCGGGCTCGAGGTCACCATCTGCCACGACCTCGAGGTGACGCTCGCGCCCGCCGAGGTGGTGGCAGGTGAGAGTGTCGAGGTCACCGTGGAGACGGTGCGAGCCAACTGCGCCGACCGCGCGGTCGAGCCCTCCTATGAGGAGGATGAGCCCGTGGTGCTCACGCTGTTCGAGCGCGGCTCCGACCTCATCTCCTCCGATGTCGGGGTGCTGCTCGACGAGGACGGGCACGGCACCGCGACCCTCGAGACCTGGACCGACATGGCGCCGGGCGAGTACGTGCTCTACGAGGGCGGGTTCTTCGAGCCCGTGACGGAGCGCGCCGCTCTCACCGTCACCGCGCCCTGACGGGCGCATCGCCGGGTAGCCTGGACCCCGCCGCATCGGCGTCCATCACAAGGTTGTCCCACGAAAGCGAGACCATGACCGCGACCCCCCGCCTCGAGCTCCTGCCCGCCGTCGACGTCGCGGACGGCCAGGCCGTCCGCCTCACGCAGGGCGAGGCCGGCTCGGAGACCAGCTACGGCGACCCGCTCTCCGCGGCGCAGGACTGGGTCGCCGGCGGCGCCGAGTGGATCCATCTGGTCGACCTCGACGCGGCCTTCGGGCGCGGCTCGAACGCCGAGCTCCTCGCGAGCGTGGTCAAGGCGGTCGACGTCAAGGTCGAGATGAGCGGCGGCATCCGCGACGACGAGTCGCTCGAGCGCGCGCTCGCGACCGGCTGCGCGCGCGTCAACCTCGGCACCGCCGCGCTCGAGGACCCCGAGTGGACCGCCCGCGCGATCGACCGCCACGGCGACCGGATCGCGGTCGGGCTCGACGTGCGCGGCACCACGCTCGCCGGCCGCGGCTGGACCCGCGAGGGCGGCGACCTGTGGGAGGTGCTCGCGCGCCTCGACGCGGCCGGCTGCGCCCGCTACGTGGTCACCGACGTGAAGAAGGACGGCATGCTGTCCGGCCCCAACCTCGAGCTGCTCCAGCAGGTGTGCAAGGCCACGGATGCGCCGGTGGTCGCGAGCGGCGGCATCAGCTCGCTCGAGGACATCGCCGCGCTGCGCACGCTCACGGGCGTGGGGATCGAGGGCGCGATCGTGGGCAAGGCGCTGTACAACGGCAACTTCACGCTGCCCCAGGCGCTCGACGTCGCGGGCCGTCCCTGACGGCCGCGCATCGTCCCCCAACCTTTCGGGCCGCCCGGGCGTCTCAGTGCTGAGGGAAGGGGTGACGATGCGGTACCTGGCGACGGCGGTCCTCGCGGCGGCGGTGCTCGCCGGCTGCTCGACGGCGGCTCCCGAGCCGAGCGCGTCGCCGTCCGCGATCGCCGCGACGTGCCCCGAGACGCTCGTCGAGCCCGACCCCGTCGAGCACGGTCTCGGGCCCTTCGAGGAGGCGACCGGCACCCCGTCGCTCCCGGAGCCCGAGGCCGCGTGGTGGTGCACCTACTCGGCGCTCGACACCGCGACGCCCGATCCGGACGGCGGTGTCGCCTACGGGTGGCGGCTGCAGGGAGAGCCCGCGACCATCGCGGCCGACGACCTCGCCGCGGTGAGCGACCTGCTCGACGGCCTCGAGATCCCCGACCCGATGCGCGCCTGCACCGCGGACCTGGGCCCGCGCCACCTGCTGGTGCTCGCGTCGGGAAGCGCGCGCATCGGCGTCGCGATCGACGCGTTCGGCTGCCACGACGTGCGCCTCACCGACGACCCCTGGAGCGTCGCGCCAGGGGAGACCACGGACCCCGACCTCGTCACCGGGGTGCTGAGCCCGCCCGACGGGATGCTGGCGGCCCTGAACGGCCTCGTCGCTCCCTGAGGCGTAGGCGGGTGGCCCTAGGCTGGACCCATGACCGACGACGAGCCCCGCAAGGAGATCCCCGAGTCGATCTTCTCCGATGACGACGGCAGCGCCGACGCCCAGCTCGCGCAGGCGCTCATCCGCTACTCGCACGGCAAGGCTCCGCTCTCGGACGTGGTCGACGCGCTCGCGTACGCGCGGGTGCTCATCCCCGTGGTGGCGTCGGGGGAGAAGCGCGTCATCGGCAAGCACGGGCTCGAGCAGGACGAGGTCGCGTCGACCGGGGTCGTCGCCGTGGAGATGCCGGACGGGCGCAGCGCGCTGCCGGTGTTCACCGACGTCGACGCGGTGAAGGCGTGGAACGACCGCGCGCGGCCCATCCCCGCCGAGGGGCCCCGCGCGGCGCTCGCGGCGGTGGCCGAGGGCTGGAGCGCGCTCGTGCTCAACGCCGGCATGGAGACCGTGCTGATCCCGCGGCCCGCGGTGTGGGCGCTGGGTCAGGGCGAGCCGTGGCGGCCGGCCGTGGTCGAGGGGGCGATCGTGCCGGACGTCCGCGAGGCGATCGTCGAGGCGGTCGAGCTGGACTCCTCGCTCAGATCCGTCGACGCCGTGCCGGGACGCGGCGCCGAGGTCGCGGTGGTGCTGCGCCTGGTCGAGGGGCTCACCCGCCCCGAGGTGGACCAGGTGGTCGAGCGGGTCCAGGCCCAGCTCGCGCGCTCGAGCGTGGTCGCGCAGCGGATCGACAGCCTCGAGCTGCGGCTCTCGACCGCCTGAGCCGACAGACCGCTCAGCAGCTCGCGTCGACGGGGATCCGCGACTCCTCGTCCGTGAGGAAGGCCTGCAGCCGCGGGAGGCTCACCGCGCCCGCGAACTCCTCGAGGTCCGAGGAGAAGAGCACGCCCACCACGTCGCCGTCGGCATCGGTCACCGGCGAACCCGAGTTGCCCTCCTGCGCGAGGAGCCGCACGAAGTAGATCGGGGCGCCGTCGGGGTCGAGCGCGTTCTCGCGGCTCTCGACGAAGGGCCCGCTGACGGACTCGAGCGGCCCGCCGAGCGCGAAGCCCGTCGCCGTGAGCTCGTCGCCGGGAGCGGGCTCCTCGTCCGCGACGGTGCCGTGCTCGGGGAAGGAGCCCTCGATGGTGATGAGCGCGAGGTCGTCGTCCTCCGCGTACTCGGCGGCCGCACCGGTGTAGCCGTTGCCCTGGTAGTCGGTGAGCTCGATGACGGTCGCATCCGCGACCACGTGCCTGTTGGTGACGGCGTGCGTCTCGTCGAGCATCCAGGCCGAGCCGTTGCGGTACGCGTCGCACGTGCGCGCCCAGACGCGCAGCGCGATGCGCTCGGCGTGCGTGAAGCCGTCGCCGGCGTCCGTCGCGGCGGTGGCCTCGACCGGCGCCGGCGTCGCGAAGGGCGGCGGGCTCAGCGTCGCGCAGCCGGCGAGCAGCGCCGCGCACGCGACGAGCGCCGTCCCGACCCGGGCGTCAGCCATGCGCGGACTGGAACGCCGCGTACGCGTCCGCGACCTCGTCGCAGTAGTCGCGGATCGAGCGCTCGGAGGCCTCGACGCTCGACGCGACGTAGCGCTCGGCGTTCCTCAGCACGTCGAAGTGGTCGGCCTGCGCGTCGATGCAGCGCTCGAAGGCCTCGATGATGTCCTCGAGCTCCTCGACGCCCTCGACCCCCTTCGCGCCCTGGTTGACGGCCGCGGAGTACTCGCTCTTGAGCGTCGCGAGCTGCTGCTCGACGGTCTCGAGCTCGGCGAGCCGCATGTTCTGCGCGGAGACCTCGTCCGTGAGGTCCTCGACCGCGGCGCGGAGGTCCGCGTTCTGGCCCTCCCACGAGTCGCGCGCGAGCGCGAGCATCACCAGCGGCACCGCGAGCCCGACCACGGCGAGCAGGGACAGCGCGAAGGCGACGGGGAGCGCGCGGCGACGCGGGCGAGGGGACGATGCGGCGGGCGCCACGGCGTCGACGGCGTCGGACGCGGCGGTCTCCACCGCATCGTCCGGAGCGGACGGGACCGCCGCGGGCCCGTCGACGTGCGCATCCTCGGTCACGGAAGCCCCTGATACTGCGACGAGGTGGTGCAGCTGGACTCGGGGACGAAGAGCGACTCCTCGCTCAGCAGCGTGTTGAGCGTCGAGACGGGGACGATGAAGCTCTGGTTCGAGTAGTTCTTCGCGTAGATGACGCCGACCACGCGGCCGTCCTCATCGAGCACCGGCGATCCGGACGACCCCTGCTCGACGCTCGCGCTCGTGGCGAGGACGGTGCCGACCGCGCCGCCCAGCGGATCGGTGGTGGGGCCGAGCACCACGCCGGCGGTGGAGGTGAGGCGGCCCCCGTTGGGGTAGCCGACCACCGTGATGACGTCGCCCTCGACCGGGTCCTCCTGGGCGCGGAACGCGTACGCCGAGCCGAGGGACTCCTCGGTGGTGATGATCGCGATGTCGGCGACCGTGGTGGTGGACGCCGCGGTCGCGGCGATCGAGCGCCCGTCGTACGTGGTGATGGTGATGCGCTTGGCGTCGGCCACCACGTGCCGGTTGGTGACGAGCGTGTGCGAGTCGAGCGCGAAACCCGTCCCCGTCGCGATGAAGCCGCAGCCGACGTTGCGTACGCGCACGGTCATCCGCTGCGCCGCGGAGAACCCGTCGGGGGAGAGCGCGCCGGTGCCGTCGCCGGGCGAGACGGTGGGCTCGGGCACGAAGTCCGTCGGCAGGGCCGCGGGCTTCGCCGGCAGCGTGACGCAGGCGCTGAGCAGGAGCGCGACGGACGAGGCGAGCGCAGCGCTCGTGAGGGCGCGACGCCTCATGGGGCCACCGACTGCTGGAACGCGACGTTGGAGTCGGCAGCCGCGTCGCACAGGGCCTCGACGCTGGTCGCGAAGCTCTCGAGCTCGTCGGGGTCGTAGTCGTCGGGGGTGCGGAGGTACTCCTCGAGCTGCTCGTGCCCCTCGATGCAGCGGCTGAGCGAGCCCGCGACGGAGGTCGCGTCCGTGATGACGTTCTCGAGCGCCGCGATCTCCTCCTGGGCGAAGGCCGCATCGTCGCCCCACTGCGCGTTCTCCGACTGCAGGCGCAGGACGGTGTCCTTGGACGCCGAGAGCTGCTGCTCGACCAGGTCGAGCTGCTCCTCGGTCTCGGTGAGGGACTCGCGCGCCGCGGCGACCTGCGCACCCAGCGCGTAGGCCTGGTCGGTGATCTCTGCGACCTGCGCCTCCCAGGCCTCGGTCACGCGCCACAGGTAGGCGCTCAGGGTGATCGCGGCGAGGAGGGTGACGGACATCAGCGCGACCGCGACGATGAGGCCGACGGGACGGGAACGATGCACGACGATCCGGGGCTCGGCGGCGCGCGCGGCCTCGACGTCGGGCTCCGCCTCCGGCTCGATGAGGGGGTCCGCCGCATCGTCCTCGCCGTAGCGGTGCGCGGCGTCGATCACCTGCGCCTCGCCGACCACCGGGATCTCGTCGGTGTCGACGCGGTCGTGCGCGGCGGGCTCGGTGACCGGGGGGAAGGGGGAGCAGTGGGTCGCGACGGTGTCCGAGGCGCGCGCGGGCACGTCCGTGCCCCGTGCGTCGGCCTCCTGCCGGCTGTGCTCCCCAAGTGTCACTACGTGACCGCCCCCGTGTACTTCTCGCCGGGCCCGTCGCCGGGCCGGTCCGGGACGACCGAGGCCTCCCGGAATGCCAACTGTACGCTGCGCAGACCGTCCCTCAGCGCACGCGCGTGCTGGTCGCCGAGGTCGGGCGCGGCCGCCGTGACCAGTCCGGCGAGCGCGGTGATGATGGTCCGCGCCTCGTCGAGGTCCTGGTGCTCCTCGCCCTCCTCCGCGAGCCCGCATCGCAGCGCCGCTGCGCTGAGAAGATGAACGCTCACCGTCGTGATAAGTTCCACGGCGCTCACGTCGGCGAGATCGCGCGCGGCACCCTCCGCCGAGGCGCCTGCCGACGCACCGGGACCTGCTTCCTGGTCTTTCTGGCTCATGGTTGCTATTCTTGTCCATCGACCGGTTGCGGCAGACGCTGCAACACGCAAGTGGAGTCCACCTCCCACCCACGGACCATGAGGACCTGGGTCTCGGTTCCGGCGGTAGGCGCGATGCGTCAGCCGTCCGGCGCTGCGGTGGCCTCTGCTCGCATTCGGGCAGGGGCCTTTTCTCGTTTCCGAGGGGGATCCCGACCGGAGGTCCGTAGACGAAAGCAACGAGAAGGAGCCGCTATCAACGAGCCGCGCATCAACGAGCGCATCCGTGTCCCCGAGGTCCGCCTGGTCGGTCCGAAGGGCGAGCAGGTCGGCATCGTCCGCATCGAGGATGCCCTCCGTCTGGCGCAGGACGCCGAGCTCGACCTGGTCGAGGTGGCGCCCAACTCGCGTCCTCCCGTCGTCAAGCTCATGGACTACGGCAAGTTCAAGTACGAGGCTGCGGTCAAGGCGCGTGAGGCCCGGCGCAACCAGGCCAACACCGAGATCAAGGAGATGCGGTTCCGTCTCAAGATCGACGGTCACGACTACGAGACCAAGAAGGGCCACGTCATCCGCTTCCTCAAGGGCGGCGACAAGGTCAAGGTCACCATCATGTTCCGCGGTCGCGAGCAGTCGCGTCCGGAGATGGGCCGCCGTCTGCTGATGAAGCTGGCGGAGGAGCTGCAGGAGTACGGCGTCGTGGAGAACGCGCCGAGCCACGAGGGGCGCAACATGTCGCTCGTCCTGGGTCCGCTGAAGAAGAAGGCGGAGGCCAAGGAGGAGCAGCGCAAGGTGCGCGAGGAGCGCAAGGCCGCCGAGGCGGCTGCGCGCGAGGAGCGCAAGGCACCCAGGGCCGCGGACGCGGTCGAGGAGCCGGCCTCCGAGTAGACGTCGCGAGACGCATACAGTCTTCGGGCGCTCGACGCCCGTGAAACGTGCTGGGTTCCACCGGGCCCAGCCAGACCTAGAAGGAGAGGCAGCAATGCCCAAGAACAAGACCCACTCGGGTGCCAAGAAGCGTTTCAAGCTCACCGGCACCGGCAAGGTGAAGCACGCTCACGCGATGAACGTGCACAAGTTCGAGGAGAAGCACTCGTCGCGTAAGCGCCGTGTGGCCGGCGATGCGATCCTGTCGGACGCCGACTCGAAGAAGATCAAGAAGCTGCTGGGCAAGTAAGCCCGTACTGAAAGCCCAAGGAGACTAGATATGGCACGCGTCAAGCGGGCGGTCAACGCCCAGAAGAAGCGCCGGTCCACCCTCGAGCGCGCTGCGGGTTACCGCGGCCAGCGTTCGCGCCTGTACCGCAAGGCGAAGGAGCAGGTCACCCACTCCCTCGTCTACTCGTACGGCGACCGTCGCAAGCGCAAGGGCGACTTCCGCAAGCTCTGGATCCAGCGCATCAACGCTGCGTCCCGCGCGAACGGCATGACCTACAACCGCTTCATCCAGGGCCTCAAGGCCGCTGGCATCGAGGTGGACCGCCGCATGCTCGCCGAGCTCGCGGTGAACGACGAGGCCGCGTTCGCGACCCTCGTCGAGACGGCGAAGAAGGCCCTTCCGGCCGACGTCAACGCGCCCGCCGCGTAAGGACGCCGTCTTCATGACAGAACGCCCCGCCGGGCCTGCTGACCTCTCCGTGACGCTCTCGAATGCGAGAGCGGAGCGGGTGAAGAGAGTCGCGGCCCTGGCGGGGCGTTCTGCGCGTTCCCGCGCGGGCGTCCTGCTCGTCGAGGGACCGCAGGGGGTGCGCGAGGCCGTGCGCTTCGCCGCCGAGCGCGTGCGGGACGTCTACCTCTCCGAGGACGCGCACGCACGCCACCCCGAGATCGCGGCCGAGGCGCTCGCCGCCGGTCTCTACGTTCACCTCGGCACCGCGCAGGTGCTCGACGCGATGAGCTCCGACGCGCAGGGCGTGGTCGCGGTGGTCGACTCCACCGGCACCTCGCTCGACGACGTGATGGCCGCCGCGCCGCGGCTGGTCGCCGTGCTGTCGAACGTGCGCGACCCCGGCAACGCCGGCACCGTGATCCGCGTCGCCGACGCCGCGGGCGCCGATGCGGTGATCCTCGCGGGCGAGTCGGTCGACCCGTCCAACCCCAAGGTCATCCGCTCGACCGCGGGCAGCCTCTTCCACCTTCCGATCGCCCGCGCGCCGCTCGCCGATGCGGTCGCGGCGCTGCGCGAGGCCGGGCTCACCGTCCTGGCGGCGGACGGCTCCGGCGAGGACCTGCTCGGCGACGCGTCGGCGGGTGCGGGCGCCGGAGGCGCCGAGTCGCTGGCCGGGCCCACCGCGTGGGTGTTCGGCAACGAGGCCTGGGGCCTGCGCGACGAGGAGCTCGCGCTCATGGACGCCGTGGTGCGCATCCCCATCCACGGCCACGCCGAGAGCCTCAACCTCGGCACCGCCGCCGCGGTCTGCCTCTACGCGTCCGCCACCGCTCAGCGCGGCTGAGCGCGCGCGTCCGCGGTGCGGGCCCGGCGCGGACCTGACGCTCGCGTGCGTGGGCTGTGACGAAGACCACGCGCGGAACAGGGGTCCGAGGGCGGCGTCCGACCGACAATGGAAGGATGCGGAACCTGCTGCCCCGGAGGAGTCGAGCGCGCCAGCGCGGGCTGCTCGCGGGCACCATCATCGTGGCCGTGGTGCTCGTCGCGCTGCTGGCGACCACGGTGCTCTCCGCGATGGTGGCGAAGCGGACCATCCAGGCCGCGGCCGAGGACTCGTACGCGTACGTCGGCGATCTCATGTCGGAGCGCGTCGCCTCGTTCGCCGGGGCGGCGTCCGACGTGGTGCTCGGCACCGGCGCGGAGATCGCGCGCCGCGACGGCGATCTCACCGGCGACGCGCTGCTGCGCGCGCTCACCGACCGGCTCGACCGCGAGCCGTCGGTCGGCACGGTGTTCGTGGCCGATGCCGGCGGCTTCCTCACGGCGGTCGCACGTACCGACGACGGCTACTCGAAGCTCGAGGTCACCCCGATCGCGGGCGGCGCGGAGGTGCTGCAGGTCGACTACGACTCCGATCTGGTCGAGACGGGCCGCGACCAGGCCGTGGGCACCTACGACCTCGAGTCGCGCCCGTGGTACGTCGTGGCGCTCGAGTCCGACGGCCTCGCGTGGTCGGAGCCGTACGTCTCCGCGCGCAACGGCGAGGTGGTCGTGTCGCCTGTGACGGCGGTGCGCGAGGACGGCGAGGTGATCGCCGTGGTGGGCGCCGACCTCGACGTCGAGCTGCTCGCGGACCTGCTCGAGGACATCCCGATCGGCGACGACGCCCGCGCCTTCATCCTCACCGGCGACGGACAGGTGGTCGCGGCGCCGGCGGGGGACCGGGACGAGTTCCGCCGCCTCGTCGAGTCCGAGTCCGGCATCCCCGAGGCCGGCGACCTGGGCCTGCCGACGCTCGGCCCCCAGCCGCCGGAGGGGTCGCGGCCGCCCACGGCGTCCGAGCCGCCTCCCGACGCGATCCGTTCCGAGGGCGACGTCGTCTCGCTCGAGCGTCAGATGGACGAGAGCACCGGCCTGGACTGGGTGCTCCACCTCGACGCGCAGGCTGACGACCTCATGCCGTCGGTGTCCACCATGAGCCGCGCGACCGTGATGGTGACCGCGATCTCCTTCCTGCTCGTGGTGATCGCAGGCATCGTCGCGCTGCGGCTGTGGCTGCCGATCCGCATGCTCCGTCAGCGCGCCGCCACCGATGCCCTCACCGGCCTCGCGAACCGCTACGAGTACCACCGGCGCGCCCGCGCGATCCTGCGGTCCGCGGAGCAGTCCGGTCAGAACGTGCTGGTGGTCGCGCTCGACCTCGACAACTTCAAGCCCGTCAACGACGAGTACGGCCACGATGCGGGCGACGTGATCCTCGCGGCCGTCGGCGACGCGCTGCTCGAGTCCGTGCGATCGCGCGACCTCGCGGCCCGCGTGGGCGGCGACGAGTTCGTGGTGGTGATGCGCCTGGGCGAGCGCGGCTCCCCGGTCGAGGTCGCGCGTCGCCTGCGCGACGACGTCGCCGAGGCGATCCTCGAGTCCTGCGGCGGCGCCGCCGGGGTGGGCGTGACGGCCGGCTTCTCCGCGACGTCGGAGCTGGGTTACGAGCTCAGGCACCTGCAGTCGGCCGCGGACGAGGCGCTGGTGACAGGCAAGCGCGCGCGCAAGGGACGCAGCTACGCGTACGGGCATCGCACCACCGTCCGGGAGGACGGGCAGGCCACGGCGCAGGCTGGTGCCCCTGCGGAGGAGGGCCCCGAGGCGGCCGACGACGCGGCGCCGCAGACGTCCGACGACGCACCGACGGCTGGTAGTCTCCCCGGGAACTGAGGAGGCTCGATGGACAACACCCGCCGGCTCGACATCCCCGGAGCACGAGGAAAGGTCGAGGTCGAGGGCGTCCTCGGGCTGCTCTACAAGGTGCGCATCGACGGCGACGTGGTGAAGCGCAAGCGCGGCGCGTGGGCCGTCCCCATGCGCGACCGGTCGACCGGCCGCCTCACCTCGAACGGGGTGCTCCCGGGCTTCCAGACGCTGCGCTTCAACGGCGAGCCGATCCTCAAGATGGGCGCGCACGTCGAGACGGCAGCCAAGATCGCGATGTTCGCGCCCGTGATCCTCATCCTCTTCGGCTTCATCGGCGCGATCGCCGCGGTGCTGATGTTCCTCACCAACGTGCTCGTGGTGAAGAACCCGCAGATGCCCGCCGGCATGCGCATCGGCCTCCCGGTGCTCAACGCCTTCGTCATGGCGCTGCTGCTCAACGCGCTCATCGGTCTGCCCTTCAGCTGATCCGCGCGCCGCACGTGTCCCGTCGCCTCGCTGTGCGCAGCCCCTCCGACCCGCTGCCGTGGGCGTTCGGCGTCGTCATCGCCGCGCTCGTCGTCATCGGGGCCACCACGCTTGTGGTGCGCGCGAGCGTGACCGAGGACTCCGCGCATGCCGCGATCGAGGGCACGACCTTGGTCGGCGATGCGACCGCGGTGCAGCTCGAGGCGGCGACCCGGCCCGCCGAGGCGACGGTGCGCGGCGTGGCGGGCGTGGTCGGGCTCGACCCGAGCGCCCTCGACGACCCGGCGCGCATGCTCGACGAGCTCGGCGGGCTCATGGACGGTCAGCCCAACATCGCCGCGATCTCCATCGTGGCGGAGGACGGGTCCGAGGTGGAGATGGACCGCCGCAAGCCGGGCTTCGTGTTCCGCACGGTCGCCGCGGACGGGACGGTCGAGGTGACCGTGCTCGACGAGACGCTCGAGCCGGTCGAGACGCGCGGGGACGCGCCTGCCCGGGCACGCCCGGAACGCGCCTGGCTCGATGAGGCGCGCTCGTCGACCGAGGTCGTATGGACCGGACCGGAGCACCTCTCCGCGGTGGGGCGCACCGTGGTCCACGCGTCGATGGCCGCGTGGGGGGCGAGCGGTGCGGGCGTCGCGGTGGTGTCCGTGCGCCTCGACGCCGAGGTCTTCTCCCGGCTGCTTAGCAGCTCCTCGGCGGTGTCCTACGGCGAGGCGTCGGTGGTGGGGGAGGACGGGACCGTGCTGGCCGGTGAGGCAGGGCTCGCGTTCCCGGACGATGCCGTGACCGAGCAGGCGTCGGAGGGCGTCGTCGCGGTGGGCGACGTGGTCACGTACCAGCGTCCGGTGAGCGGATCGCTGCCGTGGACGCTCACCGTCGTGGTCGACGGCGACGACGTGCTGCCCGCGATCGCCTCGCTCGACCGCACGATGCTGCTCTACTCGGTGGTCATCGTCGTGGTGACCCTGCTCATGAGCCTGCTGCTGTGGGCGCTGCGCCGGCCCGCCGGCGAGGTGTCCGCGCGCGCCCGGACCGACGCCCTCACGGGCCTGAGCAACCGCCACCACTTCGAGGTGCGCGGCAACGACGTGCTTCAGGCGGCGCTGCGCCGCGGCGCCGGCGTGGTGGTCGCGGTCTTCGACCTCGACAACTTCAAGTCGGTCAACGACGGTGCGGGGCACGAGCAGGGGGACGATGCGCTGCGCGCCGTCGCCGACGGTCTCGCCCGGGCGGCGGGTCCGCGTGACGTGGTCGGCCGGCTGGGCGGCGACGAGTTCGCGGCGGTGCTGTGGCTCGGCGCCGACGAGGACGCGGCGGACGCGGTCGAGCGGCTGCGCGCGAGCGCGCACCTCACGCTCGCGCGGGCGGTCGGCTCGCGCTTCGACGTGGGCGTGAGCGCCGGCTGGGTCGACACGTCGGCGGGGGAGTTCCGCCTGCCGACGCTCGTGCGTGCCGCGGACGATGCGCTCGTCGCGGGCAAGCGGGGCGAGAAGGGCCTGGCGTACGAGGGCATGCACATCTGACGTGCCCGCCGGTCCTGCCGGCGCCGCGCATCGTCCTGCTACGGTGGGCGCATGAGCACGAGCCTGGCCCGCAGCATGCGCCGCGCCGCCGTGCGCCTGTTTCTCTAGGCCCGGGGAGATCCCCCGGGCCTGACGCCATGCCCGCGCCCGCATCGTCCTGCGTCTCGCCGCCGGACGTGCCCGCGCTCCCGCTAGACTTCCCCCGGTTGTTTTCGAGGCTGTGAAGGGCCACTGATGTCTGATCTTTCTCCGCTCGACGCTGCAGGCGTCGATGCCGCGGTTTCCGATGCGCTGGCGGCCTTCGCCGCCGCGTCCACCCTGGACGAGCTCAAGGAGGCGCGGCTCGCCCACACCGGGGACAAGGCGCCGCTGACGCTCGCGAACCGGCAGATCGGCGGCCTCGAGCCGTCCGACAAGGCCGCCGCGGGCAAGGCCATGGGAGCGGCGCGCGCCGCGATGGGTCGCGCGCTCGCCGTCCGCACCGAGGAGCTCGAGGCCGAGCGCGACGCGCGCGTGCTCGTCGAGGAGGCCGTCGACGTGACGCTGCCCACCTCGCGCGCTCTGGTCGGGGCGCGTCACCCCATCGAGACGATGCAGGAGCGCATGTGCGACCTGTTCGTGTCGATGGGCTGGGAGGTCGCCGAGGGGCCCGAGATGGAGGCGGAGTGGTTCAACTTCGACGCCCTCAACTTCGACCCGGACCACCCGGCGCGCGAGATGCAGGACACGTTCTTCATCGACCCGCCGTCGTCGGGGCTGCTGATGCGCACCCACACCTCGCCGGTGCAGGTGCGCGCGGCGCTGGAGCGGCGCGACTCGCTCGAGGAGGGGCGCGGCATCTACGTCGTGTGCCCGGGCAAGACGTTTCGCACCGATGAGCTCGACGCGACCCACACGCCGGTCTTCCACCAGATCGAGGGCCTTGCCATCGACCGCGGTTTGACCATGGCGCACCTCAAGGGCACGCTCGACCACTTCGCTCGTGCGCTCTTCGGGCCGGACGCCATCACGCGCCTGCGCCCCGCGTTCTTCCCCTTCACCGAGCCCAGCGCGGAGATGGACCTCCGCTGCTTCGTGTGCGGCGGGGACGATGCGGCGTGCCGCACGTGCCGCGGCACCGGCTGGATCGAGTGGGGCGGCTGCGGCATGACGCACCCCAACGTGCTGCGTGCGGCCGGCATCGACCCGGAGAAGTACACGGCCTTCGCGTTCGGCATGGGGATCGAGCGCACCCTGATGTTCCGCCACAACGTCACCGACATGCGCGACATGGTCGAGGGCGATGTGCGCTTCTCTCAGCAGTTCGGGATGGAGATCTGATGCCCAAGATTCCGCTTTCATGGCTCGCGGAGTCGGTCGCTCTCGAGCCCGGCGCCTCGCCGGTCGACATCGCCACGTCCCTGGCGAAGGTCGGTCTCGAGGAGGAGGGGATCCACGGCTCCGGTGTCGAGGGTCCTCTGGTCGTCGGCCGCGTCATGTCGTTGGTCAAGGAGGAGCAGTCCAACGGCAAGACCATCAACTACTGCCGCGTGGACGTCGGCGCCTTCAACGACCCCGAGGGTCCGGGCCACAAGCCCGACAACAAGGTCGAGTACCCGTCGTCGAAGGGCATCGTCTGCGGTGCGCACAACTTCGTCGAGGGCGACTACGTGGTCGTGGTGCTGCCCGGCGCGACGCTTCCCGGACCGTTCCCGATCTCGGGGCGCAAGACGTACGGCCACTGGTCGGACGGCATGATCTGCTCCGCGAAGGAGCTCGGGCTGGGCGAGGACCACTCGGGGATCATCGTGCTCACGTCGATGGGGTTCTCCGCTGACGACCTGACGCCGGGGCAGGACGCGATCGCGCTGCTCGGTCTGGACGAGAAGACCCTCGAGATCAACGTGACGCCGGACCGCGGCTACTCGTTCTCGATCCGCGGCGTGGCGCGCGAGTACTCGCACGCCACGGGCGCATCGTTCACGGACCCTGCTTCGCTGCCCGTTTCCGGGGCTGCGGGGGACGCGTTCCCTGTGCTCATCGAGGACCACGCGCCCGTGCGCGGCAATGTCGGCTGCGACCGGTTCGTGGCGCGCATCGTCCGGGGCTTCGACCCGTCCGCGGTATCGCCGGGCTGGATGAAGCAGCGCCTCGAGGCGGCGGGCATGCGCTCGATCTCGCTCGCGGTGGACGTCACCAACTACGTCATGCTCGAGCTGGGTCAGCCGCTGCACGCGTACGACCTCGCGACGCTTACCGCGCCCATCGTGGTGCGGCGCGCGGTGCCGGCCGAGCAGATCGAGACGCTCGACGACGTCGAGCGCGTGCTGCACGGCGAGGACCTGCTGATCACGGATTCGCTCGGTGGCCACGGCGCCCGTCCGATCGGCATCGCCGGCGTCATGGGCGGCGCGCTGACCGAGGTCTCTTCTGGGACGACCGATGTCCTTCTCGAGGCCGCGCACTTCGACCCGATCACGGTCGCGCGCACTGCTCGCCGCCACAAGCTGGGCTCGGAGGCCTCGCGTCGCTTCGAGCGTGCGGTCGACACCGCGCTGCCGCCCGTCGCGGTGCAGCGGGCTGCGAACCTGCTGGTAGAGTTCGGCGGCGGTGTGATCGAGGAGATCTACACGGACGTGAACAACGTCCCGGCGGTCGAGGCGATCGAGATGGACGCCGACTTCCCGGCGCGCATCGTCGGCGTGCCGTACACGGCCGCGCAGGTGATCGACTCTCTGACGCAGGTGGGGTGCTCGGTCGAGCGCGACGGCGAGGTGCTCATCGTGACGCCGCCGACGTGGCGCGCCGACCTGGAGGCGCCCATCAACCTGGTCGAGGAGGTCGCGCGCCTGCAGGGCTACGAGGGCATGCCGTCGGTGCTGCCCGTGGCGCCTCCGGGGCGCGGCTACACGCACTCGCAGCTGGTCCGGAAGTCGGTCGCGCGTTCGCTCGCCGAGGCCGGTCTGACGCAGGTGCTCACCTACCCGTTCATCTCCGAGGCGCGGCTCGATGACTGCCTGCTGCCTGCCGACGATGTGCGTCGTGACGTGATCCGCCTGGCGAACCCGATCTCGGCCGAGCAGCCGCTGCTGCGGACTGCCGTGATCGAGACGCTGGTGGATGCGGTGCGCGTGAACCTGGGCCGTGGCGCGCAGGACGTGGCCCTCTACGAGACGGGGCGCGCGTACCTCGGGCGTCTGGTCGGGGCGATCCCGGCGACGTACTCGGGCACGTCGATCACGCCGGACGACGTTGAGGCCTTGAACGAGGCCATCCCGGGCCAGGTGCGCCGCGTCGCCGGCGTCATGGCCGGCAACCGCGTGGTCTCCGGCTGGGACGGTCACGCGACGCCGTGGCGCTGGACGGACGCGATGGCGATGGTCGAGAAGGTCGAGCGCGCGTGCGGCGTGGTGCTCGAGATCTCGTCCGAGGTGGGGGAGCGTCAGTCGACGGCGCCGTTCCACCCGGGCCGTGTGGCGGTCTACCGCCTCGCCGGCGAGATCGTCGGCCTGGCCGGCGAGCTGCACCCGAAGGTCTGCGAGAACCTGGGCCTCCCGGCGCGGACGGTGGCGTTCGAGCTGCTGCTCGACCCGCTGATCGACGAGTCGGAGGGCGTGCTGGTGACGGCGTCGCCCGTCTCCGGCCAGGTGCTGGCGAAGGAGGACTTCGCCTTCGTGGTTCCTGCGTCGGTGGCTGCCGGTGCGCTGGTCGACGCCGTCCTGGAGGCCGGTGACGGCCTCGTCGAGGACGCGCGCGTGTTCGATGTCTACACTGGAGAGCAGATTGGTGGCGGGAAGAAGTCGTTGGCCATCAACGTGAAGATGCGCGACGCAGACCACACGCTCACGGCCGACGAGGTGCTTGAGGTGCGCAACGCGATCATCGTGGCGGCGGCAGAGAAGTTTGGGGCAATCTTGCGGTGACAGGGGTCGACTACGAGCTGCTGGCGGAGTGGGAGCCCGAGGAGGGCACTGATACCTACATCCGTCGCAAGCCCGTACGACTCAGAGATCGCGAGGCGCTCCTGGCGTTGCTGAGGCGATTCGAACGCTACGCGGGCACGAACAACTTCATGTTCTCGGCCAACGAGGAAGATTTCGATTCGACGGTCGATTTCAGCGAGCTCGTCGATCGGCTTCCGAGCCGCGTCTCGGTGCTCCATCTTCAGACCTACTCGGAACCTTTCATGGTGGTGCGGCTGACCTCGTGGGAGGGAGGCCAGACTTGGGTGGATGCGCCTGAGGGCGACGTGTTCGACAGTCCACGACGGAGCCTGATCGGTGTGATCGAAGGGAACTCGCGGCCTATCGGCTTCCGGCGAAGACTGACCAAGTCGCGTTGGCGGTGGCTGGCTCGGCGGGCGCGTGTGTCAGTGGTCGAGCGTGACCGGCGTGACGTTCTGTCCGAACGCCGCTTCGACCGACGGACGGCGATGATTGGCGCGGTCTTCGGTCTCATCGGCGGGCTCGCGGCCGTGCTCTTCGCCGCAGTGATCGGTGACTAGCGCCGTGCGTGCGTGACCGTCGGCGAGCCTGTTTTCAGGGCGCAGCTCGACGAGAGTGTGTGCAACCGCCAAACGCTGGCTTGGGAACGCTGCCCAGTTGGGTGGCACCGGGACCTCCAAGGGTGTCCCTGTGTGTCCCTTCACCCACTGAGCGCGTGCTGGGTCGGCGATGTCCCCAGGCTCGAAACTGGTCGCAAATTCCACAGGTACCAGGGGTGATATCTGGGGTTGAGTGTCAGACCCGGGTGGTTGACTGGTGGTCATGGAGATCACAGAGGCTGCGGCGGCGGTGGAGCGGGCGTTGGATGTGCTCGTGCCTGCTGAGCCTGGTGCGCTGGCGGGGTTGAGCGAGGCCGATGTCGCGGCCCGTCAGGCCGCGTGGGCGCGGATCCGACGCCTCGTGGACGTGCGCGGCGCGCTGCTGGCCGGTGTGGTCGCCAAGCGCTCCGACGGCGCGGGCGGTGGGATGGCGCGCCGGCATGGGCATCGCAACGCGGTCGGGATGGTCGCGCAGGTGAGCGGCGGGTCGGCGAAGGAGGCGCGTGACCTCATCGCCGCCGGGGAGCTGCTCTCCGGGGACGATGCCCCGCCTGGGGCTGCGGCGGCGGGGGCTACGCCGCGGTGGTCGCAGGTCGCGGCCGCGCTGCGGTCCGGGGTCTTGTCGGCGGCGCAGGCGGCATTGCTCAAGGACACCCTCGAGCGGCTCGAGGGCGCCGACGAGCGACTTGAGGCGCGCCTCGTGGCGAAAGCGCAGCGGCTGCCGCTGGCGGATCTGCGCAAGGCCTGCCTGGATGTGACCGCCCGCTGGGACCTCGACAGGTGGGAGGCGCGGGAGAAGCGTCAACGCGCCGACAGGTACGTCACCGTGTCGGAGCGGGCGGACGGCATGATCGCCCTCAGCGGCGTCCTCGATCCCGCCTCGGGGGCGGTCATCAAGACCTGGCTCGACGCGCAAGTCAGGGACGCGTTCGCCCGGCGCCGCAACGAAGGCCTGGGCCCGGCCGAGCCCGGGGAGGCCGGACGGATCCGCGCCGACGCGCTGGTCGATCTCGCCCGTCACGGGATGCGCTGCGACCAGCCGGGCGCCGGTGTGTCGACCCAGGTGGTCGTACGCGTTGATGAGCCGGGACTGCGCACCGGACTCGGGCTCGGGTCGTGCGACGCGATCTCCACCCCGATGAGTGCGGGCCAACTGCGGCGGATGGCCGTCGACGCGAAACTCCTCCCCGTCATCCTCGGCGCCGGGTCGCAAGCCCTGGACGTCGGCTACGCCCGCCGCTACTTCACCCCGGCGCAGCGGATCGCGCTGGCCGAGAGGGACGGCGGCTGCGCCTTCTGCCATGCACCCGTCTCCTGGTGCGACGCGCACCACATCCTGGAATGGTCCAGCGGCGGGCCTTCGAACCTCGCCAACGGGGTGCTCCTGTGCACCAGGTGTCATCACCGCATCCACGACGACGGCTGGACCGTCAAAGCCACCGCCACCGAGGTGTGGTTCACCCCGCCCCGCACGATCGACCCCACCCGCACACCCCGACAAGGCGGTAAAGCGGCCCTGCACGTCGACATCGGAGCGAGAGAACGCGAGCCGGAACCGGCCCGCGACCACCGCGAACCCGTACCCGTCTGACCACCCCGCCCCAAAGCGCCACCTACCCGGTGAGCGCCGCAGCGGCGCGCCCGCCGCCCGCAGTATCGTGCCCGCCCGCATCGTCCACCCTCACCAGGCACGATGCGCCGCCTCGGCATACCGTGGGAATCGCGCGCACCGCGCGGAGGGAGGCCCCGATGGCAGACCAGCCCGCAGCAGCACCCCACACCCACGAGAAGCGCGAGCACTGGTCCGGCCAGACCGCCTTCATCCTCGCCGCGATCGGCTCGGCGGTGGGGCTGGGCAACATCTGGCGCTTCCCCGGCCAGGCCTACGAGCACGGTGGCGGCGCGTTCATGATCCCGTACCTCGTCGCGCTCATCACCGCCGGTGTGCCGATCCTGTTCCTCGAGAACGCCATCGGCCATCGGTTCCGCGGCTCGGCGCCCCTCGCCATGAAGCGCGTCCACCGCAACGCCGAGGGCGTCGGCTGGCTGCATGTCGCGATCTGCTTCGTCATCGGGCTCTACTACACCGCGATCATCGCGTGGGCGCTCAGCTACTTCTTCTTCAGCTTCAACCTGTCCTTCGCCGACGACCCGGCGGGCTTCTTCACCGCCGACTACCTCGAGCTAGGGGAGTCCGGCACCGTCAGTCTGAGCTTCGTCCCGCAGGTGCTGATCCCGCTCGTCGCCGTGTGGGCGATCGTCATCGTCATCCTCGCGCTCGGCATCCACCGCGGCATCGAGCGGCTCAACATCATCGGCATCCCGGTGCTGGTCGCGACCTTCCTCGTGATCGTGGTCCGCGCCCTGTTCCTCGCCGGCGCCGCCGACGGCATCGAGGCGCTCTTCACCCCGGACTTCGCCGCGCTCAAGGATCCGCAGGTGTGGATCGCTGCGTACGGGCAGATCTTCTTCTCACTGTCGCTCGCCTACGGGATCATGATCACGTACGCCTCGTACCGCCGACGCAGGTCGAACATCACCGGACCCGGGCTGGTGGTCGCGTTCGGCAACAGCTCCTTCGAGCTTCTCGCCGGGATCGGCGTGTTCGCCGCGCTCGGGTTCCTCGCGCACGAGCAGGGCACCACCGTCGCCGGTCTCGACAACCTCGCGGGGCCCTTCCTCTCGTTCGTGACCTTCCCTGCAGTGATCGCCGAGATGCCCGGCGGGCAGCTCTTCGGCGCGCTCTTCTTCGCCTCGCTGGTGCTCGCGGGACTCACGTCGCTCGTGTCGGTGCTGCAGGTGATCTCCGCCGCGCTCCAGGAAAAGTTCGACCTGCACCCGCGCGGGGGCGCCGTCGCGGTCGGCGTCGTGTCCGCCGTGCTGTCGATCTTGGGCTTCGGCACCACCACTGGGCTCTACCTGCTCGACACCGTCGACCAGTGGTCCAACCAGCTCGGCATCGTGGCCGGCGCCATCACGATGATCGCCGCTGCGCTGTGGTTCGGCCGCCGCGGGCACGAGCTCGAACGGCACCTCGCCGCCGTGTCGACGATGCGTCCCGGCAAGTACTGGATCTGGCTCGTCAACGCGGTCGCCGTGCTGCTCATCTACATGTTCGCGGAGAAGACCGTCAGCCTCGCCAGCGAGGGCTATGGCGGCTATCCATCCTGGTATCTCAACGTCTTCGGATGGGGCACCGCGGCCTTCCTGCTCGCGGTGGCGCTGTTGATGCCGTTGCTGCGGTGGCGACGCGACATCGTGCACTTCCACGCCTGGCCGTCGCGCGCGCAGCTGGCGCTGCCTGACGAGGTCGGCGAGCGCCATAGCGAGGACTACGACCCGAAGGGGGAGTCATGAGCGGGCAGGCGATGGCGCTGCTGATCGTGTCGATCGTCCTGGTGTGGGGTGGGCTCGTGGCGTCGATCGTCGTGCTGGCTCGACGTCCGGAGAACGACCACATGCCCGCCGGCGGTGAGGACACGCGCGTCCCCGACGAGGACGACCGGATGCCGCGCGATCTCTAGGTTCGGGTGGACGATGCGGGGTGCAGGTGGCACGCGCCTTCCCGTCGTGGCGCGCGTCGAGTTTGTCCCCAATGTAGGCGAATCCTCTTCTGCCAGGGCGTTTCGCCCGATATCTTCGGCTCATGCGGGAGGCTTCCGGGGGGTCGCTGCCGCGTCGCACGGCTGTTGCGGCGTGGACGATGCTGGTGTGCGCGGGCGTCGCAGCTTGCACGGCGGAGGCCGAGCCGATCGTCTCGGAGATGCCCTCCGTTGCCGGGACCGCTGTCGCGGTGAGCGCATCACCGTCGCCCTCTCCGTCGGTGTCGGTGAAAGTCGCTCCACTGACGAACGAGGAGCTGTGGGCGTTGATGCCTGACGGTGCGGACCATACGGACCTGTGGGGCGCGATGATCACGGCCGAGTTCTTCCTGGAGCAGTACGCGCCCATGTTCCACACCGGTGACACGCGCGTGTGGGAGGCCTTGTCGGAAGAGGGATGCGGGTACTGCGCAGGTGAGCTCGAGAACGCCGAGTGGGTTCGCGACAAAGGGTGGGCCGCGCGCGGGGGGAGCATCGAAGTCGATGACTCGACGGTTCGCGCGCACTTGAATGGGACGGACCGCGCCTACTACCTCGCTGAAGTGGTTCGTGACACGGCGTACCTGACCCCGCCGGGTGAGCCGGAGAAAGTCTCAGCTGAGGCGCATCGGGCAAAGTTCGAGTTCGCGTTGTACCTCACTGACGGACGCTGGCGCGTTGCTGGCGTAGTGACGAGCCTGGTGGATACCGAGTGACGCGCCTCGGAGCGCTCCTCCTGGCACTGGCGCTGGCGGCGCAAACTCCGCCGCCGCACGGAGAGGGGTCATTTGGCGGTTCTGTTGACGACGACAGCGACACTGCAACGGTCGACGGTGAAGCGGTGATTGACCGCCAGGCCGGGGCGCCGTCCAAGCGGTCTGCGAGCGGGCCCGTCATCGAGTACATTTACGCGGTTCCATGCGTGGGCGGCTCGCCTATGGAGACGAACGGCGCATGCGCTCCGCTCGTGGTTGAC
The DNA here is from genome assembly GCF_000759715.1 of Demequina mangrovi. Taxonomy (GTDB): domain Bacteria; phylum Actinomycetota; class Actinomycetes; order Actinomycetales; family Demequinaceae; genus Demequina; species Demequina mangrovi. The sequence goes on from NZ_BBLU01000006.1 coordinate 136,126, forward strand.
GCCCTCGCATGCCCCGCGGGGATGGATCCCTTGCTTCCCCTGTGGTCCCGGACCCAACTTGACGACGGCACCTGGACCGAGTGGACGCTGGAGAACTGGGGGAGTTGCCCGGACGAGTCCGAGCTCCTCGCACTGATCGAGCACGAGTGGACCTCGCTCCAGCTCGACTCACCCGAGGTATCGATCCAGCCGGCGACCGGCCAGGTGATCGCCACCGTCCCGACCATCGCCTACGCCGACGGGAGCCCCCGGAGCCACGCCGCGACCCTGCTCGGCGCCGACGTCGAGATCCGCGCCACCCCCACCACCTTCACCTGGGCCTGGGGCGACGGCGAGGTCACCGTGACCGAGGACGCAGGCGCTCCGTACCCCGACCAGACCGTCAGCCACGCCTACGGGCGCGCGCTCGACGAGGCGAGCATCGTGCTCGAGACCACCTGGACGGGGGAGTGGCGCGTCGCGGGCGGCACGTGGACGGGCTTCGACGAGAGCATCGTCACCACGGCGCCCGGCATCGTGCTCGAGGTGCTCCAACCCCGCGCGCGGCTCGTCGACGGGCCTCTGACGACGGGATGAGGGGAGCGGGTCAGCCCGCGTACGCGAAGAGGTTCTCGTCGACGATCCACTCCGCATCGGTGGTGCGGGTCAAGAGGATCGGATCGCTATCGGACACCAGGAGATAGTCGTCGCGCGTGCCCGGACCGCCCTCGACGTCGTCCCAGGTGACGTCCACAAGCAGCCAGCGCCCGTCGATGAGCACCTTGTTCCACGCGTGGTCACCGCCGGTGGCACCGCCCGTGTCGGAGCCGGTCACCTCGACCGCCTCGAGGCCGACCGCGTGCGCCATCGCGAGGAAGGCCTGCGCGTAGCCGTTGCACACCGCGGTGCCCTCGACCAGCAGCCCGTAGGCCTCCTGCGAGCGCGAGACCAGCGCGGACGTCGAGTCCCCGGCGCTGATCGCCTCGAAGGCGGCCATGTCGTAGGAGCCGACATCCACGAGGTAGTCGTGGATCAGGGCCACCTTGTCGGCATCGTCCGTCGCGTCACGAGCGCCCGAGGCGGACAGGCCCACCTCGACCGCCGAGGCCGTCGCGACCCGGCGGCGCTCCGACTCGCCGTAGTCGTAGGTGTACTCCGGCATGATCGTCGCCCCGCCCATGCCGATGCGTGAGAGCCAGCCGCGCGCATAGATGTAGGGGTTCTGCGTGAGCGCCTCGCGCATCGCGTCGTCGACCGCCTCCTCGCCGACCGTGCGCTGCCAGTACGAGACGTTGATGGACTCCTCCTGCGCGACCATCGCCGCCGCGAGGTACTCGACCAGCTCGGTCGAGCCGTTCACGGGGTAGCGCGTCGCGACGGGCTCGGGCTTGGTGGCGCCGACCACGAGATCGGCAGCACGTGCGGTGAGGTCCGCCGACTCGGGGAGCAGCCCAAGGCGGCTCGCGACGCTCGTGCCGAGCAGCGCGATGAGCCCGACCAGCACCACGGTGAGCAGCATCGACGCCGGCTTCCGGCGCCTTCGGCCCCGCTGGAGCCGACCCGTGCGAGGCGGCTCCCAGCCGGGCGGCGCGATGACCCGCTCGATGCCGGTCGCCCGGTCCCGTACGCGTGCCGTCCAGCGGTATCCGGTCCAGAAGCGCTCGAGGTCGGGATCGCTCGGGTCGGGCCGCCAGCCGGACTCGGGGATGCCGGGGGCATCGGTCGATTCAGCGGCGCCAACGGCACCGGTGGGCCAGTCAGCGCCCGGAGCATCGGAGATCCGCGACGGCGCGCTCGGCCCCGGGTCCTGCCCGAAGCCAGGCGTGAACGTCACGGATCCTCCTCGATGGTGCGGGTGCCTCAGGGACTGTATCGGCCGGAAGCTAGCAGGAGTGACGTTGTTCGGGCCCCGGAGTGGCCAACGTCACGCCTCGACGGCCTGCGCCGCGTCCGCCACCTCGCCCACGAGCCGCTCGATGACGTCCTCGAGCATCGCCGCACCGAGCACCTCGTCCGAGCCCGGAGCGCGCACCAGCGCGAGGTGCGTGCCCCGCGACTGCATCGCGGCGAGCGCCTCCTCGAGCGACGCGTCGGGGGAGATGGAGGTGAGCGGGCGGATCGCATCGTCCGGGATCGGCCGGGTCGCGCCGCCGCGCGGCACCGACGCGAAGTCCTTGAGGTGGAGGTAGCCCGCGTACGAGCCGTCGGCGGCCACCACCGGGAAGCGCGAGAAGCCGGTGCGCACGCACTCCTTCTGCGCCCGCTGCGGGGTGACGTCGACGGGCAGCGTCACGAGCGTCTCGACCGGCGTCATCACGTCCCGCACCGTCTCGAAGCTGAGGGTGAGCGAGCCGGAGAGCACCTGGTGCTCGTGCTCGTCGAGCAGCCCCTCGGAGCGCGACTGCGCGAGGAAGCCCTCGACCTCCTCGGCGTGGAAGGTCGACGAGACCTCGTCCTGCGGCTGGATGCGCGCGAGGCGGAGCACCAGGTTCGCGGACTGGTTGAGCAGCCAGATCAGCGGCTTGAGCACCCACACGATGCCGTAGAGGACGGGTCCCAGCGCCATGGCGGAGCGTTCCGGCCCCGCGATCGCGATGTTCTTGGGCACCATCTCGCCGAGCACCATGTGCAGCGCCACCACGATGATGAGCGCGATGGTGAAGGCGATGCCGTGGAGCAGCGCGCCCTCGATCCCGATCGCCGCGAGCGGCTTCTCGAGCTGATGCGCGACGGCAGGCTCGGCGATCGCACCGAGGCCCAGCGAGCAGGCCGTGATGCCCAGCTGCGCGCCGGCCATCATGAGCGAGACGTGCTCCATCGCGCGCAGCGTGAGCCGCGCCGAGCGGGAGCCGGCCGCCGCGCGAGGCTCGATCTGGGTGCGGCGCGCGGAGATGAGAGCGAACTCGGCCCCCACGAAGAAGGCGTTGCCGAGCAGCAGCAGGACGGCGATGCCGAGGGCGGCGTAGTCGTTCATCGGTCGGCCTCCTCGGCATCGGACGCACCGGATCCGGGCGCATCGGGCCCGGATTCGTCATCGGACCGGACCGGCACCGCCTCGACGACCACGCGGTCCACGCGGTGACCGTCGACGCGCGTCACACGGACGCGCGCGATCACCGGCGTCGCGATGCCGTCCTCGTCGCGGACGGACTCGTCGCGAGCGTCGAGGTCGACGGTGTCGCCCACGTGCGGGAAGCGCTCGAGCCGCTCGGTGAGCAGCCCGCCCAGCGTGTCGGACTCGCGGGCCTCGGGCAGCTCGAGGCCCATGACCTCGCCCGCCTCGTCCGGGCGCAGCAGCCCGGACAGCGACCAGCGGCCGTCGCGCAGGCGGCGGTGGCGGCTCACGGGACGGTCCTGCTCGTCCTCGATCTCGCCGACGATCTCCTCGACCAGGTCCTCGAGGGTGACGATGCCGTCGGTGCCGCCGTACTCGTCGACCACGACCGCGACCTGGGAGCCCTCGCGCAGCGCGGCGAGCACCGAGGTGAGGGGCATGGTCGACGGCACCGAGGTCACCGGCAGGCCGATCGCGGACACCGGCGTGTCCTTGCGGGCGCGCGCCGGCACCGCGAGCGCACGCTTGAAGTGCGCGACGCCCACGATCTCATCGACGTCCTCGCCTGTGACGGGGAAGCGGGCGTGGCCCGTGCGCGACGCGAGGACCAGGAGGTCCGCGACAGAGTCCGTGGCGGCGAGGAAGTGCACGCGGGTGCGCGGGGTCATCGCGTCGGAGGCCGTGCGCTCCTTGAGCTCGGCGGCGCGCGCGAGGCGGCGGGCGACCCGCGGCTCGAGGGTGCCCTGCTCGGCGGAGCGCTCCGCGAGGGACTGGAGCTCCCGCGCCGACCGCGCCGACGCCAGCTCCTCGCGCGGCTCCATCCCGAACGCGCGGACGATGCGGTTCGCGGCGCCGTTGAGGACGTGGATGAGCGGCCCGGCGAACCAGGTGAAGCCCCGCTGGGCGCCGGCGACTGCGCGTCCGACGCGCAGCGGCTCGGCGATGGCCCAGTTCTTGGGCACCAGCTCGCCGAAGACCATCTGGGTGCCGGTCGCGAGAAGGAAGGCCAGCGCGAGCGAGACGCCGAGCGCCGAGGACTCGGGCAGACCGAGGCTCTCGAGCGGCACGCGCACGAGCGTCGCGATCGACGGCTCCGCGATGAAGCCGACCATCAGCGACGAGACCGTGATGCCCAGCTGCGCGCCCGAGAGCTCGGTCGACAGCTTGCGCAGCCCCTTCTGGAGGGACGATGCGCGGCGGTCGCCGGCCTCGGCGGCGCGGTCGACCGTGGGCCGGTCGACGGTGACGAAGGCGAACTCGGCGGCGACGAACAGCGCGTTGACGCCGATGAGCACGATCGCGAGGAGCAGGAGCAGCCATGCCTCGGTCATCGGCGGGCTCCCTCGCGGGCGTGGTGGACGGGGGCTGGCGCCTGGCGCGGCTCGGGGGCCGCGTGCCGGCGCTCGGGACTATGGCCGTCGGACATGGAGACGAGTCTAGGCGGGCCCGGGACCTGTGGTGTGCTTCGGACCATTCGGACTCATGCATAATGATGCATAGCGATGCATGGCCACGCCGCGAGAGTCCCCGCGGAGTCCCCGATCGGGCCCGGCACATGCACCCCCCTCATCAAAGGAGCACCCCTATGCGCACGCCTGCCCTCGTCGCGATCGCGGCCACCGCCGCCCTCGCCCTCACCGGCTGCACCTACGCCTCGCAGGAGCCGACCGGCACCACGGGCTCGACCGCCGGAACTGCCGAAGAGGCCTTCAACGCGAGCACCGTCGCCGTCAACGAGGACGCCGCCGCGCTCCTCCCGGCCGACATCGCCGAGCGCGGCACCCTGCGCGTGGGCATGGAGACCTCGTACGCCCCGGCCGAGTTCCTCGACGTCGACGGCCAGACCCCGATCGGCTACGACGTCGAGATCGCGACCGCGCTCGCGGCCTCGCTCGGCCTCGAGGTCGCGATCGAGTCGGCGGCCTTCGACGGGATCATCCCCGGCATCGGCACCAAGTACGACGCGGGCATCAGCTCCTTCACCGTCACGCCCGAGCGCGTCGAGGTCGCCGACATGACCTCGTACCTCTCGGTGGGAGAGGCTTTCGCCGTCGCCGCGGGCAACCCCGCCGGCATCGACGCCGACGACCTCTGCGGCGCCACCGTCGCGCTCCAGACCGGCACCATCCAGCAGGACGAGGCGAACCAGATGGCCGCCGACTGCGAGGCCGCCGGCAAGGACGCCCTCGAGATCCTCACGTACGACTCGAACGCCGACGCCGCGACCAACGTCGTGGGCGGCAAGGCCGACGTCCTCTTCGCCGACTCGCCGATCATCGGCTACGCCGTCACCCAGACCGGCGACAAGCTCGAGCAGCTGGGCGAGTCCTTCGCGACCGCGCCGCAGGGCATCGTCACCGCGCAGGGCTCCGAGGTCACCGACGCGATCGCCCTCGCCCTGCAGGGCCTCATGGACGATGGCACGCTGAAGTCGATCCTCGACGCGTGGGGCGCCGCCGACGGCATGCTCACCACCGCCGAGGTCAACCCGGCCTGACCCCCGGCGCGACGCCCGGCCTGAGAGGTGCCCGCATGACCACCGCATCGTCCACCGACCCGGTCCCCAACCGCATCCACGCCCGCCCCGTCCCGCGTCCGGGACGCTGGGTCGCGGCCGTCATCGTCGTGGTCCTCGCCGCGATGGCGGTGCACGGGCTGGTGACCAACCCGAAGTTCCGCTGGGACATCTTCTGGCTGTACCTGCGCGACGTCACCGTGATCCGCGGCGTCGGCTGGACGCTCATCCTCACCTTCGGGTCGATGGTGATCGGCGTGGTGCTCGCGGTGATCCTGGCGATCATGCGGCGCTCGGACAACCCGGTGCTGCGCTCGGTCAGCTGGTTCTACATCTGGCTGTTCCGCGGCACCCCGATCTACACGCAGCTGGTGTTCTGGGGCCTCATCTCGGTGCTCTACCCGACGCTGTCGATCGGCATCCCCTTCGGGCCTGAGTTCGTCACCTTCCAGACCGACGTGGTCATCACGGCCTTCTGGGCCGCGCTGCTGGGCCTCGGGCTCAACGAGGCGGCGTACCTCGCGGAGATCGTCCGCGCCGGCCTCGGGTCGGTGGACCCCGGTCAGGAGGAGGCCGCCCGCGCGCTCGGGATGAAGGAGTCGCGGATCCTGCGCCGCATCGTCATCCCGCAGGCGATGCGCGTCATCGTGCCGCCCACCGGCAACGAGACCATCTCGATGCTCAAGACCACCTCGCTGGTGCTCGCGGTGCCCTTCACGCTGGACCTCACGTACGCGACCAACGCGATCGGCAACCGGCTGTTCGAGCCGATCCCGCTGCTCATCGTGAGCGCGTTCTGGTACCTGCTCATCACGTCGATCTTCATGGTGGGCCAGAGCTACCTCGAGCGGTACTACGGCCGCGGCACCGGGACCGAGCGTCCCCGGCGCACCGGCCCTCGACGCCCCCGCTTCGGCCGCCAGGCCGCGATCAAGGCGTCCGGCACGGCCAAGGACGACCCCTTCCTGGAGGTGACCCCGTGACCCCGATGGTGGACGTGCGCGCGGCGCACAAGATGTTCGGCGACCTGCATGTGCTCCGCGGCGTGGACCTCGTGGTCCAGCCCGGCGAGGTGTGCGTGGTGCTCGGGCCGTCCGGCTCGGGCAAGTCGACGCTCCTGCGCTGCCTCAACGAGCTCGAGCAGCTCACGGGCGGCTCGGTGCGGATCGACGGCGAGCTGCTCGGCTACCGCGAGGACGAGGCGGGCACGCTGCATCGCCTCCACCCGAGCGACATCGCGAAGCAGCGCTCGCGCATCGGCATGGTGTTCCAGCGCTTCCACCTGTTCCCGCACATGACGGCGCTCGAGAACGTGATGGAGGCGCAGATCCAGGTGCTCAAGCGTTCGAAGGCGCAGGCGAAGGCCAAGTCCGTCGAGCTGCTCGAGCGCGTGGGCCTGGGCGACCGCATGGACCATTACCCGGCGCAGCTGTCGGGAGGCCAGCAGCAGCGCGTCGCGATCGCCCGCGCGCTCGCGATGGACCCCGAGCTCATGCTCTTCGACGAGCCAACCTCGGCCCTCGACCCCGAGCTCGTGGGCGAGGTGCTCGCCGTGATGAAGGATCTGGCCGCGGGCGGCATGACGATGGTCGTGGTGACCCACGAGATCGGCTTCGCCCGTGAGGTCGCGGACCATGTGGTCTTCATGGACGAGGGCGTCGTGGTCGAGGAGGGGCCGGCCGCCCAGGTGATCGACGGGCCGACGCAGGACCGCACCCGCGACTTCCTCGCGCACGTCCTCTAGCGAAGCGTCCCGTCTCCCCTCGTAGGCAGGGGTGACGCAGGGACGATGCGCCGCTAGGCTCCGGGCAGCTGAGGGGAGCGGCGATGGTGACGGTGCTGTCATGGGTGGGCGTCGTGGCGCTCGCGTGCGCGGTGGTGCTCGGGGCATCGGGGCTGGTGCTGGCCGCGATCGCGCGCTCGCGAGGCTTCCGGATCATCGTCCCTGCCGTGCGCGGTGCTCTCGGTGTGGTGATCGCCGCGGCGCTCGCCGTCGCGGTGCTCGCAGGCGGGCGCGTCCCGGCCTGGGTGGTCCCGATCACGGTCCTGCTCGGCGGCGCGGGCGGAGCGTTCCTCGCGATCGAGGTCGCGAGGCGGATGCCGCACGACGCCGACGCGGACGCGACGGCTGACACCGCGCGCGGCGCTCAGCCGAGCTCGCGGCAGAGGTAGAGCGCGCGTCGGTCCTGGACGCATCGTGCCTGGGTAGGCGACGATGCGTGGCATGAGCGTCGCACAGGACTCCCCATCCGTCCGGGAACGGCGCGAACCGGGGCTCGGCTCCCAGGCCGTCGTGCTCGTCCTCGGCCTGGTCGTCGCCTCGGGAGCGTCGTGGTGGGCGGGCGGCGTCCTGATCCTGCCCCGGGTGGCCGATGGACGCGACGCGGGTTGGGTGGTGCTGGCGTACGTCCTCGGCGCGCTGCTCATGACGATGGTGCTCGTCGCCGTGCTCGGCGTCTTCCTCGCCGTCCGCGGCGTGGTCCGGCTGCGCCTCGGGCGGATCCTCTCGCCATGGTGGGGCTACGGAGCCCTCGCGGCGCTCACGCTCGCCTTGCTGGTCTCGTACGTGGCGGCGGATCCCACGGACGCTGTCGTGTACGCCGCGCCGATGCTTGCGACCCTCGCGCTCCTCGTCCCGGTAGTGCCCCTCGCGCGGAGAGCATGGCTCCCGAGGTGGGCGGTCCTCGGCCTCGCCACGCTGCTGGTCGCCGGGGCGGTGGTGCTCGGCGCCCCGCTACTCGGACTCGGGTGGTGAGGCGGGCAGCTCGCGGCTGAGGTAGAGCGCGCGCTCGTCCGTGTCCGGCTGGAGCACCGCGAAGCCCTCCCGCTCGTAGAAGCGGAGCGCGTCCACGTCGCCCTCGTCGACGTTGACCTCGAGCAGCTCGACCTCGCGCTCACGGGCACGAGCGACGACGGCCCCGACGAGCGCCGCACCGATCCCGCGGCCGCGGGAGCCCGCCCGCACGTACAGCTCGTCGAGCAGGGCCACCGGGCCGTCCCACCACACGTTGGTCCGGTAGGTCACCAGCGCGACCCCGATCGCCGGGCTCCCCGCGAGGAAGGCGTCCGTGCCGGCGCCCGCCAGGAGCTCGAGCAGCCGCTCCTCGAGCACGCGCGGGCCGGGGGAGGGGGTGTCGTACGCGACGTTGAACTCGTGCAGCAGCCGGGCGACGCGCGCCGCGTCCGCGGGGGACGCGCGGTGGATGGTCGCCGTGCTCACCTCGCCACGCTAACCCCGGGCCGCGCCCGTCGGCGAAGCGGGCCCAGCGGGTATGGCTCCCGTCCCGCGGATCAGCCCAGGGACGAGGCCCGGACCGCCGCGGCCATGTCCTCGGAGCCATGCCCCGCCGCGACCACGCGGTCGAGGCGCGAGCGCGCGCCGTCGAAGGCGTCGACGTGCACCCCGGCGGACCGGGCGGCGTCGGAGATGAGCGCCGCGTCCTTCGCCGCGACCGCGGCGCCGACGCTCGTGTCCTCGAGCCGGTCCTCGAGGATCAGCGCGGACTTGGCGCGCAGGTAGCCCATGTCGAGCGGGCCGCCCTCGACGAGGTCGAGGAACGTGCGCGGATCGAGACCGAGTCCCCGGGCTAGGGAGAGCGTCTCGCCCGCGGCGTTGTTGACCGCGATCACCCAGCTGTTGGCGACCAGCTTGAGGCGCTGCGCCGAGCCGTCGGCCGCATCGTCCCCCGTCCAGAGGGTGCGCGTCGCGAAGGAGTCGAAGACCGTCATCGCCGTCTCGCGGACCTCCAGCGGACCGGCCGCCATCACGGTCAGCTCGCCGGCCTCGGCCGGCTCGCGCGTGCCCAGCACGGGCGCATCGACAAGGACGAGGCCCAGCTCGTCCGCGACAGACGCGAGCTCGGGCATCGCCTCGAGCCCCACGGTCGACTGCTGCAGCCACAGCGTGCCGGGCCGCAGGCCGGGAGCGGCCTGGCGGATGACGTCGAGCACCACGGGGCCGTCGTGGAGCATCGTGAGGACGGCGTCGGCCTCGTGGACGGCCTCGGCAGGGGTCGTCGTCACCGTCGCGCCGTCGGCGAGCATCGCGGCCGCGGTCGCGTGGGTGCGGTTCCACACGCGTACGGCGTGGCCGGCGCGCACGAGGTTGCGCGCCATCGCCGCGCCCATGATGCCCGTGCCGAGGACGGCGACGACCAGGGGACGGGGTGCGGCGGCGGGGTTGTCGGTCACGGGTGCTCCTCGGCGGTGGGGTTCGGGTCCGGTGTGACAACGGTTGGCGGGCCTGTGCGCTTCCCTCGGTTAGCCTCGGTGCGTGCGCACCGCCCTCCTCGCCGCTGTCGCGGCCGTCTCGCTCGCCGGCTGCTCGCTCCTCAGCACGATCGGCGAGGACCTCCCGGCCTCGAGCGCGGCCGAGACCGCCGCGAGCGCGGCGCCGACCGAGAGCACCGCATCGTCCGCGCCCACCGAGGACGTCGACGATGCCGACGCGGTCGAGGTGCCCACGCAGGTGATCGACCTGGGCGAGCACGGCTCGTACGGCGTGGCGACGCTCGACCTCGCGGACTGGGACGTCCGCGTCGACTGGCCGCAGGACGAGGACGGCACCGACCTCGAGGAGTACATCGACGCGCATCCCGGGATCGCGGTGCTCACCAACGCGGGGATCTTCTCGGACGACCTCACTCCCGGCGGGCTCACGGTCGCCGACGGCGAGGAGCTGCGCTCGCTCAACCTCTCCGACGGGTACGGCAACTTCCACCTCAAGCCCAACGCGGTCTTCGAGATCCTCGAGGACGGCACCGCGGCCATCGTCGACTCGACGCTCTACGAGCCCGACGGGGTGATGCAGGCGACGCAGTCGGGGCCCGCGCTGCTCCTCGACGGCGAGGTCCACCCCGACTTCACCGAGGGGTCGACCAACACCGCGCTCCGCACCGGCGTCGGGGTGAGCCCCGACGGGGGGACCGTCTACCTGGTCATCACCCGCTCGTACGTCAACCTGTGGGACTTCGCGACGATGTTCCGCGACGAGCTCGGCGTCGAGGACGCGCTCTACCTCGACGGGCAGATCTCCCAGCTGTGGGTGTCGGGCGGCACGCTTCCGACGTCCTACCTGGGTCCCTACGGCGCGGTGATCGCGGCGTATCCGCGCTGACGCTACGGTCGGAGCATGACGCTCGACGCGCCGGTCGCCGACTGGGTCGCCTCGCGCCTGGGGTCGGCGCCTGAGGGCGAGTTCTTCGAGGCCTCCTCGATGTCCGAGGTGTGGGGCGTGCGGCTCGCCGACGGCAGGTCGGTCGCCGTGAAGCGACGCGGCGGGGGAGCACGGCTCGCGATCGCGTGCGCCGCGCATCGTGCGGCGGCGGCCGCCGGGATCGACACCCCCGCCCTCCTCGCGGGGCCGGATGCGCTCGGCGGTGAGAGAGGCGGCGCGGACGATGCGTGGCTCACCGCCGAGGACTGGCGGCCCGAGGGCGCCTTCTCGCCCGAGGGGGACGCGCCGGTGCTGTTCGCGGGCCTGCTCGCATCGCTGGTCCGCGCTCTCGCGGACGTGGACGCCGCGGGGCTGACCCCGCCGCCATGGCTCTGGTACGACCACGACGACGAGGACCGCGTGTGGCCGCCCGCTGCCTCGGACCGCTGGGACCCGCACCGGATCGAGGCGGACCTCCCGCCCGCGCTCGCGGCGATGGCCCGCGCCGCCCGCGCGCGGCTGCGGGCGAGCGCCCTGTCGAGCGTGCTGGGGCACAGCGATCTCAACGCGCTCAACGTGCGCTGGGTGGGCGACCGGCCGATCGTGCACGACTGGGACTCGGTCGCGGTGCGTCCCGAGGCGGTGCTGGCCGGCACGCTCGCGCTCGACCATCCGGCCGCCCCCGACGCCGGGGCCGCGGCGGACGTCGCGACGGGTGCGCGCGTCATCAAGGCCTACGAGGACGCCCGCGGACGTGCCTTCACCGCGGACGAGCGCGAGGTCGCCTGGGCGACCTCGGTGTGGCTCGCCTGCTACAACGCGGCCTTCGAGCACCTCCACGGCGGTCCCGGCACCGTCACGGCCGTGATCCTGCGGGACGGCGAGGAGCGGCTCGCGCTCGCGGGGGCGTGAGCGCGAGCCGCGCCACGTCACACGATCATCCACGTCCCGGTGTTGGCAGGAGAGGCGGCGAGGTCGAGCGCCTCGTCGGCGCAGCCGACCCGTCTGCCGTAGCCGTCGAAGCGGAAGTGGCCCACCGGCCCGCCGAGGTTTACGTCCGTGGACGCGCACTCCAGCCACCTGGCATCGTCCGCGCAGTAGGAGATCGCGACGCCGCCCACGACGGCCAGCGCCGTGCCCTGGTCGTGCAGGTGCGTGAGCCCGCGCGCGAGCGCGGCGCTCACGTGCTCGCGTCCCCGTGGGTGGAGGCGCCAGGTCGCCGCTGACCCGTCGCCCGCGACGACGACTCCGGTCGGGGTGACCTCCAGGATCTCGAGCCGCCGGTGCGGTCCGCGGTGCAGCGCACGCTTGACCTGGATGAAGTGGGGCGAGTGGCCCGGGCTGCTGAGGGCGCATCGCGGGTACGTGAGATGAGACATGGGTGCTCCAGTCGTCCGTGCTTCCGCGGGCCGGTCGGCACGCGGCGGATCTTCCTTCAGGGGCACCGTGTCGGGAACGCGGTTGCCAGCCGGCGAGCTGAAGGGCTTGGCGCCGGGCTTCTTGATCCTGAGCTCACCGTAGCGCGACGGTGGGACGACGCAAGGTCTCGTCGCGCGCCGTAAGCCTCGTCACCGATAGTGTCGAAGGAGCGATGCAGACGCCATCACTCACGCCGCTGGAGCGGGAGCAGGTCGACGCCGCGAACGCGGCGGACGGCCCCGCCGTGGTGCTGTTGCACGATCTGTGGACCCTCGCAGGCTCATGGGATCCCTGGCGCACGATGCTCGCCGAGCGGGGCTTCCCATCCGTCGCCGTCCCGTGGCCGCACGAGCCGGCATCGGTGGCCGAGGCGCTCGCGGACCCGGATGCGGCGGCCGGGGTGAGCCTGCGCGACATGCGCGCCGCCGCGACCCGCGTGGTCGACGCGCTCGACCGCCCGCCGATGGTCATCGGTCACTGCTTCGGCGCGCTCGTGGCGCAGCAGCTCGCCGGCACCGGGCGCGTGCGGGCGACCGTCGCGATCACGCCCGCGCCGATGAAGGGCTCGGTGCAGGCCCCCGAGCTCATGCTCGTCGCCGCCGCGCCCGTGCTCAAAGACCCGGCCAACCGCGAGCGCGCGATCCGCTTCGCGTATCCCGAGTACCGCTACGCGTGGGCGAACACGCTCGGCGTGGAGGAGGCGCGGGAGCTCTGGGAGACCTCGCACGTGCCCGGATCGGGGACGGCGGTCTTCGAGGTCGCGCGCGCCCGTCGCGAGCAGCGCTCCGCCGCATCAGTCGACACCATCAACCCCGACCGCGGGCCGATGCTCGTGGTGAGCGCGGCCCGCGACCGCCTGGTGCCGCCGGTGATCTCGTCCTCGACCTTCCGGATCCAGAGCCGCAACCCGAGCCCCACCGACTTCGTCGAGTTCTTCGACCGGGGGCACTCCCTCACCCTCGACTCGGGCTGGCCCGAGGTCGCCGACCGGGTGATCGAGTACCTCGAGCACCAGTAGCGCGCGCCGGCCGCACCCGCTCAGACCCCGAGGATCGCGTGGAGCCGCGCGCGGTTCGCGCGGATCGACGCACGATGCCCGTCGAGCCAGCCGCCCTCGAAGCCCCGCGGACCGATCTCCGTGAGCTGCACCGCCATCGACCACAGCCGGTACAGCGCGACACGCAGCTCCGCGGAGCGGTCCAGGCGCAGCGGGCGGCCGGTCGCGGCCTCGTAGCCGGCGACCTTGGCCGCCTCGAACGGCCCCGAGGAGTGCGTCTCGCCGCCCGCGAGCCCCCACAGCGGGTCCCCGAACAGCGAGCGCTCGAAGTCGACCACGCCCGTGACGTCACCGTTGTTGGGGTCCACCAGCACGTTGCCGTGCCACAGGTCCGCATGCACCAGCGTGGGGGCCGAGACCTCGGCGAGCGCCTCCGCCGCCGCCTCGACCCCGGCGAGCAGTCTCGCCGGCTCGATGTCGACCTCCCAGGCCGCCGCATCGTCCACCGCGGAGGCGACGAGGCGCTCGAGGAAGCCCGGCCAGGTCGGGTCGCCCAGCCGGAACCCGTCCGCGGGGAGGCCGAAGCGCTCGCCGATGACGCCGCCGAGAACGGCGAGGATCTTGCCCACCTGGTGGTGTGCGCGGGCGTTCGACTCGGGCGTCATGACGTCGGTCGCGTCGTCCCACGGCATGCCCGGCACGAGCGTCATCACCAGCACGTCGACATCGGCGACGGCGCGCGAGAAGTCCTCGTGCAGCACCCGCGGCGCGGGGACGGCATCGAGGGGCGCGACGAGGCGCAGATGATCGCGCTCGGCACGGAGCATGTCGTGCTCGTAGCCGAGCAGCCGCGACCGGCCCCGGGCGTCGCGTGCCTCCGGCACCGAGGTCTTCACCACGACGGTCTCGCCGCCGTCGAGCTCGACCCCCTGCACCGCGGAGAACGTCCCGCCCGACAGGAGCCACGAGTCGCTCACGCGCCCGAGCGGAGCGAGGATCGCCTCGAGCTCCTCGCGCGTGAGCGCGCGCTGGGTGGGCAGGAGGTCGGTCACGTCCTCAGGGTAGGACGATGCGCGCGACCCCTTCGCACGCAGGGACGATGCCGCTAGCGTGTGGCCTGCGCGGTCCCCGCCGCGCGTCCCCGAGGCGAAGGAGCCGACATGCAGACCGCGATCATCACCGGAGGAGCGGGAGGCATGGGCCTCGCGACGGCGCGCATCCTGGGGCGCGACCACGCCGTCGTCATCGCCGATGTGAGCCAGGATCGGCTCGACTCCGCGGTGGAGGAGCTGCGCTCCGAGGGGATCGACGCCACCGCGGTGGTGTGCGACATCACCTCGCGTGACTCGGTCGACGCGCTGATCGCGACCGGGAACGCGACCGGGGAGCTGCGCGCGGTGGTGCACGCGGCCGGGGTGAGCCCGCTCATGGGGGACGCCTCGATGATCGCCCGGATCAACGCGATCGGCACCGTCAACGTGGTCGAGGCCGCGCTCGAGGTCGCGGGAGAGGGCTTCGCGGTGGTCAACGTCGCGTCGATCGCCGGACACATGACGCCCAAGGCGCTCCAGCCGGCCCGGACCTTCAGGCTCGCGCTCACGGACTTCGACGCCTTCGCTGAGCGGCTCGACCGCAGGGTCAACCGCGGCCCGAGGAAGATGCGCTCCGGACAGGCGTACTCGACCAGCAAGTCGTTCGTGATCTGGTACTCCCGGGCGATGGCGGCCGCCTTCGGGGCGAAGCGCGCACGCATCGTCTCCGTCTCGCCGGGGAGCTTCGACACCGCGATGGGGCGCCTCGAGGAGGCCTCGGGCTCGGGCAAGCTCCTCGACTACGCCGCGCTGAAGCGCTTCGGCCGGCCCGAGGAGGTAGCCGAGGTGCTCGCCTTCTGCGCCTCCGACGGGCCCGGCTACCTCACCGGCACCGACATCCTGGTCGACGGCGGCACCAAGGCAGGGCTCACGCTCAAGGGCATGATCGCGATGGCGCGCGGCTGACGCGCGCGGCGCGCTACAGCGTCTTGATGACCCGCGCGGGGTTGCCCGCGACCACGCTCATCGGCGGCACGTCCTTGGTCACCACCGCGCCCGCCGCGACCACCGAGCCGCGGCCGATGGTGACGCCCGGGCAGATCACCACGGACCCGCCCAGCCACACGTCCGACTCGAGCGTGATGGGGAAGGCGCGCTCCCAGCCCTCGCGGCGGATGTCCACGTCGAAGGCGTGATTGACGGTGTAGAAGCGCGCGTCCGGGCCGATGAGGGCGTTGTCGCCGATGGTCACCACGCCCGAGCCGAGGATCATGAGGTTCGAGTTGATGAAGACGTTCGCGCCGAAGCGCACGCGCTCCTTGTACTCGAGGTAGATCGGCGGCCGGAAGTCGAGACCCGTGCCGCACTCGCCGACCAGCGCGCTCAGCGCCGCGGTCGAGCCCTCGGGGTCCTCGAAGTAGCGGCCGTTGAGGTCGCGCAGGCGGGCGAGCGTCGCGCGCTGCATGTCCGCGAGCTCCGGTCCGGCGCGGTACTTGAACCACTCGTCGTTGCTGAGCTTCTCGTACTCGGTGCGGGTCGGGTCCTCGACCGGGACCTCCGCCATCGCGGCCTTCATCTGGTTCTCGTGCGTCACGGTGTCCAACCTACGGCCGCACGACCCGCGCGTCTCGGGACCTCAGCACCGCCTTGAGCCCCTCGATGCTGACCGGCACCGCCAGCGCCATCGCCACGCACGTGCCCCATTGCGCGAGGTCGAGCGGCGCGGTGGAGAAGGCGTCGTTGAGCACCGGGAGATGCACCACCGCGACCTGCAGCGCGAGCGACAGCGCGACCGCGCTCCACAGCCACGGGTTGGTGAACAGCCGGTGCAGGGTGCTCGTGGTCTCCGACCGCGCGGCGAAGGCGACGGTGAGGTTCGCGATCACCAGCACCGTGAACGCGGCCGTGCGGGCCGTGTCGAGGTCCGCTGAGCCCTCGACGAGCCCGCCCGGCAGGAACAAGTCGAAGGTGAGCAGCGTGACCGCCGCCATCGCCGCGCCTGTGACGGCCATCCACACCCAGGTGCGCGGCCCCAGGATCGCCGTGCCGGGCCGGCGTGGCCGACGCGACATGAGGTCGTCCGCGTACGGCTCGGCGCTCACTGCGAGGGCCGGACCGAGGTCCGTGAGCAGGTTGATCCACAGGATCTGCGTGGCCAGCAAGGGAGCGACCACCGCGCCGGAGCCGTCGCGCAGCCCCAGCCAGGCCGCGAGCACGACTCCGAGGAAGACCGCCAGCACCTCGCCCAGGTTCGAGGCGATGAGGAAGCGCAGGAAGCGGGTGATGTTGTCGAGGATCCCGCGCCCCTCGCGGACCGCCTCGACGATGGTCGCGAAGTCGTCGTCGGTGAGGATCATGTTCGCGGCCTCGCGTGCGACCTCGGTGCCGCCGCGACCCATGGCCACGCCGATGTCCGCCGAGCGCAGCGCGGGCGCGTCGTTGACCCCGTCGCCGGTCATCGCGACCACCTCGCGGTGCGCCTGGAGCGCGTCGACGATGCGCAGCTTGTGCTCGGGCGCGACGCGCGCGAACACGGACACCTCCCGCACCGCGGAGGCGAGCGCCGCATCGTCCATCGCGGTCAGCCGCGCCCCGGTCAGCGCCGATGCGCCCGGCGGGACGATGCCCAGCTGCGCGGCGATCGCCGTGGCCGTGCGGGGGTGGTCGCCGGTGATCATCACGACGCGGATGCCCGCGGCCTGGGCCTCGGCGACCGCGGCACGCGCCTCGTCCCGGGGAGGGTCGGCGAGCCCGACCACGCCGAGCAGCGTGAGGTCGGCCTCGTGCTCCTCGCGGGCGGACGATGCGGGGGCCTCCCTGATCGCGACGGCGAGGGTGCGCATGCCGTCGCCGGCGAGCGCGTCGATCGAGGCCTCCAGATCGGTGAGCCGCGCGCCCGTCAGGGCGACGTCGCCCGATTCCGTGCGGACCCGCGTGCAGCGTGCGAGCACCACGTCCGGCGCGCCCTTGACCGCCAGCAGGTCGGCGCGCTCGGGATGGGCGGCGAGCACCGACATGCGGCGCCGCTCCGAGCTGAAGGCCACCGCGTCGACGCGGTCGAAGCCCGAGCGCAGCGCCTCCGCCTCGAGCCTGCGCTCGGCGGCGAGAAAGGCCACCTCGGTCGGGTCGCCCTCGAAGCCGCCGTCGGCCGCGACCGTCGCGTCCGAGGCGAGCGCGCCGAAGGCGACCGCCTCGCGTGCGATCCGGGTCGCCTCGGACGGTGGCCCGGCCCAGTCCGCGGTCACCAGCGACGTGATCGCCATGCGGTTCTGCGTGAGCGTGCCGGTCTTGTCCGAGCAGATCACGGAGGCCGACCCCAGGGTCTCGACCGAGGCCAGGTCCTTGACGATCGCGTTGCGGCGCGCCATGCGCTGCACTCCCAGCGCCAGCACCACCGACATGATCGCCGGAAGGCCCTCGGGCACCGCCGCGACGGCGAGCGCGACGCCGAGCAGCAGGACGTCCACGGCGTCGGTGAGCGTCGAGACGTCGCGCGTGAGCATGACGGTGGCGACCACGACCGCGGCGATGGCCAGCACCGCGAGCCCGAGCACGCGGCCCAGCCGTGCGATCTCCCTCTCGAGGGGCGTCGGATCCGACTCGGTCGCGCCCAGCAGGCGGGCGACCTCACCCATCTCGGTCTCCATCGCGGTCGCGGTCACCACCGCCCGCCCGGCGCCGCGCGTGACGGCGGTGCCCGCGAAGACCATGCAGGCGCGGTCGCCCACCTCGGCGGGCTCGGAGAGCGCCTCGGGGGATTTCGCGACGGGCGCGCTCTCGCCGGTGAGGGGGGCCTCCGCGCACCACAGCGCGCCGTCGACCAGGCGCGCGTCCGCGGGAACCGCGTCGCCCTCCGCGAGCACGAGCAGGTCGCCGACGACCACGTCGAAGGCCGATATGCGTGCCAGGCCCCCGTCGCGGACCACCGCCGCGTTCGCGGCCGCCATCCGCTGCAGCGCCGCGACCGCCTGCGCCGAGCGGCGTTCCTGGATGAAGCCCAGCGCGGCGTTCGCGAACACCACCACCAGGATCACGACGACGTCGTAGGGGACGCCCTCGGCTCCCTCGACCGCCCAGGCGACCAGGGACACCGCGGCGGCCGCGAGCAGCAGGTAGACCAGCGGGTCCGCGAACTGGGACAGCAGCCGCCGCCACGCGGGCACGGGGCGCTCGGCCTCGAGGCGGTTCGGGCCGTCGCGATCGAGCCGTGCGGCGGCCTCGACGGCCGCGAGACCCGCGTCCGGGTCGCTGCCGAGCGCGCGGACCACGTCCTCGACCGGCAGCGTCGACGGGTCGCGCGCGACGTCCGGGGTGGGTGCCTCGGCTCCGCTCATCGCGCCTCCCGGCCGCGGGCGCGGCCCTCCTTCCACGCTAGTCCGCGGGCGTGTCCTCTGGCTTGAGCTGGACGCGGCGCAGCAGTTGGGCGTTCGCGGCGACCACGATGGTCGAGAGGCTCATCGCGATCGCGGCGACGGCGGGCGGCATCGTGATCCCGGCCCATTGGAGCGCGCCCGCGGCGACCGGGATCGCGATCGCGTTGTAGGCGGTCGCCCACACGAGGTTCTGGCGCATCTTCCGGTAGCTCGCGTGCGAGAGCTCGATCACGCCGACCACGCCACGGGGGTCCGAGCTCGCGAGCACCACGCCGGCGGCCTCCATGGCGACGTCCGTGCCCGCGCCGATGGCCAGCCCCACGTCGGCGCGCGCGAGGGCCGGCGCGTCGTTGACCCCGTCGCCCACCATGGCGACCTTCTTGCCGTCGCCTTGGAGGTCCGCCACCGCCTGGTCCTTGTCGTCGGGAAGGACCTCGGCGAACACGTCGTCGATGCCGAGCTCGCCCGCCACCGCATCGGCCACGGCCAGCGAGTCGCCGGTGATGAGGGCGACGTCGATCCCGCGGGCGTGGAGCGCCTCGACCGCGCGGCGCGACTCCTCCCGGATCGGGTCCGCGGTGGTGAAGGCCCCGACCGCCTCGCCGTCGACCACGACGGTGAGCACGGCGCCGCCCTTCTCGCGCCACCGGGCCGCCGCATCGTCCAGCGACTCGGGCGCCTCGATGCCCAGGTGGTCGAGCAGGCTTGGCCCGCCGACCGCGACGTCGTGACCGTCGACGCGCGCGCGGACCCCGCGACCCGGGAGCGTGTCGGCGTCCTCGGCGGTGGGAAGGTCGAGCCCGCGGACCTCGGCCGCCGCGACCACGGCCCGGCCGATGGGGTGCTCGGAGTCGGACTCGGCGGCTGCGGCGAGCGCGAGCATGCGGTCCTCGTCCCAGCCGTCGATCGCGACCGCATCGGTGAGCGCGTGCTCGCCGCGGGTCAGCGTGCCGGTCTTGTCGAAGAGGACGGCGTCGACGGTCCGCATGGCCTCGAGCGCCGCGGTGTCCTTCACCAGGATGCCCTGCTTCGCGGAGGTGGACGTCGCGATCGCGATCACCAGGGGGATCGCGAGACCGAGCGCGTGCGGGCACGCGATCACCAGGACGGAGACGGCGGCGGTGAGGCCCTGAGCCGGCTCCCCGAGGGCGGCATGGACGGCGAACGTGAGCGCCGCCGCGCCGAGAGCGATCCAGAACAGCCAGGCGGCGGCACGGTCCGCGAGCCTGCGGGTGCCCGAGCGGCTGTTCTGGGCGTCCTGGACCATGCGCTGGATCCCCGCGAGCGCCGTGTCGTCGCCGGTCGCGGTGACCTCGACGCGCAGGGAGCCGTCGGTCGCGACGGTGCCGGCGACCACGTGGTCGCCCTCGGTCTTCGCGACGGGGGAGGACTCGCCCGTGATCATCGACTCGTCGACGCTCGCCTCGCCCGTGACGATGGTGCCGTCGGCGGGGACACGGCCGCCCGGCCTGACGACGACGACGTCGCCGCTGCCGAGGTCGCCGATGCTCACGTGCTCCGTCCTCCCGCCGCCGTCCGCGCTTACGCGCTCCGCGTCATCGGGCAGCAGCTCGGCGAGCGCCTGCAGGGCGCCCTGCGCCTGCCCGACCGCCTTCATCTCCTGCCAGTGGCCGAGCAGCATCACCACGATCAGCGCCGCGAGCTCCCACCAGAAGCTCAGTCCGCCGATGCCGAGCGTGGCCGCGGCGGAGGCGAGGAAGGCGACGGTGATCGCCAGCGAGATGAGAGTCATCATCCCGGGCTTGCGGGCCGTGAGCTCGTCGCGCCAGGCCATGCTGAGGAACGGCCAGCCGCCCCACACGAAGATCACGGTGCCCAGCAGCGGCGGGATCCACGCGCTGCCGGGGAGGTCGTAGCCGAGCCAGCCCTCGACCATCTCGCTCGTGGCGATCACGGGGACCGCGAGCACCAGGTTCCACCAGAAGAGCGTCCTGAAGAGCGCGGCGTGGCCGCTGTGGTCCGTGCCGTGGTGGGCGTGCGAGCCGTGGGCGTCCTGCGCGTGCTCGTGGTCGTCGGGATGGGCCTCGGAGCGGTCGTGGTCGTCGGGCGCGGGCGCCTCGTGCGCCATCGTGCCGTGGTCGTGTGCCATGGGGACCTCCTCAGGAGAAGCAACAACTCCGCACGCTATTCCTTCCATCCCGCTGGAAGGTCAAGGGGTGTGGTGCTCACACATGCACGGAGGAGGCGACGAGGATGGCCGTCGCCACGACGATGCCTCCGAAGACCACCGTCTCGACGACGGTCCCGCGCCGCAGATGCGCGTGGGCCGGGTCCTGCTGCCCGCCGGCGGCGCCTCGCTCGAGCGCGGGGACCACGCGGAAGTGCGTGTACGCGCCGATGCCGGCGGCGAGGAGCACCAGGCCCGCCTTGACCAGCAGCGTGACGCCCCAGCTCGACGTCCACAGGTCGCTCGGCTCGTCGACGATCGCCCAGGTGAGGGCCACTCCCGCGATCCCTACGACCACGACCGATGCGGCGGCGGCCACCCCGAACCGCGAGGCCATCGCCGCGGCCGCCGGGGGCCGGTCCTCGCGGCCGCGCCTGCGCATCACCGCGGCGAGCGTGACGGCGCCGCCCACCCAGACCGCCGCGGCGGCGAGGTGCGCGATGTCCGCGGCGAGCACGAGCGCCCGGGGCTCCGCGGTGTGGCTGTGCCCGCCGAGCACGTGGCCCGCGCCCGCGAGCAGCACCCCGGCGATCGCGCCCGCGGACGCCGCCGCCGAGCGCCACGCGCCGAGCAGCATGAGCGCCCCGCCGGCGGCCTGCAGTCCCGCCACCCCGGCGAACGACCCCGCGAGGGCGTCGCCCAGCGCATCGGCGCCCAGCCCCTCCGAGAGCGAGCCGCCCGCGATGACCGCGGACCTGCCGACGATGCGCAGCGCGAGTCCGCCGAGCAGCAGCGCGCCGCACCAGCGCACGCCGGCGATGACGCGCGGCTCGTCGACGCGATCCGGTCCGCGCATCGCGATCGCCGCGAAGGCGAGCGCGCCCGCGCCGACCAGGAGGGCCCACAGCGCGGTCGCGCTGCCGGCGCGTGCGAGGACGGTGGCGGGGGCGTCGCCCGTCTCGTCGTCCATCGCGGTGCCGTCGGTTGCCGTGATGGCGGGCGCGGGCGCGGGCGAGGACGACGTCGAGTCGGTCGCCGTGGCCGCGGGGGTGGCCGTCGGCGTGGCCGATGCACTCGCCGCGGCCCCCGCCGACGCTGTGGCGGACGCCGAAGCGGTGGGCGCCGGTAAGGCGTCGACGACCGTGAAGGAGGACGTGCCGTCGAGCGGGTGCCCGTCCTGCGCCGCGACCGTCCACTCGACGGTGTGCTCGCCGTCGACCAGCGGCTCGGCCGGCGTGGCGATCACCACCGCTCCCTCCTGCTCCTGCGTCACCTCCGCCGCCACCGCCCCCTCCGGTCCGGCGACGGTCGCGCCGTCGCCCAGGATCGTCACGGGCAGGGTGAACGTGAGGACGATGCGGTCGACGGGGCCGCTCACCGTGGCGCCGTCGGCGGGGTCGGTCGAGTCCAGCGCGGTGTGCGCGGAAGCGTGGGTGGCGGAAAGCAGGACGACTGCGAGCGCGAGCATCACCGCGACCAGCGCGCTGGCGGGGCCCGTGACGGGCCGCCGACCGGGGGAGTCGGGGACGCGCATGCGTCACGAGCCTAGGCGCGGGCACGAGGACGCGCGAGGGGTGCCTCCACGCCGGAGCCCGGCCCGGGGTGAGGCGCGCTACTCCGGCTCGACCTGCGTGAAGAGCGTGAGCTGCACGCCCAGCGGCGTCTCGAGGCGCGCGTTGAGCGAGCCCCACGGCGTGCGGGTCGGCGGCGCGACCTCGACCGCGCCGCCCGCGAGCGCGGCGTCGGTGGCCGCCGCCGCATCGTCCACCTCCAGGGCGACGCGCATCTCCCGGGAGACGGGGCGTCCGACCTCGAGCTCGTCGATGAGGTCGCGCTGCGGCGTGTTGACCAGCTCGAGCGTCGCGCGTCCCGCCTCGAGCACCACGACGCGCGCGTCGCCGTCGTCGGTGGGGGTGGTGAGGTCGAGCTCGGCGGGCATGCCGAGGGCGTCGCGGAAGAGCGCGAGGGCGCCGTCGAGGTCGTCGGCGTGGAGGACGAGGCGGAGCTGCAGGGTTCCGGTCATGCCGCCACGGTGCGTCCGCGGCGGCATGACCGTCAACCGTTCAGAGATGCATCGGGCTCAGAGGTACATCGGCGTGAGCGCCTCGTAGTCCTCGACCTTGGCGTCCGTGAGGCAGGCCTGGATGATCTCGCGGCCCAGCGGGTCGAGGTCGTCCGTGAGGAACTTCTGGAGCTCGGACTTGAAGAAGCCGGTGAGGATCGCGCAGCCGGCGTCGTAGGCCGCGGTGCCCACCTGGGACTGCATCTCGGGGCGCAGCAGGGTGCGGCGGATCGGCTGGCCGTCGAGCGTCATCTCCTTGGGCGAGTAGCCGAACAGCGGGCAGCGGGCGGGCTCCAGCTGGTCGGCACGCATGCGGCCGCCGCCCTTGCGCGCCAGCCACTCGCGCGTGAGCCACTCGGCCGAGAAGCCGACCTTGTAGGCGCCGATGTGCTGGTTGGGGGTGAGCACGTAGCGCGTGCGGTTGAACTCGAGGATCTGCTTGAGGAGCAGGTTCGCGGCCTCGACCTGGGTGCCGGTCGAGAACGGCCAGTACGAGCCGACGCCCTCGGACACCATGCCGCCGTGCTCGAGGCGCTTGACCGCATCGGCCGCCTCGCCGATCGACGGGTTCTTGTCGCCGCGCGGGGCGATGAGGCGCCACAGCCACGCGATGGCCGGCGGCACGAAGTGCGTCATGCCCATGATCCCGTAGGTCGGGTTGTCGGCGGTGCACGCGGGCATGCGGGCGCCGAACGTGCGCACGTCCACGGGCTCGGGCTGGTGGACGATGCCGTGGATCATCGAGCGGGGGATGACCACGCGCGGGTTGGGGCACGGCTTCCCGGTCGAGTCGAGCGTGTGCTCCCACGGCAGCACCGTGGCGTCGGGCGTGCCGTCGAGGCTGAAGAACACCAGCGGGGTGTCGGGGTGGATGACGGCCCGCTCGAAGTGGACGTCCGCGCCGTACGCCTTGAGGTTGTCGACGCGCACGAACCAGCCGTCCTCGGCGTCGGCGACGACCATCTTGCCGCTGCCGTCCTGCACCGCGGGGTGGCACAGCGTCATGTCGTCGGTGACGGGTGCGAGATCGCAGGTCTCGGACAGGGTGATGAGGTACTCCTCGCCGGTGACCACGTTCTCGCCCAGCAGGATGCGGCCATCGTCCTCGCGGCGCAGGTCCTGGCACATCTCGGACTTGCCGCCGCCCGAGGCGCCCTCGTGCATGATGACCGTCTCGTTGTCGTACGGCGTGGTGACGCGCACCGACGAGGCGTGGGCGGTGATCCAGCCCTCCTGCTCGCCGATGTCGAGCAGCACCGAGAACACGCCCTTCTTGGCGCTGGGGCCGGGGTAGAGGTTGTACGCGAAGATCTCGTGGAGCGTCTCCGAGCGGTCGTGGACCACCACCTGCTTGCCGTCGAAGTGCGTGTGGCGGAACGGCGGGGCGACGTAGAGGATCGAGCGCGGCGCGAAGTCGTCGAGCTCGTCGAAGGTCACCCAGCCCTGGAGGTCGACCAGCGCGGTCGCGAAGAACGCGGAGTTCACCGGCATGATCGCGATCGACGGCGAGCCGTGCGTGAGGCCGCCGGCCTTGAACGGCACCACCACGAGGTCCTGGTGCCTCAGCCACTCCATCGTGTCCGCGCGCGTGCCGTCGAAGGCGTGCCCGAAGCGGTCGAAGAAGCGGGTCTTGTCGGTGGGGCGGTCGTCCGCGATGACCATGCACTGCGGGTCGCGCCGGCGCATGTAGTCCTCGGGGTAGTTGACCGCGATGCCGTTGCGGCAGCGGGTCACGGTGGCCTCGGTGAGGACCTCGCCGTCGACGTCGTAGTCGACGCTGAAGACCGGGCCTCCGTCCGGGCCGAGCGCCAGGGCGTAGAGCTCCTCGCGCGTCGCCGGCACCGTCACCGAGGGGGCGGTGGCGAGGACGTCGCGGACCTCCGGGGAGAGGGTCAGCTTGTCCAGGTAGGTCAGGGTGTGCAGCACGCTCGACTCCTTCGGCTCGCGTTGTGGACGGGCGCAGAGCTGAGGGTGCGCGCCCTCCGGCGAGTGTGCCGAGTCAAAAGGAAAGGTAAAAGGGACGTAGGTCACGGGTCATGGACCGGGTCGCGTGGCCGCGCAGGAAGCAGGGACGATGCGTCGCGTCGGGGCATGGAAAAGTTCAGATCGCCGGGTCGTCGGCGGGTGCGGGCGGCTCCTCGGGCGCGCCTTCCGGCATCGTCCCTGAGCCGTCCTCGGCGATGCCTTCGGCGGCGCCCTCGGGCGAGCTCTCCGCGCGCAGCACCGCGAAGACCGCACCGGCGAGCGCGATCACGAGCGTGCCCAGCACCACGCCGACCGGTGTGAAGGGCCGCAGCGTCGCGTACAGCAGCAGGAAGACGGCGGCGAGCCAGATCCACAGCAGCCAGCCTCGCCTGCGGAGCAGCGCGCCGACCGCGGGGGAGCGCCAGCCGCGCTCGTCCAGCGCGGACGCGCCCCGGTCCGCCCAGCCGAGGCTCCGCTCGCGCGCGCTCGCGGCCGCGCTCGACCGCCCGAGCACGAGGCCCGCGAGGATCGCGACCGCGCCGGCGACGACGTACGCGATGAGCACGGCTCCCGGCTCGGCGGTGACGGCGCCGTAGATCGCGCCGGTGGTGGCCGTGGGGACCTCGGTCGCGATCGCCGCGGCGACGATGTCGCCGGCGGTCGCGAGCACGAGCGCGAGGGTGGCGCCCACGATGAGCAGGAGCGTTCCGGCGACGATGCTCGCGCGGGGCCGGCGCGGGTGGACCAGGATGCCCGCGGCGATGAGGGCGAGCGCGATCCACGGCAGCACCGAGCCGACGGTCTTGAGGATGGAGTAGCCCAGGCGCGCCTGCGCGACCTTGGGGACCTCGGCGAGCGTGACGCTCACGTCGACGGTGGGGATCGAGTCCGCGAGGGTGAAGCCCGCGTCGACGAGCGCGGGCCTGAGCTCGTCGATGATCGGCGCGAGCTGAAGCGCGACCACCCCGGTCTCGTCGATGGTGACGGCGCCGTCCGCATCGGCCTCGAGCACGCCGACCACCTGCGCATGCGCGAGCGCGAGCGCCTGCTCCCATACGGTCACGAAGGCCTCGGTGCCGACCACCTGGGTGAGCGCGCTGCGGATCGCGACGCGCGCCTGGTCCGCGAGGAGCGGGCCCAGCACGTCTGCGGCGTTCGCGAGGCGCGGGGTCGAGCCCTCATCGATCACGCTCGCGAGGAGGTCCTCGACCAGGGCGTCCGTGTCGAGGGCCTCGTCGATCGCGGCGGTCGCCTCGTCGACCACGAAGGCCTGGACGTCGGGATCCTCGGCGAGCGGTGCGAGCGTGGCGACGAACACGTCGGTGTCGCCCACCATGCGGGCCGCGTAGGCCGAGACCGTCGCGAGCGGTGCGACCAGCGTGCCGAGCACGATGAGCAGGACGCCCAGGAAGGCGCGGCCGCGGGCGCTCGCTGGCGCCGGCCCCGGCGCGGCTGCCGCGGAGACAGGCCCGGGGGCGGGCGCGGCCGTCTCGAGCGAGGCGCGCAGCCGGGCGTTCTCGTCGATGGCCTCCTGGAGGCGCGCGTTCTCCGATTCGAGCTCGTGCAGGCGAGCCTCGAGCTGCGCCTTGGTCATCCCTGCCATGGATCCTCCTCGCGACGCGCGCCCGATGTGCCGTCGCCCCTGGTCTCGAGCCTAAGGGACGCAGGTCCGCGCGGCGGATTGACCTGCGATCGAACAGGTGTTCGAATAGATGCATGCGGTGGGAGGGACAGGCGCTGCGCGCCGAGAGCGACGAGGCGCTCCCCGCGCTCGCGAAGATTTCGAACCTGGTGCGGACGGTCACCACGCCAGAGTTCGCCGGGGTGACGTTCCACGAGGTGCTCGCGAAGAGCGCGCTCAACCGGGTGGGACCGGGCAGCGCGGTGCCGTTCACCTGGACGGTGAACCCGTACCGCGGCTGCACCCACGCGTGCGTGTAGTCACTATTTTCATCTAGGTTCGTCCTCGGAGGGCTTCACGCCCCGCATGAGAGAATCGAGGACCGATGACCACCAAGCCCCGCGCCGCGCTCTACCTCCGCCTATCGAAGACGACAGAGGCGTCGACGTCGATCGAGCGCCAGGAGGCGGATCTCCGAGCGCGCGCCGAGCGCGAGGGCTGGGCGATCGCGAAGGAGCACGTCCTCGTCGACGACGGTCTCTCAGGGCGCAAAGAGCGTGCGAAGGCGACCGAGGCGCTCGACCTCCTGCGGAGCGGTGCCGTACAGGTGCTCATGGTGTGGAAACTCGACCGCTTCGGGCGCCGTGGCGCGAAGGATCTTGCCGAGATCCAGGGCGCCCTCGACGACGCGCCGGGGTCGCGCTTCGTCGCGCTCCGGGACGGCCTCGACAGCGACCAGCGCGCGGGCTGGCACGTGGTCTCTGGTGTCCTCGGAGGGCTTGCGGCGGCCGAGGCGGAGAACATCTCGACGCGGTCAAAGTCGAGCCGCGCGCACCTGGTCACGGTCGGACGGTGGCCCGGAGGTCGCGCGCCCTACGGCTACCGGACCACGCGCAACCCCGACGGTCCCGGGCGGGTGCTGGTCCAGGTCGACGGCGAGGTCGCCGAGGTGCGCCGCATGGTCGACGCGATCCTCGTAGGCGACGCGAGTGCGAACGGGCTCGCGAGGGACCTCACCGCGCGGGGCGTGCCCGCGCCGCGATCGGCATACAGGGCCGCCGCGCTCCGCCGCATCGAGGACCCGAGCGCGCCGGATCCCAAGGGCCTCGACCGGGGCGCATGGCAGGCGAGCACGGTGCGCGCGCTCCTGCGCGGGAACGCGATCGCGGGCTACCAGACTCGCGACCCGGAGCGGGTCGGGAAGGGCAAGCGGCCGGATCCCGCAGAACTCGACATGGTGCGCGACTCGGATCGGATGCCTCTCGTCGTCTGGGATGCGATCGTGACCGCCGACGAACTCGCGGCGCTCCGCAGGAGATTCCCGCCGAAGAAGGACCGTGTGAGCGAGCACCGAGGGCGGCCGCCGCGCGCGCTCCTCAGCGGGAAGAAGGGGCTCGGACGGTGTGGCCTGTGCGGTGGACCGCTCTACATGGGCACCAGCGGCGGAGTGACGTCCTACAGGTGCGCGCGTCCCGGCGGGGGCGCGGTCTGTATGGGCGTGTCGATCCGATCGACCGCGACCGACGCCGAGGTCGGCGAGGCGCTCCTCTCGGTCGCCGGAGAGTGGCCGGTCGTCGAGCCTGTCACGCTCTCGGAGGCGGCCGCGCTCGACGCCGAGCGGGCGCGCGTGGAGGCGGCGCTCGACGAGATCACGCGCCAGAAGCGGGCGTCCTCGCGGGCGGAGCGGAAGGTGCTCTCTGAGCAGGAGGAAGCGCTCCTCGAAAGGCTCGACGCGCTCGCGGAGCAGGAGCCGGAGACGCGGGTCGAGATCCGGGAGACCGGCGAGACGTTCCGCGAGGCGTGGGAGCGCGCGGGCGTGCCCGAGCGCCGCGTGATCCTCGCGGGCGCGCTCGACGCGGTCGAGATCACGCCGAAGCGTGTGGACGGGCCCCGCTTTGACGCGAGTCGCATCGTGCTTCACTGGCGCGAGCGCGGCGAGGACGGCGCCGTCGAGATTCTCTCCGGCGACGCGCTCCGCGAGGCGATCGCGACGGATTCGACGCGGCGCAAGGTGACGCCGGAGCGCCGGGCCGAGATCGTCGCCGAGCGCGAGCGCCGCGAGGCCCGCGAGACCGCGAGCGCGTAGCGCGTTCACACCCGACGCCGAGCCCCCGGTCGCCAAGTGCGGCCGGGGGCTTCCGCGCATGAGTTGCGGCGTGTGCTCGCTGGCTTGACGCGGCGCGTGCGTGAGACTGTGAAACGTGAATAGCCCCTGGTTGCTTCTGGTTGTCGGCGCCGTTCTCGGTTGGCTGCTCGACGTCTTCTTCGGATCCGCATTGCGGAGGCGTGTCGAAGCGTCGATCGACCGTCGGAGCACGCGGAAGCGCCTTGCGCGGGAAGCGAGGGATGCGGCCTACAAAGCGCGCGTCGCCCTGCTCGCAGCATCGCCGAGCCTGTTCATCATGGAACGGACGCGCCTCGCGGCTATCGCTGGCTGGCGTGCGACGGTAGGCGTGGGAGCCCTTGTGATTAGCGCAACGGTTCTTATCGTCTCCGAGGTCAGCGCACTCGGCGACTATCCGGACTGGCTCGTCGCGGCGTCTCGGGTGCTCGCCGGGCTCGGCTTTGTTGTTGGCTCGGTGATGGTGAGCGGCGCGGTAGCGGCGGCGGAGGACCTCGCGAGCGTGGCCTCGTCGTTGAGTGATCTCGGGGGCGAGGGCGCCGCCGACTAGGCCCGCTATTCCGAGGAGCCCCCAGGACGCACGAAAGGCCCCCGACCCGGGCCCTGGGAGGGGCGTCGGGTCGAGGGCCTGAGAGGGGCGCGGAGGGCGCCTAGAGAGCGAGGACGTCGCGGCCCGCGAGGCGGGCGCGGATCTCGGCGCGGGCGAGGGGCGTGGGCCGCGAGGCGCCGGGAGCAACGGCGTCGGCGATCGCGCGGAACGCGGCGCGGGCTCCGGCCCGGCCGAGGTCGTGGTCGAGCGCGTAGGTCCGGGCCGCCTTCGCGGCGCGGTCGAGGGTCCAGCCGCCGCGCCGGGGCGGGGTGAGGACGAGGGGCGGGAGGGTCTCGTCGGGCTTCCAGTGGCGGGGCTGGAGTTCGATCTCGGAGGCCGCGATCGGCGCCGAGGCGGGGCGCCTCACTGGCCGCTCCAGCGGGTGCGAGCGGCGCCGCGAGCCTTCGCCGTGCGGGACGCCGGGCCGGAGGCCGCGAGGCGGGCGAGGATCGTCGCGGCGGCCGTGCGCGCGAGGCGCGACTCCACGCTCGCCGGGTGGACGACGGGCTGGCCCATCGAGCCGGTCGAGACGTACCCGGCCGCGCGGGCGGCCTCGTCGAGGCGGTCGGCCGAGGAGACCAGGGCGGCGGCCTGGGAGAGGCTGGAGAGTTCCGCGCCCGCGAGGTCCGGGCGCTCGTCAAGGACGCCGAGGAAGACGTCGCGGGCCTCGGGGGTCCAGTCGTCGGGGAGGGGCCACTCGTCGGCGGTCGACGGGGCGGCGGGGGCGGGGGTCGCGGGCATCGGATCTCCTTCCGGAGGGTGATTTGAGGACGTCGAAAACTGGGGGGATCGAGCATCGAGACAGGGAGGCGCTATGCCCACCGGGCTTCTGTGCGACCCCCTGGGGGGAGGGGGCCCCAGGGGGTCGCGGCGAGCGGGTCAGGCCCCGGCGAGGACGGCGACGCGGGCGCGCTCGCCGAGGGACGCGAGCGGGCCCGAGGCATAGCGCGCATCCCTGGGGATCGGGCCGGTCGCCGAGAGCGACGCGACCGCTCGCGCGTTGAGCCGGTCGAGGATCTCGCGGGCCTCGGCGACGTGGGCCGGGTCGCCGAGGATCTCCGAGAGGCGGCGCTGATCGCGGCGGCGATCCGAGAAGCGCGCCGCGCCAGGGAGCGGGTACGGGCAGGGCGGATCCACGACGGCCGCCAGGCGTGCGGCGACGACGGGCGCGATCATCCGAGGTGTCCCGGGACGCCGACGAGGACGGGGAGCGGCTCGTCGTGGGCGGGTACTGCGAGCGCCGGGACGGGGCGCCAGGGATCGGAGGCGGGGTCGGTCATGCGGGCGGGTCCTTCCGGTCGAGGGGTGGCGGGGAGGGAGTCGGCCAGGCGCGGGCGGTTGCTCGGCAGGGACGCCGAGGCGAGGGCGGTCGCGGCGAGGTCCTCGGCGTCGAGCGGGCCCGTCGGGCGGGCGGTCCAGGGGTGCGCGGGAGTCATGCGGTCGGGGTCCTATCGGGTCAGGCGGAGGGCGGGACGGCGGTCGGTCAGGGGCGCCGGGCGGAACGTGATCGTGCCGCGACGCTTCACGGGGGCGCCCCAACGCTCGGCGGCCAGGGCGTAGAGCGTGGGCAGGTCGGCGAGGGCGCCGGGAGTGCCCGCGTCGGCGTAGGCGCGGCCGAGGTCGGGGCGGGCGATCGCCTCGGCGTCGTCGTAGGCCGCCAGGAACGCCCCTACGGCGTCCGCGTCGACCACGGGGCGACCGTCGGGCAGGTACGGCCGGACGAGGGCCAGGGCGGCGGTCTGGGCGCCGCGCGAGGTGCGGAGGTCGCGGGCGGTGTGGGCGAGCGCGTCGGCGTGCGCCGCGAGATCCAGGGGCAGGCGAGCGAGGAGAGAGTCGAGCCGCTTCGCCAGGTACAGGCCTTCGGCCGGGGTCGCCGGATCGCGCCAGAGCGACGCCGAGGCGGAGGCAGGCGCCGCGAGGATCTCGGCCGCGTCGTCGAGGATCTCGGCGGCCAGGCGGGCGGCCTGCGAGGGCTCGACGGGCGAGCCGTGGATCGCGTAGCCGAGGCCGTGGCGGTACGTCAGGCCGCGAGCGGCGAGATCCGCCGCGAGGGGCTCGGGGGCGAGGAGGCCCACGGGCCAGGCGGTCGAGAAGCCCCGGCGCTCGATCCGGCGGGCGAGGGCCGGGAGGGGCGAGGCGTCGGGCTCGGGCGCGAGGCACCAGGCGGCGAGGCCGCCCGGGGCGGCGGTTAGGAGGGCGGGCAGGCCGAGGCGGGCGCGCGCGTCGGCGAGGACGTCGGCGAGCGGGCGGTCGGCGAGGAGGGTCGAGGGCATGGTCGGGGGCCTTTCGGGGTGGGGAGCGGGCGGGGCCCGGCGCGTCGGCGGCGTGCGGGGCGGGGGCGGAGCCCTGGGCTGAGGACGGGCGGAAGATGGGCGCCCAACGGATTAGCCGCCTGTGTAAACGGCCTCCGGCCGTGGCAAGGCGGGGAACCCGCCCCCGGCGCCTGAACAGCGCACTTGCCAGCGCAACTAATAAGGGCGGCAAGGCAGGGGGCAAGGGGGGGCAGGCGAGGGGTCGGCCGGCGATTTAGAAGCTCCTGCTAGTTCGCACTAGGGGGCAAGGGGGCAAGGGGGCACCTAGGGAGAGAGAACGCCATAGCAACTAACCAGAAACACACTCACTTTCATCACTTCACCACCGGACCTAGGCCGAGGCGCCGAGGAGGGCCCGGAGTCGGGCGATCTCGGAGGCCTGGGCGGTGATCGTCGCGCGGAGGTGCTCGACGTGGGCCCGCTCGCGGGCGCGCTGGGCGGCCTTGCGGCAGGCGGCCGAGTGCGCCGAGGTGGCCGAGGCGGGGTCGCATCCGAGGCAGGGGCGAGAGGTGGCGGGCATGGGGTCTCCTTTGTGAGTCACGCAAACGGGCCGAGCGAACGCCCCTCCGGCGCGGGTGAGCCTTTAGGACCGGGCCGGAGGGGCGTTCGGGGCAGGAGTAGGCCGGGGAGGGCCCTCCTGCTCAGGAGAGCCTCAGAGGCTCTCCAGGGCCGCTCTCGCGGCCATGCGTGCGAGGCCTAGGCCGGGCACGGGTGGCACGCGAAAGGGCGGGAGCGGGGCGCCTGCGATTTGTCAGGCGGTGGCGTCGTAGGCCGAGGGCGTGCGGACGTCGCCGACGTAGCCGCCGGGGCGGCCAGTGGCGAGGCGCTTCAGGTCGGCGCGCTCGCGGTGCGTGAGCATGACGCCGGTCGCCGTGTCGAGCGTGAAGCCGTTCCCGTCGAGGGTCTCCGAGCGGAGGCCCTGCGGGTTCTCCCACTCGCGCCGGGCGGCCTTCAGGGTGATGACGCGCGCCAGGGGCGGGGCGTCGGTCTCCCAGGTGGTCGCGACGCGCTCGGGGACGGTGGCGAGCACGACGGCCGTAGCGTCGTCGAGGGCGGCGACCGCGCGGGCGAGGTCCGAGCCCTGGAGCCCGCCGGGCTCGAAGCCGAGGCGGGTCTCCAGGGCGGACACGTCAGGCGGCAGGGCCGCCACGCTTACGCGCCGGTCGTGTTGATCGCGACCGCGCCGATCCCGTCGGTGAGCACGGTCTCGCCGGTCTCGGCGTCGTGCTTCGGGATCGGCAGGAGCGCGGCGCCGACGAAGGTCGACACGGTCGAGAGGCTCTGACCGTTGGCCGGGTTCGTGCCACGGAGCACGCGGACGGCGAAGCCGCCGTCGGCGGTGCGGTGCGCGGCCGAGTTGGTCTCGTCGAGCGGCTCGGGCGCGACGATCGCGAGGCCGATCGCGGCGCGGACCATCACGACGAGGGTCTCGGGCGCGACGCGGTTGTTCTCGACGATCGTCATCCCGGCGACCTTCGGCATGGCGTCCGAGGTGTCGACGTCGTCGCCGGACAGGAGGAGGTGCTCGTACGCGGTCGGGCCCGCGACGACGACGATCTCGCCGGGGACCTGGTTCGCGCGGAGCATCGCGCGGGCCTTGACCAGCGCGGCCTTCGGGTTGGCGCTGTCGTAGGTGATCGAGGCCTCGGTCGCCATGCCGTCGAGGAGCGCGGCGACCTTGCCCTCGATCTTGCCCGCGACCGCGCGGGCCTGCGGGGCGAGGATCTGGCGGGTGTAGTCCTCCAGGTCGAGGGTCGACTCCGAGAGCGAGAGCGACACGGTCGAGTAGGCCTCGGTGTCGAGCGTGATCGGGAAGGTCTGCTCGACGACGCCGTCGACCGAGTAGTCGGAGGTGTCGCCGAGGGCGCGCTCCGAGGCCGAGGTCGAGCCCGGGACCTCGATATTCACGGTCGAGCCGTGGCCGGGCTGGAAGCCGATCGACGCCGAGGTGTGGACCAGGCCCGCGAGGCCGAAGTCGGCCTTCGCCAGGTCGGCGGTCACGTTCGCGAGGTCGCGGGGGTCAAGAAGGGTGTTCGTCATGGGGGATCCAATCGGGAAGGGGTGTGAGGGTTGGACGTCCTCGCCGGACGGCGATGCCGGGCCGCGTCATGCGCTGGCCGGGGGCGAGGTTTCTGGGCTCCGTCCGCGCCTGGCGATCGGAGGGGTCTGGGCTCGGGGAGACAGAGACGCGAGAGCCCCCGGCGGACCTGTCTCACGGGTCCGGCCGGGGGCGGTGCGTCGACCGCGTCGCGCGAGCCCAGAAGCGCGAGGCGGGAGTCGGTGGGGCTAGATCCTCTCGGCGGAGATCTTCGCCGCGAGGGCGCCGAGATCAGTCGGCGCGGGATCGGCGTCGCCGGACGAGTGGCCCGGGACGCCCGCGAGGCGGGGCTCCGGGCGGGTCCGGAGATCCGAGCCCGGGGCGGGCACCTCGGAGGCGCCACGGAGCGCCGCGAGGGTAGCGGCCTTGCGCTCGACGTCCTCGGCGGAGTCGCCGGACAGGAACGCGAGCGCGTCGGCCTCGGCGGCGGCGTCGAGGCCCTCGGGGAGCGGGTGGCGCCGGAGAGCGGACTCGCGCCAGAGAGCGCGCTCGGCGTCGGCCTGGGAGGCCTTCGCGGTGGCGAGCGCCTCGGTCGCGTGCTTCGCCTCGTCGCGAGCGGCGGTGAGGGCGCCGGTCGCCTGCTTCGCCTCGTCGCGCGCGGCGTCGCGCTCGGCGCGGAGGTTCTGGACCAAGGTCCAGGCGCGGGCCGGGTCGAAGTCCTCGCCCCAGGGGGCGGGCTTGTCGCCGTCGGCAGGCGTGGGGGCGGGAGTGGGCTCGGTCGTCATTCGTCCTCCTGGGACGCTAGGCGCGCGACACTGGCGCGCGCGGGATGGGGGAGGGCACGCCGGGCGGCGAGCCGGGAAGTCTGGGGGCTCGGGCCCCGGCCGCCGAGAGAGGGCGGCGACCGGAGCCGCGAGGATTGAGGTCGGGCGCTCCACCCCTGGAGCGCGTCGACCTCGGCAGGCGCCGCGCATTGACCAGACGCGCGCCTACCGTGGGCAGGGGTGCGGGCCGCTCGGCGCTGGCGGGCTCACAACGCGCCAGCGCGGCGGTCGCCGCAACCTCTCGCGGGTTGCCCGTGACGTCCTTCTAAAGCGTCACCACGAGAGGCGCCAGCGCCGCCGAAAGGGAAAACGACGCTGGCTGATCCGGGTCCTCACCCGGACTACTGCGCGGGCGCGTGGCCCGCTGAAGAGAAGCCCCTCGGCGGTGCGTCGCGTCGCGACGACAGGCGCGACGGCGCATCACGCCGAAGGGACAAGGTGCCCGAGGGGCTGGGAGGGGCCCCTCGGGACAGGGACACAGGCGCCGGAGCCGCTCGACCGATGCCCTCGGGGAGGGAGCGGGTCCGGCGCCTGTGAGATCTAGGAGGCCGCGAGCGCGGCGCGGCCTGCTTCCATCCACTCGCGGCGACGGATGTAGGTCGCGCGATAGCGGCACTTGGCCGAACAGTGGACGGCGTCGGCACGGAGCGCGGCGGGGATCGGGCCGCGACACAGAGCGCACGTGCGGGAGTCGGTCACGGGGGCACCTCCAGAGGGTCGAGCGGCTCACAAGGCGGGTTCCCTGCCTCTGAAGTAGGAGTAGGCCGGGGTACTCGCGTAGGGGCCCGATTCGGGCGGTTTCGGAGGGCGCGGACGCGCATCGTTACCGGGCCGCAATCAAGGGACGCCGAGCGGGGCGCCGGGGCGGGCGGGCGGCGTGGTGAAACGGTGGTGAAGTGGTGAAAGTGAGGGTCTCCCTAGTTACTCGCTATGAGAAGAAGAAGAGATCTCCATAGCGGGTAACAGGGAACAGGGTCACTTTCACCACTTCACCACTCCCGGCCGCCTCCGGCGCCCCTCCCGGCGACGTCGCCCGGGCACGAGAAAGCCCCCGCCGCGATCGCTGGGGGGCACCGATCGGACGGGGGCAGGTTGGCTAGTGTAAACGGGGTGCGCGGTCGGCCCGACGGTCAGGGATGAGAAAAGTGATCACGCTTGCGTCTACTGCTTCGCGCGACCCTCGCATCGCTACCTCGAGCTCGACGCCGGGGTCGACTTCGACAGCCAGATCATCGTGAAGATCAACATCGCCGAGGCGCTGCGCAAGGACCTCGCGAAGCCGTCGTGGGGTCGCGAGCACGTCGCGCTCGGCACCAACACGGATCCGTATCAGCGCGCCGAGGGCCGTTACCGTCTCATGCCCGGCATTATCCGGGCGCTCGCGGACGCGGGCACGCCCATGTCGATCCTCACCAAGGGCTCGCTGCTGCGGCGCGACCTCCCGCTCCTGGCCGCGGCGCGCGAGTCCGCGCCGGTAGACCTGGCGCTGTCCATCGCCATCGCGGACGATGCGCTGCAGCAGGCCATCGAACCCGGGACCCCCACCACGCAGGCGCGGCTCGCGACGGTCACCGCGGCGGTCGAGGCGGGCTTCGACGTCGCCGTCTTCATGATGCCGATCCTGCCCTTCCTCACCGACTCCGAGGAGCACCTCGACGCCGCCCTCGCGCGGATCAAGGCGGCCGGCGCCTCGTCCGTGACCTACACCGCGCTCCACCTGCGACCCGGGGTGAAGGAGTGGTACGCGCAGTGGCTCCACGGGCATCGTCCCGACCTGGTGCCGCGCTACCGCGAGCTCTACGCCGACGGCGCCTACGCACCGAAGGAGTACCGGCGCAGGCTCGCGGCGCGGATCAAGCCGCTCATCGCCGCCCACGGGCTCGAGCGGACGGTCGAGGATCCCAACACCGGATCGATGGGCTCGCGCGCGAATGCGCGCGACGACGAGGGCGAGTGGCGGCGCACCCGCGCCTACGGCGAGGAGGCGCCCGCGCCGCGGGCGGAGCCGCTCACGCTGTTCTGACGCCCGTTTTGCCTCGCGGGCGAGCCATGATCTAGGGTCGGATCAGGTCCATCCGGACCTCCTCCTCGAGACGAGCAGGGCCCCGGCCCGCCGCTCACCCGCGGACGTGATCCCCGACGGATCCCGCCCGTGCTGACAGTCCGAGCCGCCGACCGGCCGCGTCAGCCCACCGCTTCGCGCGAGGCATCGTGACCATCCGCTGCGTCCTGCCCGACAGCTCCTCCGTAGCACGTACGAAGGAGCACCCATGTTCACCATCGACCACCTCTCGATCGCCCAGGCCGACCGTCTCGCCGGCGACGCTCTCGCCGAGCGCGCGCCGTTCGGGGCGATCCGCCGTCGTCTGCTCGGCTACGAGGCGAAGGTACTGGCTCGCCTTCTCGCCCGGGTACGCGAGGCGGAGACCCGCGCCGCGCGGGTCTGATCAGTCGAGGCAGAAGGCGGAGCGGAGCATCGTCTCCAACTGGGCCGGAACGTCGATCCGGCCCGGGTGGAGCGCGTCGTAGATCTGCATCCCGTCCCAGCTCGCGACGATGACGGCCGCCCGGTCCTCGGGGCTGAGCGGGTCGTCGTCGCGTCCGGTCTCCTCGCGCTGCGCGCGGATGGTCCACGCCATGACGGTCGTCACCATGTCGTGACGGCGCTGGAGCGTCTCGCGTGCCGGGTGGTCCTCGGCTCCCGCCTCGGCCATGAGGACTGAGAGCAGCTGGACCAGGCCGGGCTTGTCCGCGTTGCGCGCCGCGGCGGAGGCGAAGCCGCGCGCGATGAACTCGGCGCTCATGTCCTGCGGCATCTCGGTCGGCATCGCCTGCGTGTCGTGCCACTCGATCACCGCGAGCAGCAGCGCGGTCTTGTTCCCGAAGTGGTGGATCAGCGTCGAGTGGTCGACGCCGGCCTCGCGCGCGATGCTCCGCAGCGAGGCGCCGTAGAAGCCCTTCTCCGCGAAGGCCGTCGCCGCGCTCTCGACGATCGACTGCTTGGTGGCGCGCCCGGTCGCGTAGCCGTCAGGCATGGCGCCTCCTCTCGATCCAGGCGCGACGCCGCCGATTTTCCACCAAGCGGTGGAAGTTGCTACAGTCGCTGCCAGAACTCCACCGCACGGTGGAACTTGACCAAGGTAGCGATTGATGACGATCTCCGACAACCGACGACGCTTGCGGACCGAGATGACCCTCGCCGAGAAGGCGTCGCTCATGTCGGGCGCCAACTTCTGGAACACGAAGGCGCTCGACCGCGTGGGCGTGCCCGCGATCATGCTGACCGACGGCCCGCACGGGCTGCGCAAGCAGGGCGGTGCCGCGGACCACCTCGGGCTCAACGCGTCGATCCCCGCCACCTGCTTCCCGCCCGCCGCGACGCTCGCCAACAGCTGGGACCGCGACCTGCTCGAGCGCGTCGGTGCGGCGCTCGGCGCCGAGGCGGCCGCCGAGGACGTCAGCGTGCTCCTCGGGCCGGGGCTCAACATCAAGCGCAACCCGCTGGGCGGACGCAGCTTCGAGTACTTCTCGGAGGACCCGGTGCTCGCCGGCATGCTCGCCGGCGCGCTGGCGCGCGGCATCCAGTCCCGCGGCGTGGCCGCATGCCTCAAGCACTTCGCGGCCAACAGCCAGGAGACGCACCGCATGAGCATCGACGAGATCGTCGACGAGCGCGCGCTGCACGAGACGTACCTCGAGGGCTTCCGCATCGCGCTCGCCGAGAGCGACGCGTGGACTGTCATGACCTCGTACAACAAGGTCAACGGCACCTACGCCAACGAGCACCCCGAGCTCCTCCAGGGGATCCTTCGCGACCGCTGGGGCTTCGACGGCCTCGTGGTCTCGGACTGGGGCGGCAACAACGACCGCGTCGCGGCGGTCGAGGCCGGCTGCACCCTCGAGATGCCGTCGACCTCGGGGGTCACCGACGCCGAGATCGTGGCGGCGGTCGAGGCGGGCACGCTCGACGAGGCCGCGCTCGACGCGCGCGTCGACGAGCTGCTCGCGCTGATCGACCGCACGTCCGGGCACGATGCGGCGACCGCCGATCACGACGCGCACCACGCGCTCGCGGTCGAGGCGGCGCGACGGTCCGTCGTGCTGCTGCGCAACGAGGACGACGCGCTGCCGCTGGGCCCCGCGAGCGGCCGGATCGCCGTCATCGGCGACTTCGCCGAGACGCCGCGCTACCAGGGTGCGGGCAGCTCGCTCGTGAATCCCACCCGGGTCGACTCGGCGTTGGAGGCGCTGCGCGCCTCCGACCTCGACGTCATCGGCTACGAGCCGGGCTTCACGCGCATGGACGGCGCCTCCGCGGGCCGCCGCCGTCGCGCGGTCCGCCTCGCCGAGCGCGCCGACACCGTGCTGCTGTTCCTCGGCCTCGACGAGTCCGCCGAGGCGGAGGCCGTCGACCGCGCGCACCTGCGCCTCGCGCAGAACCAGCTCGCGCTGGTCGACGCGCTCCGGGGCACCGGCGCCCGCATCGTCGTGGTGCTCGCCGGCGGCGCGCCGGTGGAGCTGCCGTTCGCCGAGGACGTGGACGCCATCGTGCACGGCTACCTCGGGGGACAGGGCGGCGGCGGTGCCGTGGTCGACGTGCTCACCGGGGTCGTCGACCCTGGCGGCCGTCTCGCGGAGACGTACCCCCTGCGCTACGAGGACGTGCCGTCCTCGGCGACCTTCGCGCGCACCGAGGCGACCTCGGAGCACCGTGAGAGCATCTACCTGGGCTATCGCTACTACGACAAGGTCGGGATGCCGGTCCGCTACCCGTTCGGGCACGGTCTCAGCTACACCTCCTTCGCGTACTCGGGCCTCGAGGCGGGGCCGCGCTCCGCGCGCGTGACCATCACGAACACCGGCGCACGCCCGGGCACCGAGACCGTCCAGCTCTACGTCGAGGCGCCGGGCGCGGCGGTCGGCGAGATCCGCGCGGTCAGGGAGCTCGCGGGCTTCGCGAGGGTCGCGCTCGAACCGGGGGAGAGCGCGACCGTCGAGATCGTCTACGCCGAGCATGCCTTCGACGTGTTCGACGCGCGACGCTCGGACTGGGTCACCGTGGGCGGCGCCTACGCGATCCTCGCCGGCGCCTCGTCCCGCGACATCCGTGCGCGCGCAGGGCTCGACGTCACCGGCGTGGCCATGCCGGACGCCGATGCGGCGACGCTCCCGCACTACGTCGACGGGCGTGTCGAGCGGGTGGACGCGGCCGAGTTCGCGGCGCTGCTCGGGCGTCCGCTCCCGGCTGCCGAGTGGCCGCGCGGGGTGTCGCTCACACGCGACGACATCGTCGCCCAGACGGAGGGCCGCGGCGGCTTCGCCGGGCTGCTGCACTGGACCATCCGCACCACCTCGCGCCTGCTCATGGCGCTGGGCCGGCCGCACGCGGCCAACAACACGAACTTCGTGCTCGACCTGCCGTTCAGGTCCGTCGCACGACTGAGCGGGGGGATGGCGGACGACCGCATGGTCGACGGCCTCCTGCTCATGGTCAACGGCCGGTTCTGGCGCGGTCTGCGCCAGACGGCTACCGCATGGCTCGCGCTGCGCCGACGCACGCGCGCCACCCACCGCAACGAAGAGGGCTGAGAAGCATGGCAACCCGCAAGGAGATCAAGCAGGAGGCGGTCGCGCGCGTCAAGGACGAGCGCGCGGCGAAGCGTGCCCGCAAGGACGAGCTCGAGGCGATGACGTCCGACGAGCGCACCGCCGCGAAGGCGTCCGACAAGACGGCCGCACGCGACGCGAAGGCCGCCGCCAAGGAGGAGCGCGCCGAGGTGCGCTCGACGATGAACCGCGCCCAGCGCCGCGAGCTCAAGCGTCGCGAGCGCGTCTACCGCAAGGTCAAGCACCGTCCCCGCCGCGCGATCGGCTGGGGCCTCACCGCCGCCGCCGGCATCGGTGTCGTCGCGCTCGCCGCGCCTTACGCCAGCGCCTTCGGACGCATCGCCGGCCTCGAGTTCAACGATGCCGGCCCGGAGGCCGTCGCCGCTCGCGAGGCGGCGCTCGAGGTGGTCGAGGCCATCTCCGACGAGGGCATGGTCCTCGTGCAGAACGACGACGACGTCCTGCCCCTCGCCGACGCGGCCAAGGTGAACGTGTTCTCGTTCGCCTCGTTCAACCTGCTCCTCGGAGGCGGAGGCTCGGGCGGCACCGCGGTCGCCGGTGCGCCCACGCTGTACGAGGGCCTCGAGGGCCAGGGCATCGAGTACAACGAGGACCTCTACGCGACGATGGAGGAGGCCGGCGCCGAGCACACCGAGGGTTCGAGCAACTTCCTGGTGCAGATCGCCGAGATGGCGATGGGCAATGCGGGCAACGCCGAGCCCGCCCCCGACTACCTGACCGACGAGGTCATGGAGCAGGCCGCGGGCTACTCCGACACCGCGATCGTCACCATCGGCGTCGCGGGCGGCGAGGGCACCGACCTCACGCAGGAGGGCCTGCAGCTCACGGACGAGCAGATCGCTCTGCTCGACACCGTGACCGCCCACCAGGACGACGTGATCCTCGTGGTCAACGCGGGCAACCAGATGGAGCTCGGCTTCGTCGAGGACTACCCGCAGATCAAGTCGGTCGTGTGGATGGGCATCCCCGGTCCGCAGGGCGCCGTCTCGCTCGCCAAGATCATGTCCGGCGAGGTCAACCCCTCGGGCCGCCTCACCGACACCTACGCGTACGACGTCGCCTCGGCGCCGGGCGCCGAGAACCTCGGCAGCCACAGCTACACCAACGCCGACCGCGCGTTCCTCGAGTACGAGGAGGGCATCTACGTCGGCTACCGCTACTACGAGACCCGCTACCTGGACGACGAGGCGGGCTACGAGGCCGCCGTGCAGTACCCGTTCGGTCACGGCCTGTCGTACACCGACTTCCAGTGGGACGCGATCGAGCCGGTCATCACCGATGACACGGTCACGGTCGACGTCGAGGTGACCAACACCGGCGACGTCGCGGGCAAGGACGTGGTGCAGGCCTACTTCTCCGCGCCCTACAACGGCGGCATCGAGAAGTCGGCGATCGAGCTCGCGGGCTACGCCAAGACCGGCGAGCTCGAGCCCGGCCAGTCCGAGACCGTGACGATCGAGTGGGACGTCCAGGACATGGCGTCCTGGGACACCGAGGCGGGCAACTACGTGCTCGACGCGGGCGACTACGCGATCTCCATGGCCACGAACGTCCACACCCCGGTCGCGACCTTCGACCATGAGGTCGCGGACGCGGTGGTGTACACGGCCGACGCGGACACCGGCTACGAGTACGCGAGCCAGTTCGCGTTCGCCGAGGGCGACGTGACCTACCTGTCGCGCGACGACTGGGAGGGCACCTACCCGACCGCTCCCGACGGCACCGAGGAGGCCTCCGACGAGGTCCTCGCGCTCATGGACCCCGAGATCGTGCCGGCCGAGGGTGAGGCACCGACCTACGGCGCCGACAACGGCATCGAGCTCGCCGACCTGGTCGGGCTCGACATGGACGACCCGCAGTGGGACGCGTTCCTCGACCAGCTCACGCTCGACGAGACGATCGAGCTGTTCTCGTACGGCGCCTACAAGACCGCCGAGGTCGACCGCCTGGGCATCCCCTCGATGACCATGCTCGACAGCCCTGCCGGCCTGAACTCGCTGTTCGCCTCGCTCGAGGCGGCGGCCTACCCGTCCGAGATCGTGATCGCTTCCACCTGGAACGACGAGCTGGCCTACGCGGTCGGCGAGTCGGTGGGCACCGAGGCCGGCATCTACGGCGTCGACGTCTGGTACGCGCCCGGCATGAACCTCCACCGCACCGCGATGGGCGGGCGTGACTTCGAGTACTTCTCGGAGGACCCGCTGATCTCCGGCAAGATGGCCGCCGGCATGGTCAACGGCGCGCAGGACCAGGGCGTGCTCACCACCATCAAGCACTTCGTGCTGAACGACCAGGAGGTCAACGCGCGCTCGGGCATCAACGTCTTCACCTCCGAGCAGGCGCTGCGTGAGCTGTACCTCGCGCCGTTCGAGATCGCGGTGAAGGAGTCGGCGCCGACCGGTGCCATGAGCTCCTTCATCAACATCGGCGGCAAGTGGGCCGGCGGCAGCTCCGAGCTGCTGCAGAACGTGCTGCGCGGCGAGTGGGGCTTCGACGGCTTCGTCTCGACGGATGCCGTGCTCGGCTCCTGGATGGACCCCGCTCAGGCGGCGCTGAACGGCAACGACGTGATGCTCGCGGTGCTCGCACCTGGCACCGTGTCGGCGACCGAGGCAGCGGTCGAGGAGGACCCGGTCGGCATCGGCAACGGCCTGCGTGACCGCGTCCACCAGCTGCTCTACACGGTGACCCTCACCGGCGCCCTCAGCTGACGCCACGTGGCGGTGGGGCGGCCCTGTTGGGGTCGTCCCACCGCCGCTTCTTCTTT
This sequence comes from Demequina mangrovi, assembly GCF_000759715.1. Lineage (GTDB taxonomy): Bacteria > Actinomycetota > Actinomycetes > Actinomycetales > Demequinaceae > Demequina > Demequina mangrovi. The sequence continues at coordinate 178,706 of NZ_BBLU01000006.1, forward strand.
CCCGCCTCGTCGAAGGAGACGACATGCCCGACGCCACGCCCGCCACCGACGCCCCGACGCGGCGCCGTCCCCGCTGGAAGAAAGCGCTGGTCTTCACCGGCTCCGTCCTCGGCGGGCTCGTGCTCGTCGGCGGGGCGCTCGGCGCCTGGTTCCTCTACGCGCCCGCTCCCGAGGAGCCCTCGCTCGCCGCATCCGTCGAGCGACGGACGCTCGAGGTCGACGGCATGACCCGCGAGTACGTCGCGGTCGTGCCCGACGACCTGGCGGACGATGCGCCCGTGGTGCTCGCCTTCCACGGCTCCCGGATGGACGCCGAGGGCATGAGGGCCGCGGCCGGCTACCGCTTCGACGAGCTCGCGGTCGAGCGCGGCTTCATCGCCGTGTACCCCGAGGGCTACGAGCAGACGTGGCACGGCTGCCGTGCCGAGACGCCGTACCCCGCACGGACCGAGGACATCGACGACGTGGCCTTCGCTCGTGCGGTGGTCGCGGACGTCGCCGCCATCGACGGCGCGAGCGAGGAGCAGGTCTTCGCGACCGGTCTCTCCAACGGCGGCCACATGTCGATCCGCCTGGCCGCCGAGGCGTCCGACCTGGTCGCGGGCATCGCGCCCTTCGCCGCGGCGTACCCGGCGGAGAGCAACAACGTGTGCGAGGTCTCGGACGAGGCCGTGCCGACGATGCTCGTGCTCGGCACCGGCGACCCGGTCAACCCCTTCGAGGGCGGCGAGGCCGGCACGTTCGGCGGCAGCCTCGGCGAGGTGCTGTCGGCGCACGAGAGCGCCGTGACGCTCGCGGTGCTCAACGACGCCGACCTCACGCCGCAGGTCGCCTCGTTCACCAACACCGATGCGGAGGGCGACTCCGACGTCACCCTCACCGCCTTCGCGGGCGAGGCGCCCGTGCTGCTGTTCTCGGTCGAGGGCGGCGGGCATGTGGTCCCGAACCCGGTGTACACGCAGCCGCGCGTCATGGGCGGCACCACGGAGTTCCTCGACGGGCCGCTCGCGGTGGTCGAGTTCTTCCTCGGCGAGCGCTGAGGCGGGGAGCCCGCTACTCCCCGGTGGGCTTCTCCTCGTGGCCGCCGAAGCCCTTGCGCATGGCGGAGAGGGTCCGCTGCGCGTAGTCGTCGAGGTCGCGCGAGGCGAAGCGCGAGTACAGGGCCGTGGTGAGGACCGGCGTGGGCACGCCCTCGTCGATCGCCGCGATCGAGGTCCAGCGGCCCTCGCCCGAGTCGGAGACGCGCCCGGAGAAGCCGTCGAGCGCCGGGTCCGCGCGGAGGGCCTCGGCGGTGAGGTCCAGCAGCCACGAGCCGATGACCGAGCCCCGTCGCCACACCTCGGCGACGGCGGCGGTGTCGATGTCGTACCGGTAGTGCTCGGGCTGCGCGAGAGGTGCGGTCTCCGCATCGGCCTCGCGTTCGCTCGCGCCGATGTTCGCGTTCCTCAGGACGTTGAGGCCCTCGGCGTACGCGGCCATGAGCCCGTACTCGATGCCGTTGTGGACCATCTTGACGAAGTGCCCCGCGCCGGTGGGCCCGCAGCGCAGCCACCCCTCCTCGCCGGGCTCGAGCAGCCCCGGCACGCCGTCGGTCGCGATGCCGCGCGTGCGCTCGGCGGCCTCCACGCCCGGCGCGATCGAGCGCCACAGCGGGGACAGGCGGGTGACGGTGTCCTCGTCGCCGCCGATCATGAGGCAGAAGCCCCGGTCCAGGCCGTGCACTCCGCCGGAGGTGCCCACGTCGACCAGGCCGATGCCTCGCTCGACCAGCATCGCGGCGTGGGCGAGGTCGTCCCGGTAGTAGCTGTTGCCGCCGTCGATGATGGTGTCGCCGGGCTCGAGGACGTCGGCGAGCGCCTCGATCACCCGCTGGGTCACGGGCCCGGCCGGCACCATCACCCACACCGCACGCGGCGCCTCGAGCGCCTCGGCGAACGCGCGCATCTCGCGCACCGGCAGCGCGCCGTCCGCGACGAGCGCGTCGATCGCCTCGGCGTCGACATCGTGCACGGCCACCGTGTGCCCGTCGCGCAGGAGCCGCCGGGTGAGCCCCGCGCCCATCCTGCCGAGGCCGATCATGCCCAGCTGCATGTCATGCTCCCTTCGCGTGAGCGGCGCCGCGCGCCGCATCGTCCTTCATCACCGGTGCGTGCCAGGGGCCGTCCGCGCCGATGAGCGTCTCCGCCTCCGTCGGGCCCCAGGTGCCGGGCGCGTAGCGGATGGCCGGTGCGTGATCGCTGAGCACCCCGTCGACCACGCGCCACGCGGCCTCGACGGTCTCCTCGGCGGTGAACAGGGCGCGATCGCCCTCCATCGCGTCCGCGAGCAGCCGCTCGTAGGGATGGCGCGAACCCGCGCCGCCGGTGCTCACCACCAGCTCGCGCTGCTCGCCCACGAACTCCTCGCCCGGGGTCTTCACACGGGCGCCGAGAGCGATCTCGCCATCCGGCTGGAGGCGGAAGCGGAGGTGGTTGGGGTGCTGCGCCATCATCGCGTCGTCGAAGAGCGCCTGAGGCGGCTTCTTGAACTCGACCACCACCTCGTGCGCGGTCACCGGGAGATGCTTGCCCGTGCGCAGGTACCAGGGCACCCCCGCCCATCGCCACGAGTCGATGAACAGCCGCACCGCGGCGTAGGTCTCGACGTCGGAGCCGCGCGCGACGCCCGGCTCGTCGCGGTAGCCCTCGAACTGGCCGCGCACGATGTCGTTCCTGGTGAGCGGCCGGATCGCGCGGAACACGTTGGCCTTCGCCTCGTGCACCGCGCTGTAGCCCTGGTACGCGGGTGGCTCCATCGCGAGCCGCGCGACGATCTGCAGCATGTGGTTCTCGAGCACGTCGCGCAGCGCGCCCGCGGTGTCGTAGAAGGCTCCGCGGCCCTGGACGCCGAAGTCCTCGGCGATGGTGATCTGCACGCTCGCGACGTGGTCGCGGTTCCACACCGGCTCGAGGAACGAGTTCGCGAACCTGAAGTAGAGGAGGTTCATGATCTCGTCCTTGCCGAGGAAGTGATCGATGCGGAACACCGCGTCCTCGGGGAACGCGCGCCTGATGACCGCGTCGAGCTCGCGCGCGCTCGCGAGGTCCCGGCCGAAGGGCTTCTCGACCACCACGCGCGCGTCCGCGTTGAGGCGCGCGCCCTCGAGTCCCTCGACCACCGTCGCGAACATCGACGGGGGGATCGCCAGGTAGTGCAGGGGGCGTCGTGCGTCGCCCAGGGTCTCCGTGAGCCGGGCGAAGGTCTCCGCGTCGCGGTAGTCGCCGTCGACGTAGTGCAGCAGGCCCTCGAGGGTCGCGAGCGCATCCGGGTCGTGGTCGGGGACAGCGGCGGCGACGGACTCGCGGGCGCGCTGCCTCAGGTCGTCGATGCCCCAGCCCGAATAGGCGACGCCCACCACGGGCACGTCGAGCTCGCCGTGCGCGACCATGCCGTAGAGCGCGGGGAAGATGAGCTTGCGCGCGAGGTCGCCCGTCGCGCCGAAGAACACCAGCGCATCGGCCGGATCCCCGGTCATGCGGCGCCTCGCGCACGAGCCGCGGCCGCCGCGGCCTCGACGTCCATGCGTGCGCCCGTGAGCTCCTGCGACGCTCTCCAGACGTCGGCGACTCCCGCCTGGATCGACGCGCGCCGCAGCAGGTAGCGGCGGGTGGGCGGCCCCGAAAGCCCCCAGCGCGGACCCCAGAGCGTCCCTCCGCGCGCGCCCGCGTCCGTGGCGGCGCGCAGCTGCGGCAGCGCCCCCTCGGCGGGAGGCATGCCGCGCTGCTCGGCGAATGCCTCCCAGAACGGGCCCTGGCGGCCCCCTCCGCCCTCGCGGACTGTCCGCTTCTGGAGATCGGTGTGGGAGATGCCCGGGTGCGCGCACAGCGCCCGGGCGCTGGTGCCGGCGTCGCGCAGGGCCGCGTTGAGCCCCATCGCGAACTGGAGCGCGGCGAGCTTGGACTGCCCGTAGGCGCGCCAGTCCTCGTACTCGCCGTCGAGGTTCGGGTTCGCGGGGTCGAGCGGGCGTGCGTTGAGACGCGCGATCGAGGTCGTGGTGACGATGCGCGCGGCGGGGGCGGCGAGCAGGCGCGGCAGCAGCGCGTCGGTGAGGGTCCAGTGGCCCAGGTGGTTGACGGCGAGCTGCATCTCGAAGCCGTCCTCGCTGCGCCGCTCGGGCATGGCCATGACGCCTGCGTTGGCGAGGAGGAGGTCCACCGCATCGTGCCTCTCGGCGATGCTCGCGGCGGCCTCGCGGACCGACGCCTGCGAGGCGAGGTCGATCGGCACCGTCTCGAGCGAGGCCTCGGGGACCTCGGCGAGGACCGCGGCCCGCGCATCGTCCGTCTTCTCGGGATCGCGGGCGGCCATGACGACGTGCGCGCCGCGCCTGGCGAGCTCCCTCGTGCACACGAGGCCGAGGCCGCCGTTCGCCCCGGTGACCACGGCCACCCGGCCGGTGAGATCGGGGATGTCGTCCGCGGTCCAGCTCATGAGGCCTCCTCGTGTCCGTCCTGGTTCCATCCAAGGCCAACCGCGGCGACGGCGCGAGTGTTCCGCGGGGCCCCCGGGCGTGGGCGGGATCCCAGGGCGTTCGCCGGGCGAGCGCGGCACATCGCCCCTACTGTGGGCGCAAGGGACGCATCGGGGGAGGTCCCACGCATGGGGGTGCGCATGGGTGTCGGGGGAGCGGCCGCATGACCGCGATCATGTCGGTGAGGCAGACGGACATCACCGTGCTCGCGGTCGACGCGATCGTCAACGCGGCGAACGAGTCGTTGCTGGGCGGCGGGGGCGTCGACGGCGCCATCCATCGTGCCGCGGGACCCGGACTCCAGGACGAGTGCGAGACCCTGCACGGCTGCCCGACGGGGTCCGCGAAGATCACCGGCGGGTACGCGCTGCCGGCACGGCACGTCATCCACGCGGTCGGTCCCGTGTGGCATGGGGGCGACCGCGGAGAGGCCCTCGCGCTCGCCTCGGCCTACGCTGCGGCGATCGCCCTCGCGCAGGAGCACGGCTGCCGGACCGTCGCCTTCCCGTGCATCTCGACGGGGATCTACGGGTACCCGAAGGCGCAGGCGGCCGAGGTCGCGGTGCGGGCCGTGGGGCGGGCTCTCGCATCGGCGCCGGCGGTCGAGGACGTGACGTTCTGCGTCATGGACGACGAGAACCTCGCGATCTACCGGGGGATCCTCGGGCGGTAGGGGCGCCGGTGCCGCCTTGCGGCGCCCCGCCGGGACGTGCTCGCTAGGGTGCTCGGGTGAGGGTGCTGCGCGGGTCCGATGCCGGGGAGTGGCTGCAGCGACGGCTGTTCGCCTCGGACGGGGTGGGGTGCTTCGCCGGAGCCGGCTTCGAGGCGTACGCGCGGATCCTGCATCCGCTCGACGGGCGCCGGCTCGACTGGACCGACCGCGGTGACGGGGTGGTGCCGCGCGTGGTCGACGAGCGGATGTGGACATGGGCGGAGGCTGCGCACGCGCTCGGGCGGGAGCTGTCGCCGCTCGTCGCGACCGCGGAGTCGCTTCTCGGGATCGGCGGCGCGCGGTGGGACGACGGCTGGGAGGCCGACATTCCGCGGCTCGGTTGGCTCGATCCCGCCCTGTTCGCGGCACTGGTGCCCGTGCTGGCCGGGGCGACCTCGACGCCGGACGATGCGGTGCTCGGCGTGTGGGGCGGCTGGGCCGAGCTTCATGGCGACGAGGGTGCGGTGGCGACGCTCGCGCTCGCGGGGGAGGGCGTGCCGGTGATGTACGGCCGTCCCGGCGTGGGGCGGGAGGTGCGCGACGCCCTGCGCGAGGGCGCCTTGCTCGCGGTGCCTCCGCGCGACGGCTGGTCGGAGGCGGCCTATCGCGACTATCTCCTTCTCGGCTGCGCGCTGTCGGAGCTCGCCGATCCCGACTGGGGGTATGACGCAGGGCTCGGCTGGGACCGGCCGTGGCGCTCGCCGACGCCCCAGCTGGTGTGGCCCGCCGACCATGCCTGGCTCGTGTCGACCGAGATCGACCTGGACTCGACCTTCGTCGCGGGCTCGCGGGCGCTGGTGGATGCGGTGCTGAGGGTGCCCGGCCTCGAGGTCGTGGAGGTGGGGGAGCGCGACCTGCTCGAGAGGTGAGGCGGTACCGCTCCCCGTGGGTGATGTCCCCAGACCCCGCTTCGGTGAAGTTATCCACCCTGGTAAACATGTGGAAATTCGATCTCGCGTTGTCAGAGGTCGGTGGTGAGATGGTCGCATGACGTTCTCCATCGCTCGGCTCGACGCGGCGCTCGAAGCGCTGCGTGGATTCGACGGCCGGGAGCTCGCGGATCTGAGCCCCGAGGAGTACCGCGCCTTCGCGGAGGCGACCTCCGCGCTCTACCGCCACGCGGGCGTCGCCGCCTCGGCCTCGGGGGCGGAGGGCTTGCGCCGGGCGAGCGCCTCGGGTGCACCGACGCCGTCTCAGACCGCGGTTCATCGCCGCGAGGTGGCACGGAGTCTCGGTGTCGACGAGCGCGGGGCGCAGCAGCTCATCTCCGCCGGCGCCTCCTCGCGTGAGACGCGGTACGCGCACGTCGACCGTGCGTTCCGCGACGGGCGCATCGGAGCCGCCTCCGTCGAGATCCTCGCGCGGACCCTCGACTCTCTTCCCGATCGTCCGGCCGATCGCGAGGAGCGGCTGGTGGCCAAGGCCGCGCGACTCTCCGTGCGCGAGCTCCGCCGCGCGTGCGAGCAGGCGGTGGCGCTCGTCGACCGCGAGGCGTTGGAGGCCAAGGAGCGGCGCCATCGGGAGAACCGCGAGCTCGTGGTCGGGCGTGACGCCGACGGCATGGTGACCTTGCGTGCCCGGCTCGACGCCGCTTCGGCCGCGCCGATCGTGGCCTGGCTCGACGCTCAGGTGCGGGATGCCTTCCAGCGGCGCCGCGACGACGCGGTGGTCGAGGCTTCGGATAGGCGCACCGCACCGCAGGTGCGTGTCGACGCGTTGGTCGCGCTCGCCCAGCATGGACTGGGATGCGAGGAGCCCGGCGCCGGCGTGCGTACCGAGGTGGTGGTGCGCCTCGACCCCGAGGGACTCGAGAGCGGCGTCGGGCTCGGGAGCTGCGACTCGCTCGACGGTCCGGTGAGCGCCGGCACGATGAGAATGATGGCCGTGGACGCGAGCATCGTGCCTGCGGTGATCGGTGGCGCGAGCGTCCCCCTCGACTGGGGGCGAGCGAAGCGGCTCTTCAGCCGTGCCCAACGGCGGGCGCTGGTGGAGCGGGACGGCGGGTGCGCATGGTGCCTGGCCCCGCCCTCGTGGTGTGTCGTGCATCACGTGAGGTATTGGCGGGAAGGAGGCGGGACGGACCTGGACAACGGTGTGCTCCTCTGCACGGGATGTCACGTGCAGCTGCACGCCTCGGAGTGGGAGCTCGAGATGAGGGCCGGCTATCCGTGGCTCATCCCTCCCGCATCGGTGGACCCGGCGCGCACCCCGATCCCGGGCGGCGTCAGGCGCCTCGATCCGAGGTGCGCGGCATGACCCGGGGGAGAGCCCTGCCCTCGGTCCGCGGACGGGTGGTGGTGTCAGCGGCGGCGGCGGCGGTCACGGAGGCGGCGATGCCCCTCACCCGATCCCGCCCACGAACATGCTCGCGATCCCCACCACGCCGAGCACCACCCCGACGAACGCGAACGCGCGCGTGGGCGCGTGCCGGCGGTTGAGCGCATAGCCGCCGAGCGCGAGAAGCACGGCGACGAACGCGAGCACCGGCACCGTGAGACCCACCATCCCGAGCACGGTCGAGGCGATCGCGAGAGGGAACGCGACCTCGGGATCGTCGTGGTCAGCCATCGGGTGGGTTGCCGCCGGGCTCAGCCGTCGGCCGGAGGAACCTCGGCGATGACCCGCGCGAGAGCGTCGAGGTAGATGCCTGCCACCGCGTCGAGCATGCGGTTGGCGCGGTCGTCGACGGTCTGGCGCGCCGCGTCCGCCTCGAACCACGCGATGGCCTCCGCCATCCCGACGTCGAACGGGATCCGCGCCTCCCACCCGGGGACCAGCCGCTTGATCTTGGAGGTGTCGTAGACCGCGGCGTGCATCTTGTCGCCGTAGATCCCGCCCGCCGAGGCCGGGCTCGCCGCCACCAGCGCGTCGGAGGGCACATGGACCGCGAGCTCCGCGAAGCGGGAGGCGTCGAGGCCTGCGGCCCGAGCGATCGTCGCGTGGATGCCCTCCCAGGTGAGCGCCTCGTCGGAGGTGACGTGGACCGCCTCGCCCAGGGCGGCCGAGTTGCCCAGCAGGCCCAGCATGGCCGCCGCCACGTCGCGCGCGTGAGTGAGCGTCCACAGCGACGTGCCGTCGCCCGGGATCGGGATCGGGGCGCCCCGGCGCATCCGGTCGACCAGCGTCCACGGATGGGAGGAGTTTCCTGTGTAACCCGGAATCTTCGACGGTCCGTAGGTGTGGGCGGGCCGCACGACGGTCCATGCCAGACCCGCCTCGGGTGCCCGTGCCCGCAGCACGGCCTCGCACTCCGCCTTGAGACGTGCGTACTCCCAGAACGGGTTCTCCTGCGCGGTGTCCTCGGTCAGCGGATGGAGCCGGTCGAAGGACCGGTACGAGGCGGACGTGGCCACCAGCACGTACTGGTCCGTGAGCGGTGCGAAGGTCTCGACGTCCGCGGCGACGTGCTCGGGGGTGAAGGCGATGAACTGGACCACCGCGTCGAAGCGCTCCCGACGCAGCCGGGCGCCGTGCAGCACCGACCGCAGCGCCTCGGCGTCGGTGGCGTCCGCGTGGATCACATGCGCACCCGGCGGCGGTGTCGCCGCCTCGGATCGGCCGCGGTTGACGAGCGTGAGCTCGTGGCCTGCGGCGCTCGCCAGACCGGCGAGCTCGGACGAGATGAGGCCGGTGCCTCCGACGATGAGGATGCGCATGCGACGAGCCTAGGACGGTCCGTAGGAATCCGTCAGCAGCTTCATCCGGTATGTGGGTTATCGCTGATTTGCAGGACTGTCGCGGCCCTGCCGGTCGCGGTAGCGTGGCGGCATGGTCGAGGACCTGGTGCCGAATCTGAGGGCGGCGCTGGCCGGGATCCTTCCCCAGGGGTGGCGCGACTCCGCGCCCTGGGGATACCCGGGCCAGAGCGAGCTCGCGCTCATCACAGGAGTGTTCGCCGCGCAACTGCATGCGCAGGCGGTGGCCGACGTGGCCGACAGCGTCATGCGCCGGCGTCCCGGCAGCCTCCTCGACGACCTCGCGGATCTCGAGGCCGTCGACCCCGTCGACCTGCGCCGCATCATCGGCGAGCGCTGGGGCGACTCGACCGTGCTCGGCGTGCCGCGCCGACGCGCTGACGTCATCCACGAGGCCGCGCGCCTGCTCGTCCACACCGGGGTGCGCACCTCGCGCGACCTCCAGGACGCCGCCATCACGCGCGGCGACCACCTCGCGACCCTGCTCCAGTCCGTGCGCGGCCTCGGACCGGGGACCTGGGCGTCGATCGCGTTCATGAGCCACGCGTCGGTCCTGCCGGACGATGCGGTGGTCGCGCTCGTGCGCGACTCCCTCGAGGCCGAGCGGGGGGACGTGGTGCTGGACCGTGAGAAGGTCGGCGACCTCATCCGCCTGTCGGCCGCGCGCATGGCCGTGGACGAGCGGGTGCTCTCCTACGCCCTCGGCCGCCGGGCCGAGGAGCTCGCTCGCGAGAAGGGCATCGTCGCCGCGTCGTGACGGCGCACCCGCGCTGGGTCCGCGCGGCGCGCATGCTCGACGCCGCTGGATGCGCCGCCCGCGCGAGGATTCGCGGCATTGGTGCGGACACGCCCGAATCCGCCCCTCCGGGTCCCCGGTGCCCGGCACGGTAGCGTCGCGCCATGGTCGAGACCCTGGTCCCCAGCCTGCACGCGGGCCTCGTGGCGATGCTGCCCCCGGGGTGGCGCGACTCGGCGCCGTGGGGCTACCCGCGGCACAGCGAGCTCGCCCTCATCGCCGGCGTCTTCGGCGCGCAGCTGCCCGCGCCCGCGGTCGGCACCGTGATCGACACCGTCATGGTCAACCGCCCCCAGCGCGGCTTCGACGACCTGGTGGACCTGGTCGAGCTCGGCCCGATCGCCCTGCGGCACATCCTCGGCGCGCGCTGGGGCGACAGCACCGTGCCGGGTGTCGACCGTCTGCGCGCCGACGTGGTCCACGAGGCTGCGATCGCCCTGGTCGAGTCGGGTGTCTACAACGCCGCGTCCCTCGGCCAGGTGGCCCGGCAGCACACCGAGGAGCTCGGCATGCGGCTCCAGGACGTGCACGGCCTGGGTCCGGGCACCTGGGCGTCGATCTCCTTCATGGCGCATGTGCCGTCGCTGCCGGGGCATGCGGTGATGCGGATGGTGCACCAGGCCCTCGCCGCCGACCATCCAGACCTCGAGCTCGAGCCGGCCGAGGTCGCGGAGCTGCTCATGCTGACCGCGGAGCGGATGGCGACCCGCGAGCGCGTGCTCGCCTACGCCCTCAGCAAGCTCGCGGGACCCAGCAAGCGGCCCGAGCCGGCCGAGGCGGAGGGCGATGCCGCGACCGAGGGTGCGGCCGATGGCGCGACCGAGGCGGTCCCAGCAGGCTGACGGGCTGCCCGTGCGCTCCGAGCGACGCGCCGTCGCTCAGTAGACGGCGCGCGCGAGCAGCGCCACGTGCACGGTCCCGCCGCGCGTGTGCTGCTCGGCGACCCTCTGGAATCCGAGGTGCTCGTGGAACGTGACCGAGCCCGGGTTCGGAGGGTCGAGCTGGACCTCGGTGGTCACCTCGGTGGCTCCGCGCTCGCGCGCGCGCTCGAAGACCGACTCGTACAGCGCCCGGCCCACGCCCGTGCCCTTGGCGGACTCGTGCACCACGATCCTGTCGATGTACTGGTGCCGGACCCCGCGCTCCTCGAACCACCGGTAGTTCTCGGACTCGTACGGCTGACCCATGCCGAGGCTCAGCAGGAACGCGATGATGCGGCGCGAACGGTCGGTCGCCACGAGGGCGACGTCGCACATCGCGTGGAGCGAGATCAGGTCCTCCTCGGAGAGGAGGTTGACCGCGGGGGACGCGGCCGCGTTCAGCTCGGCCACGGCCGAGATGTCCGTGGCGCGCATCACGCGGAGGCGGAGGGTCTGCATGCGCACATTCTGCCTGGGAGATGTGTCGGGCGCGTGTCGAGCGGGCGACACGCCGATGTTGACCCGCGGGTTCAGGGGTGAAGCAGCAGCTTCCCGCTGGTCGCGCGCGATTCGAGCGCGCGATGCGCCTCCGCGGCCTCCTCGAGCGAGTACCCGCGATCGATGCGCACGCTGAGGTCCCCGAGCAGGATCCCGTGGAAGATGTCGCTCGCGCGCCACTCGCGCTCCTCGGCCTCGGCCGTGAAGTCGGCGAGCGTCGGGCGGCTCAGCACCACCGAGCCGGCGGAGTTGAGGCGCTGCGGGTCGACCGGCTCGACCGGGCCCGAGGCGGCGCCGAAGAGCACCATCGCGCCGCGCCGGTGGAGCGAGGCGAGGGAGCCGTCGAAGGTGGTGCGACCCACGCCGTCGTAGACCGCGGCGACGCCCTCGGGGACGATGCCGCGCACCGCCGCGGGGAGGTCGGTCGCGATGTCGTCCATGAGGTCGTAGCGGAGCACATGCGAGGCGCCGGCCTGGAGCGCGATGCGCTCCTTGGCGTCCGACCCGACGGTGCCGATGACCGTCGCGCCGCGCGCGACCGCGAGCTGGGTGAGCAGCAGGCCCACGCCGCCCGCGGCGGCGTGCACCAGCACCGCGTCGCCCGGCATCACCGCGTACGAGGACGTGACGAGGTAGTGCGCCGTGAGCCCCTGGAGCATCGCGGCGGCGGCCATGTCGAGCTCGACGTCCTCCGGCACGGGGTAGACGTCGGAGACGGACAGGCTCACGTACTCGGCGTAGGAGCCCTGCGTGAACGCCCACGCGACGCCCTCGCCCTCTACCAGGTGCTCGACGCCCTCGCCGACCTCGACGATCGTCCCGGCGCCCTCCTTGCCCGGCACGAAGGGGAGGTCCATGGGGTAGGCCCCGGAGCGCTGGTAGGTGTCGATGAAGTTGACGCCGGCGGCCTCGACGCGGACCACCACGTGGCCGGGCGTGGCGACAGGACGCTCGAGCTCGACCAGCTCGAGCACCTCGGGGCCACCATGCCGCGTCACCTGGATCGCTCTCACGGGCAGCATCGTACGCGGTGAGGCGCTGAATCATGCAATCGCATGTATGGTTATGCATATGAGCATCCGTGTCGCTGTGTCAGGTGCCTCCGGCTACGTCGGAGGGGAGGTGCTGCGCGTGTTCTCCGGCCACCCGGACGTCGAGTTCGGCGCCCTCACCGCGCACTCGAGCGCGGGCGACGCGCTCGGGGCGCACCAGCCGCACCTGCGGCCCCTCGCGGACCGGATCATCGTCGAGACCAGCGCCGACACCCTCGCGGGGCATGACGTCGTGGTCCTCGCGCTCCCGCACGGCGCGAGCGCCGAGATCGCCGCGCAGCTCCCGCCCGAGACCCTCGTCATCGACTGCGGCGCGGACCACCGCCTCGCCGACCCGCAGGCCTGGGCCGAGTACTACGGCGGCGCGCACGCGGGCACCTGGCCCTACGGCATGCCCGAGCTCATCACGCCCGAGGGCCACCAGCGCGACGCCCTGCCCGGCACCCGCCGCATCGCCGTCCCCGGCTGCAACGTCACCGCCGTCACCCTCGCGCTGCAGCCCGGCATCGCCGCGGGCGTGGTCGACCCGACCGACATCGTCGCCGTCCTCGCGAACGGCTACTCGGGCGCGGGGAAGAAGCTCGCGCCGCACCTGCTCGCCTCCGAGGCGCTCGGCGCCGCGGCGCCGTACGCCGTGGGCGGCTCGCACCGCCACATCCCGGAGATCGTCCAGAACCTCACCTCGGCCGGCGCGGCCGACGTGCGCCTCAGCTTCACCCCGACGCTCGTGCCGATGGCGCGTGGCATCCTCGCGACGGTCACCGCGCCGCTCGCCGCCGGGGTCAACGTCGAGGCCGTGCGCGCCGCGTGGGAGACCGCGTACGCCGACGAGCCCTTCGTCCACCTGCTGCCCGAGGGCCAGTGGCCCACCACGGCGGCGACGCTCGGCGCCAACACGTGCCTCATGCAGGTCGCGGTCGACGGCAAGGCGGGACGCGTCGTGGTCGTCGCGGCCATCGACAACCTCGTCAAGGGCACGGCCGGCGCCGCGCTCCAGTCCATGAACGTCGCCCTCGGCCTCGAGGAGACCCTGGGCCTCAGCACGATCGGAACCGCACCGTGAGCATCACCGCAGCGCAGGGATTCCTGGCATCCGGGGTCGTCGCCGGCCTCAAGTCGACGGGCGCGCGCGACGTCGCCCTCGTGGTCAACACCGGCCCCGAGAAGGTCGCGGCGGGCGTCTTCACGTCGAACCGCGTGGTCGCCGCTCCCGTGACCTGGTCGCGCCAGGTCCTCGCCGACGCCCGCGTCGATGCGGTGGTCCTCAACTCGGGCGGCGCGAACGCCGCGACCGGCGCCGAGGGGTTCCTCGACACCCACCGCACGGCCGAGCACGTCGCCTCGGCGCTCCAGGGCTCCGGCCGCGACACGTCGCCCGGCGACGTCGCCGTGTGCAGCACCGGCCTCATCGGCGTGCGCCTGCCGATGGGCCGCCTCCTCGACGGAGTGGACGATGCGGTGGCGACGCTGACCGAGGACGGCGGGGCCGATGCGGCGCTCGCCATCATGACCACGGACACCGTGCCCAAGGAGGCCGTCGCCGGGTCGGACGGCTGGACCGTCGGCGGCATGGCGAAGGGCGCGGGCATGCTCGCCCCGGGGCTCGCCACGATGCTGTGCGTCATCACCACCGACGCGTCGCTCGACGCCTCGCGCGCCGACGCCGCGCTGGTCGACGCCGTGCGGTCGACGTTCAACCGCGTCGACTCCGACGGCTGCATGTCGACCAACGACACCGTGCTGCTGCTCGCGAGCGGCGCCTCCGGCATCGTCCCCGAGGAGGGCGCCTTCGAGGACGCGCTCCGCGCGGTGTGCGCCGAGCTCGCGCGCGGGCTGGTCGCGGACGCCGAGGGCGCGAGCCACGACATCGCGGTGACCGTGGCCAACGCCACCACCGAGGACGCCGCCGAGGCGGTCGCGCGGGCCATCACGCGGTCCAACCTCTTCAAGGCCGCGATCTTCGGCAACGACCCCAACTGGGGGCGCATCATCTCCGCCGCGGGCACCGTCCCGGAGGACGTCGCGCCCTTCGACGCGACGCAGCTGGACGTCACCGTCAACGGCGTGCAGGTGTGCCGGGCGTCGGGCGTCGGCGACCCCCGCGAAGGGGTGGATCTCACCGGCCGCGAGGTCCGCATCGTGCTCGATCTCCACGCCGGCGACGCCGAGGCGACCGTCTGGACCAACGACCTCACGCACGACTACGTCCACGAGAACAGCGCGTACTCCTCATGAACGGGACCCCGGTGAACACGATCCCCACGCCCGACCTCACCCCGCAGCAGAAGGTGGGCGTCCTCATCGACGCCATGCCCTGGATCGAGCAGTTCGCGGGCGCGATCGTCGTCATCAAGTACGGCGGCAACGCCATGATCGACGAGAACCTCAAGCGCGCCTTCGCGCAGGACATCGTCCACCTGCGGCTGCTCGGCCTCCACCCGGTGGTCGTCCACGGCGGAGGCCCGCAGATCTCGGGGATGCTGAGCAAGCTCGGCATCGAGTCCGAGTTCCGCGGCGGGCTCCGCGTCACCACGCCCGAGGCGATGGACGTGGTCCGCATGGTCCTCACCGGCCAGGTCTCGCGCGAGCTCGTCGGGCTCATCAACGACCACGGCCCGCACGCGGTGGGGCTGTCGGGCGAGGACGCCGGGATGCTGCAGGCGAAGCGTCGCCACGCGATCGTCGACGGGGAGGCGGTCGACGTCGGCCTCGTCGGGGACGTCGTGAAGGTCAACCCGGGCGCGGTCACCGACATCATCGAGGCCGGCCGCATCCCCGTGGTGAGCACCGTCGCGCCCGATGTCGACGACCCGACCCAGGTGCTGAACGTCAACGCCGACACCGCCGCCGCGGCCCTCGCGATCGCGCTGCGCGCCCGCAAGCTCATCGTCCTCACCGACGTCGAGGGGCTGTACTCGGCCTGGCCGGACCGCTCGTCGCTGATCTCCGAGATCAGCGCCAAGGAGCTCGAGGACATGCTGCCCTCGCTCGAGTCGGGCATGCGGCCCAAGATGGAGGCGTGCCTGCGCGCCGTCCGCGGAGGCGTGCCGCAGGCGCACGTCATCGACGGTCGCGAGCCGCACTCGATCCTCGCCGAGGTCTTCACATCGGCGGGCTTCGGGACGATGGTGCGCCAGGACAAGGAGGTCTGGGTATGACGGACCTGGGAACGCACGGCGAGGCGGGGCTCGAGCGGGGCAGGGTCGACCTGCAGCGCTACGGGCACGCGCTCATGGGCACGTACGGCGAGCCGATGCGCGTCCTCACCCGCGGCGAGGGCAGCTGGGTGTGGGACGCCGACGGCAACCGCTACCTCGACCTCCTCGGCGGCATCGCCGTCAACGCGCTCGGTCACGGCCATCCCGCGTGGGTCGCCGCGATCGCGCAGCAGGCCGCGACCCTCGCCCACACCTCGAACTTCTTCGCGACCGAGCCGCAGATCCGGCTCGCCGAGCGCCTCCTCGAGCTCGCGCAGGCGCCGCACGGCTCGCGCGTGTTCTTCTGCAACTCGGGGACCGAGGCCAACGAGGCCGCCTTCAAGATGGCGCGCAAGACAGGCAAGCGCACCGTCATCGCGCTCGAGGGCGGCTTCCACGGCCGGTCCATGGGCGCGCTGTCGATGACCCACAAGGAGGCGCTCCGCGCGCCGTTCGCGCCGCTGCTCGAGCACATGGTCTTCGTGCCGCGGGACGACGTCGACGCGCTGAAGGCCGCCGTCGCCGAGAACGCCGCGGACCTCGCGGCGATCATCCTCGAGCCCATCCAGGGGGAGTCGGGCGTGCGTCCGCTGTCGCACGCGTTCCTCGCGATGGCGCGCGAGCTCACGCTCCGCCACGAGGCGCTGCTGGTGATGGACGAGGTGCAGACCGGGGTCGCGCGCACCGGCGCCTGGTTCGCGCACCAGCTCGCCGGGATCCAGCCCGACGTCATGACCCTCGCGAAGGGCCTGGGCGGCGGCTTCCCCATCGGCGCGGTGATCGCGTTCGGGGAGAAGGCGGGCGGGCTGCTCGTCAAGGGCGACCACGGCACCACGTTCGGCGGCAACGCGCTCGCGGCGGCCGCCGCGAACGCGACGCTCGACGTGATCCAGGAGCAGGACCTCCTCGCGCACGCGAAGACGGTCGGGGAGCACCTGCGCACGTCGCTGGAGGCGCTTGACGGGGTGGTCGAGGTGCGCGGCGAGGGGCTGATGCTCGGGATCGGCCTCGCGGCGCCCGTGAGCGCCGCGGTCGCGAAGGCCGCGGTCGACGCCGGCTTCATCGTCAACCCGCCGTCGCCCGACACGATCCGTCTGGTGCCGGCCCTCACCCTCACCACGGCGGAAGCCGACCTCTTCATCGCGTGGATGGCCGAGCACGCCACCCGCCTCATCTCGGAAGGCTCCGCATGAGCGACCGTCCCACCCGCCACTTCCTGCGCGACGACGACATCTCCGCCGCCGAGCAGCGCGAGATCCTCGAGCTCGCCCTCGCGTTCCGGAAGGACCGCCACCTCGAGCAGCCCTTCGCGGGCCCGCAGGCGGTCGCGATCATCTTCGACAAGCCGTCGACCCGCACCCGGGTGTCCTTCTCGACCGGCGTCGCCGAGCTGGGCGGCTACCCGCTGGTGATCGACTCCGCGACCTCGCAGCTGGGACGCGGCGAGCCGGTCGCCGACACGGCGCGCGTGCTCGAGTCGATGGTGAGCGCGATCGTGTGGCGCACCTTCGGCCAGGAGCTCATCGAGGAGATGGCCGCGCACTCGAGCAAGCCGGTGGTCAACGCGCTGACCGACTCGTTCCACCCGTGCCAGATCCTCGCCGACCTCGCGGCGGTGGCCGATGCGCGCGGCGGCGTCGACGCCCTCGCCGGCCTCTCGCTCGCGTACGTGGGCGACGGCGCGAACAACATGGCGCACTCGTACCTGCTCGGCGGCGCCCTCGCCGGGATGCACGTGCGGATCGGGGCGCCCGCCGACTACATGCCCGACGAGCGCATCGTCCTCGACGCGAAGCGCATCGCCGCGGAGCAGGGCGGCTCGATCACCGTCACCACCTCGCACGACGACGCCGTCGCGGGCGCCGACATCATCGCCACCGACACCTGGGTGTCGATGGGCGACGAGGACCAGTACGCCGCCCGCGCGCACGTCTTCGGCGGCTACCAGGTCAACGCCCACAGCCTCGAGATCGCGAACGACGGCGCCCAGGTGCTCCACTGCCTGCCGGCGTACCGCGGCAAGGAGATCACCGCGGACGTCATCGACGGCCCGCAGTCGATCGTGTGGCTCGAGGCCGAGTACCGGCTCCACGCGCAGAAGGCGCTCCTCGCATGGCTGGCACGACGATGAGCCACGGCGTCCCGCACACCAAGGCCGCGCGCCAGGCGCTCGTGCGCCAGCTCATCGAGGCGAACAGCGTCGAGTCGCAGACCCAGCTCGCGGCGATGCTCGAGACCGAGGGGCTCCACGCGACCCAGGCGACGCTGTCCCGCGACCTCGTCGAGATCGGCGCCATCAAGGTCCGCAACGCCGACGGCCGGCTCACGTACGCGACGCAGGCGATCCTCGAGTCGATCGAGGACACCGGCGCGCGCCTCAACCGCCTGTGCGCCGAGCTCCTGCATTCTGCTGCCGGGAGCGCCAACCTCACCGTGCTGCGCACGCCGGAAGGCGCCGCGCAGTTCCTCGCGATGGCGATCGACTCGCACGACGACCCCGACCTGCTTGGGACCGTCGCCGGGGACGACACCATCCTCGTCATCGCCGCCGATCCGCTCGGCGGCGAGCGCCTCGCAAGCAAGTTCCTCGACCGCGCGAGCGGTCTCCACAGCTGAACCCGACCCTTAGGAAAGAGAAGACATGTCAGAGCGCATCGTGCTGGCCTACTCCGGTGGCCTGGACACCTCCGTCGCCATCGGCTGGATCGCGGAGGCGACCGGCGCCGAGGTCATCGCGGTGGCCGTCGACGTCGGCCAGGGCGGCGAGGACCTCGAGGTGATCCGTCAGCGCGCGCTCGACTGCGGCGCGGTCGAGGCGTACGTCGCGGACGCCCGCGACGAGTTCGCCGAGGAGTACTGCATGCCCGCCCTCAAGGCGAACGCGCTGTACCACGACAAGTACCCGCTGGTCTCGGCCCTGTCGCGGCCCGTCATCGTCAAGCACATCGTCAAGGCCGCCCGCCAGTTCGGCGCCTCGACCATGGCCCACGGCTGCACCGGCAAGGGCAACGACCAGGTGCGCTTCGAGGTCGGCATCGTCTCCATGGCGCCCGACCTCAAGTGCATCGCCCCGGTCCGCGACCTCGCGCTCACGCGCGACAAGGCGATCGACTACGCCGAGCGCAACGCGCTGCCCATCGCGACCACCAAGAAGAACCCCTTCTCGATCGACCAGAACGTGTGGGGCCGCGCCGTCGAGACCGGCTTCCTCGAGGACATCTGGAACGCGCCCACCAAGGACATCTACGACTACACCGACGACCCGGCCTTCCCGCCGGTGCCCGACGAGGTCGTCATCGAGTTCGCCAAGGGTGTCCCGGTGAAGATCGACGGCCAGGCCGTCACGCCGCTCCAGGCGATCGAGGAGATGAACCGTCGCGCTGGCGCGCAGGGCATCGGCCGCATCGACATCGTGGAGGACCGCCTCGTGGGCATCAAGAGCCGCGAGATCTACGAGGCCCCGGGCGCCATCGCGCTGATCGAGGCGCACAAGGAGATGGAGAACGTCACCATCGAGCGCGAGCTCGCGCGCTACAAGCGCCGCGTGAGCCACGAGTGGACCGAGCTGGTCTACGACGGCATGTGGAACGCGCCGCTCAAGAGCGCCCTCGACGCGTTCATCGAGGAGACCCAGGAGCACGTCAACGGCGAGATCCGCATGGTGATGCACGGCGGCAAGGCCGTGGTGACCGGCCGTCGCTCGGACACGGGCCTGTACGACTTCAACCTGGCCACCTACGACGAGGGCGACACGTTCGACCAGTCCGCGGCTCGCGGCTTCATCGAGATCTACGGTCTCGCGGCGAAGCAGGCAGCGGCGCGCGAGTCGCGCCTGGGCTGATCGCCTAGGGTCGTAGTCATCCGGCGGCCGCGCCCTCACCCGGGCGCGGCCGCCGCATCTTTCGAGCGTCAAGGGAGCAGGACATGGCAGGGGAGCAGGGCACCAACGAGGGCGCGCTCTGGGGCGGACGCTTCGAGGGCGGACCGGCGGCGGCGCTGGCGGCGCTGTCGAAGTCGACGCACTTCGACTGGCGCTACGCGGACGACGACCTGCGCGGGTCGATCGCGCACGCCCACGCCCTCGAGCGCGCGGGCCTCCTCACGGCGGACGAGTCGCGCGACATGTGCGCCGCGCTGGAGACGATGCGCGCGGACGTCGCCGCGGGCACGCTCCTGCCGGCCGAGTCCGACGAGGACGTGCACGGCGCGCTCGAGCGGATCCTCATCGAGCGCGTGGGCCCGGAGCTGGGCGGCAAGCTGCGGGCCGGCCGCTCGCGCAACGACCAGATCGCCACGCTTCCGCGCATGTACCTGCGCCGTCATGCGCGTGTCATCGCGAACCAGGTGCTCGACGTGGTCGATGCGCTCCTCGAGCAGGCCGACCGTCACCTCGACGCGCCCATGCCCGGGCGCACGCACTTCCAGCACGCGCAGCCTGTGACGCTCGGGCACGCGCTGCTCGCGCACGCGTGGCCGCTGCTGCGCGACGTCGAGCGCCTCACCGACTGGGACGCCCGCGCCGCGTTCTCGCCGTACGGCGGCGGCGCCCTCGCCGGCAGCACGCTGGGCCTCGACCCGGTCGCGGTGGCGGAGGAGCTCGGCTTCCTCGGCGCATGCGAGAACTCGATCGACGGCACCGCGTCGCGCGACGTGGTCGCGGAGTTCGCGTGGGTCGCGGCGATGATCGGCGTCGACCTGTCGCGCCTGTCCGAGGAGATCATCGCGTGGGCGACCGTCGAGTTCGGCTTCGTCACCCTCGACGACGCCTACTCGACCGGCTCGAGCATCATGCCGCAGAAGAAGAACCCCGACATCGCCGAGCTCACGCGCGGCAAGTCGGGCCGCCTCATCGGCGACCTCACCGGGCTGCTCTCGACCCTCAAGGGGCTCCCGCTGGCGTACAACCGCGACATCCAGGAGGTCCACGAGCCGGTCTTCGACGCCGTCGACACGCTCGAGACGATCCTCCCGGCCTTCGCCGGCATGGTCGACACCCTGGTGTTCCGCGTCGAGCGGATGGCGGAGCTGGCTCCCGCGGGCTTCTCGCTCGCGACCGACATCGCCGAGTGGATGGTGAAGAACGGCACGCCGTTCCGCGAGGCCCACGAGGTCGCCGGCGCGTGCGTGCGCCTGTGCGAGAAGCGGGGCAAGGATCTCCACGAGCTCACGCCCGAGGAGATGACCGCGATCCACCCGGACCTCACGCCCGGCGTGCTCGAGGTGCTCACGGTGCCGGGCTCGCTCGCCGCGCGCGACGGCGTCGGCGGGACCGCGCCGTCCCAGGTGGTGGAGCAGGGCAAGGCCGCGCGAGCGCGGGTGCGCCACTTCCGCCCGTGGACGGGGTCGCGGGCCTAGTCGTTCTCCTCGACGGCGACCTCGACCGCTCCGGTGAGCGCGAGCAGGTCGTCGTAGGCGATCTCGAAGACTGAGTGCGGCGTTCCGGCCGCGGCCCACAGCTCGCCGTGCTTCTTGAGCTCGACGTCGATGTACGTCGGCACGGGCTCGGGGTGGCCCACGGGGGCCACGCCGCCGATGGGCTGGCCCGTCGCGTCGCGCACGTCGGCGGCGGAGGCGCGGGTGATCGCACGCGCGCCGATCTGACGCGCGAGCAGGTCCGTGTCGACGCGGTGCGAGCCGCTGGTGAGGACGAGGATCGGACGCGCGTCCGCGAGGAAGACGAGGCTCGAGGCGATCGCCCCGACCTCGCAGCCGAGCGCCATCGCGGCCTCGGCCGCCGTGCGCGTCGAGTCGGTGAGCGTCCGCACCTGCGAATGCAGGCCCGCCGCGCCGAGGATGTCCATGATCTTCGCGCTCGAAGGATGCATAGCCCCACCGTAGCGCCGGTCGCTGTCGTACCCCAGGGGTAGCGTCGAAGACGGGCGGAAGGGGCACGCATGCATGGTCTGATCAGCGCGTTCGAGGTGTCGGAGGGTGCGCGCGCGGAGGTGGTCGCCGCGCTCGTCGAGGGGTCGCGGGGGATGCCCGGCAACCTGTCGTACGTCGTGGCCGAAGACGTCGAGAACGCCGGCGTGGTCTGGGTGACGGAGTTGTGGGAGTCGGAGGAGGCGCATCGGGCCTCGCTCGCGCTCCCGGAGGTCCAGGAGGCGATCGCAAAGGCGCGGCCGCACCTGCGCGGGATGCGGACGCGCGCCGTGACCCGCCCGGTGGCGGGAGCCGACCCGTGACCCGTGCTCGCCGGAGCGGAGATCGGCGGGGATAGCAGGTCGGACCCGCCGCGCGGAGGAAACCTCGGCGTCACAGGCGATCTGCCACGATGGCACGGTGACCCTCCTCGCCGATGCCGACGCCCGCCTGGACGCCATGATCGTGGACGCCGCGGCGCTGATCCGCTGCGAGTCGCCCTCGGAGGACCTCGCCGCGGTCGCGCGCAGCGCGGAGGAGACCGCACGGGTGATCGGAGCGAGGTTCGGCGAGGCTGGGCTGCCGTCCGAGCCGGAGCGGATCGAGATCGACGGCGTCGTGCATCTGCGGTGGTCCCTCGGCGACGGCCCGCGCCGCGTGATGCTCCTGGGCCACCACGACACCGTGTGGCCGGTCGGCACGCTCGAGCGGATCCCGTTCTCCGTGGTCGACGGCGTCATGCGGGGGCCCGGCTGCTTCGACATGATCGTCGGCGTGGTGCAGGCGGCGCACGCGGTCGCGATGCTCGCCGCGCGCGACGGCGCCGCCTCCGTCGACGGGGTGACCTTGCTCGTCTCCGGCGACGAGGAGGTGGGCTCGCTCACGTCGCGCGGCCTCATCGAGGACGAGGCGCGGCGGCACGATGCGGTGCTCGTGCTGGAGGCCGCGGGTCCCGGGGGCGCGCTCAAGACCGCGCGCAAGGGCGTCTCCTGGTACGAGCTCGAGGCGCGCGGCCGTGCCGCCCACTCGGGCCTCGAGCCGGAGCGCGGCGTCAACGCCGGCATCGAGCTCGCGCATCAGGTGCTCGCCCTGGCGCACGTCGCCGACACGGCCGCCGGCACCACCGTGACCCCCACGCGCGGCGTCATCGGTACCACCGGCAACACCGTCCCGGCGGCGGCGCGCGTGAACGTCGACGTGCGTGCCCGCACCGCCGCGGAGCAGGACCGGGTCGAGGCGCACCTCAAGGCGCTCGCGCCTGTCCTCGACGGAGCGGAGGTGACGGTCCACGGCGGTATCAACCGACGCCCGCTGCAGCGCGCCGACGCGGCGGCGCTGTACGAGCGCGCCGTCCGGCTCGCACCCTCGGTGGGCCTCGAGCTGAGCGAGATCGCGGTGGGAGGCGCCTCCGACGGCAACTTCACCGCCGGCGTCGGCACCCCGACGCTCGACGGGCTCGGCGCCGTCGGCGGGGGCGCGCATGCCAAGGACGAGCACGTGCTGGTCGCGCACATCCCCCCGCGCACGGCGCTGGTCGCGCTGCTCGTCGAGGACCTGATCGCGAGCCCCGCACGATGACGCGGGTCGAGCCGGACGTCGTGGCCGATGCCTGGGCGGACGCGCAGGCGGCTGCCGCACGCGCGGGGGTCGAGGTCCGGATCCTCGCACCGGCCGAGGCGCCCGCGGCGGCGGCGCTGCTCGAGCGGCTGTGGGCCGTGCCGGTGGTCGAGGCGCCGCTCATGGTCGCGCTGGCGCATTGCGGCGGCTACGTCGCGGGTGCGTTCCGCGACGGGAGGTTGGTCGGGGTCTGCGTCGGGCTCCTGGCACGGCCGCACGGCGAGGCGATGCACTCGCACGTCGCGGGGGTGCTCCCCGAGGAGGCCGGCGGCGGCGTCGGCACCGCGATGAAGCTCCATCAGCGGGCCTGGTGCCTCGACGAGGGGCTCACCCGGCTCACATGGACCTTCGATCCGCTCGTGGTGCGCAACGCGATGTTCAACACGCGACGCCTCGGCGCCGAGCTCACGGACTACCTCGTCGACTTCTACGGGCGCATGACCGACGGCGTCAACGCCGGTCAGGGGAGCGACCGCATGGTCGCGACGTGGCATCTCGACGCGCCGCTTCCCCGTGGCGACACAGGGGAGGTGCCGGCCGCATCGTCTGTCCCGACCGCATCGTCCGCAGTCGCGCACGAGGCGCTGGGCATCGGCCCCGGCGAACGCCCCGAGACGCGTCCGGTGCCAGCGGATGCCGAGGCCGTCGTCCTGTGCGTGCCCGCCGACATCGAGGACCTGCGTCGCCGCGACCCCGCCGTCGCCGCCGCCTGGCGCCCCGCCTTCCGCGATGCCATCCGGCCGCTGCTCGCCGGCGGGTGGCACGTCACCTCGGTCGCCCGCGAGGGCCGCTATCGATTGGAGAGACGATGAGGATCCGTCACGTCGCCCTGCACACGCTCGACCTGCCGCTGGTCGCGCCCTTCACGACGTCGTTCTCGACGCAGACGCATCGCCGCGTCCTCGTGCTCGAGCTGCATGCCGACGTCGACGGCGTCGAGGTGGTCGGCTGGGGCGAGTGCGGCGCGCTCACCGAGCCCGTCTACTCCGAGGAGTACCTCGCCGGCGTCATCGACGTCACCACCTCGTACCTGCTGCCGATGCTCTTCGCGGCGCAGGAGCGCGCGCCCCTCACCGCCGAGACGGTCGCGCACCACCTCGAGCGGATCGTCGGCCACCGGATGGCGAAGGCCGCCGTCGAGATGGCGGTGCTCGACGCGCAGCTCAGGGCGGCGAGAGTGTCGTTCGCCGACCACCTCGGCGTCACCCGCGACCGCGTGCCGTCGGGCGTCTCGGTCGGGATCCAGGACTCGATCCCTCAGCTGCTCGACACCGTGCAGGGCTACCTCGACGAGGGCTACGTGCGGATCAAGCTCAAGATCAAGCCGGGCTGGGACCTCGACCCCGTGCGCGCCGTGCGCGAGGCCCATCCCGACGTGCCGCTGCAGGTCGACGCCAACGCCGCCTACACGCTCGTCGACGCGAACCACCTCGCGAAGCTCGACGCGTTCGACCTCCTCCTCATCGAGCAGCCGCTCGCCGAGGACGACCTCCGCCAGCACGCCGAGCTCGCGACCCGCATGCGCACCCCGATGTGCCTCGACGAGTCCGTGGTGTCCGCGACCGCCGCCGCCGACGCGATCGCGCTGGGTGCCGCGCAGGTGATCAACATCAAGCCGTCGCGCGTCGGCGGCTACCTCGAGGCCCGGCGCATCCACGACCTCGCGTGTGCGCATGGAATTGCGGTGTGGTGCGGCGGCATGCTCGAGACCGGCATCGGCCGGGCCGCGAACGCGGCGCTCGCCGGGCTGCCCGGCTTCACGCTGCCGGGGGACATCTCGGCCTCCGACCGCTTCTACGCCGAGGACATCACCGAGCCCTTCGTCATCGAGGACGGGCACATCGCGATCCCCCGCGAGCCCGGTCTCGCGCGCGTGCCGGATCCGGACCGCCTGGCCGCGGCCACGGCATCGTCCTTCCAGGTCGAGGCACGCGGCTAGCCTGGCCGCGTGAACCCGTCCGTCTCCTCGCTGGCCTCCGCCGTCCGGGAGGCGCCGTCGCGGCTGGGCGCCACGCGGCTGGTCCTGATCGACGGCCCCGCGGGCTCGGGCAAGACCACGCTCGCCAACCGGCTCGCGGTCGCGCTCGGCGGGGCGGCCTCCGCCGGGGCGGGCACCTTCGACCCGGCGCGTCCGCTCGCGGACGATGCGCCGGTCCAGATCCTGCACGGCGACGACATGTACGAGGGCTGGGGCGGGCTCACCACGCTGGACCGCGTCCTCGTCGACCAGGTGCTCGGCCCGCTCGCGCGCGGCGAGGCGGGCGCGTTCCGGATGTGGGACTGGCATCGCTCCGCGCGCACCCATGTGATCCGCGTGCCCGCCAGGCTCTACCTCGTCGTCGAGGGCGTCGGGGTCGCGTCGCGCGCCGCCCGCGAGCTCGCGTCGCTCGTGCTCTACGCCGACGCGCCGTGGGAGACGCGCCTCGAGCGCGGCGTCGCGCGCGACGGCGAGGCCATGCGGTCGGAATGGCTCCGTTGGCATCCGCAGGAGGACGCGTATCTCCAGGCCCAGGGCGTCCGCGACGCCGCGGACGCGGTGATCGACGGCACCCTGCCGGTGCCCGAGTGAGCGGCGCCCGCTGCCCCGGGGTCCGCATGGTCCGTGCGAGGGTGTCCCCATGACCGCCGCCGCGATCCAGCGCCGCACGCTCATCGTCGTGTCCGCCGCCCAGATCCTGTCGGGCTTCGGTCTCGCCGCCGGCATCACCGTCGGTGCGCTCCTCGCGACCCAGGTGTGGGACTCGCCGGCCGCGGCGGGCGTGCCCGCGGTGGTGATGACCGTCGGCGCCGCGGGCTCGGCGCTGGTCATCGCGCGGATCTCCGAGCGCCGGGGTCGACGCGCGGGCCTGGGGAGCGGCTATCTCGCAGGCGCCGTCGGGGCGGTGGGGGTCGTGGTGTGCGCGCATCTCGGCACGCCCGCGGGCCTGCTCGCGGCCTTCCTCGTCTACGGCGCGGGCAGCGCCGCGAACCTTCAGGCGCGGTTCGCCGGCGCGGACCTCGCGCCCCCGCATCGCCGCGCGACCGCGATGTCGGTGGTGCTCATGGCGACCACGCTCGGTGCGGTGCTCGGCCCGGTCTCCGCACGGTGGAGCGGCGAGCAGGTCGCGGCGCGCGGGCTCGACCCGCTGCTGGGCTCGTTCGTCGTCGCCGCCGTCGCCTACCTGCTGGGCTCGGTGGTCCTCGTGACCGCGCTGCGGCCGGATCCGCTCCTCACTGCGCGCAGGCTCGGCGAGGAGGCGACAGGGCCGGGCGCCGGCGACCGGCCCACCGATGTCCGCGACTGGCGCGTCCCCGTGGCCGCCGGGATCGGCCTCATGGTGGTGGGGCAGGGCGTGATGGTCGCGATCATGACCATGACGCCGGTGCACCTCACCGCACACGATCACGGGATCGGCGCCGTCGGAGCCGTGATCGCAGCCCACGTCGCCGCGATGTACGTGCCGTCCCCGTTGTCGGGCTGGCTGGTCGACCGCTGGGGCCCGGCCCCCGTGGGCGGCCTCTCGGGGCTGGTCCTCATCGCCTCGGGCACGGTCGCGGCCGCCGGTGGAGCCTCGATCGGGCCGATCTCGGTGGCGCTCGTGCTGCTCGGGCTGGGCTGGAGCCTCGCGATGGTCGCCGGATCCGCGGTGCTCGCGACCCGCACCCCGGCCGCCCTGCGCCCCCGGCTCCAGGGAAGGGCCGATGCGCTCACCACGCTCGCAGGGGCGTCGGGCGCGGGCCTCGCGGGCATGGTCGTTGCCGAGGCGGGCTACGCGACCCTCGCCCTCGGCGGCGCGGCGCTCGCGCTGCTCGCCGTGCCGTTGGCGCTCGTGGTGCACGTGCGTGCTGGCACAATGGCCGCATCATGACTGAGCACCTCCTCGACGAGCTCGCCTGGCGCGGGCTGATCTCCCAGACCACCGGTGACGACGCGCTGCGCGAGGCGCTCGACGCAGGACCGATCACGCTCTACTGCGGATTCGATCCGACCGCGCCCAGCCTCCACATCGGCAACCTGGTGCAGATCCTCACCGTGCGCCGCTTCCAGCTCGCGGGGCACAAGCCGCTCATGCTCGTCGGCGGCGCGACCGGCCTCATCGGCGACCCGAAGATGGCGGGGGAGCGCACGCTCAACCCCGTCGAGGTGGTCCACCAGTGGGTCGAGCGCATCCGCGGCCAGATCGAGCCGTTCATGTCCTTCGAGGGTGACAACGCCGCGCGCATGGTCAACAACTACGAGTGGACCAAGGACATGTCCGCGATCGAGCTGCTGCGCGACGTGGGCAAGTACTTCCGCCTCGGCACGATGATCGCCAAGGACACCGTCGCCCGCCGGCTCAACTCGGACGAGGGCATCTCGTACACCGAGTTCAGCTACCAGGTGATGCAGGGCATGGACTTCCTCGAGCTGTACCGCCGCTACGGCTGCACGCTCCAGACCGGCGGCTCCGACCAGTGGGGCAACCTCACCTCGGGCACCGAGCTCACGCGCAAGGCGGAGGGTGTGAGCGTCCACGCGCTCTCGACGCCGCTCATCACCAAGGCGGACGGCACCAAGTTCGGCAAGACCGAGTCGGGCACGGTGTGGCTCGACGCGGCCATGACGAGCCCGTACGCCTTCTACCAGTTCTGGCTCAACCAGGCCGATGCGGACGTCATCAGCTATCTCAAGGTCTTCACCTTCCTCACGCGCGAGGAGATCGAGGCGCTCGAGGTCAAGGTCGCCGAGGAGCCCTTCCGCCGCGAGGCGCAGCGCACCCTCGCGTGGGAGGTCACGAGCCTCGTCCACGGCGAGGCCGCCGCGCAGGGGGCGGTCGACGCCTCTCAGGCGCTGTTCGGCCGCGGCGAGCTCGGCTCGCTCGACGAGGCGACGCTCGGCGGTTGCGCGCAGGAGCTCGGGGGAGTGGACCTCCCCTCGGGCGCGACCATCGTCGAGGCGCTCGTGACCGCGGGGATCGTGGAGTCGAACTCCGCCGCCCGCCGCGCGATCGGCGACGGCGGCGCCTACGTCAACAACGTGCGGGTGGACGATGCGGAGCTCGTCCTCGGCGCGGACCACACCCTTGCCGGCGGCTGGGTCGTGGTGCGGCGCGGCAAGAAGTCCGTGGGACTGGTGCGGCTCTCCTCCTAGTCCGGAGGCGCGTTGCGGTCATCTGCCAGGAGCGATGGCTGCGACACGCCCGAGATGCAGGCGATTTGACCGCGACTCGGGCGATGCGTACTGTTTCACCCCGTTGCCAACGACGGGAACGCCCGGCGGAGGACTGAAGAAGGCCCCGCGGGTGAAGCCCGAGCAACATCCTCGACACCGGCTGACAGCCTGACGCGTGCGTCATGGCGGGCCATGGAGAGGCGCTCTCGGAGCTCCCAGGACATCGGATCGGACGGAAACGCCGATTTGACAGAGCGGGAGCGGCGAGAGTAAGTTAGACGGGTTGCCTGGAGAGGCCGCCGCAAAGCGGGAGACTCACCGAGCAGCCAATCTGACGCTCCTGAAGTTGAGGGGTTCCGTCGAGCCGGAAAGGCCGCGGAATTCCTAGTTTCAGGGATCCGGATCGATGATCGGATAAACAAATCGGTAAACAAGCCGATTTGACTCCGAGAAATGATGCGGGTAAGATTGATCAGGTTGCCCCGAGCGAGATCCTGGGAAT